>NZ_JBXUNV010000013.1:1189-2700 GCF_057196085.1 Serratia sp. DFXYC6 | reverse complement strand
AGCCTAGCCTTCTCCGTCCCCCCTTCGCAGTAACACCAAGTACAGGAATATTAACCTGTTTCCCATCGACTACGCTTTTCAGCCTCGCCTTAGGGGTCGACTCACCCTGCCCCGATTAACGTTGGACAGGAACCCTTGGTCTTCCGGCGAGCGGGCTTTTCACCCGCTTTATCGTTACTTATGTCAGCATTCGCACTTCTGATACCTCCAGCAACCCTCACAGGCCACCTTCAACGGCTTACAGAACGCTCCCCTACCCAACAACGCCTAAGCGTCGCTGCCGCAGCTTCGGTGCATGGTTTAGCCCCGTTACATCTTCCGCGCAGGCCGACTCGACCAGTGAGCTATTACGCTTTCTTTAAATGATGGCTGCTTCTAAGCCAACATCCTGGCTGTCTATGCCTTCCCACATCGTTTCCCACTTAACCATGACTTTGGGACCTTAGCTGGCGGTCTGGGTTGTTTCCCTCTTCACGACGGACGTTAGCACCCGCCGTGTGTCTCCCGTGATAACATTCTTCGGTATTCGGAGTTTGCATCGGTTTGGTAAGCCGGGATGGCCCCCTAGCCGAAACAGTGCTCTACCCCCGAAGATGAGTTCACGAGGCGCTACCTAAATAGCTTTCGGGGAGAACCAGCTATCTCCCGGTTTGATTGGCCTTTCACCCCCAGCCACAAGTCATCCGCTAATTTTTCAACATTAGTCGGTTCGGTCCTCCAGTTAGTGTTACCCAACCTTCAACCTGCCCATGGCTAGATCACCGGGTTTCGGGTCTATACCTTGCAACTAGTCGCCCAGTTAAGACTCGGTTTCCCTACGGCTCCCCTATACGGTTAACCTTGCTACAAAATATAAGTCGCTGACCCATTATACAAAAGGTACGCAGTCACACCACGAAGGTGCTCCCACTGCTTGTACGTACACGGTTTCAGGTTCTATTTCACTCCCCTCGCCGGGGTTCTTTTCGCCTTTCCCTCACGGTACTGGTTCACTATCGGTCAGTCAGGAGTATTTAGCCTTGGAGGATGGTCCCCCCATATTCAGACAGGATGTCACGTGTCCCGCCCTACTCATCGAACTCACGACCTGTGCATTTTAGTGTACGGGGCTATCACCCTTTACTGCGCGACTTTCCAGACGCTTCCACTAACACACAAGCCGATTCAGGTTCTGGGCTCCTCCCCGTTCGCTCGCCGCTACTGGGGGAATCTCGGTTGATTTCTTTTCCTCGGGGTACTTAGATGTTTCAGTTCCCCCGGTTCGCCTCATGCCACTATGTATTCATGACATGATAGTGTGTCGAAACACACTGGGTTTCCCCATTCGGGTATCGCCGGTTATAACGGTTCATATCACCTTACCGACGCTTTTCGCAGATTAGCACGCCCTTCATCGCCTCTGACTGCCTAGGCATCCACCGTGTACGCTTAGTCACTTAACCTCACAACCCGAAGATGTTTCCATCGTTCGCGCTGCAAACATTTGAGAGACTCTATGACAGGTTACTCTT
>NZ_JBXUNV010000012.1:0-3650 GCF_057196085.1 Serratia sp. DFXYC6 | reverse complement strand
ACCTAGAAAGTAGCAAAAAACGGTCTTCAAAATAGAAATTATTTCTTACTTACTAATTGTAATTAAAGGAAAAAAAATGCCATTTTATGTTGATAGCACTGCAAGGTTTTTACAAAAAACAACCGAACCAGAAGGTAGCGTATGGCGCTATTACTATAAGCCAGGAAATACATGTCCGGCTTCGGGGATTTACCGTTGTACTAACTGCGGCGATGAAGTGACATGCAACAAAGATGATCCATTGCCTCCGCAGAATCACAGGCAGCACAATGTACCAGGTGACATCCAATGGGAATTGGTTGTTATGACAAAGACGAAGTAACAAAAAAGCCGTCTATGGACGGCTTTTTTGTTACTGTTAATCTACGGTATTTACCATAACATCCGTTTCCCGCACCGACTCAGGCGCCCTCAGCGCGCTTCTGAGTCGGAAGCCACAAAACCCCCTCACTTCTCCGCTAAAACGCCCGCAAAATGGCATACAGGCCGTTTTGCAGCGTGAATGGTTATGCAGCCCAGTGTGCAGAGATCAGTTTCAGAGGGAAACGCCACCGAATCGCGTGTTTTTGCCGTTCTGCCAATGAATGTTAGAAACGGTGAACGGGCGGGCAATTCATTGCGCGGCCGTGAAGCGTTGGCCAAGCCGGCGGCGCGGCAGTGGGGATCAGCGGCGCCAGCGCTGCCACCACCGTTTGACGATCGCCGGTTCCGCCGGGGCCGGGTGGTGCTCCAGACGCAAGACCGCCGCTTTCAGATCGGCGACCTCCTGCCGTAATGCGCGTATTTCGGCGAGTAATACCGCCTGATCTTCTGTGCCAATGGGGTGTGACACCGTGTGCCGCGCATTCGTGCCAGCGGGTTGCAGCTCGCCGTACACACGCAGCAATTCCGTGGTTTCTAACTCCCGGCGTCCATAGGCATTAGTACGCCATGACACGCGACCTGCGGCCATATCGCGGTAGAGCGTACGCCGACTTTTGCCGGTCAATGCTTGTGCCTGCGCCACACTGTGCCATGCCATAGAGACCTCCTTTTTTTGGCACAGTATAGGGGAGATTCGGGGTGTCGGGGCTGCGCCCTGACCAGCGTGTTGTCAACGCCAGGAACACCGGCGGTAATGACAACACATTTCCTGTCCGTCACCCTCGTTTTGTAGCGTCGCCAACGGCGGTGCTACAAAACATATCCTGTCCCACATGAGAGCCAGCGGCAGGGTCGACAACACGTCACCGGATGAAGGCATGTAATGACGTCAAACGGGAACACGTTGCCTATCTTGCATCGTCAACTAAAGCCCCGCGATGACCGTGCGACACATCAGCTTCAGATGCACTTCCGCTTCCTCGCGTTGACAGACTACGCTAGCCAACACTGCGGCGAGCGGTGGGAATAAAAAGGGAAGGATAAAGAAGTCAGGGGCATGCAGAAAAACGGGAAAAGGCCACAGCCCGCCGGGCTGTTTTTCCATAGGCTCCGCCCCCCTGACAAGCATCACAAAATCTGACGCTCAAATCAGTGGTGGCGAAACCCGACAGGACTATAAAGATACCAGGCGTTTCCCCCTGATGGCTCCCTCGTGCGCTCTCCTGTTCCTGCCTTTCGGTTTACCGGTGTCACTCCGCTGTTATGGCCGCGGTTATCTCATTCCACGCCTGACACTCGGCTCCGGGAAGGCAGTTCGCTCCAAGCTGGACTGTATGCACGAACCCCCCGTTCAGTCCGACCGCTGCGCCTTATCCGGTAACTATCGACTTGAGTCCAAACCGGAAAGACACGACAAAACGCCACTGGCAGCAGCCATTGGTAACTGATGTGCGAGATATATGCTAAGAGTTCTTGAAGTGGAAACCGAACTGCGGCTACACTGGAAGGACAGATTTGGTGACATGTCTCGCACAAGACTGTTACCACGGTTAGAGAATCTGCCAGGATTAACTAACCTTCGAAAAACCACCTGCCAGGGTGGTTTTTTCGTTTACAGAGCAAGAGATTACGCGTACCGAAACCGGATCTCAAGAAGATCGTAAAAAGAAAATGATAACGGGGTTTTGCTCCCCCCCTCAAAAAAAGAAGGCTTCCTGTTAGAGAAGCCTTCTTTTTTGTGGGTATAACTTATTTATTAAAAAAAATCATGCAATTGCATGTTTTCTTACCAAATCATCAGCATGATGCTTTCTTTCTATAAGTTCATGAGCGGGAGTTACTCTTTCTATTTCTTCCTGTAACCTAGGGCTACTAGTAACCTCCCACAAATCAACAGACTGCTGTATATTAAGCCAGAACTTAGCAGTAGTATTGAATGCTTTAGCTAACCTAAAAGCCATATCGGTGGAAAGCTTTCTGTTATTGTTAACCAAAGCACTAGCAGAATTTCTATGCACGTTTAGCATCTCAGCTAAATCATTGATTTTTAAACCACTCGGCTCGAGATATTCATAAAGAATAATATCCCCTACAGTTGATGGTTTTCTAGTTGCCTGGGACATGCTTTACTCCTGAATTTTTACTTCTCTCTGTTTGATGAGGAAGATAAGTATTTCGTCTATTACCAGATGTATCGATTAGTGATTATCTTAAATTTAAATGTAGTTACGTCGCTTTATATTATTAATCATTCTTTTAATGACGTTTTAATGTAGGTGAGGGAACGCCTCACCTACTGATTTTATAAGATAACAGCCACGACCTGTTATCTATCGGTAATCATGTGGATCGAGATACAAGTCCTCGACTCCGTTTTCACCCCACTTAAATATCAAGCGGTACTTTTCGTTCACCCTTATAGATGAACACCCTGTCAATGGAGGGTTGAGATTTTCAAACCGATTCCCTGGTGGGGATCGCAAATCTCCGACTTTATCAGCAGCATTCAGCATATCCAGCTTGCGCTTCAATGAAGCATCTATCGTTGCTGGTATCTTTCGATTGGCTTTACCGTATTTATAAAATTGGTATAGCCAATCGTCTCGAAACTGAATGCGGCAGTCATCATCATGCTCATGATCTTGCTGCATTTTTATTTCACCTTATGTTCTGCCGTAACCCGGCAACCATCTGGACCACCGTTACCAAGGACATATTACAATAAAAAATAATCTTGCACAACAGCACTGTGCACTTGTGCAACCAGGGCTCTTGTTGTAACATGCACCAATGCACAGTGCAAGTGTGCGTAAAACAGATATGCTTGGAGGCTACAAATGGCTTTAGTTCGTGCAGGAAACAAGAACCAAATCAAGGAAGCAGGGGTAACATCCAACCCAGCCTTTGATACCGAATATAAACCTGGGGATACGTGTAAGTTTGAAGGGATTTACAAATGCACCGGCTGCGATAAAGAAGTAACAATCGCAGGAGGGAAAACAATACCTCCACAAAACCACCACCAACACACTCCTTCACAAGGGAATATTCGTTGGAAATTATTTGTTTACGCACAGTAAGGAAAAATAAAATGGCAGATCGCAGACCACTCAACTCACACGTTGTCGTGCCTAAACCTGGTGGAGGCACTCAACCACGAGATCGCAATAAGGATGGAAGAGTTCGCGGGAAACGCTCTGATGCAGGAAAACCTAGAAAGTAGCAAAAAACGGTCTTCAAAATAGAAATTATTTCTTACTTACTAATTGTAATTAAAGGAAAAAAAA
>NZ_JBXUNV010000011.1:0-5420 GCF_057196085.1 Serratia sp. DFXYC6 | reverse complement strand
CGAGCTTTTTCTTCTGGCGCGTTATCGATCTGGTCGAAAGCACGTGCAGAACCGCCGTAGGTTTTAGCCAGTACGGTAGTGATCGCTGCAGTCAGGGTAGTTTTACCGTGGTCAACGTGGCCGATAGTACCGACGTTAACGTGCGGTTTTGTACGTTCAAACTTTTCTTTAGACATCGATTGTCCCTCTAAGACACGGATAAATCGGTGGTATCACCACATCAACCAAGCATTTGCTCGTTGAATCCAGAACAGAAAGAAAATCAGGGGGCGAGAAATTAAGAAGTGGTGCTGATAGGCAGATTCGAACTGCCGACCTCACCCTTACCAAGGGTGCGCTCTACCAACTGAGCTATATCAGCACATCTTGGAGCGGGCAGTGGGAATCGAACCCACATCATCAGCTTGGAAGGCTGAGGTAATAGCCATTATACGATGCCCGCATCCTGGAACTCGGCTACCTGATTTTTCTGTAGAATTTTGGGATGGAGCAGGATTGTTCATCACTCGGCTCGCATCCTTCGGGCCGGCTGCGCCTTGCGCTGCACAGCTCGAACCTTGCCGAAGGCTTTCGCCCTCTCCTCCCGCCATCAACCGTTGCGGTATTTATCGCATCTCAGTTAATCGCCGAAGGCAAGATTTGGTGGTGGGGGAAGGATTCGAACCTTCGAAGTCTGTGACGGCAGATTTACAGTCTGCTCCCTTTGGCCGCTCGGGAACCCCACCAGATTTTAACTACTTGTGACTTGAATGGTGCCGGCTACCGGAATCGAACTGGTGACCTACTGATTACAAGTCAGTTGCTCTACCTACTGAGCTAAGCCGGCATCAAGTGCAGCGCATTCTAGGTAGAGCGGGCGACCTATGCAACAAAAAAATTGCTTTACGCGCACTTTCGCTCATAAATCAGTCAATTTTGCATACTGTCATGCAATTTGCAGCCTGCGGCGTGCAAACATTCATCACTCGCGGCAATCATTCTCTACAATTTTATCCACTTTTTGCAAGCCTTGAGCGCCGCTTTCTCCGTGTCGGGCTTCTCAAAACACTTAACCCGCGCTGGTAAACTGTGAGCGGGATCGATGCACCAAAAAGGGGATACCTGCCCCGGACTGCGGCGTGGGCTACACTGATCCCTCGCCCTTTTGCCGTTGCTATGCCTTTCGCCGCTGTGGCTCAGTTATTGCTTCTCTTCATTACCCCCATCCCAGGAGGAATGACCGATGAAAATAGTGCCTATCAACGCCGCTACGCTCCCAATTTACCGCGATGAATTGGCCCGCCTGTTGACCGATGCCGTCACGCACGGCGCTTCTGTCGGTTACGACACCTTAATTCCTCACGAAGACGCCGAGAGCTACTTCCACAGTCTGCGACCGGCCCTGGCCAAAGGTGAGCTGCTGCTGTGGATTGCCCGTGACGATCGCGGCGTCGTTGGCACCGTGCAACTCGAACTTTGCCAGAAGCCGAACGGCCGTAATCGTGCGGAGGTGGTGAAGCTGTTGGTGCATAGCCGTGCTCGCCGCAACGGCGTAGGTCAGGCTCTGATGAAGACGCTGGAGTACGCGGCACTGCAGCAGCAACGCGGGCTATTGTATCTGGATACGCAGGCCGGTTCGGCGGCAGAAGCGCTTTATCGCAGCCTGGGTTATCGCTGTTTGGGTGAGCTGCCGGATTATGCAGCGGGTCCCGATGGGCATTACCATCCGACCGTCATTTATTACAAACGTCTGTTCACCGTAAATCAGCCTTCGCGCGCCATCGCCAGTTAGTCTTCAGGCGGTATCCGGCTCTGATGATACCGCCTTGCAACCCCGCTTTATCAACTGCGCGCCGCTTCGCACAATTGACATAAACTGCTGCCTATCGACAACTTTTGCGAAAAAAGTCTACGCCAAAAACGAAGCTGTCTATAATATGCAGCTTGTTTATTCTCTGGAGTTGGCGTCCGGCGCCTTTCCCAACCTGCGTTAACAGGCAGAATTTGGCTTATGATAAAAAGAGATCAATCTTTAGCAACGCCTTACCTACAGTTCGATCGTACCCAATGGGCTGCGTTGCGAGATTCGGTGCCGCTGACGTTGTCGGAAGAAGAGATCGTTAAACTGAAAGGGATTAACGAAGATCTCTCGTTGGAAGAAGTTGCGCAGATTTATCTGCCGCTGTCACGGCTGTTGAACTTCTATATCAGTTCCAACCTGCGTAGGCAGGCGGTGCTCGAGCAATTCCTCGGCACCGACGGGCAAAAGATTCCCTATGTCATCGGCATCGCCGGCAGCGTAGCCGTAGGTAAGAGCACAACCGCACGTCTGTTGCAGGCGTTGTTGAGCCGTTGGCCAGAACACCGCAGCGTTGAGTTGATCACGACCGACGGCTTCTTGCACCCTAACAAGGTGCTGAACGAACGCGGCCTGATGAAGAAAAAAGGCTTCCCGCAGTCTTACGATATGCATAGCCTGGTGAAATTCGTGTCGGAAGTGAAATCCGGCGCCAAACGCGTCACCGCCCCGGTTTATTCCCATTTGATCTATGACGTTGTACCCGAAGGTAATAAAGTCATCGAGCAACCGGATATTCTGATCCTGGAAGGGCTTAACGTGTTGCAAAGCGGTATGGATTATCCTCACGATCCGCATCGCGTATTCGTTTCCGACTTTGTCGACTTCTCTATATATGTCGATGCGCCGGAAACGCTATTACAAAGCTGGTATATCAATCGTTTTCTGAAATTCCGTCAGGGCGCATTTTCCAATCCCGATTCTTATTTCCATAATTATTCAAAATTGCCGGAACCGGAGGCGATTAATATCGCCACGCAATTATGGAATGAAATTAACGGATTGAATTTGCAGCAGAATATACTGCCCACCCGTGAACGCGCCAGCCTGATAATGACCAAAAGCGCTAACCACGCCGTTGAAAGCGTGCGTTTAAGAAAGTAAGCCTACCGATCGATTCAGGGGACGTTACTGTCCCCTTGTCTTTTCTCACTATTCCGCGCTGCGCAGCGATATCTCGCCACCGATGAAGGGCTTGATCTCCCCGTCCTGTTCCAGCAGCAGTGCGCCCTGTGAATCGATTCCTCGGGCGATACCCACAATCTGCCGCTCGCCAATCAGCAGCTTGACCGGCCTGTCGATAAAGTTATCCAGCGTACGCCAGCGACCGATAAAGGGCGCGAGTCCGTCTATCTCAAACTGTTTCAATGACTGACGCAGTTCATTAAGCAAGGTTGCAGCCAGTTCATTGCGATCGATCTGAATTCCCGCTTCCTGTAGGTTAATCCATCCCTGAGTAATGGCGCTGGCATTGGTATCACGCATCGCCAGGTTGATGCCGGCGCCGATGACCAGTTGGGCCGCATCGCCGGTTTTTCCCGTCAGTTCGACCAGGATCCCCGCCAATTTACGATCGTTCAGATAAAGATCGTTAGGCCACTTCACGCGCACATCAGCCGCACCGAGACGCTGCAAGACCTCCGCCATCACCATCCCGATCACCAGGCTAAGCCCCATAGCCGCTGCCGGCCCCTGCTCCAGTCGCCAGAACATCGACAGATATAAATTAGCGCCGAATGGCGAGATCCACTGCCGCCCGCGGCGCCCTCGTCCTGCCTGTTGGTATTCAGCGACGCAGGCATCACCAGAGTGCAATTCGTCGATGCGGTCCAGCAAGTATTGGTTGGTGGAATCGACCACCGGCAACACGCTTACACGCTTGTCTTCCAGCAGGCTGAGGATTCGCTTGGCTTCCAACAGCTGGATGGCGCCAGGCAGGCTATAGCCTTTTCCGGGCACGGTAAAGACATCCAGTCCCCATTCGCGAATGGTCTGAATATGCTTATTGATCGCCGCGCGACTCATGCCCAGTGACTCACCGAGGTGTTCACCGGAATGGAATTCGCCGTCAGCGAGCAGCGCGATCAGTTTTAACGGCACCTTGGTATCTTTCATGACAGCACCGCCACGGCATTCAGTTCACCGGTCGCGCCAATAAAACGCACCTCAGGTTCCAGCCACACGCCGAATTTATCAGCCACCGTCTTGCGTACGTGGCGCGCCAACGCCACCACATCCTGACTGTGGGCGTTGGCGATGTTCACCAGCACCAGCGCTTGTTGGCGGTGTACCGCAGCGCCACCGATACGATATCCTTTCAGTTCGCATTGATCGATAAGCCATCCGGCGGCCAGCTTCACCTGGCCATCCTGCTGTGGATAATGCGGCATAGCGGGATATTTAGCGATGAGTTCTGCGGCTTTCTCTGCGTTCACCAGCGGATTCTTGAAGAAGCTGCCGGCATTGCCGGTTTCACGCGGATCGGGCAGCTTGCTGCGGCGCATGGCGCATACGGATTCAAATACCTGAAGTGGTGTCACCGTGGCAGGATCCAGCTTGGCCAGATCGCCGTAGCTCAATTTGGGTTGCCACTGTTTGTTGAGACGCAGACCCAGCCCGACAATGACATGTCCAGTCTGGAAACGGTGTTTGAAAATACTTTCCCGGTAGCCAAAACCACACTCGGCAGCCGGAATACGATCGATAGCGCCGGTAGAGAAGTCCAGCAGATCGACATACTCGCAGACGTCTTTCAATTCGACGCCGTAGGCGCCGATGTTCTGGATAGGGGCGGAACCGGCCAATCCAGGAATCAACGCCAGGTTTTCCAGACCGCAGATCCCGGCCTGTAGCGTATATTGCACCAGGTCATGCCAATTTTCACCGGAGCTGACGTGGAGATACCAGGCATCGTTATCTTCCCGAACATCAATGCCCTTCAACTGATTGACCATTACTGTGCCAGAAAAATCCTCCAGGAACAGCACGTTGCTACCTTCACCGAGAATCAGCAACGGCTCCTGACGCTTGCGCGTTTGTTGCCACACCTTGAGCATCAGCTCAATTCTATCGGCCATGATCAGGTGCGCTGCGTTGACCGGGAGCGCAAACGTATTGTGGTTTTTTAAAGACGCGCTTTCAGTAGACATAACGTTCAGTACCTATACGGAAATAATCTTCCGCCTAGTCTACTCGATTCGAGGCGTCTGGCTAATATTTGTTTTAATTAACGTGAAATTTATCGACTAATACCCTGAAGAATTAAGATTTATCTTTGATATAACCGGATAATTCTCATCAGTCTGTTCATAGATAGATAGATAGATAGATAGATAGATAGATAGATAGATAGATATTTTTATTATTTAAATAATAATCTGGAACTATCAATTATATATTTAGCTGGCTATTTCCCTAGCAAAGAAACATTATGCCTCCTTATAAGGATAAGCTACATATGCCCAAAAAGGCATTTTTCAAAGTAATAGATACTGTCAGGATATTTATTTTACGCATAGCAAAAAGCCCTGAACGTCAGTTCAGGGCTTTCGGCTTTATTTGATGCCTGGCAGTGTCCTACTCT
>NZ_JBXUNV010000010.1:0-25631 GCF_057196085.1 Serratia sp. DFXYC6 | reverse complement strand
GGATTTTTTCTCTTTCTTCCCGGCCGCTGTGTGAAGTGAATCACTTGCGCCGTGTCGATGGAGGCGCATTATAGGGATCCGAGTTTTTTGCACAACCCCTTTTTTGATCTTTTCTTTCTGTTTGCACACTTTTCAGCCCTTCCGGGTGGATCTTGTGCGATCAGGGCCATTTTCCGCAGGATCCGGCGCTGGCGTTGGTTGTAATTCCATCGCCAGGGTCTAGTATTGCCGGTAAATATGATCCCGACGTGAGGCAAGCACCATGTCCGATGCAGTACGTTCTTATCTTCAATACACCCCCAAACTCGGTCAGCGCGTCTTGATCGATCCTTCCAGCGTCGTGATCGGCGACGTCGATCTGGCGGATGACGTCAGCATCTGGCCGCTGGTCGCCATTCGCGGCGACGTCAATGCGGTAAAGATCGGCGCACGCAGCAATATTCAGGATGGCAGCGTGCTGCATGTGACTCACCGCTCCGAACATAACCCCGACGGTTATCCCCTGTTAATTGGCGAAGACGTTACCGTGGGCCATAAAGCGATGCTGCACGGCTGCGCCATCGGCAACCGGGTGCTGGTCGGGATGGGATCAATCCTGTTGGACGGCGTAGTTGTAGAAGATGACGTGATGATTGGCGCCGGCAGTTTGGTGGCGCCGGGCAAACGCCTGGCCAGCGGCTATCTTTATATGGGTAGCCCGGCACGCCAGGTTCGGCCTTTGACCGCCGCCGAGTTGGAGGGATTGCTTTATTCTTCTAACAACTATGTACGCTGGAAAGACGAATACCTGTCGGAAGATATCTGATGGGCGCCCCGTTCCCTATAAAGAGAACGGGGTAGAATTTATGCCACCAGTTCGCTGCGCAGCTGGCGTAATACCGGCTCGATCTCCGGCATCACTCCGTGCCAAAGCAGGAAAGCATGCGCCGCCTGCCCCACCAGCATACCCAGCCCATCGGCGTATTCCGTTGCGCCCTGCTGCTGCGCCCAGGCCAGAAATGGCGTAACGCCTTGCTGATAGAACATGTCATAGCAACGGGTTTGCGCATTCACCACGCCTGCAGGCAACGCCGGGATCTCCCCGCTGATGCCGGACGCCGTCGCATTGATCACCAGATCGAACGCTTGCTGATCCAGTTGATCCATCGGCGCCGCCGAGATCTCCCCCAGATGCCGGAAAGCGTCGGCCAACTCTTGGGCCCGACTGAAAGTGCGGTTGGTGATCGTGAGCCGGCAGCCGAAAGACAGCAGCGGCAGGATCACGCCGCGTGCCGCACCGCCGGCGCCCACCAGCAGAATGCGATCCTGCGGCCGAATCAATTGCTGGCGCTGCAGATCGGTCAGCAAACCGATGCCGTCGGTGTTATCCCCCAACAGCTCGCCATTAGGCAATACCTTCAGGGTGTTGACCGCACCGGCCATCGCCGCGCGCTCGCTCAGCTCAGAAGCGGCCGAATAAGCACGCTCCTTGAAAGGCACCGTGACGTTCGCCCCCAGCCCTCCGGCGCGGATAAACGCCTGCAGGCTGGTTTCAAAACCGTCCAGCGGCGCCAACACCGTCCCATAAGGATGCTCAATGCCGGTCTGGGCAGCAAACAGCGCATGAATTCGCGGCGATTTGCTGTGGCCGATAGGGTTGCCAAATACCGCAAACTTCTCCATGCCCATTACCTCTAGCCCTGACGGATCTGTTCGCCGGTCAGAACGTCTCTGATTTCGGAAGGATTAAGACGGCCACCCACCTTGCCGCGCAATACCGGGAAAGCTTCGCCGAACTGCCGCGTGACCTCATCGGCACTGCGGCACGGTTCCAGCCCACTGAGATTGGCGCTGGTCGACACCAGCGGCTTGCCGTACTGCCGGCACAGCAACTGCACCAGCGGATGATCGCTGACGCGCACCGCCAGTGAACTGAAACGCCCGGTCAACAAACGCGGCGTCTCCGGCCGAGCAGGCAACACCCAGGTTACCGGCCCAGGCCAGCTGGCAAACATCGTCGCGCGCTGCTGTTCGCTGAGCGTACTGTCGTCAATATAAGGCTTAAGCTGCGCATAGTCGGCGGCGATCAAAATCAGCCCCTTTTCCCACGGCCGCTGTTTCAGCGCCAGCAATGCATTGACCGCCTGCTCGCTGTCGGGATCGCAACCCAGGCCGAATACCGCTTCGGTGGGATACGCAATCACCTGCTGTTGATGCAAAGCATCGATGATAGATAAAAGGTTCGGGCTTAATTCTGAATTCATGATGTGATTATTCTGTAGTCGCGACGGGTTTTCCGCACAGCTTGCTGGCACAGCACAGGACGGGGCCTTTTGCCGTGCGCTTTTCCATCAGCAGCGGATAATGGCAATAGGCGCATTCACCAGCGACGGGTTTAACGTTGAGAGCGAACTGGCATTCCGGGTAACGATCGCAGGAGTGAAAAACCTTGCCGTAACGCGACTTGCGCTGCAGCAGTTTGCCTTGGCCGCACTGCGGACAGGTAATGGCGGTTTCATCAGGCTTGTCGATCACTTCTGTGTGATCGCACTGCGGATAATCGCTGCAGCCGATAAACATGCCGTAGCGCCCCTGGCGCAGCACCAACGTCGCCTGACACTTCGGGCACGGTTGCCCATCCAACACCTTAACGACATGCCCATCGGCCTGTGCTTTCAGCGGACGAATATATTGGCATTCAGGGTACTGGGAACAGCCGAGGAAAGGGCCGTGGCGACCGCTACGGATCACCAGCTCGGCCCCGCATTCCGGACAGGGTTCATTTTGCCTGGCGGCAAAAATCGCGTTTTTTGTCATAACGTCTTCTATGCGCGTTATCGGCTCAATGCAGATAACCTTCGTTCACTTCAAACAACAGCTCTTCCATTTGCTGATAGGCGCTTTCATATCCGGGGATATTAAACAGCACCATCAACACGACCCATTTCAGATCTTCGAGATCGAATTCCGCATTATCCAAAGCCATAACGCGGTCGATAACCATTTCACGGGTTTCGAGGTTCAATACCTGAATCTGTTCCAGGAACAGGAGAAAACCACGGCAGCCGGCGTCCAAACGCGCGTTTTCCTCTTCGGTATAGATCCGCATCGCCAGCGGATCCGCATCCATAAAGTAAGGCGCATTTTGACCTTCTTGCAGGTCGGCCAACTTCTCAAGCCAATTCAACGCGTTGTAGATATCATCCTGATGAAACCCCGCCTGGGCGAGATCATCGGTCAGTTGATCCTGATCGACGCGCATCTCTGGTTCATTGTGGATATAAGTTTCAAACAAGTACATGAGTACGTCGAACATGGCTTGCCCTCCTTATTCGGACATAGCCGCCGGGTACAGCTGCGATCCACCCTGCTAACTCCAGCTCGAGTAACTTGATTACCACCACTGGCACAGGTTGGCCGGCACGTTCAGCGACGACGTCAACAGGTGTCACCTCATCTCCTACGTTAGCCAACACATCGGCAAATGGCAATTCAACTTCAGCCTGCGACGCACAAATAGTTGTATTTTCGTTCAGTGACAGCCATTGAAGGCCGCTTCCCAGCAATTCGGCGATATCTTTCGGCCCAGTCACCAGATGCGCGCCCTGTTGGATCAGCCAGTGCGTGCCTTCGCTCATCGGGTTCCCTAACGGCCCCGGCAAGGCGAATACCTCACGCCCTTGCTCCAGCGCATAGCGAGCCGTCACCAGGGTACCGCTGCGCAACGAGGCTTCTATGACCAGAACGCCCTGGCTCAGCCCGCTGATAATGCGGTTGCGGCGCGGAAAATGGTCGGCCAGGGGCAAATCGGTGACCAAATGATCTGAAATCACCGCACCGCCCTGCTCGACTATCTGCTCTGCGAGCCTGTGGTGCCGCCGCGGGTAGACATTGGCCAGCCCGCAGCCCAACACCGCTATCGTGCAACCACCGGCCGCCAGCGCTGCGCGATGGCAAATGCCGTCGATGCCGATCGCCAAACCACTGGTGATGGTGAAACCGCAACGCGCCAATTCCTCGGCGAAATGGTTAGCCCAGCGCTCGCCGTAGTGGCTGAACTGCCGGCTGCCAACCATGGCAAGTTGCGGGCGCAACAGCGCCTGAGGATCTCCATCGATCAGCAGGAACAGCGGCGCATCGTCGATCTGAGCCAGGCATTCGGGATAGCCGGCCGCTGCATAGTTCAGCATACGGTGCGCCGGCACTTCCAGCCAACGCAAGGTGGCCGCCAGATAACCAGGATCCGTCTGGTTGAACTGTGCCCGTTGCCGTTCATTCAATCCCAGTTCACGCAACGCGCGGCGAGGCTCGCCACCCATTTGCGATAACTGCCGCACGATCCGGCTGGCCACGACGGTCTGCAGCCCCGTAACCCCCCGCATCCGTAAAGCGATCTCTTCCGGCCGCATCCTCTGTTCCCTCAGCAAAAACGGTGGTATTACCAATCTGAGCAATTGGTGCGCAATGCTGTCAATCAGGCCGGGAAATGTCTAGAATAGAGGTTAAACCTCGTTCATTACTCGGATACAGATCTAAAGATATATGTCAGTCTTGCAGGTATTACATTTCCCAGACGAGCGTCTGCGCAAAGTTGCAGCGCCGGTAAAAGAAGTCAATGCAGATATCCAGCGCATCGTGGATGATATGTTTGAAACCATGTACGCAGAGGAAGGCATCGGCCTTGCTGCGACTCAGGTGGATATCCATCAGCGCATTATCGTGATCGACGTCTCCGAGAATCGCGATCAGCGCCTGGTGCTGATCAATCCGGAGCTGCTGGAAAAAAGCGGCGAAACCGGCATCGAGGAAGGCTGTCTTTCCATTCCCGAGCAGCGTGCATTGGTACCACGCGCCGCGCAGGTGAAGATCCGCGCGCTGGATCGCGAAGGCAAATCTTTCGAGCTGGAAGCGGACGATCTGCTGGCGATCTGCATCCAGCACGAGATGGATCACCTGATGGGTAAACTGTTCGTCGATTACCTGTCGCCGCTGAAGCGCCAGCGCATTCGTCAGAAACTGGAAAAAATGGCCAAGCTCCAAGCCCGCGCCTAACCGATCAGGAAATCAACGTGTCTGACTCTTTACGGATTATTTTCGCCGGAACACCAGACTTCGCAGCGCGTCATCTTGACGCGCTGTTGTCATCTGAGCACCAGATTGTCGGCGTTTTTACCCAGCCCGACCGCCCGGCTGGCCGCGGCAACAAGTTGACGCCAAGCCCGGTAAAAGTGCTGGCTGAACAACACCAACTGCCGGTATTTCAGCCAAAATCGCTGCGCCCAGAAGAGAACCAGCGCCTGGTGGCCGATCTTAACGCCGACGTGATGGTGGTTGTTGCCTACGGGTTGATCCTGCCGCAAGCGGTGCTGGATATGCCGCGTCTCGGTTGCATCAACGTACACGGTTCGCTGCTGCCTCGCTGGCGCGGCGCGGCACCGATCCAGCGTTCGCTCTGGGCCGGCGACAGCGAAACCGGCGTGACCATCATGCAGATGGACGCCGGCCTCGATACCGGCGACATGATGCACAAGATCGCCTGCCCAATTGAGAGCAACGACACCAGCGCCAGTCTCTACGGCAAACTGGCCCAGCTCGGCCCGCAGGGCATGCTGACGACGCTGCGCCAAATGGCCGACGGCAGCGCCACCCGCGAAGTACAGGACGAAGCATTGGTCACTTACGCCGAGAAGCTGAGCAAAGAAGAAGCTCGCCTGGACTGGAACCTGTCCGCTGCACAACTGGAGCGCTGCATCCGCGCCTTCAACCCTTGGCCGATCAGCTACTTCACCATCGACGATCAACCGGTAAAAGTCTGGCAGGCCAGCGTGCTGGCGCAAAGCGCCAACGCGGAGCCGGGCACCGTTGTCCATGCCGACAAGCAAGGCATTCAGGTGGCGACCGCCGACGGCATCCTCAATCTGATCCAGCTGCAGCCCGCCGGTAAGAAACCGATGTCGGCGCAGGACCTGTTAAATTCACGTCGTGAATGGTTTACCCCGGGTAACCGGCTGTAAGTCACCCCACTGCCCGGCCGTTCATCGCCGGGCCGTTATTTTCTTAATGCCGATCGTTATCAGCTTCAGCCTATGAAAAATAATTACAATCTCCGCAGCATCGCTGCCAAAGCCATCGGCCAGGTGCTGGATCAGGGGCAGTCGCTCAGCACTGTCCTGCCGGCGCTGCAAACCTCCATCAGCGACAAAGATCGCGGGTTGCTGCAGGAGCTGTGTTTCGGCACGTTACGCGTGCTGCCGCAGCTCGAATGGTGCATTCAGCAATTGATGGCCAAGCCGCTGACCGGTAAGCAGCGTACGCTGCACTACTTGCTGATGGTTGGCCTGTATCAGCTGCTGTATACCCGCATCCCGGCGCACGCCGTGCTGGCGGAAACCGTGGAAGGTGCGGTAGCGCTGAAACGCCCGCAGTTAAAAGGCCTGATTAACGGCGTCTTGCGGCAATTCCAGCGCCAGCAGGAAGAGCTGTTGCAACGCGCCGCCAACAATGACAGCCGCTATCTGCATCCCAGCTGGTTACTGAAACGCATTCAACAGGCTTATCCCGCCAACTGGGAACAGATCGTCGACGCCAATAACCAGAAGCCGCCGATGTGGCTGCGCGTCAACCGCCTGCATCACACCCGTGACGCTTATCTGCAGCTGCTGAACGACGCCGGCATCGCCGCGGAAACTCATGCAGACTATGCCGATGCAGTGCGTTTGCTGGCGCCTTGCGCCGTGACCGATCTGCCAGGGTTCGCCGAAGGCTGGGTCACCGTGCAAGATGCCTCAGCCCAGGGGTGTGTCGATCTGTTGGATCCGCAAGACGGCGAACAGATCCTCGATCTGTGCGCCGCACCCGGCGGCAAAACCACGCATATTTTGGAAGCGGCGCCGAAAGCACACGTCATGGCGGTCGATATCGACGAACAGCGCCTGGCGCGAGTCAAAGAGAACCTGCAGCGTCTGCGTTTGCACGCAGAGGTTAAACTGGGCGATGGCCGCACTCCGCTGCAGTGGTGCGGGGACAAGCAGTTCGACCGCATCCTGCTGGACGCACCTTGCTCCGCCACCGGCGTGATCCGCCGTCATCCCGACATCAAATGGCTGCGCCGCGATCGCGACATCGCCGAACTCGCCGCACTGCAGGCAGAAATTCTGGAAGCCGTCTGGCCGCATCTAAAATCAGGCGGAGTGATGGTTTACGCCACCTGTTCTATCCTGCCGGATGAAAACAGCAACCAGATCGCCGCGTTCTTGCAACGCCACGCCGATGCCAAGCTGGTTGAAACCGGCGATGCGCAGCGGCCAGGGCGACAGAATATCCCGCATCCCGAGGACGGCGATGGCTTCTTTTACGCTAAGCTGATTAAAATGTAATGCTTCAGGGCGTGCGTGCGCGCCCTAAGTCTTTCAGTGTGAAGCAGAGAACACGATGAAAATAATTATTCTTGGTGCCGGTCAGGTTGGCGGGACGCTGGCGGAAAACCTGGTGGGTGAAAACAACGATATCACCGTCGTCGATACCGATTCCGGCCGCTTGCGTCAGCTGCAGGATAAATTCGATTTGCGGGTGGTTCAGGGGCATGGTTCCCACCCTCGGGTGCTGCGCGAAGCCGGCGCAGAAGACGCCGACATGCTGGTCGCCGTCACCAACTCCGACGAAACCAACATGATCGCCTGCCAGATCGCCTATTCTCTGTTTAATACCCCTAACCGTATCGCCCGTATCCGCGCGCCGGAATACATCCGCGAGTCGGAGAAACTGTTCCTGCCGGAAGCGGTGCCAATCGACCATCTGATTTCGCCGGAGCAGCTGGTCATCGACTATATCTACAAGCTGATTGAATACCCTGGCGCGCTGCAGGTGGTCAACTTTGCCGAAGGCAAGGTCAGCATCGCCGCGGTTAAAGCCTATTACGGCGGCCCGCTGGTCGGCAATGCGCTCTCTTCAATGCGCGAGCACATGCCACATATCGATACCCGCGTCGCCGCCATATTCCGCCAGGATCGTCCGATCCGTCCGCAGGGCTCGACCATTATCGAAGCCGGCGATGAAGTGTTCTTCGTCGCCGCCTCACAGCATATCCGCGCGGTGATGAGCGAACTGCAGCGGCTGGAAAAACCCTATAAGCGCATCATGATCGTCGGCGGCGGCAACGTCGGCGCCGGCCTGGCCGCCAAGCTGGAAAAAGACTACAACGTCAAACTGATCGAGCGGAATCAGCAACGCGCCGCCGAGCTGGCCGAACAGCTGCACGACACCATTGTATTCTACGGCGATGCCTCCGATCAGGAGCTGCTGGCCGAAGAGCACGTCGAGCAGGTGGATGTTTTCATCGCCATCACCAACGACGATGAGGCCAACATCATGTCCGCCATGCTGGCCAAGCGCATGGGCGCCAAGAAGGTGATGGTATTGATCCAGCGCCGCGCCTATGTCGATCTGGTGCAAGGCAGCGTGATCGATATTGCCATTTCCCCGCAGCAGGCAACCATCTCCGCGCTGCTTGGGCATGTGCGCAAAGCGGATATCGTCAGCGTCTCGTCACTGCGCCGCGGCGTGGCAGAAGCGATCGAAGCGATTGCCCACGGCGATGAAAGCACATCTAAAGTGGTCGGCCGCATCGTGGAAGACATCAAGCTGCCACCGGGTACCACCATCGGTGCGATCGTGCGTGGCGACGACGTGATCATCGCCAACGGCAACAGCAAAATCGAACAGGGCGATCACGTCATCATGTTTATTACCGACAAGAAATTCGTGCCGGACGTTGAACGCTTGTTCCAACCGAGTCCGTTCTTCTTGTAGAACGAATTTATTAGGCGATGGTCTATAATTGCGTAGTTGTTCTCTGCCTTGGGAGGAGATAAAACTTCTCGCCATTTGTGGCAAAGGGAAATTGCTTTGTTAAACTTGAGTTATTAATTCTGCAAGGGGTGCGTTCTATGAGTATGTTGAAAGAGTTTCGCGAATTTGCCATGCGCGGCAACGTGGTCGATCTGGCCGTCGGTGTGATTATCGGTGCTGCATTCGGCAAGATTGTTTCGTCCTTCGTGGCTGATATCATCATGCCACCGTTGGGCTTACTGATTGGCGGCGTCGATTTTAAACAGTTCCATCTGGTGTTACGTGAAGCTCAGGGCGCCGTACCGGCGGTGGTAATGAACTATGGTTCATTCATCCAGACCGTATTTGACTTTGTGATTGTCGCCTTCGCTATCTTCCTGGCGATTAAACTGATGAACAAGATGCGCCGCAAGCAGGAAGAAGCGCCAGCAGCGCCGCCAGAACCAACCGCAGAAGAGAAACTGCTGACGGAAATCCGTGATTTGCTGAGCCAGCAACAGCAGCCAAAGCTGTAAAACAGCATTAAGTTACGCCAATAAAAAGCCACCGATGAAGGTGGCTTTTTTAATGCCTTAAAACCAGAAAGCCAGTGGTAAATTATCGTTTGATAGTTTGCCACTGGCCTCCCAGTTACCGCCTTTGTTGTGTTTTTCTTTACGCCGATAGCTGCCTTTGCCTTTCACATTCTTTTCCACTCGTTGGCGGAATAGCGGGTCATACAGCAGCGCCTCAATGGCGTTATCTTGAATCTGGCCTTTAGTGTGACGATATTTCGTCATGGTAATGCTCCTGTAAAAGGTAGGGTAATAAAACGAGCCGATAATACTGCCGGCAATATAAAAATTAAAGTGTCGTCAGCAATCTTTTTTGCCTTTATCATCGCTGGCACCCTGTTCCAAGGCTTCCAGAATAGAACAATAGTTGCTGGTATGGGCAGTGCCGCAGCAGGCGTCACTCAGGCGTTTCAACGATTCGCGCATGCGAGTCAGCTCCGCCAACTTGCTTTCCACTTCGCTCAGTCGCGCATCGACGATCGACTTCGATTCCTGGCAGGTATGATGTTCAGGATCAACCCGGATCGACAGCAGTTCGGCGATCGTTTCCAGAGTAAAGCCCAACTGTTTGGCATAGCGAATAAAACGCAGCCGCTGCAGGTCCTGCTCCGTATACAGCCGATAACCGCCTTCGGTGCGGACATTGTGATCCATCATGCCCTGCTTTTCATAGTAACGCACGGTATCCGGCGTCACTTCGGCGAGCTTGGCCAACTGACCTATCTTGAACATTACCGCTCCTCTCGGGTGAACTTGCCATCAAGCGCGCGCTGATATTCGCCATGCAAGAAATCGGTGCTCATCCCAGCCTGACGCAGCCGGTGCTCCAGCAGTGCCATGCGCTTGCTGAGATCGACATAGTCCGGATGTTCGCTATTAATCTCTTGCAGCAAGCGGGCAACGGTCAACGCCTCTTTACGATCTTCCAGCGCCGGCGGCAGGTAACCGGCATTTTTCAGCAAACGGTAACCGGCGCGTAGCTCGGGCGGCACCGCGCTGTCATCTTCCAGCGCCAGCGGCTGCCCCTGGCCAGGCAGGTTGTCGAACTCGCCTTTATCCTGAGCATCAAGGATATGACGCTCCGCCCATTGATCAAGCAACCCCATGACAGACAGCCTCGGTTAGCCTAATGAATAAGCCTTAGCATAGCGGATAGGGGCGGGGATCTTAAGCACTGCAGGGGAATTGCGCACATTTGGCTGGATTTGGACGTAAAAAAACCGGGCAAGCCCGGTTTTTTTACGCGTCTACAGATTACTCTGCAGTTGCTACTTCTGCTTGAGACTCAGCACGATCAACCAGCTCGATGTATGCCATCGGCGCGTTGTCGCCTGCGCGGAAGCCACACTTCAGAATGCGAGTGTAACCACCGGCACGGCTCGCGAAACGCGGGCCCAGCTCGTTAAACAGTTTTGCCACGATCTCGTTATCACGAGTACGGGCGAATGCCAGACGACGATTAGCTACGCTGTCGGTCTTGGCAAGAGTAATCAGCGGCTCAACAACGCGACGCAGCTCTTTTGCTTTTGGCAGGGTCGTCTTGATGATCTCATGACGAACCAAAGAGCCGGCCATGTTACGGAACATAGCCTGGCGATGGCTGCTGTTACGGTTCAGTTGACGACCACTCTTACGATGGCGCATGACCTTATCCTTCTCAGTAAAACCTTAACCTGTGATCCGGTTACTCGTCAGCAATGCTTGCCGGCGGCCAGTTTTCCAGGCGCATGCCCAGAGACAGACCACGTGAGGCCAGCACGTCTTTAATCTCGGTAAGAGATTTTTTACCCAGGTTTGGCGTTTTCAGCAACTCAACCTCGGTACGCTGTACCAGATCACCGATGTAGTGGATAGCTTCTGCCTTGAGGCAGTTAGCAGAGCGGACAGTCAATTCCAGATCGTCAACAGGGCGCAGCAAGATCGGATCGAATTCCGGTTTCTCTTCTTTAACTTCCGGCTGACGCACATCACGCAGGTCAACGAAAGCTTCAAGTTGTTCAGCCAGAATGGTGGCCGCACGGCGGATCGCCTCTTCAGGATCGATCGTGCCATTGGTCTCCATTTCGATGACCAGCTTATCCAAGTCAGTACGCTGTTCTACACGCGCAGCTTCAACATTGTAGGCGATACGCTCTACAGGGCTGTAGCAGGCGTCAACCAACAGACGACCGATTGGGCGCTCATCTTCTTCCGAATGAATTCGGGCAGAAGCCGGCACATAACCGCGACCGCGCTGAACTTTGATACGCATGCTGATAGCCGCGTTCTCATCAGTCAGGTGGCAAATCACGTGCTGAGGCTTGACGATTTCGACATCACCATCATGGGTGATGTCGGCAGCGGTCACAGGGCCAATGCCAGATTTATTCAGGGTAAGAATAACTTCGTCTTTGCCTTGAACTCTCACCGCCAGCCCTTTCAGGTTGAGCAGGATCTCCAGGATATCTTCCTGTACGCCTTCTTTGGTGCTGTACTCATGCAGTACACCATCAATCTCAACCTCGGTCACCGCGCAACCCGGCATAGATGAAAGCAGAATACGGCGCAGTGCGTTGCCAAGAGTATGGCCAAAGCCACGCTCTAAAGGCTCAAGGGTCACCTTGGCGTGCGTCGAACTGACTTGCTCGATATCTACCAGGCGCGGTTTTAGAAACTCTGTCACAGAACCCTGCATTGTGTCCTCTCTTTGGTACTAAGCTTTACTTGGAGTAAAGCTCGACGATCAGGTGTTCGTTAATGTCCGCAGACAGATCGGTACGTTCAGGCATACGCTTGAACACGCCTTCCATCTTAGCAGCATCAACTTCCAGCCAAGTCGGCTTTTCACGCTGCTCAGCCAGCTCCAGAGAAGCTTTAACACGAGACTGCTTTTTAGCTTTCTCGCGGATGCTGACTACGTCATTCGGAGATACCTGATAAGAAGCGATGTTAACAACGCGACCGTTTACCATAACTGCTTTGTGGCTAACCAGCTGACGTGACTCTGCACGAGTAGCGCCGAAGCCCATACGGTAAACAACGTTGTCCAGACGACCTTCCAGCAGCTGCAACAGGTTTTCACCGGTGTTGCCCTTCAGGCGGGTTGCTTCTTTGTAATAGTTGCGGAATTGACGCTCCAGAATGCCGTACATACGACGAACTTTCTGCTTCTCACGCAACTGAACACCGTAATCAGACAGACGCGGTTTACGCGCACCATGCTGACCAGGTGCTTGTTCAATTTTACACTTGGAATCGATCGCGCGAACGCCAGACTTAAGGAACAGGTCTGTGCCCTCACGACGGCTCAGCTTGAGCTTAGGACCCAAATATCTTGCCATTTTCTTTCTCCAACAATCCTAAAAGCTGCGTTACACGCGGCGCTTTTTCGGCGGACGACAACCGTTATGAGGGATCGGAGTCACATCAGTAATGTTAGTGATGCGGAAACCAGCCGCGTTCAGAGCGCGGATAGTAGACTCACGACCAGGACCAGGTCCTTTAACCATAACTTCCAGGTTCTTGATACCGTATTCTTTCACTGCGTCAGCACAACGTTCTGCTGCAACCTGTGCTGCGAACGGAGTGGACTTACGAGAACCACGGAAACCGGAACCACCGGCTGTTGCCCAACCCAAAGCATTACCCTGACGATCAGTGATGGTAACGATGGTGTTGTTGAAAGAAGCATGGATATGAGCCACGCCGTCAGAGACTTGCTTTCTTACACGCTTACGTGTACGAACAGGTGCCTTTGCCATTATTCAATAACCCCGATTATTTCTTGATCGGCTTGCGCGGACCCTTACGGGTACGAGCGTTGGTCTTGGTGCGCTGACCGCGTACCGGCAGACCACGACGATGACGCAAACCACGATAGCAACCAAGGTCCATAAGACGCTTGATGCTCAGGGTAATTTCACGACGCAAATCACCCTCAACGGTGTATTTGGCAACTGCATCACGAAGCTTTTCGATTTGCTCTTCAGACAGCTCACTGATCTTAACATTTTCAGCAATACCCGTAGATGCACAGATAGCCTGTGAACGGGTTTTACCGATACCGAAGATCGACGTTAAGGCGATAACGGTATGTTTATGATCAGGAATGTTAATGCCTGCTATACGGGCCACTATGCACTCCTACTATTTTATACAGCAACACCATTCTGAAAAGCCCGTTTTCAGGATACTCAAATAATGTTGCAGTGCGACATACAAAAGATTGGCTGGCTAATCTAGCCAGCTCAACCCAACTTTGCAAGAAAAATATGCGAGATAATCAGCCTTGACGCTGTTTATGCTTCGGCTCGGCGCTGCAAATCACACGAACGACACCGTTACGCTTAACGATTTTGCAGTTACGACATAATTTCTTGACGGAAGCACGAACTTTCATTTTTACTCTCCGTAACTTCTCAAACGAATCTGACTAGCGGTTATAGCCTTTCAGATTTGCTTTCTTCAATGCAGACTCGTACTGACTTGACATCATCAGAGTTTGCACTTGAGCCATAAAGTCCATGATGACGACAACCACGATCAGTAGCGAGGTACCACCAAAGTAGAATGGTACTTTCATTGCATCACGCATGAACTCCGGGATCAGGCAGATGAAAGTAATGTACATCGCGCCCACCAGGGTTAAACGCGTCATTACTTTATCGATATACTTCGCCGTTTGCTCTCCCGGACGAATTCCTGGTACGAAGGCACCGGACTTCTTCAGGTTATCTGCTGTCTCACGCGGGTTGAAAACCAACGCCGTGTAGAAGAAACAGAAGAAGATGATTGCAGACGCATAGAGTAACACATAAAGCGGTTGCCCTGGCTGCAAATACAGCGAAATCGTAGTCAGCCAGTTCCAACCGGTACCGCCCCCAAACCATGATGCAATCGTGGCCGGGAACAGAATAATGCTGGAAGCGAAAATCGCCGGGATAACACCCGCCATGTTCACTTTCAACGGTAAGTGTGTACTCTGTGCTGCATAAACACGACGACCTTGTTGACGCTTCGCATAGTTAACGACGATACGACGTTGACCACGCTCGATGAAAACAACGAAGAAGGTTACTGCAAACACCAATACTGCAACCAACAGCAGCAGGAGGAAGTGCAGGTCGCCTTGCCGCGCTTGCTCAATAGTATGGGCCACTGCCGGCGGGAGCCCCGCTACAATACCCGCGAAGATAATGATCGAGATACCGTTGCCGATACCGCGCTCAGTAATCTGCTCACCCAGCCACATCAGGAACATTGTCCCGGTTACCAGGCTCACAACCGCAGTAAAGTAGAATGCAAAGCCTGGGTTTAACACCAGGCCCTGCATACCAGGCATATTCGGCAGACCGGTAGCAATACCGATCGACTGGAATATGGCCAATACCAGCGTACCGTAGCGGGTGTACTGGCTAATCTTGCGACGGCCAGCCTCCCCTTCTTTCTTGATTTCCGCCAACGCTGGATGAACCACCGTCAGCAGCTGGATAATGATCGACGCCGAGATATACGGCATGATCCCCAGAGCAAAGATAGAAGCACGGCTGAGGGCACCACCAGAGAACATGTTAAACATTTCAATGATAGTGCCTCTCTGCTGCTCAAGCAATTTGGCAAGCACAGTGGCATCGATACCAGGAATCGGAATGAAAGAGCCGATGCGGAAGACAATCAGCGCGCCGATGACAAACAAAAGTCTGCGCTTCAGCTCGCCGAGCCCGCCTTTAGCACTTTGAAAATCTAATCCTGGTTGCTTAGCCATCTGCTACTTATTCCTCAATTTTACCGCCAGCAGCCTCGATAGCAGCACGAGCGCCTTTGGTGACACGCAGACCACGCAGGGTTACCGGACGAGCGACTTCGCCAGAAAGTACAACTTTCGCGAATTCGATCTGGACACCAACTACGTTAGCGGCTTTCAGCGCGTTCAGGTCGATAACATCGCCTTCAACCAGAGCCAGTTCAGACAGACGAACTTCTGCCGTGATCATCGCTTTGCGTGAAGTGAAGCCGAATTTCGGCAGACGACGGTACAGAGGCATCTGACCACCTTCGAAACCACGACGTACGCCACCGCCAGAACGAGACTTCTGACCTTTGTGACCACGGCCGCCGGTTTTACCCAGGCCAGAACCAATACCACGACCTACACGCTTAGGCGCATGCTTGGCACCTTCAGCCGGAGACAGAGTATTTAAACGCATCTGTTACTCCTCAACTTTAACCATGTAGGAAACCAGGTTGACCATACCGCGAACAGCAGGAGTATCCTCGCGCTCTACGGTGTGACCAATACGACGCAGACCCAGACCGAGCAGAGTAGCTTTATGCTTCGGCAGACGGCCAATTGAGCTGCGAGTTTGTGTAACTTTAATAGTCTTAGCCATGGTCAATTACCCCAGAATGTCGGCAACGGATTTACCACGCTTAGCAGCGACCATTTCAGGAGACTTCATATTCGCCAGAGCGTCGATAGTTGCACGAACCACGTTGATCGGGTTGGTGGAACCATAAGCTTTAGCCAATACGTTGTGCACCCCAGCAACTTCGAGAACGGCGCGCATTGCACCGCCCGCGATGATACCGGTACCTTCATGAGCAGGCTGCATGAACACGCGAGAACCCGTGTGAGCGCCCTTAACAGGGTGCTGCAGGGTGCCGCTGTTCAGCGCGACGTTCATCATGTTGCGACGGGCTTTTTCCATCGCTTTCTGGATCGCTGCTGGAACTTCGCGTGCTTTGCCGTAGCCAAAACCAACGCGACCGTTACCATCACCAACTACAGTCAGTGCGGTAAAGCTGAAAATACGGCCACCTTTTACGGTTTTAGATACGCGGTTTACCGCGATCAGCTTTTCCTGCAGTTCGCCAGCTTGTTTTTCGATGTGAGCCATCTTAAACCTCTTCCTTAGAACTGAAGGCCAGCTTCACGGGCAGCATCTGCCAGTGCCTGGACTCGACCATGATATTGGAAACCGGAACGGTCAAAGGATACTTTCGCAATCCCTTTTTCCAACGCGCGCTCAGCCAGAGCTTTACCTACGGCTGCTGCTGCGTCTTTGTTACCGGAATACTTCAGTTGCTCCGCGATAGCTTTTTCTAAAGTAGAAGCGGCTACCAGTACTTCAGAACCGTTTGGAGCAATCACCTGTGCGTAAATGTGACGCGGGGTACGATGTACCACCAGGCGGGTTGCACCCAGCTCTTGGAGCTTGCGGCGTGCGCGGGTCGCACGACGGATACGAGCAGATTTCTTATCCATAGTGTTACCTTACTTCTTCTTAGCCTCTTTGGTACGCACGACTTCGTCGGCGTAACGAACACCCTTGCCTTTGTAAGGCTCAGGACGACGGTAAGCGCGCAGATCTGCTGCTACCTGGCCAATTACCTGCTTATCAGCGCCTTTCAGCACGATTTCAGTTTGGCTTGGGCATTCAGCAGTGATACCTGCCGGCAGCTGGTGATCGATAGGGTGAGAGAAGCCCAGGGCCAAATTCACCACGTTGCCTTTAACGGCAGCACGATAACCAACACCTACCAGTTGAAGCTTCTTGGTGAAGCCTTCGGTAACACCAACAACCATTGCGTTCAGCAGAGCGCGCGTGGTACCCGCTTGGGCCCATGCGTTAGCAAAACCTTCGCGCGGAGCGAAAGTCAGTGCGTTAGCTTCTTGCTTCACTTCAACGGCGTCGTGGATAGTACGAGTCAACTCGCCGTTTTTACCCTTAATCGAAATAACCTGACCGTTGAGTTTTACCTCTACGCCGGCAGGAATGACGACGGGTGCTTTTGCAACACGAGACATTCTTTCCTCCCGAATTAAGCTACGTAGCAGATAATCTCGCCACCAAGACCAGCCTGGCGAGCTGCACGATCGGTCATAACACCTTTAGAGGTAGAAACAACAGCGATACCCAAACCGGCCATAACTTTTGGCAGCTCATCTTTTTTCTTGTAGATGCGCAGACCTGGACGGCTGATACGTTGAATGCTTTCTACCACAGCTTTGCCCTGGAAGTACTTCAGTACCAGTTCCAGAACAGGCTTGGCGTCGCCTTCGATTTTGAAATCTTCAATAAAACCTTCTTCCTTCAGCACGTTGGCAATTGCCACTTTCAGCTTGGAGGAAGGCATGGTGACCGCAACTTTGTTCGCGGCTTGACCGTTACGGATACGGGTCAGCATATCCGCGATCGGATCTTGCATGCTCATCTGTCTTTACTCCCGTGATTCAATTGGTAATTACCAGCTAGCCTTTTTCAAGCCTGGTACTTCACCGCGCATAGCGGCTTCACGAAGCTTAATACGGCTCAACCCGAATTTGCCCACATAACCATGTGGACGGCCAGTTTGGCGGCAGCGTTTACGCTGACGAGACGGGCTGGAATCACGCGGCAGAGTTTGCAGCTTGAGAACGGCATTCCAACGATCTTCATCGGATGCGTTCACATCAGAGATAATAGCTTTCAGTTCAGCGCGTTTTGCAAAGAACTTGTCAGCTAATTTCACGCGCTTGACTTCGCGTGCTTTCATTGATTGCTTAGCCATCAGTAACCCTGCCTTACTTGCGGAACGGGAAGTTAAAAGCAGCCAGCAGCGCGCGGCCTTCATCATCAGATTTCGCAGTAGTGGTAATGGTAATATCCAAACCACGAACGCGATCGACTTTGTCGTAGTCGATTTCTGGGAAGATGATTTGCTCACGCACGCCCATGCTGTAGTTGCCACGGCCATCGAATGACTTGGCGGACAGGCCACGGAAGTCACGGATACGTGGAACAGCAATGGAGATCAGACGCTCAAAGAACTCCCACATGCGTTCGCCACGCAGAGTTACTTTACAGCCGATCGGATAGCCCTGACGGATTTTGAAGCCTGCAACAGATTTGCGGGCTTTGGTGATCAACGGTTTTTGACCGGAGATGGCTGCCAGGTCCGCTGCGGCGTTATCCAGCAGTTTCTTGTCAGCAATCGCTTCACCAACACCCATGTTCAGGGTGATCTTCTCGACCCGAGGGACTTGCATGACAGAGTTGTAATCAAACTGAGACATCAGTTGTTTGACTACCTCGTCTTTGTAGTAATCATGCAGTTTCGCCATCGTATTACTCCAAATTACTTGATAGTTTCGCTGTTAGACTTGAAGAAACGGACTTTTTTGCCGTCTTCGAATCTAAAGCCTACACGGTCAGCCTTGCCGGTAGCCGCGTTGAAGATAGCAATGTTAGAAACCTGAATTGCAGCTTCTTTCTCAACAATGCCGCCTGGTTGGTTCAGAGCCGGAACCGGCTTCTGGTGTTTCTTAACCAGGTTGATGCCTTCAACAATGACCTTGCCAGCAGACAGGACATTTTTTACTTTACCGCGCTTACCTTTGTCTTTCCCGGTAATCACGATAACTTCGTCATCACGACGGATCTTCGCTGCCATGTTCGCTCCTTAGAGTACTTCTGGTGCCAGAGAGATAATTTTCATGAACTTCTCATTACGCAGTTCACGAGTTACCGGCCCAAAAATACGCGTACCGATTGGCTGCTCGCTGTTATTGTTCAAAATAACGCATGCATTGCCATCGAAGCGAATGACAGAACCGTCCGGGCGACGTACACCCTTCTTGGTGCGCACCACTACCGCCTTCAGAACATCGCCTTTCTTCACCTTACCGCGAGGAATTGCTTCCTTGATGGTAATTTTGATGATGTCGCCGACGCCTGCGTAGCGACGGTGCGAGCCACCTAGAACCTTGATACACATTACGCGACGTGCACCGGAGTTGTCGGCGACGTTCAGCATAGTCTGTTCTTGGATCATTTTAGTGCTCCGCTAATGTCAACTACTACTTTAAAGACCCAAGTAAAAATTAGGCCGTTGAAAAGCCCCATAACCGAGGGCGCAGCATTATAACACCGCTTACTTGGTATGGGTAGAAAAAATAAACGGCTCATTTTCTGAGCCGTTTATTAAGTGAGAGCCAGCTACTCTATTACAGAATCGCTTTCTCTACAACGCGAACCAACGTCCAGGACTTGGTCTTGGACAGTGGGCGGCATTCGCGGATTTCCACCACGTCGCCGGTACCACATTCGTTGTTCTCGTCATGTACGTGCAGCTTGGTCGTACGTTTGATGAATTTCCCGTAGATTGGGTGCTTCACAGTACGCTCGATAGCAACAACGATGGATTTCTCCATTTTATCGCTAACAACACGACCCTGCAGGGTACGGATAACTTCAGTCATTTACACACCCGCCTTTTGAGTCAGTAAAGTCTTAACGCGTGCGACGTCACGACGCACTTGTTTCAACAGGTGAGTTTGTTGCAGCTGGCCACTGGCCGCCTGCATGCGCAAGTTGAATTGCTCACGCAGCAGGTTGAGCAGCTCGGCATTCAGCTCTTCAACGCTTTTTTCACGCAGCTCTTGTGCTTTCATTACATCACCGTCTTAGTTACAAAGGTGGTTTTGATCGGCAGTTTCGCTGCTGCCAGTTTGAATGCCTCGCGGGCAACCTCTTCTGGCACGCCGTCCATTTCGTACAGGACCTTACCAGGCTGGATCAGGGCAACCCAATACTCCACGTTACCCTTACCTTTACCCATACGCACTTCCAGCGGCTTCTCGGTGATCGGTTTGTCCGGGAATACACGGATCCAGATCTTGCCTTGACGCTTAACTGCACGAGTCATTGCACGACGAGCTGCTTCGATTTGACGAGCAGTCAGACGGCCACGGCCAACAGCTTTCAGACCGAAAGTGCCGAAGCTAACATCCGTACCTTGCGCCAGACCACGGTTGCGGCCCTTGTGCACCTTACGGAATTTTGTACGCTTTGGTTGTAACATCAGCGACTCTCCTTACTTGCGGCCTTTACGCTGCTGCTTTTTAGGTTGAGCAGCCGGTTCCGGTTGTTCAACTGCAGCCATACCACCCAGGATCTCACCTTTGAAGATCCATACCTTAACGCCGATTACACCATAAGTGGTGTGCGCTTCAGATGTGTTGTAGTCGATGTCCGCACGCAGAGTGTGCAATGGAACACGACCTTCGCGGTACCATTCGGTACGTGCGATTTCAGCGCCGCCAAGACGGCCGCTTACTTCAACTTTGATACCTTTAGCGCCAAGACGCATTGCGTTCTGTACTGCACGCTTCATAGCACGACGGAACATAACGCGACGTTCCAGCTGAGAAGTGATGCTGTCAGCAACCAATTTAGCGTCGAGTTCCGGTTTACGGACTTCGGCGATGTTGATCTGTGCAGGAACGCCAGCGATGTCCGCTACGACCTTGCGCAGTTTTTCGACGTCTTCACCTTTCTTGCCGATAACGATGCCTGGGCGAGCAGTGTGAATGGTCACACGGATGCTCTTCGCAGGACGCTCGATAACGATGCGAGAAACGGAAGCTTTCGACAGTTCCTTAGTCAGGAATTGACGAACTTTAAAGTCGCTGTCCAGGTTGTCAGCGAATTCTTTGGTATTCGCATACCAAGTAGAGTTCCAAGGTTTGACAATACCCAGGCGAATACCATTAGGATGTACTTTCTGACCCATTGCTAGTCTCCAGAGTCTCAGCGATCGGACACAACCACAGTAATGTGGCTGGTGCGCTTCAGGATGCGATCTGCACGACCTTTTGCACGCGGCATAATGCGCTTCATGCTTGGGCCTTCGTCTACGAAGATTTTCGTAACTTTCAGATCATCGATGTCAGCGCCATCGTTGTGTTCTGCGTTAGCAATGGCAGACTCCAGCACTTTCTTAACCAGACCAGCAGCTTTCTTGTTGGTGTAGGTCAGAGTTTCCAGAGCTTGCGACACTTTCTTACCGCGAATCAGGTCAGCAACAAGGCGAACCTTCTGAGCAGAAGAACGAGCGTGGCGATGTTTAGCGATAGTTTCCATCTCTTCCTCCTACCTTAGCGCTTTTTAGCTTTTTTATCAGCCGCATGGCCGCGATAAGTACGAGTCGGCGCGAATTCACCCAGTTTGTGACCGACCATTTCATCGGAAACGAACACTGGTACGTGCTGACGACCATTATGGACAGCGATGGTCAAACCGATCATGTTAGGAAAGATCGTTGAACGACGGGACCAAGTGCGCAAAGGCTTCTTGTCACCGCTTTCCACCGCTTTCTCTACCTTCTTCAGCAAGTGCAGGTCAATAAAAGGACCTTTCTTGAGAGAACGTGGCATGGCTTATCCTCTAATTATTTTTTGCTACGGCGACGTACGATGAACTTATCAGTACGCTTGTTGCTACGGGTCTTCTTACCTTTGGTCTGAACGCCCCACGGAGTTACCGGGTGCTTACCAAAGTTACGACCTTCACCACCACCGTGCGGGTGATCTACCGGGTTCATCGCCGTACCGCGAACGGTAGGACGAACACCACGCCAACGTGCAGCACCTGCTTTACCCAGAACGCGAAGCATGTGTTCAGCGTTACCGACTTCACCCAGGGTGGCGCGGCAATCAGCTGGAACTTTACGCATTTCGCCGGAGCGCAGACGCAGAGTTACGTAGGAACCATCACGAGCAACGATCTGAACGTAGGCACCAGCGGAGCGAGCCATCTGGCCGCCTTTACCTGGTTTCATTTCTACGTTGTGAACCGTTGAACCAACTGGAATGTTGCGCATCGGCAGGGTGTTACCCGCTTTGATTGCAGCATCAACGCCAGATTGAATCTGGTCACCAGCTTTCAGGCCTTTCGGCGCCAGGATGTAACGGCGTTCGCCGTCTTTGTACAGAACCAGCGCGATGTTCGCGGAACGGTTCGGATCGTACTCCAGACGCTCAACCACAGCAGGGATACCGTCTTTGTTGCGCTTGAAGTCAACCAGACGATAATGTTGCTTGTGGCCACCACCGATATGACGGGTGGTGATACGGCCATTGTTGTTACGACCACCGCTTTTGCTCAGTTTTTCCAGCAGCGGGGCATAAGGTTTACCCTTGTGCAGCTCAGGGTTAACCACTTTAACAACGTGGCGACGACCCGGAGATGTAGGTTTACATTTAACAATTGCCATTGTTCTTACTCCTCCGACTTACTCTGCGCCGCCGATGAAGTCCAGATTCTGGCCTTCTTTCAGGGTGACGTAAGCTTTTTTCCAGTCGCTACGACGACCAACACGCTGACCGTGACGCTTCACTTTCCCTTTAACTACCAGGGTGTTCACGTCTTTGACTTCGACTTCAAACAGTTTCTGCACTGCAGCTTTGATTTCTGCTTTGGTCGCGTCTTTGGCAACTTTGAGAACGATGGTGTTGCTTTTTTCCATCGCAGCGGATGCTTTTTCAGATACGTGCGGTGCACGCAGCACTTTCAGCAAACGTTCTTCACGGATCATGCCAGCATCTCCTCAACTTGCTTCACAGCATCAGCAGTCATAACCACTTTGTCGAAGGCGATCAGGCTAACCGGATCGATACCTGCTACATCGCGCACGTCAACCTTGTACAGGTTGCGAGCTGCCAGGAACAGATTCTCATCCAGTTCACCGGTCACGATCAGCACGTCTTCCAGAGCCATATCTTTCAGTTTCTGTGCCAGCAGCTTAGTTTTAGGCGCTTCTACAGAGAACTTCTCGACAACGATCAGACGATCTTGACGTACCAGTTCGGACAGGATGCTTTTCAGCGCGCCGCGGTACATCTTTTTGTTTACTTTCTGACTGTGGTCCTGTGGCTTAGCAGCAAAGGTCACGCCGCCTGAACGCCAGATCGGGCTCTTTACAGAACCTGAACGCGCACGGCCGGTGCCTTTCTGACGCCATGGCTTTTTGCCGGAACCAGTTACTTCAGCACGGGTCTTCTGAGCACGAGTACCTTGACGGGCACCTGCTGCATAAGCAACAACAACCTGGTGTACCAGCGCTTCGTTGAAATCACGACCGAAGGTAGTTTCGGAAACAGTCAGCGCGCTTTGCGCGTCTTTCAATACTAATTCCATTGCTATCCCCTTACGCCTTCACAGCTGGTTTAACGATCAGGTTGCCACCGGTTGCGCCCGGTACAGCACCCTTAACCAGCAGCAGGTTGCGCTCAGCGTCAACACGTACTACGTCCAGGCTTTGAACGGTTACGCGCTCATCACCCAGGTGGCCAGCCATTTTCTTGCCTTTGAACACTTTGCCCGGAGTCTGGTTCTGACCGATAGAACCCGGAACGCGGTGAGACAAGGAGTTACCGTGGGTAGCGTCTTGGGTACGGAAGTTCCAGCGCTTAACAGTGCCAGCAAAACCTTTACCTTTAGAAGTACCGGTAACATCGACTTTTTTAACGTCAGCGAAGATTTCTACGCTAATTTCCTGACCTGCAGCGAATTCTTGACCTTCTTCCAGGCGGAATTCCCACAGACCACGGCCAGCTTCAACGCCAGCTTTAGCGAAATGGCCCGCTTCCGGCTTGGTTACACGGTTAGCTTTTTTGCTACCAGTGGTAACCTGAACGGCACGGTAACCGTCGGTGTCCAGGCTTTTAACCTGAGTCACGCGGTTCGCTTCAATTTCAATTACGGTTACTGGGATAGAAACGCCATCTTCAGTGAAGATACGGGTCATACCCACTTTTTTACCGACTAAACCAATCATTGTTTCAACCTCTCAATCGCTCAATGACCTGATTAACCCAGGCTGATCTGCACGTCTACACCGGCAGCCAGATCCAGACGCATCAGAGCATCAACGGTTTTCTCGGTTGGCTCAACGATGTCAACCAGACGCTTGTGAGTGCGAATCTCGTACTGATCGCGCGCGTCTTTGTTGACGTGCGGAGAGATCAGAACGGTAAAGCGCTCTTTGCGAGTTGGCAGCGGGATCGGACCACGGACTTGCGCACCAGTGCGCTTTGCAGTCTCGACGATTTCCGCGGTTGATTGATCGATCAGACGATGATCAAACGCTTTCAGGCGGATACGGATTCTTTGGTTCTGCATGAGACCAGAGCTCCAATTATTTATAAACGTAAATAATTACTCCTCACACCCATTTCGATTGATGGGGGAGTGTAATCGTCAACATATAACCCCCATATCGGGAGTATTGTTCGAAAGGCAAAAAAGGCCTGCCAATCGACTGATTCGCTAAAATCAGGCTTACCAAGATTAGGTAAGCCCGCGCATTATACGCAAAATGGCCCAGGAAGCAAGCCGCAGTTGGAAATATGCTCAGGAAATCGTCATTTTTGCGCGTTCAGCGACGATCACGGGATGAAGGTGGCGATCAAGGTATGAATTATGCTTAGCGGGCAGCTCCCCTGCCCCGCCGTAAAAACGGTCGCCGGCAGGAGAGGCGATGACGAACGGAAGGCAGGCTTACTCTTTGCGTTCTAAAATCTGGGCCTGGGCATAGTTTTGAATGCCGAGGCGAGCAATCAGATCCAGCTCGGTTTCCAGCCAGTCGATATGCTCTTCTTCATCGGCCAGAATGTCGATCATCAAATCACGGCTGACATAATCGTGAATCGAGTCGGCGTAGGCGATACCTTCGCGCAGATTCTTGGCGCCCGCCAATTCCAGCGCCAGATCGGAACGCAGCATCTCTTCAATGTCTTCGCCGATGTTCAGCTTACCGAGGTCCTGCAGATTAGGTATTCCTTCCAGGAACAGGATACGCTCGATGTAGCGATCGGCATGTTTCATTTCGTCGATCGACTCGTGGTATTCCTTATCGTTGAGGCGCATTAAGCCCCAATTCTTGAACATGCGGGCGTGCAGGAAATATTGATTGATGGCAACCAGCTCGTTGCCGAGCAGCTTGTTGAGGTGAGCAATGATCTTTTTATCGCCTTTCATAGGTAACTCCTCCTGGCCAGTTCTAAAAGTGTAGAACCTGTAAGCCAAGAGTCAAAAATAACCTTACCCTTTGTTAGGCAACTTCATGCATTGGGATGATAGTTCCGCGTTCCTCCACCATAATCTGTCTTGCCTGACGAATGCACTTTCCACAATCGGTACCAATCGGCACAAGTTCACGCAGCTGCTTCATGGTATGGGGGTTGTGCTGACGCACCGCATTACGGATCGCTTTGTCAGTCACCGCATTACACAGACATACATACATAGAGAGACTCACTTCTTAACCAATGCATTGAGTCTAAATAGGAATGGTTTTTATTTCAATTAAGATTTATACAAATTGCATAAAAAAAGGGCACCGAAGTGCCCTTTTTTGTGTCGAAAAATTATTCGCGATTAAGCGATAACTTTAGCAACAACACCAGCGCCTACAGTACGGCCGCCTTCACGGATTGCGAAACGCAGACCG
>NZ_JBXUNV010000009.1:0-30893 GCF_057196085.1 Serratia sp. DFXYC6 | reverse complement strand
TTTTGCATCCGAAGATGCTGGATATCGTCTTGTGGAGTGCCCACACAGATTGTCTGATAAATTGTTAAAGAGCAGTGAGTTAGGCGCTTTCGCTTGCTAACTCGAGGTGGCGTATATTACGCTTTCCTCTTTCAGAGTCAACCCTAATTTTCAGGATTTTTTCTCTGCGACTCCCGGATACTCTGTGAAGTTGTTCACATGTTCCGTGTCGATGGAGGCGCATTATAGGGAGTTCCTCGCAGGCCGCAACAGGTATTTTCAGCAAAAACGATCGTTCGCTGCATTCCACAGCAAAACCCCGCTTTATACCCACTTGCGCACAGTGTTATCCACAGATGCGATTTGTACGGAAAATTTACGAGCGCCACGCAAACGTTTTCGCTACAATTCCCCGCGACGAAACGATCCCCCTTTTTATGGGGGCGTTACCTGAATATGTGCCTGACCCTCCCTTTATAAGGCAAAAAACTGCGCTTTATAGACAGAACGAGGTGGACATTCACGTAACGCTCTTTAATTGCGACTCAAAGCCAAGGGATAAAACCATGCAACAACCTCGTCCAATCCGCCGGGCCCTGCTCAGCGTGTCTGACAAAACCGGTATCGTTGAATTCGCCGAAGCGCTTTCCCAGCGCGGCGTTGAACTGCTGTCCACCGGCGGCACCGCCCGTCTGCTGGCAGACGCCGGTCTGCCCGTTACCGAAGTTTCCGACTACACCGGCTTCCCGGAGATGATGGACGGACGAGTTAAGACCCTGCACCCGAAAGTCCACGGCGGCATTCTCGGCCGCCGCGGCCAGGACGACGCTGTCATGAATCAGCATGACATCAAGCCTATCGACATGGTGGTCGTCAATCTGTACCCATTCGCCCAAACCGTGGCGCGCCCGGATTGCTCGCTGGAGGATGCGGTCGAGAATATCGATATCGGCGGCCCGACCATGGTGCGCTCCGCCGCCAAGAACCATAAAGACGTCGCCATCGTGGTGAAGAGCAGCGACTACGCCGCCATCATTACCGAGATGGACAACAACGACGGTTCGCTGCGCTATGCCACCCGCTTCGATCTCGCCATCAAGGCCTTTGAACACACCGCCGCCTACGACAGCATGATCGCCAACTACTTCGGCGCGCTGGTGCCGGCGTACCACGGCGAGACCGAACAGCCGTCCGGCCGCTTCCCGCGCACCCTGAACCTCAACTACATCAAGAAGCAGGATATGCGCTACGGTGAAAACAGCCACCAGCAGGCCGCCTTCTATATAGAGGAAGAAGTAAAGGAAGCTTCTGTCGCGACCGCCGAACAGCTGCAGGGCAAAGCGCTGTCCTATAACAACATCGCCGATACCGACGCCGCGCTGGAATGCGTGAAAGAGTTCGACGAACCGGCCTGCGTGATCGTCAAGCACGCCAACCCTTGCGGCGTGGCGATCGGCGACGACATTCTGGCCGCCTACGAGCGCGCTTACCAAACCGATCCGACCTCCGCCTTCGGCGGCATCATCGCCTTTAACCGCGAGCTGGACGCCGCCACCGCGCAGGCGATCATCAGCCGCCAGTTCGTGGAAGTGATCATCGCGCCAAACGTCACCCAGGAAGCGCGCTCCCTGCTGGCCGCCAAACAGAACGTGCGCGTGCTGGCCTGCGGCCAGTGGCAGCAACGCGTGGCGGGGCTGGACTTCAAACGCGTCAACGGCGGGCTGCTGGTGCAGGATCGCGATCTGGGCATGGTGACCGCCGGCGATCTGCGCGTGGTATCAGAGCGCCAGCCGACCGAACAGGAACTGCGTGACGCGCTGTTCTGCTGGAAAGTGGCCAAGTTCGTGAAATCCAACGCCATCGTTTACGCGCGTGACAACATGACCATCGGCATAGGCGCCGGCCAGATGAGCCGCGTTTACTCCGCCAAGATCGCCGGCATCAAAGCGGGCGACGAAGGGCTGGAAGTGAAAGGCTCCGCCATGGCCTCCGACGCCTTCTTCCCGTTCCGCGACGGCATCGATGCCGCGGCGGCGGTTGGCATCACCTGCGTGATCCAGCCGGGCGGTTCGATCCGCGACGACGAAGTGATCGCCGCCGCCAACGAACACGGCATCGCGATGATCTTCACCGACATGCGTCACTTCCGCCATTAATTCCTTTTGCCGCGTGCGCTCCGGCGCACGCCATTCGTGGAGCCCCTGATGAACATTTTGATTATCGGCAACGGCGGGCGCGAGCACGCGCTGGCCTGGAAAGCCGCCCAGTCTCCGCTGGCGGATAAAGTCTACGTTGCGCCGGGCAATGCCGGCACCGCGCTGGAAGCCAATCTGGAGAACGTGGCGATCGCCGCCACCGATATCCCCGCCCTGGTCGCTTTCGCCCAGAGCCATGACATCGGTCTGACCATCGTCGGGCCGGAAGCGCCGCTGGTGATTGGCGTGGTCGACGCCTTCCAGGCCGTCGGTCTGAAAATTTTCGGCCCGTCACAGGCCGCCGCACAGCTCGAAGGCTCCAAAGCCTTCACCAAGGATTTCCTGGCGCGCCACCGCATTCCGACCGCCGAATATGAAAACTTCACCGAGGTGGAGCCGGCGCTGGCCTACGTGCGCCGCAAAGGCGCGCCGATCGTCATCAAGGCCGATGGCCTGGCGGCCGGTAAGGGCGTAATCGTCGCGATGACGCTGCAGGAAGCGGAAGAGGCGGTGCGCGACATGTTGGCCGGCAATGCCTTCGGCGACGCCGGCCATCGCATCGTGGTGGAAGAGTTCCTCGACGGCGAAGAAGCCAGCTTCATCGTGATGGTCGACGGCGAGAACGTGGTGCCGATGGCTACCAGCCAGGACCACAAACGCGTCGGCGACGGTGACACCGGCCCGAACACCGGCGGCATGGGTGCCTATTCTCCGGCGCCGGTCGTGACCGACGAAATCCACCGGCGCGCCATGGATCAGGTGATCTGGCCGACGGTGCGCGGCATGGCGGCGGAAGGCAACACCTACGTCGGCTTCCTGTACGCCGGCCTGATGATCTCCGCCGACGGCCAGCCGAAGGTGATCGAATTCAACTGCCGTTTTGGCGATCCGGAAACTCAGCCGATCATGCTACGCCTGCGCTCCGATCTGGTGGAGCTGTGTCTGGCGGGCGCCGAAGGCCGTCTGAACGAGAAGAGCTCTGATTGGGACGAACGCCCTGCCCTTGGCGTGGTGCTGGCAGCCGGCGGTTATCCGGGTGACTATCGCAACGGCGAGGTGATCCAGGGGCTACCGCAGCAGGAAAGCGCCGACGGTAAGGTCTTCCACGCCGGCACACGCTTGCAGGGCGATGACGTCGTCACCAGCGGCGGCCGCGTGCTGTGCGTGACGGCGCTGGGCGAAACCGTGGCGCAGGCGCAGCAACGCGCCTATCAGTTGGCGGAAGGCATTCAGTGGCCAGGCAGCTTCTGCCGCAAAGATATCGGTTATCGCGCGATTGCACGCGGCAAATAATTTGACCTTTCATGGTCATGACAAGAGGCTCCGCAGCGCGGGGCCTTTTTTATAGTTGGTCTTCTTTCGGTTCCCAGCTGCAGAAATCGTCGTTCGCCACCAGCAGCAGTTCGCTGCCTTCAGGCGCTTCCAGCCAGGCGACGCTCACCGGCCGGCTGCTGCTGCGGGCGCGTTTTTCGATCCAGGCGATGGAGGCGGCATCCAGCCCCGGTTTCATGCTTTGGCCGTCGCAGGTTTGCACCTCACCCTGCATCCAACGCCCCTGCAGCAATTTAACCTTGCCGGCGCGCAGCGCATTGCTCACTTCGAGGATCCGTCGCGCCTGATATTGGTACAGGGCGATTTCATCGCGGGTCAGCGGTTCGCGGCGTGTCGCCAGCTGGCGCTGCATAAAACTCACCGTGCCATCGTCGGCAAAGCGCAGCTGAATGGAGTCTCGATCGCCGTCGGCGTCGTTACGTTTGATTTGGCGCAGCACGTCGCCCTGATAGGTGTACAGCGTGGTAATGGTACCCGGGCCGCGGTAAGGGCTGTAAACGCTGACTAACACTTGCGGACGATGTTGCTCATCGTCTTTACGCCACAGACGTATCACGCCCTGATCGGCCACGAAGCCGCTGGCGGTAAAGCTGGGGATATCGGAATGGAAACTGCAGGCGCTCAGGCCGACGGCGATGCCAACGGCCATGAGCGCCCGACGAGTAAACAAAAGGGGCGCCATCGCCCCCCTGTTTAATCTTTTCACCGAGGCGCGGTCTTATTTAACGGCGTCTTTCAGTGCTTTGCCAGAAACGAACGCAGGCACGTTGGCTGCTGCGATTTTGATTTCTTTGCCAGTCTGTGGGTTGCGGCCAGTGCGCTCGCTACGATGGTTTACTTTGAAAGTACCGAAGCCAACCAATTGTACTGCATCACCTTCTTTCAGAGACTCAGTAATTGCAGCCAGGGTGGATTCCAGAGCCAGTTTAGCTTGTGCTTTGGAAAGGTCAGCCTTGTCCGCGATTACATCAATCAGTTGAGTCTTGTTCATAAGTTATCCTTACAGTGTGTTTATCGTTTGCAAAGCATCGAGTGCGACGGATATGCCGATTGACAGCACTCTCCTGCATACACGCACCGATAGCCACTTTTTTTACGCCCCCCAAATGTAGACCAGACAGGGTGCGGATGTGAAGCCTTAAGGCATGACAAATCAGGCGTTAAATCACGTTTTGTTGCCTTATTGCGCTAAATTTATCCCGATGTTGCTGACGCCCGCCTCCCGCAGGTCGGATCGCAGCCCCTTGATCAGGTCTATATCGCGCTCTTCACAGGCGTCCAACAGGCGGAAAATTTCCCATTGAATGTCCCATTCTTCCTCTACCGCCGGCAAACTTTCCAACTCTTCGTCGGTCATTTCCTTACCGGCTTGGGTCATTTCCAACATCGCCACGGTGCGAATCGATGTTTCACTGATGGCGATGGCGTGCTCCAGCGTCTCCCCGCCGAGCCGCGAATGGATCAGTTCCCCTAATGCGATACAGGCATCAATTGCCGGGTAAACGCCGTAAAGATCGTAATCTTCCGCCGACGGAATCGCCTCTTCCAACTTCTCGAGCTGGCTGTCGAAGTTGACCTTGGCGTCCTTCACCACCAGCGTTTCCCACACCAAATCCAGAATGCGGCGATAAACCGCCGGATCGCCGAACTCGGTCTGTTTGCAGAACATCTGGTAATTCGGGTACATACGCTCGCACAAACTGGCCATAAAGGTCAAATGTTGCCAGCCCTCGAGCCGTTCCAGACGTAAATGAATCGGGTTACGTAGCATGCTTTACTCTCTTACGCGTTATCTGCGGCGCAGTGTACCCGAAATCGCTCATGGCGACACCTCCGGATGCTGCTGCAACCACCGCTGAAACGCCGGACGGCGCGAAGCGATGGCATCGGCCCAACGGGTCGGCTCCGGCAAACGGTAGCCCGCCATGCAGCGTTGCACCCACGCCAGCGCGCTGTCGGCGCCCACGCGGTGACCGGTAGAGATGAACAGCGGGTTGCAACGCGCCTTGCTACGCCATACCCAGCCCAGCTGTTCTCCCTTATCTTCCAACGGCGCCAGCGCGCCGACGGCGGCGTCCAGCGGCGCGAATTTGCCGCACAGGCGCTTCTTGGCTACGCCGATGGTCGGCACATCGACCAGCAGGCCGAAATGGCTGGCGACGCCGAGGCGCCGCGGATGTGAAACGCCGTGCCCATCGACGAAGATCAGCCCCGGTTTTTGCCGCAGCTGCGCCCAGGCGGCCAACAGCGCCGGGTATTCGCGAAACGACAGGAAACCCGGAATATAAGGCATGACGGTGGCGATGCGCGCCACCTGATACTCCACCAGCTCCAGCGACGGATAGCGCAGGATGGCGATGGCGGCGCGCGTCACCGCGCCCTCTTGCTCGAAGCCCACATCGGCGCCGGCGATGAACGCCGGCGGTTCGGCCGGCAGCTCGTCGTAGCGAATGACTTCAGCGGCGCGCCGCAGCTGTTCGGCGCGCAGAGCCGCCATATCGGTCACATCGGATCCTTAACGGTGGTATTTCGCCGACTGCGCGTGCACCGCCTCGACGAAGGCCCCGGCGTGCTCCGGCGGCACATCCTGATGGATGCCGTGGCCCAGGTTGAACACATGACCGTTGCCGTGGCCGAAACCGGCCAGAATGGTCTCCACTTCTTCCGCGATGCGCGCCGGAGAAGCATAAAGCATCGACGGATCCATATTGCCCTGCAGCGCCACTTTGTCGCCTACGCGACGGCGCGCGTCGGCGATGTCGGTGGTCCAGTCCAGCCCCAGCGCATCGCAGCCGGTGGCGGCCATCGCCTCCAGCCACTGCCCGCCGCCTTTGGTGAACAGCGTTACCGGCACGCGGCGGCCGTCGTTTTCACGCAGCAAGCCATCGACGATCTTGTGCATGTAGTGCAAAGAGAACTCGCGGTAATCGCGCCCGGTCAGCACGCCGCCCCAGGTGTCGAACACCATCACCGACTGCGCGCCGGCCTTGATCTGGGCATTGAGGTAAAGGATCACGCTGTCCGCCAGCTTGTCCAGCAACAGGTGCAACGTGGCCGGCTCGGCATACATCATCTTCTTCAGCTTGGTGAATGCCTTGCTGCTGCCGCCCTCAACCATATAGGTAGCCAGCGTCCACGGGCTGCCGGAGAAGCCGATCAGCGGCACTTCGCCCTTCAGCTCGCGGCGAATGGTGCGCACCGCGTTCATCACATAGCCCAGCTCCACTTCCGGATCGAACACCGGCAGTTTGTCGACGTCGGCGCGGCAGGTGACGGGGGAGCTGAAACGCGGGCCTTCGCCGGCTTCAAAGTACAGGCCGAGCCCCATGGCGTCGGGAATGGTGAGAATGTCGGAGAACAGGATGGCGGCGTCCAGCGCGTAGCGGCGCAGCGGCTGCAGCGTAACCTCGCAGGCCAGCTCCGCGTTCTTGCACAGCGACATGAAATCACCGGCCTGGGCGCGAGTCGCCTTATACTCCGGTAAATAACGACCGGCCTGGCGCATCATCCATACGGGGGTCACATCCACCGGCTGACGCAACAGCGCGCGCAGGTAACGATCGTTCTTCAACTCAGTCATTTATGGGGCTCCCTTAATAATCTGCCGGCCATTGTACATTATTCTGCCCGGCACAGCGCCACGGTGTCCTCAATCAAGCGGCGCGCCACGGTGCCGGGCGGCGGCAACAGCGGCAGTTGGTCGTAACGATACCAGCCGGCATTGAGCAGCTCCTTGGGATCGTGACGAATCTCACCCTGGTGGTAATCGGCCATAAAGGCCATCATCAGCGAGTGCGGAAACGGCCAGGGTTGTGACGTGACGTAGCGCAGGTTCTTGATTTCAATATTGCTCTCTTCCATCACTTCGCGCGCTACCGCTTGCTCCAGCGTTTCGCCCACTTCAACGAAACCGGCCAGCACCGTGTGAATGCCGCCGCGATGGCGCACGTGCTGCGCCAGCAGGATCTGATCGTCGCGCCGAATGGCGACGATCACGCAGGGCGCGATCTGCGGGTAGTAGCGCTCCTTGCAATGGCCGCACAGGCAGGCGCTTTCGGTGCGGCTGAGGTGCATCTCATGGCCGCAGTAGCCGCAATAGCGATGGGAGCGGTAGAAATCCGCCAACTGCACGCCGCGCCCGGCCAGCTGGAACAGACCACGATCCTGATCCAACAACTGACGCACCGACCCCATCTCCCGCGGCATCGCCTGGCGCACCAGCCAGACCGGCGCGCCCTCCCACTCACCGATGACGCGCGCCATGTGGCCCTGCAGCCCGAGGGCGGCGGCGGTCCCCGACGGCAATTCACCGTTCGGTAACCAAAGTTTGCTTTCATGGCTGACGATCCACCAGCCGTTTTCATTGCCCGTTAATGCAAGTTCCATATCGTTGTTGCACAACCTCAGCTTCACTGGCACTCTACAAATCGGCTTTGTTACATTTTAATAACTTACCGGTTACTTTTGTTACTTACACGGAGTCAAACATGCTCAACCGTTTGGAAAGGCTGACTCAGCGCGTTGGCGGTAGTAATGAATTAGTTGATCAATGGCTTCAGGCCCGCAAGCAGTTGCTGGTCGCCTACTGCACGCTGGTAGGCCTCAAACCGAATAAAGAAAAGCATACGCCGCTGAATGAAAAAGCGCTGGAGAACTTTTGCCATAACCTGGTGGATTACCTCTCCGCAGGGCATTTTCATATCTATGACAGAATTATCAAACAAGTGGAAGGCGCAGCCAGTCCGAAAATGTCGCTGGCGGTGAACATCTACCCCAAACTGTGGGCCAATACCGAACAGATCATGGCGTTCCACGATCGCTATACCGAAGTGGATATCGATCAGGAGGTTTGTCTGGAATTCCACCAGGCCTTGTCGGATATCGGCGAAACGCTGGCGGCGCGCTTTGCGCTGGAAGATAAGCTGATCCTGCTGGAAGCGGAAGCCACGCAGCAACCGCTGCCGGACCAGGCGCTGGATCCGGCGCGTTAAAATTTTATAGTTTTTTTTCTTATCCCTCCTATACTGGGGGGCATCTTGTCGGAGTGCCTAGCGCCTGATTTGTTCATCGAATCAGCCAGGCTGAGACCGTTAATTCGGGATCCGCGGAACCTGATCGGGTTAATACCCGCGAAGGGAACAAGAGTAATCTATCGCCACAGACACGGCCTTCCCCTTGCGGGCGCCCTGCCTTATCGGCCACCATCATTACTCCCTCCGAGCTCCAGACAAGCAACTTTCCCAACCCAACACACTGGTAGGAACTTGCTATGTCTAACGTTAATCCACCGCGCGCCCGTAAAGCGCAACGCGAAGCCGCCCAGCAGTTTATCGACACCCTGCAAGGCATGGCTTTCCCAAACTCACGCCGCATCTACTTGCAGGGTTCGCGCCGCGATATCCAGGTGCCGATGCGTGAAATTCAGCTCAGCCCGACCCTGGTCGGCGGCAGCAAAGATAACCCGCAGTATGAACAGAACGAGGCGATCCCGGTGTATGACACCGCCGGCCCGTACGGCGATCCACAGGCCGAGCTCGACGTGCACGCCGGCCTGGCCAAGCTGCGCGCCGGCTGGATCGACGCACGCGGCGATACCGCCACCCTGAGCGGTGCCAGCTCCGGCTTCACCCAGCAGCGGCTGGCGGACGAAGGTCTCGATCACCTGCGTTTCGAACACCTGCCGCTGCCGCGCAAAGCGCTGCCGGGCAAGTGCGTAACCCAGTTGCACTACGCCCGCGCCGGCATCGTCACCCCGGAGATGGAATTCATCGCCATCCGTGAAAACATGGGGCGCGAACGCATTCGCGGCGAGGTGCTGCGCCACCAGCATCCGGGCCAGGGCTGGGGCGCCAACCTGCCGGACAACATCACGCCGGAGTTCGTGCGCCAGGAAGTGGCCGCCGGCCGCGCTATCATTCCCGCCAACATCAATCACCCGGAAGCGGAGCCGATGATTATCGGCCGCAATTTCCTGGTAAAGGTGAACGCCAATATCGGCAACTCGGCGGTCACGTCGTCGATCGAAGAAGAGGTGGAGAAGCTGGTATGGGCCACCCGCTGGGGCGCAGACACCGTGATGGATCTCTCCACCGGCCGCTATATTCACGAAACCCGCGAGTGGATCCTGCGCAACAGCCCGGTGCCCATCGGCACCGTGCCGATCTACCAGGCGCTGGAGAAGGTCAACGGCGTGGCGGAAAACCTCACCTGGGAGATGTTCCGCGATACGCTGCTGGAACAGGCGGAGCAAGGGGTCGACTACTTCACCATCCACGCCGGCGTGCTGCTGCGCTACGTGCCGATGACCGCCAAACGCCTGACCGGCATCGTGTCGCGCGGCGGCTCGATCATGGCCAAATGGTGTCTGTCGCACCATCAGGAAAACTTCCTCTATCAGCATTTCCGCGAAATCTGTGAGATCTGCGCCGCCTACGACGTTTCGCTGTCGCTCGGCGACGGCCTGCGCCCCGGCTCAATTCAGGACGCCAACGACGAAGCCCAGTTCGCCGAACTGCATACGCTGGGCGAGCTGACCAAAATCGCCTGGGAATACGACGTGCAGGTGATGATCGAGGGCCCTGGCCACGTGCCGATGCAGATGATCCGCCGCAACATGACCGAAGAGCTGGAACACTGCCACGAAGCGCCGTTCTACACCCTCGGTCCGCTGACCACCGACATCGCCCCGGGCTATGACCATTTCACCTCCGGTATCGGCGCGGCGATGATCGGCTGGTTCGGCTGCGCCATGCTGTGTTACGTCACGCCGAAAGAACACCTCGGCCTGCCGAACAAAGAGGACGTCAAACAGGGCCTGATCACCTACAAGATCGCCGCTCACGCCGCCGATCTGGCCAAAGGCCATCCGGGCGCGCAGATCCGCGATAACGCCATGTCCAAGGCGCGTTTCGAATTCCGCTGGGAAGATCAGTTCAATCTGGCGCTCGATCCGGCCACCGCGCGCGCCTATCACGACGAAACCCTGCCGCAGGAATCCGGCAAGATCGCCCACTTCTGCTCGATGTGCGGACCAAAATTCTGCTCGATGAAGATTTCACAAGAGGTGCGCGACTACGCCGCTGCCCAAGAGGCCGCCAAACCGATCGAGGTGCAGCTGACCGGTATGGAGAAAATGTCCGCCGAGTTCCGCGCCCGCGGCAGCGAGCTGTATCACAGCGCCGGCAATTTGCAGGAGGAGACCAGCAATGACTGATATCACGACGCCCTTCCCGGCGACGCCCTACAAACTGGGGCTCTACCCGGTCGTCGACAGCGTGGAATGGATCGCTCGCCTGCTGGAGGCCGGCGTCACCACCATCCAGTTGCGCATCAAGGACTTGCCTGACGAGCAGGTCGAAGAGGATATCGCTGCCGCCATCGCGCTGGGCCGGCGTTATCAGGCGCGGCTGTTCATCAACGACTACTGGCGGCTGGCGATCAAGCACGGCGCCTACGGCGTGCATCTGGGCCAGGAAGATCTCGATACCACCGATCTGGCTGCCATTCACCGCGCCGGGCTGCGGCTGGGCGTGTCCACCCATGACGACGCGGAGCTGGCGCGCGCGCTGGCGGTGAAACCGTCCTACATCGCGTTGGGGCACATCTTCCCCACCCAAACCAAAGACATGCTTTCGGCGCCGCAGGGGCTGACGGAGTTGAAACGCCACATCGCCGGCCTGGCGGATTACCCGACGGTGGCGATCGGCGGGATCAGTATCGATCGCGTACCGGCGGTGCTGGCGTGCGGCGTCGGCAGCGTGGCGGTGGTCAGCGCCATCACCCAGGCGCCGGACTGGCGCGCGGCGACGGCCGAGCTGCTGCGGCTGATCGAAGGCGAGGATCCGAACGATGCTTAACGATCAGGAATTCCTGCGCTACAGCCGCCAGCTGCTGCTGGAGGACGTCGGCCCGGAAGGCCAGGAGAGACTCAAGCGCGCCACGGTGCTGATCGTCGGTTTAGGTGGGCTCGGTTCCCCGGCTTCGCTGTATCTGGCCGCCGCCGGCGTCGGCACGCTGCTGCTGGCCGACGACGACCAGCTGCACGTCACCAACCTGCAGCGGCAAATCCTCTACCGCAGCGCCGATACCGCCACCGGCAAGGCGGCGCTGGCGCAACGCCACCTGCAGGCGCTGAACCCGTTGGTGGAATCCATCCCGCTGGCGCAGCGGCTGCAAGGGCAAGCGCTGCGCGACGCGGTCGCACGCGCCGATCTGGTGCTGGACTGCTGCGACAATATGGCGACCCGCCATGAGGTCAATGCCGCCTGCATCGCCGCCGCCAAGCCGCTGATCAGCGGCAGCGCGGTCGGCTTCAGCGGCCAGCTGCTGGTGCTCGAGCCGCCCTATGCGCACGGCTGCTACGCCTGCCTGTACCCGGAGCAGGAAGAGCCGCAGCGCAACTGCCGCACCGCCGGGGTACTCGGTCCGGTGGTGGGCGTGATCGGCACCCTGCAAGCGCTGGAGGCCATCAAGATGCTGGCCGGCATGCCTTCTTCCCTCAGCGGTAAACTGCGGCTGTTCGACGGCAAGCAGCAGAGCTGGAGCACGCTGCAACTGAGCCAGGCCCGTGCCTGCCCGGTATGCGGAGGCGCGGCATGAAGATCCGTTTAAACGACCAACCGCTGGAGCTGCCGCAGCCGCTCAGCGTCGCCGCCCTGCTGGCCCAGCTGGAACGCCACCAGCCGGGTACCGCGCTGGCGATCAACCAAACCATCATCCCGCGCGCCGACTGGGCCGACCATCAGGTGCAGGACGGTGACGACATTTTGCTGTTTCAAGCGATCGCCGGAGGCTGACATGCTGAAAATCGCCGATACCACTTTTACCTCGCGCCTGTTCACCGGCACCGGCAAGTTCGCCACCCCGGCGCTGATGTTGGAGGCGCTGGCGGCCTCCGGCTCACAGCTGGTGACCATGGCCATGAAGCGCGTCGATCTGCGCGGCGGCAACGACGCCATTTTGGCGCCGCTGCAACAGTTGGGCGTCAGGCTGTTGCCCAATACCTCCGGCGCCAAAACGGCCGCCGAAGCGGTATTCGCCGCCCGGCTGGCGCGTGAAGCGCTCGGCACCCACTGGGTGAAGCTGGAGATCCACCCCGATGTGAAATACCTGCTGCCGGATCCGATAGAAACGCTGAAGGCGGCGGAAACGCTGGTGAAAGACGGTTTTGTGGTGCTGCCCTACTGCGGCGCCGATCCGGTGCTGTGCAAACGGCTGGAAGAGGCGGGCTGCGCGGCGGTGATGCCGCTCGGCGCCCCTATCGGTTCCAACCGCGGTCTGCGCACCCGCGACTTCCTCGAGATCATCATCGAACAGGCCAAGGTGCCGGTGGTGGTCGACGCCGGCATCGGCGCGCCAAGCCACGCGCTGGAAGCGATGGAGCTGGGCGCCGACGCGGTGCTGGTGAACACCGCCATCGCCGTGGCGCGCGACCCGGTGCAAATGGCGCGGGCGTTTCGCCTGGCGCTGGAGGCCGGCGAATTGGCGCGCAGCGCCGGATTGGGCGCGAGCCAGCGCGGTGCGGTCGCCTCTAGCCCGCTGACCGCCTTCCTCAGCCAGCCAGAGGAGGCACAGTGATGGCCGACGATTTCAGTAGCCGCTGGCAACAGCTGGATTGGGACGACATTACGCTGCGCATCAACGGCAAAACCGCGCGCGACGTGGAACGCGCGTTGAACGCCGACAAGCTGACGCGCGACGACTTTATGGCGCTGATCTCCCCCGCCGCCGCGCCGTATCTGGAACCGCTGGCGCAGCGCGCGCAGCAGCTGACCCGTCAGCGATTCGGCAACGTCGTCAGCTTCTATGTGCCGCTGTATCTGTCCAACCTGTGCGCCAACGACTGCACCTACTGCGGCTTTTCGATGAGCAACCGCATCAAGCGCAAAACGCTGGATGCGGCGGAGATCGCCCGCGAGTGCGCAGCCATCCAGGCGCTGGGGTTCGAACATCTGTTGCTGGTCACCGGCGAGCATCAGACCAAGGTCGGCATGGACTATTTCCGCCAGCACATCCCGGCGATCCGCCGACACTTCAGCTCGCTGATGATGGAAGTGCAGCCGTTGGCGCAGGAGGAATACGCCGAACTGAAAACGCTGGGCCTGGACGGCGTGCTGGTGTACCAGGAAACCTACCATCCGGCCACCTATCTGCAGCATCACCTGCGCGGCCAGAAGCAGGATTTCCATTGGCGCTTGGCCACGCCGGATCGCCTGGGGCGCGCCGGGATCGACAAGATCGGCATCGGTGCGTTGATCGGCCTGTCCAACAGTTGGCGCACCGACTGCTACCTGCTGGCGGAACATCTGTTTTACCTGCAGCAAACCTACTGGCAGAGCCGCTACTCGATCTCGTTCCCGCGCCTGCGCCCCTGCGCCGGCGGCATTGAACCGGCGTCGATCATGAGCGAGCCTCAACTGGTGCAGCTGATCTGCGCCTTCCGGCTGTTCGCGCCGGACGTTGAGCTGTCGCTGTCTACGCGTGAGTCGCCGTACTTCCGCGATCATATGATCCCGGTGGCGATCAACAGCGTCAGCGCCGGATCCAAGACGCAGCCCGGCGGCTATGCCGATGACGTGCCGCCGGAGCTGGAACAGTTCGAACCGCACGACGGCCGCACGCCGCAGCAGGTCGCCGAGGCCATCAGCAACGCCGGGCTGCAGCCGGTGTGGAAAGACTGGGACGGTTATCTGGGACGCGGTGCGCAATAAGCGGCAACGTTTACCGCCGCGTGAAGAAAACGCTGGAGCGGCCGCGCAATGCCGAACGGTGGTGCTGGCGCCGACAAACGCGCCGATTATAGTGACGTTGCCGGCCGCCAAACCCGGCGCCGGCCGGGGCCGTCTCCCTCTCGATGGCCCCGCCTTATCCCCCCCGGATCGCGCCGGAGATTCTCTTGCGCGACTCCGGGCCCTCTCCGCAGCAACGCGCATATGGCGTATCGCGGCCTGTAAGGGTGTACGGGCAGGTGCCTTGTCGGCTAAAGGACTGTGGCATAACGGTGCTCGACACTCACTCAGCGGTGAGACTCATAGGACGCTGTTGCGGCAGAAAAGTGGGGAAAGAGGAAAAAAGAAGGTACAGAGCGACGAAGAGAGGTTCGAGTAGCCATCCCCGGTGCTGCCAATGGCCCTGGTGTCGGCCGCGGATCTTTTTGCCGCCTGCTCCCTGCTTACGGACAAGAGCAGGCGGTTTATTTTGTGAGACTGGCACCCCCCCAGGACGCGAATCACACAGTATGTGCGCTAATTAACCACATAAACGGCTAAATGTGAATGTCTTTTGAGTGTTTTTTTATTTGTCATCGAGTGTTTTTTGAGTTTGCCAAGGAAAATCAAACTGATATCACCGCAATAACCGAGGCTTCATCTATAATCCAGCACGGGTCCTCACGCAGGTTTTCCAACGCTCGCGGTTAACAACAAAAAAGCCAAGGTTGTCATGAAGAAAACGCCAAATTACATCGATGCAATCAGCGCGTTGCTCACTCTGAAAGGAGTTGGCGACAGAAAACATGCCTCCACGATGGCCAACATACTGAACCTTCAGTACAACAGCGCCAAACAGAAGCTGGATGGCAAAAGGGGCATCACCCTCGATGAAGTCAAAAAGGTTTTCCAGTATTTCAACGAGCCGTTTGCCGGCCAAAGGACACATAACGGCGTGTTTATCATGAACAGCATTCACAAGCGCTGTAACATTGAGGCCGACGAGCGCCCGGTCACGCAAGCGGACAACGACGAAACTTACGCCTACAAAAAGGACGATCTTTTCATCATCAACACCAATCGGGAATATGCAGCCGATGCCCCGCTGTATAAAGTCAACAAGATAGACTTTCTGCCGGCCCCGCGCATCGCGATCCTGGATAATGACGGCGATATTCTCGAACTGTTGAAGAAGATCGCCAGCCGCTACGGCATCGAGGCTGAGACCTTTCAGACGGCGGACGCCATGCTGGCCGCGCTGGAGCAGCAGTCCTTTGAGGCGTTTATTTTGGACTGGCTGTTGGACTTCGGCGAGACTTCCGAACGCGTGGTGAAGAAAATTAAAGACGCCCTCGATCCGCACGCCCGCATCATCATTCTGACCGGCCAGCTGAATCACTACGAGAAAAACATCGGCGACATGATCCTGCACTATGACGTGCACCTGGTGGAAAAACCGACCAAGCCGCTGATTATCTCTTCGCTATTGCTGTCGAACCTATTCTTTAATTAGTTTGACCGGAATGCGGATCAAAAACGATGATCCAACCCCTTCGACGGATTTGACCTTGATGGTGCCTTTCATCGTCGTGACGTAATTTTTGATAATGGTCAACCCCAGCCCTAATCCCTGCCGCGTTTCCCTTTCCACCCCCTGATTGAACGCCTTATATAACCGATCCAGATTATCGACGTTAAACCCGATGCCGGTGTCTTTTACCCGCAAATACAGATTGCCGTGACACACCTTCACATTGAGGGCGATCGCGCCGTGGTGGGTAAACTTATCCGCGTTGCTGAGCAGGTTGGCCAATATTCGGTAGAGCTTGTATTTATCAGAACCAATCAGGCCGGCATAAGACGAACGGTGGATCACGAGGCGATTGCCTCGCCCGGCGCCGATGCCGGTTACGGCATCGTCCACCACCTCATTCAGCCGGAAGGTGGAAATATTGATTTTAACTTCTCCCATCTCAAGCCGAGAATAATCCATCACCTCGCGCGTTTGTTCGGCGATCTTGTTACCGTGATAGGAGATCAGGCGGGCTTCTTTTTTCAACTCTTCCTGCGCCAGCTCATGTTCCATGATATCCGCGGCAATGACGATGGCCTGGGTCGAGCCGGCGATCTCGTGGTAGATGGAAGAGATAAAGATGTTCTTGTTCTTGATGATCTCTTTCAACGAGAAGGCGTTTCTCAGCACCAGGAACATCATCAGGAACACTAAAATCAGCGAAAAGAGGGCGAACATCTCGGCTTTACTCGAGTTGTCCTGGATGATGCCTTTCACTTCGGTAAAGTTTTTAATCTGTATCCGATAAATAATTTCCTGGATATCGACCAGCGTACCCTCGATATCATCCATATAAGAGAGAATGTCCGCCTTGTTTTTCAGCCCCACCAGCAAGCCGGCAGAAAGATCGTCCAACGTGCGGTACTGCTGCTTCAGCAGCGCAACATTTTTGATGAACTCGTCGTCGTAATAAAAAGAGTCGCTGAAGGTCGAACGGCTCTCCAGGATCTGAATCTTCGAGTAGAAGATTTTCTTTTTGATCTGGAAGGCGTCGTAGTCATTGTTTTCACTGAGCAACAGCGCGGTTTTGGTCCTTTCAAAGGCCAGAAACAGGATCTCGGCCACCGAGTAGTTGTCCAGATTGGGCTCAATCTGCTTATAGCGCTCTTTTACGCCGCCGAAGTTAATGGCAATCAACAAAATCAATAAGGAGAAGATGGCAACCAACGCGATAAGAGTACCGATCAGTTTTTTGCTCATCTTATTTCAGCTCCAACCGTTTCACTTGCCAGACGGTTTTCGCATTCACATCCAGGTTATTCAGCTCGGCATAGCCATCCCGCGGATAAATAATGGCGAACGGCCCCAGCTCACCAACGTCGATCGGCTTGCCGCCGCGCTGGTAGGCGACGATCACACGGTATTTAATCATCTCGTCAATCGGCATCGAATAGGAGTAATCATCCCAGGCGAAAGCGCGCACCGACTGGCCTTTCAGGTGGTAGGCTTTCACTAACTCTGCAAACTCAACGCCGGTGAACGTATCTTCCGGGGTGAAATTGGTCGAGGTTTTAATCGTGTACTGCGGCATCGCCTCCAGCATCTGCCTGGTTATCTTGATCTTCTCACCATCGAGCGGTTTCAGGTAAAAATAGTCAACGGCCGCATACAGCGGTGCGCTGAACAGCGAAAGCAGCAGTAAGGTCATCAATCCTTTGATTGTCATTATTCACCCTCTTTGCGTTTCACCAGTTCGGCCTGGCCGAACTCATCCTGCCCGACCACGGCCCAGCCGTGATGTTGATAAAAGCCTTCGGCTTTGGAGCCCGGATCGGTGGTTAAGTGGATCGCTTCGGCGCCGCGCTCAAACATCCAGGCGGTGACTCGCGCCAACAAAGCGGAGCCGATCCCCTTCGACTGGTATTCCGGCTTCACGAACAGGCCGCCGATCAGCGGTTCAGGGATGAATAACCCGAAGCCAACGCCGGCATAGTCGTCGCCATGCTTGCAGATCCAGCCGCCGCCCTGGTTGATGTCCTCCAGCGCCTGCCTGCGCTGCAGATACTGGATTTGATGCGGATGCAGCAGGTTTTCTTCAACGGAAAAGCGGATCTCATACAGGTAAGGCAGGTGTTGCGCCGTCAGTTTTTCGAAGGTAATGAGGCTGTCCATGTTCGCACTGTCCTTGGTTGTCTTGGTAAAAGCGCCGGTCAATTTCTGCTGTAACCATAGTAGCAAAGTTTGCTCTGCCCCGGCATGAGGCGAAAAAAAACCGCCCCCGAGGGAGCGGTTTATCTGGCAATGGGCCCGGCATGCCGGGCTCGCGGCGCGGATGACGATTACTCGTCGTCGCTGCCGCCCAGGCCTGCGTTGAGCAGCTCGGCCAGGTTAGCCGTCGCTTCTTCCGCGCTGACTTGCGGAACAACCGGCGCTTCACCCTGAGCACGGCGACGCATGCGATCCTGATGATAAGCGTAACCGGTACCGGCTGGGATCAGACGGCCCACGATGACGTTCTCTTTCAGGCCACGCAGTTCATCACGCTTGCCGGCTACGGCAGCTTCGGTCAGAACGCGCGTCGTTTCCTGGAACGATGCGGCGGAGATGAAGGACTCGGTCGCCAAGGATGCCTTGGTGATACCCAGCAGATCGCGCGAGAAGGTTGCCGGGATCTTACCTTCAGCTTCCAGCTGACGGTTGGCAATCTTGACGCGAGACACTTCAGCCTGCTCGCCTTCCAGGAACTCGGAGCCACCAGCGCTAACGATGGTGCCTTTACGCAGCATCTGACGAACGATAACTTCGATGTGCTTATCGTTAATCTTAACGCCTTGCAGACGGTAAACTTCCTGCACTTCGTTGGTGATGTAGCGGGTAACCGCATGCACGCCACGCAGACGCAGAATGTCGTGCGGAGACTCTGGGCCGTCGGAAACGACGTCGCCACGTTCCACCACTTCGCCTTCGAACACGTTGAGCTGACGCCATTTCGGAATCATCTCTTCGTAAGCGTCGCTGCCGTCCAGCGGAGAGATCACCAGGCGACGTTTGCCTTTGGTCTCTTTACCGAACGAGATAATCCCGCTGATTTCAGCCAGGATTGCCGGCTCTTTCGGACGACGCGCTTCGAACAGGTCGGCAACGCGCGGCAGACCACCGGTAATATCCTTGGTACCGCCGGATTCCTGAGGAATACGCGCAAGGGTATCACCCGCACCGATCTGAATGCCGTCTTCCAGCTGAACGATCGCTTTGCCCGGCAGGAAGTATTGAGCAGGCATATCAGTACCTGGGATCAATACGTCTTCGCCCTGAGCGTCAACGATTTTCAGTGCCGGACGCAGGTCTTTACCGCTACCGGTACGCTCTGCGCTGTCCAGAACAACCAGAGAAGACAAACCGGTCAGTTCGTCGGTCTGACGAGTAATCGTCTGGCCGTCGACCATGTCCGCGAAGCGAATGAAGCCGCTGACTTCACTGATGACCGGCATGGTGTGCGGATCCCAGTTAGCGACGGTTTCGCCGCCGTTAACTTCTTCACCGTCGCCTTTGCCCATCACGGCGCCGTAAGGCACCTTGTAGCTTTCTTTGGTACGGCCGAATTCGTCGATCAGTTTCAGTTCGGTGTTACGCGAGGTGATCACCAGCTTGCCTGCGGCGTTCATAACGAACTTCGCGTTGCTCAGCTTGATGCTACCCTTGTTTTTCACCTGAATGCTGGATTCAGCAGCCGCACGAGATGCCGCACCACCGATGTGGAACGTACGCATCGTCAGCTGTGTACCCGGCTCACCGATGGACTGTGCCGCGATAACGCCGATGGCTTCGCCTTTGTTGATGATGTGGCCACGTGCCAGGTCGCGACCATAGCAGTTAGCACACACACCGAAGTCGGTTTCACAGCTCACCACGGAACGGACTTTAACGCTGTCGACAGAGTTCTCTTCCAACAGGTCACACGCCTTCTCGTTCAGCAGGGTGTTGCGTGGCACCAGAATGTCCGCCGTACCCGGCTTGAGGACGTCTTCTGCCGTCACACGGCCCAGAACGCGTTCACGCAGCGGCTCTTTCACGTCGCCACCTTCGATAACCGGAGTCATCAGGATGCCGTCGTGGGTGCCACAGTCGTCTTCGGTCACCACCAGGTCCTGCGCCACGTCAACCAGACGACGGGTCAGATAACCGGAGTTCGCGGTTTTCAGTGCGGTATCCGCCAGACCTTTACGAGCACCGTGGGTGGAGATGAAGTACTGGAGTACGTTCAGACCTTCACGGAAGTTCGCGGTGATTGGCGTTTCGATGATGGAGCCGTCCGGCTTCGCCATCAGACCACGCATACCGGCCAGCTGACGAATCTGAGCGGCGGAACCACGCGCACCGGAGTCGGCCATCATAAAGATGCTGTTGAAGGAAACTTGCTGTTCCACTTCGCCGTCACGGTTAACCACGTCTTCTACCGACAGGTTTTCCATCATCGCTTTCGCAACGCGTTCGTTCGCGGCAGCCCAGATATCGATCACTTTGTTGTAGCGTTCGCCGGCGGTAACCAGACCAGACTGGAACTGCTCCTGGATCTCGGCAACTTCGGTTTCCGCTTCTTCGATGATCTCCGCTTTCTTGGCCGGGATAACCATGTCGTCGATACCTACGGAAGCGCCGGAACGGGCTGCGTAAGCAAAACCGGTGTACATGATCTGGTCAGCAAAGATTACGGTCGGCTTCAGGCCCAGGATGCGGTAACAGGTGTTCAGCATCTTGGAGATCGCTTTCTTGCCCAAAGGCTGGTTAACGATCGCGTACGGCAGACCTTTCGGTACGATCATCCACAGGATGGCGCGGCCGATGGTGGTGTCGATGATGCTGGTCTGAGAAGTCCATTCGCCTTCGGCGTTCTTGACGTCTTCGGTGATACGCACTTTAACGCGTGCATGCAGAGACGCCAGGCCTGCGCGGTAAACGCGCTCAGCTTCTTTGGAACCGTTCAGCACCATGCCTTCGCCCTTGGCGTTAACACAGTCGCGGGTCATGTAGTACAGACCCAGTACAACGTCCTGAGAAGGAACGATGATTGGCTCGCCGTTCGCTGGGGACAGGATGTTGTTGGTGGACATCATCAGCGCACGCGCTTCCAGCTGGGCTTCCAGCGTCAGCGGTACGTGAACGGCCATCTGGTCACCATCGAAGTCGGCGTTATAGGCCGCACAAACCAGCGGGTGCAGCTGGATCGCTTTACCTTCGATCAGAACCGGTTCAAACGCCTGGATACCCAAACGGTGCAGGGTTGGTGCACGGTTCAGCAGTACCGGGTGTTCGCGGATCACTTCGTCCAGGATATCCCAAACGACGGCTTCTTCACGCTCAACCATTTTCTTGGCGGCTTTGATGGTGGTGGCCAGGCCACGCAGCTCCAACTTGCCGTAGATGAACGGTTTGAACAGCTCCAGCGCCATCTTCTTAGGCAGACCGCACTGATGCAGACGCAGGTATGGACCTACGGTGATTACGGAACGGCCGGAGTAGTCAACGCGTTTACCGAGCAGGTTCTGACGGAAACGACCCTGCTTACCTTTGATCATGTCGGCCAAAGATTTCAGAGGACGTTTGTTGGAACCGGTGATGGCACGACCGCGACGGCCGTTATCCAGCAGGGCGTCTACCGCTTCTTGCAGCATACGCTTCTCGTTGCGCACGATGATGTCAGGCGCAGCCAGATCCAGCAGGCGTTTCAGACGGTTGTTACGGTTGATCACGCGGCGATACAGATCGTTCAGATCCGAGGTCGCGAAACGGCCGCCATCCAGCGGAACCAGAGGACGCAGATCCGGCGGCAGTACCGGCAGCACGGTCAGGATCATCCACTCCGGCTTGTTACCGGACTGTACGAACGCTTCCAGCAGCTTGATACGCTTGGTCAGCTTCTTGCGCTTGGTTTCGGAGTTGGTTTCGTTCAGCTCTTCACGCAGCTGCTCGCACTCGGCTTCCAGATCCATGTTTTTCAACAGGGCCTGAATGGCTTCCGCACCCATCTTGGCGTCGAATTCGTCACCGAACTCTTCCAGCGCGTCCAGATACTGCTCTTCGGTCAGGATCTGACGACGCTCGAGGTTGGTCATACCGCCTTCGACCACCACATAGGATTCGAAGTACAGTACGCGTTCGATGTCACGCAGCGGCATATCCAGCAGCAAACCGATGCGGGATGGCAGCGATTTCAGGAACCAGATGTGCGCAGTCGGCGAAGCCAGCTCGATGTGGCCCATGCGCTCACGGCGCACTTTGGTCTGGGTCACTTCAACGCCGCACTTCTCACAGATCACGCCGCGGTGTTTCAAGCGCTTGTACTTACCGCACAGGCACTCGTAATCTTTTACCGGCCCGAAGATACGGGCGCAGAAAAGGCCGTCACGCTCTGGTTTGAACGTACGGTAGTTAATGGTTTCCGGCTTCTTAACTTCACCGAACGACCACGAACGGATCATGTCTGGCGAGGCCAGAGCAATCTTGATCGCATCAAACTCTTCGGTCTTAGTTTGCGCTTTCAGAAACTTCAATAAGTCTTTCACGGATTGGCTCCTGTCGGAGTTAAACCTGTTGGGTACCCACAACCGCAGTAGGTACCCGTGTGACCTGAACAACCACCCTCAGGCTCCCTTAGGCGGGGAGCCTGAGCCGGAATGACGATTACTCGTCTTCCAGTTCGATGTTGATGCCGAGCGAGCGGATTTCTTTCAACAGTACGTTGAAGGATTCCGGCATGCCTGGCTCCATCCGGTGGTCGCCATCCACGATGTTTTTGTACATCTTGGTACGGCCGTTAACGTCATCCGACTTAACGGTGAGCATTTCCTGCAGGGTATAAGCCGCGCCGTATGCTTCCAGTGCCCACACTTCCATCTCACCGAAGCGTTGACCACCGAACTGCGCTTTACCACCCAGAGGTTGCTGAGTAACCAAGCTGTAAGAACCGGTTGAACGGGCGTGCATTTTATCGTCAACCAAGTGGTTCAGTTTCAGCATGTACATATAGCCAACAGTAACCTGGCGCTCGAATTGCTCACCGGTACGGCCATCGAACAGCGTGATCTGACCGGAGGTCGGGATACCACCCATTTCCAGCAGCTTCTTGATTTCAGTCTCTTTCGCACCGTCAAACACCGGCGTTGCGATCGGCATACCTTTTTTCAGGTTCTCTGCCAGACGCAGCACTTCGTCGTCGCTGAAGGTGTTCAGGTCAACTTTCTGGCAAACGTCGTCGCCCAGATCGTAGGCCTTCTGGATGAACTCACGCAGCTTGGCCACTTCCTGCTGCTGCTTCAGCATCTGGTTGATCTTCTCACCGATGCCTTTCGCAGCCATACCCAGGTGGGTTTCCAGGATCTGACCGATGTTCATACGTGATGGTACGCCCAGCGGGTTCAGTACGATGTCTACCGGCGTGCCGTTTTCATCGTAAGGCATATCTTCGATCGGGTTGATCTTGGAGATAACACCCTTGTTACCGTGGCGGCCCGCCATCTTGTCACCCGGTTGGATCTGACGTTTAACGGCCAGATAAACCTTGACGATTTTCAGCACGCCCGGCGCCAGATCGTCGCCCTGAGTGATCTTACGACGCTTGGCTTCCAGCTTCTTCTCGAAGTCGGATTTCAGTTCGTCGTACTGCTCAGCCAGCTGCTCCAGCTGGTTTTGCTTCTCTTCGTCGGTCAGGCCCAGTTCCAGCCAGCGATCGCGAGGCAACTTGCTCAGCTTGTCGGCTTCGATGCCACCGGCAACCAGCACCGCGTGGATACGCGCAAACAGGCCGGCTTCCAGGATCTGCAGTTCTTCAGTCAGGTCTTTCTTCGCCTGCTTCAGCTGCATCTCTTCGATTTCCAACGCGCGCTTGTCTTTTTCCACGCCATCGCGGGTGAAGACCTGCACGTCGATAACCGTACCGGAAACGCCGTTCGGTACACGCAGAGAAGAGTCTTTAACGTCAGACGCCTTCTCACCGAAGATCGCACGCAGCAGTTTCTCTTCCGGCGTCAGCTGGGTTTCGCCTTTAGGCGTTACCTTACCGACCAGAATGTCGCCACCGGTCACTTCAGCACCGATATACACGATACCGGATTCATCCAGCTTGGAGAGCGCAGCTTCACCCACGTTAGGGATGTCGGCGGTGATCTCTTCAGGCCCCAGCTTGGTGTCGCGAGACACGCACGCCAGTTCCTGGATGTGGATGGTGGTGAAGCGATCTTCCTGCACCACGCGCTCGGAGACCAAGATGGAGTCTTCGAAGTTGTAGCCGTTCCAAGGCATGAACGCTACGCGCATGTTCTGGCCCAGTGCCAGCTCGCCCAGGTCTGTCGATGGGCCATCCGCCAGCACGTCGCCGCGCTCGATTGGCTCACCCAGATTCACACACGGCATCTGGTTGATGCAGGTGTTCTGGTTAGAACGGGTGTACTTGGTCAGGTTGTAAATATCGATACCTGCTTCGCCCGGGTACATCTCGTCTTCGTTAACTTTGATAACGATACGGGAAGCATCCACGTACTGGATCACACCGCCGCGTTTGGCAACGGCGGTTACGCCGGAGTCAACCGCTACAGCGCGTTCCATACCGGTACCGACCAGCGGCTTGTCAGCGCGCAGGGTTGGTACGGCCTGACGTTGCATGTTCGCACCCATCAATGCACGGTTGGCGTCATCGTGTTCCAGGAATGGAATCAGTGAGGCACCAACGGAAACAACCTGTTGGGTGGATACGTCCATGTAGTCAACCTGGTCGCGGCTGAACAGGCTTGATTCGCCTTTGCTGCGGCAGGTGACCAGGTCTTCTACGAAGCGGCCTTCTTCATCCAGGTTGGAGTTCGCCTGGGCGATAACGAAGTTGCCTTCTTCAATAGCAGACAGGTAGTTGATCTCATCGGTCACCACGCCGTCGCGCACGCGGCGGTACGGGGTTTCCAGGAAGCCATACTCGTTAGTCTGTGCGTACACGGACAGGGAGTTGATCAGACCGATGTTTGGACCTTCCGGCGTTTCGATTGGGCACACGCGGCCGTAGTGGGTCGGGTGTACGTCTCGAACTTCAAAGCCGGCGCGCTCACGGGTCAGACCGCCCGGGCCCAGTGCAGAGATACGACGCTTGTGCGTGATCTCGGACAACGGGTTGTTCTGGTCCATGAACTGGGACAGCTGGCTGGAGCCGAAGAACTCTTTCACCGCCGCCGAAATCGGTTTGGCGTTGATCATGTCCTGAGGCATCAGGGTATCCAGATCGCCCAGAGACAGACGCTCTTTCACCGCACGCTCAACACGCACCAGACCTACGCGGAACTGGTTCTCGGCCATTTCGCCGACGGAGCGGATACGACGGTTGCCCAAGTGGTCGATATCGTCCACTTCGCCCTTGCCGTTACGGATATCGATGAGCTTCTTCATCACTTCGATGATGTCGTCTTTGCTCAGGATGCCCGAACCTTCGATCTCGTCGCGCAGCAGAGAACGGTTGAACTTCATACGGCCGACCGCGGACAGATCGTAGCGGTCTTCGGAGAAGAACAGGTTCTCGAACAGGCTTTCGGCAGCTTCGCGCGTTGGCGGCTCACCAGGACGCATCATGCGGTAGATTTCTACCAGCGAGCTCAGACGATCGTTGGTCGGATCGACACGCAGCGTTTCAGAGATGTACGCGCCGTGATCCAGATCGTTGGTGAACAGCGTTTCGATGCGCTTGTGGCCAGACTGGCTCAGCTTGGCCAGCAGATCCAGCGACAGCTCCATGTTGGCTGCGCAGATCAGCTCACCGGTATTGGTATCGATATAGTCTTTCGCGACCACTTTGCCCGCGATGTACTCTACCGGTACTTCAATGCTCTGAATGTCGTCTTTTTCCAGCTGACGGATATGACGAGCGGTGATGCGACGGCCTTTCTCTACGTAGATCTTGCCGTTGGCTTCGATATCGAACGAAGCGGTCTCACCACGCAGGCGCTCTGGCACCAGCTCCATCTGCAGCTTGTTGTCGCGGATTTCGAAGACGATCTTGTCAAAGAACAGGTCGAGGATCTGTTCAGTGGTGTAGTTCAGCGCGCGCAGAATGATGGTCGCAGGCAGTTTGCGGCGACGGTCAATACGCACGAACAGGTTGTCTTTCGGATCGAACTCGAAGTCCAACCATGAACCGCGGTAAGGGATGATGCGTGCGTTGTACAGCACTTTACCCGAGGAGTGGGTTTTACCCTTATCGCTGTCGAAGAATACGCCAGGACTACGGTGCAACTGAGATACGATAACCCTCTCAGTACCGTTGATCACAAAGGTGCCGTTTTCGGTCATGAGCGGAATTTCGCCCATGTAGACTTCTTGTTCCTTGATGTCTTTGACCGTACCTTCAGGCGCTTCGCGCTCATAGATAACCAGGCGCAGTTTTACGCGCAGCGGTGCAGAGAACGTCACACCACGGATCTGGCACTCTTTGACGTCGAAGACCGGCTCACCAAGACGGTAGCTAACGTATTGCAGCTCCGAATTGCCACTGTAGCTCTGGATAGGGAAAACAGAACGGAATGCGGCTTCAAGGCCGTACTGCCCTTCTGGATCTTGCTCGATAAACTTCTGGAACGAGTCAAGCTGGATAGAAAGGAGATATGGTATGTCCAGCACTTGTGGACGTTTACCAAAATCCTTACGAATACGTTTTTTCTCGGTATAGGAGTAAACCATAGGGTTCCTCAGCTCGCTGATCAGTGACCCAATCTGTCCGTCCGATTAGGGACAGTTCATGCAACACCGTTTTGTCGACCGGAAAGCGGGAACACTTTCCGCAATGTCTCTTGCTATCACGCTTAAACCATTTCATCGCGCCTTCCCCCAGAACTCCTGGTAGTGCAAAGACCGCGGTATATTAAGTCGTCAATAGAAACAAACATTGGGAGGCGAAACCAGCAGCCAAACAGTGTGAAACGCTACTGGCGCCCTACAGCGCAAAAAGGCTGGTGACTAAAAAGTCACCAGCCATCAGCCTAAAAGACTAGGCTGCAACCGGAAAGGTTGGCTTATTTAACTTCAACTTCTGCGCCAGCTTCTTCCAGAGATTTTTTCAGAGCTTCTGCGTCATCTTTGCTCACGCCTTCTTTCAGAGCGGCTGGAGCAGATTCAACCAGGTCTTTAGCTTCTTTCAGACCCAGGCCGGTAGCGCCACGTACTGCTTTGATAACAGCAACTTTGTTAGCGCCTGCAGCTTTCAGGATAACGTCGAATTCAGTTTTCTCTTCAGCAGCTTCAGCTGGGCCAGCAGCTACAGCTACAGCAGCAGCAGCAGAAACGCCGAATTTTTCTTCCATAGCGGAAACCAGTTCAACAACGTCCATTACGGACATAGCGGCAACTGCTTCCAGGATTTGGTCTTTAGTGATAGACATAACAATTGTTCCTAAAATTCAGAAATAGTTTAAATACGTTAGCAAAGGCTAAGAAAGAGTGGCTTACGCCGCTTCTTTCTGATCGCGTACTGCAGCCAGAGTGCGAACCAGTTTGCCGGCAGCGGCTTCTTTCATGGTTGCCATCAGGCGTGCGATCGCTTCTTCGTAAGTTGGCAGCGTCGCCAGGCGGTCGATTTGCGCCGCTGGGATCAGCTCACCTTCAAAGGCCGCAGCTTTAACCTCGAATTTTGCATTCGCTTTCGCGAACTCTTTGAACAGACGAGCAGCAGCGCCCGGGTGTTCGTGAGAGAATGCAATCAAGGTTGGACCGACAAACGTGTCTTTCAGGCATTCGAATGGAGTGCCTTCAACTACGCGACGCATCAGGGTGTTGCGAACAACACGCATGTAAACGCCAGCTTCACGACCTGCTTTACGCAGTTCAGTCATTTTATCTACGGTAACGCCGCGGGAATCCGCAACAACCGCAGACAGCGCGCCTTTGGCTACTTCGCTGACTTCAGCAACAATCGCTTGTTTGTCTTGAAGATTTAATGCCATTAGCTTTTTGCTCCTGGATTAGCCGGGGAAAATCCCCCGGAACTCACTTCACTCGGCGCTTTGTAAAACGCCACGCCGAGCGGCTTAACACGGTGAGCAGAATCCAGCAAAGACATTCTTTTATAAAAAAGAAAAATTTTCTTAGGCTCTGTCACCGTCTACGCAGGAAGGATTAAGTATCTCGCGATACACCTGCGGTCTTGGACGGAGGCCTGGATAGGCCAGGCTCCAACCGAAAAATCTTTGTTTTGCCTACGGCATAGCCAATAGCAAAACCTTGGGGCATAAGATTCTAGACAAATCTCGGCCCCAAGTCAAAGCGATAATCGCAAGTGCGATTAGTTCGCTGCGGCAGACAGACCGCTCTGATCGATAGCAACGCCAGCACCCATGGTGGTGGAGAGGCTAACTTTCTTGATGTACATGCCTTTCGCCTGAGAAGGTTTTGCTTTTTTCAGCGCAACCAGCAGGGCTTCCAGGTTTTCTTTCAGTTTGTCTGCGTCGAAATCAACCTTACCGATAGTGGTATGGATGATGCCGTTTTTGTCGTTACGGTAGCGAACCTGACCTGCTTTAGCGTTTTTCACTGCTTCAGCAACGTTCGGAGTAACGGTACCCACTTTCGGGTTTGGCATCAGGCCGCGTGGACCCAGGATCTGGCCCAGTTGACCTACAACGCGCATTGCATCCGGGGAAGCAATAACAACGTCGAAGTTCATTTCGCCTTTCTTGATCTGCTCAGCCAGATCGTCCATACCTACCAGCTCTGCGCCGGCAGCTTTCGCTGCTTCAGCGTTAGCGCCTTGGGTAAATACGGCAACGCGAACGGAACGACCGGTGCCGTGTGGCAGAACGGTAGCGCCACGAACGTTTTGGTCAGATTTACGAGCGTCGATACCGAGGTTAACGGCAACGTCAACGCTTTCTACGAATTTAGCGGTGGCCAGCTCTTTCAGCAGAGCAACAGCTTCAGTGATGTCATACTGTTTAGTAGCATCAACTTTGTCACGGATCACGCGCATGCGCTTGGTCAGCTTAGCCATCTCTTAATCCTCCACTACCAGGCCCATGGAACGAGCGGTACCTTCGATGGAGCGAGTCATCGCTTCAACGTCAGAACCAGTCATGTCCGCAGCTTTGGTTTCTGCGATTTCACGTACCTGAGCACGGGTCACTTTACCTACTTTGTCTTTGTTCGGCTTACCGGAACCAGACTTGATACCAGCCGCTTTTTTCAGCAGAACTGCTGCTGGCGGGGTTTTGGTAACGAAAGTGAAGGAGCGATCAGAATAAACGGTGATAACAACCGGAATCGGCAGACCTTTCTCAACGCTGTCAGTTTTAGCGTTGAATGCCTTACAGAATTCCATGATGTTAACGCCCTGCTGACCCAGAGCTGGACCCACTGGTGGGCTCGGGTTAGCCATACCAGCTGCAACTTGCAGCTTAACGTAGGCTTGTACTTTCTTAGCCATTTAAATTTCCTCGGTTTGGGTAGTATCGCCTCGTGAGAGGCTCCCCGTGTTTAACCTCGCCGGACAGACATCAGGCAAGGCATCTAAAAACAAAAGGCGCGAAATTGTAGTTCAATTTCGCGCCTTTGACAAGCGGCAACGGACCGCTTATTGCTGATTATTCGATCAGCCTTTTTCAACCTGGCTGAAGTCCAGTTCCACCGGCGTTGCACGGCCGAAGATGGAAACGGAAACTTTCAGGCGGCTCTTCTCGTAATCGACTTCTTCGACCACGCCGTTGAAATCGGCAAACGGGCCGTCGTTGACGCGCACCAGCTCGCCCGGTTCGAACAGCGTTTTCGGACGCGGTTTGTCACCGACCTGCTGCAGGCGGTTCATGATCGCATCAACTTCTTTATCGCTGATCGGCGCAGGACGGTCAGACGTACCGCCGATGAACCCCATGACACGCGGTACGCTGCGCACCAGGTGCCAGCTGGCGTCATTCATCACCATCTGCACCAGCACATAGCCAGGGAAGAATTTACGCTCGCTCTTGCGACGCTGGCCACCACGGATTTCAACCACTTCTTCCGTAGGCACCATCACTTCGCCGAACAGCTCTTCCATATCGTGCAGTTTGATGTGTTCACGCAGCGATTGCGCTACGCGACCTTCAAAACCGGAAAACGCCTGAACGACGTACCAACGTTTTTTTGGAGCTTCAGACATTTTAGAACCTCAGGCCAGTAATAAACGACACCAGACGGACCAGAATACCATCCAGCCCCCACAGAATCAGTGACATCACGGCGGTTACCGCGGCAACGATCAACGTGGTGTGTAGCGTTTCCTGACGAGTTGGCCAAATCACTTTACGTACTTCGGTACGCGCTTCACGGGCAAACGCAACGGTGGCTTTGCCTTTGGTGGTCATCAGAGCCACTGCACCTGCAACGGCGATGATCAGCACAACTGCCAGCGCGCGCAATGGCAGGCTTAAATCACGGTAGTAATAGTTACCGACAATAGCCACAACCAACAGAACGGCGACGATCAGCCACTTTGCCGCTTCCAGGCCGCGTCCGCTCCCTTGAGCCTCGGTATTCGCACTCATAAACCAACCTGTCACAATGATGATTCATAACAAACAACTTTGCCTCGCATTGCGAGGCAAACCAAACCGATCGGATACCGCGCGAGCGATATCCCGGTGTTTTACGCCATGACGTATTCAGTCAATACGGTTTAAGAGCCCATCTCACCAATGATTATGACTGCAAAATCGCTGATGAGATAGGTTCTAGTTCACAGCGTAGAAAAAGGGCATCAAATGATGCCCTTTTACCGCGTGTCGCGTCAAACTTTATCAGCGATTAAGCGATAACTTTAGCAACAACACCAGCGCCTACAGTACGGCCGCCTTCACGGATTGCGAAACGCAGACCGTCGTCCATCGCGATTGGGTGAATCAGGGTTACAACCATGTTCACGTTGTCGCCTGGCATTACCATCTCTACGCCTTCTGGCAGTTCGATGGTACCGGTCACGTCAGTAGTACGGAAGTAGAACTGTGGACGGTAGCCTTTGAAGAATGGCGTGTGACGACCACCTTCATCTTTGCTCAGGATGTACACTTCAGATTCGAACTGGGTGTGCGGCTTGATGGAGCCTGGCTTAGCCAGTACCTGACCACGTTCGATTTCTTCACGTTTGATACCACGCAGCAGAACACCTACGTTCTC
>NZ_JBXUNV010000008.1:0-68966 GCF_057196085.1 Serratia sp. DFXYC6 | reverse complement strand
GCGGGGGCCGGATTTGAACCGACGACCTTCGGGTTATGAGCCCGACGAGCTACCAGGCTGCTCCACCCCGCGTCCGATGGATGCGCACTATACTCTCCATGCGTTTTGTTGCAAACCCTTTTTGCATTTTATTGCCCTAAACCCGTTTTTCTGCTGAATTTGCCCGCAATTTGCCTTCTTTTTCATCACCATCCTCCGTGCTGCTTTTTTTATTTGCAGCGATTCCTTTATCAATGAGCGTTTGTTATCGTTCAGCCGGTAGATCATATCAGTTTGAGAGTGTGCGCGATGAAAGGACGTTGGGGCAAATACCTGCTGGGCGGGTTGATGGTGGCGGTGTTGGCGGGCTGTTCGTCCAAGCCGACCGATCGGGGTCAGCAATATAAGGACGGCCGTCTGGATCAATCGCTGGAGCTGGTCAATCAGCCCAACGCCAAAGGTTCGCCGGTCAACGCCAAGGATTACTCGGATCAGCTGATGGAGATCAAGTACGCGTCGCCTTCGCTGTTTAACCGCAACAACAGCACCTATCAGGCGGTGCAAAGCTGGATGGCGTCCGGCGCCGACACGCGCATGCTGAGCCAGTACGGCCTCAGCGCTTACCAGATGGAAGGCGTCGACAATTACGGCAACGTGCAGTTTACCGGCTACTATACGCCGGTGGTGCAGGCGCGCTATACCCAACAGGGCGAGTTCCGCTATCCGCTGTACCGCATGCCGCCGAAGGGCAGGGGCCGCTTGCCGGATCGCGCGGGCATCTACTCCGGCGCGCTCGACGATCGCTATATCATCGCTTACACCAACTCGCTGATGGACAACTTCATGATGGAAGTCCAGGGCAGCGGTTATGTCGACTACGGCAACGGCCAGCCGCTGGTGTTCTTCGGCTACGGCGGCAAGAACGGCCACGCCTATCGCAGCATCGGCAAGGTGCTGATCGATCGCGGCGAAGTGGCCAAGGCGGACATGTCGATGCAGGCGATCCGTCAGTGGGCGGATACCCACAGCGCCGCAGAGGTGCGTGAGCTGCTGGAGCAGAACCCGTCGTTCGTGTTCTTCCGCCCGGAAGCTTTTGCGCCGGTGAAAGGCGCCAGTGCGGTGCCGCTGATTGCCAAAGCCTCGGTGGCTTCCGACCGTTCGCTGATCCCGGCGGGCACCACGCTGCTGGCCGAAGTGCCGCTGCTGGACAACAAGGGTAAATTCACGGGAAAATACGAGATGCGTCTGATGGTCGCGCTCGACGTGGGCGGCGCCATCAAGGGCCAGCATTTTGACATGTATCAGGGCATCGGGCCGGAAGCCGGCCACTCGGCGGGGTACTACAACCACTACGGCCGCGTCTGGGTGCTGAAGAACAACGGCGGTGGCCAGCTGTTCAGCGCCAATCAGTCAAACGGCGGCGGTTCGTTGTTGGCCACCCGGTAAACGCGCGCGGTGTGAAAAGATTGACCCGCAAGGGCCGGATTTTCCGGCCCTTATCATTTGCATTACGAAGGTAATTAAAGCGTTATGAGCACAGCTTATTCGGAAGCCTATCTGCAGCGTTTCGGCGGCACGGCGCGGTTGTACGGCCAGCAGGCGCTGGCGGTGTTCGCGCAGGCACACGTCTGCGTGATCGGCATCGGCGGCGTGGGTTCCTGGGCGGCTGAGGCGCTGGCGCGCACCGGCATCGGCGCCATCACCCTGATCGACATGGATGATGTCTGCGTCACCAATACCAATCGTCAAATCCACGCATTGCGTCAGCATGTCGGGCAATCCAAAACCGAGGTGATGGCGGAGCGCATCCTGGCGATTAACCCGGAATGCCGGGTGACCTGCATCGATGATTTCATTACCCCGGACAACGTCGCCGAGCTGCTGGACCATAACTTCAGCTATGTCATCGACGCCATCGACAGCGTGCGGCCGAAGGCGGCGCTGCTGTCCTACTGCCGCCGTTTCAAGATCCCGGTGGTGACTACCGGCGGCGCCGGCGGGCAAATAGACCCGACTAAAATCGAAGTGGCCGATCTGGCGAAGACCATTCAGGATCCGCTGGCCGCCAAACTGCGCGAGCGGCTGAAGCACGATTTCAACGTGGTGAAAAACGGCAAGGGCAAGCTGGGCATCGACTGTGTCTTCTCCAGCGAACCGCTGGTTTATCCGCAGCCGGACGGCTCGGTATGCGCTTCGCGCAGCACGGCGGAAGGGCCGAAAAGAATGGATTGCAGCGCAGGTTTCGGCGCGGCGACCATGGTCACCGCCACCTTCGGCTTCGTCGCCGTGTCGCACGCGCTGAAAAAGATGGTGGCGAAGGCGGCGCGTCAGGCGTAACGGGCGGCGATCGCCTTTACGGCGGCGGCCAACGCCGCCAGGCCGCTGGCGCGGGTGGCGCTCAGCTGCGCGCGCAATGCCAGGCGGTCGAACAGCGCCAGCGGATCCATTGCGGCGATCTGCGGCGGCGTTTTCCCTTCCACTTCGGTCAGCAGCACCGCCAGCAGGCCGCGCACGATGCGGCCTTCGCTGTCGCCATAGAAGTGCAGCGTGCCGTCTTCCAGCAACTGGTGCCCCAGCCAGACGCGGTTTTCACAACCGCTCAATGCCATTTCTTCACTGCGCAAGGCTTCCGGCAGCGGCGGCAGCCGTTTTGCGAGCATAATCAGCTGGCGGTAGCGGTCTTCCCACTGTTTCAGCGCGCTGAAGGTGGCGATCAACGCGTCGGCGGTGATCTCTCGGCCAAAAGGATGGGGGGCGAGCATAGCGTCTCCGGGAGTCAAGTCAGTCGGCCAGCAGATCGAGGGCGTAAGTTAACGCGCTGACCAGCGTATCGACGTCCTGTTGAGTATTGTAGGGAGCGAACGACGCGCGCAGCGTGCCGCTGACGCCTAACGCCGCCATCAGCGGCTGCGCACAGTGCTGGCCGGCGCGCAGCGCAATGCCTTGCTCCGCCAGCAGCGTGATGATGTCGCTGTGGTGTACGCCGGCGATATCGAACGCCAGCAGGCTGGAACCGGAACTGCGGAAGCTGCGAAAGCCCGGCAGCTGCGCCAACCGCTGTTCCGCCCGGTCCGCCAGCTCGCGGCTGTAGCGCTCCGCCGCCGCCATATCCTGTTCGCTGAGCCAGGTGAGCGCAGCGGCCAATCCCAGCACGCCGGCGATGTTTGGCGTGCCGGCCTCGAAGCAGTGCGGCGGCTTTTGCGGGGTAAAGCCGTCGAACGACGCCTGGATCAGCATCTTTCCCCCTCCTTGCCACGGCGCCATCTGCGCCAGCAGCTCGGCTTTGCCGTACAGCGCGCCGATGCCGGTCGGGCCATACAGCTTGTGGCCGGAGAAGGCGTAAAAATCGATGTCGAGCCGCTGTACGTCGGCCGGGCCGTGCACCACGCCCTGGGCGCCGTCGATCATCACGCGCGCGCCGGCGGCATGGGCCAGCGCGATAGCCGGCGCCAGATCCGGGCAGCCGCCGGTGACGTTGGACATTTGCCCCAGCGCCAACAGGCGGGTTTTGTCATTGAGCAGGGCGGGCAGCTGCGCCAGGTCCGGCAACCGATCGGCGCCGATCGGCAGTTTCACCACCCGCGCGCCGGTTTGCTCCGCCACCATCAGCCAGGGGATCAGGTTGGCGTGGTGTTCCGCTTCGCTCACCAGAATTTCATCATCTGGCTGCAGACGCGGGCGCAGGTAGCTCTGTGCCACCAGGTTGATCGCCTCGGTGGTGCCGCGCGTCCAGACGATGTCGTCGGCCGACGGCGCATGGATCAGTTGCGCGACCTGGCCGCGCGCCTGCTCGAAACGGGCGGTCAGATTCTGCGCCGCCCGATGCTGGCTGCGGTGCACGGTGGCGGCGTCGTCGCGATAAAACTGCTGCGTGGCGTCGATCACCGCCTGCGGTTTCAACGCGGTGGCGGCGCTGTCCAGATAGATGCCGTCCTGCGCGAGCGCGGGAAACTGTTGGCGAAAAAGGCTGGGGTTAAAAGGCGTCATACCCTGATTGTCACTGGCTTGAGTCGATGGGTGATCCTGTCCTATTTTGCCGCCGGAGACAAGCGTTCGCGCCGATTAGGACTTATCGCCTGGCAAAATTGGGAAAGTTTGTTATGCTATTAAACGTGCGCTTATTAATCGCATCTATACACATAAAAGGTATTTATCAGCATTTAAAACTACAAAGGAGTCCTCAATGAAGAAAACAGCCGCAGTTCTCTCTGCCCTGATGCTTACGTTCACCCTGGCCGCCTGTTCCAGCAACTACGTGATGCATACCAATGACGGACGCACCATTGTCGCTGACGGTAAGCCTAAAGTGGACAACGATACCGGCATGATCAGCTATAAAGACGCCAACGGCGTCGAGCAACAGATCAACCGCGCCGATGTGAAAGAGATGGTTGAAAGCAACCAGTAATCGTCAGGCAAAAAAAAGCACCGCAAGTTTTGCGGTGCTGCATAAAATCACTATGGACAGACAGGGTAAATGTACAGGAAGTGAAAAAACAGTAGCCTAGCTACCATGTCCGGAATCGCCGGACAATTTGCAAACACAACATCACAACCACAAGCCAAAAGTTCATCGGCGTCCTCGACACCCACTCCCTTTTCGTTCCGGCCCGGGAAGTGCCGCCACTATAGGTATTTGCTGGCGCATCCTCAACGGACAAATTATAATGGCTCGGATAAAAAAAACTAATGGCAATACGCCGTTAGCGTTTACCGATGGCTTGCCACGCAAAGCCGCCCGATTTTCGGCGCCGAATCATTCGGATTAATGTTACACAAAAGTAGCTAATTTAATGTCTAAACGCTTACCTCCCCTCAATGCGCTGCGCGTGTTCGATGCGGCCGCTCGCCACCTGAGTTTCACCAAGGCGGCGGAAGAGCTGTTCGTGACCCAGGCCGCGGTGAGCCACCAGATCAAGTCGCTGGAGGACTTCCTCGGGCTGAAGCTGTTTCGTCGGCGCAACCGCTCGCTGCTGCTGACCGAAGAGGGGCAAAGTTATTACCTCGATATCAAGGAGATCTTCTCTTCGATCAACGAGGCGACGCGCAAGCTGCAGGCGCGCAGCGCCAAGGGGGCATTGACAGTCAGTCTGCCGCCGAGCTTCGCCATTCAGTGGCTGGTGCCGCGCCTTTCCGGCTTTAACTCAGCTTATCCGGGGATCGATGTGCGCATCCAGGCGGTGGACCGCGAAGAAGACAAGCTGGCGGACGACGTCGATGTGGCGATTTTCTACGGCCGCGGCAATTGGCCGGGGCTGCGCGCCGAGCGCCTGTATGCGGAATATCTGCTGCCGGTGTGTTCGCCGAGCCTGCTGACCGGCGATCATCCGCTGAAAACCGCAGACGATCTGGCTTATCATACGTTGCTGCATGACGTTTCACGCCGCGACTGGCTGGCTTATACGCGCCAGCTGGGGTTGCAGCACATCAACGTGCAGCAGGGGCCGATCTTCAGCCACAGCGCCATGGTGGTGCAGGCGGCGGTGCACGGCCAGGGCGTGGCGCTGGTGAATAACGTGATGGCGCAAACCGAGATCGAAGCCGGTCGCCTGGTGTGCCCGTTCAACGATGTGTTGGTCAGTAAAAACGCTTTTTATCTGGTATGTCATGACAGCCAGGCAGAACTGGGTAAAATAGCCGCCTTCCGGCAGTGGATCCTGGCGCGCGCCGCCAGCGAACAAGAGAAGTTCCGCTTCCGCTACGAACAATAAGGCCGGCCGCCGCCTTGCCGCGGCCGGTGATTTTTAATGGGATAGATCACGATGAGCAGCCGTTCCATGCTGGTTTTCGCCGCTATCAGCGGCTTTGTGTTTGTCGCGTTGGGCGCATTCGGCGCGCATGTGTTAAGCGGCACGCTGGGCGCAAACGAAATGGCCTGGATCCGCACCGGGCTGGAATATCAGGGGTTCCATACCCTGGCCATCCTGGCGCTGGCGGTCGCGATGCAGCGCCGCGTGAGCCTGTGGTTTTACTGGAGCGGAGCGCTGTTGGCGTTCGGCACCGTGTTGTTCAGCGGCAGCCTCTATTGCCTGGCGCTGTCGCACCTGAAGGTCTGGGTATATATCACGCCGGTTGGCGGCGTGTGCTTCTTGATCGGCTGGATATTGATGTTGATTGGCGCTTTGCGTCTGAGGAAAAAGGCCGAGCGCCATGAATAAGATTGCGTTGTACTGCCGCCCCGGCTTCGAAAAAGAGTGTGCGGCGGAGATCACCGATAAAGCCGCCCAGCTGGAGATTTACGGCTTTGCGCGGGTAAAAGAGCACAGCGGTTACGTGTTGTTCGAATGCTATCAGCCGGACGATGCCGACCGTCTGGCGCGGGAAATTCCGTTCCGCGAACTGATTTTCGCCCGCCAGATGATCGTGGTGGGGGAGCTGCTGCGCGATCTGCCGCCGGAAGATCGGGTATCGCCGATCGTCGGCATGCTGATCGGCGTGGTTGATCGCGGCGGCGAGCTGCGGGTGGAAGTGCCGGACACCAACGAAAGCAAAGAGCTGATGAAATTCTGCCGCAAGCTGACGGTGCCGCTGCGCGCCGCGATGCGCGAGCAGAAGGTGCTGATGGCGCGCGAGAACCCAACTCGCCCGGTGGTGCATGTGTTTTTCATCGCGCCGGGCTGCTGCTACGTCGGTTACTCCTACAGCAACAACAACTCACCGTTCTATATGGGCATTCCGCGTTTGCGCTTCCCGGCCGATGCGCCGAGCCGTTCGACGCTGAAGCTGGAAGAAGCGTTCCACGTGTTCATCCCCGCCGACGAGTGGGACGAGCGCCTGGCCAGCGGCATGCACGCGGTCGATCTGGGCGCCTGCCCGGGCGGCTGGACCTATCAGTTGGTGAAACGCAGCATGATGGTGCATTCGGTGGATAACGGCCCGATGGCGCCGAGCCTGATGGAAACCGGCCAGGTAACGCATCACCGCGCCGACGGCTTCAAGTTCGAGCCGAACAGCAGCAAGATCTATTGGTTGGTGTGCGACATGGTGGAAAAACCGGCGAAGGTGACCAGCCTGATGATTCAGTGGCTGGTGAAAGGCTGGTGCCGCGAAGCGATCTTTAACCTCAAACTGCCGATGAAAAAGCGCTATGAGGAAGTGTCGCAAAACCTGATGAACATCCGCGAAGCGTTGAGCGCCGCCGGCATCAGCGCTGAAGTGCACGCCAAGCAGCTGTATCACGATCGTGAAGAGATCACCGTACACGTGCGCCGCATGTGGTCGGCGGTGCCGGGCCGCCGCGACGAGCGCGATTAACCGCGTTAAACCTGATGAAGGGCGCTGCTTGCAGCGCCCTTATTGTATCGGCAGGCGCAGCTGCTGCAGGTTGCCGTCCAGCGACAGATCGGTGCGCAGCGTGGCGACTTGTTTGCTGACGTAGGCCAGCTCGCGGTGCTGCTCCAGCTTACCGCGCCATTTTTCCGGCACCTGCTCCAGGTGCTGATAGATCCCGTCCAGACTGCCCGACTGCTGCAGCAGCAGCACGGCGGTTTTCGGCCCGATGCCGGCCACACCGGGGATCTTGCTGCTGCCGATCCCCGCCAACCCCCAGTAGTCCGGCAGCTGCTGCGGCTGCACGCCAAACTCCTGTTGCACGAAAGGCATATCCAGCCAGCGTTTCTGGAAGTAATCGCGAATTTGTACGTTCGGCGCCAGCAGTTGGCAATAGCCTTTGTCGGTGGAGACGATGGTCACCTGGTGGCCGCCGCCGGCGACCTTCGCCGCCAGCGTGGCCGCCAGATCGTCCGCCTCATTGCCGGGCGAATGCCAGCTGGCGACGCCCAACTCGGCGAAGGCTTCGCGCAGCTGCGGCATCTCCTGCTGCAGGTTTTCCGGCATCGGCGAGCGCCCGGCCTTGTAGTCCGGCAGAATTTGGTGGCGCCAGCTGTCGCTGCGGTCGTCCTCGTCGAATACCGCCACCGCGTGGGTCGGGCGGCTGTGCTGGAGCAACTGCTGCAGCGCGTGGCGGCAGGCGTTGACGCAAGGGGAGCCCTGCACGGCGTGAATGCGGCGGATGAGGTTCAGGGCGTCGACAATCAGTAGGTGTATCATCATGGGCGGTAAGGTCAGAAAAAACAGGGCGGCCGTTACGCCGCCCGGGATTGAGGGTCAGGCGACGATTTCGTAGCAGGGCACATAGGCGCTGCCCGGCAGCTTCATGCGGTGCTGGGCAACAAAGCCCTGCAGCAGGCTGTCCATCTGCTTCATCATTTGTGGTTCGCCGTGCAGCTTGTACGGGCCGAACTGCTCAATGGCGTGGATGCCGTTTTCCTTCACGTTGCCGGCCACGATGCCGGAGAAGGCGCGGCGCAGCGCGGCGGCCAATTGCTCCGGCGGCTGGTTCGGATACAGGTTGAGGTTCGCCATGTTTTCGTGGGTCGGCTCGAACGGCAGTTGCAGATCCGGCGCGATGCGGATCGACCAGTTAAAGCTGTAGGCGTCGCCGGTGTTGCGGCGGTTTTCCTTCACCAGTGGCATGGCTTTTTTCATCTGCCGCGCCACTTCCGCCGGATCGTCGATGATGATGGTGTAATGGCGGCGCGCTTCGTCGCCCAGCGTGTTCATGATGAACTCGTCCAGCACGCGGAAGTAGTCGGCGCTCTCTTTCGGCCCGGTCAGGATCAGCGGCAGCACCTGTTCACTGTTCTCCGGGTTCATCAGGATACCCAACAGGTACAGCAGCTCTTCGGCGGTGCCGACGCCGCCCGGGAAGATAATGATGCCATGCGCGATGCGCACGAAGGCTTCCAGGCGTTTTTCGATGTCCGGCATGATCACCAGCTCGTTCACCAGCGGGTTAGGCGGCTCGGCGGCGATGATCGAAGGCTCGGTCATGCCGATAAAGCGGCTGTTGCGGTAACGCTGCTGCGCGTGGCCGACCGCCGCGCCTTTCATCGGCGCTTCCATGGCGCCCGGCCCGCAGCCGGTGCAGATGTTGAGCTCGCGCAGGCCCAGCTGGCTGCCGACCTTGCGCGCGTACAGATATTCGTTCTCGTTGATCGAGTGCCCGCCCCAGCACACCACCATGTTGGGATCTTCATCCAGATGCAGCGTGCGCGCATTGCGCAGGATCGAAAATACCAGGTTGGTGATGTGGGCCGAGTTTTCCAGGTTCAGGTGCTGGAAACGGCCGGCGCTGGCGATTTGGCCGTGCACGAACAGGATGTCGCGCAGCACGGCGAACAGGTTGGCCTGCAGCGAACGGATGATGCGGCCGTCGACGAACGCCTCTTCCGGCGGGTTGACCAGCTCCAGCTTCACCCCGCGCTCGCGGCGCAGCACGTTGATGTCGAAGGTTTCATAGCGCGACAGCAGCTGTTTGCTGTTGTCGGTTTGGCTGCCGGAGTTCAACACGGCCAGCGAACAGTTGCGGAACAGGCGGTACAGGTCGCTGCTGGCGGTGCGCTTCAGCATGTCTACTTCCAGCTGCGACAATAAATCCATAGAGCCAAGCGGGCTGATGTGTGTAATCAAGGTAACTCCTTTGCACCCGGTGCGGGGCGGTAGTAATCCATACGCAGCAAAACAGCATCTCGTTATGGTTGGCGTGCTGCGGCGCAGCGGGCGCTCTGCCCGGCCGCAGCCTCGTTTTAACCTTACCGCCGTCCCTGGGCTTTTACCAACATAAACCGCTCGTTAGCTCAGTTGTTGAGCAATGTTTCGCACTTATTGGCGCGCCAGGCGGCCGTGCGCGGGAGCGAATACGACGTTGCTGCGCCACGGGTTGATGTCCAGCCCGCCGCGGCGGGTGTAGCGGGCGTAAACCGTCAGGCTTTGCGGCCGGCAGTAGCGCATCAGATCGTTGAAGATGCGCTCGACGCACTGCTCGTGGAATTCGTTGTGGTGGCGGAAGGAGACCAGGTAGCGCAGCAGCGCTTCGCGATCGATCTTGCCGCCGCGGTAGCTTATCTGCACCGAGCCCCAGTCCGGTTGATGGGTGATCAGGCAGTTGGACTTCAGCAGGTGGCTGACCAATTGCTCTTCCACCACCTCTTCACCGGCGGCGTTCAGCAGGCAGTCGGCGTTGAACTCATAATTGTCGATGCGGATATCCTGCTGGTCGATGCAGTCGCCGGCCAGACGCGCGATCGGCGTGCCTTCCAGCTGCTCGACGCTGAACAGGGTGACGCTTACCTCACCCTGGGCACAGGCAGACAGATCGCGCTGCAGGGTACTGCGCACCGTTTCCCAATCGGCGAACGGGGTTTGGTTGAAGCTGTTGAGATACAGTTTGAAGCTTTTCGATTCGATCAGGTTCAGGCTGTCGGCGTTGAGGCTGATCTCGCCGACCGCCACCTGCGGCAGCCCGTTGGCGTTCAGCCAGGAGAGTTCGTACAGCGTCCAGATGTCCGCGCCGTGGAAGGGCAGGTTGTCGGGATACAGCCCCAGCGGCTCGCGGTTCATGCTGCGCGGCACCGCCTGCAGCAACGTGGCGTCGTAGCGATCGCGGTAGGCGGTGGGTTTGCCCAGCGTCAGCCCTGACAGGGCCTGGTGGTCTTGATAGGAGGACATCTGCTGTCACCTCGCTCAGAGATAGGTACAATGGCCGTCAGTTTAACGTATGCGAGAAAGAATATGGACCATGATGTATCGCACGCTCTGCGTGAATTCACTCAACGCTATGTCGAGTTGTGGCAGCAAGCGCGCGGCCACGCGCCGGCCAGCCAGGCATTGTACGGCGTGCCGTCGCCCTGCATCGTGGAGAATCGCGAGGACGAGGTGCTGTGGTTGCCGCAGCCTTTCGAGCCGGCGGCGACGCTGGAGAGGGTAGAAGCCGCGCTGGAGCTGCGTTTGCAGCCGGATGCGCACCGTTTTTACACGCAGCAATACGCGGGCGACATGAGCGCGCAATTTGGGGAGCATCGCCTGAGCCTGCTGCAGGTCTGGAGCGAGGAGGATTTTATCCGCCTGCAGGAGAACCTGATCGGTCATCTGGTGACGCAAAAACGTCTCAAACTGTCGCCAACGCTGTTCCTGGCGACCACCGAATCCGAGATGACGATGGTGTCGCTGTGCAACGTTAGCGGCAACGTGGTGCTGGAACAATTCGGCAGCGATAAGCGCACCTTGTTGGCGGCGACGCTGGGGAATTTCCTCGATGCGCTGCGCCCGGTGCTGGACTGAAGCGCGGCGGATTCGCCGTCGCCCGTGTAAGAGATCTCTCACACAGGGTGTGAGAGATCGCTCTTAATTTTTCCCACCTTTTTCCAGACTATGAGATTATTGTTATCCAGATCAATTGGTTAGAATTTCTTTAGGATAACTCTTAGGCTTAATTTAGTGTGAGACGCCTCCCAAACCCTTGTGATTCCGGGGAATTTAAGCGATCTTATCGTTACCGGAACGGAACCGGCGGAGCAGGAAAGCATCAGGATGATGCAGCTTCAGGACGAAGAAAGGGATGCGCTCAGGCAAGAGCGAAGGATGGCGTCAGGAGATGCCCAGGATGTTTCAGGATAGAAACCAGGGACACCTCCAGGACGGAGATTGAGAGCCGGCACAGGACTGTCGGCGGGTCAGGAAGGCTGAGGAACCGCGTCAGGACGATGCTGCAGGATGATGCAAGGACCACTTGGTCAGGATGGCCGCAGGAAAAGTTTTCAAGGATTGAGCAGGGAGCACGCTGTGTAGCGGGATGGCTATAAAACGAACCGGGGGCACTGTTAACGCAGTGCCCCCAACTTTTTGTTCTATCCCGCCGTGCGTGCTTCTCTGCTTAATCCATCGCCAGCGTTAACCAATCGCGCCCAGCGTATCGCCTGCGCCCTGTTTTTTCGGCAGTAGGAACAGCGTGGCGTAGATATCCAGCAGGTAAATCGCCGCCAGCAGGCTGATAGCGGCGGTGAACGACACCTGCGTCACCAGCGCGCCGATCACCAATGGCCCCAGGCCGCCGACGCCGCGCCCGAGATTGAACAAGATGTTTTGCGCGGTGGCGCGCGCCTGTACCGGGTAAGTATCGGAAATCAACGCGCCGTAGCCGCCTATCATGCCGTTAACGAACATGCCCATCACGGCGCCGGCGAACAACATCAGCATCGGGTCGCTCAACTGGGCGTAGCCGATCACCATCACCACCGCGCCGACCTGATACAGCACGAAAATCTTCCAGCGGGCGAAGCGGTCGGCCAGCACGCCAAACAGCCAGATGCCGAACGTCATGCCCACGACCGTCACCGCCGTCCACAGGCCGGACTTGGTGAGCGAGAAACCAAAGTTTTTCGCCAGGTAAGTCGGCATCCAGATCATCAGCCCGTAGTAACCGAAGTTCTGCACCGAACAGAGAATGAAGATGCCGATGCTGGCCTTGCCGGTGGCGCGATCCTTAAACAGCAGGCGCAAACGCTGCAGGAAGGAAAGCGGCTGCCCGGCGTCTTTCTGCCGCACGAATTCCTCCGGTTCGCCCAGCGTGCGGCGGATCAGGAATGACGCCAGCGCCGGCAGCAGGCCGACCAGGAACATGCCGCGCCAGCCGATGTGTTCCAGCAGCAGCGGCGTCAGGAAAGCGGCCGCCAGCACCCCCAACTGCCAGCCCATGCCGACGTAAGCCGAAGCGCGGTTGCGCTTCTCCGCCGGCCAGGCTTCGGCGATCAGCGCCATGCCGATGCCGAACTCGCCACCCAGCCCGATGCCCGCCAGGGTGCGATAGGCCAGCAGATCCCAATAGCCTTGCGCCACGGCGCACAGGCCGGTGAACAGGGAAAACATCAGGATGGTGATCGTGAGTACCCGGATGCGGCCGAAACGATCGCTGAGGTGGCCAAAGATCACGCCGCCCAGCACCGCGCCGATCAGCGTCCAGGTGACCAGCGAACCGGCGGCCGATGAGGATAATCCCAATTCGATGCTGATGGCCGGCAGCATAAAGCCGAGGATCAGCAGGTCAAACCCGTCCATGGCATAACCGGTGACCGAGGCCAACATGGCCTTACCGGGCGTCGCGTGGTTTTTTTTCTCTGTTATTACGGACATGAATCTTTATCTGTGTGGTGAATTCGGTGGGCCTATTGTGCCGCGCGACGGCGAACGTCACCAGATAAAAACGGCGAGCTGTCTCAGGCGCGCCGAATTTGGGCTATAAAAATGCTATGCTTTGCCGCCTTTCAGCCAGAGCGCTGAATACCATGATGAAAAGAGATCGGGAATGCAGATGAGTATACATAACCAGGTGCGCCGCAGTTTGCAGGCGATTGAACAATCCATGCGCGATCTGGCGCTGTGGCAGGCCGCGCCCCCTGAGCATGAGGCTTTCTCCAGCACCGAGCCGTTCTGCATCGACAGCATGTCGGCCGAAGCCTGGCTGCAGTGGGTGTTCTTGCCGCGCATGTATGCGTTGTTGGACGCCGAGGCACCGTTGCCGACGCGCTTCGCCATCACGCCTTATTTCGAAGAGGCGTTGAAAGATCGTGAACCGAGCAGTCTGCCGCTGCTGGTGCTGCTGCAACAGCTGGATTTGATGTTGAATAAAGAGCCGTAATGCGCCGGCGGCGCGCAGATTTTTGCCGCCCGGCAGTGTAGAGTACTCGCGCGGATGCCGGGCAGGAGAGCCGACGGCGTCTTTCGGCTCGGTTTAACCGCGGCGGTTGACCGGGAGCTGCATTAGGATGATGAGGTGCTGCAATAATGGATTTATTAAGGTTTATCCTGCGTTTGCCTTTTACCCTGGTTAAGGGCGTTTGTCGCCTGCTGGGCGGGGCGTTGTCGCTGTTGGGGCGGTTGCTGAGACCGCTGGTCGGCAACCTCAGCTGGCGTGCGCCGGCCTGGTGGGCTGCGCTGCCGCGCGGTTTTTTGCGGCTGGAAAGCGGCGTGGATAAACACCCGAAAGCGGTCGGTCTGAGCCTGCTGCTGCTGGCAGGCGTTGCGGGCGGCGCATTTTACGGTTGGCACTGGTGGCAAAACCGGCCCCAACCGATTGAACCTGCGCCGATGGTGGTTCAGGAGATCAACGCCGAGTTGTCCAACCCCGAGCCGATAGACTACGCCGCCGCCCGGCAGGCGCCGCAAACGGTGAGCCTGACCTTCAGCGGCTCGGCTGCGCCGATAACCGCGGCGGGCAAAACCGTGAGCGCCGGCATCACTCTGAAACCGTCGGCGGAAGGGCAGTGGGCATGGAGCAATGAGTCGACACTGGTGTTCACGGCGAAAAAGCCGCTGCCGATGGGCGCGAAATATGAGGTGACCCTTGAACCCGCCACGTTGCTGGCGCCGCAGGTCAAGCTATTCAAAACCCGTTATGCCTTCACCGTGCCCGCGTTCGATTACCGCCTGGGGCAGGCCGAGTATTACCGCGATCCGCAAAATGCGCAAAAACGCAGCGCGATCTTCAATTTGCAGTTCAACGCGCCGGTTGACGTCGGCAGCTTTGAAAAACAGATTTCGCTGGGATTGAAAGAAGGCAGCGCCACCTCCGAGAAAAAGCTGAATTTCTCTCTGGTCTATGACGAGAAAAAACTGAACGCCTGGGTGCATTCCGAGCCGCTGCAGGCGCTGGATCAGGGCGGGGCAGTGCATCTGACCGTCGGCAAGGGCGTTAAATCGACGGCGGCCGGCAATGCGGTCGAAGAGGCGAAAAGCAACTGGGTCAAAGTACCGACGCTGTACAGCCTGGCGCTGAGCGACGCCAGCGCCCAGGTGGTGGATACCGACGGCGGCCAAGGGCAGCGTGCCCTGGTGGTCGGTTTCAGCGATGCGGTGAAGGATAAAGAGCTGGCGCGGGCCGCGAAAGCCTGGCTGCTGCCGCAGCACGATCCGAGCGATGCCGAGGCCGCCGACGATGCCGACGATTTCTATCAATGGACGGTCGACAGCGTCGGTAAAAACGTGCTGGCGCAGGCGACGCCGCTGCCGTTGACGCTTAACGAGGCGGAAGAGGCTTACCAACCGCAGTTCAGCTTCCGTTTCGACGCCCCGGCGCACCGCTTTGTGCTGCTCGAGATCGATAACCAGCTGGTTTCCGCCGGCGGTTACAAAATGCCGAAGAAGGTTTACCGCGTGGTCGAAGTGCCGGAGTTCCCGAAATCGCTGCAGTTCATGTCGCAGGGCTCCCTGCTGTCGGTCAACGGCGACAAGCAGATCAGCGTGGCGGCGCGCAACGTGGCGGGCCTGCGGCTGGACATCAAGCGGGTGATCCCGAGCCAGCTGCAGCACATCGTCTCCTTCAAAAGCCGGGAATACTCCTCCACGGAATTCAACCGGCTCAACGACGAATATTTCACCGAGCATTTCAAATACCAGACGGCGCTCAACAACGAGCGGCCGGGGGAAGTGAACTATCAGGGCATCGATCTTTCCCGCTATCTCTCCACCAACGCCAGTTCCCATCGCGGGGTGTTCCTGCTGACGCTGTCTGAATGGCAGCCGAACCGAAAACCGGCGGCGGAAGAGGCGGGCGCCGAGCAGGATCAGGAACAGGACGAGAGCGAAGGAGAAGAGCAGCCCGACGTCGGCGATTCGCGCTTTGTGGTGGTGACCGATCTGGGCATCGTCGCCAAGAGCTCGCAGGACAAAACGCGCGACGTCTTTGTGCAGTCGATCCAAAGCGGCGCGCCGGTCAGCGGCGCCACCGTGTCGGTGGTGGCCAAAAACGGCGTGACGCTGCTCAGCCAAACCACCGGCGCCGATGGCCACGTGCGTTTCCCGGCGCTGGATGTGTACACCAACGAGCGCCAGCCGGTGATGTTCCTGGTGGAGAAAGAAGGGGATGTCTCCTTCCTGCCAACCGGCAGCTATAACGATCGCGGGCTGGATTTCTCGCGCTTCGACGTTGCCGGTGAACAAACGCCGACCGATCCGCGCACGCTCAGCAGCTACCTGTTCTCCGATCGCGGCGTTTATCGGCCGGGGGATACCTTTAACATCGGCCTGATCACCCGCGCCGCCGACTGGGGCGTTGGCCTGGCCGGCGTGCCGGTGCGCGCCGAAATCCGCGATCCGCGCGACAAGCTGATGTCCACCGTGCCGCTGACGCTGGGCGCCAGCGGTTTCAACGAGCTGAGCTATACCACCGATGAAAATTCGCCTACCGGCGAGTGGAACGTCTATCTGTATCTGATCGGCAAAAACAACGACACCTCCACGCTGCTCGGCCATACCGCAGTCAATGTGAAGGAGTTCGAACCGGATCAGCTGAAAGTGAAGCTGGCGTTGACGCCGGACCGCCAGCAAGGCTGGGTAAAACCGTCCGAGCTGAAGGCCAGCATCGATGTGCAGAACCTGTTCGGCACCCCGGCGCAGGATCGCCGCGTGACCTCCAGGCTGACGCTGCGGCCGATGTATCCGAGCTTCGATCGCTTCCCGGATTATGCGTTCTATGAAAACCGACAAAACAGCGACGGGTTCGAGACCGAGCTGGAAGCTCGCACCACCGATGAGCACGGCACGGCCGATATTCCGCTCGATCTGAAATCCTACGCCGACGCCACCTATCAGCTGCAATTGCTGTCGGAGGCGTTCGTCGCCGGCGGCGGGCGCTCGGTGGCGGCTACCGCCCGCACGCTGGTTTCGCCTTACGATTACCTGATCGGCGTGAAGGCCGACGGCGATCTGGGCTACATCAACCGCGACGCGGAGCGGCATCTGAACGTGATCGCCATCGATCCGGCCCTGAAACAGATCGCCATGCCGAACCTGAAGCAGGTGTTGATCGAGCAGAAATACATTTCGGTGCTGACCAAACAGGATTCGGGCGTTTACAAATACCAGTCGAAGATGAAGGAAGTGCAGCTGTCGGAACAGCCGCTGGCGCTGAGCGAGCAGGGCGCGGATCTGAGGCTGGCGACCGATAAGCCGGGCGACTTCGTGCTGGTGATTGAAGATGCGCAGGGCAAGACGCTCAATCGCGTCGCCTACAGCGTGGCCGGCAACGCCAACCTGAGCCGTTCGCTGGATCGCAATGCCGAACTGAAGCTGAAACTCAACCAGGCGGAATACCAGCCCGGCGAAGAGATCGAGGTGGCGATCAACGCGCCTTATACCGGCAGCGGCTTGATCACCATTGAAAAGGACAAGGTTTACGCCTGGCAGTGGTTCCACACCGATACCACCAGCTCGGTGCAGACGATCCGCGTGCCAGCCGGCATGGAGGGCAACGGCTACATCAACGTGCAGTTCGTGCGCGACATCAACTCCAGCGAGATCTTCATGAGCCCGCTGAGCTACGGCGTGATGCCGTTCAAGATCAGCACCCAGGCGCGCCAAAACAGCCTCGAGGTGACGGCGCCGGAGATCATCAAGCCGGGTGAAAATCTGACGATGACGGTCAAGACCGATGCGCCGCAGCAGGTGGCGCTGTTCGCCGTCGATGAGGGCATTCTGCAGGTGGCGCGTTACCGCCTGAAGGATCCGCTGGAGTTCTTCTTCAGCAAGCGCGAACTGAACGTGAGCAGCTCGCAGATCCTCGATCTGATCCTGCCGGAATTCAGCAAGCTGATGGCGCTGACCGCGGCGCCGGGCGGCGATGCGGGCGAAGGGCTGGATCTCAACCTCAACCCGTTCAAACGCAAGCGCGACAAGCCGGTGGCCTATTGGTCCGGCATTACCGAAGTCAGCGGCGAGAAGCAGTTCGTCTACCCGGTGCCGGATTACTTCAACGGCAAGATCCGCGTCATGGCGATTTCGGTGACGCCGGAAAAAATCGGCAAGGCGCAAACCGCCGCCACGGTGCGCGACAGCTTTATCATGACGCCGAACGTGCCGGCGATGGTGGCGCCGGGCGATGAGTTCGACGTCAGCGTGGGCGTCAGCAACAACCTCGAAGGGCTGAACGGCCAGTCGGTGGCCATCAACGTCCTGCTGACGCCGCCGCCGCAGTTGGAGGTGGTGGGCAACGCGACGCAAAGCCTGACGCTGGCGGAAAAACGTGAAGGCGTTATCACCTTCCGCCTGCGCGCCAAAGCCGTGCTGGGTGATGCGCCGCTGGTGTTCGACGCCCGTTACGGCGACCAGGCCAGCCGCCGCACCGTCAGCACCTCGGTACGGCCGGCGGCGCCGTACCGCACCCAGTCGGTGATGGGGCGCATGAGCGGCGGCAGCCAGAACGTCGACGGCCTGCGCCAGATGTTCGACGCCTTCGCGCAGCGCCGGGCGGCGGTGTCGAATTCGCCGCTGGTGCTGACCAGCGGGCTGGCGCAATACCTGGCGGATTACCCGTATTACTGTTCCGAGCAGATCGTCAGCCGCTCCATTCCGCTGATGCTGCAGAGCCGTCATCCGGAGATGAAAAGCAGCCTGAGCCAGGCGGAAGTCAGCAAGCAGCTGCGCAATCTGCTGGGCGTGCTGCGCGCCCGTCAGAATGACAGCGGGGCGATCGGCGCCTGGCGTTCGTCGCCGGATGCCGATCCTTTCGTCACGCCTTATGTGGTGCAGTATCTGCTCGAAGCCAAAGCGGCGGGCTACGCCCTGCCGGAAGGCATGCTGGATGAAGCCAACGGCGCGTTGCGCGAGCTGGCGGCCAGCGGATTCGACGATCTGTATCTGCTGCGCCTGCGCAGCTGGGCGGTTTACCTGCTGACGCTGCAGGGCGAAGTGACCACCAACTCGCTGGCGGCGGTGCAGGATACGCTGCAAAAACGCTATGGCGAAGGCTGGAAAACCGATCTGAGCGCACTCTATCTGGCCTCTTCCTATCGCCTGTTGAAGATGGACGACGAAGCCGCCGCGCTGTTGCAACCGAGCTGGCAGCAACTGAGCAAAGCCTATGACAGCGCCTGGTGGACGCAAAACTATTTCGATCCGCTGGTGCAGGATGCGACGCGGCTGTATCTGATTACCCGTCACTTCCCTGAGAAGGTGGCGTCGATCCCGCCGCAGGTGCTGGAGAATATGGTCAAGGCACTGAAAGAAGAGCGTTACACCACCTACTCCTCTGCAATGAGCATCCTGGCGCTGGAAAGCTATTCGGCCCAGGTGGCGGCGCAATCCGCCAATGCGGACGCGTTAGGCATCGTGCAGGTGGGCAAAAGCGGCGGCGACCCGCAGCGCATCAGCGAGCTGCAGGGGCTGTTCGTTCAGGGGCAATTTAACGCCGACGCTACCGCCGTGCGCTTCACCAACGGCGGCAGCGCGCCGGCCTGGTATGTGGTGACGCAGGCCGGTTACGATCTGAATGCGCCGCAAAAAGCGCTGTCGCGCGGGATTGAGATCGTCCGCGATTACACCGACGAACAGGGCAAGCCGGTGACGCAGGTGACGCTGGGGCAGAAGATCAACGTCCATCTGAAGGTGCGCGCCAACTCGAAAGAGGGGCAGAGCAACCTGGCGATCGTCGATCTGCTGCCGGGCGGGTTCGAAGTGGTGCAGCAGACGCCGCCGGAGCCGGCCGACGCAGGCGAGGAGAGCGACGAGCATGGCGGCTGGCAGTCGCCGCTGGCCGCATCTGGCTCCACCTGGGCGCCGGACTACAGCGATATCCGCGAAGATCGGGTGATTATCTACGGCAGCGCCGGCACTGAGGTGCAGGAGTTCGTTTATCAAATCAAAGCCACCAATACCGGCAGCTTTATTGTTCCACCGGCCTACGGCGAAGCCATGTACGACCGTGACGTGCAGGCCATGTCGGCCGGCGGCGGCAAGCTGGTGGTGGTGCCGGCGGGCAACGACTAGGCCGTATCCGGCGCCAGGCCAGCGTCTGGCGCCGGAATGCTGAGAACGTATGAAGATCCTGACCGGGCGCGTGCTGCAAAACGGCTTGATGGCGGTGTTTTTACTGGCGCTGCTGTTGACCGCAATTCGGCTGTGGCCGCATCCGCCCCTGTGGCAGGGGCTGCCGCAGTCTTCCGTTTATCACGACAGGCACGGCGCGCTGCTGCGCATTACGCTGGCCAACGACGATCGCTACCGGCTGTGGACCCCGCTGGAGCAAGTGTCGCCGCTGGCGGTGCGCGGATTGCTGCTGCACGAAGATCGCTGGTTCTACTATAACCCCGGCTTTAACCCCGTCAGCCTGATGCGCGGTTTCTGGCGCAGCTATGTCGCCGGCGGCAAAATGCAGGGCGGTTCGACCATCAGCATGCAGCTGGCGCGCATGCGCTGGCATCTCAATACCCGTACGCCGGGCGGCAAGCTGCTGCAGGTGCTGCGTGCGGTGCAGCTGGAACTGAGCTACTCCAAGCGCGATATCCTGGAAGCCTATCTGAATTACGCGCCCTACGGCCGCAACATTGAAAGCATCGGCGCCGCCAGCCTGATCTATTTCGCTAAGTCGCCGCGGGAGTTGACTCTGCCGGAGGCGCTGACGCTGGCGGTGTTGCCGCAGTCACCCAGCTACCGTCTGGAGCCGAAAACCGGCGTGCTCGGCGCCGCATTGACGCAGGCGCGCAACCGTCTGTTCCTGCGCTGGCAACAGGTTTACCCCACCGACGCCAGCCAGCAAACGCTGTTCCGCCTGCCGTTGGCGCTGCGGCAGCCTGAACAAGTGCCCTATATTGCGCCGCACTTTATCGAACAGCTGCGCCTGCAGACGCAGCAATTGGTGCAGCGCGATACCCGCGTCGACACGACGCTGGACGCCGGGTTGCAGCGGCTGGTCGAACGGCAGGTCAACGCCTTTATCGCCCGCAACCGCAGCCGCGGTATCCAAAACGCCGCGGTGCTGCTGGTGGACAGCCGCGATATGGGGGTGCGCGCGCTGGTGGGATCGGCGGACTATTACAATCGCCCTATTCAGGGGCAGGTGAACGGCACCAACGCCAAACGCTCGCCGGGATCGACGCTGAAGCCGTTCATCTACGCGCTGGGCATGGAGCAGGGCGTGCTGCATCCGATGACCATTCTGAAAGACGTGCCTTCGTCGTTTGGGGCCTATGCGCCGGAAAATTTCGACCGGCGCTTTCTCGGCCCGGTGACCGCCACCGACGCGCTGAATTTCAGCCGTAACATCCCGGCGGTCTATGTCGCCTCGCAGCTGCGTCAGCCAACCTTTTATCAGTTCTTGCGCCTGACCGGCGTCGCCAATATGGCCAACGAGAGCCACTACGGGCTGTCGCTGGTGCTGGGCGGCGGCGAGGTAACGGCGCAGGAATTGGCGAAGCTGTATGCGCTGCTGGCGAATCGCGGCGAGCTGCGGCCGCTGCGCATGCAGCTGAACCAGGCCGAATCGACGCCGGTACGGCTGCTGAGCGAGGAGGCCAGTTTCATCACGCTGGATATGCTGCGCCAGCACCGGCGGCCGGGCGATACGCTGGCGCAGCGTTCTTCGTCGCTGCCGGTGTACTGGAAGACCGGCACCTCCTGGGGGTTTCGCGACGCCTGGAGCGTCGGGATTTTCGGCCCTTATGTGCTGGTGGTGTGGGAAGGCAACTTCGATGGGCGAGGCAACAATGCGTTGGTCGGCGCCGAAGCCGCCGCGCCGCTGTTCTTCAACATCATCGACAGCGTCAACGCCAGCTATCCCGGCCTGCGGGAACCGAAACACCCGTTCCCCCAACGGCTGCGGCGGGTGGACATTTGTCTCGCCAGCGGCGATCTGCCGACGCCGTGGTGCCAGCAAAAGGGCAAGACCTGGTTCATTCCCGGCAAGTCGCCGATCAAGGTCGACAGCGTTTACCGGCCGGTGGTGCTGGATATTCACAGCGGTGAGGTCGTTTGCCCGCCGTATGATGCGGCGCAGACCCGCACCGAAATCTTTGAGTTCTGGCCTTCCGATCTGGCCAATGTGTTCGCTCAGGCCGGGTTGCCGAAGCGGGCGCCGCCGGTCAATCGCTGCAAGGACAACGGCATCGCCGTCGGCGGCAGCGCGCCGCGCATCACTTCACCGCTGAAAAACACCACCTATACCCTGCGCCAGTCGCAGCAGGGGCGGGACAAAATCGCCTTCAATGCGGTGACGGACGCCGACAGCAAGACGGTGTACTGGTTCGTCGACGATATCTATCTCGGCAGCAGTGCCAGCAAAAAGCCGATCGACTGGCGGCCTATCGACAACGGGCGCTACCGCATTCGGGCGGTAGACGAGCGCGGCCGCGCCGATACGCGGCTGGTGACCATCGAATGGGTGAACTAGCGTTGCGTCTCATGCCTGTTATACTCGCGCCCGAAACGGTTATTGACCTGGGAACGTGATGTGATTGAGATTTTATATCAGGATGAGCACCTGGTGGCGGTGAACAAGCCGTCGGGTTGGTTGGTGCACCGCAGTTGGCTGGATCGTCATGAAACCCGCTTTATGATGCAGACGGTGCGCGATCAGCTCGGGCAGCACGTTTTTACCGTGCACCGTCTCGATCGCCCGACCTCCGGCGTGCTGCTGATGGCGCTGTCCAGCGAGGTGGCGCGCCTGCTGTCGCAGCAGTTCGAACAACATCAGGTGCAGAAAACCTACCATGCGGTGGTGCGGGGTTACGTGCAGGAGGGGGCGACTCTCGATTATCCGCTGACGGCGGAACTGGACAAAATCGCCGATAAACATGCCGATGCCGACAAGGGGCCGCAGCCGGCGGTGACGCACTACCGGCCGTTGGCGCAGGTGGAGATGCCGGTGGCCGTCGGCCGCTACGACAGCGCGCGGTATAGCCTGGTGGAACTGCAGCCGGAAACCGGCCGCAAACATCAGCTGCGGCGCCATATGGCGCATCTTCGCCATCCGATCATCGGCGACAGCAAGCACGGCGATCTGCGGCAGAACCGCGGGATGGCGCAGCATTTCGGTTGCCCGCGCCTGATGCTGCACGCCAGCCATCTGCAGCTGAAGCACCCGGTGACCGGCGAGCCGCTGCAGGTAACGGCGCGCTGGGACGAAGCCTGGCAAGGGGTGATGGCGCAGTTCGGCTGGGCGGGGGTATTCCCTGAACTTGCCGGGGTTGAGTTTAGCGCGGCTAACGGTCAGGATAGCTGACAATTTTTAAAGATAATGAAGGGAGTAGGAGCCATGGCTCAGGTTGGTATCTTCGTGGGAACGGTCTACGGCAATTCGCTGCTGGTGGCGGAAGAGGCGCAAAACATCCTCAGCGAGCAGGGCCATGAGGTCAAACTGTTCGAAGAGGGCACGCTGGAGGCCTGGCAGTTTTATCGTCAGCACTACGCGCTGGTGATCACCTCCACCACCGGGCAGGGCGATCTGCCGGACAGCATCGCGCCGCTGTTCCACGCTATCCGCGATCAGGTTGGCTATCAGCCGGAGCTGCGCTATGGGCTGATCGCCCTGGGCGACAGCAGCTATGACAACTTCTGCGGCGCCGGGCGCGCGTTCGACGCGCTGCTGCAGGAGCAGGGCGCCACCCGCGTTGGCGAAGTGCTGGAGATCGATGCGATGGAACAGCCGGAGCCGGAAGTGGCCGCCTGCCCGTGGGTCGAGCAGTGGGGCACGCTGCTGCAATCGTAAAGTAAAAAGGCGCCGCAAAAGGGCGCCTTGGCGATGATGCGGGTCAACCGATCCGCATTATTTGCCGCGGGTGAGTTTTTCCAGATCGGCTTCGATCTCGGCAATCTTGTGCGACACCACGCCTTCGAGATGGCGCAGGTCGTCGAGGATTTTACGCTTCAGATCCACTTCCACCTGATCGCGCTGGCACAGCTGATCCAGCTCGTCGATTACATAACGCAGGTTCGGGTTGATCTCGTGAATTTCCTTGTAGCCCTGGCCGGCGTTGTCCGCCACCACGGTTTTACGCTGGCGCGGGTACTTGAACTTCACGCTCTTGGCGAAGAACTCGCCCTTGTCCTTGCGGAAATAGATCTTGAGGATGTCGTTGTTGGCCTCTTGACGCAGGCTATAGCGATCGACGTCTTCCGGTTGATTGATGCCCAAACTCTTCAAGTTATCGTACATACTGCGCCCTCTTTAGATGTGATCGTTATATTCCACGACTGCGATTATGGCGGAAAGCGAGATCTGCGACTGTGACTGCCAGCGAAACGCAGACAAAAAAATAGCGGGTGAATCACCCGCTATTTCAATTTAGTCGATAGTGCGCAATAACTCATTAATGCCGACTTTACCGCGCGTTTTGGCGTCGACCTTCTTGACGATCACCGCGCAGTACAGGCTGTAAGAACCGTCTTTCGACGGCAGGTTGCCGGAAACCACCACCGAACCCGCCGGCACGCGGCCGTAATGGATTTCGCCGGTCTCGCGGTCATAGATGCGGGTGCTCTGGCCGAGGTACACGCCCATCGAAATCACCGAGCCTTCTTCCACGATCACGCCTTCCACCACTTCGGAACGCGCGCCGATGAAGCAGTTGTCTTCGATGATGGTCGGGTTGGCCTGCAGCGGCTCCAGCACGCCGCCGATGCCGACGCCGCCGGACAGGTGAACGTTTTTGCCGATCTGCGCGCAAGAACCGACGGTGGCCCAGGTGTCGACCATGGTGCCTTCGTCGACGTAGGCGCCGATGTTAACGTAAGACGGCATCAGCACGGTGTTGCGAGCGATGAACGCGCCCTGGCGCACGGTGGCCGGCGGCACGACGCGGAAGCCTTCCTTCTGGAAGCGCGCTTCGTCGTAGTCGGCGAATTTCATCGGCACTTTGTCGTAGTAGCGGGTTTCCGCGCCGTCCATCACCTTGTTGTCGTTGATGCGGAAAGAGAGCAGCACGGCTTTCTTCAGCCACTGATGGGTGACCCATTGACCGTCAATCTTCTCGGCGACGCGCAGGGCGCCGCTGTCCAGCAGGCCGATCACCTGGTTTACCGCTTCGCGCGTTACGGTGTCTACGTTCGCCGGGGTGATGTCCGCACGGCGTTCGAAGGCGCTTTCAATAACGTTCTGTAATTGCTGCATGCTGTTCTCTTTCCTGATGTTGTCGGTAAAAAGTTACTTGTATCACATTTTATCGTTTGGGGTGAGGGCCTCTGTCAACCGTTGCTCCAACTTTCTGCGCGTTTCTTGGTCGAGCGCGCGCCGCTCGCCGTCGGCCAGGATAAACAAATCCTCGACCCGCTCGCCGATGGTGGAAATGCGCGCGCCGTGCAGCGACAGCCCCAGATCGGCGAACACTTCGCCCACCCGCGCCAGCAGGCCAGGTTGGTCGAGCGCGGTCAGCTCCAGGTAGCTGCGGCGATCGGTATGGGTCGGCAGGAAGGTGACCTCGGTCGGCACGCTGAAGTGGCGCAGCTTGGAAGAGGGGCGGCGCACGCGCGGCGGCTGGTACTCCCGCTGGGTGATGGCCTGCAGCAGCGCCTGGCGGATCGCCGCGTGGCGATCCTGCGCCAGCGGGCTGCCGTCCGGCTCCAGCACAATAAAGGTGTCCATCGCCATACCGTCGCGGTTGGTGAAGATCTGCGCGTCGTGCACGCTCAGGTTGCGGCGATCCATCTCTCCGGCGACGGCGGCGAACAGGTAAGGGCGATCCGGGCTCCAGATGAAGATCTCGGTGCCGCCGCGCGTCGCCTGGCGGCTGACCAGCACCAGCGGCTGGGTGGAGTCGTGGGCCAGCAGGTGGCGGGCGTGCCAGGCCAGCTGATTCGGCGAGTGGCGCAGGAAGTAATCGGCGCGGCAGCGGCTCCAGATGCGGTGCAGCGCCTCTTCGTCGATGTTGTCCATGCGCAGCAGCGCCAGCGCCTGCAGGCGATGGTGGCGCACCCGTTCGCGCAGGTCAGGGCTGTTTTGCATGCCGCGGCGCAGCTGTTTTTCGGTGGCGAAATACAGCTCGCGCAACAGGCTCTGTTTCCAGCTGTTCCACAGGGTTTCGTTGGTGGCGCAGATATCCGCCACCGTCAGGCACACCAGATAGCGCAGGCGGGTTTCGCTCTGCACTTCGCTGCTGAACTGCTGGATCACCGTCGGGTCCTGGATATCGCGGCGCTGCGCGGTGACCGACATCAGCAGGTGGCAGCGCACCAGCCAGGCCACCAGCTGGGTTTCTCGCGAGTTGAGGCCGTGCAGTTCGGCGAACTCCACCACGTCTTCCGCGCCGAGGATCGAGTGATCGCCGCCGCGCCCTTTGGCGATATCGTGGAACAAGGCCGCCAGCAGCAGCAGTTCCGGGTGCGGCAGGCGCGGGTACAGCTCCACGCACAGCGGATGGCGCGGCCGGGTTTCAGGCTCGGCGAAGCTCTCCAGCTTCTGCAGCACGCGGATGGTGTGTTCGTCGACGGTATAGGCATGGAACAGATCGAACTGCATCTGCCCGACGATCTTGCCCCACTGCGGCATATAGGCCCACAGCACGCTGTGACGGTGCATCGGCACCAGCGCGCGCGACACCGCGCCGGGGTGGCGCAGGATGGCCATAAACAGATCGCGCGCTTCCGGGATGGTGCACAGCGGCTGTTTCAGGTGGCGGCGCGCGTGGCGCAGCTGGCGCACGGTGGTGGAGTAAATGCCTTTGATCTCGCGGTTGCGCACCATCAGGTAGAACATGCGCATGATGGCTTGCGGCTCGCGGATGAACAGCGTTTCATCGCGCAGATCGATCAGATCGCCGCGCAGCTGGAAATCGTCGTTCAGCGGGCGCGGCTTTTCGGTGGCGTCCAGCGCCAGGATGGCTTCGTCGAACAGCTGCAGCAGCATGTGGTTCAACTCACTGACGCGGCGCGTCATGCGGTAGAAGTCTTTCATCATGCGCTCGACCGGCTCGTTGCCTTCGCCTTCATAGCGCAGCAGCTGCGCGACGCTGAGCTGACGATCGAACAACAGACGGTTGTCGTAACGCGGCAGCACCAGATGCAGCGCGAAACGGATGCGCCACAGGAAGCTCTGGCATTCGTTCAGCTCGTTGCGCTCGGCCTGGGTGAGGAAACCGAAGCCGACCATTTCGTCCAGCGAGGTGGCGCCGAAGTGGCGACGCGCCACCCACAGCAGCGTGTGGATGTCACGCAGGCCACCGGGGCTGCTTTTGATATCCGGTTCCAGGTTATAGCTGGTGCCGTGGTAGCGCTGATGACGCTCCTGTTGCTCGCTGATCTTGGCGTGGAAGAACTGCGGCGAAGGCCAAAAGCCGTCGCTGAAGATATGTTTTTGCATTTGCAGGAACAGCGCAACGTCGCCGCAGATCATGCGCGATTCGATCAGGTTGGTGGCCACGGTCAGATCCGCCAGCCCTTCCAGCAGACACTCTTCCAGGGTGCGCACGCTGTGGCCCACTTCCAGTTTGAGATCCCACAGCAGGGTGATGAATTCGCCGACCCGCTGCGACTGTTGCTCCGTCAGCCGGCGCTGGCTGAGCACCAGCACGTCGATATCCGACAGCGGATGCAGCTCGCCGCGGCCGTAGCCGCCGACCGCCACCAGCGCGGTTTCCGGGATATCTTCAAAGCCGTAGAACGTCCACAGCCGGCGCAGCAGGCGATCGATGAAGTCGCTGCGCGCCGCCACCAGGCTTTCGGCGCTGGATCCGGCGTCGAACGCCGCCGCCAGCCACAGCTGGAACTGCTCCAGCCGCTGTTTCAGCAGCGGGCAGGTGAGCTCGTCGTCGCCGTAGACGCTGGGAGAGGCGGGCGGCATCGGCACAGCCGGTTGAAGGAGATTGTCAGACATAGTGCGCAGCCCATAAAAAAGGCCGGCATAAGCCGGCCTGGTGACATTCTGCACGCGGCGTGCGCCGCAGTGCTTACATCTCGTGCGTAATGATGTTGGGGATGGTGTCATCCTTGCGCAACGTCATTATCTCGCAGCCGTTATCAGTGACCACAATAGTATGCTCATACTGCGCCGACAAGCTGCGATCTTTGGTTTTTACCGTCCAGCCGTCTTTCATGGTGCGGATGCGATAGTCGCCGGCGTTGACCATCGGTTCGATGGTGAAGGCCATGCCCGCCTGCAGCACCACGCCGCCGTCGTCCGCGTCATAGTGCAGCACCTGCGGCTCTTCATGGAACACTTCGCCGATGCCGTGGCCGCAGTACTCGCGCACCACGGAGAATTTCTCGGCCTCGACGAATTGCTGGATGGCCTTGCCCAGGGTGCGCAGACGGATGCCCGGTTTGACCATCTTCAGCGCCAGATACAGGCTTTCCTGAGTGACGCGGCACAGGCGCTCGCCCAGAATGGTCGGTTTGCCGACGATGAACATCTTCGAGGTGTCGCCGTGGAAACCGTCTTTAATCACGGTCACGTCGATGTTGACGATGTCGCCGTCTTTCAGCGTTTTGTCGTCGCTCGGGATGCCGTGGCACACCACTTCGTTCACCGAGATGCACACGGATTTCGGGAAGCCGTGGTAGCCGAGGCAGGCGGAGATGGCCTGCTGCTCGTTGGTGATGTACTCGTGACAGATACGGTCCAGCTCGCCGGTGGTCACGCCAGGTTTGACGTGCGGCTCGATGATCTCCAGCACTTCGGCGGCCAGGCGGCCGGCCACGCGCATTTTTTGGATGTCATCAGGTGTTTTAATTGAGATTGCCATGAAATTCGTCCGCAGGTGTCGTTATCGTCGACAATAAGAAGCAGTGACTTATGGTATCAGCCCGGCCGGGGGCTGCCAAATTTCATTTCCTAACGCCCGGCGAAACGCAACAAAAGTTGGTGTCGGCGGCGGGTTTATGGTATAAAGCGCGCCGGCGATCCGCGACTTGGTTCTTGTGACCTGGCGGGAATCGGCCGAAAATACTTTAACTGCACTCATTTTGTGTAAATAACACACACGTATCGGCACATCCGCCGGGGTGCCCTGAGGTGACTTGTCGCCGCCAGGGTCGGCGTTATGGGATACGTGGAGGCATAACCCCAATTAATCTATAGAGGTTTAATCATGGCAACTGTTTCCATGCGCGACATGCTCAAGGCTGGTGTTCACTTTGGTCACCAGACCCGTTACTGGAACCCGAAAATGAAGCCTTTCATCTTCGGCGCTCGTAACAAGGTTCACATCATCAACCTGGAGCAGACCGTACCAATGTTCAACGCCGCTCTGGCTGAACTGACCAAGATCTCTTCCCGTAAAGGCAAGATCCTGTTCGTTGGTACCAAGCGCGCAGCAAGCGAAGCGGTAAAAGACGCTGCGAACAGCTGTGACCAGTTCTTCGTGAACCACCGCTGGTTGGGTGGTATGCTGACTAACTGGAAAACCGTTCGTCAGTCCATCAAGCGTTTGAAAGATCTGGAAATCCAGTCTCAAGACGGCACCCTGGACAAGCTGACCAAGAAAGAAGCGCTGATGCGCACTCGTGAACTGGCCAAGCTGGAAAACTCCCTGGGCGGTATCAAAGATATGGGCGGTCTGCCAGACGCACTGTTCGTTATCGATGCCGATCACGAGCACATCGCGATCAAAGAAGCCAACAACCTGGGTATCCCGGTATTCTCTATCGTTGATACCAACTCCAACCCAGACGGCGTTGACTTCATCATCCCTGGTAACGACGACGCAATCCGTGCAGTAAACCTGTACCTGACTGCTGTTGCTGCCGCTGTGCGTGAAGGTCGTTCTCAAGATCTGGCCGTTCAGGCGGAAGAAGGCTTCGTAGAAGCTGAATAATAAGGCAAGCTCGTCACTGAGCCCTTATTAACCAGGTATTGACATATGTTGGTTAGGGGGGCCTGTTAAGGCCCCCTTTGCTTATCTGAATGAGAACTGTCTCCACGCGAGATAACCGAGGAAAAAGAAATGGCTGATATTACCGCTGCCCTGGTAAAAGAACTGCGCGAGCGTACCGGCGCTGGCATGATGGATTGCAAGAAGGCGCTGGTTGAATCCAACGGCGACATCGAACTGGCAATCGAAAACATGCGTAAGTCCGGTGCGATCAAAGCCGCTAAAAAAGCAGGCAACGTGGCTGCTGACGGCGTGATCAAAACCAAGATCGAAGGCAACTATGGCATCATTCTGGAAGTTAACTGCCAGACTGACTTCGTAGCAAAAGACGCCGGTTTCCAGGCGTTCGCCGACAAAGTGCTGGATGCCGCTATGGCTGGCAAAATCACTGACGTTGACGTGCTGAAAGCGCAGTTCGAAGAAGAGCGCGTAGCGCTGGTGGCAAAAATCGGCGAAAACATCAACATTCGTCGCGTTGCTTCCCTGGAAGGCGAAGTGCTGGGCAGCTACCTGCACGGCGCGCGTATCGGCGTTCTGGTTGCGGCTAAAGGCGCTGACGAAGAGCTGGTTAAGCAAATCGCAATGCACATTGCGGCGAGCAAGCCAGAGTTCGTGAAGCCAGAAGACGTGTCTGCTGAAGTGGTAGAAAAAGAGTACCAGGTTCAGCTGGACATCGCCATGCAGTCCGGCAAGCCGAAAGAAATCGCAGAGAAAATGGTTGAAGGCCGCATGAAGAAATTCACCGGCGAAGTTTCTCTGACCGGTCAGCCTTTCGTTATGGATCCGAGCAAATCCGTTGCTCAGGTGCTGAAAGAGCACAACGCTGACGTGACCAACTTCATTCGCTTCGAAGTGGGCGAAGGCATCGAGAAAGTCGAAACCGACTTCGCTGCTGAAGTTGCCGCGATGAGCAAACAGTCTTAATGACTGTCGATGGAACCGCCGTCTGGCGGTTCCATACTATCCAGCCAGAATTACACCGGTGGCAAGCCCTGCAGCGTGATACTCACCTCAGGCGCGTTTCATCGGCTGAAATCCCCAATACTAATACTGCTTCTTAGGACAGAACACCATGGCAACCAATGCAAAACCCGTATATCAGCGTATTCTGCTTAAACTGAGTGGCGAAGCCCTGCAAGGTGCAGAAGGTTTTGGTATCGACGCCAGCGTTTTGGATCGCATGGCTCAGGAAGTGAAAGAGCTGGTCGAACTGGGAATTCAGGTCGGTGTAGTTATTGGCGGCGGGAACCTGTTCCGCGGCGCGGGCCTGGCGCAAGCCGGCATGAACCGCGTAGTGGGCGACCACATGGGAATGCTGGCTACCGTGATGAACGGCCTGGCTATGCGTGATGCACTGCACCGTGCCTATGTGAACGCCCGCCTGATGTCGGCGATCCCGCTGAACGGCGTGTGTGACAATTACAGCTGGGCAGAGGCGATCAGCCTGCTGCGCAACAACCGCGTGGTGATCTTCTCCGCCGGTACCGGCAACCCGTTCTTCACCACCGATTCCGCTGCTTGCCTGCGCGGCATTGAGATCGAAGCGGACGTGGTGCTGAAAGCCACCAAAGTGGATGGCGTCTACTCCGCCGATCCGGTGAAAAACCCGGATGCGACGCTGTATGAACAATTAACCTATCAGGACGTGCTGGAGCGCGAGCTGAAAGTGATGGATCTGGCGGCGTTTACGCTGGCTCGCGATCACGGTCTGCCGATCCGCGTGTTCAACATGAACAAGCCTGGCGCGCTGCGCCGCGTGGTGATGGGTGAGAACGAAGGTACGCTGATCAGCAAATAAGGCTGTTCACACCCCTTTTCGGAGCGCGTGACGCCAGGCGCCGCGCGCTCTCCGAGTACGATTACGGGCTATACTTGAGTATCGCCTGCCAAGTAACCAGCTTCCAAGGGTTTGCAACGTGACTAATGAAATCAGAAAAGATGCTGATTCACGCATGGAAAAAAGCGTAGAAGCATTCAAAAACCAAATCAGCAAGATCCGCACCGGCCGCGCTTCGCCAAGCATTCTGGACGGCATCATGGTGGAATACTACGGCGCCGCTACCCCGCTGCGTCAACTGGCCAACGTGACCGTGGAAGACTCCCGCACGCTGAAAATCAACGTGTTCGACCGCAGCCTGAGCCAGGCCGTTGAGAAAGCGATCATGAGCTCCGATCTGGGCCTTAACCCGTCTTCCGCCGGTTCTGACATTCGCGTTCCGCTGCCTCCGCTGACCGAAGAACGCCGTAAGGATCTGATCAAGATCGTACGCGGTGAAGCTGAGCAGGGCCGCGTAGCGGTGCGTAACGTGCGTCGCGACGCCAACGACAAGGTCAAGGCGCTGCTGAAAGACAAAGAGATCAGCGAAGACGAAGAACGTCGTTCACAAGACGAGATTCAGAAAATGACCGACGCTTACATCAAGCTGGTCGACGCCGCGTTGGCGGAGAAAGAAAAAGAGCTGATGGATTTCTAATCAGCATCGCGCAGAAAAAAAGCGTCGCCTGGGCGGCGCTTTGTTTTTTGTGGCGCAGATCCCGTTTCATCGTACTGAAAGATCATGGACAAGCGCTGTCCAAGGTTCCACACTGGAGCACCTCCGATCTCATCAGACAGTTATTCAGAGTGAACTCATGAAGCAACTGACCATTCTTGGCTCGACCGGCTCGGTAGGGACCAGCACCCTGGCCGTGGTCAGGGCGAATCCCGAGCGTTTTGCGATCAAAGCGTTGGTGGCCGGCCGCAACGTCGCGGTTATGGCGCAGCAATGCATCGAATTCCGGCCCGCCTTCGCCGCGATGGCGGATGAAAGCGCCGCCCGCGAGCTGCGCGCCATTCTGGCGGAAAACGGCGTCGCTACCGAGGTATTGGCCGGGGAGCAAGCGGCCTGCGAACTGGCGGCTTTGGACGACGTCGATCAAGTGACGGCGGCCATCGTTGGCGCTGCGGGGCTGTTGCCGACGCTGGCGGCGATCCGCGCAGGCAAGCAGGTGCTGCTGGCCAACAAAGAGTCGCTGGTCACCTGCGGCCGCCTGTTTATGGACGCGGTGCGGCAAAGCCAGGCGCAACTGCTGCCGCTCGACAGCGAGCACAACGCGATTTTTCAGAGTTTGCCTGAGAGTATTCAGCGCCAGTTGGGATACTCTTCACTGGACAGTCATGGTGTTTCGCGCATCGTACTTACCGGCTCCGGCGGCCCGTTCCGCACCACGCCGCTGGAACTGTTCGCCGCGATGACGCCGGATCAAGCCTGCGCCCACCCGAACTGGTCGATGGGCCGCAAGATCTCGGTGGACTCCGCCACCATGATGAACAAAGGTCTGGAATACATTGAGGCCCGCTGGCTGTTTAACGCCTCGGCCGAGCAAATGGAAGTGATCCTGCACCCGCAGTCGGTGATTCACTCGATGGTGCGCTATGCCGACGGCAGCGTGCTGGCGCAGCTGGGTACGCCGGATATGCGCACGCCGATCGCCCACGCGATGGCGTATCCGCAGCGCGTGAACTCCGGCGTGGAAGCGCTGGACTTCTGCCGCATCGGTTCGCTGACCTTCGCTGAACCGGAACGCGAACGTTATCCTTGCCTGTATTTGGCGATCGAAGCGTTCGAGGCCGGCCAGGCGGCGACCACCGCGCTGAACGCGGCCAATGAAATCGCCGTGGCGGCATTTTTGCAGCAGCAGATTCGCTTTACCGACATTGCGGCGGTCAATCGCCAGGTGGTGGAGCGTCTCGCGCTGCAGGAACCGACCAGCATCGAAGCGGTCTTAGACATTGACCGCCAGGCGCGCGCCGCCGCCGAGGAACGCGTTCGCACGTTGTGCGGCTGATCACGGCGATTATCCGATTTTGCTCGTAATTCACGCGTGCCGCCGCGGGGCCGTTTGTTCATGCCCCGCTGAGGTGGTATAGTCTGCGCCACCTGTCAGCGGTTATACCGTTGAATTATGGCTCGATTGGCGCCTTGTGCGCCAATGGCGACCCGGCTGCGTCGGGTATCGCGAGGGCAGGCTGAAAGCCGTGTCGGGCACACGGCTTTTTTTGCGCGTAAGGGTCTGATGTTCCGGAAAGGCAGTTATATTTCTATTGAGGAAATAAGTACGAGTTATGTCGTCCGCAAACCAACAAGAGGCTAATCCATCTTCCCCGGGGCCGCGCCATGTCGCCATTATCATGGACGGTAACGGACGCTGGGCCAAACGTCAGGGCAAGTTACGTGTCTTCGGTCATAAAGCAGGGGTGAAATCGGTTCGCCGCGCGGTCAGTTTTGCCGCCAGCCACCATTTAGATGCACTCACGCTTTATGCCTTCAGCAGCGAAAACTGGAACCGTCCGGTGCAGGAAGTTTCTGCCCTGATGGAGCTTTTTGTCCGCGCTTTGGATAGTGAAGTAAAAAGCCTGCATAAACATAACGTCAGGCTGCGGGTGATCGGCGATATTAGCCGGTTCAGCGCGCGTTTGCAGGAGCGGATCCGCCGCTCTGAAGCACTGACGGAAAATAACGATGGCCTGACGCTCAATATCGCTGCCAACTACGGCGGCCGTTGGGATATCATTCAGGGAGTAAGGGAACTGGCCGAGCAGGTTCGGGGCGGGGAGTTGCACCCGGATCAGATCAGCGAGGAATTATTGAGCGAACGGGTTTGCATGAGCGACCTGGCGCCGGTGGATCTGGTTATCCGCACCGGTGGCGAGCATCGCATCAGTAACTTCCTGCTGTGGCAAATCGCCTATGCTGAACTTTACTTTACTGATGTGCTCTGGCCTGATTTCGATGAACTTGTCTTTGAAGGTGCGCTGAATGCATTTGCACAACGTGAGCGCCGCTTCGGGGGAACAACACCTATCGGCGCCGATGCGTCCTAGGGAGAACTTTTGCTGAAGTATCGCCTCATAACTGCTCTGATTTTAATCCCGATCGTTATCGCGGCGCTGTTCCTGTTGCCGCCGCTGGCCTTTGCTCTGGTAACGCTCGTCGTGTGCATGTTAGCAGCCTGGGAGTGGGGCCAACTGGCCGGTTTTACCTCCCGTTCGCAGCGCATCTGGCTGGCGATACTGTGCGGTTTTCTGCTGGCGCTGATGATGCTCAGCGTTCCCGCCTACCATCAATCCGTGCCGCAGGTAAGCGGCTCGCTGTGGCTGTCGCTGGCCTGGTGGCTGGCGGCGCTGCTGCTGGTGCTGTTTTACCCCGGCTCGGCCGCCATCTGGCGCAATTCGCGCCCGCTGCGCCTGCTGTTCGGCCTGCTGACCATCGTGCCGTTTTTTTGGGGCATGCTGGCGCTGCGCCAGTTTGGCTATGAGCAAAACCCGTTTACCGGCGCCTGGTGGCTGCTGTACGTGATGCTGCTGGTGTGGGGCGCGGATTCCGGCGCCTATATGTTCGGCAAGCTGTTCGGCAAGCATAAGCTGGCGCCGAAGGTCTCGCCGGGTAAAACCTGGGAAGGGTTGATCGGCGGGCTGCTGACATCGGCGGTCATTTCCTGGCTGTTCGGCCGCTACGCGCCGCTGAACGTGGTGCCGACCACGCTGTTGGCCTGTTCGGTGATCGCCGCGCTGGCTTCGGTGCTGGGCGATTTGACCGAAAGCATGTTCAAACGCGAAGCGGGCATCAAGGACAGCGGTCATTTGATTCCCGGCCACGGCGGCATACTGGACCGTATCGACAGCCTGACCGCGGCGGTGCCGGTGTTTGCCTGCCTGATGCTGTTGGTGTTTTAATCCGTCAATGACGGAAAGTGAGGGATGATGGTCAGCGTGCTTTGGAACCTGGTGGCGTTTCTGATTGCGCTCGGTATTTTGATTACCGTGCACGAGTTCGGACACTTTTGGGTTGCCCGTCGTTGCGGCGTGCGCGTTGAACGCTTCTCCATCGGCTTCGGCCGGGCGCTGTGGCGCCGCACCGATCGCCAGGGCACCGAGTACGTCATCGCTTTGATTCCGCTCGGTGGCTACGTGAAGATGCTGGACGAGCGCGTGGAGTCGGTGGCGCCGGAAATGCGCCATCAGGCCTTCAACAACAAAACCGTCTGGCAGCGCGCGGCCATCATCAGCGCCGGCCCCATCGCCAACTTCCTGTTTGCTATCCTTGCCTATTGGTTGGTGTTCATCATCGGCGTGCCGAGTTTCCGCCCGGTGATCGGCGAAATCGCGCCGCAATCCATCGCCGCCAAGGCCGAAATTTCGTCTGGCATGGAACTAAAGTCGGTTGACGGCATCGAAACGCCTGATTGGGAGTCAGTTCGTCTGGCGCTGGTGGCGAAGATTGGCGATGCGCAAACCGAAGTCGGCGTAGCGCCGTTCGGCTCTTCGCAGGTGGTGACCAAAACCCTGGACTTGCGCCAGTGGAACTTTGAACCGGACAAGCAGGATCCCGTTGTCGCGCTGGGCATTATGCCGCGCGGCCCGCAGATCGAATCCGTGTTGGCGGAAGTGCAGCCTAACTCGGCGGCGCAAAAGGCGGGTTTACAAGCGGGGGACAGGATCGTTAAAGTCGATGGTCAGCCGTTGGGTCGTTGGCAGACGCTGGTGAAGCGTATCCACGATGGCCCGGGGCAACCGCTGGCTTTGGAGATTGAAAGAAACGGCGCCCCCTTGTCTTTGACGCTGATACCGGATACAAAGCCGGTGGGAAAAGACAAATCGGTGGGGTTTGCAGGCATCATTCCAAAAGTGCTGCCGCTGCCGGACGAGTATAAAACGATTCGCCAGTATGGACCGTTCCCGGCGCTGTATCAGGCCGGCGACAAGACCTGGCAGCTGATGCGGCTGACGGTCAACATGCTGGGCAAATTAATAACCGGTGATGTAAAGCTGAACAACCTGAGTGGCCCGATCTCGATTGCACAGGGAGCTGGGGCGTCAGCCGGAGTCGGGTTCGTGTATTATCTGATGTTCCTGGCGTTGATTAGCGTCAACCTGGGTATCATCAACCTGTTCCCATTACCGGTGTTAGATGGTGGGCATCTCCTCTTCCTGGCGATAGAAAAGCTGAAGGGTGGGCCGGTTTCCGAGCGAGTACAGGACTACAGCTACCGCATAGGTTCGATCGTGCTGGTGTTGTTGATGGGTCTTGCACTTTTCAATGATTTTTCCCGCCTCTAGGGGCGGGGATAGGTTAGGAAGAACGCATAACAACGATGGCGATGAAAAAGTTGCTCATAGCGTCGCTGCTGTTTGGCAGCGCCACCGTATACGGTGCAGACGGGTTCGTAGTGAAAGACATTCATTTCGAAGGCCTGCAGCGAGTCGCCGTCGGTGCGGCGTTACTCAACATGCCGGTTCGCGTCGGCGATACCGTCACTGACGATGACATCAGTAATACCATCCGTGCCTTGTTTGCCACCGGCAACTTCGAGGACGTGCGCGTGCTGCGCGATGGTAATACCTTGATCGTGCAGGTGAAGGAACGTCCTACCATCGCCAGCATCACTTTCTCCGGCAACAAGTCGGTGAAGGATGACATGCTCAAGCAGAACCTGGAAGCCTCCGGCGTCCGGGTGGGCGAGGCGCTCGACCGCACCACGATCTCCAGCATTGAAAAAGGGCTGGAAGACTTCTACTACAGCGTCGGTAAATACAGCGCCTCGGTGAAAGCCGTAGTCACGCCGTTGCCGCGCAACCGTGTCGACCTGAAGCTGGTGTTCACGGAAGGGGTCTCCGCCAAGATTCAACAAATCAACATCGTCGGCAACCATGCCTTCACCAACGACGAACTGATCTCACGCTTCCAACTGCGTGACGAAGTGCCATGGTGGAACCTGGTCGGCGATCGCAAATACCAGAAGCAAAAACTGGCGGGCGATCTCGAAACCCTGCGCAGCTTCTATCTGGATCGCGGCTATGCCCGCTTCAACATCGATTCTACCCAGGTGAGCCTGACGCCGGATAAAAAAGGCATCTACATCACCATCAACATCACCGAAGGCGAGCAGTACAAGCTTTCCGATGTTGTCGTGAACGGCAATCTGGCCGGCCACTCGGCGGAAGTCGCTCAGATCACCAAAATCGAGCCAGGCGAGCTGTACAACGGCAGCAAGGTGACCAAAATGGAAGACAACATCAAAACGATGTTGGGCCGTTATGGTTACGCCTACCCGCGCGTCGGCACTCAGCCTGAGATCAACGACGCGGATAAAACCGTCAAACTGCACGTCAACGTTGACGCGGGCAACCGCTTCTACGTGCGTCGCATCAAGTTCGAAGGCAACGACACCAGCAAGGATTCCGTACTGCGTCGCGAAATGCGCCAGATGGAAGGCGCCTGGCTCGGCAACGAGCAGGTCGAGCAGGGCAAAGAGCGTCTGAACCGTCTGGGCTACTTCGAAACGGTTGACGTGGAAACCCAGCGCGTGCCGGGCACCGCCGATCAGGTCGATGTGACCTACAAGGTGAAAGAACGCAACACCGGTACCTTCAACTTCGGCGTCGGTTACGGCACCGAGAGCGGCGTCAGCTTCCAGGCGGGCGTGCAGCAGGATAACTGGTTGGGTACCGGGTACTCGGTCGGCATCAGCGGCACCAAGAACGACTATCAGACCTATACCGAACTGTCGGTCACCAACCCGTACTTCACCGTTGACGGTGTGAGCCTGGGCGGCCGCATCTTCTACAACGACTTTAAGGCGGATGACGCGGATCTGTCGGACTATACCAACAAGAGTTACGGTATCGACGGCACGCTGGGCTTCCCGATCAACGAAAACAACTCGTTGCGTACCGGCCTGGGCTACGTCCACAACGGCCTGTCGAACATGCAGCCGCAGATCGCCATGTGGCGTTACCTCGACTCGATGGGCGTGGATGCGAACAAAACCGACCGCGCCAGCTACTCGACCGACGACTTTACGCTGAACCTGGGCTGGACCTACAACAACCTGGACCGCGGCTACTTCCCGACCTCGGGTAACCGCACCACGTTGAACGGTAAGGTCACCATTCCGGGCTCGGACAACGAATACTACAAGGTGACGCTGGACAGCGTACAGTACGTGCCGATCAACGACGATCGCACCTGGGTGCTGTTGGGCCGTGGCCGTCTGGGTTACGCGGATGGGTTGGGCGGCAAGGAAATGCCGTTCTACGAGAACTTCTACGCCGGTGGTTCGAGCACCGTGCGCGGCTTCCAGTCCAACACCATTGGTCCGAAGGCGGTGTACTACAACTCCAACTCGTACCAGTGTCAGTTCAACGCCGGCAGCACGACCTCGCGTCAGAGCATCTGTAGCTCGGATGACGCGGTGGGCGGTAACGCCATGGCGGTCGCCAGCCTGGAGCTGATCACCCCGACGCCGTTCATCAGCGAGAAATACGCCAACTCGGTGCGGACCTCGCTGTTCATCGATGCCGGTACCGTGTGGGATACCAAGTGGAAGAATACCGACGAAACGCTGATGTACGGCGTGCCGGACTACAGCAAGGCCAGCAATATTCGTTCTTCCGCCGGTATCGCGCTGCAGTGGATGTCGCCATTGGGGCCATTGGTGTTCTCTTACGCCAACCCGATCAAGAAATACGAAGGCGACAAGTCCGAACAGTTCCAGTTTAATATCGGTAAGACCTGGTAACGGGTCTCGCCTCTGGGCATAACAGTTATTAAGAATCGCAATGGCCAGGCGCCCGCCGGCAGAGGGAGATGATTCTCATTGTTTGGTGGGACAAGTCTGGCAAATTGTGTACTTCAGTGTCATATGACACAAATGGGTGATGGTAAGGAGTTTATAGTGAAAAAGTGGTTGTGTGCCGCAGGCCTCGGTTTAGCAATGGCTGCTTCAGCTGGCGTTCAGGCAGCAGATAAGATCGCTGTCGTTAACGTCTCCAGCATTTTCCAACAGCTGCCGGCCCGCGAAGCGGTCGCTAAACAGCTGGAAAACGAGTTTAAAGGCCGTGCAAGCGAACTCCAGAACATGGAACGTAGCCTGCAGACCAAAATGCAACGTCTGCAGCGTGACGGCGCTACCATGAAAGCCAGCGACCGCAGCAAGTTGGAAAAAGACGTGATGGCGCAACGCGAGCAGTTCTCTCAGAAAGCCCAGGCTTTCGAGCAGGACAACCGCCGTCGCCAGATGGAAGAACGTAACAAGATCCTGAGCCGTATTCAGGACGCGGTGAAATCTGTCGCCAGCAAAGGCGGTTATGACGTGGTGATCGACGCCAACGCCGTTGCCTATGCAGACTCTTCCAAAGATATCACTGCTGACGTGCTGAAACAGGTTAAATAACACATGCTTTCAATTCGACTGGCTGATTTAGCGCAGCAGTTGGATGCACAATTGCACGGTGATGGCGATCTCGTCATCACCGGCATTGCTTCTATGCATTCGGCACAGCCTGGCCAAATCACGTTTTTGTCAAACAGCCGCTATCAAGAGCAGCTGTCCTCCTGCCAGGCAAGCGCCGTGGTGCTTACCGAAGCGGATTTACCACACTGCCGTGCTGCGGCGCTGGTGGTTAAAAACCCTTATCTGACCTACGCGCGCATGGCGCAACTGATGGACACTACGCCGGCACCGGCGCAGGATATCGCGCCAAGCGCGGTGATCTCGCCTGAAGCGCAGCTGGGGCAGAACGTCGCCATTGGGGCGAACGCGGTGATTGAGTCGGGTGCGGTGCTTGGCGATAACGTGGTTATCGGCCCGGGCTGCTTCATCGGCAAACACGCACGCATCGGCGCGGGAACGCGTCTGTGGGCGAATGTCACGATTTATCATGCGGTTGAAATCGGCCAGCGCTGCCTGATCCAGTCCGGCACCGTGATCGGCGCGGACGGTTTCGGCTATGCGAACGAGCGCGGCGAGTGGATCAAAATCCCTCAGTTGGGCACGGTGATTATCGGCGATCGCGTCGAAATCGGCGCTTGCACCACCATTGACCGCGGCGCTTTGGATAACACCCAAATCGGGAATGGTGTTATCATCGACAACCAATGTCAGATTGCACATAACGTCGTGATTGGCGACAATACCGCCGTCGCCGGCGGTGTGATCATGGCCGGCAGCCTGAAAATCGGCCGCTACTGCCAGATCGGCGGTGCCAGCGTGATCAACGGTCACATGGAGATTGCCGACAAGGTTGTTGTTACCGGAATGGGAATGGTTATGCGACCAATCACCGAACCTGGGGTATACTCTTCGGGCATTCCGTTGCAGCCTAACAAGGTTTGGCGTAAAACCGCTGCGTTGGTGATGAATATCGATGAGATCAGCAAACGCTTGAAAGCTGTCGAACGTAAAGTCGGAAAAGACTAATCATTGCCGCCCGCCCTGGCGGGTACAAAACGAAACGCGTTGGTCGTGAGACCAAAAGCGCAAAGAGATGTTAATTTGCGGCCTGCATGATGATCTCCTTTTGGGGTCAGCGCAGGCCGTGTTGTTGATGCCATCAGTTTTTAGAGACAGGAAGAGTATTTTGACTACTGACACTCATACTCTGGATATTGCAGAAATTTTGGATCTGCTTCCTCACCGTTACCCGTTCTTGCTGGTCGACCGCGTCCTCGAGTTTGAAGAGCACAAATATCTGCGTGCGGTGAAGAACGTATCGGTGAATGAACCGTTTTTCCAGGGCCATTTCCCTGGCAAACCGATTTTCCCAGGCGTATTGATCCTGGAAGCCATGGCGCAGGCCACCGGTATTCTGGCGTTTAAAAGCGTCGGCAAACTGGAGCCGGGCGAGCTGTATTACTTCGCCGGTATCGACGAAGCACGTTTCAAGCGCCCTGTGGTGCCAGGCGATCAGATGGTCATGGAAGTCACCTTCGAGAAAACTCGCCGCGGTCTGACTCGCTTCAAAGGCGTGGCGACCGTTGACGGTAAAATTGTCTGCGAAGCAACCATGATGTGTGCCCGCAGCCGGGAGGCTTAATCCGTGATTGACCAAACCGCCTTTATCCATCCTAGCGCGATAGTCGAAGAAGGCGCCGTGATCGGCGCCAACGTGCATATCGGCCCTTTCTGCTACGTCGGCTCCCAGGTGGAAATCGGCGCCGGCACGGTGCTGAAATCCCACGTGGTGGTGAACGGCATTACCAAGATTGGCTGCGATAATCAGATTTATCAGTTCGCCTCTATCGGCGAAGTGAATCAGGATCTGAAATACGCGGGCGAACCGACGCGCGTTGAAGTGGGCGATCGCAACCGCATCCGCGAAAGCGTGACCATTCATCGCGGCACCGCGCAGGGTACCGGCCTGACTAAAGTGGGCAACGACAACCTGCTGATGGTCAACGTGCACGTCGCCCACGATTGCGTGGTCGGCAATGCTTGCGTGCTGGCCAACAACGCCACGCTGGCGGGGCATGTGGAAATCGACGATCACGCCATCATCGGCGGCATGACGGCGATCCACCAGTTCTGCATTATCGGCGCGCATGTGATGGTAGGCGGTTGTTCCGGTGTCGCTCAGGACGTGCCTCCTTTCGTCATCGCTCAGGGCAACCACGCTACGCCGTTCGGCGTCAACGCGGTCGGCCTGAAGCGCCGCGGTTTTGACAAGGATGAAATGCAGGCAATCCGCAACGCCTACAAAATCCTGTATCGCAGCGAGAAAACGCTGGATGAAGCGAAAGCGGAAATCGAAGCCCTGGCCAAAGAACAGCCGGTGGTGCAGCAATACCTCGATTTCTTCACCCGTTCCACCCGTGGCATCATTCGCTGAGTTATGTCGAATCGTCCATTGACTATCGGACTGGTCGCCGGAGAAACCTCCGGTGACATTCTCGGCGCCGGCTTGATCCGTGCGCTCAAGGCGCAGATCCCCGGCGCGCGTTTCGTAGGCGTCGCCGGCCCGCTGATGCAGGCCGAAGGCTGCGAAGCCTGGTACGAAATGGAAGAGCTGGCGGTCATGGGCGTGGTGGAAGTGCTCGAGCGTTTGCCACGCCTGTTGAAGATCCGCAAGGATCTTACCCGCCGCTTCGGTGAGCTGCGGCCGGACGTGTTTGTCGGCATCGACGCGCCGGACTTCAACATCACGCTGGAAGGCCGCCTCAAGCAGCGCGGCATTCGCACCATCCACTACGTCAGCCCTTCCGTGTGGGCCTGGCGACAAAAGCGCGTTTTCAAAATAGGCAAAGCCACCGATTTGGTGCTGGCCTTTCTCCCTTTCGAAAAAGCGTTTTACGATCGTTTCAACGTCCCCTGCCGGTTTATTGGCCACACTATGGCGGACGCCATGCCGTTGCAGCCCGACCGGCTGGCGGCGCGCGCTCAGCTTGGCATCGCTCCGCAGGCGCGCTGTCTGGCCTTGCTGCCGGGCAGCCGCGGCGCCGAAGTCGAGATGCTGAGCGCCGATTTCCTCAAAACCGCGCAGCTGCTGCGCACCCGTTATCCCGAGCTGGAAGTGGTGGTGCCGCTGGTCAACGCCAAACGGCGCGAGCAGTTTGAGCGCATCAAGGCCGAGGTTGCACCGGATTTGACCGTACACCTGCTGAACGGGCAGGGGCGCGAAGCGATGATCGCCAGCGACGCGGCGTTGCTGGCATCCGGTACGGCGGCGCTGGAGTGCATGCTGGCCAAGTGCCCGATGGTGGTGGGCTATCGCATGAAGCCGTTCACTTTCTGGTTGGCGCAGAAGCTGGTAAAAACGCCTTACGTTTCGCTGCCGAATCTGCTGGCGGGGCGCGAGATCGTCACCGAGCTGTTGCAGCATGACTGCGTGCCGGACAAACTGGCCGCCGCCGTGATGCCGCTGCTGGAAGAGAGCCCGGAAACCGACGCGCTGAAACAGACTTTCCTTACCTTGCACCAAAGCATCCGTTGCGGTGCGGACGAACAGGCCGCTCAGGCTGTGTTGGAGCTGGCGAAAGCATGATTGAACCCTTTATCTATCCCGCTGCCACGCTGATTGCCGGTGTGGACGAAGTGGGCCGCGGCCCGTTGGTCGGCGCGGTGGTCACCGCCGCCGTGATCCTCGATCCGGCGCAGCCGATCGTCGGTCTGGCGGACTCCAAGAAACTCAGTGAAAAACGCCGCCTGGCGCTGTATGACGAAATCGTCGCCAAGGCGCTCTCCTGGAGCCTGGGGCGCGCCGAACCGGCGGAAATCGACCAACTGAACATTTTGCACGCCACCATGTTGGCGATGCAGCGCGCGGTGGCCGGGTTGCATATCGCGCCGGACATGGTTTTAATCGACGGTAACCGTTGCCCGAGCTTGCCGATGCGTTCGCAGGCGGTGGTGAAGGGCGACAGCCGCGTGGCGGAGATCAGCGCGGCGTCCATTCTGGCGAAGGTCACGCGCGATCGCGAAATGGCTGAGCTGGACAGCGAGTACCCGGACTACGGTTTCGCGCAGCATAAAGGCTACCCGACCGCCTTCCACCTGGAGCGGCTGGCCGCGCTGGGCGCCACCGAGCATCATCGCCGCAGTTTCGCGCCGGTGAAAAGAGCGCTGGCGCTGTAGTCTGCGAGCCTGACCGGCTCGACGATAGCATTAACCCGGGCTCAGTCTGCTGAGCCCCTTCAATCAGGTATCTGGAGATGGCCGAACCTCGTTTTATTCACCTGCGCGTCCACAGTGACTACTCCATGATTGATGGATTGGCCAAGACGGCGCCGCTGGTGAAAAGAGCCGCCGCGTTAGCCATGCCTGCACTGGCAATCACCGATTTCACCAACCTGTGCGGGCTGGTGAAATTCTACGGCAGCGCGCACGGCGCCGGGATCAAACCGATCATCGGCGCGGATTTCCATGTGCAAAGCGAAGAGCTGGGCGATGAACTGGCTCAGTTGACGGTGCTGGCCAGCAACAACGAAGGCTACCAGAACCTGACGCTGCTGATTTCCCGCGCCTATCAGCGCGGCTACGGCGCCGCCGGCCCGACTATCGATCGCGACTGGCTGATTGAACATCGCGAAGGGCTGATCCTGCTCTCCGGTGCGCGTCAGGGCGACGTCGGCAAGTTTCTGCTGCGCGGCAACCAGGCGCAGGTGGATCAGTGTCTTGATTTCTACCAGCAGCATTTCCCGGACTGTTACTATCTGGAACTGATCCGCACCGGCCGTCAGGACGAAGAGAACTACCTGCATGCGGCGGTGGCGCTGGCCACTGAGCGCGGCTTGCCGGTGGTGGCCACCAACGACGTGCGCTTCCTGGTGGAAGATGACTTCGACGCCCATGAGATCCGCGTCGCCATTCACGACGGCTTTACGCTGGACGACCCTAAGCGGCCGCGCAACTACAGCCCGCAACAATACATGCGCAGCGAAGACGAGATGTGCGAACTGTTCGCCGACATCCCGGAAGCGCTGCTGAACAGCGTCGAAATCGCCAAGCGCTGCAACGTCACCATTCGCCTCGGCGAATACTTCCTGCCGCAGTTCCCGACCGGCGATATGAGCACCGAGGACTTCCTGGTGCTCAAATCGAAAGAGGGGCTGGAAGAGCGTCTGGAGTTCCTGTTCCCCGATCCTGAAGTGCGCGCGCAGCGCCGCCCGGAATATGACGAGCGTCTGGACGTAGAGCTGAAGGTGATCAACCAGATGGGCTTCCCCGGCTACTTCCTGATCGTGATGGAGTTTATCCAGTGGTCGAAGGACAACAACGTGCCGGTGGGCCCGGGGCGCGGCTCCGGCGCCGGTTCGCTGGTGGCCTATGCGTTGAAAATCACCGACCTCGATCCGCTGGAGTTCGATCTGCTGTTCGAACGCTTCCTGAACCCGGAACGTGTCTCAATGCCCGACTTTGACGTCGACTTCTGCATGGAGAAGCGTGACCAGGTGATCGAGCACGTGGCGGAGATGTACGGCCGCGAAGCGGTATCGCAGATCATCACCTTCGGCACCATGGCGGCGAAAGCGGTTATCCGCGACGTGGGCCGCGTGCTGGGGCACCCGTACGGCTTCGTCGATCGCATCTCCAAGCTGGTGCCGCCGGATCCGGGCATGACGCTGGAGAAAGCCTTCGCCGCCGAACCGCAGCTGCCGGAAATTTACGAGGCCGACGAAGAGGTCAAGGCGCTGATCGACATGGCGCGCAAGCTGGAAGGGGTAACGCGCAACGCCGGTAAACACGCCGGGGGCGTGGTGATCGCGCCGACCAAGATCACCGACTTTGCGCCGCTGTACTGCGATGCCGAAGGGAACCATCCGGTGACCCAGTTCGACAAGAACGACGTGGAATACGCCGGGCTGGTGAAGTTCGACTTCCTCGGTCTGCGCACCCTGACCATCATTGACTGGGCGCTGGAGATGATCAACGCCCGGCGCGCCAAGACCGGGCTGGAGCCGATCGACATCGCCGCCATTCCGCTCGACGACAAGAAAAGTTTCGACATGCTGCAGCGCTCGGAAACCACGGCGGTGTTCCAGCTTGAATCGCGCGGCATGAAAGATTTGATCAAACGTCTGAAGCCCGACTGCTTCGAAGACATGATCGCACTGGTGGCGCTGTTCCGTCCGGGGCCGCTGCAGTCGGGCATGGTGGATAACTTCATTGACCGCAAACACGGCCGTGAAGAGATCTCCTACCCGGACATTCAGTGGCAGCACGAGTCGCTCAAGCCGGTGCTGGAGCCGACCTACGGCATCATCCTGTATCAGGAACAGGTGATGCAGATTGCCCAGGTGCTGGCCGGCTATACGCTGGGCGGCGCGGACATGCTGCGTCGTGCGATGGGTAAAAAGAACCCGGTCGAAATGGCCAAGCAGCGCGGCGGCTTTGAAGACGGCGCCAAAGCGCGCGGCATCGACGGTGAACTGTCGGTGAAAATCTTCGACCTGGTGGAGAAATTCGCCGGTTATGGCTTCAACAAATCGCACTCCGCCGCCTATGCGCTGGTGTCGTACCAGACGCTGTGGCTGAAGGCCCACTACCCGGCCGAGTTTATGGCGGCGGTGATGACCGCCGATATGGACAACACCGACAAAGTGGTGGGGCTGGTGGACGAATGCTGGCGCATGGGGCTGAAGATCCTGCCGCCGGACATCAACAGCGGCCTGTATCACTTCCACGTCAACGACGACGGCGAGATCGTGTACGGCATCGGCGCCATCAAGGGCGTAGGGGAAGGGCCAATCGAGGCGATTATCGAGGCGCGCAACAGCGGCGAACAAGGTTACTTCAAAGACCTGTTCGATCTCTGCGCGCGCTCCGACATCAAGAAACTGAACCGCCGCATTCTGGAAAAACTGATCATGTCCGGGGCGTTCGATCGCCTTGGGCCGCATCGCGCCGCGCTGATGAATTCGCTCGGCGACGCGTTGAAAGCGGCGGATCAGCATGCGAAAGCCGAAGCTATCGGCCAGGTGGATATGTTTGGCGTGCTGGCGGAAGCGCCGGAGCAGGTAGAGCAATCCTACGCCAATATCGCGCCCTGGCCGGAGCAGGTGGTGCTGGACGGTGAACGGGAGACGCTGGGGCTGTACCTGACCGGCCACCCGATCACCCAGTACCTGAAGGAGATCGAACGTTACGCCGGTGGCCAGCGTTTGAAAGACATGCACCCGACGGATCGGGGCAAAATGACTACCGCCGTCGGGTTGGTGGTCGCCGCGCGGGTGATGGTGACCAAGCGCGGCAACCGCATCGGCATCTGCACGCTGGATGACCGTTCGGGCCGTCTGGAAGTGATGTTATTCACCGAAGCGTTAGAAAAATACCAGCATTTGTTGGAAAAAGACCGTATCCTTATCGCCAGTGGACAGGTCAGCTTTGATGACTTTAGCGGCGGGCTTAAAATGATGGCCCGCGAGGTAATGGACATCAGTGAAGCCCGGGAAAAATACGCTCGCGGGCTTGCTATCTCGCTGACTGACAGGCAAATTGATGACCAGCTTTTGAACCGTCTCCGTCAGTCGTTGGAACCCCATCGCTCGGGGACGATTCCAGTGCATCTCTACTATCAACGGGAAGATGCGCGAGCCAAGCTGCGTTTTGGCGCAACCTGGCGCGTGACGCCCACCGACCGCTTGTTGATCGACTTGCGGACGTTGGTAGGCAATGAGCAGGTGGACTTGGAATTTGACTAAAATAGGAATGCTATGAGTCTGAATTTTCTTGATTTTGAACAGCCGATTGCAGAGCTGGAAGCGAAAATTGACTCGCTGACTGCAGTCAGCCGTCAAGACGAAAAATTAGATATTAATCTGGACGAAGAGGTTCAGCGCCTGCGTGAAAAGAGCGTTGAGCTGACGCGCAAGATTTTTGCCGATCTTGGGGCTTGGCAAATTGCCCAATTGGCACGCCACCCGCGCCGTCCTTATACCCTGGATTATATCAAACACATCTTTACCGACTTCGAAGAGTTGGCGGGCGATCGCGCTTACGCTGACGACAAAGCGATCGTCGGTGGCATTGCGCGCCTGGATGGCCGCCCCGTGATGATCATCGGGCACCAGAAAGGCCGTGAAACCAAAGAGAAGATCCGCCGCAACTTCGGCATGCCGGCGCCGGAAGGCTACCGCAAGGCGCTGCGCCTGATGGAAATGGCCGCACGCTTCAAGATGCCGATCATCACCTTTATTGATACCCCGGGCGCTTATCCGGGCGTGGGCGCGGAAGAACGCGGCCAGTCGGAAGCTATCGCGCGCAACCTGCGTGAGATGTCGCGTCTGAACGTGCCGGTCATCTGCACCGTCATCGGCGAAGGCGGCTCCGGCGGCGCGCTGGCGATCGGCGTGGGCGACAAGGTGAACATGCTGCAGTACAGCACCTACTCGGTGATTTCGCCGGAAGGCTGTGCTTCCATCCTGTGGAAGAGCGCCGATAAGGCCCCGCTGGCGGCAGAAGCGATGGGCATCACCGCACCGCGTCTGAAAGAGCTGAAGCTGATCGACTCGGTGATCCCGGAGCCGCTGGGTTCCGCACACCGCGACGTGCCGGCGATGGCCGCCGCGCTGAAAGCGCAGCTGCTGGCCGATCTGAAAGATCTGGATGGTCTGAACGACGAAGAGTTGCTCAACCGCCGTTACCAGCGTCTGATGAACTACGGCTACTGCTGAGTTCTGTGCTTCGCTGCAAGAAACCGCCTCCGGGCGGTTTTTTTTTGGCTACACACCGCCGGATTTTCGTGGTGTTATAGAGACTTGGCCGTTAACTGACAGGAGCTGCCGATGAATATCATCGCCATCATGGGCCCGACGGGCGTCTACTACAAAGATGAGCCGATTCGCGAGCTCCACGCTGCGCTGGCCGCCATGGGATTCCAGCTGGTGTACCCCAAAAACAGCGGTGACCTGCTGAAGCTGATCGAAGCCAACGCCCGCATCTGCGGGGTGATCTTCGACTGGGACGACTACAGCCTGGAGCTGTGCAGCGAGATCAACGAGCTGAACGAATACCTGCCGCTGTACGCCTTTATCAATACCCACTCCACCTTCGACGTCAGCCTGCATGAAATGCGCATGGTGCTCTATTTCTTCGAGTACGGCCTGAATGCGGCGGACGACATCGCGCAGCGCATCCAGCAGTACACCGCGGAATACATCGACACCATTACGCCGCCGCTGACCAAGGCGCTGTTCAACTATGTGCGCGAAGGCAAGTACACTTTCTGCACGCCGGGCCACATGGCTGGCACTGCGTTTCAAAAAAGCCCGGTGGGCTGCCTGTTCTATGACTTCTTCGGCGCCAATACCCTGAAGGCCGACATCTCGATTTCGGTCACCGAGCTCGGTTCGCTGCTGGATCACACCGGGCCGCACCTGGAGGCCGAAGAGTATATCGCGCGCACCTTCAACGCCGAGCAGAGCTATCTGGTCACCAACGGCACCTCCACCGCCAACAAGATCGTCGGCATGTATTCGGCGCCGGCGGGCAGCACGGTACTGATCGACCGCAACTGCCACAAATCGCTGTGCCACCTGCTGATGATGAGCGATATCGTGCCGATCTATCTGCGCCCGCTGCGCAACGCCTACGGCATCCTCGGCGGCATTCCGCAGCGCGAATTCACGCGTGAGAGCATCGCCGCCCGGGTGCAGGCGACGCCGAACGCCACCTGGCCGGTGCATGCGGTGATCACCAACTCCACCTATGACGGCCTGTTGTACAACACCGACTACATTAAGCAGACGCTGGAGGTGCCGTCGATTCACTTCGATTCCGCCTGGGTGCCTTACACCAACTTCCATCCGATTTACGACGGCAAGAGCGGCATGAGCGGCGAGCGGGTGCCCGGCAAGGTTTTCTACGAAACCCAATCCACCCACAAGCTGCTGGCCGCCTTCTCGCAGGCCTCGATGATTCATATCAAGGGCGACTACGATGAGAGCACCTTCAACGAAGCCTACATGATGCACACCACCACTTCGCCGCACTACGGCATCGTGGCGTCGATGGAGACCGCCGCCGCCATGCTGCGCGGCAACCCGGGGCGCCGTTTGATCAACCGTTCGGTGGAGCGCGCGCTGCATTTTCGCCGAGAGGTGCAGCGGCTGCGCGAGGAGAGCGACAGCTGGTTCTTCGATATCTGGCAGCCGGAAGAGATCGATGAGGCGCAGTGCTGGCCGCTGGATCCCGACGACAACTGGCACGGTTTCGGCCAGACCGATCGCGATCATATGTACCTCGATCCGATCAAGGTGACGATCCTGACACCGGGCATGAATGAGCTGGGCGCGCTGGAGGAAGAGGGGATCCCGGCGGCGCTGGTGGCGAAGTATCTCGACGAACGCGGCATCGTGGTGGAGAAGACCGGGCCGTACAACCTGTTGTTCCTGTTCAGCATCGGCATCGATAAAACCAAGGCGATGAGCCTGCTGCGCGGCCTGACCGACTTCAAGCGCGCCTACGATCTCAACCTGCGGGTGAAGAACATGCTGCCGGATCTGTACGCCGAAGATCCGGATTTCTATCGCCATATGCGCATCCAGGATCTGGCCGCCGGCATTCATCGCCTGATCCGCCAACACGATCTGCCAGGCCTGATGCAGCGGGCGTTCGACGTGCTGCCGGAAATGAAGCTGACGCCGCACCAGATGTTCCAGGAACAGGTGCGCGGCAATGTCGAAACCTGCGAGCTGGATCAGCTGGTGGGCAAGGTGGCGGCCAATATGATCCTGCCTTATCCGCCGGGCGTGCCGTTGGTGATGCCGGGGGAAATGATCACCGAAGAGAGCCGGGCGGTGCTCGATTTCCTGCTGATGCTATGCTCGATCGGTGAGCGCTATCCCGGTTTTGAAACCGATATCCACGGCGCCAAACTGACGGAAGACGGGTGCTATCTGGTGAAGGTGCTGAAAGCCCCGCAGCCATAAGGCCATAACGCGCCCGGCGGTTTGGCAAGATAAGCCGGGCTTTTTCATTGACGGCATCGCCGCCGCCGGATACCGTGCCCCATCAGAATGAACAGGAGAGGGTTTCTATGCTGGCATTACGTCAGGTGCATCACATCGCGATCATTGGCGCGGACTACGCCGCCAGCAAGCGTTTTTACTGCGACATTCTCGGGTTTACCCTGCTGAGCGAAGTCTACCGTGAGGAGCGCGGCTCCTGGAAAGCGGATCTGGCGCTCAACGGGCAATACACCATCGAGCTGTTTTCTTTCCCCTCGCCGCCGGCTCGCGTCAGCCGCCCGGAGGCCTGCGGCCTGCGCCATCTGGCGTTCAGCGTCGACGACATCGATCAGGCTATCGCTCATCTGCAGGCGGCCGGCGTTGCCTGCGAACCGGTGCGTGTCGATCCCTACACCCAATCCCGCTTTACCTTTTTCAGCGATCCCGATGGTTTACCGTTAGAATTATACGAGAGTTAACGGCTTAATCGCCCCCCGGCGGCCACAGCCGGGGGCGGTTATGCTATGATCGCGCCCTTGCCCTACATGCCTACAGAGTTATTTCCGCCATGCAAGAGCCTGCTTTTCGCGTCGGGGAGTGGCTGGTTACTCCTGCCGACAACACCATCAGCCGCGATAGTCGCCAGAAAACGCTGGAACCGCGCCTGATCGACATGCTGTGCTATTTCGCCCGGCACCCCGACGTGGTGCTGAGCCGCGACGAGCTGATCGACAACGTCTGGAAGCGCAATATTGTCACCAACCACGTGGTGACCCAATGTATTTCAGAGCTGCGCAAGTACCTGAAAGACGGCGACAGCGACAGCCCGGAATACATTATCACCGTGCCCAAGCGCGGGTATAAGCTGGCGACGTCGGTGATCTGGTGTGAAGAGGGGGAGACACAACCCGCGATTGCACCGGCGCCGCAGATCGCGGTGATCATGCATGAGCCGGAAGACGGCGGCGATGATGAAGAGGATACGCCCTATGTGCCGCCGCGCCGGGCAAGCGTGCCGGCTGCCGCGCCCGGCGAGAAGAAGCCGCATTTTTATCGCCGCTCGACGTTCTGGGTGTGGCTGGCGTTTCTGAGTGCGCTAAGCGTCTGCGTGGCGTTTGTCGGCATCGCCACGCTGTCGCAGCGCGTGCCGGTATCGACCATGCCGGTGCTGCTCAACCCGCGCGATATCGATATCCGCATTCAGGGCGGCGAGAGCTGCAGCAACTGGATGCCGCAGCTCTCTTACGTGGTGGGTGTCAGCGAGCTGATTACCGATTCGTTGAACACTTACTCGACCTTCCTGGTGCACGACCAGACCAACTACAACTATTCCGGCCCCAGCAACTCGGGCAAGTCGCTGTATATCGAGTTCGTCAATCAGCGCCACTACCGCGCCCAGCAGTGTTTCCTCTCCGTGCGGCTGGTGGATAACGCCGACAGTTCGATCATGTTGGACAAGCGTTACTTCATCACCGCCGATAACCAGCTGAAGATCCAGACCGACTTCCTCGCCAGCCTGTCCGCGGCGCTGAAGCAGCCTTGGCCGCCACAGCTGGAGCAGCGTCTGGCGCAGTTGCTGCCCGACAACGGGCCGTTGCTGCAGCGTTTCTACCAGGCGCATCAGTTGCTGATCCGCGGTGACGCCGATTCGTTGACCCGCGCCAGCGCCCAGCTGAGCGAGCTGATTAACAGCGCGCCGAACTTCCGCTATCTGCTGGCTGAAAAAGCGTTGGTGGATCTGCTGCGCAATTCTTATCAACCGTTCGACAGCCCGGCCTTGGGGCAATTGCGCGCCGATATCAGCCATCTGGCGGCGATCCCCGAATTGAAGAACACGCCGATTATGCAGCAGGTTCTGGCGGTAGATGCCTTGACGCAGGGGCGCATTGACGAGGCGCACCGGGCGATCGATCTGGGGATTGAATTGCAAATGTCGTGGCTGAATTATGTGCTGCTGGGCAAGGTGTATGAAATGCAGGGGCAGAATCATTTGGCGGCCGATTCTTATATTACCGCCTTCAATCTTCGCCCCGGTGAGGATACCTTGCATTGGATCACCAATGGCGTATTCCAGACGTCATTGACCAACGTCGTGCCTTATTTAAATAACTATCAGCGCCAATAATTAACCCAATATCACGCCGCTCTTATTCTTCGGGGATCATGGCGGCGTTATTTATTGGTGAAGTCATGTTGCATGAATGTATTATTTTGCTGCGCGATATTATCTCTTTTTTGCCATTTGTTATGCGTTATTAACCTTGTCATCTTTTTGTTTTTAAATGATGTTTATCTTTTCTTTAGCCTGTCTTTTTATCTTGATGTGTTAATAAAAAACCTCAGGTTATCATTTGTATGATCATGAGCGTAATCTCACTTTATCTTTAGGACTTTATTCCCCCCGATGGTTAGCATCCTGACTATCAAACCGGCTCATTAAAATCTTTTATTTATGGGCGTGGCTTATAAGAAACGTAAATCAGGAGAAACTGACCATGGCTTCACCCAAGAAAATAGGGCTTATTGCCTGCACCGGCGTCGTCGCCGGTAATATGATGGGGAGCGGGATTGCCTTATTGCCCGCCAACCTGGCGAGTCTCGGATCCATCGCCATTTGGGGATGGGTGATCTCGATTATCGGGGCGATGTCGCTGGCTTATGTGTATGCCCGCCTCGCCACCAAAAACCCACAGCAGGGCGGCCCTATCGCCTACGCCGGTGAAATTTCCCCGGCCTTCGGTTTCCAGACCGGCGTGCTTTATTACCATGCCAACTGGATCGGTAACCTGGCCATCGGCATTACCGCCGTTTCTTATCTCTCCACCTTCTTCCCGGCGCTGAATAACCCGGTACCTGCCGGCATCGCCTGTATCGCCATCGTGTGGGTCTTCACCTTCGTTAACATGCTGGGCGGAACCTGGGTCAGCCGTTTGACCACCCTGGGCCTGGTGCTGGTGCTGATCCCGGTGATCGTGACCGCCACCCTCGGCTGGCACTGGTTTGACGCCGCCACCTACCAGGCTAACTGGAATACCTCCGGCACCACCGACAGCCATGCGGTCATCAAAAGTATCCTGCTGTGCCTGTGGGCGTTCATCGGCGTGGAATCCGCGGCGGTCAGCACCGGCATGGTGAAAAACCCGAAACGCACCGTACCGCTGGCGACCATGCTCGGCACCGGTCTGGCGGGCATCATCTACATCGCCGCCACCCAGGTGATCAGCGGCATGTTCCCGGCGTCTGAAATGGCCGCCAGCGGCGCGCCGTTCGCCATCAGCGCCTCGGCGATTATGGGCAACTGGGCCGCACCGATGGTTTCCGCCTTCACCGCCTTCGCCTGCCTGACCTCGCTCGGTTCGTGGATGATGCTGGTCGGCCAGGCCGGGGTGCGCGCCGCCAACGACGGCAACTTCCCGAAAGTGTACGGCGAGCTGGATAAAAACGGCATTCCGAAGAAAGGCCTGCTGCTGGCCGGTTGCAAAATGACCGCGCTGATGGTGCTGATCACCCTGATGAGCTCCGCCGGCGGCAAAGCGTCCGACCTGTTCGGCGAGCTGACCGGTATCGCGGTGCTGCTGACCATGCTGCCTTACTTCTACTCCTGCGTAGACCTGATCCGCTTTGAAGGGGTCAACGTGCGCAACCTGCTGAGCCTGATCGCTTCCGTGTGCGGCTGCGGCTTCTGCTTCATCGCGCTGATGGGCGCCAACTCTTTCGAACTGTCCGGCACCTTTATCATCAGCCTGATTATCCTGATGTTCTACGCCCGGAAAATGAATACCCGCCAGGCTGCCAGCGCAGCGGCGGTCGATGAAAACACCACGGCCAAAGCGCACTGATTCGCGTCCGCTGACCGACTGAATTTACCCAGCCCCTTTCTTTCCGACCTGTCAGCCGCGACGGGAAGGGGCTTGCTTTGCCAGGAGAAATGCATATGAACGTTATCGCCATCATGAATCACATGGGTGTCTACTTTAAAGAAGAGCCTATCCGTGAACTGCATCAGGCGCTGGAAAGTCTGGATTTCCGCATCGTTTACCCTAACGATCGCGAAGACCTGCTGAAACTGATCGAGAACAACGCCCGCTTGTGCGGGGTGATCTTCGACTGGGACAAATACAACCTGGAGCTGTGCGAAGAGATCAGCCAACTGAACGAGTACATGCCGCTGTACGCCTTCGCCAACACCTATTCGACGCTGGACGTCAGCTTGAACGATCTGCGCATGCAGGTGCGCTTCTTCGAGTATGCGCTCGGCGCGGCAACCGACATCGCCGCCAAGATCAAACAGAATACCGACGAATATATCGACACCATCCTGCCACCGCTGACCAAGGCGCTGTTCAAATACGTGCGCGAAGGCAAATACACCTTCTGTACGCCGGGCCACATGGGCGGCACCGCGTTCCAGAAAAGCCCGGTCGGCAGCCTGTTCTACGATTTCTTCGGCCCGAACACCATGAAGTCGGATATCTCGATTTCGGTGTCTGAACTGGGATCGCTGCTGGATCACTCCGGCCCGCACAAAGAGGCGGAAGAGTATATTTCTCGCGTGTTCAACGCCGAACGCAGCTACATGGTCACCAACGGCACTTCCACTGCCAACAAGATCGTCGGCATGTATTCGGCGCCGGCGGGCAGCACGGTGCTGATTGACCGTAACTGCCACAAGTCGCTGACTCACCTGATGATGATGAGCGACATCACGCCGATCTATTTCCGCCCGACCCGCAACGCTTACGGCATCCTCGGCGGTATTCCGCAGAGCGAGTTCCAGCGCGCCACCATCGCCAAACGCGTGAAGGATACCCCGAACGCCACCTGGCCGGTGCACGCGGTGATCACCAACTCCACCTATGACGGCCTGCTGTACAACACCGACTTTATCAAGAACACCCTGGACGTGAAGTCTATCCACTTCGATTCCGCCTGGGTGCCTTACACCAATTTCCACCCGATCTATAAAGGCAAGTGTGGCATGAGCGGCGGCCGCGTGGAGGGCAAGGTGATCTATGAAACCCAGTCCACCCACAAACTGCTGGCGGCCTTCTCGCAGGCGTCGATGATCCACGTGAAGGGCGACATCAACGAAGAGACCTTCAACGAAGCCTACATGATGCACACCACCACTTCGCCGCACTACGGCATTGTGGCCTCGACCGAAACCGCTGCGGCGATGATGAAAGGCAACGCCGGCAAGCGCCTGATCCACGGTTCTATCGAACGCGCGATCAAGTTCCGTAAAGAGATCAAACGCCTGAAAGTCGAGTCCGACGGCTGGTTCTTCGACGTCTGGCAGCCGGAGCATATCGATGAGCCGGAATGCTGGCCGCTGCGCTCCGACAGCGCCTGGCACGGTTTCAAGAACATCGACAATGAACACATGTATCTGGATCCAATCAAGGTCACCATTCTGACGCCGGGGATGAGCAAGGAAGGCGAGATGCAGCCGTTCGGCATCCCGGCCAGCATTGTGGCGAAATACCTCGACGAGCGCGGCATCATCGTCGAGAAAACCGGACCGTACAACCTGCTGTTCCTGTTCAGCATCGGCATCGATAAAACCAAGGCGCTCAGCCTGCTGCGCGCGATGACCGACTTCAAACGCTCGTTCGACCTGAACCTGCGGGTGAAAAACATGCTGCCTTCGCTGTATCAGGAAGCGCCTGATTTCTATGAAAACATGCGCATTCAGGATCTGGCGCAGAACATTCACCGCCTGGTGGAGCAACACAACCTGCCGGACCTGATGTACCGCGCATTCGAAGTGCTGCCAACCATGGTGATGAACCCGTATCAGGCGTTCCAGAAAGAGCTGCACGGCGAAGTGGAAGAGGTCTATCTGGAAGAGATGGTCGGTAAGGTCAACGCCAACATGATCCTCCCATACCCGCCGGGCGTGCCGCTGGTGATGCCGGGCGAGATGCTGACCGAAGAGAGCCGGCCGGTGCTGGAGTTCCTGCAGATGCTGTGCGAAATCGGCGCGCATTATCCGGGCTTTGAAACCGACATTCACGGCGCCTACCGTCAGGCGGACGGACGTTATCGGGTGAAAGTGCTGAAGGCGAAATAACCGCAGCCAAAAACAGGGGAGGCGCTCGCGCTTCCCCTTTGTCGTTCACCGACTGATGGGAGACCACCATGAAAACACCCTCACAGCCGCGCGCAATCTACTATGTCGTAGCGATACAAATTTGGGAATATTTCAGCTTTTACGGCATGCGTGCGTTACTGATCCTCTATCTGACCCACCAACTCGGCTATACCGACAGCCACGCCATCGATCTCTACAGCGCTTACGCTTCGTTAGTTTACGTCACTCCTATTTTGGGCGGCTGGCTCGCCGACCGCCTGCTGGGCAACCGCGTCGCGGTGATCGCCGGCGCGGCGCTGATGACCCTGGGGCATATCGTGCTCGGCCTGAGCGCGGTCTCCGCCCAGTCGCTCTATCTGGCGCTGGCGATCATCATCTGCGGTTACGGCCTGTTCAAATCCAATATCAGCTGCCTGCTGGGCGAGCTTTACCCGGCGCAGGACTCGCGCCGCGAAGGGGGCTTCTCGCTGCTGTACGCCGCCGGCAACGTCGGTTCCATTTTGGCGCCGATCGCCTGTGGGTTGGCGGCCGAGCGCTATGGCTGGCACGTCGGCTTTGCGTTGGCCGGGATCGGCATGTTCGCCGGCCTGGTGATTTTTCTGCTGGGCGGACGCCATTTCCGCCACACCCGCGGTGTGAATGCCCCGCTGATGCGCGCCAGAAGCCTGGGCCTGCCGCACTGGGGATGGCTGCTGGCGGCGTTGCTGGCGTCGCCGCTGTTCTTCACGCTGTTGTTTGTGCGCGACTGGGCCGGTTATTTGCTCGGGCTGGTGTGCGTGGCGGCGGTGGTGCTGGTGGCGCGTATTATGCTGCGAGCGGATGCCGGCCAGCGCCGGGGCCTGTGGCAGATCGTTGCGCTGATGCTGCTGGGTACGCTGTTCTGGGCCTTTGCCCAACAGGGCGGCAGCTCCATCAGCCTGTTTATCGATCACTTCGTTGACCGGCGCTGGTTCGGCTGGACGGTGCCGACCGCGCTGTTCCAGTCGGTTAACGCCTGCGCGGTGATGCTGGGCGGCGTGGCGCTGGCCTGGCTGGCGAGCGGCGGTGGCGCGGGCGACCGGACGCTGCGCATCTGGTGCAAGTTCGCCTTCGGTCTGCTGTTGATCGGCGTCGGCTTTATGCTGATGGCGCTCAATACGCGGCTGCACGGGCCGGGTTCGATGGGGCTGATGATCGCCGGCCTGGCGGTGATGGGCTTCGCCGAACTGTTTATCGATCCGGTGGCGATGGCGCAGATCACCCGGCTGAATATCCCCGGCGCCACCGGCGTGTTGACCGGTATCTATATGCTGGCGACCGGTTCGATCGCCAACTATCTGGCGGGCATCATCGCCAATCAGACCGCCGAGGATCACATCGAAGTGGCAGCGATGCAGGCGTATGGCTGCATTTTCGCCCAGATCGGCTGGGGGGCGGCCGGGTGCGCGCTGGCGGTGATCGCGGTGCTGGGCGGCTGGCTGCTGCTGACGCGACGCCAGGCCCGGACGGTTAATGCTTGATTGATGGCGGTAGGCGGGGTTAACGTGCAGCTATGTAGAAGTGACAAAGCCTACCGATGGATACTGATCAATTAACGACGCAGGTAGCGGACCAGCTGGGCGCGCAGCAGCGGCTGCTGGTGGCGTTCAGCGGCGGCCTGGATTCCAGCGTGCTGCTGCATCTGCTGGCGACGTTGCGCCGCCAGCGTCCGGCGCTGCAGCTGCGTGCGCTGCACGTGCACCACGGCCTGAGCGCCTTCGCCGACCGCTGGGTGGAGCATTGCCGCCGCCGCTGCGCAGACTGGCAGGTGCCGCTGACGGTGACGCACGTGCAGGTGGACGCCCGCCAGGGCGGCATCGAAGCAGCGGCGCGTGCGGCGCGCTATGCCGCTTTCAGCGCAGCATTGGCGGAGGGAGAAGCGCTGCTCACCGCTCAACACCTTGACGATCAAAGCGAAACCTTCCTGTTGGCGCTCAAGCGCGGCAGCGGGCCGGCGGGGCTATCGGCGATGGCGGCGCGCGCCACGCTGGGCGAGCATTTGCTGTTGCGGCCGTTGCTGGGCTGCTCGCGTCAAACGCTGGAAAGCTACGCGCAGCGCCACGCCTTAAGCTGGATAGATGACGACAGCAATCAGGACACGCGCTTCGATCGCAATTTCCTGCGTTTGCAGGTGTTGCCGCAGCTCAACCAGCGCTGGCCGCACTTCGCTTCGGCGGTGGCGCGCAGCGCCAGCCTGTGCGCCGAGCAGGAGCAGCTGCTGGACGAACTGCTGGCGGAACCGCTGCAAAGCCTGTTGGCGGCGGACCGCTCATTGGCGATCGACGGCCTGACCGACTGTTCGCCGGTGCGGCGTTTCGCCTTGTTGCGGCGCTGGATCGCGTTGTTTAACGTCACTATGCCGGCGCGTGAGCAGCTACAGCGCCTGTGGGAGGAGGTGGCGCTCAGCCGGGAAGACGCCGAACCGCAGCTGCAGCTCGGCGCCTATCAGATCCGCCGATTCCGTGGCCGACTGCACCTGCTGCCGCCGCTGGCGGTGCTGCGCGGTGTGCATCTGCACTGGCGGCCTGACGAGCCGCTGACGTTGCCGGACGGGTTGGGGCAGTTGGTTGCCGGTGAGGGCGATCTGGCGCTACGCGCGCCGCAGCCAGCGCAGCGGATCAGCATTCGTTTCGGCGGCGTGCAGGGCGCCGTGCGTATCGTGGGGCGCGCCCATTCGCGGCCGATAAAAAAACTGTGGCAGGAGCTGGGTATTCCTCCCTGGCAGCGTGAACACATCCCGTTGATTTATTATGATGAGCAGCTGATCGCCGCGCTGGGCGTATTCGTCTGTGAGGCGGGGCAGGTGCCGGAAGGCGAACGCCCGTGGCGGCTGCGCTGGGAAAAAAATCATAATCGCGAGGAGCACTGATGAAGTTAGTGGGGATCACGCTGTTGGCCGCCGGCCTGTTCAGCCTGCCGGCGTTGGCGGCGGGGGATGCGGCCGCCGGTCAGGCCAAAGCCGCCGCCTGTGCGGCGTGCCACGGCGCGCAGGGCAAGGTGACGGTGCCGATGTACCCGAATCTCGCCGGGCAGAACGCCATGTACCTGCAGCACGCGTTGCAGGCGTATAAGAAAGGGGAGCGCAACGGCGGCCAGGCCGAGGTGATGAAGGCCTATGTGTCGGGGCTGTCGGATGACGATATCGCCGATCTGGCGGCTTACTATGCCAGCCTGAAGCCGTAAATGACGAGGGCAGCCGTTGGGCTGCCCTGTTGGGATGGGGTTACCGCTGCTCAGTCCGACAGACTGACGACCACGGTACCGATTTCCGGATGACTGAAACTGCTGATATGGTCCAGCCGCAGGTCGCGCTGCTGGCCGTTCTGTTCGATGGTCAGATACTCAACGCGTTTCTTTTGCAGCAGGTCGATCGCCTTGGCCTCGATCACTTCTCCGTCGCGTAACTCCAGCTTCAGAATAAGTTTATGCTGACAGGCGAGTTCCAGGTTGTCGTAGTCATCGCAATTGATGGGTTGGTACTCATCATTCATCAACATAGTCGCTCACCAATAAGTTAGCGGCGGCAAAGGCCGCCTGTTCCCTAACGGAGGACGGTAGCGCGTCGTTCGCTGCGACATCGTCCAATGCCTTTAACGCACAAGCCAGCGCATCAGGCACGTAGCCAAGATCTCCACTGCCAATCTCGGCGTAAGTACGGCGTACTAACTCACAGTATTGTTGCACAGTTTCCTCCCTTAAGAACCTCTGCATCATCAAGACCGCTCTCGCGATGAGGCGCAGGCTCTCGGAGTTTTATCCTATCCTAGACGACTATAGCACAGCTGTTATGGAGTTATCAGCACCCCGACACGCCTTTCGTTCTGCGCCGAGCTGGGCTGCGCTGGCGGCGTTCGGCCCTGATCAAGTACACTGTCGCCGGATAATTACGAGGTCACCCATGGCGCTGAAAGCAACCATTTATAAAGCCGCGGTCAATATCGCTGATATGGATCGTCATTTCTACCACGACGCCACGCTGACGCTGGCGCAACATCCGTCCGAAAATGAACAGCGTATGATGCTGCGCCTGTTGGCCTGGATCTGCCATGCCGACGAGCGGCTGGTGTTCACCAAAGGGCTGAGCGCCGACGATGAGCCGGAGATCTGGCAGCGCAACGACCATAACGGGCTGGAAATGTGGATCGAGATGGGGTTGCCTGACGAGAAGCGCATTCGCAAGGCCTGCAACCAGTCGCCGCGCGTGGTGTTGTACGCTTACGGCGAGCGCGCCGCGCACGTGTGGTGGCAGGCGATGCAGGGCAAAGTGGCCGGTTACAAGAACCTGAGCGTACGCTTCCTCGACGACGAGCAGCTGGCGCGCCTGACGGCGCTGGCCAGCCGCACCATGACGCTGCAGGCGACGCTGCAGGAAGGAACTATTTGGCTGTCCGATGCTCAGAATAGTCTGGAAATCCAGTTTGCCGAGTGGCAGCGGGCGCAGGTGTGACCGGTGCTGGAACTGTCAAGAAACGTCGCCATACCGGATAATGAGCTGGAATTGACGGCGATCCGCGCGCAGGGCGCGGGCGGCCAGCACGTGAACAAAACCTCAACGGCGATCCATTTGCGCTTTGACATCCGGGCATCCAGCCTGCCAGAGTATTATAAGGAAAGGCTGCTGGCGCTGAATCATCATTTAATTACCGCCGAAGGCGTGGTGATTATCAAGGCGCAAGAGTATCGCAGTCAGGAATTGAATCGCGAAGCGGCGTTGGCCAGGCTGGTCGCGTTGATTCAGCAGGCGATGGTGGTGGAAAAAACGCGCAAGGCGACCAAGCCGACGAAAGGAGCGAAACTGCGTCGCCTGGAAGGCAAGACGCGTAAAGGCGCCACCAAGGCGCTGCGCGGCAAGGTTCGCACTTAGGAATACATGAACACAGTAGGAGAATAACTGTGAAGAAAATTACGATAGCCCTGTTCTTGGCGGCAGGCGCACTCTCGTTGTTGGGATGCAACAATCATTATCAACCGAAGGAACAACCGCTGCAGGCGATGCCGCAGAGTTATCAAGGGGTGTTGCCTTGCGCCGATTGCGGCGGTCTGGATACGGCGCTGTTCCTGGATGAAGACGGCACCTTCGTGCTGCAGGAAACCTATCGCGGCAGCAAAGACGGCGATCAGACCTTTGCCGACTACGGCAAATGGGCGCGCACCGCGGATAAGCTGGTGCTGACCGACAGCACCGGCGAGAAACGCTACTTCCGTCCGGTGGGCAAGAGCCTGGAGATGCTGGATCGCAGCGGCGCGCCGATCGAGTCCAAGCTGAATTACCGTCTGGAGCCGGTCGAAAAGCCGTTGCCTAAAACCCCGATGGTGATGAAAGGCAGCTACAGCTATATGGCCGACGCGGCGGTGTTCAAAGATTGCGCCACCGGCATCACTTTCCCGGTGGATAACAACATCGCGCTGGAGCAAGGTTACGCCAAGGCCAATAAGACTGCCGGCGAGCCGGTGTTCCTGACCTTCAACGCGCACTTCAGCGTGCAGCCGTCGATGGAAGAGGGGCAGATTGAAAAAGCGGTGGTGCCGGACGGCAAGATCGCGTTCGACCGCAGTAAAAGCTGCAGCAGCAAGTAACGCGTTTCGGATATAAAAAAACCCGCCTAGGCGGGTTTTTTATTCTCTGGCGATCGGCGCTTAGCGTTTGATCTGGCCCAGCAGGAAATCAACGATTTCGCCGGTTTTGATCATTTTCTTCTCGCCGACGCGGCGGTTCTTGTACTCGATCTCTTCGTTATCGAGGTTACGATCGCCGATAACGATAGAGTGCGGCACGCCGATCAGTTCCATATCCGCGAACATCACGCCCGGACGCTCTTTGCGGTCATCGAGGATCACATCGATGCCGTGGGAGCGCAGGGTGTTGTACAGCTCTTCCGCCAGCGCCTGCACGCGGAATGACTTGTGCATGTTCATCGGCAGGATCGCCACCTGGAACGGCGCGATGGCGTCCGGCCAGATGATGCCGCGTTCGTCGTGGTTCTGCTCAATGGCGGCGGCCACGACGCGCGTGACACCGATGCCGTAGCAACCCATGGTCAGCACCTGGTTGCGGCCGTCTTCACCCTGCACGGTCGCTTTCATCGCTTCCGAGTACTTGGTGCCGAGCTGGAAGATATGGCCCACTTCGATGCCGCGTTTGATCAACAGCGTCCCCTGACCGTCCGGGCTGGCGTCGCCTTCCACCACATTACGGATATCGGCCACCTGCGGCAGCGGCAGATCGCGCTCCCAGTTGATGCCGAAGTAGTGTTTGCCGTCAACGTTGGCGCCGGCGCCGAAATCGCTCATCGCCGCTACGCTGCGATCGGCTACCACCGGCATCGGCAGCTTGACTGGGCCAAGCGAGCCTGGGCCGGCGCCGACGATGGCGCGGATCTCTTCTTCGGTGGCGAAGGTCAGCGGCGCGGCAACCTGCGCCAGCTTCTCTGCCTTGATTTCGTTCAGTTCGTGATCGCCGCGCACCAGCAGGGCGACCAGTTTATGGCCGCTCTCTTCGGTGGCGTGCACCATCAGCGTCTTCACGGTTTTTTCCACCGGCAGCTGGAATTGCTCGACCAGCTCGGCGATGGTTTTGGCGTTCGGCGTATCCACCAGGCGCAGCTCTTCGCTGGCTGCAGCGCGCGGCTCTGCCGGCGCGACAGCTTCCGCCAGCTCGATGTTGGCGGCGAAATCGGAACCGGTGGAGAACACGATATCGTCTTCACCGCTCTGCGCCAGCACCTGGAATTCGTGCGAGGCGCTGCCGCCGATCGAGCCGGTATCCGCCTGCACCGGGCGGAAATCCAGGCCCATGCGGCTGAAGATTTTGCTGTATGCTTCGTACATCGCGTCGTAAGTCTCCTGCAGAGACTCCTGTGAGGTGTGGAAGGAGTAGGCATCCTTCATCAGGAACTCACGGGAACGCATCACGCCGAAACGCGGGCGCACTTCATCACGGAACTTGGTCTGGATCTGGAAGAAGTTCAGCGGCAGCTGCTTGTACGAGCTGATCTCGTTGCGGATCAGATCGGTGATCACTTCTTCATGCGTCGGGCCCAGTACGAACGGACGATCGCCGCGGTCGACGAAGCGCAGCAGCTCGGGGCCGTATTGCTCCCAACGGCCGCTTTCCTGCCACAGATCGGCAGGCTGAACCACCGGCATGGAAACTTCGATCGCGTTAGCATTGTTCATTTCTTCGCGAACGATGTTTTCAACCTTTTTCAGAACGCGCAGGCCGGTCGGCAGCCAGGTGTAAAGACCGGAGGCCAGCTTGCGGATCATCCCGGCGCGCAGCATCAGCTGGTGGCTGATCACTTCGGCGTCGGCAGGTGTCTCCTTCAAAGTGGAGAGCAGATATTGGCTAGTACGCATGGTGTTTTGGTTCCGTTAGAACTGCAAATTGCATCGGGCTGCCAGAGTGGCGGCCAAAAGTGACAAAAGTGGTTTAGTTTACCAGTGCGAGCGGGTCGCCAAAAGAGAGGCGGCGGAATTTTAACGCGGGTCGAGCGCCAACACTTCGGTGTGGCCGTCCACGACGCGCCAGCGCACGTTGAAATCCAACAGCCAGACGGCGTAATCCCGTTCGATGTCCTCTCCTTTACGATAGGCGGGACGGGGATCTTGCGCCAGCACCTGGCTGATAAAACGCCTTAATTGCGGGTAGCGCGCCTGATGTTGCTGCAGCTGTTGCTCGGCCTGCGGTGCGAAACGCACCGGCATATCGCCGGCGGGCGCGGCCTGGGCAAAGCCGGCGCGGGCCTGCGGCTGGCTCTCGGCGAACGGCAGATAAGGCTTGATGTCCACCACCGGGGTGCCGTCGACCAGGTCGAGGCTGCCCAGTTCCAGCGCCACTTCACCGTTTTTCACCCGCACGCCCTTCAGCTCAATGAGCGACATGCCGAGCGGGTTGGGGCGGAAGGTGGAGCGGGTGGCGAACACGCCCATGCGGGCATTGCCGCCTAAACGCGGCGGACGCACCGTCGGGCGCCAGCCGCCTTCCATGGTTTGATGGAAAATGAACATCACCCACAGATGGCTGAAATCGCTGAGGCCGCGCACCGCTTCCGCCTGGTTGTAGGGCGGCAGCAGCAGCAGTTCGCCGCCGCCGTCTTCGACCAGCCCCGGCTGGCGGGGCACGGCGAATTTTTCTTTATACGGCGAGCGGATCACGCCGATCTGCTCGAAAACGAATTCGGTCATTTGGAGGAGACGTTAAGCGCCGAGCCCTGACAAACGGCCTGTTGATAGCAACCGGCGACGCCGCTGACAATTTGGCAGTCGTGCAGCAGCACGGCGTTGGCCTTCATGTAAGACGCACGGATTTGCATGCGTTTACGGGCGGTAGCCAGATTCGGTGGAGAGTCTTGCACGGTGGTTTGGCACGATTCGCCGGACACTTCACCCAGATCGCGGAACGGTTTACCCACGAGTTCTTCTGCACTTTTGTACAGTTTTACCGGTGTGGGGCGGGCGGCCGGCGTAGTTTTGGCCGGAGCGGTGGTAGTCGGCTTGCTGGTGCTGCTTGTTGAGGACGGCGCGATACGCTGCGATGAACATCCGGCCAGCGCGAGCGCTAACAAACAGAGAGGTAAAACACGCATTGAGATTCCTCTGCCTTAATGAAAGTGGCGCTATTGAAGCAAGCTATGGCGGAAATAACAAGACGGGCCTTGGCCCGTCTTGCAATTATAGGAATAAAATGGGTGAATAAGCGCTTACCAGCCTTTCACCGCGCCGCCGTTGAAGATTTTGTTGGCGGCCGCGTCAACGTCGTCAGACTGATAGGCCTGAACGAATTTCTTCACGTTTTCCGCATCTTTGTTATCTTCGCGCGCAACCAGCAGGTTGACGTAAGGCGAGTCTTTATCTTCCACGAACAGACCGTCTTTCGCCGGCGTCAGGCCGATCTGGCTGGCGTAGGTGGTGTTGATCACCGCCAGCGCGATCTGCTGATCGTCCAGAGAGCGCGGCAGCTGAGGCGCTTCCAGCTCAACCAGCTTCAGGTTTTTCGGGTTCTCGGTCACGTCCAGCACGGTCGGCAGCAGGCCAACGCCGTCTTTCAGCTTGATCAGACCAACTTTCTGCAGCAGCAGCAGCGAACGGCCCAGGTTGGTCGGATCGTTAGGCAGCGCGATCTGCGAACCTTCTTTCAGCTCGTCCAGCGATTTGATTTTCTTGGAGTAACCGGCGATCGGGTAAACGAAGGTGTTGCCGACCGGCACCAGCTTGTAACCGCGGTCTTTGATCTGCTGATCCAGATAAGGCTTGTGCTGGAAGGCGTTCAGATCGATATCGCCTTTGCTCAGCGCTTCGTTAGGCAGCACGTAGTCGTTGAAGGTGACCAGTTCAACGTCCAGACCGTACTTCTCTTTCGCCACTTTCTGCGCCACTTCAGCCACTTGCTGCTCAGCGCCGACGATCACGCCGACCTTGATGTGGTTCGGATTCTTTTCATCCTGGCCACAGCCCGCCAGAGCCAGCGTGCCGATCAGTGCGCCAATTGCCGCGATGGATTTAAATTTTAACGACATATCCCTTCCTCATTAGACTCGCATTAACATGCGGTGAAACTATTTATGGGTAACGGCTTTGACGATGCGATCGCCGCAGAATTGGATCAGATAAACCAAAACTACCAGTAATACTAATACGGTATTCATCACTGTGGCGTTATAACCGATATAACCGTATTGGTAACCGATTTGGCCCAGGCCGCCGGCGCCGACCGCGCCGCCCATGGCGGAGTAGCCCACCAGGGTGATCAGGGTGATGGTCGCGGCGTTGACCAAGCCCGGCAGGGCTTCCGGCAGCAACACTTTCTTGATGATCTGCATCGGCGTGGCGCCCATGGCGCGCGCGGCTTCCACCAGGCCGGACGGGATCTCCAGCAGGGCGTTTTCCACCATGCGCGCGATAAACGGCGCGGCGCCTACCGTCAACGGCACGATGGCCGCCTGCAGGCCGATCGAGGTGCCGACGATCATGCGGGTAAACGGAATCATCCAAACCAGCAGGATAATGAACGGAATGGAACGGAAGATGTTCACCAGCCCGGACAGGATCTTATACAGCGAATTGTTGGCGATGATCTGCCCCGGGCGGGTGACATACAGCAGCACGCCTACCGGCAGGCCGAGCACGAAACCGAAGAAGCCGGAGACAAAGGTCATCATGACGGTTTCCCACACGCCACGCGCCATCAACCACATCATTGCCTCAGACATAACCCAGAACCTCTACTTTTACCTGATTTTCTTGCAGGAACTTAATCGTCGCCAGCGCGTCTTCGTCGCTGCCGTGCAGCTCCGCCAGCATCACGCCGAATTTCACGCCGCCGGCATAATCCATCTGGGCGCTGATAATGTTGTTGTTCACGTTGAAGCGGCGAGCGGCTTCAGACAGCAGCGGCGCATCGACCGACTGACCGGTGAACTCCAGGCGCAGCAGCGGCTGGCGGTCGCCCTGACGCTCCGGCGACAGGCGCGCGGCGTAGTCGTCCGGGATATCCAGATGCAGCGTGGACTGAATGAACTGCTGGGCCAGCGGGGTTTTCGGGTGTGAGAACACTTCGCTGACGCTGTCTTTTTCGATCAGCTGCCCCTGGCTGATGACCGCGACCTGGTCGCAGATGCGTTTCACCACGTCCATTTCATGGGTGATGAGCAGAATGGTCAGGCCCAGACGGCGGTTGATGTCTTTCAGCAGCTCCAGGATGGAACGGGTGGTGGCCGGATCCAACGCGCTGGTGGCTTCGTCGCACAGTAGCACTTTGGGATTGCTGGCCAGCGCGCGGGCGATCGCCACGCGCTGTTTCTGGCCGCCGGACAGATTGGCCGGATAGGCGTCGTGTTTGTCTGCCAGCCCGACCAGTTCCAGTAGTTCGGTCACGCGCTTTTTGATCTCGGCGCGCGGCGTATTGTCCAGCTCCAGCGGCAGCGCCACGTTGCCGAACACCGTGCGGGAAGAGAGCAGGTTGAAGTGCTGGAAGATCATGCCGATTTGGCGACGGGCGCGCGTCAGTTCGCTTTCCGACAGAGACGTCAGATCCTGGCCATCGACCAGCACCTGGCCGGAGGTAGGGCGCTCAAGCATGTTGGCGCAGCGGATCAGCGTGCTTTTGCCGGCGCCGGAAGAGCCGATAACGCCATAGATTTGCCCTGCAGGGACGTGAAGGGTCACGTCAGAGAGCGCGGTAATGGTGCGCGAACCCTGCTGGAACACTTTAGTGATGTTAGAAAGTTTAATCATATTCTTCTTATTTTAGCGTGGTTGCCCGTGGCTAGATAAAAGTAAACCTCGGCGTGGAACCAAGGTATGGATCAGATGTTAAGGCGTCTAGACGTCTAAGTCAACGGCCAGCGACGTTCTCCGGCGTTCTCAGTGCGGGGTAAAACATGCGATACTGTCAGCGTATTCAGCCCCTCAGGAGCAAAGCGGTGACACAAAGCGTTCCAGCAATTTTTCTCGATCGTGACGGTACGATTAACGTTGACCATGGTTATGTCCATGAAATCGACAATTTCCACTTTATTGACGGCGTGATTGACGCCTGTCGCGAACTCAAAAAGATGGGGTTCGCGCTGGTGATGGTGACCAACCAGTCGGGCATTGCGCGCGGCAAGTTCAGCGAAGACCAGTTTATGTACCTGACCGAGTGGATGGACTGGTCGCTGGCCGATCGCGACGTCGACTTCGACGGCATCTATTTCTGCCCGCATCATCCGGAGGCGGTAGTGGAAGAGTATCGTCAGGTCTGTGACTGCCGTAAACCGCAGCCGGGCATGCTGCTGCAAGCGCAGCAGGAATTGAACATCGATATGGCCGCTTCTTATATGGTGGGCGATAAACCGGAAGATATGCAGGCGGCGATCGCGGCCGGCGTCGGCACCAAGGTGCTGGTGCGTACCGGCAAGCCGGTGACGGAGCAGGGTGAAAAGCTGGCCGATTGGGTGCTAAATAGCCTGGCGGACCTGCCGGCAGCCATCAAAAAGCGGGTTTAATAGGCGTTACGCATGAATAGTGAGCGGTCAGATAAAAAATGCATATTATCGCTTGTCATTCTGAACCGGCTCCCTATAATGCGCCTCCATCGACACGGCGCAAGTGATTCACTTCACACAGCGGCCGGGAAGAAAGAGAAAAAATCCTGAAAATTAGGGTTGACTCTGAAAGAGGAAAGCGTAATATACGCCACCTCGAGTTAGCGAGCGAAAGCGCCTAACTCACTGCTCTTTAACAATTTATCAGACAATCTGTGTGGGCACTCCACAAGACGATATCCAG
>NZ_JBXUNV010000007.1:0-120873 GCF_057196085.1 Serratia sp. DFXYC6 | reverse complement strand
CTTGCACCCTCCGTATTACCGCGGCTGCTGGCACGGAGTTAGCCGGTGCTTCTTCTGCGAGTAACGTCAATTGATGAGCGTATTAAGCTCACCACCTTCCTCCTCGCTGAAAGTGCTTTACAACCCGAAGGCCTTCTTCACACACGCGGCATGGCTGCATCAGGCTTGCGCCCATTGTGCAATATTCCCCACTGCTGCCTCCCGTAGGAGTCTGGACCGTGTCTCAGTTCCAGTGTGGCTGGTCATCCTCTCAGACCAGCTAGGGATCGTCGCCTAGGTGAGCCATTACCCCACCTACTAGCTAATCCCATCTGGGCACATCTGATGGCAAGAGGCCCGAAGGTCCCCCTCTTTGGTCTTGCGACGTTATGCGGTATTAGCTACCGTTTCCAGTAGTTATCCCCCTCCATCAGGCAGTTTCCCAGACATTACTCACCCGTCCGCCGCTCGTCACCCAGGGAGCAAGCTCCCCTGTGCTACCGCTCGACTTGCATGTGTTAAGCCTGCCGCCAGCGTTCAATCTGAGCCATGATCAAACTCTTCAATTAAAAGCTTGATTTGCTTCCACTCGAGAAGCGATGCTCAAAGATTTACTGCATGAATTTTACTTCAGTTAGTCACTCTTCAAGACTTGATATTTTTTTGCATCCGAAGATGCTGGATATCGTCTTGTGGAGTGCCCACACAGATTGTCTGATAAATTGTTAAAGAGCAGTGCCGAGAAACTCATCGGCGCGGGCTGCGTATACTACGCTTTTCGCCCGGAGAGTCAAGCGTTTATTTCGCTTTCTTCTCGCTGACCCGGCGGCTTGTCAGTCGTTGTTCCCGGTCAGTGGAGGCGCATTATAGGGAGTTCTCGGCGAGCCGCAACCCCTATTTTCAATATTTTTTCCGACCGTTGAATGTTTGACCAAAACACCGTTAAAGCGGCAGTTTTTTCAACGATTTAAAGCCGTAGCCCTGCAAAACGGGCAATAAAGCGTCAGTATCTTCATTTAACGCCATGCAATACGCCAGATTCTCTTCCTGGCTCGAGACCAGGCTTTCCTGCGTAGAGATGAGCCAGGCGGTGCGGCGGGCAATCGCCGCGCCGGAATCCACCAATCGGGTGCCTTCGGGCAACACCTGCATCAGCTCTTCAGCTAACAGAGGAAAATGGGTGCAGCCCAGCACGACCGTATCCGGCGGCTCGCGCATGCTCAGCCAAGGATGCAGGATCTTCTTCAGCACCGGCAGCGGCACGGCTTCGCCGTGCAGCTTGGCTTCCGCCAGCTCCACCAGTTCAGAAGAGCCCAGCAGCTCAATCTTGCAATCGGTGGCGAACCGGGAAATCAGCTCATGGGTGTAGCTGCGCTGTACGGTGCCGCGGGTCGCCAACAGGCCGACAATGCCGTTGACGGTAAGACGGGCCGCAGGTTTGATGGCGGGCACCACGCCCACGACCGGGAAACTGAAACGCTCGCGCAAGGCCGGCAAGGAGACCGTGCTGGCGGTGTTGCAGGCGATGACGACAATCGCCAGAGGATGACGCTGCTGCACCGCGCCGACAATCTCCAGCACGCGCTCAACGATAAACTCTTCGGACTTCTCGCCGTAGGGGAACGCCACGTTGTCGAACGCGTATATATAGTGGAGATCCGGCAGCAACTGCCGAATCTCCTGATACACCGACAGCCCGCCGACGCCGGAATCAAAAACCAGCACCGTCGGGCGAGGTGTGGCGGTGCTGTTAGAAGGTATAGCTTCCAGTGAGGTAGTATTCTCTTCCTGGAGTAGCGTAGCCATAGGCCGTCTCATAATCTTTATCAAACAGGTTGGCAATTCTACCACGAACTGTCAGATGAGATGTGACCGGATACGAAACTGCGAGATCCCACAGGCTCACGCCGCCAAGTTTAACCGTACGCGTAGTGTAGCCGCTGTAATCACCGTCGTAGCGCTCTCCCAGATACTGGTAGGTTACCGCCCAATCAAAGTCATACAGCTGCCAGTCCAGCTCATATTTCACCTGCTGTTTGGCGCGGCGCAACAGCACTTCGTTGGTCTTGGCGTTGCGCGGGTCGACATAATCGTAACCAATCTGATGCGTCAGCGGACCGGTATCAAAAGACGCCGTCGCTTCAACACCTTTAATCCTTGCCTGATTAACATTGTAATAGGCTGAACCTGAACCGCTTGATGCATAGCTGATCAGATTATCTATATCATTGCGATAACCGGTAACGCGCCAGGTGACCGGGCCGGTCAGCCCCTCAAAGCCCCCTTCCCACTGTTTGCTTTCTTCCGGTTTCAAATCCGGGTTGCCGCCAAAGCTGCCGTACTGCTGCCCCAAATTTGGCGCTTTAAACGCAGTACCATAAGACGCGATGGCGCGATAGCCCTCAACAAATTCCCAAGCCACGCTGGTTTGCCAAGTGCCATGCCAACCAAACTGCGAGTTATCATCACCGCGCACCGCACCTTCCAAAGTAAAGGCATCCACTTGTTGCTGCGCCGTCAGATAAAGCCCGGTATTACGTTGGCTCTTGCTCTCAGTGATGTAAGCCGTACCCGGTTCGATTTTCTGATTCTGCCAATCGACACCCGTACTGATATGGCCTTGAGCAACCTGGAACGTATTGCCCCACTGCACATTGTATTGCGTGGAGTCATCCAGGGTTGCAGACGCAGAATAAGGGCCGTATTTGGGATCGTAGTTATAGTCTTTGGTATGGCTATAGCTCGCGATCAACTGCGTAGCATAGATGCCGTCCTGATAGCGCAGACCGCTATCCCAACTTTGGCTATAGAGTTGGCGAGTGTCAGGCAACGCATCTAAATGCGCCGGATCCGAATAACTGTAATTACCGTCATAGGCCGTGCGATTGTCATAACCATAACCACGAACAAAGCCACTGAACGCCTCATTGAACTTGTGCTCAATGCCGCCATACAGAGATTTGCTCATAAAGCCGTCGCGGTCAGGCTGTGCAGGATTGCCGAAGCTGTCCGGCAAGTTCGCTATAACATTATACCCTTTGGTATAGGTGTAGTTCCCCGCCACCGTCGCCACGGTGCTGTCGCCCAGCGGCTGTTGCGTCGACGCATCGTAGGATTGATAGCCGTTGGAGCCGACGCCGGCAGCCAGCGTCGTGCCGTTCTTTTCGCGGGTGGTAATAATGTTGACTACGCCGCCGATGGCGTCGGAACCGTATACCGCCGAACGCGGGCCGCGAATGTATTCGACTTTCTGCACCAGCGAGATCGGGATTTGGCTGAGATCGGAAGAGCCGCTGACGCCCGCCTGATTAAGGCGAATACCGTCAATTAACACCAGCACATGGCTGGAATTGGTGCCGCGAATAAACAACGAACTTTGCTGCCCCAGGCCGCCATTCTGCGCAATGTCCACGCCTGGCAAACGGCGCATCACGTCGGTCAGGCTCTTGGCCTGCCAGCGATCGATATCGTTACGGGTGACGACGGAGGTCGGCGCCAACACGGAAGAAACCGGCTGCGGGAAACGGTTGGCGGTTACCACCAGGTTATCGCCATTCGTGGCTGTAGTGTTGTCTTGCGCCCATCCAGAAAAAGCCGTGACGGAGGAGACCACCGCCAGCAGCGTATTTTTTGTAATTGTCATGAGAAAAGCATCCAAACTTAATTGGCGGATGCCGCAGGATCATGGCCGGTAGTTCGCGACGGCCACGGATATTGCGACGTAACACCGGCAGGTCTTCGGGCTTGGGATTTGCGGGCCGCGGGGCGCGACCGGCAACGGGCGATGACTTCCCATCCTGCAGTGGACAGTGTCTGCGTCAAAACGCTATCGCCGTGACTTCCCCTTACCGCTGCGCGTCAGCTCCGGATTCACACCGGATTCCCTTTTCACTCGCTGCTTGAGGCCGGACGGCAATGCTACGATCAATGCAAATAGATGTCTAGACTGCTACTAATGTTACAAATAATAAACGCGACAAAACTGGACTTCACGGGCTGATTCCCTACAATCCCCGCTGATCAAATTTGCCTGACGAGAAGACACACATGACGCCCGAGAATTTGCCTATTGAACGTTACGATGACCAACTGGCGGAGAAAGTCGCCCGCCTGAAGACGTTGATGTCACCGTTCGCGGCGCCCGAGCCGGAAGTGTTCCGCTCGCCAGTCGACCACTACCGCATGCGCGCCGAGTTCCGCATCTGGCACGATGCGGACGACATGTATCACATCATGTTCGATCAGCAGACCAAGCAGCGTATTCGCGTCGATCAATTCCCGGCCGCCAGCGAACTGATCAACCGCCTGATGAGCGCCCTGATCGCCGCGCTGAAACCGGAGCCGATCCTGCGTCACAAGCTGTTCCAGATCGATTATCTGTCGACGCAAAGCGGTAAAATCATCGCCTCGCTGCTGTACCACCGCAAGCTGGATGACGCTTGGCAGCAGCGCGCCGAGCAACTGCGCGACGAGCTGCGCGCGCAGGGTTTCGACCTGCAGCTGATCGGCCGGGCGTCGAAGACCAAGATCATGCTCGACCAGGATTATGTTGACGAAGTGCTGACGGTCGCCGGCCGCGATATGATCTACCGACAGGTGGAAAACAGCTTTACTCAACCCAACGCGGCCATGAACGTGCAGATGCTGGAATGGGCGCTGGCGGTCACCGCCGGTTCCAAAGGCGATTTGCTGGAGCTGTACTGCGGCAACGGCAACTTCTCGCTGGCGTTGGCGCGCAATTTCGAGCGCGTGCTGGCGACCGAGATCGCCAAGCCGTCGGTGGCGGCGGCGCAGTACAACATCGCCGCCAACCATATCGACAATGTGCAAATCATCCGCATGGCGGCAGAAGACTTCACTCAGGCGATGAACGGAGTACGCGAATTCAACCGGTTGAAAGGCATCGATCTGAGCGGCTACAACTGCGAGACGATTTTCGTCGATCCGCCGCGCAGCGGGCTGGACGCGGAAACGGTGAAGATGGTGCAGGCTTACCCGCGCATTTTGTATATTTCATGCAATCCGGAAACGCTGTGCGCCAACCTGGAAACGCTGCAGGCCACGCACCGGGTCAGCCGCCTGGCGCTGTTCGACCAGTTCCCGTATACCCATCACATGGAATGCGGCGTGTTGCTGGAAAAACACCGCTGATACGACAGGGGCGCCATGATGGCGCCCCGTTTCATTACGGCTCTTGAGTCGGCGCATCCAGCGCCTTGCGCGCCTTCAGCTTGACCCCAATCCACAGCACCAGCGCCACACAGATCACCGACGGCAGGAAGTTGGAGCCGATCTGCGGGTATTCGGCGCGCACGATGGCGCTGTACATCAACAGCCCCAGCAGGAAGCAGGCCGCCGCCAGCTTCGGCATGCCGTCCGGCATGGCGCGGTTCAGGTAACGCTGATGCAGACAGTACACCGCCAGCACCAACGCAATCAGCGGGAAGATCGAAAACGGCACCACCGAGCTGAACAGCGCGGCAAAGGAACCGTTGATCGAAAGGCCGGCAATCAACGCCAGCAGTAAGGTGCCATTTTCACGGCCTGGTTTTTCCATCATTTTTTACCTTTTTTATACGTGGGACACAGAAGCTTTTTCTTGTTCGCGACGATACCAGTAATACGCCCCTTTGGAGATCATCCGCAACTGCAGCACCAGCCGTTCTTCCAGCTGCTGCCGCTGCTCGACGTCGATATCCAGCGCTTCCGCGCCGGCGCTGAACACGATGGTGACCATCGCTTCCGCCTGCGCTTCGGTAAAGCTGCGCGGCATGTGGTTTTCCAACTCGAGGTAGTCCGCCAGTTCGGCGATGAAATGCTGGATCTCGCGCGCCACCGCCGCACGAAATGCCGCCGACGTGCCGGAGCGCTCGCGCAGCAGCAGGCGGAAGGCGTTCGGGTTGTTGCCGATAAATTCCATAAAGGTGGACACCGAGGTGCGGATCACGCTGCCGCCCTTGGCGATGCGTTGGCGCGCCTGGCGCATCAACTGACGCAGCATCAGGCCGCTTTCATCCACCATGGTCAGCCCCAGCTCATCCACGTCGCGGAAATGGCGGTAAAACGACGTGGGCGCGATGCCCGCCTCGCGTGAAACTTCCCGCAGGCTCAGGCTGGCGAAGCTGCGTTCGGCGCTCAGCTGGCTGAATGCGGCTTCGATCAGGGAACGACGAGTCCGTTCTTTTTGTTGTGCTCTGACGCCCATATGCATATCCGGATAGGTTCCATTCTCTCAGTCTAACGCCCTAGACTCGGCAATATAGCAAATTTTATTGCAACAGCATTTATACTAACGCGCTCTATCACACTTCCGCCCTGAGCCGATTGTGCTTTGACTCAAAAAGCCTAATGGTGATTGGGTGAGCAGCGCTATGATGTTAAGATACCGTTGTAATCTTGTATAAAAAAACAGGTCTCTCCTACATGCAACAGCACTATCAATTTGATGCCATAGTGATTGGCTCGGGCCCTGGTGGTGAAGGTGCCGCCATGGGGCTGGTGAAACAGGGCGCCCGTGTGGCCGTTATCGAACGGTACAACAACGTAGGCGGCGGATGTACCCATTGGGGCACCATCCCTTCCAAAGCCCTCCGCCACGCCGTCAGCCGCATTATCGAATTCAACCAGAACCCGCTTTACAACAATTCGCGCACGCTTAGCGCGACCTTCCCTGACATTTTACGCCACGCCGATAACGTCATCAGCCAGCAGACCCGCATGCGCCAAGGGTTCTATGAGCGGAACCAGTGCAAGCTGTTCGCCGGCGACGCGCGCTTCATCGACGCCAACACCGTCAGCGTCAGCTACATGGACGGCACCCAGGACACCATCCGCGCCGACCACATCGTGATCGCCTGCGGCTCGCGCCCTTACCATCCGGCCAGCGTCGATTTCAATCACCCGCGCATCTACGACAGCGACTCCATTCTCGAGCTGAGCCATGAGCCGCGCCACGTGATCATTTACGGCGCCGGGGTGATCGGCTGCGAGTATGCGTCTATCTTCCGCGGCCTGAACGTCAAGGTGGATCTGATCAACACCCGCGATCGGCTGCTGGCGTTCCTCGATCAAGAGATGTCGGATTCGCTCTCTTATCACTTCTGGAACAACGGCGTGGTGATCCGCCACAACGAAGAATTCGAGAAGATCGAAGGCACCGAAGACGGCGTGATCGTGCACCTGAAGTCCGGCAAGAAGGTGAAAGCGGACTGCCTGCTGTACGCCAACGGCCGTACCGGCAACACCGATTCGTTGGGGTTGGAGAACGTCGGTCTGGAGTCGGACAGCCGCGGGTTGCTGAAGGTGAACAGCATGTATCAGACCGCGCTGTCGCACATCTATGCGGTCGGTGACGTGATCGGCTATCCGAGCCTGGCTTCCGCCGCCTACGATCAGGGCCGCATCGCCGCCCAGGCGATCGCTTCCGGCGAAGCCAGCGGTCACCTAATCGAAGATATCCCGACCGGCATCTACACCATTCCGGAAATCAGCTCCGTCGGCAAAACCGAGCAGGAACTGACCGCGATGAAGGTGCCGTATGAAGTGGGCCGCGCCCAGTTCAAGCATCTGGCGCGCGCGCAGATAGCCGGGATGAATGTCGGCAGCCTGAAAATCCTGTTCCATCGCGACACCCTGCAGATCCTTGGGATCCACTGCTTCGGCGAGCGTGCGGCGGAGATCATCCACATCGGCCAGGCGATCATGGAACAGAAAGGTGAAGGCAATACTATCGAGTATTTCGTTAATACGACCTTCAACTATCCGACCATGGCCGAAGCCTACCGGGTGGCGGCGCTTAACGGCTTAAACCGCCTGTTTTAACGCGCTGTCGATGTAGCCCTGCATGTGCTCGCGGATCGCTTCGGCCAACTGCTCATAACGGCTGCGCAGTGGGGAACCGGGGCGATACACCAACGCGATGGTGCGCTTCGGTTCCGGCTTGTAGCAATCCAGATAGCACACGCCGTCGCGTTCGCGCTGCGGCGGCACCGCCAGTGACGGCAGCAGGGTAATGCCGCTGCCGGCAGCGACCATATTGCGCAACGTTTCCAGACTGGTGGCGCGGAAATGAGTATCTTCGTCCGCGCCCGCCTGGAAGCAGAAGCCCATCGCCTGATCGCGCAGGCAGTGGCCATCTTCCAGCATCAGCAGTTTCTCTCCCGCTAAATCCGGCATCGCCACGCGCTCGCGCTGCGCCCACGGGTGATCGGAGTACACCGCCAGCTTCATCGGTTCATCGAACAGAGGCACTTCGATAAACGCCTCGGTTTCCTTCACCAACGCCAGAATGGCGCAGTCCAGTTTGCCGCTGTCGAGTTGCGCCAGCAGTTGGTGGGTTTGCGCTTCGTGCAGGTACATTTCCAGTTTCGGGAAGGTTTTGTGCAGTGTCGGTATGATCTGCGGCAGCAGATAAGGCCCCACTGTCGGGATCAGGCCGATGTGCAGCGGCCCGGACATGGCTTCGCCCTGCTGGCTGGCCATCTCCTTCAACACTTTCACTTCGCGCAGCACGGTACGCGCCTGCTCCACCAGCAACAGACCCGCCTGGGTGAACAGCACCTTGCGGCTGGTGCGCTCGAGCAGCATGACGCCCAACTCGTCTTCCAGCTTGCGGATCTGCCCGCTCAGCGTGGGTTGGCTTACATGGCATGAATCGGCCGCGCGGCGGAAGTGCCGGTGCTCGGCCAAGGCGACCAGATACTCTAAATCACGAATATTCATTGTTTCCCTCCATTCCATGATAGCTCATGGCGATAGATAAGATAGCAATGAGCGATTAGATCTATCAAGCCCCAGCGACAATAATGTGTCCCAACGAAGCGATATCGCGCTAAATGCTAAAAATTACTTTTCCTAATTAAGGGGTTAATCAATGTTTACCAGTCAAGAAGGCAAGAAAGTTCCTCAGGTTACTTTCCACACCCGTCAGGGCGACCAATGGATTGATGTGACCACTGATGACCTGTTCAAAAACAAAACCGTCATTGTTTTCTCGCTGCCGGGCGCGTTCACGCCGACCTGTTCTTCGAGCCACCTGCCGCGCTACAACGAACTGTCCAGCGTATTCAAGCAGCACGGCGTCGACAGCATTCTGTGCGTCTCGGTGAACGACACCTTTGTCATGAACGCCTGGAAAGCCGATCAGCATGCGGAAAACATCACCTTCGTGCCGGACGGCAACGGTGAATTCACCAAAGGCATGAACATGCTGGTCGAGAAAGCGGATCTGGGCTTTGGCCCTCGCTCTTGGCGCTACTCGATGCTGGTACGCAACGGCGTGGTCGAGAAAATGTTTGTCGAGCCGAACAAGCCGGGCGACCCGTTTGAAGTGTCCGACGCCGATACTATGCTGAAATACCTGGCGCCGGAATTCAAAGTGCAGGAATCGGTCTCCCTGTTCACCAAACCGGGCTGCCCATTCTGCGCCAAAGCCAAGCAGATGCTGCAAGAGCGCGGCATTCAGTATGAAGAGATCGTGCTGGGCAAAGACGCCACCACCGTCAGCCTGCGCGCCGTCAGCGGCCGCGCTACGGTGCCGCAGGTATTCATCGGCGGCCGTCACATCGGCGGCAGCGACGATCTGGAAACATTCCTGTCAGCTTAATAAGTAATAACAAAGCCAACGTGAACTTTGGCGGGCTACGGCCCGCCCTTTTTTTACCTTTCAGGAGCGGATATGAAACTGTTGAACGTTGATGTCGCGGTCATCGGCGGCGGCACCGCAGGGCTCGGCGCCTACCGAGCGGCCAAACTGTCTACCCCCAGCGTGGTGATGATCGAAGGTGGGCCTTATGGCACCACCTGTGCGCGCGTTGGCTGCATGCCATCCAAATTATTGATCGCCGCCGCCGAAGCGGTGCATCAAATCGAACGTGCGCCGGGCTTTGGCGTGCACCCAACCGGCAAAACGCGCATTGACGGGCGCGAGGTGATGGCGCGCGTCAAACGCGAACGCGATCGTTTCGTCGGCTTCGTGCTGGAAGGCGTGGACGAGATCCCGGCCGCCGACAAAATTCAGGGCTATGCCCGCTTTATCGACGACAACACGCTGCAGGTCGATGACCATACGCGCATCGTGGCGCAGCGCATCGTGATCGCCACCGGCTCTCGCCCCAGCTGGCCGGCGCCGTGGAATGAACTGGGCGATCGCCTGATCGTCAACGACGATCTGTTCAACTGGGATGACTTGCCGCAGTCCGTGGCGGTATTCGGCCCCGGCGTGATCGGGCTGGAGCTGGGGCAAGCGCTGCACCGCCTCGGCGTCGACACCAAAGTCTTCGGCATCGGCGGCGCCGTCGGGCCGCTCACCGACAGCGCCGTGCGCGATTACGCTGCGAAGGCGCTGGGGGAAGAGTTCTACCTCGACGCCGACGTGAAAGTGGAGATGATGCAGCGCGAAGGCGACCGCGTATTTATCCGCTATCAGGATCTGCAGGGCCAGTCGCAGGAGATCCTGGTGGACTACGTGCTGGCCGCCACCGGCCGCCGCCCCAACGTCGATCGGCTTGGCCTCGAAAATACCGGCCTGCAGCTCGACGCTCGAGGCGTGCCGCTGGCCGACCGCCTGACGATGCAAACCAGCGTGCCGCATATCTTTATCGCCGGCGACGCCAGCAACCAGCTGCCGCTGTTGCATGAGGCCAGCGATCAGGCGCGCATCGCCGGCGCCAACGCCGGCAGCTTCCCGGAGATCAATCCGGGTCTGCGCCGCAGCGCGATTTCGGTGGTGTTCTCCGATCCGCAGATCGCCATGGTCGGCTCGACCTTCCGCGAGCTGAGCGAGAAGTTCAGCGCCTGCGGCTGTTTTGAAGTGGGCAAGGTCTCGTTTGAGAATCAGGGCCGCTCGCGGGTGATGCTGCGCAACAAGGGCGTTCTGCACGTTTACGGCGAACAGGGCACCGGCCGTTTCCTCGGTGCGGAAATGATCGGCCCGGACGCCGAACACATTGCGCATCTGTTGGCCTGGGCGCACCAGCAGCAGATGACCGTCGATCAGATGCTGGACATGCCGTTCTATCATCCAGTGATCGAAGAAGGCTTGCGCACCGCGCTGCGCGACCTGCAGGCGAAGCTCAAACTCGGCGCGGCCGAAATCGAGCGCTGCCAGCGCTGCCCGGGCGAATAACCCCTCATTCTCCATTCATACCCACCGGGCCTTCAGGCCCGGTTTTTTTGCGCAGCACTTTCCACATTTGCCTCCCTCCTCTTGCCTCACGCCCCTCCTGCACGCATTTTTTATGCTTTGGCATTGAAGTGATATCAATAATGACACTGAAATGGAGGGCAGAACCAGAATGGAGGAAGAGCATGGAAAAGCATGAACACTATACCTATCGCATCACCTGGTCAGCGGAAGATCGTGAATATGTCGGGCTGTGCGCCGAATTCCCCTCTCTGTCCTGGCTGGCCGCCACGCGTACTGGCGCACTGGAGGGCATCGAAAGAGTGGTGAGCGAAACGATCGCCGATATGCTGGCGCAAGGCGAAACGCCGCCGCAGGCGCTGGCGGAAAAGAACTTCAGCGGCAAACTGGTACTGCGCATGACGCCGGAACAGCATCGCCGGCTGGCGATTGGCGCGATGGAGGAAGGCGTGAGCCTGAACCGTTATCTGTGCGCCCGCCTGGCGGGGTAGAGGTTCAAGGGCGGCGCCAGGCCGCCCTTGTCGTCGTCAAGCCAAACGCTGTTTCGCTGCGGCGATTGCCGCGGCGACCTGCTGCGGCGCAACGCCGCCTTTGGCCGCACGTTTGTCCAGGCAGGATTGCAACGCCAGGATCGGGTAGACATCGTCAGCGATCGTCGCGCTGAACTGCTGCAAATCCGCCAGCGGCAGCGCTTCCAGCGGTTTGCCCTGGCGAATCGCTTCTACCACTGCCTCACCGACGATATGGTGCGCTTCGCGGAACGGCACGCCCTTGGCGACCAGGTAATCCGCCAGCTCGGTGGCGTTGGCATAGCCCTGCTCCGCCGCTTCCTGGCAGCGCGGGCGCTTCACCTGAATGCCGTCCAGCACCAGCGCCGCCATCTGCAGGCAGTCCATCCAGGTGTCGAGCGCGTCGAACAACCCTTCTTTGTCTTCCTGCATGTCTTTGTTGTACGCCAGCGGCAGGCCTTTCAGCGTCATCATCATGCCGGTCAGCGCGCCCTGTACGCGGCCGCACTTGCCGCGGATCAGCTCCAGCGCGTCCGGGTTTTTCTTCTGCGGCATCAACGAAGAGCCGGAGGTCACGCGGTCGGACAGCTCGACAAACGCCGCCTCGCCGCTGTTGAAGAAGATCAGATCTTCGGCGAAGCGCGACAGATGCACCATGCTGATGGCGGCGTTGGACAGCAGCTCCAGCACGTGATCGCGATCGGATACGCTGTCCAGGCTGTTGCGGGTCGCCGAGGCGAAGCCCAGCCAGCCGGCCAGTTGCTCGCGATCGATAGGATAAGCAGTGCCGGCCAGCGCGCCACTGCCCAGCGGGCTGACGTCCAGCCGTTTCAGGGTATCCTGCAGGCGGCTTTCATCGCGCGCCAGCATCTCGACATAGGCCAGGCACCAGTGCGCGAAAGTCACCGGCTGCGCGCGTTGCAGGTGGGTATACCCCGGCATCACCGCATCCTGGTTGGCTTCGGCGGTCTCCACCAGCGCCTGCTGCAGCTGGACGATCGCCTGATGCAGATCGCCTATTTGCTGTTTGCACCACAGCTTCAGATCGGTCGCGACCTGATCGTTGCGGCTGCGGCCGGTGTGCAGCTTCTTGCCCAAATCGCCGACCTTCTCGATCAGCTTCTGCTCCACCCAGCTGTGGATGTCTTCGGCATCGCTTTGGACGATCGCCAAAGGCTCGGCCTGGACTTCCTTCAGTAGCGCATTCAGCGCCAGCTCCAGCTGCTGTTGCTCCGTTGCCGTCAACACGTTAACGGTCACCAGCGCCTTCGACCAGGCCACCGAGCCCACGATATCCTGCTCCGCCAGGCGATAATCGAACCGCAGCGAATCGTTGAGTTGCTTGAACCGCTGATCCGCCGCCTGAGTGAACCTTCCGCCCCAAAGTGCCATACCTTACTCCTGAATTTTTATGCGAAAGGGCGCAGCATGCTGCGCCCTTGCAGAGTCACGCCAATCGGTTATTTATTCTTTTTCTCATTCAACGCGCGGATGCGTGAAGACAGAGAGAACAGGCGGATAAAGCCGCCCGCGTGGCTGTGATCGTAAACTTCGTCTTCGCCGAAGGTGGCGAACTCTTCGGAGTACAGGCTGTTGGCGGATTTTTTCTGGGTCGCCGTCACCTGGCCTTTGTACAGCTGCAGCACCACTTCACCGTTCACCTCTTCAGCCAATGCTTCGGCAGAGGCCTGCAGCGAGCGGCGCAGCGGCGCGAACCAGCGGCCGTCATACACCACATAGGACATCTCCAGGCCCAGCTGCTCGCGCCATTTGAAGCTGTCGCGATCCAGCACCAGCTGCTCGATGGCGCGCAGCGCCGCCACCATGATGGTGCCCCCCGGGGTCTCATAGCAGCCGCGGGATTTGATGCCCACCAGACGGTTTTCCACGATGTCGATCCGGCCGACGCCGTGCTTGGCGCCCAGCGCGTTCAAGGTTTCCAGGCACTGGTAAGGCGACAACGCTTTCCCGTTAACCGCCACAACGCGGCCTTTCTCAACGGTGACGGTCACCTGCTCAGGCTGATCCGGCGCTTCCTGCGGATCGACGGTCCATACCCAGCAATCCTTGTTCGGCGCATTCCACGGGCTTTCCAGCACGCCGCCTTCGGTGGAGATGTGCCAGGCGTTCTCATCGCGGCTGTAAATTTTCTCCAGCGATGCGGTGGTCGGGATATTGCGCTCTTTCAGGTAATCCAGCAGCGCTTCACGGGAACGCAGGTTCCACTCACGCCACGGCGCCACCACTTTCAGCTGCGGCGCCAGCGCGGTGTAGGTGGTTTCGAAACGCACCTGATCGTTGCCTTTGCCGGTTGCGCCGTGGCACAGCGCGTCCGCGCCCACTTTCAACGCCAGCTCGACCTGCGCCTTGGCAATGATCGGCCGCGCCATCGAGGTGCCCAGCAGGTAGCTGCCTTCGTACAGGGCGCCGGTCTGCAGCACCGGATAAACGTAATCGCGGATAAATTCTTCACGCAGATCGACCACGTGACATTCAGAGGCACCGGACTGCAGGGCTTTTTGCTCCACGCCTTCCAGATCGCTGCGCTCCTGGCCGATGTCCGCCACGAACGCCACCACTTCACAGCCGCCGTAGTTCTCTTTCAGCCATGGAATGATGGCCGAGGTATCCAGGCCGCCGGAGTACGCCAGAACGATTTTTTTGATGCCTTGGTTTTGCATGATCTATTCCTTTCTAATTCTAAAATTAAGCGAGGATCCGGGTGCCAATCGACACGCCGTTAAACAAAGCAGGAAGCTGATCGGCATGGCGCCAGCTGGCGATATCCACCGGGCGGCCGAGGGTGCGGGCGGCGTCGAGCGCCGCATTCACCTTCACCACCATACCATCGGTGATGATGCCTTGCGCGATCAGTTGTTCCGCTTTTTGCGCCGTCATTTCCGCAATGCGTTGGCCCTTGCCGTCGAGGATGCCGCTGACGTCCGACAGCAGGATCAGATCCGCCCCCAGCGTCGCGGCCAGCGCCGTCGCCGCCTGATCGGCGTTCACGTTCATTAACTGCCCTTCGGCGGTGATGCCGATGGAGCTGATAACCGGCAGGTAGCCGGCGCCCAGCAGGGTATTGAGCAGCGCGGGCGAGCCGGGCTGCGCGTTGCCGACGTGGCCCAATGCCGGATCGAGCGGGGTCACGACCGCGCTGCCGCCGTCCGCCAGGCTCAGGCCGACAGCGTTGATTTGGTGTTTAATCGCCCACGCCAGCAGCGTTTTGTTGGCGGTGCCAGCCAGCGCGCCGGTGATGATGTCGATCTGATCGGCCGGCGTGACCCGCAGGCCGTTCTTTTTCACCACCGGCAAAGCGAGCTGCTTCATCAGTTCGTCCACCACGCAGCCGCCGCCGTGCACGATCACCAGCGGGCGCTGGTGCTGCTGCCGATAGCTGTCCAACGCGGTAAACAGACGCTCCAGCGCTTCTTCACTGTCTAATAACACGCCACCTAACTTGATAATTAACGGGTTCATTGCTGTTTACTCACGCTGGTTTAAAGGAGTGATTGGGTTTCCGGGAAGCCGAAACGGATATTCAGGCATTGCACCGCCTGCGCCGCCGCGCCTTTCAGCAGGTTATCTTCCGCCGCCACGGCGATCAGATGCTCGCCCTGCACCGCAAAACCGATGTCGCAGAACGGCAGCCCCACCACCGCTTTCAGCGCCGGCACGCCCTGGTCGTACAGCCGCACCAGCGGCTTGTCGTCATAGGCGGCATGATAGGCGGCGGCCACGTCCTGCGCGGTCACGCCGGCTTTCAGGCGGCAGGTGATGGTTTCAAGAATGCCGCGCGGGAAATTGCCCAGGTGCGGCGTAAAGATAACCGGCACGCCCAGGTGCGCGGCGATCTCCGGCTGGTGCCGGTGAGTGAAAATACCGTACGGCTGCAGGCTCACTTCGCAGAAGCTGGTGGTCATGCTGGCCTTGCGCCCGGCGCCGCTGACGCCGCTGGTGGCGTTGATCACCGGCCACTGGTCGAGGTTCAGCAGTTGCTTTTCGATCAACGGTTTCAGCGCCAGCTGCGCCGCCGTCGGGTAGCAGCCCGGCACGGCGATCAGCTGCGCCTGTTTGATCTTGTCGCTCTGCCACTCCGCCAGGCCGTACACCGCCTGCTCCAGCAGGGCGCCATGCTGATGCTCGAAACCGTAGTACTGGGTATAAAAACCGGCGTCCTGCACGCGGAAGGCGCCGGACAGATCGAACACCACGCAGCCTGCCGCCAGGAAGGCCGGTGCGATATCGTGGCTGACTTCATGAGCGGTGGCGAGGAACACCACGTCGATGCCCTGCGCCGCCTTGGCGACGTCGGTCAACGGCTGCAGCGGCAGATCGACGATGCCTTTCAACTGGGGATGGAGATCGGAAAGCAACTTTCCTGCATCTGCACTTTGCGCTGAAACCGCTAAAGCGGTTATGTTCATGTGTGGGTGGCGATTCAGGTAAGCCGTGAGCTCCGCTCCGGCGTAACCGCTGGCACCAACGATCAGCGTATTCAACATGTGGCCTTTCACCTTCTAAACTGACGTGCGGTCGCTTGCGACCCAGGTAACAGGGCTAGCCAGCGTTGTTGCGCCGTTCACCCACGGAGCCAGGCGTTGATGCTTTTATAAACATCCGGGCATCGGGTTCCCTTACGCTTCGGCTTACTGTATTTTTATTCAAAATAAATGCATGAATATTGATACTATCCTAACCAAAGGCTGTCAACAGTGAAGATGAAATTACCTCCATTTATTGAGCTGTACCGGGCGTTGATCGCCACTCCGTCAATCAGCGCCACCGATGCCGGCCTCGATCAGAGCAATGAGGCGTTAATCAACTTGCTGGCCGGATGGTTTGCCGACCTGGGCTTCCGAGTCGACGTGCAGCCGGTGCCGGAGTCGCGCCACAAATTCAACCTGCTGGCCAGCATTGGTGAAGGCAGCGGCGGCCTGCTGCTGGCCGGCCACACCGATACGGTGCCTTACGACGAAGGCCGCTGGACGCGCGATCCCTTCACCCTGACCGAGCACGACAACAAGCTCTACGGGCTGGGCACCGCCGACATGAAAGGCTTCTTCGCCTTTATTCTGGACGCGGTGCGCGACATCGACGCGAGCAAGCTGACCAAGCCGCTGTACATTCTGGCGACCGCAGATGAAGAAACGACGATGGCCGGCGCGCGTTATTTCGCCGCCTCCACCGCCATTCGGCCGGATTTCGCCATCATCGGCGAGCCGACCTCGCTGCAGCCGGTGCGCGCGCACAAGGGCCACATGGCCAACGCCATTCGCATCGTCGGCCAGTCCGGCCACTCCAGCGATCCGGCGCGCGGCGTCAACGCCATCGATCTGATGCACGAGTCCATCGGCCGCCTGATGGAGCTGCGCAAAACCCTGCAGGAGCGCTACAACAATCCGGCGTTCGCCGTGCCTTATCCCACCATGAACTTCGGCCATATCAGCGGCGGTGACGCGGCCAACCGCATCTGCGCCTGTTGCGAGCTGCACCTGGATATCCGCCCGCTGCCCGGCATGACGCTCGACAACATCAACGAACTGATGCATCAGGCGCTGGAGCCGGTGAGCCAACGCTGGCCGGGCCGCCTGACCATCGAAGAGCTGCACGCGTCGGTGCCGGGCTACGAGTGCCCGACCGACCACCGCATGGTGGCGGTGATCGAGGAGCTGCTGGGCACCCGCACGCAGGTGGTCAACTACTGTACCGAGGCGCCGTTCGTGCAACAGGTATGCCCGACCCTGGTGCTCGGCCCCGGTTCCATCGATCAGGCCCACCAGCCGGACGAGTACATCGATACCGCGTTTATCGAACCGACGCGCAAACTGCTGGGCCAGCTGGTCAGTCACTTTTGCCGGCAATAAACCCGACATTTAACAGGGGAAATGCCTTATGCTTTCCCCTACCTCAAAATAAGTAGAAAACGGCGAAATAAGCCGTGCTGATAACCGACGAGGCGTAATTAAATTTCAGAAAATGCGCCGATTTTGATGTTTTTTTGCTAAAAATAGTGTCAATTGACGATTGGACAGGAACGCGATGTGATCAGGCTGGCGGTCTGCGCCTGACGCGTGAAATTTATTTACAAGATAAAAATCATACAGAACTGGGTCAGGGGTTATATGAACGAACAATATTCGGCAATGCGCAGTAATGTCAGTATGCTCGGCAAATTGCTCGGCGATACCATCAAAGAAGCGCTGGGTGAGCATATTCTCGATCGCGTTGAGACCATCCGTAAGCTTTCCAAATCCTCACGCGCCGGCAACGAAGCGCATCGCCAGGAGCTGCTCTCCACCCTGCAGAACCTATCCAACGACGAGCTGCTGCCGGTGGCGCGCGCCTTCAGCCAGTTCCTCAACCTGACCAACGTCGCCGAGCAGTACCACAGCATTTCGCCCAACGGCGAGGCCGCCAGCAACCCGGAAGCGCTGGCGCAGCTGTTCAGCCGTCTCAAAGACAAAAAGCTCAGCGACAAAGAGCTGCAGCACGCGGTGTCGCAACTTTCCATCGAGCTGGTGCTGACGGCGCACCCGACGGAGATCACCCGCCGCACCCTGATCCACAAGCTGGTGGAGGTCAACACCTGCCTCAGCCAGCTCGATCACAACGATCTGGCCGACTACGAGCGCAACAAGATCATGCGCCGCCTGCGCCAACTGGTGGCCCAGTCGTGGCACACCGATGAAATTCGCAAACACCGCCCTTCCCCGATCGACGAAGCCAAATGGGGCTTTGCGGTGGTGGAAAACAGCCTGTGGGAAGGCGTGCCGGCGTTCCTGCGCGAATTCAACGAACAGCTGGAAAACTCCATCGATTACAGCCTGCCGGTGGAAGCGGTGCCGGTGCGCTTCACCTCCTGGATGGGCGGCGACCGCGACGGCAACCCGAACGTCACCGCCGAAATTACCCGCCATGTGCTGCTGCTCAGCCGCTGGAAAGCCTGCGACCTGTTCACCCGCGACATCCAGGTGCTGGTCTCTGAACTGTCGATGACCGAATGCACCCCGGAGCTGCGCGCCCGCGCCGGCGGCGATGAGGTGCAGGAGCCGTACCGCGAAATCATGAAGCAGCTGCGCAGCCAGCTGATGAGTTCCCAGGCTTATCTTGAAGGCCGCCTGAAGGGCGAGCGCGTGCTGAAGCCGCACGACCTGCTGGTGAACAACGAGCAGCTGTGGGAGCCGCTGTATGCCTGCTACCAGTCGCTGCAGGCCTGCGGCATGGGCATCATCGCCAACGGTCAACTGCTGGATACCCTGCGCCGCGTGCGCTGCTTCGGCGTGCCGCTGGTGCGCATCGATGTGCGCCAGGAAAGCACCCGCCATACCGAAGCCATCGCCGAGCTGACCCGCTATCTGGGGCTGGGCGACTATGAAAGCTGGTCGGAAGCCGATAAACAGGCGTTCCTGATCCGCGAACTGAACTCCAAACGCCCGCTGGTGCCGCTGAAGTGGCAACCGAGCGCCGACACGCAGGAAGTGCTGGAAACCTGCCGGGTGATCGCCGAAGCGCCGCAGGGCTCGATCGCCGCCTACGTGATTTCGATGGCGCGCACGCCTTCCGACGTGCTGGCGGTGCACCTGCTGCTGAAAGAGGCCGGCTGCCCGTTCGCGCTGCCGGTCGCTCCGCTGTTCGAAACCCTCGACGATCTGAACAACGCCGACGACGTAATGACCCAGTTGCTGAATATCGACTGGTATCGCGGCTTTATTCAGGGCAAACAGATGGTGATGATCGGCTATTCCGACTCGGCGAAAGACGCCGGCGTGATGGCCGCTTCCTGGGCGCAGTACCGTGCGCAGGACGCGTTGATCAAAACCTGTGAAAAAGCCGGCGTGGCGCTGACGCTGTTCCATGGGCGCGGCGGTTCCATCGGCCGCGGCGGCGCACCGGCGCATGCGGCGCTGCTGTCGCAGCCGCCGGGCAGCCTGAAGGGCGGCCTGCGCGTCACCGAACAGGGCGAGATGATCCGCTTCAAATTCGGCCTGCCGGAAGTCACCATCAGCAGCCTGGCGCTGTATGCTGGGGCGATCCTCGAGGCCAATCTGCTGCCGCCGCCGGAACCGAAGAAAGAATGGCGGGCGTTGATGGACGACCTGTCCGAGACCTCCTGCCGGATGTATCGCGGCTACGTGCGTGAAAACCCGGACTTCGTGCCTTACTTCCGCGCGGCCACGCCGGAACTGGAGCTGGGTAAACTGCCGCTGGGCTCGCGCCCGGCCAAACGCAAGCCGAACGGCGGCGTAGAGAGCCTGCGCGCCATTCCGTGGATCTTCGCCTGGACGCAGAACCGCCTGATGCTGCCGGCCTGGCTCGGCGCCGGCGCCGGATTGCAGGAAGCGGTGAAGGCCGGCAAACAGGCGGAGCTGGAGGCGATGTGCCGCGACTGGCCGTTCTTCTCCACCCGCATCGCCATGCTGGAAATGGTGTTCGCCAAGGCCGACCTATGGCTGGCGGAATACTACGATCAGCGCCTGGTGGATAAATCGCTGTGGCCGCTGGGCCAACAGCTGCGCGATCAGCTGGAAAGCGACATCAAGGTAGTGCTGACCATCGCCAACGATGCGCATCTGATGGAAGACCTGCCGTGGATCGCCGAATCCATCGCGCTGCGCAACGTCTATACCGACCCGCTGAACGTCCTGCAGGCCGAACTGCTGCACCGTTCGCGCCAGCAGGAGCAGCCGGACGCCCGCGTCGAGCAGGCGCTGATGGTCACCATCGCCGGCGTCGCCGCCGGGATGCGCAACACCGGCTAGTGAGCCTAATCGCGGCCCCGTTTATCGGGGTCGTTTTTTTATGCCTTCCCCCACAAAAAAAGGGCGCCGCGGTAAAGCGACGCCCTTTTTCAATGGAACAAGCCCGTCAGGCGGCGGCCACCGGGCGCACGCCCAGCGTGTGGCAGATGGCGTAGCTCATCTCGGCGCGGTTCAGCGTATAGAAGTGGAAATCTTTCACCCCTTCGCGGCTGAGGATCTTCACCATGTCCATGGCTATGTTGGCGCCGACCATTTTGCGGGTCTCCGCATCGTCGTCCAGCCCTTCGAACATGCTGGTCATCCAGCTTGGCACCCGCACGTTGGTCATGGTGGCGAAGCGCTGCAGCTGCTTGAAGTTGGACACCGGCAGAATGCCCGGCACGATTTCCACGTCGATACCGGCGGCGACGCAGCGGTCGCGAAAGCGCAGGTAGCTCTCGACGTCGAAGAAGAACTGAGTGATGGCGCGGCTGGCGCCAGCGTCGATCTTGCGCTTCAGGTTAATCAAATCCGCCTGGGCGCTCTTCGCCTCCGGGTGCACTTCCGGGTAGGCGGCGACGGAAATATCGAAGTCGCCCACGTCTTTCAGCAGCGCCACCAGATCGGTCGCGTACATGTCCGGCTTGCCGCCGCCCGGCGGCAGATCGCCGCGCAGCGCCACGATATGGCGAATGCCGCTGTTCCAGTAATCGGTCGCGATGTCGCGCAGCTGCGCCGGGCTGGCGTCGATGCAGGTCAGGTGCGGTGCCGCCTCCAGGCCGGTGCGCTCCTTGATCCCCTTGATGATGCTGTGGGTGCGATCGCGCTCGCCGGAGTTGGCGCCGTAGGTGACGGAAACGAATTTGGGTTTAAGGATGCTCAGACGATCGATCGACTGCCACAGGGTCTCTTCCATCTCGCTGGTGCGTGGCGGGAAGAACTCGAATGATACGTTAATCTGGCCGTTCAACTCCGCCAGACTCTGATTCAGCGCTTCCCGCTGGTTTGCGTGGAAAAAACTCATACCCTGCTCACCTCTTCTCGATCACTGTTTTTATTTCATCTTGATGAGCGTCTATACGTTTAGACGTCTAGATAGAAAATGCCGCATGTTGGCTAAAGAGTCAACAGGAAAATGAGGGGAATAAGATGATTAATCCTCACCCGCTCAAAGAGGAAATTTCATGACAGCGGCAGGGATAAGTATGGCAGGAAAAGCAAAGGGGCGCGGTGAACCCGCGCCCGCAGAGGATTAAAGCAGCTGCGCCAATCGGTTAAGGTCTGACTGGATCGCGCCGGCGGTCACGTCGCGGCCGGCGCCCGGCCCGCGGATCACCAGCGGATTATCGCGATACCAGCGGCTTTCGATGGCAAACACGTTGTCGCACGGCAATAGCGAGGCCAGAGGATGCTCAGGGCGCACCGCCTCCACGCCGACCCGCGCCTTGCCGTTGGCGTCGAAACGCGCCACGTGGCGCAGCACCAGGCCCATTTCGCTGGCGGCCTCAAAGCGCTGCTGCATCTGCTGGTTCAGCGCCTCGCCGTTCTCGAAGAACTGATCGACGGAGCCCAGCTCGCACCCCGCCGGCACCAGCGACTCGACCCGCACCTGGTTCGGTTCGATGTCGTAGCCCGCCTCGCGCGCCAGGATCACCAGCTTGCGCATCACGTCCTGGCCGGAGAGATCGACTCGCGGATCCGGTTCGGTCAGCCCCTGCTGCCAGGCCTGATCCACCAGCTCGGTGAACGGCACCGTGCCGTCATACTGCAGGAACAGCCAGGAAAGCGTGCCGGAGAAGATGCCGCTGATCGCCAGAATGCTGTCGCCGCTGTCGCGCAGATCGCGCACCGTGTGGTTGACCGGCAGGCCGGCGCCGACGGTGGCGTTGTACAGCCAGTGGCGGCCGGTTTTGGCGAAGGCGTCGCGAATTTGGCGATAGCTGTCGCTGCACGAGGCCCCCGCCAACTTGTTGGCGCTGATCACGTGGAAACCGTAGCTGGCGAAATCCAGATACTGCCCGGCCAGCTCTTCGCTGGCGGTCACGTCGAGCACCACCAGATCGTCGAACGGGTGCGCGCGCATCCACAGGAACAGCGATTCTTCATCCAGCTCCTGCGCCTCATCCTCAAAGAATGCCAGCGCGCGGCTGGCGTCCAGCCCGTCATAGTTCAGCAGGCTGCGGCGGCTGTCCACCACCCCCGCCAGGATAAATTCGAAGCCGCTGCGCGCGGAGATATTGGTCTGCTCACGGGCGAACAGCTCCAGCCAGCGCGACCCGATATTGCCCTTGCCGAACAGCACCAGACCGATGCGCTTCTCGGCGCGGAACAGGCTTTGGTGCAGCCCCTGGATCAGCAGCGCGGTCGGCCCCTGGCGCAATACCGCCACCAGGCTGATGCCATCTTCCGCCTGCCAGATGAACTCGACCGGCTGATCTTTCAACTGCTGATAGAAACGGTGGCTGTGCAGCGGGTTCTTGCACACCCCGGCGCCGACCATCGCCACCAGCGCCAACCCTTCACGCAGGCGCAGCTCGCCTGGCAGCGCCGCGGCCTGCAGCATCACCAGCGCGCTGTTGACCACCTCGGAGGTGTAGCACAGCTGCACCAGGTTGCGGTCAGGGTGGATGCCCACCGCCAGCGGTTTGATCTGCGCGCGCTTGAGCACCAGATCCAACTCTTTCTGCGCCAGTTTGAAGTCATGCTGAGCGGCAACGTGCAGTTCAATCAGGCACACATCGTCGTGGCTGGTGACAATCTTGGCGCCGGTGCCGGACGCCAATACGCGCTCGATGCGCGTCGAGCCCTGCTCCGGCTGATAGCTGCAGCGCAGCTGAAGATCGATATCGCTGCCGGAGACCGGCTGCAGGGTGCGGGTGTGCAATACCGGCGCCGCCAGGCGCGCCAGCTCGCTGGCTTCGTCCAGACGCAGCAGCGGCAGCAGGCAGGCGTCTTTCACCTTGCGCGGATCGGCGCTGTATACCCCGGCCACGTCGCTCCAGATGGTGACGCGCGCAGCGCCGGCCAACGCGCCGACCTGAGTGGCGGAGTAGTCGCTGCCGTTACGCCCCAACAGCACGGTTTCCCCGGCGTCGTTGCGCGAAATGAACCCGGTCACCACCAGGCGTTTGCCCGGATGTTGAGCCATCAATTGCTGCAGCAGCGGGTAAGAACGGCCTTCATCCACCTGCGGCTGCGCGGCGCGCTCAGCGCGCAGGAAATCACGCGCGTCCAGCCAGGCCGCCTGCATATCCAGCTGATTAAGCACCGCCGCCATCAGGCGCGCCGACCAGATCTCGCCGTGCCCGACCACTTCGGCATAGCATACCTCGTCGACGTTGCCGTCCAGCAGCGCCGCCAGACGTTCCAGATCCTGAATGAACTCGGCGATCAGCGGCTCGGCGCTTTCCGGCGGCAACAGGCCGCTGATAAGATCGCTGTGATAGCGACGCAACGTCTGCTGCACCTGATGCGCAGACAGGCGATCGCTCTGGCTGAGCTTCAGCCAGTTGATCAACTGGTTGGTGGTACTGCCGGCGGCCGATACCACCATCATGTCGCCCGGCTGGCTGTATTCCGCCATAATCCCGGCCACACGCAGATAACACTTCACATCCGCCAGACTGCTGCCGCCAAACTTGTGCAGTTGACGCCCGCTCACCGGCCCTGCTACAGCAATTGCATTCATGCTTACCTCGTTGCCGCCGCCTGGAAAGCGCGTTCCAGATCGGCAATCAAATCTTCACTGTCTTCAATACCCACGGAAATGCGCAGCAGGCTCTCGGAGATGCCGGCCGCTGCCCGCGCCTCCGCCGCCATGCCGGCGTGAGTCATGGTCGCTGCATGCGAGATCAGGCTTTCTACGCCGCCCAACGATTCTGCCAGAGTAAACAGCTCAAGGGCAGAGAGAAAACGGCGCAGCACCGCTTCATCGCCGTCCAGTTCAAAACTCAGCATCGCGCCGAAACCGCGCTGCTGACGGCGGGCGATCTCATGCCCCGGATTCTCCGGCAGGGAGGGATGATACAGCTTTTTCACCAGCGGTTGCTGCTGTAAATAGTCAACAATCGCTTCAGCGTTTTGTTGCGCCGCCTTGATGCGCGGCGACAGCGTGCGCATGCCGCGCAGCAGCAGATAACTGTCGAACGCGCCGCCGGTCACGCCAATGTTGTTTGCCCACCAGGCCAACTCGACCGCCAGCTCGGGATCTTTGGCAATCACCGCCCCGGCCACCACGTCCGAATGCCCGTTCAGGTATTTGGTGCAAGAATGGACCACCAGATCGGCACCGAGTTCGATCGGCTGTTGCAGGGCCGGGCTGAGGAAGGTGTTGTCCACCACCGTCAACGCGCCCGCCGCATGCGCGGCAGCGCAGATCGCCGCGATGTCCACCACCCGCAGCAGCGGATTGCTGGGGCTTTCTATCAGCACCAGCTTCGGCTTCTGCGCCAGCGCCTGCTGCAGGGCTTCTTCATTACCCTGATCGACGAACAGCACGCGATAGGCGCCGCGCTTGCTCAGGCTGTCGAACAGCCGATAGCTGCCGCCGTAGCAGTCGTGCGGCGCCACCAGCAGATCGCCGGGCTTCAACAACACGGTGGTCACCAGATGGATCGCCGACATCCCGCTACCGGTCATCACCGCGCCGGCGCCGCCTTCCAGCTCCGCCAACGCGCGCTGCACTACGTCGCGCGTCGGGTTGCCGCGGCGCGAGTAGTCATGGGCTCGGGGTTGGTTGAAGTCGGTAAAGTTATAGGTGCTGGACAAATGAATCGGCGGGACAACGCAGCCGTACTGTTCGTCGTCGTTCAGGCCGCTGCGTACGGCAATCGTGGCTGGTTTACGCGTCATGGGCTCGCTCGGCTCTCGGTTCGGTGGATGAGGCCTAAAGAGTAATCGCAGGATTGATAGACGTCAATACATCTGGACATCTAAACTTCTTTGCGTATAGATTGAGCAATGACACAATACCCGCTAAAATTATGCCGATATGACATGACGATAAGATGTTAAGCGGCAATGCCTGGCCGAAGCGGGGCATTCAGTGACCCTGGTCGCGTAAAATTGACATTTATTTAGTGAGAACAGTGAAGATCGGGCATAATTGGCCGGTTTTTAGAATTTTGTAATTTTTCTGACAAAGTTAAGGTGTCCCATGGCTGAGTGGAACGGCGAGTATGTCAGCCCTTACGCTGAACACGGTAAAAAAAGCGAGCAAGTCAAAAAGATCACGGTATCCATTCCGCTGAAGGTCCTGAAAATCCTTACCGACGAACGGACCCGTCGCCAGGTGAACAACCTGCGCCACGCCACCAACAGCGAACTGCTGTGCGAAGCGTTTCTGCATGCCTTTACCGGCCAGCCGCTGCCGAACGATGAAGACCTGCGCAAAGAGCGCAGCGATGAAATCCCGGAAGCCGCAAAAGCGTTGATGCGCGAACTGGGTGTCGATCCCGATACCTGGGAATATTGAGAACCGCCCGGCGAACGCCGGCGGCAGAAAAGAAAAAAGGCGCCCAGGGCGCCTTTTTCATCGGTCGATAAGAAATCTTATTTCTTAGCGCCTGGTACGCTGAAACGCTTGTTGAAGCGGTCAACGCGGCCACCGGTAGCAACGTCACGCTGCTTGCCAGTGTAGAACGGGTGGCATGCGCCACAAACGTCCAGGTTCAGATCGTGGCCCACGGTGGAGCGGATCTTCATCACGTTACCGCAAGAGCAGTTAGCAGTAACTTCTTCGTATTTTGGGTGGATACCTTGTTTCATGGGAAACCTCAGTTAAGGCCGTGTCGCTATCCAGCCCTGTTTCGCCAGACACCACACGTGGTTGATAATAGAATTTTGGTATCGAATTATACCAAAGGCGGCAAATTATACAGCATTAGTCGGGGCGCGCAATCGGAACCGTACATTTGCCGATGCGCCGTGTAAACTGATGCCCACTTTTTTTCAATTTGGATGAGATCATGCCCGTCGTACACGTTGCTTTGCCGGTCCCCCTCGCCCGCACCTTCGACTATCTGCTGCCGCCCGGCATGCAGCCGGTGGCCGGCGCGCGCGTGGGCGTGCCCTGGGGCAGGCAGCATGCAATCGGCATCGTCACCGGCTGCAGCGACACCAGCGAACTGCCGCTGGACAAGCTCAAACCGATCGACAGCGTGATCGACACCGAGTCGCTGTTCTCTCCCAGCCTGTGGCGCATCCTGCGCTGGGCCAGCGATTACTATCACTATCCCATCGGTGAAGTGCTGTTCCATGCGCTGCCGATCCTGCTGCGCCAAGGCAAACCGGCCGAGGCCGCGCCGTTGTGGCAGTGGTTCGCCACCGAAGAGGGGCGCGCCACGCCGCCCGAAAGCCTGAAACGCGCGCCGAAACAGCAGCAGGCGCTGGCGGCGCTGTTGCAACGCCCGGTCTATCGCCATCAGGTCAGCCAGCTTGAGCTGACGGAAAGCGCTCTACAGGCGCTGCGCGCCAAAGGGCTGATCGACCTGCGCGCTCAGGTCGCGGCCACGCAGGACTGGCGCCCCAATTTCGCGGTGCTTGGCGAGCGGCTGCGGCTGAATACCGAACAGGCCACCGCCGTCGGGGCGATCAGAAGCGAGGATGAGCAGTTCGCCGCCTGGCTGCTGGCCGGGGTCACCGGCTCCGGCAAGACCGAGGTGTATCTCAGCGTGCTGGAGAACGTGTTGGCCAAAGGCCGGCAGGCGCTGGTGCTGGTGCCGGAAATCGGCCTGACGCCGCAAACCATCGCCCGCTTTCGCGAGCGCTTCAACGCGCCGGTGGACGTGCTGCACTCCGGGCTGAACGACAGCGAACGGCTGGCGGTTTGGCTGCGCGCGCGCAGCGGCGAAGCCGCGATCGTCATCGGCACCCGCTCGGCGCTGTTCACGCCGTTCCGGCAACTGGGCGTAATCATCATCGACGAAGAGCACGACAGCTCTTATAAACAGCAGGAAGGCTGGCGCTACCATGCCCGCGATCTGGCGGTGTTTCGCGCCCGGGAAGAGGACATCCCGATGGTGATGGGCTCCGCCACGCCGGCACTGGAAACGCTGCACAACGTGCAGCTGGGCAAATATCGCCAGTTGAAGCTCACCCAACGCGCGGGCAACGCCAAACCGGCGGCGCAGCACCTGATCGATCTGAAAGGGTTGCCGCTGAAGGTCGGCCTGTCACAGCCGCTGTTGAAGAGCATGCAACACCATTTAAAAGCCGGCAACCAGGTGATGCTGTTCCTCAACCGCCGCGGTTACGCCCCGGCGCTGCTGTGCCACGAGTGCGGTTGGATCGCCGAATGCCAGCGCTGCGATCACTACTACACCTTCCACCAGCATCAGCGCCAGCTGCGCTGCCACCACTGCGACAGCCAGCGACCGGTGCCGCACCAGTGCCCGCAGTGCGGCTCCACCCACCTGGTGTCGGTGGGCGTCGGCACCGAACAGCTGGAACAGGAGCTGGCGCCGCTGTTCCCCGACACGCCGATCACCCGCATCGATCGCGACACCACCAGCCGCAAAGGGGCGCTGGAGCAACACCTGGCGGATATTCATCGCGGCGAAGCGCGCATTCTGATCGGCACGCAGATGCTGGCCAAGGGCCACCACTTTCCCGACGTCACGCTGGTGGCGTTGCTGGACGTGGACGGCGCGTTGTTCTCCGCCGACTTCCGCTCCGCCGAGCGTTTCGCTCAGCTGTATACCCAGGTCTCCGGCCGGGCGGGCCGCGCGGGCAAACAGGGTGAAGTGCTGCTGCAAACCCACCACCCGGAGCACCCGCTGCTGCAGGTGCTGCTGCAACAGGGTTACGACGCCTTCGCCAAACAGACGCTGGCGGAGCGCAACAGCGTGTTTCTGCCGCCCTACACCAGCCACATCATCGTGCGCGCCGAAGATCACGATAACCAACAGGCCCCGTTGTTCCTGCAGCAGCTGCGCAATCTGTTGGAAGCCAGCCCGCTTAAGGACGATTCGCTGTGGGTGATGGGCCCGGTGCCGGCGCTGCAGTCCAAACGCGGCGGCCGTTTCCGCTGGCAGCTGCTGCTGCAGCACCCGACGCGGCGCGTCCTGCAACAGCTGATGAAAAGCTCGCTGCCGCTGATCGGCACCCTGCCGCAAACGCGCAAGGTGAAATGGACGCTGGATGTCGATCCGATCGACAGCTGATCCCGGAAAAGTCCGATTTAGCTGCCGCAGTGCAAACGTTTACCCTTGAAATTGCGAGCGAACGCTAAAAAACCTTCTCAGGTCACATTTTTTATGCAAATTAGGTAACAAAGGCGGGGCGTATTCTGTTTAGAATGTCTGCGAGGGCAAATTTTGTCGCCACATCGCAGCGCGACGGAGTGCCCGAACGCGAGTGGCGCTCAATGACAACAATCTCGCCACCGCATGCCGGACATTGTGAGCAAACAGCAGTAGTGGCGTCGGCATGGGGCTGACGCAAGGAGAAAGGCGTTGGAACACAAGAAAGAGTTATCCATGGCGACCATGAAAGACGTCGCCGAAATGGCGGGCGTTTCAACGGCTACCGTATCGCGTGCGCTGATGAACCCGGAAAAGGTGTCAACGCCAACGCGCCAGAAAGTGGAACAGGCCGTGCTGGCCGTGGGTTATTCTCCTCATGCTCTGTCACGCAATATCAAACGCAACGAATCCCGCACCATCCTGGTGATCGTGCCCGACATCTGCGATCCGTTTTTCGCCGATGTGATCCAGGGGATCGAACAGACCGCGGCCCAACAAGGTTATCTGGTGCTGATCGGCGACTGCGCTCAGCAAAATCAGCAAGAGCGCACCTTCGTCAATCTGATCATCACCAAACAGATCGACGGTATGCTGCTGCTGGGCTCCAACCTGCCGTTCGACGCCAGCAAGGAAGAGCAGCGCAACCTGCCGCCGATGGTGATGGCCAACGAGTTTGCCCCTGAGCTGGAACTGCCGACGGTGCACATCGATAACCTGACTGCCGCCTTTGAAGCCGTGCATTATTTGCATCAATTGGGCCACCGGCAGATCGCCTGCGTCGCCGGGCCGGAACAGATGCCGCTGAGCCATTATCGGCTGCAGGGTTACGTTCAAGCGCTACGTCGTAATGGCATTACCGTCGAAAGCAGCTATATTACCCGGGGTGATTTTACCTACGAAGCCGGCGCGCAAGCGCTGACGGCGCTGATGGCTCAGCCGAAACCGCCGACGGCGGTGTTCTGCCACAGCGACGTCATGGCGATCGGCGTGCTGTCCCAGGCGAAGAAAATGGGGCTGCGGGTACCGCAGGATCTGTCGATCGTCGGCTTTGACGACCTCAAGCTGGCGCAGTATTGCGATCCGCCGCTGACCACGGTGGCGCAGCCGCGCTTCCAGATCGGCCAGCAGGCGATGTTGCTGCTGCTGGAGCAGTTGAACGGCCAAACGGTGGCCAGCGGCTCCCGGCTATTGGACAGTGAATTGATTATCAGAGGCAGCACCGCTGCCCCGAAACGCTAGTCAAATATTTTAGGGTTCAGTAACATGACGGACTTATCCTCTCATCAGGACACAGCGGAATAATAGTGGCACAAAAAGACTATGTAAGCCGTGGGCGCGCAGCAGGAGCTAAGCGTAAAACCCCCAGCCGTAAAAAACGCAGTTCTCCGAAGGTTTCCAAAACCGTGCTGGCGTTAGCCGCCGCGTTGCTGGTTGTCTTTGTCGGTGGCCTCTATTTCATTACGCACAACAAGCCGGAAGACGCGCCGTTGTTGCCTGCGCACACCACTCGCCCGGGCAACGGCCTGCCGCCGAAGCCGGAAGAGCGCTGGCGCTATATCAAAGAGCTGGAAAACCGGCAGATCGGCGTGCAAACCCCGACCGAACCGACGGCCGGCGGCGAGCTCAATTCCAAAACTCAGCTGACCGCCGAACAGCGGCAGTTGCTGGAACAAATGCAGGCCGACATGCAGCAGCGTCCGACGCAGCTGAATGAAGTGCCGTATAACGATCCGGGCCAGGCCAACGCGCGCAGCAACCGCCAGCAGCAGCAGATGCAACAACAGCAAATGCAGCAGCAGCCGGTACAGCAACAGCAGCAGGTCGCTCAGCCGCCGCGCAACCCGTTCAACAGCGGGGCCACCACCGCGCCGGTGCAGCAGCAGCAGCAGCACCAGCAGCCGAAGCCGGCCACCCAGCAACCGGTGCAGGTGAAACAGCCTGAGCCGAAGCCGCAACCGAAGCCGGAGCCCAAACCGGAAGTGAAACAGGAAACGGCCAAGCAGGAAACCAAGCCGGAATCGAAACAGAAGTGGATGGTGCAATGCGGTTCGTTCCGCGCCACCGATCAGGCTGAATCCGTGCGGGCGCGCCTGGCGTTCGAAGGCATCGAGAGCCGCATCACCGCCGGCGGCGGCTGGAATCGCGTAGTGCTCGGCCCCTACAGCAGCCGCGCCGCAGCGGACAAAACCCTTTCGCGCCTGAAGGGCGTCGGCATGTCGAGTTGCATTCCCCTCTCCGTTGGGGGTTGAAAAGCGTCAATCCCCCCCCATCTATACTCTCAATATGCCTCGTAGCGTCTGTGAAAGCAGGCGCTGCGGGGACTTCTTTCCGTCTTTAACGAGGGTCTGCTCGTGACAACAATTGTAAGCGTACGCCGCAACGGCCAGGTCGTCATCGGTGGTGATGGCCAGGCAACCCTGGGTAATACGGTGATGAAGGGTAACGTCAAGAAAGTGCGTCGCCTGTATAACGACAAAGTGATCGCCGGTTTCGCCGGTGGCACCGCTGACGCCTTCACGCTGTTTGAACTGTTTGAACGCAAACTGGAAATGCATCAGGGCCACCTGGTGAAAGCCGCCGTCGAGCTAGCGAAAGACTGGCGCACTGACCGCATGCTGCGCAAGCTCGAAGCGCTGCTGGCGGTCGCCGATGAAACCGCCTCGCTGATCATCACCGGCAACGGCGATGTGGTGCAGCCGGAAAACGATCTGATCGCCATCGGCTCCGGCGGCCCGTACGCCCAGGCTGCCGCCCGCGCCATGTTGGAAAATACCGAACTGAGCGCCCGCGACATCGTTGAGAAATCTCTCAACATCGCCGGCGACATCTGTATTTACACCAACCATTTCCACACCATTGAAGAATTGCCTTCCAAAGCGTAAGGATCGAATACCATGTCTGAAATGACCCCGCGCGAGATCGTCAGCGAACTGGACAGCTATATCATTGGCCAAAACAAGGCCAAACGCGCTGTCGCCATTGCCCTGCGCAACCGCTGGCGCCGGATGCAGCTCAACGAGATGCTGCGTCACGAAGTGACCCCGAAAAACATTCTGATGATCGGCCCGACCGGCGTCGGTAAAACCGAAATCGCCCGCCGTCTGGCGAAGCTGGCCAACGCGCCGTTCATCAAGGTTGAAGCCACCAAGTTCACCGAAGTGGGCTATGTGGGCAAAGAAGTGGACTCCATCATCCGCGATCTGACAGATGCCGCCATCAAAATGGTGCGCATGCAGTCGATCGAGAAAAACCGCACCCGCGCCGAAGAGTTGGCCGAAGAGCGCATTCTCGACGTGCTGATCCCGCCGGCCAAAAACAACTGGGGCCAGCCGGAAGAAAATCAGGAACCGTCCGCCGCCCGCCAGGCATTCCGCAAGAAACTGCGCGAAGGCCAGCTGGATGACAAAGAGATCGAAATCGATCTGGCCGCCGTGCCGATGGGCGTGGAAATCATGGCGCCTCCAGGCATGGAAGAGATGACCAACCAGCTGCAGTCGATGTTCCAGAACCTCGGCGGCCAGAAGCAAAAACCGCGCAAGCTGAAGATCAAAGAAGCCTTCAAGCTGCTGGTGGAAGAAGAAGCCGCCAAGCTGGTGAACCCGGAAGAGCTGAAAGAGCAGGCGATCGAAGCGGTTGAGCAGCACGGCATCGTGTTTATCGATGAGATCGACAAAATCTGTAAGCGCGGCGGCCAAAGCTCCGGTCCGGATGTCTCGCGTGAAGGCGTGCAGCGCGATCTGCTGCCGCTGGTGGAAGGCTGCACCGTGTCCACCAAGCACGGCATGGTGAAGACCGACCACATCCTGTTCATCGCTTCCGGCGCGTTCCAGACCGCCAATCCGTCGGATCTGATCCCGGAACTGCAGGGCCGTCTGCCGATCCGCGTTGAGCTGCAGGCGCTGACCACCGAAGACTTCGAGCGCATCCTGACCGAGCCGAGCGCGTCGCTGACCGAGCAGTACAAAGCGCTGATGGGCACCGAAGGCGTCAACATCGAGTTCACCGCCGACGGCATCCGCCGCATCGCCGAAGCCGCGTGGCAGGTCAACGAAAGCACCGAGAACATCGGCGCGCGTCGTCTGCACACCGTGCTGGAGCGTCTGATGGAAGATATTTCCTACGATGCGAGTGAAATTAATGGCCAATCCATTACAATTGATGCGGATTACGTGCGCAGTCATCTGGATGAACTGGTGGCGGATGAAGATTTGAGTCGTTTTATCCTATAATCGCTCAATCATTGTCTTGTCAGTCATCTGTGTGGGAGGCATTGCCTCCCACAATTATTTCTAACGGACACCGCAACTTACTGACAGAAGCGAAACATGAGCTCATCAACCTCCACCACCCCGATTTCCGCCTGGCTCGAAAGTCTACGCCCCCGCACCCTGCCGTTGGCCTTTGCCTCCATCGTGGTCGGCTCGGCGATCGCCGCCTGGCACGGCAGCCTGAAACCAGAAGTGGCGCTGCTGGCGCTGTTGACCGCCGGCCTGCTGCAGATCCTCTCCAACCTGGCGAACGACTACGGCGATGCGGTCAAAGGCAGCGACAAAGAAGATCGCATCGGGCCATTGCGCGGCATGCAGAAAGGCATGATCACCCAGGCGCAGATGAAACGGGCGCTGGTGGTGACGGTGGTGCTGATCGCCATCGCCGGCTGTTCGCTGATCGCCGTCGCCTGCGAGCAACCCAGCGACGTGGTGGGTTTCCTGGTGCTGGGCGGGCTGTCCATCGTGGCGGCCATCACCTATACCGTTGGCAACAAGCCCTACGGGTATTTGGGGCTGGGCGATATCTCGGTGCTGGTGTTCTTCGGCTGGCTGAGCGTGGCCGGTACCTACTATCTGCAGACGCACACCTTCGACAGCGTCGTGATGCTGCCCGCCACCGCCTGCGGCCTGCTGGCGACGGCGGTGCTCAACATCAACAATCTGCGCGATATCGAAAGCGATCGCGAAAACGGCAAGAATACGCTGGCGGTGCGTCTCGGCCCGCACAAGGCGCGCATTTACCATGCCCTACTGCTCGGCGGCGCAGTGCTGTGTTTCGCGCTGTTCACGCTGTTCAACCTGCACAGCCCGTGGGGTTGGCTGTTCGTGCTGGCGATCCCGCTGCTGGCGCGCCACGGCCTGCGCGTGCTGCGCGATCCGACGCCGGTAGGCATGCGGCCGATGCTGGAGCATATGGTCAAGGCGGCGTTGCTGGCCAATCTGCTGTTCGCCATCGGCGTGGCGCTCAGTTAAAAACTGATGATTTTGCCAACAGGGCGAATAAAGGGATATACTGAACATTCCAGCGGCAAACAGACGTAAAATCCTATGAAATACGATACTTCCGAACTTTGCGACATCTATCATGAAGAGGTGAACGTTGTTGAACCTCTGTTCTCCAATTTTGGCGGGCGTACTTCATTTGGCGGGCAGATCACCACGGTGAAATGCTTTGAGGATAACGGCCTGTTGTTCGATCTGCTTGAAGAAAACGGCCGCGGCCGCGTGCTGTTGGTCGACGGCGGCGGTTCGGTACGCCGGGCGCTGATCAACGCCGAACTGGCGCGCCTGGCCGCCCAGAACGAATGGGAAGGCATCGTGGTGTACGGCGCGGTGCGCCAGGTGGACGATCTGGAAGAGCTCGACATCGGCATTCAGGCGATGGCGGCAATCCCGGCGGGTGCCGTGAGCGAAGGCGTGGGCGAAAGCGATATCCGCGTCAACTTCGGTGGCGTCACCTTCTTCTCCGGCGACCACCTGTATGCCGACAACACCGGCATCATCCTCTCCGAGGATCCGCTCGACATCGAGTGATTTTCGGACATGAAAAAGGGCGCCTCAGGCGCCCTTTTCGTTGCTGCATGGCGTGAGAATCAGACCTCTTCCATTTTGCCCAGCAGCGCGCGCAGGCGATCTTGCCATACGTGCTGTTCTTCTTTCAGCTGTTGGTTTTCGCGCACCAACGCTTCGTGGTTGCCGGAGGCAGCCTGAACTTCCTGCGACAGAGAGTTGTTTTTGTCTTTCAGCTCTTCAATTTCCATCTGCAACAGGGTGATGGTATCAATCGCCTGCTGTACTTTTGCTTCCAGTTTCTCAAATACTTCAAATGACATGCTTCAGTCCCCTCATGATAGCAAGGCGTACATCTATAAGTAGCGGCCGCAACGTCGGCTGCAGCTACTGCGAATATTGCATCGCGCTCAGTGACGCGCGCCATTACGAAAGGCGCGCCGGTCTCGATTCGTTAAAAACGATTGTAAGTAGCCAGTCTCCGCCTGTCTAGCAACATACCGGATCATCGCGCAGTCTGTTGCAATTTTCCTGCCCTCGCCATCAGTAAAAACTGAAAATCCCCGTCGGCGCCGCCACGAGTTGTTAACGCCCCTCGCTAAACCACTGGTCAGATCACACTTTTATGGCTCAGAAAGAACACTAAACGACGCGAAATCGCTCAATTTTATGACGCGCCACACACATTTTGATTTCGCTATTTCTCGTTTATGTTCGTTAACGATAAATTTACATCACGTCCTCATTCAATAATTGGACGAGATGAAAAAACTGTGCCCATAGGCCAGATGTATACCTGGCTGAGCCTATAAACCAACAACCGCCGTTTTGCAGGACACCAACATTATGAGCCAAACCACCAGTCCGACATTAAAAGGCCAGTGCATCGCCGAGTTCCTCGGCACGGCGCTGCTGATCTTCTTTGGCGTAGGCTGCGTTGCCGCGCTGAAACTGGCGGGCGCCAGCTTCGGCCAGTGGGAAATCAGCATCATTTGGGGCCTGGGCGTCGCCATGGCCATCTATCTGACCGCCGCCATTTCCGGTGCGCATCTCAACCCGGCGGTCACCCTCGCCCTGTGGCTGTTCGCCTGCTTCGACGGGCGCAAAGTGGTGCCTTACATCATTGCGCAGATCGCCGGCGCCTTCTGCGCCGCGGCCTTGGTCTACGGGCTGTACTACAATCTGTTCTTCGACTTCGAAGCGGCCCACCACATGGTGCGCGGCAGCAACGAAAGCCTCGAACTGGCAGGCATCTTCTCGACTTACCCTAACGCGCACATCTCGGTCGGCCAGGCCTTTCTGGTAGAAATGGTGATCGCTGCAATCCTGATGTGCCTGATCCTGGCGCTGACCGACGACGGCAACGGCATTCCGCGCGGCCCGCTGGCGCCGCTGCTGATCGGTATTCTGATTGCCGTGATCGGCGCCTCCATGGGACCATTGACCGGCTTTGCGTTGAACCCGGCGCGTGACTTCGGGCCGAAACTGTTCGCCTACCTGGCCGGCTGGGGCAAAGTCGCCTTCACCGGCGCACGCGACATCCCGTACTTCCTGGTGCCGATCTTCGCCCCTATCGTCGGCTGTGGCTTGGGCGCTTTCGGTTACCGCGCGCTGATTGGCCGCCACCTGCCGTGCGACGTCTGCGTGACGGAAGAAGAGCCCGACGCCAAGACCCAGCAGCGTAAAGCGTGATGGGTGCAGTTTTACACGGTTAACAACAGCAGGATAATTACCATGACTGTAGAAAAAAAATACATTGTCGCACTCGACCAAGGGACCACCAGCTCACGTGCCGTCGTGCTCGATCACGACGCCAACATCGTTGCAGTATCGCAGCGCGAATTCCCGCAGATCTATCCAAAGGCCGGCTGGGTTGAGCACGACCCGATGGAGATCTGGGCATCGCAAAGTTCGACGCTGGTAGAAGTGCTGGCGAAAGCCGACATCAATTCCGATCAGATCGCCGGCATCGGCATCACCAACCAGCGCGAAACCACCATCGTCTGGGAAAAAGAGACCGGCAAGCCGATTTACAACGCCATCGTTTGGCAGTGCCGCCGCACTGCCGACATCTGCGAGAAGCTCAAGCGCGACGGCCTGGAAGAGTACATCCGTCACAACACCGGCCTGGTGGTTGACCCGTACTTCTCCGGCACCAAGGTGAAGTGGATCCTGGACAACGTCGAAGGCGCCCGCGAGCGCGCCAAGCGCGGCGAACTGCTGTTCGGCACCGTGGATACCTGGCTGGTGTGGAAAATGACCCAGGGGCGCGTACACGTCACCGATTACACCAACGCCTCACGCACCATGATGTTCAACATCCACGAACTGGACTGGGACGAGCGCATGCTGGAAGTGCTGGATATCCCGCGCGCCATGCTGCCGAAAGTCCGCCCGTCCTCCGAAGTGTACGGCCAGACCAACATCGGCGGTAAGGGCGGCACGCGTATTCCTATCGCCGGTATCGCCGGTGACCAACAGGCGGCACTGTACGGCCAGCTGTGCGTTCAACCGGGCATGGCGAAGAACACCTACGGCACCGGCTGCTTCCTGCTGATGAACACCGGCAAAGAAGCGGTGCGCTCGAAAAACGGTCTGCTGACCACCATCGCCTGCGGCCCGCGCGGCGAAGTGAACTATGCGCTGGAAGGCGCGGTGTTCATCGGCGGTGCGTCTATCCAGTGGCTGCGCGACGAGCTGAAACTGATCAGCGACGCCGCCGACTCCGAATATTTCGCCACCAAGGTGAAAGACAGCAACGGCGTCTATGTGGTGCCGGCCTTCACCGGCCTGGGCGCGCCCTACTGGGATCCGTATGCTCGCGGCGCCATCTTCGGCCTGACCCGTGGTGCCAACAGCAACCACATCATCCGCGCCACGCTGGAATCCATCGCCTTCCAGACCCGTGACGTGCTGGACGCCATGCAGGCCGACGCCAACACCCGCCTGCAATCGCTGCGCGTGGACGGCGGCGCGGTCGCCAACAACTTCCTGATGCAGTTCCAGTCCGATATTCTCGGCACCCGCGTAGAACGCCCTGAAGTGCGTGAATCGACGGCGCTGGGCGCGGCGTTCCTGGCGGGCCTGGCCATCGGCTACTGGAACGATCTGGATGAAGTGAAGAGCAAAGCGGTGGTTGAGCGTGAATTCCGCCCAAGCATCGAAACCACCGAACGCAACTACCGCTACAGCGGCTGGAAAAAAGCGGTGGCTCGCGCTCAGGCATGGGAAGATCACGAGTAATCCCGAAGCTGCCGTTTCGCCAACAAGCGCTGCCTGCGGGCGGCGCTTTTTTTTTGCCCCGCCCTGCCGCCACCGCGCTGTGATAGACTTTGTCGATATTTTCCTCCCTTTCTCACAGACAGGTTTGCCATGAAACGTGAATTAGCCATCGAATTCTCCCGCGTTACCGAAGCCGCCGCGCTGGCGGGCTACAAATGGCTGGGGCGCGGCGACAAGAACGCCGCCGACGGCGCGGCGGTCCACGCCATGCGCATCATGCTCAACAAAGTGGATATCGATGGGCGCATCGTGATCGGCGAAGGCGAGATCGACGAAGCGCCGATGTTGTATATCGGCGAGCAGGTCGGTACCGGCCAGGGCGACGCGGTCGACATCGCGGTCGATCCGATCGAAGGCACCCGCATGACCGCCATGGGCCAGTCCAATGCGCTGGCGGTATTGGCGGTGGGCGATCGCGGCACCTTCCTGCATGCGCCGGACATGTACATGGAGAAGCTGGTGGTCGGCCCGGCGGCGCGCGGCGCCATCGATCTCAACCGGCCATTGGCAGAGAACCTGCAGAACGTCGCCGAACGACTGGGCAAACCGCTGTCGCAGCTGACGGTGATCGTATTGGCCAAACCGCGCCACGACGGCGTCATCGCGCAGATGCAGCAGTTGGGCGTGCGAGTATTCGCCATTCCTGACGGCGACGTAGCGGCCTCCATTCTCACCTGCATGCCGGAAAGCGAGGTCGATGTGATGTACGGCATCGGCGGCGCACCGGAAGGGGTGATCTCAGCCGCGGTGATCCGCGCGCTGGACGGTGACATGCAGGCGCGTTTGCTGCCGCGTCATGAGGTGAAAGGCGACAGCGCCGAAAACCGCCGCATCGGCGAACAGGAGTTGGCCCGCTGCCGGGAGATGGGTATCGAAGCCGGCCAGGCGCTGCGTCTGGATCAGATGGCGCGCAACGACAACGTGATCTTCTCCGCCACCGGCATCACCAAGGGCGATCTGCTGGAAGGCATCAGCCGCCAGGGCAACATGGCCACCACCGAAACGTTGCTGATCCGCGGCAAGTCGCGCACCATCCGCCGTATTCGTTCGACCCACTATCTGGATCGCAAAGACCCGGCGCTGCACGAGTTTCTGCTGTAACGAAACAGGGCGCCGAATGGCGCCCTGATGATTGATGACAAACCTCATGCCCTTGCCGTGTTGGCAGAGAACAGCGAATAAAAAACAAGGAAAGTCAATTTATTGATTTTCGGCTGATAACCACAAAGGGGAGAAAAACCCCGCTTTTTCTCCCCTTTGTCAACGGTATGAGGGCGCCGAATGGAGCCCTGTCGTTATGCGGTATGCCCCTGATGCTGCATACGATTGGACAGCGGCCACCAGCACAGCAGGATCAGCAGCGCCATCGCGAACATCAGCAAGCCGAGGCTGAACTGCCCGGTTTGCGGCAACATGGCGGACAGCCAGGTCGCCAGACCGGACCCCATGTTCTGCATCCCGCCCACCAGTGCGCCCGCCGCGCCGGCCAGGTAAGGGAACGGCTCCATCGCCCCGGTGGTCGCCAGCGGGAACAGCATGCCGGCGCCGAAGAAGAACAACGCGGCCGGCACGATCAGCGTCCAGATGTTCATCACGCCGAACCAGCCCGGGATCCACATCATCGCCCCCGCCAGCAGGCAGCTAATCACCGAATGCCACATCAGCGTGTGGAAGGTCTTGCCGTCGCGCCCGGCGTACCAGGCGCCGAAAAACGCCGCCGGGATCGGCAGAATGAACAGGATGCTGACGGTCAGCCCACTCAGCCCCAACACGCCGCCCATCAACACACCGCAGCTGGCCTCGAATACCGCAATCCCCGCCAGCGCGCCGATCAGCATCACCAGATAGCAGCTGAAGGTGCTGTCACCCAGCAGCTGGCGGAAACTGGCCAGCATGCGACGTTTTTCCGTTTGCACCGGGCGGGTTTCCGGCAGCCAGCGGAACATCGCGAAGGCGACGCAGGCGCACAGCGCCAGCAGGAAGGCGTAACAGGCTCGCCAGCCGAACACCATCGCCAGCGCGCCGCCGATCACCGGCGCCAGCAGCGGGCTGACCAAAATCCCCATGTTCAACAGGCTGTTGGCGTAGCGCAGAGCGGTGCCGGCATACAGATCGCGCGGCATGGTGCGCGCCATCACGCCCGCCACGCCGGTGCCCATGCCCTGAATCGCGCTGGCGGCGACCAGCATCGTCAGGTTGGTGGACAGCAGTGCGCCCAGCGCACCGAACAGGAAGATCATCATGCCGGTCAGGATCACCGGGCGGCGCCCGATCCGATCCGATATCGGCCCGTAAATCAGCTGGGAGAAACCGTAGGTCAGCAGATACGCCGCCATCACCCGTTGCACGGCGCCGGTGCGAACCGACAGATCGTGGGCGATATCAGCAATAACGGGAACATAAATGGTTTGCGCCATCTGGCCGACGGCGACCAACAGGATAAGCATCACCAGCAGGTGAAAATTCTCTAGTTTTCTCATTATCTTCGTTAACGTTTCAACTCGTCACAGCGTCCCGGTATGGCCGTTGCAGCAGCCAGAACGGCGAGCAGCCCTCTATGGCGGCATAAACTAATCAAATCTGATTTTTTTAGCGAGTTTCAGGCAGATATTGATCCAGGTCACACTGGCAGCAAACCCGACCAGGCTCGTAAATTAAACTGTACGTCTAACGCTTTGGAGTTAAAAATAGCGCCCTTGCAGTAGCCGCGCTTTAGCATTTAATCGATAATTATTTTCATCAACTTGAAATAAAATAACACCATAGGGATTTGGTTCATGAAAACACCTGAGCTGATTTTATTGCAGTTAAAGGCGCTCGGCCCGCACTCGGCCAAAATGCTGGCGGAGCGTCTGGACATCACGCCGATGGGCATCCGACAACATCTGCAATCCCTGGAAAAACGTGAGTTGGTTTGTTACGAAGAAGCGCGCAGCAAGGTCGGCCGCCCGACGCGCTACTGGTCGCTGACAGCGCGAGGGCACGCTTTTGCGGCCGCCGACCAGGAACGGCTGCGGGCATCCGCGCTGCGGCTGTTTGGCGGCGCCGGTGTGGAACCGTTGCTGAACGCGCGCGAAGAGCAGCTTTATCTGCGTTATGCCGAAGAGCTGTCCGCCGAGCGCAGCCACCAAGAGCGGTTAGCCCGATTGGTGCGTCTGCGGCAACATGACGGTTACATGGCCGAATTGCTCGATCATCCGCACGGTGCGCTGTTGGTGGAAAACCACTGTCCGATCGGCGTGGCCGGTTCCAACTGCAGCAGCCTGTGCAATTCCGAGCTGCAGCTGTTTCACCGCCTGTTCGGCAACGACTACCGGATAGAGCGCACCACGCACGCCATTTCCGGCTCACGACATTGTGCTTATTTGATTCGACCACGGGAGCTTTAGAGTATGGCTGAATGGGTAAACGGCAAGGTTACGCAGGTAAAACAATGGACCGACGGGCTGTTCAGCCTGGTGGTCAATGCCCCCATCGATCCTTTCACCGCCGGGCAATTCGCCAAACTGGCGCTGGAGATCGACGGCGAACGAGTGCAACGCGCCTACTCCTACGTCAATGCCCCCGATGACGCCAACCTGGAGTTCTATCTGGTGACGGTGCCGGAAGGCAAACTGAGCCCGCGCCTCAATCAGCTGCGGCCAGGGTCGGATGTCATGGTGACCAAAGAAGCGGCCGGCTTCTTCGTGCTGGATGAAGTGCCCGACTGCGACACGCTGTGGATGCTGGCGACCGGCACCGCCATCGGCCCCTATCTATCGATTCTGCAGCAAGGCGTCGGCCTGGAACGCTTTAACAACCTGGTGCTGGTGCACGCCGCGCGTTTTGCGCGCGATCTGAGCTACCTGCCGCTGATGCAGCAACTGCAGCAACGCTACAACGGCAAGCTGCGCATCCAGACCGTCGTCAGCCGTGAAGAAACACCCGGCTCACTGACCGGCCGCGTGCCGGCGCTGATCGAGGACGGCCGGCTGGAAGCGGCGATCGGCTTGACCATCGACGCCGAAACCAGCCACGTGATGCTGTGCGGCAACCCGCAGATGGTGCGGGACACCCAGCAAACGCTGAAAGACCACCGCCAAATGCGCAAGCACCTGCGCCGCAAACCGGGCCACATCACCAGCGAGCACTACTGGTAACCCGAGGATCAGCGGAACTTCACCGGTTCGGCTTCCGGGCCGAACCGATTGTCTCCCGGCGTGCCGACGAAGGCGCCCAGATCGATAGTCATCATCACAATAATCAGCGTCGGGATGAAACGCCCGACGCCCCATTGCCAGATCGGCGCCAGCATTTGCCAGTTGCCCGCCGCCAGCATCCACGCCAGGATCAGCAGCAACGCCCACCAGCCGGCCTTGTTGCGATCGTGCAGACGTTTGACCAGCACCGCCGCCGTCGGCCACAGCAGCGCCACGATAAAGAAGGCGATGGATTGGATGGCTATCAATTGATAATTGGCCAGCGTAAACGCCGCCGCCATCAGCACCAACCACAGCCCCATCCAGATCCAGAAGTCGCGCCGCCCGATGCGGCCCTTAAAAGAAAAACACCACTGTTGTAACGTCATCGATTCCTGCGCTCTAAGCCTGCCCATATTCTGCGCCGCAGTGTAACATAGACGCTGCCGGGCCGAGTTTTCCGCCTTGCATAACGCGGCGCGCCGCACAGCTTTCTCGTCAGCGAACCGATAATGGCGTGGGATCTTTGACAAGGCCCGCGAGTTATCGCTTTAATCGGAGCCATCTTTGTCCTTGATGCCATACGCCATGCTGAGAAAAACCCTCGCCATCGCCTGCCTGCTGCAGGCCGCCGCCAGCGCCTGGGCCGAACCGCCCGCCGCCGAAGCGAAACCGACCGCGCCTTACCTGCTGGCCGGGGCGCCGACCTTCGATCTGACGGTGGTCAAATTCCGCGAAAAATACAATCGCGACAACCCGAAACTGCCGATTGGCGAATTCCGCGCCATTCCGGCCACCGAAGACGATTCGCCGCTGCTGACGCGCGCCGCCAGCAAACTCAACGAAAACCTGTACGCCTCCACCGCGCTGGAGAAAGGCACCGGAAAAATCAAAACGTTGCAGATCACGCATCTGCCGCTGCAGCAGGCCAATGAAGAAAAAGCCGCGCGCGCCATCGCCATCAACTACATGGCGGCGCTGATGCGCCAGTTCGAACCGGCATTGACGGTGGAGCAGAGCCAGAACAAGGTGAACAGCCTGCTGGAAAAAGGCAAAGGATCGCGCTTTTACCAACAGCAGGTCGGCGCCATTCGCTATGTCGTCTCGGACAACGGCGATAAAGGCGTAACCTTCGCGGTTGAACCGATTAAGCTGGCGCTTTCCGAGCCGTAACGGCGCGGCATTTAATGACGAAAAGCAAAGCCTTCGCGCTTAATGATCTCTATACTGTTGGGCAGGTAAACTGCCGGTCCGGCAGTTGTCATTTCGACTCTCGCGTTCCCTAGTTGGAGGAAAAAACATGCGTCATCCATTAGTTATGGGTAACTGGAAGCTTAACGGCAGCACTCACATGGTCAACGAACTGATCGCCGGTCTGCGCAATGAGCTGAGCAGCGTTGACGGCTGTGGCGTCGCCATCGCCCCGCCGGTGATGTATCTGGATCAGGCCAAGCACGCGCTGGCCGGCAGCCGCATCGCGCTGGGCGCGCAGAACGTGGACGTTAACCTGTCCGGCGCCTTCACCGGTGAAGTTTCCGCCAACATGCTGAAAGACGTCGGCGCTCAGTACATCATCATCGGCCACTCCGAGCGTCGCACCTACCACAAAGAAAGCGACGAAGTGATCGCCGAGAAATTCGCCGTGCTGAAAGAAGCCGGCCTGATCCCGGTGCTGTGCATCGGTGAAACCGAAGCGGAAAACGCCGCGGGCAAAACCGAAGAAGTATGCGCGCGCCAGATCGACGCCGTGCTGAAAACGCTGGGCGCACCGGCGATGAAAGGCACCGTGATCGCCTATGAGCCGGTCTGGGCCATCGGTACCGGCAAATCCGCCACCCCTGCGCAGGCGCAGGCCGTGCACAAATTTATCCGCGATCACATCGCCAAGCACGATGCCGCGGTTGCCGCTGAAATCATCATCCAGTACGGCGGTTCGGTGAACGACAAGAACGCCGCAGAGCTGTTCTCCCAGCCGGACATCGATGGCGCGCTGGTTGGCGGCGCCTCGCTGAAAGCCGACGCTTTCGCCGTGATCGTCAAAGCCGCTGCCGCAGCGAAAAAAGCCTGATTGCCTTAGGCTTGCCATAAAAAAACCCCGGCAAGCCGGGGTTTTTTATTGCCGTTTAAACGGCATCAGCGTTTGCTGATTTCGTCGAATACGCCGCCGGTGGCGAAGTGCACCTTCTGCGCTTCGGTCCAGCCGCCGAAGGTGTCATCCACGGTGAACAGCTTCAACTGCGGGAACTGCCCGGCGAACTTGGCCGCCACCGCCGCATCGCGCGGGCGGTAATAGTGCTGTGCCGCGATAGTCTGCCCTTCCGGCGAATACAGATATTTCAGGTAGGCGGTCGCCACCTCGCGGGTACCGCGTTTGTCGACCACCTTATCCACCACCGACACCGTCGGTTCGGCCAGGATCGATTCGCTCGGGGTGATAATCTCGAACTTGTCTTTGCCCAGCTCTTTCTCCGCCAGCAGCGCTTCGTTTTCCCAGGCGATCAGCACGTCGCCGATGCCGCGCTCAACGAAGGTGTTGGTCGAGCCGCGCGCGCCGGAATCCAGCACCTCGACGTTCTTGTACAGGTTTTTGACGAAGTCCTGCGCCTTGGCCTTATCGTTGTTATTGTGATGCAACGCGTAGCCCCAGGCGGCCAGGTAGTTCCAGCGGGCGCCGCCGGAAGTTTTCGGGTTTGGGGTGATCACCGACACGCCCGGCTTGATCAAATCAGGCCAGTCATGAATCTGTTTCGGGTTGCCTTTGCGCACCAGGAAGACGATGGTCGACGTGTAAGGCGCCGAATTGTCCGGCAGGCGTTTGATCCAGTCTTTCTCGATGCGCCCGCGTTCGGCGATGGCGTCGACGTCATAGGCTAACGCCAGCGTCACCACATCGGCCTCGATGCCGTTGATCACCGACGTCGCCTGCTTGCCGGAGCCGCCGTGCGACTGGCGCACCGTCACCTTGTCGCCGGTTTCCGCCTGGTAGTGCTTGCTGAATGCCGTGTTGTAAGCCTGATAGAACTCACGCGTCGGATCGTATGACACGTTCAGCAACTGAATATCCTTCGCCATGGCGCCGGACGCCAACAGCACCAATGTCAGACCTACACCCCATTTACGCATCGACAGGCTCTCCCAGAAAATTAAGCGCAACCTCAATCGGTTGATTTAGCATCAGAGCCTGCCAGAAACTTTCCCGGCAACTAAAGAATAAAAAATTTTGGGATAGATGATTCTGGAATATGTCACTGGCGAGCATAAAAAAGCCCCCGGGAGCGGAGGCTTTTTTGTCGTGCGGTGAGTGGCGTATCAGTACAGCTTTTTCGCCGTTTCCAGCCAGTCGCCCTTGAACGGACGCTTCATGTTTTCGATCGCGTCGATGATGTCATGATGCACCATTTTTTCGTTCTGGATACCGACGCAGCGGCCGCCGTACCCCTGCAGCAGCAGTTCGATGGCGTAGGCGCCCATGCGCGAGGCCAGGATGCGGTCATAGGCGACCGGCGAACCGCCGCGCTGGATGTGGCCCAGCACAGTGGCGCGGGTTTCACGCTTGGTTTCCTGCTCAATGTGGCGCGCCAGCTCATCGATATCGCAGATGTGCTCGGTGATCGCCACGATAGCGTGTTTTTTGCCTTTGGCGATACCGGCCTTGATTTCGCACACCAGATCTTCGCGGTTGAATTCGATTTCAGGCAGCACGATAAATTCGCAGCCGCCGGCAATCGCCGCCGCCAGCGTCAGATCGCCGCAGTAACGGCCCATCACTTCCACGATGGAGATACGCTGGTGCGACGAGGAGGTATCGCGCAGGCGGTCGATCGCTTCCACCACGGTTTCCAGCGCGGTGAAGTAACCGATAGTGTAGTCGGTGCCGGCGACATCGTTATCGATGGTGCCCGGCAGACCGATGCACGGGAAGCCTTCTTCCGTCAGGCGTTTGGCGCCCATGTAGGAACCGTCGCCGCCGATCACCACCAGCGCGTCGATGCAGCGATTCTTCAGGTTTTCAATCGCCTTGGCGCGCACGTTTTCATCCCTGAATTCCGGGAAGCGGGCCGAACCAAGGAAGGTGCCGCCACGGTTGATCATGTCGGACACGCTATAGCGATCCAGCTGCTCCATGCGATCTTCGTACAAGCCAAGGTAGCCATCGTAAATACCAAAAACTTCCAGACCTTCTGAAAGCGCAGAACGCACAACGCCGCGGATTGCAGCGTTCATACCCGGCGAATCACCGCCGCTCGTCAGTACACCGATTTTCTTGATCATGACTACCTCTGAACTGTGTAGATGCAATTTCTTAAGAATTCTGTCTCCGCCGATCGTCTTGAAACCTCTCCGGCTGCAGAAAACCAGCTTTATGGCTTATTGCTGGATATTATATCAAAAACACCCAGCTGAATTGATTCAAGTCACGCAATATAACGGTTAAAACGCCGCATGGCACGCTGAGCTAACTCAGATATTCATGATAATACTTTGCGCTATGCCTCTATATGATTATAGCTCCCAATGCCCCTGCCTACCCGGCGGCACCACGGAGCACGGATCCAGGTGAATGATGACGTCCGCCCCCGCAAAACGGTGCCGCAACGCCTGTTCCACCTGATCGGCTAACCGGTGCGCCTCGCGCAGCGGCAGCGTGTCGTCCATCTCCAGATGCAGCTGGATGAAACGCGTCGGCCCCGACTGCCGCGTGCGCAGATCGTGCGCGCCTTTCACGCCGGGCCAGGAGGAAACCACGGCGATAATCGCCTGGCGCTCGTCATCCGGCAACGCCCGATCCAACAGCGACTGCACCGCTTCGTAGCCCATGCGCAGCGCGCTATACAGGATGTAAACGCCGATGCCCAGTGCAAACAGCGCATCCGCCCGCTGGAAGCCGTACCAGCTTAGCCCAAGAGCGATAAGAATAGCACCATTCATCATGACATCTGACTGATAATGCAGCATATCTGCGCGCACGGCCTGGCTGCGCGTTTTTCTGACCACCCAGCGTTGATAGGTGACCAGCATCAGGGTGCTGACTAACGCGATCACCGTCACGATGACCCCAACGCCGGGATCGCGCAGCGTTTGCGGTGCATACAGATGCTGGAAGCCGGTGAGAAACAGAAACAGGGCGGAACCGGAAATAAACATGCTTTGCGCCAGCGCCGCCAGCGACTCCGCTTTGCCGTGGCCGAAGGTGTGCTCGGCATCGGCCGGCTGCAGCGAATAGCGCACCACCAGAAGGTTGGTCAGCGATGCCGCGATATCGACCAGCGAATCCACCAGCGCCGCCAGCAGGCTGACAGAACCGGTCTGGTACCAGGCGACGATTTTGATCAGCAACAGCGACGACGCCAGCGCGGTAGCGGCCAACGCAGCGGACTTTACCAGGCGTGCATAGCGCTGTTCCATTGAGGGATCCCGGTCAAAAGGTGTGGCGCTCAATATAGCGAAATGTCGGATAAAAAAAACCCCGCCATCATGGCGGGGAAGACAGGGATGGTGTCTATGGCAAGGAAAAACAGGGGACTACTCAGTCGTACTTCACTTCTGGGCAGAAGCTTGCTGCAAACCAGAAATTTGTTGCTCCATCTGCTGCATGCGCTGCTGATGTTTCTGGTCTAAAACACTTTTTTGCTCTGGCGTCAGCAGGTTATACATTTGGTTGCGCACCCGGGCCATTTCGACCTGGCGCTTGACCTGCTGTTGGGCCATCTTTTCCGCCTGGGCATACACGGCGGCTTCGTCAAATTTCTCTGCGGTCACCAGTTTATGCATGGCTTCCATTTCAGCTACATTGACACCAGGCAGATCGTGCCGGGCCTGGCGCATCAAATCGCGCATTTGCTGGCGCTGCTGTTCGCTGAGGCTGACACCGTCGAACATATGGTGCTGGCCGGGTATTCGGGTCATCGCGTCGTTGCCGGGAGGTTGGGCTGTGTCCGGTATAGTGTCGGCAGCGAAGGCAGCGGTCGAACCAATTGCCAGCAGTGATGCCATAACTAATGCGGTCACCTTACGCATTTCAACTCCTCAAGCTTTCTCACTTTGCGAATCAACGAGGAGCAGTGTACCGCCACACCTGAAAACCTGCGTCAGTGCATGTAAAACTACGTAAAGTCATGGAATGGCAACAGTTGATGACGTATTTTGCGTCTGGAGGTAAATCATAATGAACAAGATTCTGTTAGTTGACGACGACCGCGAGTTGACCTCGCTGTTAAAAGAACTGCTTGAAATGGAAGGTTTTAATATCGTCGTCGCGCACGATGGCGAGCAGGCGTTGTCGCTGCTGGACAGCTCCGTCGATCTGCTGCTGCTCGACATCATGATGCCGAAGAAAAACGGCATCGATACGCTGAAAGAACTGCGCCAACATCACCAGACGCCGGTCATCATGCTGACCGCGCGCGGCAGCGAACTGGACCGCGTGTTGGGCCTGGAGCTGGGCGCCGATGATTACCTGCCGAAACCCTTCAACGATCGCGAACTGGTCGCGCGCATTCGCGCCATTCTGCGCCGTTCCAACTGGAGCGAACAGCAGCAGCAGGTCGACAGCGGCGCCCCGACGCTGGATGTCGATGGCCTGCAGCTGAACCCCGGCCGCCAGGAGGCCAGCTTCGACGGCCAGGTGCTGGATCTGACCGGCACCGAGTTCACCCTGCTGTATCTGCTGGCGCAACATCTCGGCCAGGTGGTGTCGCGCGAACTGCTGAGCCAGGAAGTGCTGGGCAAACGCCTGACTCCGTTCGATCGCGCCATCGACATGCATATCTCCAACCTGCGGCGTAAGCTGCCGGATCGCAAAGACGGGCATCCGTGGTTCAAAACCCTGCGCGGGCGTGGTTATTTGATGGTATCTGCAACATGATCAACAGTTTGACGGCACGCATCTTCGCCATTTTCTGGTTCACGTTAGCCCTGGTGCTAATGCTGGTGCTGATGGTGCCCAAGCTCGACTCCCGCCAAATGACCTCGCTGCTCGACAGCGAGCAGCGGCAGGGGTTGATGCTGGAACAGCACGTCGAGGCCGAGTTGCAAAACGATCCGGCCAACGATCTGATGTGGTGGCGCCGCCTGTTCCGCGCCATCGACAAATGGGCGCCGCCGGGCCAACGCCTGCTGCTGGTCACCAGCGAAGGCCGGGTGATCGGCGCGCAGCGCAATGAAATGCAGATCGTCCGCAACTTCATCGGCCAATCCGACAATTCGGATCATCCGAAGAAGAAAAAATACGGCCGCGTCGAACTGGTCGGGCCGTTCGCGGTGCGCGACGGCGAAGACAACTACCAGCTGTACCTGATCCGCCCCGCCAACAGCCCGCAATCCGATTTCATCAACCTGATGTTCGACCGGCCGCTGCTGCTGCTGATCGTCACCATGTTGATCAGCGCCCCGCTGCTGCTGTGGCTGGCCTGGAGCCTGGCGAAACCGGCGCGCAAGCTGAAGAACGCCGCCGATGACGTGGCGCGCGGCAACCTGAAGCAGCATCCGGAACTGGAGGCCGGCCCGCAGGAATTTCTGGCCACCGGCGCCAGCTTCAACCAGATGGTCAGCGCGCTGGAACGCATGATGAACGCCCAGCAACGCTTGATCTCGGACATCTCGCACGAGCTGCGCACGCCGCTGACTCGCCTGCAGCTGGCTACCGCGCTGATGCGCCGCCGCCACGGCGAAGGCCACGAGCTGGCGCGCATCGAAACCGAAGCGCAACGGCTGGATTCGATGATCAACGATCTGCTGGCGCTGTCGCGCGGGCAGCAGAAGGGCGAGCTGGCGCGCGAGCAGTTGAAGGCCAACGAACTGTGGGCCGACGTGCTGGATAACGCCCGTTTCGAAGCCGAACAGATGGGCAAGCAACTGGAGATCGCTGCGCCGCCCGGTCCGTGGACGCTGTTCGGCAACGCGAGCGCGCTGGACAGCGCGTTGGAAAACATCGTGCGCAACGCCCTGCGTTATTCGCACACCCGCATCGCCGTGGCGTTCAGCGCCGACAATCAGGGCGTGACTATCCAGGTTGACGACGACGGCCCCGGCGTCAGCGCCGAAGACCGCGAGCAGATCTTCCGTCCGTTCTACCGCACCGATGAGGCGCGCGACCGTGAGTCCGGCGGCACCGGCCTTGGCCTGGCTATCGTCGAGGCGGCGGTCAATCAGCATCGCGGCTGGGTGAAGGCCGAAGACAGCCCGCTTGGCGGTCTGCGGCTGGTGCTGTGGCTGCCGCTGCATCATCAACGCCTATCGTCTAAGACAGAACAGTAAGAGTTTGCTATCCTGCGCCCCTCGTTCACGAGGGGCCTGCAACATGCTGAACATCGTTTTATTTGAACCCGAAATTCCACCCAATACCGGCAATATCATCCGCCTGTGCGCCAATACCGGCTTTAATCTGCACCTGATCGAACCGCTGGGTTTCCCGTGGGACGACAAACGCCTGCGCCGCGCCGGGCTGGACTATCATGAGTTCACCCGCGTCAGCCGCCATGCCGATTACGCCGCCTTTCTCGCCGCCGAAAACCCGCAGCGGCTGTTTGCCCTCACCACCAAGGGCACGCCAGCGCACAGCGCCGTCAGCTACCAGGCCGGCGACTACCTGCTGTTCGGCCCGGAAACGCGCGGGTTGCCTGCCGACATCCTCGATGCGCTGCCCGCGCAGCAAAAAATCCGCATCCCGATGCAGGCGCAAAGCCGCAGCATGAACCTGTCGAATGCCGTATCGGTGGTGGTGTATGAAGCCTGGCGGCAGCTGGACTATGCCGGTGCGCTGATCAAGGCGTAATCCGCGACGTCGCGCCATACTGGAAGAGTTATCCTCTCCAGGCACGGCACATGGCTTTCATCGCAGAGATTGTCACCCAGCTTCGCCGGCTCGAACCGGCGCTGAACGAGGCGCTGTTGCGGCTGCAACAGGCGCAAGACAGCGAAGCGCTGCACGACTTGCGCGTCTGTCTGCGCCGCATTCGCAGCCTGCTGCGCCCGTTACGCGGCTGCCCCGGCGCAACCCGGCTCGATCGGGCCGCCGCCGAATTGGGCAGGCTCACGACGCCGCTGCGCGATCTCGAGGTGCTGATCGCCGAACTGGCGCGTCATCGCCTCGATTGGCAGGCCAACGTGCGCCAGAGCGAATTTCAGGCCCGCTGCCGTCAACTGCTCGCCCATCCGCAGCTCATCGGTTTTCCCTCGCTTTTGCACGCCTGGCCGCGCCGCTTTCGCCGCAGCGCGCAACGCGCTGCCAAACACCGTGTGAACCGACGCCTGCAGCGCCAACAACGGCAATTGTGCCGGGCATTGGCCGATACCGGCTACGATCGCCACCGCCTGAGGCTGCTGATAAAACGCCTGCGTTACGCGGCTGAAGCCTATCCGCAGAGCCTTCCCCTCTCTCCCGCCGCGATGGCGAGCCTGAAAGCGGCGCAGAACGCCCTCGGTGATTGGCACGACCGGGAGGTTTGGTGCCTGCAAGCCGAGCATCAGGCGGATCTCTGGCCCTTGTTGCCCCGGTGGCAAGCTGAGCAACGCCAGGCGCTGGTCAGAGCGGACGCCTTGCTCGCCGCCTTATCACCGGCACTGGCGGCGAAAACCGGCGGCGCATCACGATCCTGAAAAAAGGCCGCAGCAGGGCACGCCCGGCCCCGAAAAACCCCGATGAGGCGCAGATAATGCGCTATGTTTTGTAAGGGTAATCACCACTCATCATAGGAAACCATATGAAGAAACAACGTTTGAGCGTTGCCATGGCGGTTCTGGCGGTGGGCCTGTTGCTGGCGGGCTGCTCGTCCAAAGTCACCCAAACGAATCAATATTCGGGGTTCCTGCCGGACTACAGCAAGCTGCAGGAAACCAGCTCGCCAAGCGGCCATAAAACGCTGCGTTGGATCGATCCCAACTTTAAAGAGTCGAATTATCGCGGCGTGTATGTCGCTCCCGTGGTTTATTACCCGGCGGCTAAACCCACCGCCCGCGTCAGCCAACAAACGCTGGACAAAATTAGAAACTATACCGACCAAAGCGTGAGAAAAGCGGTGGCCGAGCGCACTACCGTTTTGAATAACCCGACAGGTTCCCGCGTGCTGTTGGCCAAAGTCGCGATTACCGCCGTGTCTGCCGAAGATGAGGATATGAAATTCTATGAAGTGGTGCCGGTAGCGGCCGTGGTGGCCAGCACCATGGCCGCCACTGGCCACCGGACGCAAAACACCACGCTGTTCCTGGAAGCGCAGTTGATCGATCAGGATAGCGGTAAAACGGTGCTGGAAGTGGTGCGCAAGAGTTACGGCAAAACCGTCAACAACGACAGCGCGCCAGTCACGGAACAAGAAGTCAAAGCGGCGATCGATGACATGGTCAACGACATCGTCACGTTCCCGAAACAGGGCTGACCACCGCCTGAAAAACACAGGGGGAGCCGAAGCTCCCCCTGAATGAACCCGCAACCACGGCTTAGATGCCGTCGCCATACTCGAAGCCGTGGTTGGTGCCGTTGAAGTATTGGTCCATATCCATCGACGGCGTATCGCTCTCCGGCCGCCCGACGATGCGCGCCGGCACGCCGGCGGCGGTGGTGTGCGGCGGTATCGCCTGCAAGACCACCGAGCCCGCGCCGATCTTCGCGCCCTTGCCCACTTCGATATTGCCGAGAATTTTGGCGCCTGCGCCAATCATCACCCCTTCACGGATTTTCGGGTGACGGTCGCCGCTGGTTTTACCGGTACCGCCCAGGGTGACCGACTGCAGGATAGAGACGTTGTTCTCCACCACCGCCGTTTCACCGATCACGATGCCGGTGGCGTGATCGAGCATGATGCCGCAACCGATGGTCGCCGCCGGATGGATGTCCACGCCAAAGGCGACGGAAATTTGATTTTGCAGGTAGATAGCCAGCGCCTGCCGCCCTTGCTGCCACAGCCAGTGACCGATGCGGTAAGCCTGCAGCGCATGGAACCCCTTCAGGTAAAGCAGCGGCGTGGAGTATTTATCGACCGCCGGGTCGCGCAGGCGCACCGCGAGGATATCGCGCGCCGCCGAAACGATCATCTGGTTGTCAGACTTGTAGGCCTCTTCCACCACCTCGCGCACCGCGATGGCGGGCATGATCGGCGTGGCCAGCTTGTTGGCCAGCATATAGCTGAGCGCGCTGCCCAGGTTCTCGTGCTTGAGCAACGTCGCATGGAAAAAGCTGGCCAGCATCGGTTCACAATCAGCCAGTGCTCGCGCTTCTGATTTAATGCTGTTCCAGACCTGTTCCAACTCTTCTGACGACATCACATACCCCTCTGCCTTGCCAAACGAGCCGCTTCACACGGTAGCGCGAAGCAGCCCAGGTCATTTGCGGGGTCAGCATTCCGCTGCCCCGACATATCGTTTTATGTCACGCGCTGGGTTTTTCGTCCTTTCGGGCTCGCCCCAGCAGGCTCAGCGCCGCTTCGCGGGCGTCCTTGTGGCAGTAAAGCACCTGATAAATCTGTTCGGTGATCGGCATTTCCACACCGTGCCGCTGCGCCAACGCCAACACCTCTTTGGTATTGCGATAGCCCTCGACCACCTGACCGATACTGTCCTGCGCTTCCTGCACGCCTTTACCCTGCCCCAGCATAATGCCGAAGCGACGGTTGCGCGACTGGTTGTCCGTGCAGGTTAGCACCAGATCCCCCAGCCCCGCCATGCCCATGAACGTCGAAGGATCGGCGCCCAGCGCAGAACCCAGACGGCTCATTTCCGCCAGCCCGCGCGTAATCAACGCGGTACGGGCATTGGCGCCGAAACCGATGCCGTCGGACATGCCGGCGCCGATGGCGATCACATTCTTCACTGCGCCGCCAAGCTGCACACCGATGAAGTCGGGATTGCTGTAGACGCGGAAACTCTTGCCGCAGTGCAGCAGCTGTTGCAGATCGTCGGCGAACTGCGCATCGGTCGCCGCCAGCGCGATCGCCGTCGGCAGGCCGGCGGCCAGCTCTTTGGCGAACGTCGGCCCGGAGAGCACCGCCAGCGGGATCGTCTCGCCCAGCGCCTCACGCGCCACGTCCTGCAGCAACCGGCCGGTTTCCGCTTCCAACCCCTTGGTGGCCCACACGATGCGGGCATCCGGGCGCAGATGCGGCTTCAGCTGGCGCAGCACGTCGCCGAACACGTGGCTCGGCACCACCACCAGCACGTCGCGGCTGGCGGCCAGCGCACGCGCCAAATCGGCTTCGAGCAGCAGGGTATCGGGGAAGGGAACGTCGGGCAGAAACGCCTGATTGCAGCGATCGCGCTGCAACGTTTGAATTTGCGCGGGGTTGTGCCCCCACAGCACCACGGTGTGGCCGTTACGCGCCAGCGTGATGGCCAATGCGGTGCCGTACGAGCCGGCACCGATAACAGTCATTGAAGCATTGACGGTGTTCATCAGGCATCCTGATGTGGTGCGGCACCTTCGCCTTCCGCCTGCTGCTGCAGATAGTTCATGAACAGCGCGTCAAAGTTGACCGGTGCCAGATTCAGCTGCGGGAAGGTGCCGCGGGAAACCAGGCTGGTGATGCACTCGCGCGCATACGGGAACAAAATGTTCGGGCAGTATGCGCCCAGGCAATGCGCCAGCTGCGTGCCTTCGATGCCTGCTACCGAGAAGATGCCCGCCTGCTGCACTTCGCACAGGAACGCCGTCTCTTCGCCCAGGGTCGCCGTCACGGTTACGCGCAGTACCACTTCATACACTTCGTCAGCCAGCTGGCTGGACGCGGTATCCAGATCAAGTTTAACTTCCGGCTGCCATTCCTGCTGGAAAACCTGCGGCGCGTTCGGCGCTTCGAAGGAGATATCCTTGGTATAGATACGTTGGATCTGGAAAGCCATTTCGGTGCTGTTTTGTTCTGACATGTGAGTAATACCCTTGGTTAAACGTCCTTATTGACACTCGGTGAACCGGCAAGCTGCTTAAAGCAGCGGATCCAGGCCGCCGCGAGCATCGAGTTCATATAAATCATCGCAGCCGCCGATATGCCGGCCGTCGATGAAAATCTGCGGCACGGTGGTGCGCCCGCTGCGCTCGATCATCACTTCGCGCTTGGCGCTATCGCCGTCGATGGCGATCTCGTTAAACGCCGCGCCCTTGCTGTTCAACAGCGCCTTGGCGCGATGGCAGAACGGGCAGGTCGCTTTGGTGTAGATATCAATGTTAGCCATGGATTGCCACCTCAAATAGGTTAAACGGTTACTTACCGCGCACCAGCGGCAGGTTTTCTCCGCTCCAGCCGGCAATGCCGTCTTTCAGCATAGTCACCTTTTCAAAACCGGCCTTGCTCAGGTTCTCCGCCGGCTCGCGGGAGGCGGTGCCGTTGGCGCACACGACGATGATCGGCTGCGCTTTGTGTTTTTCCAGCTCGCCCAGGCTGCCGTTTTTGATTTCGCTGGCGGTCAGGTTGATGGCGTTGGCCAGGTGACCACGGCGGAAATCGTCGCGGCTGCGGGTGTCGACCACCACGGCTTCTTCTTTGTTGATCAGGCGAATGGCTTCACCGCGGGCGATCTCTTTGACCTTGGAGAAACGGCTTTTGAAGGTCATGACGATCACGGCGACCAGCAGAGCGATCCAAGCCAGGCTCAGAATAGGGTGTCTGCTTACGAATGGCATAATTTCTTGCAGCATGGGGTGTAACAACTCCCGTCAGTTAAGGGATAAATAAGTCAAGGTTCCAGAGTATACCTGCCGAGTGCGGCAAATACAGCCAATAAGCAAGCGCGATTGTAGAAACTGCGGGCTGCGCTGAGAAATTCCCGAGGTCAGAGCATAAAAGCCCGCGCGATTCGCCGCAACCTTGATCTCTTTGGGCTATTTATCGCCGGCGGCGGTGTAAAATCAGCCGGTTTTTCGAGGGCGAATAGCCATGCTTGCGGCGGGCGCATGGCTATTCGCAGCTTAAAAAGTTCATAAGAGGTCAATGCAATGTCGAACAACAAAAAACCGATGGTCCTGGTGATCCTGGACGGTTACGGCCACCGTGAAGAGCGACAGGACAACGCGATCCTGAACGCCGGCACCCCGGTGATGGATCGTCTGTGGCGGGAGCAGCCGCATACGCTGATCGCCGCCTCCGGGCTGGATGTCGGCCTGCCCGATGGGCAAATGGGCAACTCCGAAGTCGGCCACGTCAATCTGGGCGCCGGGCGCATCGTGTACCAGGATCTGACCCGGCTGGACAAAGCGATCGCCGACGGCGACTTCTTCACCAACCCGGTGCTGACCGCCGCCGTCGATAAGGCCGTAGCGGCCGGCAAGGCGGTGCATATCATGGGTCTGCTGTCGGCGGGCGGCGTGCACAGCCATGACGAGCACATCCTGGCCATGATCAAGCTGGCCGCCCAACGCGGCGCCAAAGCCATTTATCTGCATGCCTTCCTTGATGGGCGCGACACGCCGCCGCGCAGCGCCGAAGCCCCGCTGCAACGCTGCCGCGACGCCTTCGCCGCATTGGGCGTCGGGCGCATCGCCTCGCTGATCGGCCGCTACTACGCGATGGACCGCGACAACCGCTGGGATCGCGTGCAGCTGGCCTATGACCTGCTGACCGCAGCCAAAGGCGATTCCGTGGCCGAGGATGCGATCGCCGGCCTGCAGGCTGCTTATCAGCGCGGTGAAAACGACGAGTTCGTCAGACCGACCGTGATCCGCGCCGCCGGTGAGGCCGATGCCGCAATGCAGGACGGCGACGCGTTGATCTTCATGAACTTCCGCGCCGACCGCGCGCGCCAGATCACCCGCGCTTTCGTGAACGCCGACTTCGACGGTTTCCCGCGCGCCAAGCAGGTGCAGTTCGGCGATTTCGTGATGCTGACCGAATACGCCGCCGACATCGCGACCGCCTGCGCCTATCCGCCGGCGCCGCTGGCCAACACCTTCGGCGAATGGCTGATGAAGCACGACAAAACCCAGCTGCGCATCTCGGAAACCGAAAAATACGCCCACGTCACCTTCTTCTATAACGGCGGCGTGGAAGCGCCGTTCAAGGGAGAAGACCGCGTGCTGGTCAACTCGCCGCAGGTCGCCACCTATGATCTGCAGCCGGAGATGAGCGCCGCCGAACTGACCGACAAGCTGCTGAGCGCCATCCGCAGCGGCAAATACGACGCCATCATCTGCAACTACCCGAACGGCGACATGGTGGGGCATACCGGCGTGTATGAAGCAGCGGTCAAAGCGGTGGAAACGCTGGACGCCTGCATCGCTCAGGTGGTTGACGCGGTGCGCGACGTCGACGGCCAACTGCTGATCACCGCCGATCACGGCAACGCCGAGCAGATGCGCGATCCGGCCACCGGCCAGGCGCACACCGCCCACACCAGCCTGCCGGTGCCGCTGATTTACGTCGGCAAACCGGCGCGCGCGGTCGAAGGCGGCAAGCTTTCGGACATCGCGCCAACCCTGTTAACGCTGATGGGAATGGAAATCCCGCAAGAGATGACTGGTAAGCCGCTGTTCATCGTGGAATAATCCTTCTCCATGAGGGAGAAGGCGTTTTTTGCACTATCAAGGGTAACCCGAAGCGCAAACGCAGGCAGCCGGCCGCTGCCTGAACGCACCGCGCCAAGGACGTTCACCGCCATGTGCGCCAGCGTATTTTGCGCTGGCGTCTTGCTGTTGCCGCTCGCCGGCCAGGCGGCGGAAGACAATAAATCCCAGCTGAAAGACATCCAGCAGAGCATCGCCGAGAAAGAAAAGGCGGTGAAGCAGCAGCAACAGCAGCGCAGCTCGCTGCAGGATCAGCTGCGTCAACAGGAAAAAACCATCGCCCAGGCCAGCCGCCAGTTGCGCGACACCCAGGGCACGCTCACCCAGTTGGGCAAGGACATTTCCGGCCTGAACGCCTCGATAGCCAAACTGCAAAAACAGCAATCGACCCAGCAAAACCTCCTCGCCAAACAGCTCGACGCCGCCTTCCGGCAAGGGCAGCACAGCGCCGTGCAGCTGATCCTCAGCGGTGAAGAAAGCCAGCGCAGCGAACGTATTCTGGCCTATTTCGGTTATCTGAACGAAGCGCGCCAGAAAACCATCGAAGAGCTGAAACAGACCCGCGCCGAGCTGGCGAAGCAAAAAACCACGCTGGTGGCCAAACAGGGCCAGCAAAAATCCTTACTGAGCGAACAACAGACGCAGCAGCAGAAGCTGGAGCAGGCGCGCGGCGCCCGCAAGAAAACGCTGACCGCGCTGGAAGCCTCGCTGGAAAAAGACCAACAACGCCTGGTGGAACTGCGCCAAAACGAAGCCCGCATGCGCGACAAGATCGCCCGAGCGGAGCGCGAAGCCCGTGCGCGCGCCGAACGCGAAGCGCGTGAAGCGGCCAAGGTGCGCGAACAGGTGCGCATCAAGGAACAGCAGGCGAAGAAAACCGGCACCACCTACAAACCTAGCGAAGCCGATCGCTCGCTGATGGCGCGAACCGGCGGCCTCGGTCGTCCGGCCGGCCAGCTGATGTGGCCGGTGCGCGGCCGCACGCTGCACGGCTTTGGCGAGCAGCAGCAGGGCGAGCTACGCTGGAAAGGCATGGTGATCGAAGCCCGCGAAGGCAGCGAAGTGAAAGCCGTCGCCGATGGCCGCGTGCTGCTGGCCGACTGGCTGCAAGGCTATGGCCTGATGGTGGTGGTCGAACACGGTAAAGGCGACATGAGCGTGTACGGCTACAACCAAAGCGCGTTGGTCAACGTCGGGGCGCAGGTGCGCGCTGGCCAGCCGATCGCTCTGGTCGGCACCAGCGGCGGCCAGGGAACGCCGTCGCTCTATTTCGAAATCCGTCGTCAGGGGCAGGCGGTTAACCCACTGCCGTGGTTGGGAAGATAGATTTGCGTTATGTCAAAACCCGTACAGCTTTGTTAATCGGCTGTCTGCTGCAGGTTTACGCTGCGCAGGCAGGAAAACTCTCCATCGTCATCGATGACGTGGGCTACCGCCCTCACGAAGAAAACGCGGTGCTGCAAATGCCGACGGCGATCTCGGTCGCAGTCTTGCCCAACGCGCCGCATGCCCGCCTGATGGCCACCCGCGCCCACAGCCAGGGCCGCGAAGTCTTGATCCACATGCCGATGGCGCCGCTCAGCAAGCAGCCGCTGGAACGCGATACCCTGCAGCCTTCCATGAGCAGCGACGAGATCCAGCGCATCATCCGCAACGCGGTGAACAACGTGCCCTACGCGGTCGGCATGAACAACCACATGGGCAGCGCCATGACCTCCAGCCTGCCGGGCATGCAGAAAGTGATGCAGGCGCTCGAAAGCTATCGTCTGTATTTCCTCGACAGCATGACCATCGGCAGCAGCCAGGCGACCCGCGCCGCGGCCGGCACCGGCGTGAAAGTGATCAAACGCAGGGTGTTCCTCGACGATACCGCGAACGAAGCCGATATCCGCCGTCAGTTCAACCGCGCGGTTGAATTGGCGCGGCGCAACGGTTCCGCCATCGCCATCGGCCACCCGCGCCCGGCGACGGTGAAAGTGCTGCAGCAGATGCTGCCGTCGCTGCCCGCCGATATCGTGCTGGTCAAACCGAGCGCGCTGCTGAACGAACCGCAGGGCAACGGTGGCGGCAGCTACGTCCCGCCGCCGGTCAAACCGCAAAAACCGCAGCCGAAGAACCCGTTCAGCGGCGGCATCAAACAGTGCAAGGTCAAACCGCCGAAGGAAAAAACCAACGCCGGCACCGCGCTGGGCGTTATCGCCGACAGCATTGCCACCTCGCCGCCGGTGACCTTCATCAAGCGTCATTGGCAGCACTGGACGCAAACCAAACCGCAAGCATAAAAAAAGGGCCGGAATTCCGGCCCTTTTCACGCCTGCCGAGATCAATCCCAGCTCAGCACCACTTTGCCCGATTTGCCGGAGCGCATGGCGTCGAAGCCCTGCTGGAACTCGTCGATCGAGAAACGGTGGGTGATGATCGGGGTCAAATCCAGACCGGACTGGATCAGCGCCGCCATCTTGTACCAGGTTTCGAACATTTCGCGGCCGTAAATCCCTTTGATAAACAGCCCTTTGAAGATGACCTGATTCCAGTCGATCGACATATCCGAAGGCGGAATGCCCAGCATGGCGATGCGCCCGCCGTGGTTCATCGCATTGAGCAGCGTGCGGAACGCCGGCGGCGCGCCGGACATTTCCAGGCCGACGTCGAACCCTTCGGTCATGCCCAGTTCGGCCATCACGTCGCTGAGGTTTTCCTTGCTGACGTTCACCGCACGGGTCACGCCCATCTTGCGCGCCAGTTCCAGGCGGTATTCGTTAACGTCGGTGATCACCACATGGCGGGCGCCGACGTGTTTGCACACCGCCGCCGCCATGATGCCGATCGGGCCGGCACCGGACACCAGCACGTCTTCCCCAACCAGATCGAACGACAGCGCGGTATGCACTGCGTTACCGAACGGATCAAAGATCGAAGCCAGTTCGTCGGAGATGTTATCCGGGATCTTGAAGGCGTTGAACGCCGGGATCACCAGGTATTCCGCGAAGCTGCCCGGGCGGTTCACGCCCACGCCGACGGTGTTGCGGCACAGGTGCGTGCGGCCGCCGCGGCAGTTGCGGCAGTGGCCGCAGGTGATATGGCCTTCGCCGGACACGCGATCGCCGATGTTGAAACCTTTGACTTCCTGACCGATCGCCACCACTTCGCCCACGTATTCATGGCCGACCACCATCGGAACCGGAATGGTCTTTTGCGACCACTCGTCCCAGTTGTAGATATGCACATCGGTGCCGCAGATCGCGGTTTTGCGGATTTTGATCATGATGTCGTTGTGGCCCAGCTCCGGCTGAGGCACGTCGGTCATCCAAATCCCTTCTTCCGCTTTCAGTTTTGACAGTGCTTTCATGGTTTTACCTTATGCAATAACGCCAAGATCCTTACCGATACGTGTAAACGCCGCCACTGCGCGTTCGATTTGCTCCGGGGTGTGGTCGGCGGACATCTGGGTGCGGATGCGCGCCTGGCCTTTCGGCACCACCGGATAGAAGAAACCGGTCACATAGATGCCTTCCTTGAGCAACGCATTGGCGAATTCCTGCGCCAACTTCGCCTCACCCAGCATCACCGGGATGATGGCGTGATCGGCGCCGGCCAACGTGAAGCCGGCGGCGGTCATTTTTTCGCGGAACAGACGCGCATTGGCCCACAGGCGATCGCGCAGGGCATCGCCCTCTTCCAGCAGTTCCAGCACTTTGATCGACGCGGCGACGATCGCCGGCGCCAGCGAGTTGGAGAACAGGTACGGGCGCGAACGCTGGCGCAGCCACTCCACCACTTCTTTCTTGGCGGCGGTGTAGCCGCCGGACGCGCCGCCCAGCGCTTTGCCTAACGTACCGGTGATGATATCGACGCGGCCCATCACTTCGCAGTATTCATGGGTGCCGCGCCCGTTGGCGCCGACAAAGCCCACCGCGTGAGAGTCATCCACCATCACCAGCGCCTGGTATTCGTCCGCCAGATCGCAAACCCCTTTCAGGTTGGCGATCACGCCGTCCATAGAGAACACGCCGTCGGTGGCGATCAGGATGTGACGCGCGCCGTCGGCTTTGGCCTGCTTCAGCTGCGCGGCCAGCTCGGTCATGTCGTTATTGGCATAGCGATAGCGCTTGGCCTTGCACAGGCGCACGCCGTCGATGATCGACGCGTGGTTCAGCGCATCGGAGATAATGGCGTCTTCCGGGCCGAGCAGGGTTTCGAACAGCCCGCCGTTGGCGTCGAAGCAAGAGGAGTACAGGATCGCGTCTTCCATGCCCAAAAAGGCCGCCAGTTTCTGTTCCAGCTGCTTGTGGCTGTCCTGGGTGCCGCAGATGAAGCGCACCGACGCCATGCCGAAACCGTGGCTGTCCATGCCCGACTTGGCGGCGGCGATCAGCGCCGGGTGGTTGGCCAGGCCCAGGTAGTTATTGGCGCAGAAGTTGATCACATGGCTGCCGTCGGCGACGGCGATATCCGCCTGTTGCGCGGAGGTGATGATGCGTTCTTCCTTGAACAGCCCTTCACTGCGCGTGGCGGCAAGCTGTTGTTCCAACTGCTGATAAAAAGACGCTGACATTCGGTTATCTCCAGGATTGGGCTATTTGCGGCATATTTTACTGATTTGTAACCAAACTGACGAGAATGCGCGGGAGAGAATATTAAAATTGCAGCAGATATCACGGCAAACGGCGGACTTCAATGGCAATGCGGGATATTCGGAGCCCTTCCGCTGTTTGCCGCGGCATGAAATGCTATTATAACCGCCATTGAGCGTGGGGCATTGTGCCCCGCCAGGCAGCTTAGCAGGGGTAACCCAATGATTATCGTCACAGGCGGCGCCGGCATGATCGGCAGCAACATCATTAAGGCACTGAACGACAAGGGATATCGCGATATCCTGGTGGTGGATAACCTGAAAGACGGCACCAAGTTCGTCAACCTGGTCGATCTGGATATCGCCGACTATATCGATAAAGAAGACTTTATCGCCAGCATCGTGGCCGGCGACGATCTGGGCGATATCGAAGCGGTGTTCCACGAAGGCGCCTGCTCCGCGACCACCGAGTGGGACGGCAAGTACATGATGGACAATAACTATCAGTACTCCAAAGACCTGCTGCACTACTGCCTGGATCGCGAAATCCCGTTCTTGTATGCCTCCTCCGCCGCCACTTACGGCGGCCGCGAAGAGTTCATCGAAGAGCGTGAGTATGAAGCGCCGCTCAACGTTTACGGCTACTCCAAATTCCTGTTCGATCAATACGTGCGCGAGATCCTGCCGGAAGCGGACTCGCAGATCTGCGGCTTCCGCTACTTCAACGTTTATGGCCCGCGCGAAGGCCACAAAGGCAGCATGGCCAGCGTCGCCTTCCACCTGAATACCCAGATCAACCGCGGCGAAAACCCGAAACTGTTCGCCGGCAGCGAAAACTTCAAGCGTGACTTCATCTACGTCGGCGACGTGGCGGCGGTTAACCTGTGGTTCTGGGAAACCGGCAAATCCGGCATCTTCAACTGCGGCACCGGCCGAGCGGAAACCTTCCAGGCGGTAGCCGACGCGGTGGTGGACTTCCACCAGAAAGGCGCTGTGGAATACATCGAGTTCCCGGAGAAGCTGAAAGGCCGCTATCAGGCGTACACCCAGGCCGATCTGACCAAGCTGCGCGCGGCCGGCTACGACGCACCGTTCAAAACGGTCGCCGAAGGCGTGAAAGAGTACATGGCCTGGTTGAACCGCACCGCATAAGCTGAAGGAATTAACGCTGGGTATGAAAATACTGGTTATCGGCCCTTCTTGGGTTGGCGACATGATGATGTCGCAAAGTCTCTATCGCACCCTGAAGGCCGAATACCCGTCGGCGGAGATCGATGTGATGGCGCCGGCCTGGTGTCGCCCGTTGCTGGCGCGCATGCCGGAAGTCAATCAGGCGCTGGCGATGCCGCTGGGCCACGGCGCGCTGGGGCTCGGCGAGCGCCGCCGCCTGGGGCGCGCTCTGCGCGCCAACCGTTACGATCGCGCTTACGTTCTGCCCAACTCGTTCAAATCCGCGCTGGTGCCTTTCTTCGCCGATATCCCGCAGCGCACCGGCTGGCGGGGCGAAATGCGCTACGGCCTGCTGAACGACGTCCGCGTGCTCGACAAGGCCGCTTTCCCGCTGATGGTGCAGCGCTATGTGGCGCTGGCCTATGACAAAGGCCGCGTTCAGCGCGCCGACGATCTGCCGCAGCCGCTGCTGTGGCCGCAGCTGCGGGTGAGCGACGAAGAGATCGCCGACACCACCGCGGCCTTCAACCTGACCGACAGCTGGCCGATCGTCGGCTTCTGCCCAGGCGCGGAGTTCGGCCCCGCCAAGCGCTGGCCGCACTATCACTACGCGGCGCTGGCTCAGCGGCTGATCGAGAGCGGCTATCAAATCGCGCTGTTCGGTTCGGCGAAAGACCATGAGGCCGGCGAACAGATCCGCGCCGCATTGCAGGAAGACGCGCGCGATTTCTGCCTTAATCTGGCCGGGAAAACCCAGCTGGAGCAAGCAGTTATCCTGATCGCAGCCTGCCGGGCGGTGGTCAGCAACGACTCCGGTTTAATGCACGTTGCCGCAGCGTTGAACAAACCGCTGATAGCCTTGTACGGGCCAAGCAGCCCCGACTTCACACCGCCGCTTTCCGACAAGGCGCGGGTCATTCGCCTGATCAGCGGCTACCACAAGGTGCGTAAGGGCGATGCCGAGCAGGGATACCACCAAAGTTTGATCGATATTCAGCCGCAGCAAGTGTTGGATGCGCTGACGCCGTTACTTGTCGCCAGCGAGGAATAGTCATGCAGGTGTTAATTGTAAAAACCTCCTCGATGGGGGACGTGCTGCATACGCTGCCCGCCCTGACCGACGCGCTGCAGGCCATTCCCGATATCCGCTTCGACTGGGTGGTGGAAGAAGGCTTCAGCCAAATCCCCACCTGGCACCCGGCGGTAGATCGCGTGATCCCGGTGGCCATTCGCCGCTGGCGAAAAAACTGGTTCGGCAACGATACTCGGCAACAGCGCTGCGACTTCAAGCGCGCGCTGCAAGAACGCCGTTACGACGTGGTGATCGACGCGCAGGGCCTGATCAAAAGCGCCGCGCTGATCACGCGCATCGCTAAAGGCAACAAACATGGCCCGGACTGCAAGAGCGCGCGCGAGCCGTTCGCCAGCTGGTTCTACAATGTGCGCCATGAGGTAGACAAACAGCAGCACGCGGTGGAACGCACGCGCGAACTGTTCGCCAAAAGCCTCGGCTACGATAAACCGGGCAGCTACGGCGATTACGCCATCGCCGCACGCTTTCTCAGCCGCCCGCCGGCCGATGCCGGGCAGTATTTGGTGTTTCTGCACGCGACGACCCGTGACGATAAGCATTGGCCGGAGCAAAACTGGCGTGAGCTGATCGCGCTGGCGGCGGACAGCGGGCTGAAGATAAAACTGCCGTGGGGCGCAGAGCATGAACATCAGCGCGCGCTGCGCTTGGCGGAAGGTTTTCCACATGTCGAGGTGCTGCCGAAACTCAGCCTGCAGCAGGTGGCCGAGGTGCTGGCCGGCGCCAGGGGTGTGATCTCGGTCGACACCGGGCTCAGCCATTTGACCGCCGCGCTCGACAAACCGAACATCACGCTGTTCGGGCCGACCGATCCCGGCCTGATCGGCGGTTACGGGCAAAATCAGCACTCGCTGATTTCGCCGGAAAAAAGCATGGCGACAATCGACGCCGATACGGCATGGCAGGCGCTGCAAAAGGTTATAGCATGAAAAAACTGCACATTATCAACCTGGGTAAAATGGGCGGCGTCGAGCGCCTGTTCCTGCAGTACATCAACGATACCACCGACGGCAGCAACCAGGTCCTGTGCATCAGCGGCGACATTGGCGAAGAGATCCGCCGCCAGTTGCCGGCGCATCAGCCCGTCACCTTCGCCAACCGCCTGATCAATGCGTTGCCGTTGCGTTGCCCGCAGTTCCTGCGCAAATTTTTGCTGAAATGGAAAATTGAACGGGCGAACGCCGACGTGGTGATCGTCTGGGACCTGGTGCCGGGGCTGGCGGCCAAACCCAAGCGTGGCAAGCTGGTTTACTACGATCACGGCTGCTCCTGGCGTTACCCCAAGAATAAAAAGACGCTGCGTTTCTTCGCCATGCTGGACGGCGTGATTTCCGCCTCACACGCGTCGAAGCGGGTGATGGAGCTGCGCTTTAATCTGCCTTGCCCAAATCACGTGGTGATCAACCGCATCAAGACGCCGGCGGGGATCGACGCTGCGCCGAAAACGCTGTCGCAGCCGGTCAGGATCGGCACTGCCTCACGCCTGGTCAGCCTGAAAGGCATCAGCGTTTCATTATTGATGATGCAGGAACTGCTGCGGCGCGGGCATGACGTCACGCTGGAAGTGGCCGGCAAAGGGCCGGATCGCGCGGCGTTCGAGGCGCTGGCGGCACGGCTTCAGCTCGGCGATCGCGTCACCTTCAGCGGTTATCAGGATGACGTCGCCGGCTTCTTCAATCGCACGCACATCTACATGAGCACGCCGATCACCGAGCCGTTCGGCTTGTCCTGCATGGAATCGCTCTATTTCGGCGTGCCGGTCATCTTCCCGCAGGTCGACGGCCAGCCGGAAGCGGTCAGGGACGGGGTCTGCGGCCTTGGCCTGACGCCGTCGGTCACCATCGAACAACACCGGCAGCTCACCGATATCGAGGTCGACTTCCCGCATGAGGTCTACGATCCGCAGACCGACAGCCTGGTGGCGCCCAAGCTGCTGTCGCATATCGACTGTGCGGATGCCGTTGAGAAATTGCTGGAGCGAGAAACCTACCAGACTCTGAGCCGAAATGCGCAGCGCTATTCTGCGGAGCATTTCAACTATGCTCAGTTCAAAGTTGAGTTCGACGACACGCTGCGCTCCTTCATCGCTTAATTAAAACGTGAGCCGGAAAACACGCCCAATGTTAAAACACAGAACACCGCACCCTGCCTTCAGCTATTTAATCTATCTGGGGTGCGCCATCGCTTTTTGCACCATTCCTTTCGGTTCCGCGACCGGACGCAATCTGTTTTATGTTTCCAGCTACATCGCCTTTATCGCCGTTTGCCTGTATCCGCGCTATTACCTCAGCAACGTTAAAAATCTGCTGTTGCCGGCGCTGATGTTCAGCGTCGGCATGGGGACCATCCTCTGGATGCACCACTTCAAACAGCCGGGTGAATACATCAACATTTACCGCTCTTATATGTCGACCGGTAAACTCCAACTGGCAACCGCCTTCATCCTGCTGATTGCGCTTAATGAGCGGTTGTGCGTGCAGCGCCTGCTCGTTGTCGTGGCCCTCATTACCGGTCTGGCGGTCAACGGTTATTCACTCTATCAGGGGCTGCGGCTGGATATTCCGCGCGTGGAGCTCAACTTCGATCGCGCCACGGTCGTTGCCTACCTGATGACCGCCATCGATCTGGTGATGATGCAAGCCATCCTGATGCTGCGCACCCGCTACCGTCTGGTGTTGTACATTGCGGCGTTCCTGCTGTCCTTCTCTGCGCTGGTGCTCACCGGCACGCGCGCGGCCATGTTGGTTTACCCGGTGGCGGTTTGTCTGTCGCTGCTGGCGACCAAGCATCTGGTATCCAGAAAACACAAGTTTTTGCTGGTCTCCTCGGTGCCATTATTGCTGCTCATCTGCGGATTCGTCTTTAAAGCGCAGATTGAACAACGCATTGCCGACTTCAAAACCAACATGCAACTGATCGATAAACCTGAGATAGATAACTCGATCATTTCCCGGCTGTCGATGCAAACGCTGGCATGGCGTACCGGTTCACAAGCCCCTTGGGGCCAATCCGCCGAACAACGCGGTGAAGAGATCCGCGCCATCGTCGCGCAGCAGCCACATCTGTACGGCGTCATGCCCTACATCAACGTCCACCTGCACAACGAACTGCTGGAAACCTACTCGCTCAAGGGCGTCTGGGGGACGTTGCTGTTGCTGGCGCTGTATATCGGCCTGTTCTGCTCTTCATTCCGGCCGCAGCGCAACGCGCTGTTGCTGAGCGTCAGCGCCAGCCTGTTCGTTTACGGCCTGAGCGACGTCATCTTCTTCAGCACGGAAGGCACCGTCATGTTCTGCCTGGCGCTGATCGCCGCCGTGCTCTCCGTGGCGAAACAGCCTTCCGCTCAGGAGCAAACCGCGTGAAGACACAGCCACCGCTGCTCAGCGTTATCGTGCCGTTTTACAATAACGAAGCGTTCGTCATCGCTGCGCTGGATTCGTTATTTGTACAGATTAGCGACGATATCGAAGTGGTGATCATCGACGATGGCTCTACCGATGCGTCAGGGGCGCTGGTCAGCCACTATCTGGCGCAGCGGCGGCACCCGCGCGCGGTCCTTACTTCGCAGGCCAACGGCGGCATTGCGCACGCCCGCAACGTCGGCCTACAGCAGGCCACCGGGCGCTATATCACCTTTCTCGACGGAGACGATCTGCTGAGCGACGACTATCTGGCGATCCTGCGCCCCCTGCTGATCGCCGGTGAATATGACCTGATCGATTTTAATTATCAGAAGTTCACCGAACATCCGTCGACGCCGGATAACCGCGCGGCGCAGCCCGTAGCCTACGACTTTTCACAGTCGGGGCTCGGCTGCCTGCAACCGCTGTTTGCACGTTCGATGTGGCATCTCTGGAGCCGGGTATATAAACGCACGCTGCTGGAAGGGGAGGCGTTCGAAGACGGCAGGCGCTACGAAGACGTGATTTTCACGCCTTTTCAGTATTTCAAAACTCGCCGCATCGCCCATCTTGACTGCGAACTCTACTTCTATCGGGACAACAGCCAGGGCATCACCCGCAATATCAAACCCAAAGATATTGAAGATCTGCTGTTCGCCATGGAGAAGATGCTGCGTTTTGTGGCGCAGCATCCCGGGGATGAGCCGCTGCGCCGGTTAGCCGCCCTGATGCTGGCCAACTGCTTTTCCGAGGTGAAAAGCATGTCGAAGGCGGTATACGGCTATTACCATTACGCACCGGCAACGCTGCATATCCTGCGCCGCGCCGCCGCTGTCTGCCGCAACAGCGACGTGCCGGGCAAAAAAGTCCGCCAGATGCGCTATGCGCGAGTAGATACCTTTCTTTCGAAGCTGCGCGGGCGCAGGCCGCACTAATCGCATCGGCCGGGCGGCCGATGCGTCGTCTCGCCTTTAGCGCGCTAAAGGCACGTGCGCGACCAGCTCGTCATAAATCCGCTGCGGCTGGATAACCCCCATCGGGCTTTCCGCCTCCAGCGGCATTGTATAACCGGTACGAGACACCTGAATGATGCGATGCAGTTCAGGATCCTGAATCGGCCCGGTGGAGCGTGAGTCGGCGGTCACGAACAGACTGATGGTTTTCACCTTCAATGCCACTGCCAGATGCAGCGGCCCGGTATCGCCGGTAACCAGAACATGGAAACTGTCGAGCAACGTCAGCAAACCTTGCAGCCCCGTTTTACCGATCTGGTTATCCACGCAGGCCTGCGTTTGCGGGCCGATCAGACTCAAAAACTGTTTGGCCTTGCCGTCGTCAAACGGTGCGCCAATCAGCACGATGCGTACATTTGGGTGCTTCGCCACCAGCTCATCGGCCAGCCGCGCATAGTGCGCAACCGGCCAGCAACGCGACTCCGTTGACGCCCCCAGCTGAAAACCGATGGTGGGATGCTCGCTGCTTTTGACGCCGCGCTGATAATCCACGGGAATTTCCATCGTCGGATCGTCGCTGCGGCAGCCCAAAATGGAAATCAGCTCCAGCTTGCGGCGCACGAAGTGGCCGTAATAATGGAAGACGTAGTTGGTTAGCCAAGGCTCCAGCCCGCAAATACCCGAGCTGTAGTTATCCCTGATGATGTACTTTGCCCCCGCCATGACGGCGCTGATGATGTCATAAGGCAGGTGAGAGTGCAGGATCAGCGCCAAATCCGGCTGATGTTCGCGCAGCGATTTCAGCAACGGGCGCATCGTCTTGATCTTGCTGTCCCAATACACCACGCGATCGTAATAGCGGCCGTTTTCCACCAGCTCGCGGTTTTTCTTGTGCACCACCAGCGTGATGTGCGCGTTGGGGTAGCGTTCCCGCATCGCCCGCAGTGCCGGCGTGTTGAACATGAAGTCGCCCAACGCCGTGGTGGAATAGATGACGATATTGTCAAACTGCTGGGCGCCGTCGAACGTCGCCTTGTCCTGAAAACGGCCGTACTTCGCCGTATAGCGCCGCAAGAACCAGTCGGCAACCTTGATTTTCCATTTCTTCGACATGTGCGTGCTTAATTCGCTTTAAGTTGATAATACTCGGCCAGCGTCATGCCCACCGTGCGCTGCTGCAGCCAGTCAAACAGCTGCTCCAGATCGCGGTACAGCCCTTCGATATCCTGCTCGGTTTTGAACGTCGGGCTGCCGCCCGGCATAAACTCGGAGGAGTGCAGCATAAACTCGACGTAGTCATGCCCCTGCGCCAACGACGTCTCGGCCACGCTTATCATCTTGGCCACGTTGCCGCCACTCGGCCGCAGCCAGTTGACGGACGGCGAACGCCGCTTGCCGCGCAGCCGGTCATAGCCCTGCTTGAAGGCATTCATCAGCGCCGAGTGCTTGTACTGGATACTCATCGGCACTTCCAGCAACGACGAAGCGCCCGGTTTGGCGATGTTCTGCGGATCGATGAAATAGGACTGCGACGGGAACCGGCTGTAATCTGTGCCGCCGTTGCCCTGTGGATTGCCCGGCGAAAACCGCCAGTTGACCCGCGGCGTCACCGAACAATCCACCTGATAGCCGTATTCCAGCAGCAGCGAGGCATAATATTCGTTGAACGCCCAACGGCCGGCGCGATGGCTGAGCATTTTGGTCTGGAAGGCATCTTCCAGCAGCTTGGTCATGTGATCGACCTTGGCGCGGATCTGATCGGCGGGATACTCGATCAAATAAGGCTTGTGGCGCCAGTCGTCGTCGGTGAGCGGCGTCAGCGGCGGGCTGTTCCAGGCATGCAGGTGCATGCCCACTTCACCCGTGCCGCGAGCGATCACGTCGCGCGCGAACTCGACATAAGCCGGGTCCACCGCCATTTCATAGTTGGTGAGATAAACCGGTTTGAAGGCGTATTTTTCGCACAATGCCTGAAAGCGCGGCAAGAAACGCGTGTTTTCGGTCGCGATGCGATCGTGGTTTTGCCACAGATTATCGCCTTCGGTATCAATGGTGATGAGAAACGCCGGTTTAGTCATGAATATCGAGCCTGATATCAACAGAATGCACTATGTTACGCAGGCCGTTTCGCCAGGGCAAACGACTTTGCTGCCTGGTTTGGACAACGTTGAAGCGCATTCGTCCCCGGCTCGGCGATTTTTTTACGGCCAGGCAAGAAAACCTTGCAACAGTAGCCACATGCGATCGTGTCATTTAGAATCAAAGATTGGTTTCCCAGAAAGCGACTCATGATGAACGACGCGCCAGCCCCAACTTCCGCCCCATCCGTACAGCGTATTCTGATCATAAAACTGCGCCATCACGGCGATATGCTGCTGGTCACGCCGGTCATCAGCAGCCTGCGGCAAAACTACCCGCAGGCGCAGATCGATGTGCTGCTGTATCAGGAAACGCAGGAGATGCTGGCCAGTAATCCGGAACTGTCGACGCTGTTCGCCATCGACCGTCAATGGAAAAAACAGGGCGCCCGCGCGCACCTGGGGCACGAACTGGCGCTGCTGCGTCGCCTGAAGGCGCAACGCTACGATCTGGTGGTCAACCTGGCCGATCAGTGGCGCAGCGCCATCCTCACGCGCCTGACCGGTGCGCGTATCCGTCTGGGCTTCGATTTCCCCAAACGCCGCGGCTTGCTGTGGCGCCATTGCCACACCCAGCTGGTGCCGGTCGACAATCACGCCCACCTGCATACCGTCGAACAGAATCTTTCGCTGCTGGCGCCGCTGAACCTGCCCGCGCTCAATGAACATGTGACCATGAGTTACGATCCGCAGGATTGGCAGGCTTGTGAGCAACGGTTGCAGAAGCAGGGCGTCTTCGGCAGTTATATTGTGGTGCAACCCACCTCGCGCTGGTTCTTCAAATGCTGGAGCGAAGAGAAAATGGCCGCCACCCTCACCGCCTTGCAGGCCGACGGCCACCAGCTGGTGATCACCTCCGGCCCCGACGCCAGAGAACAAGCCATGGTCGAGCGCATTTTGGCGCTCTGCCCGCCACAGGGCGTGATCTCGTTGGCCGGCCAGCTGACGCTGCGCCAACTGGCCGCCCTGATCGACCACGCCAAGCTGTTTATCGGCGTGGATTCGGTGCCGATGCACATGGCCGCCGCGCTGCAAACGCCGTGCGTGGCGCTGTTCGGCCCTTCCAAGCTGACTTTCTGGCGGCCGTGGCAAGCTACCGGCGCCGTGATCTGGGCCGGCGACTTCGGCGAACTGCCCGATCCGGACGCCATCGATACCGGCACCGACGAACGGTATCTCGACCTTATTCCTACAGACGCGGTGATTGCAGCCGCGCGGAGCACGCTGGCATGAAAGCATTTCGTTTGGCGATCGTTCGCCAAAAATATCGCCCGGACGGCGGAGCCGAACGTTTCGTTTCCCGCGCCCTGGAAGCGCTGGAGCAACAGGATCTCGATCTGAACGTCATCACTCGCGAATGGCAGGGCGACGCCAATCCCAACTGGCATATCCACCTGTGTAACCCGTTAAAGCTCGGCCGCATCAGCCGCGAGCGAGGCTTCGCCGTGGCAGCCAGGGCGCTGTGGCAGAAAGAGCGCTTCGATCTGGTGCAAAGCCACGAGCGCATTCCCGGCTGCGACATCTATCGCGCCGGCGACGGCGTACACCGCCGCTGGCTGCTGCAACGCGCGCGTCTGCTGCCGGAATGGCGCCGCAAGTGGCTGTTCTCCAATCGCTATCACCGCTATGTGATGTGCGCCGAACGCGCCATGTACGCCGCGCCCGAGCTGAAAGCCGTCATCTGCAACGCCGAGATGATCAAGCAGGAAATCATCGCCGACTTTGGCGTGCCCGCCGACAAGATCACGGTGATCTATAACGCCATCGACAATCAAAAGTTCCCGCCCGCCGACGAGGCCCTGCGTCAACGTCTGCGCGAGCAATATCAGATCCCGCAACAGGCGCACTGCCTGATCTTCGTCGGCTCCGGTTTCGAGCGCAAAGGGCTGGCCGCCGCCATCCGCGCCGTGGCGGCGACCGACAGTCACCTCCTGGTAGTCGGTAAAGACAAAGCCGAAAAACGCTACCGGGCGCTGGCGCAGTCGCTGGGCTGCGGCGATCGCATTTACTTTATGGGCGTGCAGAAGCAGACCCTGCCGTTCTATCAGGCCGCGGACGCGCTGCTGCTGCCGACGCTGTACGATCCGTTCCCGAATGTAATTCTGGAAGCGATGTCGTGCGGCCTGCCGGTTATCACCAGCACCACCTGCGGCGGCGCCGAGTTTATCACCCCCGGCCAGAACGGCTTCGTGACCGACGCGCTCGATGTACCGGCCATCACGGAGGCTATTCGGGCACTGCCGCGCCAGGCGCTGGGATCATCCATGGGCGAAGCGGCGAGATTGCGCATTATGACGGCTACGCCGGCGCATCTGTCCGAACAGCTGATTTCCCTCTATAACCGGTTACTGGATTAGCTATGCGTATTCTGATGATCATCGACGGCCTGCCGGGAGGCGGCGCGGAAAAAGTGGTGCTGACCCTGTGTCAGGGCATGCAGCAACAGGGGCACGACGTCAGTCTGATCTCGCTGCGCGACGTCTGCAATTACCCTATTCCACCGGGCATTGATTATCAGGTGCTGGCCGATCGCAGCCGTGCCCCCTGGCGCAAGCTGACCGAGCTGTCGCGTCGCGCCGCCGCGCTGGATCGCGCTATAGCCGAACACGAGCGCCAAAACGGCGCGTTCGATCTGGTGTTCTCCAACCTGCATAAAACCGATCGTATCGTCAGCCGCAGCAAGCGGTTGGCCGCGGATCGCCTGTGGTTCTGCATTCACGGCATCCTCTCCACCTCCTACCTCGGTCACCGCAAGGGTCTGGATCGCTGGCTGAAGCAACGCAAAATCGCCAACGTTTACCAGGGAAGAAATATCGTCGCCGTTTCACAGGCGGTCGGCGACGATCTGCAGCGGAACTTGCCGATCCGCCCGCGCCGGTTGGCGGTCATCAACAACCCGTTCGACATCGACGCTATTCAGCAACAGGCGGCGGCGCCTTGCGAACTGGCCGGCCAGGACTATCTGGTGCACGTCGGCCGCTTTCACACCACCAAGCGGCATGACCGCCTGTTGAAAGCCTATGCGCTCTCCGGCATTCAGGCACCGCTGGCCTTGATCGGGTCCGGTGACGACGCCAAAGTCGCCGAGGTCAAACGTCTGGCGACAGACTTGGGCATCGCAGAGCGCGTGTTGTTCCTCGGTTTCCAGAGCAATCCCTACCCGTTTATTCGCCATGCCTCGCTGCTGGTGCTCAGCTCCGACAGCGAAGGGTTTGGCAACGTACTGGTAGAATCGCTGCTGTGCGGCACACCGGTGGTCAGCACTCGCTGCCCGGGCGGCCCTGCGGAAATTCTGGAAAAAGCCGGCATGGCTAACACGCTGGCGGAATTAAACGAAGCGTCGCTGGCAGAAAAAATGGCGGAGTTTTACGCCAACCCGCCGCAGATAAATCAACAGCAATTGCTGAGCTATGGGCTTGAGCCTATTTGCCATCAATATATTGAGCTGAAAGAAGAACAATAAAAAAATAAATAAGGCAGGGGATGCCTGCCTTATTTTCTTCGTTAGTTGAGCGCCTGCATTTTCTGCCAAACCTCATCGACAGAAACATCTTCACAGTGCCCCGATTCACTTTGCAAAATATGATGGCGGCCAGTCCATGGATGCCAGGACACTTTATCGGTATCGCCAAAGAACACCACCATGTCCTTATTCAACGCAGCAGCAAGATGCATCTGCCCACCGTCGCTGCACAGCACCCGGTCGCATAAATCAAACCCGCCCAACAGCTCACGCACCGACGCCGTCGGATAAAGCGCGACGCGTTCGTTTTGACACAGCGCCAGCAGCTGTTCGGCGCGCTGCTGATCGCCGATGTCGTCCGGTGCCAACGTGCCCTGCGGCGACCAAAAGATCAGCACGCCGGTGCGGGGATCGGCAACCAGACGGTTGATGATTTCGGCATAGCGCTCAACCGGCCAGCGCCGTTTCGGGCTGCGGCTGCTGATATGCACGGCGCAGACTCGTTCGACCGGCGGCAGACGTTCCTGCCGCCGCTGCGCCGCCAATTGCCGCTCTTCAGGCGCCAGAAACACCCGCACCGGCGGGATCGGAATGGATTGATCGGTTATCGCCGATAAATAGCTGTAGGTGTGTTCGACCTGATGGAGGCCGCGGAAATCGTCCTTGCGGAACGGGCGATGAATATCTTTCGTGCCCAAATCGGCGCCGATGATATGGGTGGCGCCGGCCATTTTCGCTAGACGCAGGCTGTATTTGCAAGGCACCGGGTTGGCCAGAATAACCGCATCGAACTTTATTTTGCGCAGCTTCAGGAAGATCATCATGCGTTCGAAATAAACGCCCAACGTGGTCTCATTTTTCGCCTTGTGCTTGGCCTTTTTATAGACAAAGACTTTCTCGAGATGAGGATTGTTTTTAACAACATCCTGGCTGACTTTATTGATCAGCAGATAAACTTTTGCGTCCGGATAGGCAATTTTCACCCCCTCAATCAAGGGCGTGGTGCAAACAAGATCGCCGATGTTGTCGCGGCGAATAATTAAAATATTCTTCATTCCGAGCCTGTCGGCGAAATCGCTCGCCGGTTGTCTGAAACTGACACCCAAGGTTACCAAATTAGCGCCTTTCCCTTCCAGTTATGGTACTATTCCGAATAACCCATATAAATGAAATTGATAGAATGTTGCTGCGTTTATATCAGGTACTACTCTACCTCATCCAACCCCTGATCTGGCTCCGCTTACTGCTGCGCAGCCGCAAAGCTCCAGCCTACCGTAAACGCTGGGCGGAACGCTATGGCTTCTGCGCCGGGAAAGTCGTGCCAGGCGGCATCATGCTGCATTCCGTCTCCGTCGGCGAAACGCTGGCGGCCATCCCGCTGGTGCGGGCGCTGCGCCATCGTTACCCCGCTTTGCCGATAACTGTGACCACAATGACCCCGACAGGTTCAGAACGCGTCCAGTCCGCTTTCGGCAAAGACGTGCATCATGTCTATCTGCCCTACGATCTGCCCGGCGCCATGAACCGTTTCCTCGACCAGGTGAATCCCAAGCTGGTGATCATCATGGAAACCGAGCTATGGCCTAACCTGATCAACGCGCTGCATCAGCGGCAAATCCCCCTGGTGATCGCCAATGCGCGTCTGTCGGCCCGCTCCGCCGCCGGCTATAAGAAAATTGGCGGATTCATGCGCGATATGCTGCGCCGCATCACGCTGATCGCCGCACAGAACCAGGAAGATGGCGATCGATTTATCGAACTGGGCCTGAAACGCTCGCAGTTGGCCGTAACCGGCAGCCTGAAATTCGATATCTCCGTCACCCCGGAGCTGGCCGCCCGCGCTGTTACATTGCGCCGCCAATGGGCGCCGCGCCGCCCGGTGTGGATCGCCACCAGCACCCACGACGGTGAAGAGACCATCCTGCTGGAAGCGCACCGCAAACTGCTGGAAAAACACCCTGACCTGCTGCTGATACTGGTGCCGCGTCACCCGGAACGCTTCCCGACAGCCAAAGAGCTGGTGCAGAAGGCCGGCTTCAGTTACACCCTGCGCAGCAGCGGCGAAATCCCGTCCGGCAGCACCCAGGTGGTGATCGGCGATACCATGGGCGAACTGATGCTGCTGTACGGCATCGCCGATCTGGCCTTTGTCGGCGGCAGCCTGGTGGAACGCGGCGGGCACAACCCGCTGGAAGCCGCCGCGCACGCCATCCCGGTGTTGATGGGCCCGCATACTTTCAACTTTAAAGACATCTGCGCCAAGCTTTCGCAGGCCGAAGGCCTGATCACCGTGACCGATGTCGATTCGCTGGTGAAGGAAGTGGCAACCCTGCTGACCGACGAAGACTACCGCCGTTACTACGGCCGCCATGCGGTGGAAGTGCTGTATCAGAATCAGGGAGCGTTGCAGCGCCTGCTGCAGCTGCTGGAACCGCACCTGCCGCCCCGGAGTCACTGAATGAGCAGCCGCAAAAGCCTGTCGGCGGTGATGATCGCCAAAAACGAAGCCGGGCTGTTGCCGGACTGCCTGCGCTCGGTCGAATGGGCCGATGAAATCATCGTGCTGGACTCCGGCAGCGAGGACGACAGCGTCACCGTCGCCGAAAGCCTGGGCGCCAAAGTCTTCACCCACACCGACTGGCAAGGGTTTGGCAAGCAGCGTCAGCTGGCGCAAAGCTACGCCAGCCATGACTACGTTTTGATGATCGACGCCGACGAACGCGTCACACCCGAGCTGCGGCAATCTATCGAACAGGTGTTGAACGCGCCGGAGGACGGCGCTGTCTACAGCTGCGCGCGGCGCAACCTGTTCCTCGGCCGTTTCATGCGCCACAGCGGCTGGTATCCCGACCGCGTCAACCGCCTGTACGCCAACCAACGCTATCGCTATAACGACGATCTGGTGCACGAGTCGCTGAACATCGGCGACGCCAAAGTGATCCCCCTCAGCGGCGATATGCTGCACCTGACCTGCCGCGATTTCTTCGCCTTCCAGCGCAAACAGCTGCGCTATGCCGAAGAGTGGGCCACGCAGCGCCACCGGGCCGGCAAGCGTTGCGGCTATTTGTCTATCCTGACCCACACGCTCGGCGCCTTCGTCAAAACCTGGCTGCTGCGCGCCGGCTTCCTGGATGGCAAACAGGGGTTGCTGTTAGCGGTGGTCAACGCGCAATATACCTTCAATAAATATGCCGCATTATGGGCATTGGGCCGCAACTACTCAGAGAAGTGAATCATGACCAGCAAAGCCATCTATCCCGGGACGTTCGATCCCATGACCAACGGCCACCTGGATTTAGTGACGCGCGCGTCGCTAATGTTCGATCACGTCATTCTGGCCATCGCCGCCAGCCCGAGCAAAAAACCGCTGTTCAGCCTGGATGAGCGCGTGGCGTTAGCGACGCAGGTCACCTCACATCTGGGCAATGTTGAGGTACTGGGCTTCAGCGAACTGATGGCACACTTCGCCGCGCACCAGAATGCCAATATCCTGGTGCGTGGCCTGCGTGCGGTGTCTGACTTTGAATATGAATTGCAGCTGGCGAACATGAACCGCCATTTGATGCCAACGCTGGAAAGCGTATTTCTGATGCCTTCCGAAGAGTGGTCGTTCATCTCCTCCTCACTGGTGAAGGAGGTCGCCCGTCACGGCGGCGATATCGCGCCTTTCCTGCCCGATGTGGTCACCCAGGCGCTGATGGCGAAGCTCGCCGCCGAGTGATCGGCTCAGCGCTGGCAGCGGCGGCAAAAGAAGGTGTTGCGCTGCCCGTGCTTGGCGGATTCGATCGGCGTGCCGCACGCGCGGCACGGTTCTCCCGCCCGGCCGTAAACCTGCAACTCCTGCGCGAAATACCCCGGTTTGCCATCCGACTGCAAAAAGTCGCGCAATGTCGTGCCGCCCTGCTCGATAGAGCGCTGCAACACCGCCTTGATGGTCTTCGCCAGCAGTTCCGCTTCGGCTTTGCTCAAGGATCCCGCCGGACGATCGGGCAGGATCCCGGCGCTGAACAGCGATTCGCTGGCGTAAATGTTACCAACGCCGACCACCAACTTGTTATCCATCAGCCACGGTTTGATCAGCGTGCGCTTATTGCGTGATTTTTCATACAGGTAGTCGCCGTTGAACGCTTCGCTCAGCGGTTCCGGCCCCAGATGCGCCAACACGCTGCTGGTCGCCAGGTCTTCGCACCACAGCCAGGCGCCGAAACGGCGCGGATCGGTATAGCGCAGGATCATGCCGTTGCTGATCACCAGATCGACGTGGTCGTGTTTGCCGGCTTCGTCTTCGTTTTCCTCGCGCAGCATGCGCAGGCTGCCCGACATGCCCAGGTGCACGATAATCCAACCGTTCTCCAGCTCGATCAGCAGGTATTTGGCCCGGCGCTGCACGCTGAGCACCGGCCGATCGCTCAGCGTCAGGATCTGCTCGGAAACCGGCCAGCGCAGGCGCGCATTGCGCACCACCGCATACTGAATGCTGTGGCCGACAAGATAAGGCTCTATACCGCGTCTGCTCGTCTCAACTTCCGGTAATTCAGGCATCTGGCTTCCCCTCCGACGTTTTCTACCCTTTATAAAACAAAAAACCCGGCCAAGGCCGGGTTTTTCATTAATCCACTAAAATTATTTAATTTTAGCTTCTTTGTATACTACGTGCTGACGGACAACTGGATCGAATTTCTTCAGTTCCAATTTTTCCGGCTTAGTACGCTTGTTCTTCGTGGTGGTATAGAAGTGACCAGTACCAGCAGAAGAAACCAGCTTGATCTTCTCGCGAACACCTTTAGCCATGATTCAGTTCCTTAATACTTCTCACCACGGGCACGCAGATCGGCCAGAACCGTCTCAATACCCTTCTTATCGATAACACGCATACCTTTAGCAGATACACGCAGAGTTACAAAGCGCTTCTCAGCCTCAACCCAAAAACGGTGTGAGTGCAGGTTAGGCAGAAAACGGCGTTTGGTCGCGTTCATTGCGTGGGAACGGTTGTTACCGCTCACCGGGCGCTTGCCAGTAACTTGGCAGACTCGGGACATGTCTATTCTCCAAAAATCAAATCAGCTCGAGCTTCGTATAGGGTATGGCCGCCTCGTCAGGCTTTTAGAGCCCATCTCAGCAAACTTCATACTGAGGAGACTCTCGTCATCAGGTAGAAACCACACATCAGGTCAGAAACCTGCTGAGATAGGCTCTTGCGCCAAACCCAAGATTCTCAAAGGTGGCGTAGTATACGCTCTGAAGCGTAAGTGCTCAAGTCCCGAACAGCTAAAGATCCCACAAGGATCGCGAAAAAATCGCTTAAAGCCATCCGCGCTCGGCAAAAGAGACGCATTCACCCCGACCGATCACCAAATGATCAAGCACTCGGATCTCCAATAACTGACAGGCTTTCACCACCTGTTCCGTTATCAAACGGTCGGCATGACTGGGTTCAGCCTTACCCGAAGGGTGATTATGCGCGAGAATCAGCGCGGCGGCATTAGCCTTCAACGCTTCACGCACAATTTCTCTCGGATAGACGACGACGCTGCTGATGGTACCAGCAAACATCTCCTGATGGCGAATAACCCGATGCTGATTGTCTAAAAACAATACCAAAAAGACCTCTCGCTCGCGATGCGCCAGCAGGCTTTGCAGATAATGCTGGGTGACGCGCGGGTTGAGCATGGCGTTTTCCTGCGACAAGTGGCTGGAAAAGAAGCGCAGCGCCAGCTCGGCAATCGCCTGCAGTTGGGTATAGCTGGCGTCGCCCAGGCCTTTTTGGCTGCAAAAAGCCTGATGGTCGGCCGACATCAGGTGATAAAGCGAGCCGAATCGGCGCAGCAGTTGCTCCGCCAGCTGCATCACATGCACGCCGGGCAACCCGGTGCGCAAGAAAATGGCCAACAGCTCTGCGTCAGACAGCGACGCCGCCCCCTGCATCAACAGCTTTTCACGCGGCGCCAACGCGCCCGGCCAGCACGCCACAATCGGGTTGCTCATCGTGTTCCTCCCTGAAAGGGCTACAGCATGCCATGCGCCACCCGACGCGTTCGACAGGTGTTTGATAACATTGCGAAGTGTTTCGCAAAGCACAATGTAACGCCCTGCAGCCATTGCGGAATCGCTCACCTGAACGGCGGATATGCTAAAATGGCGCATCTTTCGGCTTTCAATCGGACAATGATGATGACGGGACTTTCCGGCAAACATATTGTGCTTGGCATCAGCGGCGGCATCGCCGCCTACAAGTGCCCAGAGCTGGTGCGCCGCCTGCGCGACAGGGGCGCGGAAGTGCGCGTGGTGATGACCCACGCCGCCAAGGCGTTCATTACGCCGCTGACGCTGCAGGCCGTTTCCGGCCATCCGGTGTCCGACGATCTGTTGGATCCCGCCGCCGAAGCCGCCATGGGCCACATCGAGCTCGGCAAATGGGCGGATCTGGTGATTCTGGCGCCGGCGACCGCCGATCTGCTGGCGCGCGTCGCTGTCGGCATGGCCAACGATCTGCTGACCACCGTCTGCCTGGCGACCGACGCCCCTATCGCCGCCGCGCCCGCCATGAACCAGCAGATGTATCGCGCCGCCGCCACGCAGGCCAACCTGCAAACGCTGCAGGCGCGCGGCATGCTGCTCTGGGGGCCGGACAGCGGCAGCCAGGCCTGCGGCGACGTCGGCCCGGGCCGCATGCTGGATCCGCTGGACATCGTCGAGCTGGCGAGCGGTCATTTCTCCGCCCCGCAGGATCTGCAACATTTGCAGGTTATGATCACCGCCGGCCCGACGCGTGAAGCGCTGGATCCGGTGCGTTTCATCAGCAATCACAGCTCCGGCAAAATGGGCTTCGCCATCGCCCGCGCCGCCGCCGCCCGCGGCGCGCAGGTGACGCTGATCGCCGGGCCGGTGAGCCTGCCGACGCCGCCGAAGGTCACACGCGTGGACGTCACCAGCGCGCTGGAGATGGAGCAGGCAGTGCAACAACGCGCCGCTCAGCAGCAGATTTTCATCTCCTGCGCCGCCGTGGCCGACTATCGCCCCGAGCGGATCGCCGATGAAAAAATAAAAAAACAGGGTGATGAAATCGTCCTCAAGATGGTAAAAAACCCCGATATCGTCGCCGGCGTGGCGGCGATGACCAAAAATCGACCGTTTGTCGTGGGGTTTGCCGCCGAAACCCAGAATGTGGAAGAATACGCGCGGCAAAAACTGGCGCGTAAGAAGCTGGATTTGATTTGCGCTAACGATGTATCGCTTGCAGAGCACGGGTTCAACAGCGACACCAATGCCCTGCATCTTTTTTGGCAGGATGGAGAGAAACGCCTGGCGCTGAGCGACAAGGCACTCCTTGGCCAACGTTTAATAGACGAGATAGTCAGCCGTTATGATGAAAAAAATCGACGTTAAGATCCTCGACCCGCGCATCGGTCAGGATTTCCCGCTACCGACCTACGCTACGCCGGGCTCCGCCGGTCTCGACCTGCGCGCCTGCCTGGATAGCGCGGTAGAGCTGGCGCCGGGTGAAACCACGCTGCTGCCTACCGGTCTCGCGATCCACATCGCCGACGCCAGCCTGGCGGCGGTGATCCTGCCGCGCTCAGGCCTGGGCCATAAGCACGGCGTCGTGCTGGGCAATCTGGTCGGCCTGATCGACTCCGATTATCAGGGCCAGCTGATGGTGTCCGTCTGGAACCGCGGCCAGAAGCACTTCACCATCGAGCCGGGCGAACGCATCGCGCAGATGGTCTTCGTGCCGGTGGTACAGGCCGAGTTCAACCTGGTGGAAGAGTTCGACAGCAGCGAGCGCGGCGAAGGCGGCTTCGGCCACTCGGGGCGCCACTAAGCGCCACCCAATGCACGAGGGCCGGCAGGGAAACGTCGCCTGAACCTTGCTTTCCGGGGAGATGGATGTCTCTGCGGCAAGGTTTTACCGCGACAATTGCAGCGCACACCAGGCAGCGCGGAAAAAGGCCGTTAAGGCCGCTGACCCCAGCATCGTAAAAAAGCTATCACATAAGCCGCACAGAGCCTGCTCTGCAGCGGCCGGTGCGCGGGTTTCCGTCAGTTAAGTTTTAGCAAGGGTCTAATCAGACATGGCAGAAAAAGAAAAGACGAAAAGGAATCGGCGCGAGGAAATATTGCAGGCGTTAGCCCAGATGCTGGAGTCCAGCGACGGCAGCCAACGCATCACCACCGCCAAGCTCGCCGCGAACGTGGGTGTTTCTGAAGCTGCGCTGTACCGGCATTTCCCCAGCAAGACACGGATGTTCGACAGTCTGATCGAGTTTATCGAAGACAGCCTGATCACCCGCATCAACCTGATCTTGCAGGACGAGAAAGAGACGTTTAATCGTCTGCGCCTGATTTTGCTGCTGATTCTGGGCTTTGCGGAGCGCAACCCAGGGCTGACGCGCATCATGACCGGCCACGCACTGATGTTTGAACAGGATCGCCTGCAGGGCCGCATCAACCAGCTGTTCGAGCGCATCGAGGCGCAGCTGCGTCAGGTGCTGAAAGAGCGCAAATTGCGCGAAGGCAAAGGCTTTATCGTCGATGAAACGCTGCTGGCCAGCCAACTGCTGGCCTTCTGCGAAGGCATGTTGTCGCGCTATGTGCGTTCGGAATTCCGCTATCGCCCCACGCAGGAATTCGACGCCCGCTGGCCGCTATTAGCGGCACAGCTGCAATAACGAAAACGCCGGGCATGCCCGGCGTTGTTATTTATACTCCGTACTGCTCACGGTAAGCGCGCACCGCCGCCAGGTGGTCCGCCATCTCCGGTTTCTCTTCCAGATAGGCGATCAGATCCTTCAGCGTGACGATTGAAATCACCTTGCAGTGATAGTCGCGTTCCACTTCCTGAATGGCGGAGATATCCGCGCGGCCGCGTTCCTGGCGGTCGAGGGAGATCAGCACGCCCGCCAGCGAAGCGCCGCTGGCGCCGATGATTTCCATCGACTCGCGGATCGCGGTGCCGGCGGTGATCACATCGTCCACCAGCATCACGCGCCCCTGCAGCGGGCTGCCCACCAGCGAACCGCCTTCGCCATGGGTCTTGGCTTCCTTGCGGTTAAAGCAGTAAGGCACGTCGCGTTCATGGTGTTCCGCCAGCGCCACCGCCGTGGTGGTGGCGATAGGAATGCCTTTATAGGCCGGGCCAAACAGCAGGTCGAAATCGATGCCGGAATCCATCAGGGCTTCGGCGTAGAAGCGCCCCAACAGCGCAAGATCGCGCCCGGTATTAAACAGGCCGGCGTTGAAGAAATACGGGCTGGTGCGGCCGGATTTCAGGGTGAACTCGCCGAACTTCAATACCTGCTTGTTAAGCGCGAACTCGATAAACTGGCGCTGATAGGCTTTCATTACTGCTTCTCCTCGTCTGAATCTGCTTGGGTCTTGTCATTACTGCCGCCCGATCGCCGGGCATAAAAAAGGCGACTTCTCAGTCGCCTTGAAAAATCAGTCCGCCAGCGCCGCTTTCTGCGCCTGGAAGATGGTTTCGATGCCCCCTCGGGCCAGCGCCAATAGCGCCAACAGCTCATCGTGGCTGAACGGCTCGCCTTCGGCGGTGCCCTGCACTTCAATCATGCGGCCGTCTTCCATCATCACTACGTTCATGTCGGTTTCCGCCGCGGAATCCTCCACATACTCCAGATCGCACAGCGCTTCGCCATTGACGATGCCGACGGAAACCGCCGCCACCATGCCCTTCATCGGGTTAGCTTTCAGCTTGCCGTTGGCCACCAGGGTGTTCAGCGCGTCGGCCAGCGCCACACAGGCGCCGGAGATGGAGGCGGTGCGGGTACCGCCGTCGGCCTGCAATACGTCGCAGTCGAGGGTGATGGTGAATTCACCGAGCTTTTTCAGATCCACCGCGGCACGCAGCGAGCGGGCGATCAGGCGCTGGATTTCCAGCGTGCGGCCGCCCTGCTTGCCTTTGGCGGCTTCACGGGCGTTGCGGCTGTGGGTGGAGCGCGGCAGCATACCGTACTCGGCGGTGATCCAACCTTGCCCCTGGCCTTTCAGGAAGCGCGGAACGCCCTCTTCTACCGTGGCGGTGCACAAGACTTTGGTATCGCCAAACTCAACCAGCACTGAACCTTCAGCGTGTTTGGTATAGTGACGGGTCAGTGTCAGTGGGCGAACTTGCTGTGGTGCTCTGCCTGCAGGACGCATGGGCTCTCTCCGGCTTCAAATCAACTATTGGCTGCGCATTATACGGGCTTCGTGACGTAATGCCTATCCTGCCCGCAGCCGCGACGCTATAATCGCCCCATCTTTTCCTATTACGGGTACGCATCAATGATCCGCAGCATGACCGCCTACGCCCGGCGTGAAATCAAGGGTGAATGGGGCAGCGCAGCCTGGGAGCTGCGTTCCGTTAACCAGCGCTACTTAGAAACCTACATCCGCCTGCCGGAACAATTCCGCAGCCTGGAGCCGGTGATCCGTGAACGTATCCGTGGCCGCCTGACCCGCGGCAAAGTCGAATGCAACCTGCGTTTCGAACTGGATCCAAGCGCGCAAAGCTCGCTGATCCTGAACGAAAAGCTGGCCAAACAGCTGGTCGAAGCCGCCAACTGGGTGAAAATGCAGAGCGACGAAGGGGAAATCAACCCGATCGACGTGCTGCGCTGGCCGGGCGTGATGTCCGCGCAGGAGCAGGATCTGGATGCCATCAGCGCCGAGCTGATGCAGGCGCTGGACGGCGCGCTGGATGACTTTATCGTCGCACGCGAAAGCGAAGGCGCCGCGCTGAAAACGCTGATCGAACAGCGCCTCGACGGCGTCAGCGCCGAAGTGGTCAAAGTGCGCGCCCAGATGCCGAACATCCTGCAATGGCAGCGCGAGCGCCTGGTCAGCAAGCTGGAAGAGGCGCAGGTGCAGCTGGAAAACACCCGCCTGGAGCAGGAGCTGGTGCTGATGGCGCAGCGCATCGACGTCGCCGAAGAGCTGGACCGCCTGGAAGCGCACGTGAAAGAGACGCACAACATCCTGAAGAAGAAAGAAGCCGTCGGCCGCCGCCTCGACTTTATGATGCAGGAGTTCAACCGCGAATCGAACACCCTGGCCTCCAAGTCGATCAATGCCGACGTCACCGCCTCCGCCATCGAGCTGAAGGTGCTGATCGAACAGATGCGCGAGCAGATCCAGAACATTGAGTGATCCCGCGCCGCACGCCATCAAGCCCGCGCCACGCGGGCTTTTTTATGGCTGCAGATCAGCGATAGGCGGCCGCCTGCTCCTCACCGATCAACCCCATTTTCTGCAGCTGCACCGCAATGCTCCAGGTTGAGCGTTCGAACTCATCGCTCAGCGCTTCCAGCGTCGCCCCGGCCGCATGGCTCTCGCGCAGCCGCAGCTTTTCCTCTTCCGGCCAGGGGAAGTAGGCATTGGCCGGCCGCCCCTCGGCCAGATTCTTCTGCTGCTTTTCTTCCGGCGTCAGCCTGGCTTTTTTCTGCAGTTCGGATTCACCGTCAAACTCGTTGGCCAACGCGAACAGCAGCCGGATAGCCTCCGGCGCGCAGGCCGCCGAAGCCGGTCTCAACAGCTCGCCGGTGTCGGGATTAACGCCGTTGGCCAGCGCCCTGAGCAACGTGCCGGTATTCATCGTTCGCCTCCTGGTTTGAGAAAATGCGCGCCAGTCGCGGCGCCTTGCCCAAACATGTTTCTCCGCCTTAGCCAAGAAAACCACATTTTGCGCCGGGAAAAATCGCCCATTGCGAGCCAGATTCCAGGTGCCTGAACGTGCGGGACGGTGGTTGCATCAGGCTGCGAGCCGGCAGGCATCATGGAAGACGGCTCACTAAGGCACTTCGGGGGCTTATGAAAAACTGCCGAGCAGCGCGTGCGGATGACAATCGGCAAGATATCCCGCATGCCATAAGTATTTTGTTCTAATTATCACGCAAGGTAATGAAAGGACGGCGATGCTGTGGCTAAATGTGTTTTTTTCCTGCCCGTGAACCGTACGGACCGTTTATGCCACAAATTCTGCAATTTATTATGGCCCTGGTGGTGATCATCGCCCTGGCGCTGCTGGTCAGCAATAATCGCAAGAAAATCCGCCTGCGCTATATCATCCAGCTGTTGGTGATCGAAGGCGCGCTGGCCTACTTCTTCCTGCACTCCGCCAGCGGGCTCAGCGTGATCAAACACGTCGCCGGCTTCTTCGACACCCTGCTCGCCTACGCCGCCCAAGGATCGGAGTTCGTATTCGGCGGCATGAGTAAGGATGGCCTGGCGTTTATCTTCCTCGGCGTTTTGTGCCCTATCATCTTTATTTCCGCCCTGATCGGCATTTTGCAGCATTTCCGCATTCTGCCGCTGATCATCCGCCTGGTGGGCACCCTGCTGTCCAAGGTCAACGGCATGGGCAAGCTGGAATCGTTCAACGCCGTCAGCACGCTGGTGCTGGGGCAGTCAGAGAACTTCATCGCCTACAAGGGCATCATCGGCGACATCTCGCCGCGCCGCATGTACACCATGGCCGCGACCGCCATGTCGACGGTATCGCTCTCCATCGTCGGCGCCTACATGTCGATGATCGACGCGCAGTACGTGGTGGCGGCCTTGATCCTTAATATGTTCAGCACCTTCATCATCCTGTCGATCATCAACCCGTATCAGGTTGAAGACGAGCCGGAGCTGAAGCTGAACAAGCTGCACGAAGATCAGAGCTTCTTCGAAATGTTGGGCGAGTACATTCTGGCCGGCTTCAAGATTGCGATGATCATCGCGGCGATGCTGATCGGCTTTATCGCGCTGATCTCCGCCGTCAACGCGCTGTTCTCGGCGGTGCTCGGCATCAGCTTCCAGCAGATCCTCGGCTACGTGTTCTATCCGCTGGCCTGGCTGATCGGCATCCCGGCGGAGGAGGCCCTGAAGGCGGGCAGCATCATGGCGACCAAACTGGTGGCCAACGAATTCGTGGCAATGATTGAACTGAAGAAGATCGCGGCGGAGCTGTCGCCGCGCGGGCTGGGCATTTTGTCGGTGTTCCTGGTGTCGTTCGCCAACTTCGCCTCCATCGGCATCGTCGCCGGCGCCATCAAAGGACTGAACGAGCAGCAAGGCAACGTGGTTTCCCGTTTTGGCCTGAAGCTGGTTTACGGCTCGACGCTGGTGAGCCTGTTGTCGGCAGCCATCGCCGGCCTGGTGCTGTAATCCTCACTCCCGGCCAGGCGGCCGGGAGTGCGTTTTAAAACGCCACGCACACCGGCGCATCCACCCGCATCACCGAATCCTGCGCAAACTGCTGCTTATAGCCGCTGCGCAGCGCCTCGATATTCGCCTCGCTCTCTTTGCCCGGCGCATGGATCAGCAGCAGCGCCTTGCTGTTCTCGCGCGCCAGTTTGCCGTCGTGGCCCAGCCACTGCCCTTTGGCATCAAACACCGTCAGCCCGTCTTTAAAACGTGGTGTCACCTGGCTATCGACGAAGGTTTGCCACTCGGCGGCGGTGATCGCCGGCCCCGCCGGCCGGTTCAGGCCGAAGTAGAGCGTTGTCTGCACCAGCGGATCGCCGGTGCGGCAAGCCGGGGTGGGGGAAACAGCCTGGTGGCCTGGCGCCACGCAGCCGCTCAGCAGCAGGGCTGCCATCATGGCGCCAGCAGCCAGTCTCGGGGAGTTTTTCATCTGCAGTCTCGGTTTCTCGGTTGAAGGATTCGCTGCAAAAATCATAGTCAGCGATGGAAATTAGCGCGAAATTTCTAATGCTTTCATTAACAGCCAGATGTTAAAAAAGGCTGGTTATCGGCAATAAAAACGGAGTTTGGATTAGCTATATTAATCCGAAATACCATCGGTGAAAAAAACTCAGTGGCGCGCGTCCTCGGCGGCGATTACCCTGCCGGCCATCATTCTGACGCAAGTACGCTGTGAATCCCTTATGTTACTGAGCATCCTTTATATCATCGGCATCACCGCCGAAGCCATGACCGGCGCGTTGGCGGCCGGCCGCCGCCAAATGGACATGTTCGGCGTGATCATCATCGCCTCGGTCACCGCGATCGGCGGCGGGTCGGTGCGCGATATGTTGCTCGGACATTTTCCATTGGGCTGGGTCAAACACCCGGAATACATCGTCATCGTCGCAATAGCGGCGATCGTCACCACCTGGGTGGCTCCTCTGATGCGCCATCTGCGCCGCCTGTTCCTGGTGCTCGACGCCGTCGGCCTGATCGTTTTCTCGATCATCGGCGCGCAGGTGGCGCTGGATATGGGGCACAGCGCGATTATCGCCGCCATCGCCGCAGTGATCACCGGCGTCTTCGGCGGGGTGCTGCGCGACATGTTCTGCAACCGTATCCCGCTGGTTTTCCAGAAAGAAATCTACGCCGGCATCTCCTTCAGCGCCGCCTGGCTGTATATCGGCCTGCAGCACCTCAGCCTGCCGCACAATCTGGTGGTGATCCTCACCTTGGTCGCCGGCCTGAGCGCGCGTCTTATCGCCCTGCGCTTCCGCCTCGGTCTGCCGGTGTTCAACTACCAGCATCCGGATCACTGATCTCGGGGCGGCAACGCGCCGCCGCCGAGGCCAAAACTGCCAAAATATTGCTCTTCAGCGCGCATATTCGCCCTTTCGACGCTTTTTCCACGCAAAGCCGCGGGCAAAATGCGAGCTAACGCTGCACCCGGCGCGTTAGCCGTGTATACTGTGCGGAGAAAATACACATCCGCTGTTTTTGGCATATCAACCGTTATCAACGAACATCATCATGGCTCAAGGCACGCTTTATATTGTCTCTGCTCCCAGTGGCGCAGGTAAATCAAGTCTGATTCAGGCTTTGTTAAAGACGCAACCGCTGTACGACACGCAGGTTTCGGTTTCGCACACCACGCGCGACAGCCGCCCGGGTGAAAATCACGGCGAGCACTATTTCTTCGTCTCGAAAGACGAATTCCGCCGGATGATCGAGCAGGATGCGTTTCTTGAGCACGCCGAAGTGTTCGGCAACTATTACGGCACCTCACGCGCCGCCATCGAACAAGTGTTGGCGACCGGCGTAGACGTGTTTCTGGATATCGACTGGCAGGGCGCGCAGCAAATCCGCGCCAAAATGCCGCAGGCGCGCAGCATCTTCATTCTGCCGCCGTCGAAGGAAGAACTGGGCCGCCGCCTGCGCGGGCGCGGGCAGGATTCCGAAGAGGTGATCGCCAAACGCATGGCCCAGGCCGTGGCGGAAATGACGCATTACGCGGAGTACGATTACCTGATCGTGAACGATGATTTCGATCTGGCGCTGTCCGATCTGAAGACCATCATTCGCGCCGAACGCCTGCGTTTGGGCCGCCAGTTGCTGCGGCATGACGCTTTAATCAGCAAACTATTGGCAGACTGAAGGCAGTTTCAGTATCATGCCCAGTCTTTTCGTCACCTGTGGAGTAGCACAAATATGGCACGCGTAACTGTTCAAGACGCTGTAGAGAAAATTGGTAACCGTTTTGACCTGGTGTTGGTCGCTGCTCGTCGGGCGCGTCAGATCCAGACCGGCGGCAAAGATGCACTGGTTCCGGAAGAGAACGACAAGTACACCGTTATCGCCCTGCGCGAAATCGAAGAAGGCCTGATCACTAGCCAGATCCTCGACGTGCGTGAGCGCCAGGAACAGCAAGAGCAGGAAGCCGCAGAGATTCAAGCGGTTACCGCGATTGCTGAAGGTCGTCGTTAATTAGACAGCGAGTCCGCCTTGTACCTGTTTGAAAGCCTGAATCTGCTGATTCAACGTTACCTGCCCGAGGAGCAGATTAAGCGCCTCAAACAGGCATACCTCGTCGCGCGCGACGCGCACGAGGGCCAGACACGCTCCAGCGGTGAGCCCTACATTACTCACCCGGTCGCCGTGGCCTGCATCCTGGCGGAAATGCGTCTCGACCACGAGACGCTGATGGCGGCGTTGCTGCACGACGTCATCGAAGACACCCCAGCCACCTATCAAGATATGGAACAGCTGTTCGGCAAGAGCGTCGCCGAACTGGTTGAGGGCGTCTCCAAGCTCGACAAGCTGAAGTTCCAGGACAAGAAAGAAGCGCAGGCGGAAAACTTCCGCAAGATGATCATGGCGATGGTGCAGGATATCCGCGTCGTGCTGATCAAGCTGGCCGACCGTACGCACAACATGCGCACCCTCGGTTCGCTGCGCCCCGACAAACGCCGGCGCATCGCGCGTGAAACCCTGGAAATCTACAGCCCCCTCGCCCACCGCCTGGGTATTCATCACCTGAAAACCGAGCTGGAAGAGCTGGGCTTCGAGGCGCTGTACCCAAACCGTTATCGCGTGATCAAGGAAGTGGTGAAAGCCGCGCGCGGCAACCGCAAAGAGATGATTCAAAAAATCCTCTCCGAGATCGAAGGGCGACTGACCGAGGCCGGCATCGCCTGCCGCGTCAGCGGAAGGGAAAAACACCTTTACTCCATCTACCTCAAGATGCACCTGAAAGAACAGCGTTTCCATTCCATCATGGATATCTACGCGTTCCGGGTGATCGTCAAAGAGGTCGATACCTGCTACCGCGTGCTCGGCCAGGTGCACAGCCTGTATAAACCGCGTCCGGGGCGGGTGAAAGATTACATCGCCATTCCCAAGGCCAACGGCTATCAATCGCTGCATACCTCGCTGATCGGCCCGCACGGCGTGCCGGTCGAAGTGCAGATCCGCACCGAAGACATGGATCAAATGGCTGAGATGGGGGTGGCCGCGCACTGGGCTTACAAGGAAAGAGAACAGGGCGAAACCGGCACCACGGCGCAGATCCGCGCCCAACGCTGGATGCAAAGCCTGCTGGAGCTGCAGCAAAGCGCCGGCAGTTCGTTTGAATTTATCGAGAGCGTCAAATCCGATCTATTCCCGGATGAGATTTACGTTTTCACCCCGGAAGGCCGCATCGTCGAGCTGCCCGCCGGCGCCACGCCGGTCGACTTCGCCTATGCGGTGCATACCGATATCGGCCATGCCTGCGTCGGCGCGCGCGTCGATCGTCAGCCGTACCCGCTGTCGCAGTCGCTGACCAGCGGCCAGACCGTCGAGATCATCACCGCGCCGGGCGCACGGCCCAACGCCGCCTGGCTGAACTTCGTGGTCAGCTCGAAAGCGCGCGCCAAGATTCGCCAGATGTTGAAGAACCTCAAGCGCGACGACTCCGTCGGCCTCGGCCGCCGTCTGCTCAACCATGCGCTGGGCGGCAGCCGCAAACTGGCCGAAATCCCGCAGGAAAATATTCAGCACGAGCTGGATCGCATGAAGCTGGCGACGCTGGACGATCTGCTGGCGGAAATTGGCCTCGGCAACGCCATGAGCGTGGTGGTGGCGAAGAACCTGCAGGGCGATCAGTCCAGCCTGGGCACCTCTTCCGGCGTGCGCAACCTGGCCATCAAGGGCGCCGACGGCGTATTGATCACCTTCGCCAAGTGCTGCCGTCCGATTCCGGGCGACCCGATTATCGCTCACGTCAGCCCGGGCAAAGGGCTGGTGATCCACCATGAATCCTGCCGCAATATTCGCGGCTATCAGAAAGAGCCTGAGAAGTTCATGGCGGTCGAGTGGGATAAAGAGACCGAGCAGGAGTTCATCGCCGAGATCAAGGTGGATATGTTTAACCACCAGGGTGCGCTGGCCAACCTGACGGCGGCGATCAACGCGGCCGAGTCCAATATTCAGAGCCTGAACACCGAAGAGAAAGACGGTCGGGTTTATAGCGCCTTTATCCGCTTGACCACCCGCGATCGCATCCATTTGGCAAACATTATGCGTAAAATCCGTATCATGCCGGATGTGATCAAAGTTAACCGCAACCGAAACTAGCGCTTATGAGTCCTGAACGCTATGCGCGGATTTGTGAAATGCTCGCGACCCGGCAGCCGGATCTGACGGTCTGCCTGGAGCAGGTACACAAGCCGCATAACGTCTCCGCCATTATCCGTACCGCCGACGCCGTCGGCGTGCATCAGGTCCACGCCGTGTGGCCCACCACCCGCATGCGCACCCTGGTCTCCTCCGCCGCCGGCAGCAACAGCTGGGTCAGCGTTAAAACCCACCGCACCATCGGCGACGCGGTCGGGCACCTGAAAGCGCAGGGCATGCAAATTCTGGCTACCAACCTGTCTGCGCGCGCGGTCGATTTCCGCGAGGTGGACTACACCCGGCCAACCTGCGTGCTGCTCGGCCAGGAAAAAACCGGCATCACCGAAGAAGCGCTGGCGCTGGCCGATCAGGACATCGTCATTCCGATGATCGGCATGGTGCAATCGCTCAACGTCTCTGTGGCTTCGGCGCTGATCCTGTATGAGGCGCAGCGCCAGCGGCAGAACGCCGGCCTGTACCGTCGCGACAACAGTATGCTGGACGAAGAAGAGCAGCAGCGTCTGCTGTTCGAAGGCGGTTACCCGGTGCTGGCCAACGTGGCCAAGCGCAAAGGGCTGCCGCGCCCGCAGATCGATGAACAGGGCCAGGTGGTCGCCAGCGCCGAATGGTGGGCGGCCATGCAGGCGACGGTGCGCAAATGAAAGGCCGCCTGCTGGATGCTGTCCCACTCACCACGCTTTCCGGGGTTGGCGCCAGCCAGGCGGGCAAATTGGCCAAACTCGGCCTCGACACCATTCAGGATCTGCTGCTGCACCTGCCGCTGCGCTACGAAGATCGCACCCGCCTCTATCCGATCAACGATCTGCTGCCGGGCATCTACGCTACGGTAGAGGGGGAAGTGCTGCGCAGCGACATCAGTTTCGGCCGCCGCCGCATGCTGACCTGCCAGATCAGCGACGGCACCGGCATCCTCACCATGCGGTTCTTCAACTTCAACGCCGCGATGAAAAACAGCCTGGCCACCGGCCGCCGCGTGACCGCCTACGGCGAGATCAAACGCGGCAACCACGGCGCGGAGATCATCCATCCGGAATACCGCATTCAGGGCGAAGCCAGCGAAGTCGAGCTGCAGGAGTCGCTGACGCCGGTTTACCCCACCACCGAGGGGGTGCGGCAAGCCACGCTGCGCAAGCTGACCGATCAGGCGCTGGCGCTGCTGGATACCTGCGCCATCGCCGAACTGCTGCCGCCGGAGCTGAGCGGCGGCCTGATGAGCCTGCCGCAGGCGCTGCACACCCTGCACCGCCCGCCGCCGGACATCCAGCTGGCGGATCTGGAGCTGGGCAAACACCCGGCGCAAAAACGCCTGATCCTCGAAGAGCTGTTGGCGCATAACCTCAGCATGCTGGCGGTGCGCGCCGGCGCCCAGAGTTATCAGGCGCAGCCGCTGCTGCCGGACGATCGGCTGAAAAAACGTTTTCTCGCCCAGCTGCCGTTCTCGCCGACCGGCGCGCAAACGCGCGTGGTGGCCGACATCGAAGCCGACATGCAAAAAGACTTCCCGATGATGCGGCTGGTGCAAGGCGACGTCGGCTCCGGCAAAACGCTGGTGGCGGCGCTGGCGGCGCTGCGCGCTATCGCGCACGGCAAACAGGTGGCGCTGATGGCGCCGACCGAGCTGCTGGCCGAGCAGCACGCCAACAATTTCCGCCAGTGGTTTGAACCGCTGGGGCTGGAGGTCGGCTGGCTGGCCGGCAAACAGAAAGGCAAGGCGCGCATCGCGCAGCAGGAAGCCATCGCCAGCGGCCAGGTGTCAATGGTGGTCGGCACCCACGCCATCTTCCAGGAGCAGGTACAGTTCAACGGCCTGGCGCTGGTGATCATCGATGAGCAGCACCGCTTCGGGGTGCATCAGCGGCTGGCGCTGTGGGAGAAAGGCGAAGAACAAGGCTTCCACGCCCATCAGCTGATCATGACCGCCACGCCGATCCCGCGCACGCTGGCGATGACCGCCTATGCCGATCTCGACACCTCGGTCATCGACGAGCTGCCGCCGGGCCGCACGCCGGTGACCACCGTCGCCATTCCCGATACCCGCCGCGCCGACATCATTCAACGGGTGAAAAGCGCCTGCCTGGAAGAGGGGCGGCAGGCTTACTGGGTGTGTACGCTGATCGAGGAATCTGAGCTGCTGGAAGCGCAGGCGGCAGAAGCCACCTGGGAGGAATTGAAAGCCGCATTGCCGGAGCTGAAGGTGGCGCTGGTGCACGGCCGCATGAAAGCGCAGGAGAAGCAGGCGGTGATGCAGGCGTTTAAACAGGGCGAGCTGCAGCTGCTGGTCGCCACCACGGTGATCGAAGTCGGCGTCGACGTACCGAACGCCAGCCTGATGATCATCGAAAACCCGGAACGGCTTGGCCTGGCGCAGCTGCACCAGCTGCGCGGCCGCGTAGGGCGCGGCGCGGTGGCCTCACACTGTGTGCTGCTGTACAAAACGCCGCTGAGCAAAACCGCGCAAACGCGCCTGCAGGTGCTGCGCGACAGCAACGACGGCTTTGTCATCGCCCAGCGCGATCTGGAGATCCGCGGCCCGGGCGAGCTGCTCGGCACCCGCCAGACCGGCAGCGCCGAATTCAAAGTGGCGGACCTGCTGCGCGACCAGGCGATGATCCCCGAAGTGCAGCGCGTCGCTCGCCACCTCCACCAGCACTACCCGGAACACGCCCAGGCGCTGATTGAACGCTGGCTGCCGGAGAAGGCACGCTACTCCAACGCATAAAAAAGGGCGCCGACGGCGCCCTCTTCTTTTTTTCTGGCTCGCGATATCACCCCACCGCCGGGAACACCGGCAGCAGCAGATACAGCTTGATGACGATGGCATTGGCGATATCGATAAAGAACGCCCCCACCATCGGCACCACCAAAAACGCCACGTGCGACGGGCCGAAACGATCGGTGATCGCCTGCATGTTGGCGATCGCCGTCGGCGTGGCGCCCATGCCAAAGCCGCAGTGGCCGGCGGCCAGCACCGCCGCGTCGTAGTTCTTGCCCATCACCCGGTAGGTGACGAATATCGCGTACAGCGCCATCACCAGCGTCTGCACCGCCAGGATCGCCAGCATCGGCAGCGCCAGCGAGGCCAGCTCCCACAGGCGCAGGCTCATCAACGCCATCGCCAGGAACAGCGACAGGCTGACGTTACCCAACACCGACACCGCCCGCTCAAACACGGTATAGAAGCCGGTGAAGGCCAGCGTGTTGCTGAGGATCACCCCGACGAACAGCACGCAAACGAAGTTCGGCAGTTCAAACACCGTGCCGCCCAGCAGGCCGGCAATCAATTGCCCCAGGCTCAGACAGATGGCGATCATGGCGATGGTTTCGATCATCACCAGCGAGGTGATGAGACGGCCGCTTTCCGGCTTCTCAAAACCGCTCGGCTGCACGCTGTCATCCGGGGTGCCTTCCGGCGTGGAGGAGTGCTTGACCAGATAGCGCGCCACCGGGCCGCCGATCAGACCGCCCAGCACCAGGCCGAAGGTGGCGCAGGCCATGGCGACTTCCGTCGCGTTTTCAAAACCGTAGCGCTCGATGAACAGCTTGCTCCAGGCCGCCCCGGTGCCGTGGCCACCCGACAGGGTGATCGATCCGGCAATCAGGCCCATCAGCGGATCCAGCCCCAGCATTTTCGCCATGCCGATGCCGATGGCGTTCTGCACGATAAGCAGCCCCAGCACCACGAACAGGAACACTACCAGCACCTTGCCGCCGGCGCGCAAACGCGCCAGGTTGGCGTTCAGGCCGATGGTGGCGAAGAAGGCCAGCATCAGCGGATCCTTCAGCGACATGTCAAAACTGACTTCCCAGTTGACGAGCTTTTTCAGGGCTAACAGCAGGAGGGCCACCAGCAAACCACCGGCGACGGGAGCGGGAATGGTATATTTTCGCAGCAGGGGAATGGTTCTGACGCACTTGCCCCCGAGGAGCAAAACCAGCGTCGCCGCGACTAACGTGCCATAAGTATCAAGATGAAACATCCAGGTACTCCATGTAAGGGAAAAGATCCAAATAAAAATAATAAGTTATAGAAAACCACTTAGTTTTTAAACTTGATGAGTGCAGGATTAGAAGTAAAAAACGCTGAGATGACAAGAAAAAATGAATGAAAATGCGACATAAACGGGAAAGTCGGCAACATAATATTTACGCGCAACCGTTTGCTTTTGCGGGGCGGGGCATTAAAATGCCTGCTTTGCCGTATCTGGAAACGCCACACCATGAGCATGTCATCCTCCGAGCTTGATGCCGCGCGCCAAGCCGCCTCAGAACCCCGCGCCAGTGAACTGATTTATCGCCTGGAAGATCGCCCGCCGCTGCCGCAAACGCTGTTTGCCGCCGGCCAGCATCTGCTGGCGATGTTCGTCGCGGTGATCACACCGGCGCTGCTGATCTGCCAGGCGCTGGGCCTGCCGGCACAGGATACCCAGCACATCATCAGCATGTCGCTGTTCGCCTCCGGTCTGGCTTCCATTCTGCAAATCAAAACCTGGGGGCCGGTGGGTTCCGGGCTGTTGTCGATTCAGGGCACCAGCTTCAATTTCGTTTCGCCGCTGATCATGGGCGGTCTGGCGCTGAAAAACGGCGGCGCCGACGTGCCGACCATGATGGCCGCGCTGTTCGGCACGCTGATGGTCGCTTCCTGCACCGAAATTTTACTGTCGCGCGTGCTGCATCTGGCGCGCCGCATTATCACCCCGCTGGTTTCCGGCATCGTGGTGATGATCATTGGCCTGTCGCTGATTCAGGTCGGTCTGACCTCGATCGGCGGCGGCTACGCCGCGATGAACGATCACAGCTTCGGCTCACCGAAAAACCTGCTACTGGCCGGCGCGGTGCTGGCGGTCATCATCCTGCTGAACCGCCAGCGCAACCCTTACCTGCGCGTCGCTTCGCTGGTGATCGCCATGGCGGTCGGCTATCTGTTGGCCTGGGCGATGGACATGCTGCCCGCCGGCGCATCGGCAGCCCCAACGGCGGCGATCACCATTCCCACGCCGCTCTATTACGGCCTGGGCTTCGACTGGAACCTGCTGCTGCCGCTGATGCTGATCTTTATGGTCACCTCGCTGGAAACCATCGGCGACATCACCGCCACTTCCGACGTCTCCGAACAGCCCGTCAGCGGGCCGCTGTACATGAAGCGCCTGAAGGGCGGCGTGCTGGCCAACGGCCTGAACTCGATGCTGTCGGCGGTGTTCAACACCTTCCCCAACTCCTGCTTCGGCCAGAACAACGGCGTGATCCAGATGACCGGCGTCGCCAGCCGTTACGTCGGCTTCGTGGTGGCGCTGATGCTGATCGCGCTGGGGCTGTTCCCGGCGGTGGCCGGCTTCGTGCAGCACATTCCCGAGCCGGTACTGGGCGGCGCGACCATCGTGATGTTCGGCACCATCGCCGCCTCCGGCGTGCGCATCGTGTCGCGCGAGCGCCTGAACCGGCGCGCCATCATGATCATGGCGCTGTCGCTGGCCGTCGGCATGGGCGTCTCCCAGCAGCCGCTGATCCTGCAGTTCGCGCCGGACTGGCTGAAAACCCTGCTCTCTTCCGGCATCGCCGCAGGCGGCATTACCGCCATCGTGCTGAACCTGGTGTTCCCGCAGGAACACGAGAAAAAGTAACCCGTCCATTGACGTTCAAACGGCCGCTTGCGGCCGTTTTTTATTGTCTATCAGACCATTGCCCTTGAGATGCCCGGCCAATTGCGGCATAAACAGGGTATCTTTTTTGACCGATGCGGATGTAGACGATGAAATTTATCGGAAAGCTGTTGCTGACGTTGCTGCTGCTGACCGTGCTGGCGGCGGTGGTGCTGTATCTGGTGGGGCAAACCCGCTGGGCGGCAGGCCGCCTGAGCGCCTGGATCAGCGACAACAGCGAATACCGCCTGTCGATAGGAAAAATCACCCACTCGTGGAATCAGCCGGGCCAGATCGGTCTGGAAGAGGTGCAGCTGGCGCGCAATGGCCAGCCGCAGGCGCTGGCCGCCAAACGCGTCGATCTCGGCCTCAGCCTGCGCCAAATCACCGAACCGCGCTATTTCCACAGCGTCACGCTGCGTGACGGCACGCTGAACGTGCAGCCGCAGACTGCTGCGCTGCCTGTACAGGCCGACGTGCTGCAGCTGAGCAACATGGCGCTGCAATCCAACGATAACGAGTGGCAGCTCAACGCGCAGCGGGTCAATGCCGGCATCACGCCGTGGCGCCCGCTGGCCGGCCATCTGCTGGGGGACAACAATCAGTTCCAGTTCAGCGCCGGTTCGATGACGCTGAACGGCATTCCCGCTTCGAAGGTGTTGGTGCAGGGGGAGCAAAAACAGGGCCAGCTGCTGTTGAACAATTTCGGCGCCGATCTGGCGCAGGGCGACCTGACCGGCGTGGCCAGCCGCGCCGCCGACGGCAGTTGGCAAGTGGATCGCCTGCGGCTGAGCGGCGTGCGCATGCAGACCCCGTTGACGCTGGCGGAATTCATGCAGCGCTTTACCACCCTGCCGCCGGTCACCCTCAAGCGTTTCGATCTGATCGATGCGCGCCTGGAAGGCAAGGCGTGGGCGTTTAACGATCTCGATCTGTCGCTGCAAAACGTCAGCATCGAAAAAGGCGACTGGCGCAGCGAAGACGGCTCGCTCAACGTCAATGCCAGCGATGTGATCAACGGCGGTTTCCACCTGATCGACCCGATCGCCACCCTGCGCCTCTCCTCCGCCGGCATCGCCATTCAGCAATTCACCACCCGCTGGGAAGGCGGGCTGCTGCGCACCTCCGGCAATTGGCTGCGCGCCGGCAAACGCCTGCAGCTGGATGAAGTGGCCATGGCGGCGCTGGAGTACACCCTGCCAATCGACTGGCGCGAGCTGTGGCTGAAACCGCTGCCGGACTGGCTGGCGGAGGTGTACGTCACCAAGCTGACCACCAACCGCAATCTGATTATCGATATCAACCCGGCATTCCCGTTCCAGATCACCGCGCTGGACGGTTACGGCAGCAACCTGCTGCTGGCGCGCGACCACCAGTGGGGCATTTGGTCCGGTTCGTTAAACCTGAACGGCAGCGAGGCCACCTTCAACAAAATCGACGTGCGGCGCCCTTCGCTGGCGCTGAACGCCGACGCCAACCAGATCGCCGTCACCGAACTCAGCGCCTTTATGCCCAATGGGCTGCTTGAGGCCAACGCGACCGTCGATCAGCTGCCGGGCAAGCCGTTCCAGCTGACGCTGCACGGCCGTTCGGTACCGCTCAATACCTTGCAGCAATGGGGATGGCAGCCGGTGCCGCTGACGGGCGACGGCAACCTTGAGCTGCAGTTGAAAGGGCTGTTGAACAGCGACGGGCCGTTCAAAGCTTCATTGAAGGGGACTCTGCAAGCCACCGCCGGCGACGGCCAGACGGTGAACCAACAGCTGCCGTAATCTATCGCGCGGCCCACCGCCAGGCAGGGCCGCCGTTTTACTCTTCCAGCGCTTCGGAACCGCCCTGATCCAGCGGCACATCCGGCTCGGCCGGCAACACCATGTAAGTGCCTTCGAACACCGCGCCCTTATCCTCATCGCCGAACAGATGCACTTCGGCGTGCACGCGCGCGCGGCGGCCCCGCGCCAGACGCGCCAAATCACCGCTTAGCGAACCGAGATCCGCCACCGCCCGCGGCCTGCCGGTGATCGGTTTGCTGTAGCGAATGTGCGCGTCCGCCAGAATGATAGTGCCACCGAGATGGCGCTCGCGCAGCAGCAGCCAAATCAGCCCCCAGGCGGTCAGCGTCGCCAGCGAGAACAGGCTGCCGGCAAACAGCGTATGGTGCGGGTTCTGGTTGCCGATCTCCGGCATGGTGGTGACGAAGCGCTGGCCGGTGTACTGGCTGATGCGCACGCCCATCTTTTCGCTCAGGGGGATATGTTCATACCAGGCCTGCTGCAATTGACCGCACCAATCGGGGCGATGCAGGATATCGTCCAGCGTCGCTACCGGTTTGATCATCAAAAAGTGGCGGATCGGGGTGGTCTGCGGCGCAGTGATCTCGCCCTGATTGACGAACCCCAGCTTGGCAAAGAAATCCACCGCATCTTCACGGGCGCTGCACACCACCCGCTTCACGCCTTCCTGCCGCGCGACGGACTCCAGCGTCATCGCCACCAGCGTCCCCAGCCCTTTATCCTGCAGCGTCGGGTCTACCGCAAGAAAACGGATCGCCGCCTCGTTGTCGGCATTGATGTACAGCCGCCCGATGGCGACGATTTTACCGGCCTCGTCCACCACCATTTGGTGATGGGCCATGGCGTCATAGGCATCCTTTTCCGAACCCACCGGCTGGTGCAGCGGCTTGCGCAGCATTTCCCAGCGAAACTGGTAATACTCTTTCAGTTCTTGCTCTGTTACGGGTACTCGTAGGTGATACATAGACGCCTGTTCTCCGAATGCTTAGACCTGTAGCCAGAATGTCACCGGACCATCGTTGACCAGCGCCACCTGCATGTCGGCGGCGAACTCGCCGGTCTGGGTCTCTACGCCGCGTTCGCGGCACTGGCCAACAAAATATTGATACAACCGATCGGCTTCCTGCGGCGCGGCGCCGCGCGAGAAGCTGGGCCGCATGCCTTTCTGGGTGTCCGCCGCCAGGGTGAACTGCGAAACGACCAGCACGCTGCCCCCGGCCTGCTGGACGTTGAGGTTCATCTTGTCGTTCTCGTCGCCGAAAATGCGGTATCCCAACACGCGTTCGCACAGGCGCTGCGCTTTTTGCTCGTTATCGCCCTGCTCCACGCCCAATAACACTAACAAACCGGGGCCAATTTTGCCTACCGTCTCGCCACCCACCGTGACGCTGGCGTTTAACACCCGTTGAATCAACGCAATCATTCCTGCTGCCCTTCTGCTTTTGGTTCCTGTTGCTCCGCCTTCTGCCGGCGGTAGTCGCGATATTCGCCGATGGTCACGGTGATTTCCGCGCCAAGTAACACGATACACCAGCTCCAGTAGACCCACAGGAATAAAATCGGGATCACCGCCAGCACGCCGTAAATCAGCTGATAGGAAGGGAACATGGTGACGTACAGCGCGAATCCCTTCTTGCCCAGCTCGAACAGCAATCCGGCCACCACCGCGCCAATCAGCGCGTCTTTGGGCGGCACGCGCACCGTCGGCACGATGCAATACAGCAGCCAGAAGGAGATGCACGACAAAATCAACGGGAAGATGCGCAGCACCTGATCCACCAGGCCATTGACGCCGGTCTGCGCCAGCCAGTTGAGCGACAGCAGGTAAGAACTGATGGCCATGCTGGCGCCCACCAGCAGCGGCCCCAGCGTCAGCACCATCCAGTACACGGCGAAGGAGAAGACGATCGGCCGTTTGTTCTTGCTGCGCCAGATGGTGTTCAGCACGCTGTCCACCGAGGAAATCAGCAACAGCGCAGTGACGATCAGCCCGCAGGTGCCGACGGCGGTCATCTTGTTGGAATTGGCGACGAACTGTTCCAGGTAGTTCTGGATCACGTTGCCGGCGGCCGGCACGAAATTGGAAAAGATAAAGCTCTTCAGCTGCTCGCTGATGTCGGAAAACATCGGGAAAGCCGCGAACAGCGCGAACACCACGGTGACCAGCGGCACCAGCGACAGCAGGGAAACATAGGCGAGATGGCCCGCCAACATCGTCAGGCCATCATGATCGATACGCTGGTACAGCAGCCGTCCGAAGGTGACGCCGGGCTTAATCGCAGAGGGCAGCTTCTTGCGGCGGAAAAACGACATGGTCACTCCTTGATGTCCGTTGATACGCCTTAAGCTTAACGCGCCCTGCGCTCATTGAGCAAAATAGGCCGGCACCACGTCGCGATCGGTGACGTGCACCGTCTTGATCCCCAGCGCCTGCGCGGCGAGGACGTTCGCCGGGTGATCGTCGAAGAACACCGCGTCGGCGGCGGCGGTGTTTTCCGCGGCCAGCACATGTTGATAGATATCGGCCTCCGGCTTGCGCATGCCGAGATCTTGCGACAAATAGAGATGATCGGCGGCGGCGGCCACTTCAGGATAGTGCTGCGGCCAGTAGTTGCAGTGCAGACGGTTGGTGTTCGACAGCACCACCACCCGGTGACCTTCGTTGCGCAGGCGCTGCATGATGTCGATCACTTCCGGGCGCAGCGCGACAAATACCGCCTGCCAGCCGGTGGCGAATTGTTCGAAGCTGAGCGCAATGCCCATTTCATCGCACAGCTTGCCGGCGAAGTCTTCATCGCTGATTTCACCGCGCTCATGTTGCTGGAACACCTCACCCATGGCGAAACGATCGGACAGCACCGCCAACGGCGTGCCGCTCAAATTGCTCCACACGCCCAGCACACGCTTGAAATCGATATCGACGATCACATTACCTAAATCAAAGATATACAGCATAGTCCTCTCCTGATGGGCCGGTGAGATTTCACTGTAGCGGGAAAAGGAACAGCTGAACAGGGAGCGAACGGAAAAGCGCATAGCGCGCCGCACAAACGGGGAACAACAGAGGAAAAAACTCAGGGCGCGAGAGCCGCGCCCTAAGCATGAGACACTCAATCAGCGATTAAGCGTCTTTTGGACCGCGGCTGGCACGCTTACGATCGTTTTCCGTCAGGTGACGCTTACGGATACGGATCGAGGTTGGCGTCACTTCTACCAGTTCGTCGTCATCGATGAACTCCAGAGCTTGCTCCAGGGTCATTTTGATGGCCGGAACCAGGGTAGTCGCTTCGTCAGTACCGGAAGCACGCATGTTGGTCAGCTTCTTACCGGTCAGACAGTTTACGGTCAGGTCGTTGGAACGTGAGTGAATACCGATGATCTGGCCTTCATACACTTCCGCACCGTGGCCCAGGAACAGCTTGCCGCGATCCTGCAGGCCGAACAGCGCGAACGCGACCGCTTTGCCTTGGCCGTTGGAGATCAGCACGCCGTTCTGACGCTGGCCCACTTCGCCCGGACGCACGTCGTCGTAGTGGCTGAAGGTGGAGTACAGCAGGCCGGTACCCGAAGTCATGGTCATGAATTCGTTACGGAAGCCGATCAGACCGCGGCTTGGGATCACGTAGTCGAGACGCACGCGACCCTTACCGTCCGGATCCATGTTTTTCAGGTCAGCTTTACGCTCACCCATCGCTTGCATCACGGAACCCTGATGCTGCTCTTCGATATCCAGCGTTACGTTCTCGAATGGCTCCTGCTTGCGGCCATCGATTTCGCGGAAGATAACTTTCGGACGGGAAACCGCCAGCTCGAAACCTTCGCGACGCATGTTTTCGATCAGCACCGACAGGTGCAGCTCGCCACGACCGGATACGCGGAAGGCGTCCGCATCGTCGGTTTCTTCGACGCGCAGCGCCACGTTGTGCACCAGTTCTTTGTTCAGACGATCCAGGATCTGACGCGAGGTCACGTACTTACCTTCTTTACCGCAGAACGGCGAGGTGTTGACGTTGAAGAACATGGTTACGGTCGGTTCGTCGACGGACAGCGCCGGCAGCGCTTCTACGGCGTTGGTGTCGCAGATGGTGTCGGAGATGTTCAGCTCGCCCAGGCCGGTGATGGCGATGATGTCGCCCGCTTCCGCCAGGGTGCTGTCGATACGCTCCAGACCCAGATGACCCAACACTTTACCCACTTTACCGTTGCGAGTTTTGCCTTCGCTGTCGATGATGGTGACCTGCTGGTTCGGCTTCACTTTACCGCGCTTGATGCGGCCGATGCCGATAACGCCCAGGTAGTTGTTGTAGTCCAACTGGGAGATCTGCATCTGGAATGGCGCTTCCAGCTCAACCTGCGGCGCAGACACGTGGTCGACGATCGCCTGATACAGCGGGGTCATGTCTTCCGCCATGTCGGTGTGGTCGACACCGGCGATGCCGTTCAGCGCAGAAGCGTAGATGATCGGGAAGTCGAGCTGCTCGTCGGTCGCGTCGAGGTTCACGAACAGGTCGAACACCTGATCCACAACCCAGTCAGGGCGCGCGCCAGGACGGTCAACCTTGTTGATGACCACGATCGGCTTCAGACCGTTGGCGAAGGCCTTCTTGGTCACGAAGCGGGTTTGCGGCATAGGGCCATCCATTGCATCCACAACCAGCAGCACCGAGTCAACCATCGACATCACGCGCTCTACCTCGCCGCCGAAGTCGGCGTGTCCCGGGGTATCCACGATGTTGATACGGTAACCGTTCCAATTAATGGCGGTGTTTTTTGCGAGGATGGTAATCCCACGCTCTTTCTCCAAATCGTTGGAGTCCATTACGCGTTCGGTGGCTTCCGCACGCTCTCCGAAAGTACCGGATTGTTGCAGCAGCTTATCAACCAGGGTGGTTTTACCATGGTCAACGTGGGCAATAATGGCGATGTTACGCAAATTTTCGATCACAGCTTTGCCTCGGGCATTAGAAATAGCGCGCTATTGTACACGTATTAAGCGAGGGACTAAACAAGATCACAACCATCTCTTATAAACAACCGCGTACCGGTCAGTTTGTGATCCCTTTCACGGTGCAAAAAGCCGCAATCGTTGCACTTTTGCACCATTTCAGTGCCCACGCCCACCCCAATTGCACCATTCCGGTGCAATTTATCACTAATGGTGCATACTGTGGTTGGGTAAAACCCGCGCAGAAAGGCGATGAAAGCCTTTTTTAAAAGTTGGCACGCTTTTCGCTTTAGTCTTTTCAAGGCGAAAAAAAGCCAGTTCCACAGATTCGTTCCACGACGACGACAATGATAAACCGGGAGAGTTAAGTATGTCCGCTGAACACGTTTTGACGATGCTGAATGAGCATGAAGTGAAATTCGTAGACCTGCGTTTCACTGACACCAAGGGTAAGGAACAGCACGTGACTATCCCGGCTCACCAGGTAAACGCCGACTTCTTCGAAGAAGGTAAAATGTTTGACGGCTCCTCTATCGGTGGTTGGAAGGGCATCAACGAATCTGACATGGTGCTGATGCCGGACGCCAGCACGGCGGTTCTGGATCCGTTCTTCGAAGAACCTACGCTGATCATTCGCTGTGACATTCTCGAGCCGGGCACCATGCAAGGCTACGATCGCGACCCGCGCTCCATCTCCAAACGCGCCGAAGACTTCCTGCGCTCCTCCGGCATCGCGGACACCGTGCTGTTCGGGCCAGAGCCTGAGTTCTTCCTGTTCGACGACATCCGCTTCGGCAGCAGCATCCGCGGTTCCCACGTGGCGATCGACGATATCGAAGGCGCCTGGAACTCCGGCACAAAATACGACGGCGGCAACAAAGGCCACCGTCCGGCGGTGAAAGGCGGTTACTTCCCGGTTCCACCGGTCGACTCTTCGCAGGATCTGCGTTCCACCATGTGTCTGACCATGGAAGAGATGGGCCTGGTGGTTGAAGCGCACCACCACGAAGTGGCGACCGCCGGTCAGAACGAAGTGGCGACCCGCTTCAACACCATGACCAAGAAAGCCGACGAAATTCAGATCTACAAGTACGTGGTGCACAACGTGGCGCACGCCTTCGGTAAAACCGCGACCTTCATGCCGAAACCCATGTTCGGCGACAACGGTTCCGGCATGCACTGCCACATGTCGCTGTCCAAGAACGGCACCAACCTGTTCGCCGGCGACAAATACGGCGGCCTGTCTGAAACCGCACTGTTCTACATCGGCGGTATCATCAAGCACGCCAAGGCGATCAACGCGCTGGCCAACCCGACCACCAACTCGTACAAACGTCTGGTGCCAGGCTACGAAGCGCCGGTGATGCTGGCTTACTCCGCCCGTAACCGCTCCGCGTCTATCCGCATCCCGGTGGTCGCCAGCCCGAAAGCGCGCCGCATCGAAGCCCGCTTCCCGGATCCGGCGGCTAACCCATACCTGTGCTTCGCCGCACTGCTGATGGCCGGCCTGGACGGCATCATCAACAAGATCCACCCTGGCGATGCCATGGACAAGAACCTGTACGACCTGCCGCCGGAAGAAGAAGCCGAGATCCCAAAAGTGGCCGGCTCGCTGGACGAGGCGATGGCCGCACTGAACGAAGACCGCGAGTTCCTGACCCGCGGCGGCGTGTTCACCGACGATGCGATCGATGCCTACATCGAACTGCGCAAAGAAGAGATGGACCGCATTCGCATGACGCCACACCCGGTCGAGTTCGAACTGTACTACAGCGTCTAAGCCCTACCCGCGCCGTCTGAAAAGGCGGACGGCGCCCACAATTTTTGTTATCGCTTTTTTGTTGCCGTGGAAACTTTCAGCCCATCTTCGGATGGGTTTTTTTCTCCACCGTATTTTCTGCAAAACTATTCCATACCGCGTCGATCCCGGATGGAGTAGGATAGATGCACTAAAAAGGTGCAGGAGTCTGCTGTATGGCAACTGGCAAGCTGCCCGATGCTGGGCAGATCCTCAATTCACTCATCAACAGCATCCTGCTGTTGGATGACTCACTGGCAGTTCACTACGCCAACCCGGCGGCACAGCAGCTGCTGGCGCAAAGCTCCCGCAAGCTGTTCGGCACGCCGCTGCCCGATTTGCTTGGTTATTTTTCGCTGAACGTCTCTTTGATGCGCGAAAGCCTGCGCGCCGGGCAGGGCTTCACCGACAACGAAGTAACTCTGGTGGTCGACGGCCGCGCGCATATCCTTTCCCTGACCGCTCAAGCGCTGCCGGAAGGCTATATCCTGGTCGAACTGGCGCCGATGGACAATCAGCGCCGCCTGAGCCAGGAACAGCTGCAGCATGCCCAACAGGTGGCGGCCCGCGATCTGGTGCGCGGTTTGGCGCACGAGATTAAAAACCCGCTGGGCGGCCTGCGCGGCGCGGCGCAGCTGCTGGCCAAGGCGCTGCCCGATCCGGCGCTGACCGAATACACCAAGGTGATCATTGAGCAGGCCGATCGGCTGCGCAATCTGGTGGATCGCCTGCTCGGACCGCAGCGGCCCGGCCAGCACATCACCCAAAGCATCCATCAGGTCGCGGAGCGCGTCTGCCAGCTGGTGTCGCTGGAAATGCCGGATAACGTCACGCTGGTGCGCGACTACGATCCCAGCCTGCCGGAAATGGCCCACGACCCGGATCAGATAGAGCAGGTGCTGCTGAACATCACCCGCAATGCGCTGCAGGCGCTGGGTGAGGCGGGCGGCACCATCACGCTGCGCACCCGCACCGCGTTTCAGATTACGTTGCACGGCACCCGTTATCGCCTGGCGGCGCGCATCGATGTCGAAGACGACGGCCCCGGCGTGCCGGCGCAGCTGCAGGACACGCTGTTCTACCCGATGGTCAGCGGCCGTGAAGGCGGTACCGGCCTGGGATTATCCATCGCCCGCAATCTGATCGATCAGCATTGCGGAAAAATTGAGTTCAACAGTTGGCCAGGTCATACCGAATTCTCGGTCTACCTGCCCATTCGCCAGTGAGGTTTGCAATGCAACGAGGGATAGTCTGGATCGTCGATGACGATAGCTCCATCCGCTGGGTGCTTGAGCGCGCGCTCACCGGCGCGGGCCTGAGCTGCGCCACCTTCGAAGGCGGCAATGACGTGCTGGAAGCCTTGGCCACGCAAACCCCCGACGTGCTGCTGTCCGATATCCGCATGCCGGGCATTGATGGTCTGGCGCTGCTCAAGCAGATCAAACAGCGCCACCCGATGCTGCCGGTGATCATCATGACCGCGCATTCGGATTTGGACGCGGCCGTCAGCGCCTATCAGCAAGGGGCCTTCGACTACCTGCCGAAGCCGTTCGACATCGACGAAGCGGTGGCGCTGGTCGAGCGCGCCATCAGCCATTATCAGGAGCAGCAGCAGCCGGTGCGCAGCCAGCCGGCCAGCGATCCGGCGGCGGACATCATCGGCGAAGCGCCGGCGATGCAGGACGTGTTTCGCATCATCGGCAGGCTCTCGCGTTCGTCGATCAGCGTGCTGATCAACGGCGAATCCGGCACCGGTAAAGAGCTGGTGGCGCATGCGCTGCACCGCCACAGCCCGCGCGCCAAATCACCGTTCATCGCCCTGAACATGGCCGCTATTCCCAAGGATCTGATCGAGTCCGAGCTGTTCGGCCACGAGAAAGGCGCCTTCACCGGCGCGAACCAAATCCGTCAGGGGCGCTTTGAACAGGCCGACGGCGGCACGCTGTTCCTCGACGAGATCGGCGATATGCCGCTCGACGTGCAAACGCGCCTGCTGCGGGTGCTGGCGGACGGCCAGTTCTACCGGGTCGGCGGCTATGCGCCGGTGAAGGTCGACGTGCGCATCATCGCCGCCACGCACCAGAACCTGGAGCTGCGGGTACAGGAAGGCAAGTTCCGCGAGGATCTGTTCCACCGCCTGAACGTGATCCGCGTACACCTGCCGCCGCTGCGCGAACGCCGTGAAGACATCCCGCGGCTGGCGCGCCACTTCCTGCAGATCGCCGCCAAGGAGCTGGGCGTCGAGGCCAAGAACCTGCATCCGGAAACCGAAACCGCGCTGACCCGCCTGCCCTGGCCGGGCAACGTGCGCCAGCTGGAGAACACCTGTCGCTGGCTGACGGTGATGGCCGCCGGGCAAGAGGTGCTGATTCAGGATCTGCCGGGTGAACTGTTCGAAACCGCTGCGCCGGAGAGCCCCAGCCACAGTCTGCCGGACAGTTGGGCCACGCTGCTGGCGCAGTGGGCCGATCGCGCGCTGCGTTCCGGTCATCAAAATCTGCTGTCGGAAGCACAGCCGGAAATGGAGCGCACGCTGCTCACCACCGCCCTGCGCCACACCCAAGGGCACAAACAGGAAGCCGCGCGCCTGCTGGGCTGGGGGCGCAATACCCTGACACGCAAGCTTAAAGAGCTGGGCATGGAATAGGAACGGGGTGGATGATGAAAAACGCAGTCCGGCGCACAAAAAAACGCCAACCTCAGGCTTTACAGCCGGCGCGGGCGCAGTATGATCGTGTCGCACACTCTGGAGGTTGACGATGCTGGACTCATTCATCGTATTCATTTCTCAGGGCGCGGAGCTGGGCTCCGCCGCCAGCCACACCCCGCAGGCGGCGGTTGCCGCAGTGTTGTGCGCCGCGCTGATTAACTTCTTCAGTTAAAAAAACAGCCGCATCAGCGGCTGTTTTTTCATCCTCAGATCACCCGAGAGAACTGCTGGCTGCGCGCCTGTTGCCGCAGATAGCGGTCAAAACACATGCAGATATTGCGGATCAGCAAGCGCCCGCGCGGCGTCACACGAATGCCCTGCTCGTCGCGCTCCACCAGCCCATCGCGTTCAAACGGCGCCAGCAGCTGCAGGTCTTCGGCGAAGTAAGCGGTGAAATCGATGCCGTATTGCCGTTCGAGCGGCTGATACGCCAACCGAAAGTTGCAGATCAGGGTTTTGATCAGATCGCGCCGCAGACAATCGTCGTCCGTCAGCGCCAGCCCGCGCCACAGGGCGTTGCCCTGCGCCGGTACGCTCTCATAGTAACGCTTCAGCTCTTTCTGGTTCTGCGCATAGCTGTCGCCGAGCATGCTGATGGCCGACACGCCCAACCCCAGCAGATCGCTGTCGCCCTGGGTGGTGTAGCCCTGGAAATTGCGGTGCAGCTTGCCTTCGCGTTGCGCAATCGCCAGCTCATCGTCCGGGCGTGCAAAGTGATCCATACCGATGAACTGATAGCCGGCGTCAGTCAGGAACGCGATGCTCTGCTGCAGGATATCCAGCTTCTGCTGCGCGCTGGGCAGATCGGCGTCTTTGATTTTGCGCTGGGCGGCGAATAAATTCGGCATATGCGCGTAGTTGAACACGCTGAGGCGATCGGGATCCAGTTCAGCCACCCGCTGCAGGGTGAAGGCGAAGCTTTCCGGCGTCTGTTTCGGCAGGCCGTAGATCAGATCGATATTGGTCGAGCGGAAGCCCAGCGCTTTGGCCCGCTCGATCAGGGCGAAAATGAAGGCTTCATCCTGCTCGCGATTGACCAATTGCTGCACCTGCTTGTTGAAATCCTGCACCCCCATGCTCAAACGGTTAAAGCCTTCGGCGCGTAAATGATCGAGCACATCCAGCTCTATCTCGCGCGGATCGACCTCGATCGACATCTCCGCATCGGGCAGAAAATCAAAATGTTCACGCAGCAGCGCCACCAGCCGGCTGATTTGCGCTTTGTCCAGGTAGGTTGGCGTACCGCCGCCCCAGTGCATCTGGCCAACCTTGCGGCCGGCGAACAGCGGCGCACGGCTGGCGATCTCTTGCGCCAAAACGTTCAGGTATTCGTCGGCCTTGTGCGTCTGGCGCGTCACCAGCTTGTTGCAGCCGCAGAAATAGCACAGCTTATGGCAGAAAGGGATATGCACGTACAGCGACAGCGGCCGCTCAGGGTAGCGCGCCGCGGCGCGTTGAAACGCCGCTTCGTCGTAGCGCTGGTTAAATTCCAGCGCCGTGGGGTATGAGGTATAACGCGGCCCTGAGTAGTTATATTTTTGGATCAGGGCCAAATCCCAGACAATCGTCTGCTCTGACATGCTCACTCCTTCCGATATCTTTTTCTACCGGGCCGGGAGAGGGGCGGTTGTCTGCGCTGTCTGGCCACGGAAGCGCTGCGAAAACGCGCTTTGCGCTTAGACAGCCGCCATAGTTTACCGAATAACCACAGCAGATAACACATCAAGAGTAGGGCTATTGTCGGGATCAGCCACATGGCGCGTTAAAAAGCGTCCTTCGGGTTGCCGCCTTTCAGCAGCTTCAGAATATCTTCCTGCTTCTCTTCTTCTTCCTCATCGTCTTCATCGCCCAGCTCGATGCCCAGCACGTCCATCAGCACATCGATGCGATCCAACGTCTTGTCGACATACGCCTGCTCTTGCGCGTTCAGCGTTTCGCCATCGTCGATGCGATCCAGCAGCGCGTTCAGGCGTTCGTCATTTTCCAGCTTCGCCAGCTCTTCTTCCGGCGACAGGCGCGGTTTCGCTTCGGCCTTTGGCTTCGGTTGCGGTTTAGCCTTCACTTTGGTTTCATCGACCACCAGCGCAACCGGCACTTTACTACCGATACGCGGATCTTTGGCTTCCGCCGCCGATTTGTTTTTCTGGCTGCCGGACTCGACCTGAGTGCGTGAACCGGAAGCGTGGCCGCGGCGTTTTTTCAGGCGTTTGCGCTCGCGCGCTTCCTGATCGAGCTCCATACGGCTTTTCTTTTTCGTTTTTGACTTCGCCGCGCTGCCGCGAGGTGCTTTTGATGGCTGGTTCATAGCGTGTGCTCTTAGGTATGTAGATTCAGTATAGAATTGCGGCGGAATCTAGCAGAAAGCGGACAAAGAAAAAAGGCGGCAGGTTAAACCTGCCGCCTATTTCGCACCTTCTTGCGAAGGGTATTCCTGTTACGCGCTCCTTGCGTACATGCAACATCCCGGTTTTTCCTTCTGCTATAACCGCATTCCCTGCCACTACGTCCTTCATCCTGAAAGGAAAATCGTCCATGGCGCAATCCATTCGCATCCGCTCTTCCCGAGCGCGCTTCCTGCGGGCATCCAAACTGCCGATACTTCACCATCCGATGTGCCTGCCGCCTATTCCGGTGCGAAAGGGTCACTTCCTTTTGTGTTCATCCTGGCACTCATTGCACGCCCTGTGCATTCCCTGAGATTTGTCATCCTTCCCGGATGTTCCCTAATCCTGCGCAACCCTGCGTTAACGAGTACTTTACGTTATTGTTGCGAAGGCTCAAGGCACCTGACACCGATTTGACTGACATTTCCACACAACGAAAAAACAACATGTTGTTTTTAAAATAAAAACAGAAATATTACTTTCGAATAAAGCGACATTACCCGCGATTCGAATGGCAAATGTCTCACAACGTACGGTCGGCTTAACTGTTGTTTTATCGCGCCCCGCCGCTTAAAAACGGAGAAACACGCCATTTTTACCGCTGATGCAGTTATAATCGCCAACCAGTTAGCCATCCTCACGGAGACGAAAAATTTTGACCAGCAAGAACTACAACTATCATGTGACCCATTTCGTCACCAGCGCACCCGATATTCGCCATCTTCCGGGGGATGCAGGAATTGAAGTCGCCTTTGCCGGCCGTTCCAACGCCGGTAAATCCAGCGCGCTGAATACGCTGACCAACCAAAAAAGCCTGGCGCGCACCAGTAAGACGCCGGGGCGCACCCAGCTGATCAACCTGTTCGAAGTGGAAGACGGCATTCGTCTGGTCGACCTGCCGGGTTATGGCTACGCCGAAGTGCCGGAAGAAATGAAGCGCAAATGGCAACGCGCGCTGGGCGAATACCTGCAGATGCGCAACAGCCTGAAAGGGCTGGTGGTGCTGATGGATATCCGCCATCCGCTGAAAGATCTCGACCAGCAGATGATCCAGTGGGCGGTCGACGTCGGCACGCCGGTGCTGGTGTTGCTGACCAAGGCCGACAAGCTGGCCTCCGGCGCACGCAAGGCGCAGCTCAACATGGTGCGTGAAGCGGTGCTGCCGTTTATGGGGGATATCCAGGTCGAAGCCTTCTCATCGCTGAAAAAGATCGGCGTCGACAAGCTGCGCCAGAAGCTGGACACCTGGTTTAACGAGATCCCGCCGGAAGTACTGCCGGAAGAGGACATCGGCGAATAAGCCCTGATCGCACGTTTGAGCCGATGCCTTGCCGCATCGGCTTTTTTATGCCCGCAGATCGGCCGCAGGCGGGATTTTTTGTTATCTAATTACACTTTTGAAATAAAGCCATCATAAAGACTTATTGCCAAAACGGGCTTGTCTCGCCGAATTACGCGGATTGAGGGAGCGAAAGCTGAAATGAAAAGCGGGGCCGAGCGATAGGAAAAACGTATGGTTTGCTGCTGTTTTTACAATAAAAAACGCCCCAGTCAATACTGACTGGGGCGGCTAAATATTCAGCCAAATCCGATTACGTGAAGTAAAAGGTCTGAAAGATAGAACATCTTACCTCTGTACCCTACGCCTGTAACTCTACATCATTTTTTCGCAGGGAAAAAGAATTTTTTGTAGTTTACTTACACAATTTGCGGCGCAAGAACGGCGAAGTTGGGGAAACTATCGCCGCATCTTGTAGCTTAATTACGAAAAGTGCTTAGCTTCTCGCCAGTTAGCGCATACGGCGATAACCCGGCGATCAGTGCGCTTCATCCCAGTTCATGCCGACGCCCACATCGACCTTCAGCGGCACCGCCAGGGCCATGCTGCCTTCCATCAGTTGGCGGATGCGCTGGCTGGCTTCTTCGATCACCGATTCATGCACCTCGAACACCAATTCATCGTGCACCTGCATGATCGCGCGCACCAAGGGCTTCTCCTGCCCTTGCAGCCAGGCGTCGACCTCGATCATCGCACGCTTGATGATATCGGCTGCCGTGCCCTGCATCGGGGCGTTGATGGCGGCGCGCTCGGCCGCCTTGCGGCGCATGGCGTTGCTGGAGCGGACGTCCGGCAGATACAGACGGCGGCCGTCCAGCGTGCTGACATAGCCCTGCTCGGAAGCCTGCTGACGGGTGCGCTCCATGTAATCCAGCACGCCCGGGTAACGCTCAAAGTAGAGATCCATATAGCGCTGGGCTTCCCCACGCGGGATCCCCAACTGACGCGCCAGGCCGAAGGCGCTCATGCCGTAAATCAAACCGAAGTTAATCGCCTTGGCGCTGCGGCGCTGCTCGCCGGTCACTTTATCCAACGGCACGCCGAAAACTTCCGACGCCGTGGCGCGGTGAATGTCTTTCCCTTCGGCGAAGGCCTTCAGCAGCCCCTCATCCTGTGACAGATGCGCCATGATGCGCAGCTCGATCTGCGAGTAGTCGGCCGCAACGATGCGGTAGCCTTCCGGCGCAATAAAGGCCTGGCGAATGCGCCGCCCTTCTTCGTTGCGCACCGGGATATTCTGCAGGTTCGGATCGCTCGAGGAGAGGCGGCCGGTGGCGGTCACCGCCTGATGGTACGAGGTATGCACCCGGCCGCTGACCGGATTGATCATCAACGGCAGCTTGTCGGTATAGGTGGTCTTCAGCTTCGCCAGGCCGCGGTATTCCAGGATCACCTTCGGCAGCGGGTAGTCCAGCGCCAGCTCGGCCAGCACCTCTTCGTTGGTGGACGGCGCCCCGCCCGGGGTTTTCTTCAGCACCGGCAGCTTTTGTTTTTCGTACAGGATCGCCTGCAGCTGCTTGGTCGACGCCAGGTTGAACGGCTCTTCCGCCAGCTCGTGGGCCTGCGCCTCCAACTCTGCCAGACGCTTGGCCAACTCCTGGGAGTGGGCCGACAAAATGGCCGGATCGATCAGCACCCCGGTGCGTTCGATATGCGACAGCACCGGCAGCAGCGGCATTTCAATCTCATTGAATACCGTCAGCAGTTCCGCGCTCTGTTTCAGCTGCGGCCACATCGCCAGGTGCAGCTGCAGCGTGACATCGGCATCTTCGGCGGCGTAAGGCGCCGCCTGCTCCAGCGCGATCTGATTGAACGTCAGCTGGTTTTTGCCCTTGCCGGCGATCTCTTCGAAGGTGATGGTTTTGTGGCCCAGATAACGATCGGCCAGGCTGTCCATATCGTGACGGCCGCCGACGCTGTCCAGCACATAGGACTCCAACATGGTGTCGTAGGCGATGCCGCGCATCTCGATGCCGTAGCGCGCCAGCAGGCTCATGTCGAACTTCAGGTTTTGCCCGACCTTGAGCGCCTTCTCGTCTTCCAGCAGCGGCTTGAGCGCCTCCAGCACATAAGCGCGATCCAGCTGCGCCGGCGCATCCAGATAATCGTGCGCCACCGGCAAATAGGCCGCTTCGCCCGGCGCGATCGCGAAGGACAGGCCGATCAGGTTGGCGGTCAGGGTATCCAGACCGTCGGTTTCGGTATCGAAGGCAAACACGTCGGCCTTTTTCAGCCGCGTCAGCCAGTCGGTAAAGGTCGCTTCATCCAGGATAGTGACATATCCGTCCTGGGACAGCTTGGCTTCCGCCAAGGCTTTCGGCGCTTCCACGGCGGCTGCCGGTTTGGCGGCGCCGGCAGCTTTCGCGCCCGCGCCTTTCTTGTTTTCCAGCCAGACGCCAGCTTCCACGTCCGCCAGCCAGCGTTTGAACTCGTACTGTTTGAACAGCTGTTGCAGCGTATCGACATCCGGCTCAGATACCGTCAGGTCCGCGCAGGTCAGATCCAGTTCGACGTCGGTTTTGATCGTCGCCAGCTTATAGGAGAGGTACGCGACCTCTTTGTTCTGCTCCAGCTTGGCCGCCATGGTTTTGGCGCCGCGGAAGCTCAGCGTGGCGATGTTCTCCAGATTGCCGTACAGCGCATCCAGCCCGCCGATCCCCTGCAGCAACGCCTGGGCGGTTTTCTCGCCCACGCCCGGTACGCCGGGAATGTTGTCCGATGAATCGCCCATCAGCGCCAGGAAGTCGATGATCAACTCCGGCGGAATGCCGTACTTGTCGCACACTTCCTGCGGGCCGAGGATCGTGTTGTTCATGGTGTTGATCAGGGTGACGTTCGGCGTCACCAGCTGCGCCATGTCTTTGTCGCCGGTGCTGATCAGCACCGCATGGCCGGCCTTTTCGGCCTCCAACGCCAGCGTACCGATAACGTCGTCCGCCTCAACGCCGGGTGTCACCAGCAGCGGCAGGCCCATCGCTTTGACCATGCTGTGCAGCGGCTCGATCTGCGCGCGCAGATCGTCCGGCATCGGCGGCCGGTGTGATTTGTATTCAGCGAAGAGATCATCGCGGAAGGTCTTCCCTTTGGCATCAAACACCACGGCAACGTGGCTCGGTTGATACTGCAGCAGCAGGCTGCGCAGCATATTCAGCACGCCGTACATCGCGCCGGTCGGCTCGCCCGCCGAGTTGGTCAGCGGCGGGAAGGCGTGATAAGCGCGGTAGAGGTAGGAGGAACCGTCAACCAGGATTAGTGGGTTTTCTGCAATCTGGGCCATAGCGTTTCTTTATCGTGATCGGACATAGAGGTAAGCATGCCATAGCTGGCCGCCGGAGACGAACCTTAGCGTGCATTGCGGACGAAAATGATGTGATTGTGTGCGAGGATCCGCAAGATCTTACCTGTGGATAACTTTGTGCATAGAAAAGAGACCGAATTATAACGCTGCGATTATCGTTATAACGGCGAATAAAATTCCTATTTAAATCACCGCGTTAAAAGAACGAATTCCGGCGACGCTTTATTACTGGCATTTATTGAATTTGTGGATATAACTTTCGCCGGATTTTAATCGCACTATTAATCAAATTCGGCGCCTCAATTACCATAGCACAAGCTGGACAAGTTGCACGAAAACTCAGCAAATGGTTATCCATCGAGACGAAAAACAGTGATTTTTAGCGGCGCTTTACCCCGGCGATTTCTGTTAAAATGCGTTTTTGTTCATGCGCTTTGGCATGCAACGATGTTCCCAACAACCGTCAGCCCATAATCATGCCAAGATTGTTAACGCCTGTTATCTTTATCATTTCCGTCATACTTACCATTCTGGTGACGGTGTTGTGCTCCATCCCCATCACGCTGGCCGGCATCGTGAAACTCCTGGTGCCCATTCCCGCCGTCTGGCGATATATCTCGGCTTTCGCCGATTTCATGATGTGGTGTTGGTGCCAAGGGCTGGCGCTGTTATTGCGCATTAATGGGCAATTGCGTTGGGATATTGAAGGGCTGGAAGGGTTGGATCGCAAAAACTGGTATCTGCTGATCAGCAACCACGAAAGCTGGTCGGACATTGTCGTGTTATGCGTGCTGTTCAGAAATCATATTCCAATGAATAAGTATTTCCTCAAGCAACAGCTCGCCTGGGTGCCTTTTGTCGGCCTGGCCTGCTGGGCGCTGGATATGCCATTCATGAAGCGTTATTCCCGCGCCTATTTGCTCAAGCATCCGGAAAAGCGCGGCAAGGATATCGAAACGACGCGCCGTTCCTGCGAAAAATTCCGCCAGCGTCCAACCACCATCGTCAATTTCGTCGAGGGTTCGCGCTTCACTGAAGCCAAGAAAATTAAAAGCAATTCGCCGTATCGCAATTTGCTGGCGCCTAAAGCCGCCGGCATCGCGTTTACGCTCAGCGCGCTGGGCAATCAGTTCGACAAAGTGTTGAACGTTACTCTGCTCTATCCGGAAAATAACCAGCGGCCTTTTATGGATATGCTGTGTGGGCGGCTGACGCGTATCGTGGTGAGAATAGAGACGCTGCCGATCGATGAAACCCTGCACGGCGACTACTTCAACGACAAACAGTTCAAGCGGCGCTTCCAGCTGTGGCTGAATACGCTGTGGCAGGAAAAAGACCGGTTGCTGGATAAATTGAAGCGGCAATACGGATAAAAAAACGCCGGCGATGCCGGCGTTTTTCATATTGAATCAGGCTTATTTCTGCTGGCTGAGGAATTTAACCACATCGGCGAACTGCTTCACGTAAGCGTCCATCGAGCTGGTGTCCAGGCCATCGTTTTTAACCATGTATTTGCCGTTGACGAATACCGCCGGCACGCCGCGCAGCTGCAGATCTTCTGCGGCTTTCTCCTGTTGAACCACCAGAGATTTCACCACGAAGCTGTTCCAGGCCGCGTCATAATCTGCAGCGGTCACGCCCGCTTTCACGAAGACGTTGCGGATATCGTCCGGCGTTTGCACGGTCTGGGTTTTCTGCACCGCTTCAAACATCAGCGGGCTCACCTTGTCTTCCACGCCCAGCGCCATCGCCACCGCCCACGCCTGAGTCAGCTGTTTGCCCAACGGCCCCAGGAACTCCACGTGGTACTTGGTCATTTTGGTGCCGGCAGGCAGCGCTTTCTTTACGTTCTCAGACACATGATAGACCTGCTCGAACTGGTAGCAGTGCGGGCAGTAGAAGGAGAAGAACTCCAACACCTGCGGCTCGCCGGTCACCGGTTTGTCCAGAGTCACATACTGAGCGCCATCGCTAAACTGTGCCGCCGAGGCGCTGAATGCCATCACCATGCCAACGAGCGCCAACCATATTTTTTTCATAAGACTAAACTCTCCATTGTGTTAAAGCTTCAATACATTGGCGTCAGCTGCAGAGGAGGCTCCTGCAACAGCTTAACCTGTTCGGTGAAGGCCGCAGTCTGAGACAACCAGAAATCAGACTCCGCCATCCACGGAAAACTCTTAGGGAAGGCCGGATCCTGCCAGCGGCGAGCGACCCAGGCCAGGTAATACACCATGCGCATCGCCCGCAGTGGTTCAATCAACGCCAGCTCGCGCTGATCGAACTCGGCAAATTCGCTATACGCCTCCAGCAAGACATCCAGCTGCATCAGTTGATCGCGACGTTCGCCATGCAGCAACATCCACAGATCCTGCACTGCCGGGCCGTTGCGCGCGTCATCAAGATCGACGAACAGCGGGCCATCGCGCCACAGAATATTGCCCGGATGGCAGTCACCGTGCAAACGGCGCGGCTGCCAGTTCAGATGCCAGTGCGACTTGATCGCCGCAATCAGATTATCCGTCGCCTGCAGGAACGCGTCACGCTGCGTTGCCGGTAGCAGCCCGCAATCGGCCAGCACCTGACGCGGGGCGGTGAGGTACTCTTCAATCCCCATCGTTGGCCGCTCAGCGAACAAACGCTCACCGCCGACCTGGTGGATACGCCCCAGAAAGCGGCCCACCCATTCCAACTGATCCAGATTGTCTATCTCGTATTGCCGGCCCCCCACGCTGGGGAACAGGGCAAAGAAAAAACCGCCGTGCGTATGCAGGGTAGCGCCTTGCAGCGCCAACGGCGCCACCGCCGGGATCTCCGCACCGGCCAGATCCAGAGCGAACTGATGTTCCTCACCGATCTGTGCGGCGCTCCAGCGCTCCGGGCGGTAAAACTTCACCACGTAGCGCCGGCGATCTTCGTCCATAAACTGATAGACGCGGTTCTCGTAGCTGTTCAGCGCCGTGAGGCCGGAATCGACGCGCAGGCCAACTCCTTCTAGCGCGTCCATAATCAAATCGGGCGACAGGGTTTCGAAATTAAAAGCAGAGTTATTCATAACGTTCGTTTGATCGCTGACAGCACGGTGCCGGGAATGAGAAATAGTAGCATTAATGGCGCATTTCACGCGCTATGCTTTCTCGCACCGCACGAGGATCAGTCCTTGATAACGCCGCGAGCGCGCAGCAGCGCCGTTTTAAAATCTTCTTCGTAATCTTTCTTCAGACCCGGGATCTGATCCGTGCCGGCGCTACCGCGCATTTTCAGGTGATAAATGAGAATGTCGTCGCTCAGTTCGGACAACTCGCCCTGGAAGCCCGCTTCCTTCGCCAGCTTTTGCAAAAACTGCATCAAATTGAGATCGGGATCTTCCTGCCAGGCCGGGTGCAACAGCTCGATCAACTCGTTTACGCGATGCGTTTTCATCTCAATATCGTCCAATAGCATGAATAAACTCACAAAGTAACAGGCTTACCCACACAGTGAAAGAACCGGCTTGTCAATAAAGGTAAATCCTGATGTCACGCCTGCTTTAGCGCTACAATCAGCCCATCGACAAGGCGGGATAAACGAGATGCATAAAGAAATCAGCGGCGTCATTTTGGCCGGTGGACGGGCCACGCGTATGGGCGGTGAAGACAAAGGCCTGGTGTCGATTGGTGGTATCGCACTCTATCAACACATATTGGCTCGGTTACGGCCGCAGGTGGCTTCCATCGTCATCAGCGCCAATCGCAATCAGGCATGTTACCAGGCGAGCGGTTTGCCGGTGATTGGCGATCTGACGCCCGATTTCGCCGGGCCGTTGGCCGGTATGCTGGCCGGACTCAAGCAATCTTCCAACGAATGGGTGGCCTTCGTCCCTTGTGACGTCCCCGACTTTCCCGCTGACTTAGTGGCACAACTCTGGCGGCAAAAAGGCGCTGCGCCGGCTGCCTTTGCCAGCGATGGCGAACGTGATCACCCTACGCTGGCGTTACTGCATACCCAAATAGCGCCGCAGCTGGCCGACTATCTGGCGCGCGGTGAACGCAAGCTGATGCTGTTCTTGCATCAGATTAACGCACAACGCGTGGTGTTCAGCGGACAACAAGCGGCATTTCATAACCTGAATACGCCGGAAGACTGCCGACATTGGCAGCAAACACGAGAGTTAAAGAAATGAATCGTTCATTGCCCCCCTTGCTGGCCATCGGCGCCTACAGCGGTACGGGAAAAACCACCCTGCTCAAACAGCTGATCCCGTTGCTGAAACAGCGCCAGGTAAGGATTGGACTGATCAAACATACGCATCACGATATGGATGTGGATACGCCAGGTAAGGACAGCTATGAGCTGCGTAAAGCGGGCGCCGATCAGACGCTGGTCGCCAGCGATCGCCGCTGGGCATTAATGACCGAAACGCCGGAGCAACAACCTTTGGATCTACGCTACCTGGCAGAGCGTTTTGATGCCGATAAGATCGATTTGATTCTTGTTGAAGGGTTTAAACATGAGCCGGTCAGCAAAATCCTGCTTTATCGGACCGAGATCGGCAAACCGTTGGAAGACATGTTGGATCAGTTTGTCGTGGCGGTAGCCAGCGACCGACCACTATCCATCTCAGCTAAGCAGCTGGATCTCAATCAACCGGAAAGCATCGCCGACTTTATTGTCGAGTGGTTGAAAGGCGCAGCGTAGCTGCGCTTTTTTACGTTTTACGCACAGCAAAAAGCCCTGAACGTCAGTTCAGGGCTTTCGGCTTTATTTGATGCCTGGCAGTTTATGGCGGGCGTCCTGCCCGCCCCCCTTCGGGCCGTTGCTTCGCAACGTTCAAATCCGCTCCTGGCGGATTTGTCCTACACCATTCGTCTCAGGATGCCCATGCTCGGGCAGAACGCCAGATAACAGACAAAACAAAAAGCCCCATGCTTTCGCATGAGGCTTGTTGTTTTATTTGATGCCTGGCAGTGTCCTACTCTCGCATGGGGAGACCCCACACTACCATCGGCGCTACGGCGTTTCACTT
>NZ_JBXUNV010000006.1:0-218573 GCF_057196085.1 Serratia sp. DFXYC6 | reverse complement strand
CGGTAGTTCAGTTGGTTAGAATACCTGCCTGTCACGCAGGGGGTCGCGGGTTCGAGCCCCGTCCGTTCCGCCACTTATTTAATTATGCCTGCTTTATTAGCAGGCATAATGTTAAGCGAGATTTAGGGGCGTAGCTCAGTTGGTAGAGCACCGGTCTCCAAAACCGGGTGTCGCGAGTTCGAGTCTCTCCGCCCCTGCCATATTAAGAACCCTTTGCGAAAGCAAAGGGTTTTTTTTTACCTATTATCCCTTTCCTTAGCGCGTTATCGTTTTGGAAAAGAGCGCATCGGCTGTTCTATGCTGATGTTTATCTGATCCGAGTTGCTCCATAACCTTTCGATCTTTACCTCCGCAGAGCTCCTGATTCTCCTGCCATTTTGCATTTTCTTCTCTCAGAAGGCGATGGGCGGCTTTTGGCATGATAGACAGCCGAGACCACGGTGGCGGCGTTTAAGGCCGCCATAGCGCTTTAGGCTGCGGTATTTAAAGGTATTTTAAGTAATTGCCGAATCAAAGGTTGTTGATCGCTATTTTGCAACCAGACGGCATACAGTGGGCGGATAATCGGCGGGATCTCGGTGGCGGCCACCAGCTGTGGGTACTCTTTTTCCCAATGGCTGGGCAGGAAAGCGCATCCGCCCGTGGTTTCCAACAGCTGACGCGTCAGGTGAGCGGAGGTGGTGGTAAGCACCGGTACGTTATCACCTTCCAACATGCGGTTTTCCTGTTGGTGGAAGTCGGCTCCCCATTCCAGCTTGATGTAGGGCATTGGGGTCTGTTTGTCACGATAAGCGGATGAGAACAGGCGTAATGAGAAATTGCTCAGCTGCTGGCTGGCCAATTCATCCATCTTCGGCGGTTCAGTGGTGATCAGTAAATCGAGCTGCCTTTCATGCAGTTGTTTTACCAAAGAGTGCCTTAATGCCACCCTGGCTTCTAGCTGCAGCGCCTCGCGTTGTTGATAGAGTGCTTGCAACCAGGGAGTCAGATAGGCCTCCCACAACGAAGCGGTAGCGCCGATCGATAACTCGGTGTGTTGCAGCGAACGCACGACTTCCTTCTTCGCCAACTGCCAGGTGTTCATCAGGCTCTCGGCATAGGGCAGAAGCCGCTCGCCGGCAGGCGTCAGGCGGATGTTATTGCGATGACGGGTAAATAAATTTGCGCCCAACTGGTTTTCTAGCTGACGGATGCGGAAACTGACCGCGGACTGCGTTAAGTACAAGGATTCTGCGGCTCTGCCAAAGTGACGCGTTCTACTGACCTCCAAAAAGGTTTTCAGTAATTCGGTATCCACACCTATCTCCAAAAAAATTTGTCGTTAAGATTTAAATGTTTTGTTTTACACGCTGTCAAGCCTATCTAATACTCCGCGCCATAAACAGCACGGCCATAAGAGAATTAGGAGCGTGTCAGATGGCGGATAGCTTCACCACGACCAATCGTTTTTTTGATAATAAACATTACCCTCGCGGGTTCTCCCGTCACGGCGATTTCACCATTAAAGAGGCGCAATTGCTAGAGCGCTTCGGCTACGCGTTTAACGAGCTGGACTCGGGCAAACGCCAGCCGGTCACTGAAGAAGAACAGCTGTTCGTCGCAGTGTGCCGCGGTGAGCGCGAAGCGGCTACCGAGCAGGAAAAAGTATGGGCTAAATATCTGGCGCGCACACGTCGCCCGAAGAAATTCCATACTCTGTCCGGCGGTAAACCGCAGGCTGACGCAGTAGAAGATTACAGCGACAGCGAAGACTAAAGACTATGGGGCCTGCGGGCCCCATTTTCATTCCAGACTGCGATGCAGTTGTAACAGCAGACGGTCCATACTGCGATAGCCCAGTGCTTCGCTGAGGTGGTGCCTGTCGAGTTCAGCATCTCCCGCCAAATCCGCCAGCGTGCGCGCCACTTTCAAGATGCGCTGCCAGGCGCGAACCGATAACCCCAGCGTGTTTAATGTTGCTTCCAAAAACTCGGCGTCAGCCGCCTGCAAAACGCAATCTCGTTCCACTTCGCGGTTGCTCAACAGCGCGTTGACTTTACCTGCGCGTTCGAGCTGCCGGGTGCGTGCCTGCTGCACCCTTTTCCGTACTTGTTCGCTGCTTTCTCCATGGGTTTTCCGATGACTGAGCGTACCCGGCGGCAACAACGGTACTTCGATAGACAGATCGAAACGGTCGAGAAAAGGCCCTGACAGCCGGGCCAGATAGCGCAACACCTGCTGCGGTGAGGCGCGATTGTGCAATCCCTGATAATGCCCTGTCGGGCTGGGGTTCATTGCCGCGATCAGTTGCACCCTGGCGGGGAAACAGACCTTGGCGTTGGCACGTGAAATCACGATCTCGCCGGATTCCAACGGCTCACGCAGCGCATCCAGTACCTTACGCTCGAATTCCGGCAGTTCATCCAGAAACAGCACGCCGTTATGCGCCATCGAGATCTCGCCCGGTCGCGGCAGTGAGCCGCCGCCGACCAATGCCGCCATCGAGGCGCTGTGGTGCGGTGCGCGGAACGGCCTCTGACGCCATGGTAGAGCGGCGGGAATGTGATGCTGCAAGCTGGCGACCGCCAGGCTTTCCAACGCCTCAGCCTCCGTCAGCGGCGGCAGCAAGCCCGTGAGACGGCTGGCCAGCATGGTTTTACCGGTGCCCGGTGGTCCAATCAACAGCAGGTTATGCCCGCCGGCGGCGGCGATCTCTAATGCCCGCTTGGCCTGTTCCTGGCCGATGATGTCGCGCAGGTCGGCGTTTTCGCACGCGTTGTCCGCGTCGGGGGGCGTGGCCGCCACCGGCAGTTCGCCTTGGCCGAGCAGAAAAGCGCAGACTTCCAGCAGGTGTTGGGCGGTATGGGAGTGCGACTGCGCGATCAGGCCGACTTCGGCGGCGTTGTCCGTCGACAGGATCAATTGTCGCCTGGCGTCAGCCGCCGCCAGCGCCGCCGGGATGGCACCTCTGACCGCGCGCAGTGCGCCAGACAGCGCGAGCTCGCCAAGAAACTCGTAGCGCGCCAACGGCGCGAGGGGCAATTGCTCGGAGGCGGCGAGGATCGCCAGCGCTATTGGCAGATCGTAACGCCCGCCTTCTTTCGGCAGATCGGCGGGCGCCAAATTGACAGTGATGCGCCGGGCGGGAAAGGTGAAACCGCTGTTGATCAGGGCGCTGCGCACCCGATCGCGCGCCTCTTTTACCGTGGTTTCCGGCAGGCCGACCAGCGTCAGGCCGGGCAGGCCATTGCTGATATGCACCTCCACCGTCACGGAAGGGGCCTGAACGCCGATGATGGCGCGGCTATAGATTAACGCCAGTGACATATCGTTCTCCTTGCTGAGGACGACATGATGCGTGATTCATTCTGGCATTGCGCGGCGTTATTGGTGGTTTTTCTAGGGGGTTCGCAGCGTAATTGCTCATTTTCATCGAAGTAAATGAGATTGTGCGAGCCGCCTCGCATCCTGCGGCAATACCCATTAACAATTCGCTGAAGGCTGCAACACATTAGCGGCCCATACACATTGCAATCATAGGGTTAACGGGTGTATTTAACAATTGATTAAAAGAAAAATCACTTCTTTAACAAGCCCCGACCGCCGCCGCATTCTGCCCGGCAGCCGCTAAACCTCCTGACTTCGTACTCTACGGTAGGGATAACACTATGTTTGGTTGGACCCCGCTGCAACGCAACGCGGCAATCGCCAGCTTTTCAAGCTGGACGCTCGACGCTTTCGATTTTTTCGTGCTGGTATTCTTACTCAGCGATATCGCGCAGTCCTTTCACGTCGGTCTGGAACAGGTCACGTTGGCGATTCTGCTCACGCTGGCGGTGCGCCCGATTGGCGCGCTGATCTTCGGGCGTGCGGCGGAAAAATATGGCCGCAAACCGATCCTGATGTTGAATATCGTCTTCTTCTCGGTGTTTGAGCTGCTCTCCGCCGCCGCGCCCTCGCTGACGGTCTTCTTGCTGTTGCGGGTGTTGTACGGTGTTGCGATGGGCGGCATTTGGGGCGTGGCGTCATCGTTGGCGATGGAAACCATACCGGACCGCTCACGCGGCCTGATGTCGGGTATTTTCCAGGCCGGCTATCCGTTTGGTTATCTGCTGGCGGCGGTGGTGTACGGCCTGCTGTTCGAAACGGTCGGCTGGCGCGGCATGTTCGTCATCGGCGCGGCGCCGATCCTGCTGCTGCCGTTTATTTATTATTGCGTGCAGGAGTCGCCGGTATGGCTGGCGGCGCGTGAACGCAAAGAGAGCACCGCCTTGCTGCCGGTGTTGAAGAGCCACTGGAAGCTGTGCTGCTATCTGGTGCTGCTGATGGCGGCGTTCAATTTCTTCTCCCACGGTACGCAGGATCTGTATCCGGTGTTTCTGAAAGTTCAGCACGGTTTCGACCCTAAAACCGTCAGTATCATCGCCATTAGCTACAATATCGCGTCAATTATCGGCGGTGTTTTCTTCGGTTCGTTGTCAGAAAAGATCGGCCGCAAAAAAGCGATCATCATTGCCGCGCTGTTGGCGCTGCCGGTGATCCCGCTGTGGGCGTTTTCCAGCGGTTCGCTGATGTTGGGGATCGGCGCTTTCCTGATGCAGTTCATGGTGCAGGGCGCCTGGGGCGTGGTGCCGACCTATCTGACCGAGCTGGTGCCGGCCAACACCCGCGCGGTGCTGCCGGGGTTCGTGTACCAGCTGGGTAACCTGATCGCCTCGGTCAACGCCACGCTGCAAGCCACCATCGCCGAGCATCATGGGCATAATTACGGTCTGGCGATGGCGATCGTCGCCGGTACGGTGGCGGTGGCGATCGCCCTGTTGGTGTTCTTCGGCAAGGATACGCGCGGCAAGGCGATCACCGACGCGGTAGAAAATCCGGGTATGCGCGCCAACGTGTGAAAGAGGGGCGATTCGCGTGAGGTATGACCAGATTGCGCCGAATAATAACGCAAAAAAAGTGTTGTCATGTCGCGCGCGGCTGTGGTACCTCTGTAAGCATTAGTTCTGAATGAGCACAGTGAACAAACCCATTATGAAAGCCTTTGCCCAAGTGATTAGCCTAGTCGTGATTAGCGTGGTGGTGATTATTATCCCACCGTGCGGGGCTGCACTTGGACGAAGAAAGGCTTAGCAAACAAGCCGGAATCGCAAGAGAACCCCCGCACCGTCAGGTCCGGGGGTTTTTTATTGGCAAGAGAAAAGTGGAGCAAGGGGCAGAGTATGAAAAACAGAACAAAATCCTGCAGTTGTCGAAGAAAGGCGGGGAAATAACCATGAATGGCGCTCAGTGGGTAGTTCAAGCGTTGCGTGCGCAGGGTGTGGATACCGTATTCGGCTATCCGGGCGGGGCAATCATGCCGGTGTACGATGCGTTGTATGACGGCGGCGTGGAACACCTGCTGTGCCGCCATGAACAGGGCGCCGCCATGGCCGCCATCGGCTACGCCCGCGCCACCGGCAAGGTCGGCGTTTGCATCGCCACTTCCGGCCCCGGCGCCACCAACCTGATCACTGGCCTGGCTGATGCGCTGCTCGATTCTGTTCCCGTTGTCGCCATCACCGGCCAGGTGGGTTCCGCGCTGATCGGCACCGATGCCTTTCAGGAGATCGATGTTCTCGGCCTGTCTCTGGCCTGCACCAAGCACAGCTTCCTGGTGGAGTCGCTGGACGCCTTGCCGGGCATCATGGCGGAAGCTTTTGCCATCGCCGCAGGCGGCCGTCCCGGCCCGGTGCTGATCGATATCCCGAAAGACATCCAGCTGGCGCAGGGGGACTTGCACCCGCATCTGATGCCGGTTGACGAAGCGCCGGCGTTCCCGGCGGCGGCGTTGGCCGAGGCGGCCGCGCTGCTGGCGCAGGCGCACAAACCGATGCTGTACGTCGGCGGCGGCGTGGGCATGGCGCAGGCGGTGCCGGCGCTGCGTGAATTTATCGCCGTGACCCGCATGCCGAACGTCGCCACCCTGAAGGGGCTGGGCGCGCCGGATGCGCAAGATCCGCTGTACCTCGGCATGCTGGGCATGCATGGCGCCAAGGCCGCCAACCTGGCGGTGCAGGAGTGCGATCTGCTGATCGCCGTCGGCGCGCGTTTCGATGATCGCGTGACCGGCAAGCTGAACGCCTTCGCGCCGCACGCCAAAGTGATCCACATGGATATCGACCCGGCGGAAATGAGCAAGCTGCGCCAGGCGCATGTGGCCCTGCAGGGTGATTTGAAAACGTTGCTGCCGGCGTTGCAGCGCCCGCTGGACATCGCCGCCTGGCAGCAGCAGGTGACGGCGCTGAAAGCCGAGCACGCCTGCCGCTATGATCACCCTGGCCAGCCGATCTACGCGCCGCTGTTCTTGCGCCAGCTGTCTGACCGCAAGCCTGCCAACAGCGTGGTGACCACCGACGTCGGTCAGCACCAGATGTGGAGCGCGCAGCACATGACGTTCGAGCGTCCGGAGAATTTCATCACCTCCAGCGGCCTCGGCACCATGGGATTCGGCGTGCCGGCCGCGGTAGGCGCTCAGATTGCCCGCCCGCAAGATACGGTGATCTGCGTCTCGGGCGATGGCTCCTTCATGATGAACGTGCAGGAACTGGGCACCATCAAGCGCAAGCAGCTGCCGCTCAAAATCGTTCTGCTGGACAACCAGCGCCTCGGGATGGTGCGTCAATGGCAGCAGCTGTTCTTCGACGGCCGCTACAGCGAAACCAACCTGTCCGATAACCCCGACTTCCTGATGTTGGCCGCCGCCTTCGGCATTCCCGGCCAGCGCATCAGCCGCAAGGATCAGGTGGAGGGCGCCCTCGAGGCGCTGTTCAACACCGAAGGCCCGTATCTGCTGCAGGTCTCTATCGACGAACTCGAAAACGTCTGGCCGCTGGTGCCGCCGGGCGCCGGCAACGAAACCATGTTGGAGGAAATATCATGATGCAGCATCAACTCTCGATCCAGGCGCGTTTTCGCCCCGAAATGTTAGAGCGCGTATTGCGGGTCGTGCGTCATCGCGGCTTTCAGGTTTGTGCTATGAATATGGTTTCCCCGGCCAACGCCGACAGCATCAATATCGAATTGACCGTTGCCAGCCCGCGCCCGGTTGCCCTGTTGTCATCTCAATTAAGTAAACTGATGGACGTCTCCTGCGTCGAGATCCAGCAGCCAACATCACAACAAATACGCGCCTGAGGCGCCGAGAAGGATAAATAACAATGACAAAGAAAGCCGATTACATTTGGTTCAATGGTGAGATGGTTCCTTGGGCCGAGGCCAAAGTGCACGTGATGTCGCACGCGCTGCATTACGGTACGTCGGTATTTGAAGGCGTGCGCTGCTACGACTCGCACTTGGGGCCGGTGGTGTTCCGCCATCGCGAGCATATGCAGCGCCTGCATGACTCGGCGAAAATCTACCGCATGCCGGTTTCGCAAAGCGTCGACGAACTGATGGAAGCCTGCCGCGCCACGCTGCGCAAGAACAATCTGGTCAGCGCCTACATTCGCCCGCTGGTGTTCGTCGGCGATGTCGGCATGGGTGTCAACCCGCCGGCCGGTTATAAAACGGACGTGATTATCGCGGCGTTTCCTTGGGGCGCTTACCTGGGTGAAGAGGCGCTGGAGCAAGGCATCGATGCGATGGTCTCCTCCTGGCACCGCGCCGCGCCGAACACCATCCCGACCGCGGCCAAAGCCGGCGGCAACTATCTTTCCTCTCTGCTGGTGGGCAGCGAAGCGCGCCGCCACGGCTATCAGGAAGGCATCGCGCTCGACGTGCACGGCTACATTTCCGAAGGGGCGGGCGAGAACCTGTTCCAGGTGAAAGACGGCGTGATTTACACCCCGCCGTTCACCTCGTCGGCGCTGCCGGGCATCACCCGCGATGCGATCATCAAGCTGGCGAAAGACATGGGCTTCGAAGTGCGTGAGCAGGTGCTGTCGCGCGAATCGCTGTACCTGGCCGATGAGGTGTTCATGTCCGGCACTGCGGCGGAGATCACGCCGGTGCGCAGCGTGGACGGCATTCAGGTCGGTATCGGTAAACGTGGCCCGGTGACCAAACAGATCCAACAGGCGTTCTTCGGCCTGTTCACCGGCAAGACCGAAGACAAGTACGGTTGGCTGGATCCGGTAAACCCGTAACGACAAGGCTCGCCGCGCAGCGTGGCGGACGACAAGACAGACAAGATAAGAAATATCCAGGCGGTTCGTTCGCCGCCTGCCATAAATACATTTGGAGTGAAAAGAGCATGCCTAAGTACCGTTCCGCCACCACCACCCACGGCCGCAATATGGCGGGTGCCCGCGCATTGTGGCGCGCGACCGGGATGACCGACGCCGATTTCGGCAAGCCGATCATCGCCGTGGTCAACTCCTTTACCCAGTTCGTGCCGGGCCACGTGCATCTGCGCGATCTGGGCAAACTGGTCGCCGAACAGATCGAAGCTTCAGGCGGCGTGGCCAAAGAGTTCAACACCATCGCGGTGGATGACGGCATCGCCATGGGCCACGGCGGCATGCTCTATTCCCTGCCGTCGCGCGAGCTGATCGCCGACTCGGTCGAATACATGGTGAACGCCCACTGCGCCGACGCGATGGTGTGCATCTCCAACTGCGACAAGATCACCCCGGGCATGCTGATGGCGGCGTTGCGCCTGAACATTCCGGTGATCTTCGTCTCCGGCGGCCCGATGGAAGCCGGCAAAACCAAACTCTCCAACCAGATCATCAAGCTGGATCTGGTGGACGCGATGATCCAGGGCGCGAACCCGAACGTCAGCGACGCCGACAGCGAGCAGATCGAGCGTTCCGCCTGCCCGACCTGCGGCTCTTGCTCCGGCATGTTCACCGCCAACTCGATGAACTGCCTGACCGAAGCGCTGGGCCTGTCGCAGCCGGGCAACGGTTCGCTGCTGGCCACCCACGCCGATCGCAAGGAACTGTTCCTCAACGCCGGCAAGCGCATCGTCGAGCTGACCAAACGCTATTACGAGCAGGACGACGAGAGCGCGCTGCCGCGCAATATCGCCAACAAGGCGGCATTTGAAAACGCCATGACGCTGGACATCGCCATGGGCGGTTCGACCAATACCGTGCTGCACCTGTTGGCTTCGGCGCAGGAAGGCGAGGTGGACTTCACCATGGAAGACATCGATCGCCTGTCGCGCAAAGTGCCGCACCTGTGCAAGGTGGCGCCGAGCACGCAGAAATATCACATGGAAGACGTGCACCGCGCCGGTGGCGTAATCGGCATCCTCGGCGAGCTGGATCGCGCCGGCTTGCTGAACCGCGAGGTGAACAACGTATTGGGGCTGACCCTGCCGCAGACGCTGGAGGCCTACGACGTGATGCTGACCCGCGACGAAAGCGTCAAGAAAATGTACTCCGCCGGGCCGGCCGGTATCCGCACCACGCAGGCATTCTCTCAGGACTGCCGCTGGGATTCGCTGGACACCGACCGCAAGGAAGGCTGCATCCGCACCCGTGAGCACGCCTACAGTCAGGACGGCGGGTTGGCGGTGCTGTACGGCAACCTGGCGGAAAACGGCTGCATCGTCAAAACCGCCGGCGTCGACAAGGAAATCCTCACCTTCCGCGGCCCGGCCAAAGTGTATGAAAGCCAGGACGACGCGGTAGAAGCGATCCTCGGCGGCAAAGTGGTGGCGGGCGACGTAGTGGTGATTCGCTACGAAGGGCCGAAAGGCGGCCCGGGCATGCAGGAAATGCTTTACCCAACCACCTACCTGAAATCGATGGGGCTGGGCAAGGCGTGCGCGCTGATCACCGACGGGCGTTTCTCCGGCGGCACCTCCGGGTTGTCCATCGGCCACGCTTCGCCGGAAGCGGCCAACGGCGGCCTGATCGCCCTGGTGCAGGACGGCGACATGATCGCGATCGATATTCCTCATCGCGGCATCCAGCTTGACGTCAGCGAGCAGGAGCTGGCGGCGCGGCATGAGGCGGAACTGGCGCGCGGCGACGCGGCCTGGACGCCGAAAAATCGTGAGCGTCAGGTGTCCTTCGCGCTGCGCGCCTACGCCTCGTTGGCCACCAGCGCCGATAAAGGCGCGGTGCGCGACAAGAGCAAACTGGGGGGATAAGCAGCATGGCGGTCTCTCAACCCCTACCCAGCGCCCCCTGCGGCGCGGAATATCTGCGAGCGGTACTGCGCTCGCCGGTTTACGAGGTGGCGCAAGTCACCCCGTTGCAGGCCATGAGCAAAATCTCTTCGCGCCTCGGCAACACCATTTTGGTGAAGCGCGAAGATCGCCAGCCGGTGCACAGCTTCAAGCTGCGCGGGGCCTATGCGATGATCGCCGGGCTGGACGAAGAGCAGAAGGCGCGCGGCGTCGTGACGGCTTCGGCCGGCAACCACGCGCAGGGCGTCGCCTTCTCCGGTAAACGGCTGGGCATCAAAACGCTGATCGTGATGCCGGTGTCCACCGCGGACATCAAGGTGGATGCGGTGCGCGGCTTTGGCGGCGAAGTGTTGCTGCACGGCGCCAATTTCGACGAGGCCAAGGCGAAGGCGATTGAACTTTCCCAACAGCAGGGCATGACCTTCGTGCCGCCGTTCGATCACCCGACGGTGATCGCCGGGCAGGGCACGCTGGCGATGGAGCTGCTGCAGCAAGACGCGCATCTGGATCGGGTTTTCGTGCCGGTCGGCGGCGGCGGCCTGGCCGCCGGGGTGGCGGTGCTGATCAAACAGCTGATGCCGCAGATCAAAGTGATCGGCGTCGAAGCGGAAGACTCCGCCTGTCTGCGCGCGGCGCTGGATGCCGGCCATCCGGTGGATCTGGCGCGCGTCGGGCTGTTCGCCGAAGGCGTGGCGGTGAAGCGCATCGGCGACGAAACCTTCCGCCTGTGCCGTGAGTATCTGGACGACGTGATCACCGTGGACAGCGACGCTATCTGCGCGGCGGTCAAAGATCTGTTCGAGGACGTGCGCGCCATTGCCGAACCTTCCGGCGCGTTGGCGTTGGCGGGGCTGAAAAAGTACGTCCAGCAGCACAACATTCAGGGCGAGCGTCTGGCGCACGTGCTCTCGGGCGCCAACCTCAACTTCCACGGGCTGCGCTATGTTTCCGAGCGTTGCGAACTGGGCGAACAGCGCGAAGCGCTGCTGGCGGTAACCATTCCGGAACAGCAGGGCAGCTTCCTCAAGTTCTGCCAGCTGCTGGGCGGCCGCTCGGTGACCGAATTCAACTACCGCTACGCCGATGCCGACAACGCCTGCATTTTCGTCGGCGTGCGGCTGACGCGCGGTCACGCCGAACGGCGGGAGATCATCGACGAACTCAACGCCGGCGGTTATCAGGTGGTGGATCTGTCGGACGACGAGATGGCCAAGCTGCACGTGCGCTACATGGTGGGCGGGCGTCCGTCGAAGCCGCTGCGCGAACGGCTGTATAGCTTTGAGTTTCCGGAATCGCCGGGCGCGCTGCTGAAGTTCCTGCAGACGCTGGGCACGCACTGGAACATCTCGCTGTTCCACTATCGCAGCCACGGCACCGACTTCGGCCGGGTGCTGGCGGCCTTCGAGCTGGCGCAAAGCGAGCCGGAATTCGAGCGGCACCTGCAGGCGCTGGGCTACGATTGCCACGACGAAACCGACAACCCGGCGTTCCGCTTCTTTTTGCAGGGATGAGCCGGATTGATAAGCAACCGTGACGCGTTAGTCAGTTTATGGGTTGCATGGTTGTGATTTTGTCGTGCATTTTTATACTGCCAAGACTTCTGACGTATAGGGATGCACGACAATGAAAACCGCTTTTTCTACGCCGTTCGGTTCTCCCGAAGACGATTTGACCAACGCCGAATTTGCCCGCCTGTTGGGCAATGCCGGGGTACAAGAATTCTATCGCGATATTAATCTGCAAGCCTTGCAGGACTCGCTGGACTGCAGCCTCGCTTTTCATGGCGTGGGAATTATTTTTTCCGACGGGCAAAACTCATTTTTAGTCCGCCCGACGCAGCACACCGGTTATTCGAACGCTTCGCAGGTCACGCACGTGGTCATCAGCAAAACGGTGGCTCATACCTCGCGCGTTGCCGCGACCAATACGCTGTCGGAAGCGTTGAGCAAACCCAGCGTCAGCAAAGAGTTGGCCTCGGCCGCGCTGTCGTGCGGAACGCTGCTGGTATCGGTATTTTTACTGGCGTCGGGCAGCGTCGCCGTGCCGTTCACCGGCGGCACCAGCTCTGCGGTGGCTTATCTGGGCTATGCCGGCATGGCCGCCAGCGCGCTGCAGTGCGGCAATGGGCTATACCGTGTCAACAAGCTGTATGACGGGAAAGGCGATGAATTGGCGCAGCTCGACTCTGAGCAGTGGTATATCGCCACCAGCACCGTACTCGATGTGATCTCGCTGGCCAGCGCGGGAGCCGCCCTGAAGGAAGCGACGATGACCTACCGCGCCATGCGCCGCATTTCGGCGCGCAAGGCGACGGAATGGCTGAAAAGCATGCCCCGCAGCGAAAGGAAGCGGCTGACCGAAAACATCATTCGAGCGGAAAATCCGGGGATTTCCAATAACGTCTTGAAAGAAATGGTGAAGAACGGCTTATACCCGAAGCGTTACCCGACGGAAGCGATCCAAAACGGGCTGCGTCAGCAATTGCATTCGGCGCTCAATAACGCGTTGACGTTCGTGGGCAGCGGCATCAGCGGCACCCTGTCTGCGCCGGTGAATGTGAAAACCACCGGGCAGTATTTTGTGGGCATTATGCAGAAATTGCCGCAGATGGTGAGGTAATGGCGGACTGGATGATTAAACGCCTGATCGCGCAGGGCCGGGAGATGGAAAGCCAAATCGCGGCGCGCGATCGCGCGCTTTTCGCCGGCGTGGATGCGCAGCTTGAGCAGCATTTCCTGACGCCGGGCCAGCGGCTGTCACCGCCGGGCGTCGGCAATGTCATGTTGCTGATGGTATGCCTGACGCTGGGGCTGGCGGGCGTAATGGGCCTGGCCACGGACGTGGCGGCCGCCTGGAGCGGCAGGACTTCCGCCGCCGTTCTCATGGGCAGCGGCGCGATCGTGGCGGTGTGGATGACGCTGATCCTGTTCCAACTGGTGCAGGGGAAAAACAGCGGGGTGGTATTGCTGCAATACTATCTTGGCATGCTCGGTCTGTGTTGCCTTGGCGCTGCAGTAGCGTGGGCGACGGGCATGACCGGCATCGCCACCGTTGCCATGTTGCTGGGGGGCGCGGTGGGTGGTGCGCTATTCAGCAATCGGGCGGCGTTCTACCTGTATGTCGCTTATTTTCGCACGCGTCGGCGCGTGTTTATCAAACGCCGTTGGCAGAGGGAAGATCTGCGCAACACCCGATAAATCGTCAGAACGGAAAAGCTTATGACGCAACCTTTCTCCGGCTTTAGTCAGCAGGGCCTGAATTTCCTGCAGCAGGTGCGGATTGAGAATGATAAGGCGTGGTTCGACGGCAACCGCGACATCTACGATCGCGAGCTGCTGGCGCCGTTCCGCGCGCTGGTGGAGCAGCTGGCTCCCGGCATGTTGGCGATCGATCCGCAGTTCGAGACTCGCCCGGCGATCGGCAAAACGCTGTCGCGCATTCATCGCGATACGCGCTTTTCTCATGATAAATCGCGCTACCGCAGCCGCATGTGGCTGACGTTCAAGCGCCCGAGCAAAGACTGGAAAGATGCGCCGGTGTATTTTTTTGAACTGGGGCCGGACATGTTGCGCTATGGGCTCGGCTACTACAGCGCCAACAAGCCGACCATGGATCTGTTCCGCCATACGCTGAGGCAGCGGCCGCAGCCTTTCCTTGAGGTGGCCGCCTGCTGCCGGCCGCCGTTCGAGCTGGTGGGCGAAAGCTACAAGCGCCCGCTGGTGAAGGAGCAGGCGGCGGAGATCGCCACCTGGTATAACCGCAAGTCGTTTGCGGTGATGGTGACCGACAGCGAAGTGGAAAAGCTGTTCAGCGCCGATCTGGCGCCGCAGCTGGCCGGGGCATTTTTGCAGCTTGAGCCGCTCTACCACTGGCTGATGCAGGTAGAGACGATGAAGCAGATCGATCCGGCGGATCTGTAAACCTCGCGTCAGCGGGGATGCAGCAACCGCCAAAAGGCGTCGATCAGCGGATCGCTGAGGCGCTTTTTCTGGACGCAGACCCCCAGCTCGAAGGGTTCGACCATCGAGATGTTATCCAGCTGCGAGATGCGGTTGCGCACCGGCTCCGGGCTGTTATCCACCACCACGCTCGGGATCAGCGCGATGCCGCAGCCCAAAGCGACCATCGACACGATCGCTTCGTGGCCGCCGACGGTGGCGTAAATCAGCGGATTGCTGATGCGGTGGCGGCGGAACCACAGCTCGATGCGTTTTCGCGAAGGGCCGTGTTCCGGCAGGATGAACGGGATCTCGGCCCAGTCGGGCTTGTCGGCAAACGCCTGGCTGCGTACCGCGCAGGGCAGCGCCGGTGCGATCAGCACCAGCGGGATTTCACCGATTTTGGTGAACGCCACGCTGGCGGGCAGCGTTTCCGGCCGGCCGGCGATGCCGAGATCGGCCTCGTTGGACTGCACCTTGTCGACCGCGTCGGCGGCGTCGCCGGTGGTTAGCTTAATTTCTACCAGCGGGTGCTGCGCGCGGAAGCGATCGAGGATCGGCGGCAGGTGGCTGTACGCCGCGGTCACCGAGCAGAACAGCCGCAGTTCGCCGCTCAGCGAAGGGCCGTGCTGGCCGAGTGAGTGCTTCAGCTGCTGATATTGCAGCAGCGTTTGCTGGGCGAATTCTTTCAGCTGTTCGCCGGCGTCGGTGAGCTGCACGGTGCGGTTATCGCGCAGGAACAGCGGCTGCCCGAGGATCTCTTCCAGCCGCTGGATCTGGCGAGAGAGCGTCGACGGGCTGACGTGCATCGCCTTGGCGGTGCGCCCGAAGTGATGGCTTTCGGCCAGATGCAGGAACAGCTTTAAATCACGTAAATCCATATCGATACGCTCGCAGTGAGAGTGTTGCAAAAATTGCAATATCACGTTCTCAATATATCAATTTAAGCAACGCATTTCCTGTTATACATTGAGTTTAACGAATCTCCGCACAGACAGGGCGGGGAATGAAAATAACAATGCAAGACAACATCAAACCGGAGTACCACCATGGCTAACTATTTCAACACATTGAACCTGCGTCAGCAGCTGGCGCAATTGGGTAAATGCCGCTTTATGGCGCGCGACGAATTTGCTGACGAAGCCGGCTACCTGAAAGGTAAAAAAGTGGTGATTGTCGGCTGTGGCGCCCAGGGCCTGAACCAGGGGCTGAACATGCGTGACTCCGGCCTGGATGTCGCCTATGCCCTGCGCAAAGAAGCGATCGACGAAAAGCGCGCTTCCTGGCGCAAGGCGACCGAAAACGGCTTTAAGGTCGGCACCTACGAAGATTTGATCCCGCAGGCGGATCTGGTGGTTAACCTGACCCCGGACAAGCAGCACTCTTCCGTGGTGCGTGCGGTGCAGCCGCTGATGAAAGACGGCGCGGCGCTGGGGTATTCCCACGGCTTCAACATCGTTGAAGTGGGCGAGCAGGTGCGCAAAGACATCACCGTGGTGATGGTCGCGCCGAAGTGCCCGGGTACCGAAGTGCGCGAAGAGTACAAGCGCGGCTTCGGCGTGCCGACCCTGATTGCGGTTCACCCGGAAAACGATCCGAAAGGCGAAGGCATGGCGATCGCCAAAGCCTGGGCGGCGGCGACCGGCGGCCACCGCGCCGGCGTGCTGGAATCCTCCTTCGTCGCTGAAGTGAAATCTGACCTGATGGGTGAGCAGACCATTCTGTGCGGCATGCTGCAGGCGGGGTCTCTGCTGTGCTTCGACAAGCTGGTTGCTGAAGGCGCCGATCCGGCTTACGCCGAGAAACTGATTCAGTTCGGCTGGGAAACCATCACCGAAGCGCTGAAGCAGGGTGGCATCACCCTGATGATGGATCGCCTGTCCAACCCGGCCAAGCTGCGTGCCTATGCGCTGTCCGAACAGCTGAAAACCATCATGGCGCCGCTGTTCCAGAAGCACATGGACGACATCATTTCCGGCGCCTTCTCCAGCGGCATGATGGCCGACTGGGCGGAAGACGACGTGAAACTGCTGACCTGGCGCGAAGAGACCGGCAAAACCGCGTTCGAGAATGCGCCGCAGTTTGAAGGCAAGATCAGCGAGCAAGAGTACTTCGATCATGGCGTGCTGATGGTGGCGATGGTGAAAGCGGGCGTTGAGCTGGCGTTCGAAACCATGGTCGATGCCGGCATCATTGAAGAGTCGGCTTACTACGAGTCGCTGCACGAGCTGCCGTTGATCGCCAACACCATTGCGCGTAAGCGTCTGTATGAAATGAACGTGGTCATCTCCGATACCGCGGAGTACGGCAACTACCTGTTCGCCAACGCAGCGGTGCCGTTGCTGAAGGACTTCATGACCACCCTGCAGGCGGGCGATTTGGGCAAAGCCGTGGCGGGTACGGCGGTGGACAACGCGCAGCTGCGCGACGTGAACGAAGCGGTGCGCAGCCACCCAATCGAAACCGTCGGCCGCAAACTGCGTGGCTACATGACCGACATGAAACGTATCGCCGTTGCGGGCTGATTTTCCGCAAGATAAAAAACAAAAGCCGGCTGCAATGCCGGCTTTTTTATGCCTGCGGCGGCGCGATCAGTTGCCGTTCAAGGCCGCGCCGGATCGCGTGTTTGGCGTTGGCGACCCCCAGCTTACGCACCGCATTGCCGATGTGAAACTTCACCGTGCCGGTTTTGATCCCCAGGATCAGCGCGATCTCGTTATAGGTTTTGCCCTGGCTGGCCCAATAGAGAATTTCCCCTTCGCGCGGCGAGAGCCGATCCTTTCGGCCAGCCTCGGCGCTGGCCAACGCAAACGCGTGCTGGTGGGTATCGACCAAGACCATCTGCAGGCTGGCCCTTTCTTCCGCCATTAGCTGCCGCAGTTCGGCGTCATCGGCCGCCGTCGCGCTGATCGACAAGATCGCCAGGTTGTTGTCGTGATCGTGCAAAACAAAGCTGCAACCGTGCACGATGTCGTACTCCCGCGCCTGGCTGAAGATCTTCCGGTAATGCCGATCCTCGGTAGTGAGGGCGGTGTCGTGCCACATAAAGGGCGCACAGCGTCTATGGGCGGCGCGCACGACGGGATCGATGTGCTGATAGCGATTGGCACTGTAGATGTCCAGCCATTCTTGCGGGTAGTTCGATACCAGCAGATGGCGATCGGGATGGTGTTTGTTGAAGGTCAGGTAAGCGTATTTGAATTGGCTGAAGGCCTGTAGCCGGCCGTCAAGATGCAGTCTTGCGGCGACGGCGTTGGCGAATGTGGCGGCCATCGGTAACCTCCCTGTCGTTCGGCGGCTCAACCCGACCTGCACCAAAGTCCAGCTAGTCAGTGCGGCGGATTGAAATTTATACTCGGCTAATAAATTCAAAAAGACGGCAATGCCAAGACCCGAGCTTAGCAGCTCTGGGCGGAAATAAGCCAACGCCAGGGAAATTCTTTCAATCATCCTCTGATCAATGCTTCTGGGATCCATTGCGTGGGCGGCGGGGGTGACTTCGCCGCCGCCTTATTGATTATGCGGGCATCGCCGCTGCGGGAATGATGGCGCCGCGATGTTGGATCACCGTTGCAGCAAGCTGGTGGCCGCGCTGCGCCGCCTGCTGGGCACCGCCACCGTTCAGGCGCACCGCCAGGTAGCCGGCGCTGAAAGAGTCGCCCGCCGCGGTGGTATCCACCACGCGCTCCGGCGGCAGCGCGATCGCCGGCACCTCAAGCTTCTCCCCTGCCATACTGAACACCAGACAGGCGTGCGCGCCGCGTTTGATGACGATCTCGCCGACGCCGAGCGCCTGCGTGCGCGTCACTATCTGTTCAACCGGCTGCGCTCCCCACAGCAATTCTTCGTCATCCAGCGTCAAAAAGGCGATGTCGGTGCAGGCCAGCACCTCGCGGTAGGCCTGCTGCGTTTCCTCACGGCTTGGCCACAGGCGCGGGCGGTAGTTGTTGTCGAAGATCACCTTGCCGCCGTTGGCGCGACAGCGGCGCAGCAACGCCAGCAGCTTCGTGCGGTCGGCAGGCGCGAGGATCGCCAGGCTAATGCCGCTGAGGTACAGGTAATCGAACTGCGCCAGCCGCGCGCACAGTGCGTCGGCCTGCGGTCCGGCAAGCCAATAGCGGGCGGCGGCGTCATTGCGCCAATAGTAGAAAGTGCGTTCGCCGGCGGCGTCGGTTTCGATCACGTACAGGCCCGGCAGCTTGTTGTCGAATTGCTGAATCAACCCGGTCTCGATCTTCTCCTGCCGCCAGGCCTGCAGCATCTCGCCGCTGAAGCTGTCGGTGCCGAGCGCAGTGACGTAATGCACCTGCAACGTCTGTTTCGGCATTTGGCGGGCGAGGTAGACGGCGGTGTTGAGGGTATCGCCGCCAAAGCCGCGCGTCAGCTGTGCGCCCTGCTGCGACAGCTCGATCATGCATTCGCCGATCACGGCGAGGTTTCGGATAGTCATCGTCAATAAGCCCTGGCTAAAGAAGAAGCAACAGCCACCAGTCTCCACGCAAGGCGGTAAGAGAGTCAATAAATTAAAACAGTGTTTTAATTTTTTATGATCGCGATCGGCCAACGCCAACAGGGTGAAGAGGAAAGCGTGCGGCAATTCGTGCTTAAAGTTTTACGCGGCGTGGCCGATAAGTTGGGTAAAGAAACAGCGGCAGCGCTCTCACTTCCCCGCCACGGCGATAGTACCGATGATAACCAATCTGATCTCGGGTCTGCTGGCGCCCTGTTTTGCCCTCTATGCCTGCGCCAAATCGCGGCGCTACTGGCGGCAATGCCGGCGCTTGTATACCTTCCAGCCGATTTATCGCACCAGCGGCGCGCTGTTGGCGGTGGAACTGCTGACGGCGGTATATCACCCGAATGAGCCGGACAAGCGGCAATCCCCGGAACACTATTTTGCCTCGCTCGGCGTCGCCCAGCGTTTGCGGGTGGTTCAGGAACAGCTGGCGCTGTTGCAGCGCTGGCAGGCGTTGTTCACCCGCCATGCGGTGATGGTGTCGGTCAATATCGACGGCATCGCGCTGCAAGCATTACAGCGTCATAGCGCCTTGCAACGGCAGATCGCCGAGATGCCCTATCTGCGCTTCGAGCTGGTGGAGCACGCCGCAACGGCATCAAGCCGCCCGCTGCAGCAGATTGTCGGCGGCGAGCGGCTGTGGCTGGACGATTTCGGCAGCGGGCTGGCCAACTTCTCCGCCGTCGGCGCCTGGCGCTATCAATACATCAAGGTGGCGCGCGAATTGTTCACCTTGCTCAAACAGTCGGAAGAGGGCGTCCAGCTGCTCGGCACCCTGATCAAAATGATGAACCAGCACAGCGACGGGGTGATCGTCGAAGGCGTGGAAACCGAGCAGGAGTGGCGGCTGGTGCAGCGCTCCGGCGCGTTGGCCGCCCAGGGCTACTACCTTTCCCGTCCGGCGTGCTTTGAAACGCTGCACAGCGTGCCGACGCTGTTCGCCGCGCCCGGCGCGCCGGCGTGAACTCCGGCCTATCCTCAGCTAGGCTTAAACGGGGCTGCTAACTCCTTTTCCTTTCATTCGGCAGCCCGATTTATGCGCTGAGGGAGCCGCTATGACAAGAACAGGAAAGGTTTTCAGCTGGCTGGGCGGCATTGTGCTGCTGCTGATCGTCGCGCTGGCGATCTTCATCGCGACCTTCGACTGGAATCGACTCAAGCCCGCCATCAACGACAAAGTGTCGGCCGAACTGCGGCGACCGTTTGCCATTCGCGGCGATCTGGGCGTCGACTGGTCGCGCAATCCGGATGAGGGCGGTTGGCGCGCCTGGGTGCCCTGGCCGCATATTCACGCCGAAGACGTGTGGCTGGGTAATCCGAAAAACATGCCCGGCGACAGCATGGTGACGCTGCAGCGCGTCGACGCCAGCATCGCGCCGCTGGCGCTGCTGGGTAAAGAGCTGCTGATCCCGCGCATCTGGCTCAAGCGGCCGAATGCGTCGTTGCAACGTCTGGCCAACGGCGATAACAACTGGACGTTTGACCTGGCCGCCGACCAGGATCCCAAGCAGCCGCCTTCCGACTGGTCGTTCACCGTTCACGACATCGTGTTCGACAAGGGGCAGATCGCCTTTAAAGACGCCACGCTGAAGGCGGATTTTCGCGCCGTCATCGATCCGCTCGGCAAACCGTTGCCGTTCAGTGAAGTGACCGGCAAACAGGGCGGAGACAAGGCCGCCACCCCCGATTACGTTTTCGGCTGGCAGGTGAAAGGCAAATATAACGGCGAGCCGTTGAGCGGCAGCGGCAAGATTGGCGGCATGCTGTCGCTGCAGAGCGCCGATTTGCCCTTCCCGCTGCAGGCCGACGTGCGCTCCGGCAGCACCCGGGTGGTGGTCGCGGGCACCTTGTCCGATCCGCTGAACCTCGGCGGCCTGGACGTGCAGTTGAAGTTTTCCGGTGAAAGCCTGAGCAACCTCTATGGCCTGACCGGCGTGTTGTTGCCGAATACCCCGCCGTATGCGACCGATGGCCATCTGACCGCCCGACTGCATCAGCCGGGCGGCGCGGTGTTTGAGTACCAGAAATTCGACGGAAAAATCGGCGATAGCGACATTCACGGCAGCTTGAAGTACGTTGCCGGTAAACCGCGGCCCACGCTGAGCGGCGCGGTGAACTCCCGGCAGCTGAGGTTGGCGGATCTGGCGCCGCTGATCGGCGCGGACTCCAACGCCGCCAAAGCCGGGCGCGGCGAAAAGAGCCGTCAGCCGGCGGATAAGGTGCTGCCGGTCGAACAGTTCGATACGCAAAGCTGGAGCAAGATGGATGCGGACGTGAAGTTTGCCGCCGCGCGCATTGAACGCGGCAGCGATTTGCCGCTGAGCGATCTGGCCACGCACCTGAAGCTGAACAATGGCGAACTGCGCCTGGATCCGCTGCGCTTCGGCATGGCGGGCGGCAGCCTGAACGCCGTCGTGCGCCTCGACGGCGGCAAAAAGCCGATGCGCGGGCAGGTGGATATGCATGCACGCAAACTTCAGCTTAAACAGCTGTTGCCGAACGTGGAGGCGATGAAGCGCAGCCTCGGGCAGATGAATGGCGACGCCAGGCTGACGGGCAGCGGCAATTCGGTGGCCGAACTGCTGGCGACCAGCAATGGCGACCTGCGCCTGCTGATCAATAACGGGGTGATCAGCCGTAGCCTGATGGAGATCCTCGGTCTGAACGTCGGTAACTATCTGGTGGCGCAGCTGTTCGGTGACGACGTGGTGGGCATCAACTGCGCGGCGGCGGACGTCGGCATCCGCAGCGGCGTCGCCGCGCCGCGACTGTTTGTGTTCGACACCGAAAACGCGGTGATCAACATCACCGGCAACACCAACCTCGCCACCGAACGGCTGGATTTGTCCATCGATCCGGAAAGCAAGGGTATGCGCGTGCTGACTCTGCGTTCGCCGCTGTACGTGAAAGGCACCTTCAAGCACCCCGACGCCGGGGTCAAAGCCGGGCCGCTGATCGCGCGCGGCGCGGCGGCGGTGGCGTTAGGGGCGGTGCTGACGCCGGCGGCGGCGCTGCTGGCGCTGGTCTCGCCCAGTGAAGGCGGCGAGGAGAACCCGTGCGGGCAGATCCTGCGGGAGATGAAAGGCAAAAAATAATCAGGCGCGCGGCGGCGGCGTGAGCAGCCGGCAGTCGTGATCCTGGATCTCTTCCGCCGAGGCCAGGGTGAACGGCAGCAGGCTGCGCTCGGTTGCCAGCAGCAGGAAATCGCCGTCCGGCAGCGCGGTCATCGCCAGGCCGAAGCTGCCCATGCGCCCGTCGGCGCGCGGCAGGCCGGAGGCCAGCAGGCGGAAGGCGCCCTGTTGTTCCAGTTCAGCGGCGGTCACCCGCCGCCCCAGATAGTCATGCCCCAACAGGCCGCCGGGCAACGGTTGCCATTGTTCGATGAAATCGGGGCCGATCTGCGCCAGCCGCTGTTTTACCGCCGGCGACAGGCAGGAGATATGGATGTGCAGCTGGTTTTGCGTGCGGCCGTATTCCGAATTGATCGCCAGGGAAATATCGCCGTCGTCGATCGGTTTGCCATAGCGTTCCGCCATCACGTGGCGCGCGCGCCAGGCCTGGGCGAAGAAATTCGGCGTGGCGGCGTCCAGCACCGCCGGGCTTTCGATACCGGTGATTTTGGCGCTGGGCATCAGCAGGTATTGCAGCGGCCCGTTGCGATCTTTAAACACCACGAAACCGGCCTGCACATCCACCTGCGCGCAGGGCGCCGGGTTGTCGTGCGCCTGCTGATTGGGCAGACATTGCTGGCTGACGATGCGCCACAGCGCATCGGGATGGTCGGATTTCAACCCGTAAAAGAGCGCGATGGCGATAGCCGCCAGCAGCGCCACGCAGACAAATACCCCACGACGCAGAGACATCGGCCGATCCTGTTACCGAGAGAAACATTCAGCATAGCCCGGTTTTATGACAGGAAACGAACACCGCGTGCGGCCCCCCGCAGTGAGGGGGCCGTAGGAGATCACAGCGACTGATGGCGGGTTTCTTTCATCAGCAGCAGGGCCAGCAGCGTCAGCCCGGCCATCGCCGCCAGGTACATGCCGACGTAGAACAGTCCGTAGTGGGCCGCCAGCCAGGTGGCGATATAAGGCGCCACGGACGCGCCGAGGATCGACGCGACGTTGTAGGAGAACGAGGCGCCGGTATAGCGCACTTCGGTAGGGAACAGCTCCGGCAGCAGCGCGCCCATCGGGCCAAAGGTCAGCCCCATGATGCTCAGGCCGCACAGCAGGAAGCCCATCACCAGCGCCTGGTTGCCGGAACCCAGCAGGGTCGGGAACAGGAACGCGAAGCCGATCATCAGCAGGGTAATGGCGATCATGGTCTTGCGGCGGCCGAACGCGTCCGCCAGCAGACCGGCGATCGGCACCATCACGCCGAAACCGATCACCGCCACCATCAGCATCCACAGGAAGCTGTTGCGGGAGTAACCGAGCCCGAGCGGCTGCGGCGCGGTGCCGTAGGTCATCGAATACACCGTCATCAGATAAAACAGCGTGTAGGTCGCCAGCATGATGAAGGTGCCGAGGATGGTGGCTTTCAGATGCTTGCTCAGCAGCGTGCCGAGCGGCACTTTCACCTGTTTGCCGGCCTTGGCCACTTTGGCGAACACCGGCGTTTCATGCAACGATACCCGCACGTACAGGCCAATCAGCACCAATGCGGCGGAGAGGATGAACGGCACGCGCCAGCCCCATTCCATAAACTGCTGGTCGCTCAGTAGCCACGAGAGCAGCAGGAAGGTGCCGTTGGCGAAGAAGAAACCGATAGGCGCCCCTAACTGGGGGAAGGAGCCGTACAGCGCGCGCTTTTTGGCCGGCGCGTTCTCCGTTGCCAGCAGGGCTGCGCCGCCCCATTCGCCGCCCAGCCCCAGCCCCTGCCCAAAGCGCGCCAGCGCCAGCAGGATCGGGGCGAAGATGCCGATGGTTTCATAGCTCGGCAGCAGGCCGATCAGCACGGTGGAAATCCCCATGGTCAGCAGCGAGGCGACCAGCGTCACCTTGCGCCCCACGCGATCGCCGAAGTGGCCGAACAGCGCAGAGCCGATAGGGCGCGCGACAAAGGCGACCGCGAAGGTGGCCAGCGACTGCAGCGTCGCGGTGGTCGGGTCGCCCTGCGGGAAGAAGATGTGCGGGAACACGATCACCGCGGCGGTGGCGTAGATGTAGAAGTCGAAAAACTCGATGGCGGTGCCGACCAGCGAGGCGACGATGACTTTCCCGCGGGAGTTCACCGGTGTGGACGCGTCGTCGGCGTCGAGTGGGGGTGCGATGGTGGCTTGCATATCTATTTCTTATTGTTGGAGGGGGTAAAAATCCATCTTAGTGACAGCATTCGGCCTTTTCAACGCGGGAACTTTGGGCAATGACCCCGCTAACCGGTTAAAAAGACTAATGTTTTATCTGGCTTGTTTTCTGCAGCGTTAAACGTTGAGAAAGGGCTTTCGTACAGAGGGAATGGCTGTAAAAGCGGCAAAGAAAAGTGATTGGGTAGTCTGTTATGCTGGTTTTTCGGATCGCGTGCCGCGTTATTTAGACGTATTGACTGGTTTTCTGGCTGATATCCAGAGGAAAGTGCCGGTGTGTGCGATAACACCGGCACGATCGCATGGCTTCAGCGCGCCGGCGGCTCGCGTTCCGGCAAGGCTTTGTCGCCTTTGTAGTCGGCGGTGGCGATCCAGGCGGCGCAAAACAGCGTCAGGCGGGCGAAGAAGTAGAAGAACGCCATCAGCCCGATCACCGAACCGAAGGCCGCGCCGGAAGGCGATTTCGCCACCTGCGGCAGCGTCATCGTCATCACGAACTTGATCACCTCAAAGCCGATAGCCGCAAGCAAGGTGCCGCGCAGCAGCGCTTTTTTCTTCGGTTTGTGGCGCGGCAGCATCCAGAAAATCCACAGGAACAGCAGATAGTTGGCGAAGATCGAGATCGACAGTGCGATCGTCGTCAGCGCCGGCCGCAGCCATTCGATGCCGTCCAGCCCCAGCGCGTTGACGATCGCCGCCTGCGCCGAGCCGGCGACCGAGGTCAGCGACAGCGTGATGATCAGCGCGACCACCAGGCCGGTCAGCGAGATGAAGTCGCGGGTGTACTTGAAATAGATTTTCTCCTGATCCTGCGGATTGCGCTCCCAGACGTCACGCGACTGCGCGCGGATCGCTTCGCGCAGGTTGCCCATCCAACTGATGCCGGAATAGAGCGCCAGCGCCAGGCCGGTCAACCCCACGGTGGTGCGCTGCTGAATGGCGGTGTTGACGGTGTTCTTCAGCGTGCTGGCCAGCGTCGGATCGCTAATGCTGCCGACGATCCGGTTGATCAAGCGGGCCAGCAGATCCGGGTTGGAAGCCAGCACGAAACCGGCGGCGGCGAACGACACCATCAGGATTGGGATCAGCGAGAGGAATGAAAAATAGGTGATGGCGGCGCCGAACTGGCTGCCCAGCCGATCGTTAAAGCGTTCGGCGGCGCGCAGCAGGTGCGCCACGCTCGGCCAGGCTTTGATGCGTTCAATCAGACGTGAAAAACCGCTGATGCGGCGGTCGAGCGTCTCATGGCCGGTCTTGATGGCGATAAGCGGCTTCGGCGGCGTGTCTTGTGCGGGCTGGCGGCGTTCCTGGTCTGGTCCTGTAGGCATTACTTCACGATTTCCTTAACGTTAAACGGCATGTATCAGCGTTGATTATAGCCAAAGCCCTGCGGCGTTTTGAGCGCCGGGGCGGCAAACGGTCAATTTCCGAGCTTAACGCGTTAGCGCCCGGCATGAAATGCCGGGGATGGCGCGATAGGTAAAATTCCTATGGAAACCCCGTGGCGCCTCGGTTTTTTTCACTTCTCTACCTCCAATTTTTATCTGTTTCGTCGGCGAGAAAGCGTTTACTCATGATGTGGCGTCGCGCTTTGCCGCTCGCCGCTCCGCTGCAGCCGTAGGGGCTGGAACGGTCTTATCCGTCATCAACAGAAAAACTGGAAGGTCTTATGAAATTGCTTAATCACCCCACCTGTCGTCCGTTTACCGAAGCGGGCAATCTGTCGCAGATCTCCGCCTACTATGAAGAGGGGCGGCACATCATGTGGATGCTGCTGCGCGCTGCGCCACGCCCCTGCTTCAACCAGGCGTTGATTGAAGACATCATGACGCTGGCGCAGGCGGCGAAGGAGTCTTCGCTGCGGTTCGACTTCTGGGTCACCGGCTCGCTGGTGCCGAACATGTTCAACGTCGGTGGCGATCTGCAGTTCTTCGCCGAAGCGATCAAAAACCGCAAGCGCGAGGCGATGATGGCCTACGCGCGCGCCTGCATCGACTGCGTGCATGCGGCGGCGCGCGGTTTCGACACCGGCGCGGTCAGCATTGCGATGGTTGAAGGCAGCGCGCTGGGCGGCGGTTTTGAAGCGGCGCTGGCGCACCATTTCGTATTGGCGCAAAACAATGCGCGCATGGGGTTCCCGGAGATTGCGTTCAACCTGTTTCCCGGCATGGGGGGTTACTCGCTGGTGGCGCGCAAGGCGGGCATGCGCTTGGCCGAGGAGCTGATTTGGGGCGGCGAGTCGCACACCGCAGAGTGGTTCGAGAGTCGCGGGCTGGTAGACCAGCTGTTTCAGCCCGGCGATGCTTACTTGGCGACGCGCACCTTCATCGATACCATCCGGCCGAAGCTCAACGGCATGCGCGCCATGCTGCGGGCGCGTCAGCGCGTGTTGCAGCTGACGCGTTCCGAGCTGATGGACATTACCGAAGATTGGGTGCACTCGGCCTTTACCATTGAGGAAAAAGACCGTGCCTACATCGAGCGGCTGGTGATGTTGCAGGATCGCCATACCCTGAACCTGCGTCGTGCCGGCTAACGTTAACGCGCCCGCCTCATGCGGAGGGTGAGCGCGGGCGATAGGACTGCAGCCAATGCTCCAGCTGTTCCGGGAGCATTGGCCGCGCGAACAGAAAGCCCTGTTTTTCGTCCACGCCGACTTCGTCGAGGAAGTGGTTTTCGCTCTCGGTCTCCACCCCTTCGGCGATCACGCGGAAGGCCAACGCCTCCGCCGCCGCGACGATCGCGCGTACCAGCGATTGCGATACCGGATTGAAATTCACCCCGCGCACGAAGCTTTTATCCAGCTTGATGGCGTCCAGAGGAATGCGTGCCAGCTGCGCCAACGACGAATAGCCGGTGCCAAAGTCGTCAAGATGCACCTGCGCGCCCAGTTCGCGCAGCCGGGTGATCAGCGCGCGCGCGCGATTCTCGTCTTCAATCAGGCTGCTTTCGGTCAACTCGAAGTCCAGCAGACAGGGGGCCATGCGGTGACGGTGCAGCACCCCGAGCAGGTCGTTGACGATGCTGTCATCGGCCAGCTGACGGGCAGAGAGGTTGACCGCCACCCGCAGATTCAATCCCCGCTCTTGCCACTGCGCCGCCTGCCCGGCGGCGGTTTGCAGCACCCATTGGCCCAACGGGCCGATCAGACCGGACTCCTCGGCGTAGGAGATGAACTGCAGCGGCGGGATCAGGCCGCGCTCCGGCGAATCCCAGCGCACCAACGCTTCCACGCTGTGCACTTCACCGCTGTGCGCGTCGATTTTAGGCTGGTAATACAGCACCAGCTGATTTTGCTCCAACCCTTTGCGCAGATTGGTGTCCAGCCACATGTACTCGGCGACGCGTTTGTTCATCTCCGGCGAGAAGACGGTATAGGTGCGTTTTCCGTGCTCCTTGGCGACGTACATGGCGGTATCGGCGCTGCGGATCAGGCTGTCGAGATCGTTGCCGTGCTCAGGGCAGAGTGCGATGCCGATCGAACAGCCGGTATACACCTCAATCAGGCCGATGCGAAAAGGGGTCTTCAGCCTGTCGATAATGCGCTGCGCCAGCGTTTGCAGGCGCTCGCGATCGCTTTGTGGCGCCAGCACCAAGAATTCGTCGCCGCCGAGGCGGGCGAGCACTTGATCCGGGCTCAGGCAGCCGAGGATCGCCAGAGCGACCTCGACCAGGAGCCGATCGCCGAACATATGGCCGTAGGCGTCGTTGACCTTTTTGAAGTTGTCGAGATCGAGGTACACCAGGCCGAAACTCTCTTCACCGCGCGTGGCGATGGCGTGATTGATCTTGTCCTGTATGGCGTTACGGTTCGGCAGGCCGGTGATGAGATCGGTGTTGGCCAGCACCCGTAGCCGCTCTTGCGCGCGACGTTCTTCGGTGATGTCGGTACCGGAGCAGATCAGAAAGACTTCGTTTTTTCCGCTGCCGCTGTGCACGAATTTGTTGCGAAACAGGAACAGCCGTTCACCCTTGACCGTCTTTACCCAGCGTTCCACCTCATAGGACGAACCGTTGCGGAAGAAGCCGGCGATGTTGCGCCGCGAAGCGGCGGCTTCTTCCGGGCTCATAAACAGTTGGAAAACGTTTTTGCCGATCACCTCGTGTTCGTGCAGCCCGGTGTACTCCTCGCTCAGCCGGTTGAAGCGCTGGATGCGGCCGTGCTGATCGACGATCACGATCACCGAGTTGGCTTCGGACACCACCTGCTCGGCGAAGGAGAGGCCGTGCACCAGGTCGCGCGCCACGGATTGGGTGTCGCTGAAGGCGGAAGCGGTGCCCGCCCATTCGAGGTTGTTGACGCGGCGCCCGACCAGATGCAGATGCAGCGGTTCACCGGCTAGCGTAATGGTCAGCTCAAGGCTGGCGGTCACGCCGGTCAGACGGCGGATTTTCGCCGCTTCCATGGCGCTGAGCGCCACCGCGACATGAGCTTTGCCCTTAATAGCGGACAGCTCCAGGGCATTGCTGTCAAACGCCAGCCGCCAGTGGGGGCTTTGGGTGCCGAAGTGAGCGCTAAGAAGCTCAGGGCCTTGGTCTGCGGGCATGACGATTCCTCAAAAGAGCACGGGCGGGCGGCCGGCACAGCGCCGGGCAGCCTGTTGGCCCGAAAGCGATCGCCGTACGCATCTGTGCATCATATAACAGGTTTTCACAGGCGGGGCGGGTGATGGAAACTATTATATAAGCAATGATTAGTTTTGCGGTGTAAACGTCGCCCGGCGGCCGCTTGCCTTAAAGTGTAGGAGAACATCGGATCGTGTGATGCTTAGTGATTTCCCCTGCTATCGGAAAACGGTTGATACAAGGTTGCCGTGCAGGTGAGTAAATTATAGCGGTGAGGAGAAAGCGGAAAAATAACTCCACCGGGGGGATTTTTGCCGAGAAATTAAAATTTCTATCAAATAAACGCCATCTTCATAGTTTTCTCATAATTGGTGAATAAATCCGAGACGGGTTTTAAAAAGTTTACACACCCTCGCATTACTTGAAATTTATCAGCCTATTATTATCTCCGACAACGAATGAGCCTGTTAACGTACAGCGCTCCTGATGAAGAAAATTTTTAAGGAAATGATTATGCGTAAATTGACGGCTTTATTTATTGCTTCCACGCTGGCTCTGGGTTCTGCTTCCGCGGCGTTCGCCGCCGATACGGCGACGGCCCCGGCGGCGGATGCGGCGCCGATGAAAATGATGCATCACAAGGGTGAAGGCAAAGGCGGCCCGTTCGCCGGGCTGAACCTGACCGAGCAGCAGCGCCAGCAGATGCGCGATATCATGAAAGAGTCGCACCAGAAGCGCGGGCCGGGCATGAAAGAGGAGCGCCAGGCGTTGCACAATCTGGTCGCTTCCGACAGCTTTGACGAAGCGAAGGCGAAGGCACAAATTGACGCGATCGGCAAAGCGCAATCCGAACGCATGCTGGCACGCGCCAAAGCGGAAAATAAAATGTATAACCTGCTGACGCCTGAGCAGAAAAAACAATACAATGAGAATTATCAGAAACGCGAGCAAAAGATGATGGACCACATGAATAAAATGAAGGAGCAGATGCCCGCCGGTCAGTAATATCCGCTCGCGGTGAATAATAAAGGGCCAGGCTATTTGTCTGGCTCTTTTTATTTGGCGTTATCACCGGCAGGTTCTGCAGTGAGTGATAATCATTCCCCGCCGACAATGCGCCGGAACTGTTCGGCAACGGCCTGTGCAAAGCGCGGGTCGTTAATATGATAAGGCGTTTTTATCAGCCGGCGTTTGTCGGTGGCGTATACCGTTTCTTCCAGCGCTTGCGTAAAGGCGGCCAGCGCCGCCGGATCCCAGAACGGTTGGCCGGGCGCATCCAAAGCCGATACGCCGCCCGCCGGGATAACGAAACGCACTTCGCCCGCGCAGGCGTTGATCTTTTCGCCCATCCAGCGCCCCATTAACGCATTCTCCCGAGCGCTGGTGCGCACCAGCGTCACTTGCGGGTTGTGATGGTGACGCAGACGGTTGGCATAGCGAGCCGGCACCGTATTCGGCGCGCCGAAGTTGATCATGTCTATCGCGCCGCAGGAGAGCACGCACGGGATGCCGGTACGCGCGATGGCACCGAAACGATCCGTATTGCAGGGCAGCACACCGCCAAACAGGTAATCGGCCACTTCGGTAGTGGTTAAATCGATGGCGCCGTGCAGTTGGCGGTTATCGATCAGTTTTTCCAACGATCTGCCGCCGCTGCCGGTCGCATGAAACGTCAGACAATCCCATTGTGTTCCCAGTTCGGCAATCAACGCCTGAACGCAGGGCGTGGTGACGCCAAACGTCGTCAGGCCGATCGCGGGTTTGTTGTCGTGATAGTCGACGGCGGCGAAGTGCACTGCGCCGGCTATCTGGCGCGCTGCGTTGCTCAGCACCCGTCGCGAGATGCGGTTCAGGCCGGCGAGATCGGTGACCGAATACAGCATGTTGATATCGCTGGCGCCAACATAGGCGGAAACGTCTCCCGCCGCCATGCTCGAGACCATCACTTTCGGCAGGCCGATCGGCAGCTGCTGCATGGCCGGCGTGATGATGGCGGTGCCGCCGGAGCCGCCCAGGCCAAGCAAGGCGGCGATATCGCGGCGCGTCAGGATAAAACGTTCGAAAGCGGTCGCCATGGCGGCGATCGCCTGGCCGCGACTGGCGCAGAAGACCGCGTCGGCGCCCGCCGGATGGTGGCGTGCGACGTCCTCTGGACCGATATCGGCCGGGGAGTCAAACGGCAAGCGACGAGTGGAAAGATCGACGGTTCGCGTGGGTAAATTCAGGGCAGCGATCAGCCGCCGTACATACTCCAGCTCTTGTCCTTTCGTATCTGCTGTGGTAGCAATATAGACAAAATTTGAAGTGTCTTTCATGTATCTTCCTGGGGTTTTTCTAATTTTTATTTATAAATCATTTTGTTATATTTTTTAGGGTGCCCTGGTGTTGGCGTTTAAATTAAATTGATTAATGTATTTATATAATGAGACGGCAGTATCATTTTTGCAAGGGCAGCTCAGTGCAAAATGGGACTCCTGTCTCATTTTTGAGCTTTTCAACGTGGCCGGCGTTTTGCCGGCAGCCAGTCGACAGAGGCGCATCCTCTGTTGCGCAAGCGTGTGCAGATGCATGAGGTTTATGTGCCGATAGATGCCTTTCCCACCCCGTTTGATCCTTCACTGACTTCCACCCGGGCAAAAACCTACCGTTTGTTGCTGGCCAGCGCGATGACGCTGTATGACGAAGGGGCGTTTCCTTCGATCACCGAACTGGCGGCGCATGCGCAGGTATCGCGTGCGACGGCCTACCGCTATTTCCCGACACAGAGTGCGCTGATTAGCGCCGTGGTGGCGGAAAGCCTGGGGCCTATTCTGGAATGGCGCCCGCAAGACGATGACGCCCTGAAACGCATCCAGCAGTTGCTGACTTTCGCCTATCCTCAGATGGAGCGGCACGAGGGAGCATTGCGCGCGGCGCTGCAACTCTCTTTGCAACAGTGGGCGCACGCGACGCCGGGCGAGAAATTCGTGCGCGGCAACCGCAAGCGTCTGTTGGCGCTGGCGGTGGAACCGCTGCAGGGCAAACTGCCGCCGGACTCTCTGCAGAGAGTGATTCATGCTTTCTCGCTGATTTACGGCTCGGAGGTGTTCCTGGTGCTGAAAGATATCTGGGGGCTGGAGCTTGAGAGCATTCAGGACGTCACGCAATGGATGGCCAAAGCCATTCTGCGTCAGGCGGAAGAGGACGCGACGAACTGCAAAAAAACATCAGCAGGATAATCCAATTTTTGCCGATGACCGAGTGAAAAACCAGCATAATTCACTGAGTGAATATTGGCAAAATTTATAATTAAAAGTGATAAAAGACGCCTGTTAAGCACTTTTCAGGCGGCCGCATCCTTTATGTCTCCCTAGGTTATATTTTTATTTATCAGCAAATTATAATTTATCCCTTCACGTGTTATCGCCATTTTGATACCGGCAAACGTCATTGTCATTTCTTATCGGCACTGGCCTGATTCACCCCTGAAACATTCTCTCCTCCCGTCGAGCTGCCGGATGACACATTAAGCGCACTTGAGATTGTTGTGCTTTATTTATTTGGTGTTACCAAACTGTTACACAAAAAATCTTATAAGACATTTGCAAACAACAACGGACGGTATCTGGGATGGAGAAGAAACGTAGAGGAATCAAATCCGCTCGGGCGGCCTTCGGCTGGCCTGAAATCGGAGTTCATCGCGCACAATGGAGCGCGATGCTGATCTGCCTGACGGCGATTGGCGGGGCGCAGGCCTCCAGCTATATAGAGAACGGCCAGGCGGGCGATCCGGCCAGCTGGCGCAGCAGTGAGTTCAATGCGGAATGGGGGCTGGGGGCGATCCACGCCGACCAGGCCTACGCCGCCGGTTATACCGGAAAAGGCATCAAACTTGGCATTTTCGATCAGCCGGTTTACGCCAAGCACCCGGAGTTCGCCGGTGAGAATAAGGTGATCAATCTGGTTACCGAAGGCATCCGTGAATACACCGATCCCTATATTCCGGTGAAAAAAGGCGACGCTTTTCGCTATGACGGCACGCCGAGCGTGGATTCCGATGGCACGCTCGGTTCGCACGGCACCCACGTGGGCGGCATCGCCGCCGGCAGCCGAGACGGCGGCGCCATGCACGGCGTGGCGTTCAACGCGCAGATCATCAGCGCGGAGAACGGCGATCCCGGCCCGGAGGACGGCATCATCCTCGGCAACGACGGCGCGGTGTATAAGGCCGGTTGGGATGCGCTGGTGGCCAGCGGCGCGCGCATCATCAACAACAGCTGGGGCATCGGCATTACAGATAAATTCGCCAAGGGCGGTAAGAACCCGGCTTATCCGCATTTCACCGTTGACGATGCGCAAAAGCAGTTCGATCAGATTAAACAGATCCTCGGCACCAACCCCGGGGGCGCCTATCAGGGCGCGATCGACGCGGCCCGCAGCGGCGTGGTCACCATCTTCGCCGCCGGTAACGATTACAACCTGAACAATCCGGACGCCATGGCCGGCCTGGCCTATTTTGTGCCGGAGATTGCGCCGAACTGGCTGTCGGTCGCCAGCTTGCAGGATCCGACCAATACCGGCGATTACAGCATCAGCACCTTCTCTTCTCGCTGCGGTTATACCGCCAGCTTCTGCGTCTCGGCGCCGGGCACCCGGGTATACAGCTCGGTAATCGAAGGCACCAGCCTAGAGAATCTGACAACCGGCTACGCCAAATACAGCGGCACCTCGATGGCGGCGCCGCACGTGGCCGGCAGCGTCGCGGTGCTGATGGAGCGTTTCCCGTATCTGAGTGGCGCGCAGGTGGCGGAAGTGCTGAAAACCACTGCCACCGATATGGGCGCGCCGGGCATCGACGCGCTCTACGGTTGGGGGATGATCAACCTGGGCAAGGCCATCAACGGCCCGGGCATGTTGGTGACTGCCGAAGATATTCCTGCGGAGTTCCGTATTCCGGATCCGACGGGCGTGGCCTACGGCCCGACCCAGTTTGTGGTGGATCTGCCGGGCGTCGGCGCGGTGCTGGACAAGGGTAAACCGACCGAGCGCGTCTGCAGCGATGTGCTGTGCGGCCTGGATTTCTGGAGCAACGACATCTCCGGCCATGGCGGCCTGACCAAACAGGGTATCGGCACGTTGGTACTGACCGGTAACAACACCTATGCCGGCCCGACGCTGGTTAATCAGGGGCGACTGGCGATCAACGGCTCGGTCACCTCGGATGTCAGCGTACAGAACGGCGGCATCGTCGGCGGCAGCGGCACGGTCGGTTCGCTGACTGCCCGTCAGGGCGGCACCGTGGCGCCGGGCAACTCGATCGGCACCCTGAACGTGGCCGGCAACGTCAGTTTCGAGCCGGGTTCGCGCTACGCGGTGGAAGTGGGGCCGAACGGCCAGAGCGATCGGATCCAGAGCAGCGGCTCGGCGACGATCGGCGGCGGCGAGGTGGCGGTCACGCTGGAGAACAGCCCCAATCTGCTGACGGAGAGCGAGGTGCGCAGCCTGCTGGGCCAGCAGTACACCATCCTGAGCGCGCAGCAGGGGGTGAGCGGGCAGTTTGACGCGGTGGCGCCGAACTACCTGTTCCTCGGCACCGGGCTGAGCTACCAGCCGAATGGGGTGACGCTGAGCGTCGGGCGCAACGGCACAAGCTTCGCCAGCGTGGCGCAGACGGCGAACGAGCGGGCGGTAGCGGCGGCGGCGGATGCGCTGGCGGCGGGCAACCCGGTGTACGAGAGCATTCTCAACAGCGGCACGGCGGGCGAGGCGCGGCAGGCGTTCCGTCAGCTGTCGGGGCAAATCCATGCGGACATCGCGTCGGCGCTGGTGAACGACAGCCGCTACCTGCGTGAGGCGCTGAACGGGCGTCTGCGTCAGGCGGAAGGGCTGGCGAGTTCGTCGGCCATCAAGGCGGACGAGGACGGCGCCTGGGCGCAGCTGCTGGGGGCGTGGGACCATGCGTCGGGCGACGCCAACGCCACGGGCTATCAGGCCTCGACCTATGGGGTGCTGGTGGGGCTGGACTCGGCGGCGGCGGCCGACTGGCGGCTGGGGGTGGCGACCGGCTACACCCGCACCTCGCTGCACGGCGGGTACGGGTCGAAGGCGGACAGCGACAACTACCACCTGGCGGCGTACGGCGACAAGCAGTTCGGGGCGCTGGCGCTGCGCGGTGGGGCGGGCTACACCTGGCACCGCATCGACACCAAACGGTCGGTGAACTACGGGATGCAATCGGACCGCGACACGGCGAAGTACAGCGCGCGCACCGAGCAGCTGTTCGCGGAAGCGGGTTACAGCGTGAAGGGTGAGTGGCTGAACCTGGAGCCGTTCGTCAACCTGGCGTACGTGAACTTCGAAAACAACGGCATCGCGGAAAGCGGCGGTGCAGCGGCGCTGCGCGGCGACAAGCAGCACACGGATGCGACGGTGTCGACGCTGGGGCTGCGCGCGGACACCGCGTGGCAGGTGACCCCGGGCACGACGGTGGCGCTGCGCAGCGAGCTGGGGTGGCAACACCAGTACGGCGGGCTGGAGCGTGGCACCGGGCTGCGGTTCAACGGCGGCAACGCGCCGTTCGTGGTGGACAGCGTGCCGGTGTCGCGCGACGGCATGGTGCTGAAGGCGGGGGCGGAAGTGGCGGTGAACGAGAACGCCACGCTGTCGCTGGGCTACGGCGGGCTGCTGTCGCAGAACCATCAGGACAACAGCGTCAACGCCGGTTTCACCTGGCGCTTCTAAGCAACATCGACTTAATCCTTGTACGGGAACCGCCTGCGGGCGGTTCCTTTTTCACATCCTGCTAATGAGAACCCGGCGCACCTGGGGCGTCGGCCAATAACAAGCAAAAGGTAAGGAAATGACAACAACAATGGGTTTTGACAGCAAAGGAAACGCTCGTCGCTCGCCATGGCGGCTGAACGCGCTGGTCTGCTGCATGGCGCTGGCGGGGTATGCGCAGGCGGCGCCGCACGAGGTGAATGGCCAAGCCGGCGATCCGGCCAGCTGGCGCAGCGCCGAATTCAACGCCAACTGGGGGCTGGGGGCGATCCACGCCGATGAGGCCTACGCCGCCGGCTACACCGGCAAAGGGCAAAAGGTGGGCATTTTCGATACCCCGGTCAACCGCCATCCCGAGTTCGCCGGCGACGGCAAACTGATCAACGTCGTTACCGAAGGCTACCGCGCCTATACCGATCCGCACCGGCCGGGGATTAACGCCGGCGATCGCTTTTACTTCGACGGCACCTTCCACTTCTACAGCGGCTCGCAGGGCATGCTGAGCAATCACGGGGTGCACGTCGCGGGCATCAGCGCGGCGAACCGCGACGGCGTCGGCATGCACGGCGTGGCCTTCGATTCGCGGGTGATCAGCGTCGATAACGACAACGACGGCCCGGCGTACGGCGAATTCCTCGGCCTGGACGGCGCCGTCACCAATGCCGGCTGGCAGGCGATGATCAAGAGCGGCGTGCGGGTGATCAACAACAGCTGGGGCGTCAGTATTCCCGATTTCCTGTCCGACGGCGGCCGCGATCCCAACGCGCTGCACTTTGAGCTGAAGGATGCGCAGGAACAGTTCGATCAGGTCAAACCGCTGCTCGGCAGTTTGGCCGGCGCAGGCTATCAGGGCGCCATCGACGCGGCGCGCAAAAATATTCTGGTGCTGTTCGCCGCTGGTAACGACGGCAACTACAACCAGCCGGATGTGATCAGCGGGCTGGCCTATTTCGTGCCGGACATCGCGCCGAACTGGCTGTCGGTCGCCAGCGTGGCGCAGGATGCGACATCGACCAACAGCGTGCCTTACACCATCAGCAGCTTCTCTTCCCGTTGCGGCTATACCGCCAGCTTCTGCGTCTCGTCGCCGGGCAGCAAAATCTACAGCACCGTGGCCAACGGTTCCGATCCAGCCAACCTGGTGTCGGACTACGGCAATAAAAACGGCACCTCGATGGCGACACCGCACGTCACCGGCGCGGTGGCGGTGTTGCTGCAGCGCTTCCCGTACATGAGCTCGGCGCAGATTGCCGACGTGCTGAAAACCACCGCCACCGATATGGGCGCGCCGGGCATCGACGCGCTCTACGGCTGGGGGATGATCAACCTGGGCAAGGCCATCAACGGCCCGGGCATGTTCTATACCGTCGAAGATATTCCTGCGGAGTTCCGTATTCCGGATCCGACGGGCGTGGCCTACGGCCCGACCCAGTTTGTCGCCAATATTCCGGGTCTGGGCGCCGAGGTGGATGCCGGCACGCTGCACGCCAGAAAGTGTGACGACATCAGTTGCGAGCTGGAAGTCTACTCCAACAACATCTCCGGCCATGGCGGCCTGACCAAAGAAGGGATGGGCACGCTGGTCATGACCGGCGCCAACACCTATGCCGGCCCGACGCTGGTTAATCAGGGGCGGCTGGCGATCAACGGCTCGGTCACCTCGGCCGTCAGCGTGCAGAACGGCGGCATCGTCGGCGGCAGCGGCACGGTCGGTTCGCTGACCGCCCGCCGTGGCGGCACCGTGGCACCGGGCAACTCGATCGGTACCCTGAACGTGGCCGGCAACGTCAGCTTCGAGCCGGGTTCGCGCTATGCGGTGGAAGTGGGGCCGAACGGCCAGAGCGATCGGATCCAGAGCAGCGGAGCGGCGACGATCGGCGGCGGTGAGGTGGCGGTCACGCTGGAGAACAGCAGCAACCTGCTGACGCAAAGCGAGGTGCGCAGCCTGCTGGGCCAGCAGTACACCATCCTGAGCGCGCAGCAGGGGGTGAGCGGGCAGTTTGACGCGGTGGCGCCGAACTACCTGTTCCTCGGCACCGGGCTGAGCTACCAGCCGAATGGGGTGACGCTGAGCGTCGGGCGCAACGGCACAAGCTTCGCCAGCGTGGCGCAGACGGCGAACGAGCGGGCGGTGGCGGCGGCGGCGGATGCGCTGGCGGCGGGCAACCCGGTGTACGAGAGCCTGCTCAGCAGCGGCTCGGCGGGCGAGGCGCGGCAGGCGTTCCGCCAGCTGTCGGGGCAAATCCATGCGGACATCGCGTCGGCGCTGGTGAACGACAGCCGCTACCTGCGTGAGGCGCTGAACGGGCGTCTGCGTCAGGCGGAAGGGCTGGCGAGCTCGTCGGCCATCAAGGCGGACGAGGACGGCGCCTGGGCGCAACTGCTGGGGGCGTGGGACCATGCATCGGGCGACGCCAACGCCACCGGCTATCAGGCCTCGACCTACGGGGTGCTGGTGGGGCTGGACTCGGCGGCGGCGGCCGACTGGCGGCTGGGGGTGGCGACCGGCTACACCCGCACCTCGCTGCACGGCGGGTACGGGTCGAAGGCGGACAGCGACAACTACCACCTGGCGGCGTACGGCGACAAGCAGTTTGGCGCGCTGGCGCTGCGCGGTGGGGCGGGCTACACCTGGCACCGCATCGACACCAAACGGTCGGTGAACTACGGGATGCAATCGGACCGCGACACGGCGAAGTACAGCGCGCGCACCGAGCAGCTGTTCGCGGAAGCGGGTTACAGCGTGAAGGGTGAGTGGCTGAACCTGGAGCCGTTCGTCAACCTGGCGTACGTGAACTTCGAAAACAACGGCATCGCGGAAAGCGGCGGCGCAGCGGCGCTGCGCGGCGACAAGCAGCATACCGACGCGACGGTGTCGACGCTGGGGCTGCGCGCGGACACCGCGTGGCAGGTGAGCCCGGGCACGACGGTGGCGCTGCGCAGCGAGCTGGGGTGGCAACACCAGTACGGCGGGCTGGAGCGTGGCACCGGGCTGCGGTTCAACGGCGGCAACGCGCCGTTCGTGGTGGACAGCGTGCCGGTGTCGCGCGACGGCATGGTGCTGAAGGTGGGGGCGGAAGTGGCGGTGAACGAGAACGCCTCGCTGTCGCTGGGCTACGGCGGGCTGCTGTCGCAGAACCACCAAGACAACAGCGTCAACGCCGGTTTCACCTGGCGCTTCTAAGCCAAGCGGTCATTACAAGGGTCAACGGAGCCGGCATGCCGGCTCCGTTTTTATTTGCGGCTGTGGGGTGAGAACGTATGATGGCCGGCTCCAGGGCAATAAAAAACCGGGACCCTGACGGATCCCGGCTTAAAAGTGGGTAAAACAGATTAGCGCTAAAGGCTCAAGCCCCGTTTTGCTTATGCAGTCCAAGCGATGTGAGCATCGTCTCAGTAGCGGCAACGGAACAAATTTTCCCTGGTGTTACTATGGTTATTATTAAAAATCGTGCTGGTGTTATTTTTTATAGTGTATTGCTGTATGTCTCTTTTGATACCATGTTTGACGATACAACATGGTATGTCAAGCAACGTTTTTAACGCATAATTGCATGGGATGCTAGTTTTAGGTGTGGCTTTTTCAGCAGAAATAATCAAAACGACTGATAAATCAGTAAAAAAAATCGAAGGAACAAATGGATAACAATCATCAAAAATTCGATTCACAGTCGATTGCCAATCGGGTCAGGGAGCTGTTTTTACATTACGGGATTGGAAAACGTCAGCATGCCCGCGAACTCAGCCGCATCTTGGATCTGAGTTTTTCACATGCGCACCGCAAATTGAAAGGGCAAAGCCCCTGGACGCTGGAACAGATCAACAGCGTCGCGGCCGCGTTGGGAGAAACGCCGGCGGCGATCGCCGATTTGAGTGCCGAACACGAGACGACCGAGCCAAACATGGCGCGTGATGCCATCTTTTTCGTGGCGGGGGTGGCGATGCCTTGCGTCGGGCACATTGGCGATGAACTTTCTGCCGGGCGGCCGGCGGAGTTTGTGGCGCTGCGTGTGGAGGGGCAATGGCATATCTATCGCGCCGAAGAGGCGCCGGCAGGTCTGCGTTACGGCGTCGAACTGATAGAAATCCGGCCCGGCTACGGCGATGACGAGCGGTTGAGCATCGCGGTATTGGACGATTCGCATCAGGCGGCCGATGAGCTGGCCAAGTACCTCGGCGGCTGCGGTTTCAACGCAGTGGCGTTTTACGATGTCGACAGCTTCTGCCAGGCGTTGCAGCAAAGCCTGTTCGACGGTTACGTGGTGGACTGGCTGATCGGTGAGGAAACGGCGGATCGCTGTATCGCCACCATCCGCGCCTCCGACAACCCGGACGCGCCGGTACTGGTGCTGACCGGCGAACTGGGCACCGACCGACGCGAGTCGGAGATCGCTCAGGCGATGCGCGAGTACGATGTGCTCGGTCCTTATGAAAAACCGGTGCGGCTCCATGTGATCGAAGCCGCACTGCAACGCTGTTTTAATCTTTAGCGGGGAACACCTCGGCCAGTGCGCTCGACAGCGCATCCAGCCGAACCGGTTTCATCAGGTAGTTATCGAATAGGGCGCGCTGATCCGCCGTCAGCTGCTCCGGCGTATAGGCGCTGATGCCGATGATTGGCACATGGCGGTTGGGGCCGCGACGATTGCGCAGCTGCCTGGCCAGGGCGGCGCCGTCGATGCCCGGCATCTGCAGATCCAGCAACAGCGCGTCGTAAGGGCGTCTGAGCAGCTTCTGCAACGCGCGCTCCGGCGAGTCGCACAGTTCGTGCTGGTAACCCAGCTTATCCAGCAACGCCGCAAAGGCGTCACCCACCGACTTGTTGTCATCCACCACCAGCACCTGCTGCGGTTTCTGCTGCAGAGAGGTATTGGCGGTGGCGGGCTCGTCGGCGCGCTCTTCTTCACTGATCTGCACCGGAATGCTGACGATAAAGGTGCTGCCCTTCTTGATTTCGCTGTACACCGTGATGGTGCCGTCGAGCAGCGTCACCAGGCCGTGTACGATCGCCAACCCCATCCCCACGCCGGCATATTGCTTGGTATGCGACTGATCCAACTGGGTAAAGGGTTTGAAGATCTGATCGAGCTGGTCTTTTTCGATACCGATGCCGGTGTCGGTCACTTCGATAATCAGCGAACTGCCGCCGGGTTGACGGCGCAGGCAGCTGTGCAGCGTAATGCTGCCGCTTTCGGTGTATTTGTAGGCGTTGGTCAGCAGGTTAACGATAATCTGCCGGATGCGCAGCGGATCGGAGTGCACCAACAGGTGGCTGCACTCCACCTCGCAGCTCAGCTTGACCTGCTCTTTGCGGGTCAAAGTAGCGATTTCGTTGGCGGTCTCCGCGATCAGCTTCTGCGCGTCGAACGGCACGATGCGCAATTCCATCATGCCGCTGTCGAGGTGCGCGTAGTCGGTCAGATCCTTCATCTGGCTTTCGATTTGCTGCGCGGCGGTCTCCAGCCGCTGGAAAGTGTCCGCATGCTCCGCCGACACCCGGGTGTTCACCAGCACGTCGATGGCCGACATCACGCTCTGCAATGAGGTGCGCAGCTCGTGGCCGATGGCGCCGAGGAAGGCGTTTTTGGTGCGTGTCGCTTTCTCCGCCTCAATGGCCTTGGCCTGCTGGCGAATGGTCAGCCGCTGCTGGCGGAACACGATCAGGGTGATGGCGATCAGCGCGATCACCGAGAACATGACGATCACCAGCCCATAGAAAATGATGTGCCGTTTCTCGATGTAGTCCTCATAGGCGGCGGTGCGCTGCTTCACCTCGGCGTGGTCGGTCAGGTTGGCCATTTCGATGGCGTAAGGCTTGATGGCCTTCATGGCCGCGAAAACCTGGCTGAAGTCGATTTTCGGGTTATCCAGCAGTTTATCGATGCGATCCATCTGCAGGCGCATCTGCTTGACCACTTCCGGGTAGCCCGGCTCGGCGTACAGCGGTTGCGTGGATTCGGAGACGGTTTCCAGCACGTAAAAGCGCGAATAGAGGATTTCGAACCGCAGCCGCAGGTTGTCGCTGTCCACCTGCGCGGCATGGCTTTGCTGCTCGACGAACGTGTCGAATTCCGCCAGCTTGATGGAGAACTTGGCGATCGACCAGGAGTAGTTCTCCTGCGTGCCGGCGATGGCATACAGCCCTTTCTTCGACAGGGTGGCGCTGTAGTAATAGAGCGTGACGGTCGAAGCCACTAAAAACAGCGCGGCAAAGATGGCCGGGATCGCCAGCCTGCTGCCGTTCTTAAAGGTCGTCAGCTTCATTTGATCACGATCCTGTCGACTTGCCAGATAAAGCGCGAGTTGTACAACGGCGAGTTCAGTTCAGGCCCGGCGGCGTCGCGCGGGTAAACCAGGAACAGCGGGCCGAAGTTTCTGAGCTTCAGCATTTCCCCGTCCATCCTGTAGGCCAGGATCATGTTGTACTTCTTGACGTCGGACAGCGGCACGTCGATGTAATAATCGTTCAGCGCGTAGAAAGTCAGCGTCTCGCCCTTGGCGCCGACGCGCTCCAGGATATCGGCCACCGAAATCCCTTCAAATTTTCTCTGCGGCGTCCAGGAGGTGGAGGTGGTGATGCTGCGCACCGGCATCGCCAACAGCTGCTTATCGGTGAACAGATAGCTTTTTTTGACCGGGTCGGTCACGTTGTCGATCTTGCCCGCCACTTCCAGGGTAAAGCTGAGCGCGCTGCTCTGGGCGATAATCAGGGCCACGCAGGCCATCGCAAGGGTTTTGCATAGTTTGAACAGCATCGGCGTTCTCCAGAGGCGCGGGGAGGTTTGTATCAGTCCCGCTAATTTATCAGGCAGAATAATGGCAGAAAAAGCAGGCGGGTGCGAAGGGAATAGTAAACCGCACAAAAAGAACAGTCCTGGGCCGGTCGGCCTGTACGCGTAACCTTTCTCTTCCGTTTGTCAGCCGTTTCGATGCGCTTTCAACAGCTGCGCCAGCTGCGTCAGGCCTGCCGTTAGCTCGTTCGGCGAGGGGGAACCCAGGCACAGGCGAATGCCCGTCGCACGTTCGTCGCGGTCTACCATCACGGTGTCCGGCGGCGTCACCTTTACGTTGGCCAATGCGGCGGCGGCGGCCACAGACTCGGCGGTTTCGCGCGGCATCGGCAGCCAGACATGATAAGCGTCGGGATGCGATACGCATTCGTCGGCATCGAATATCGAGGTGGCCAGATGTACTCTTCGCTGAGCCTCATGGCGCAACGCTTGCGGTATCGTCTCGATCGCGCTGCTGGCCAGCCACTCCTCCACCACAGCGCAAGACAGTGGCGAAGGTGCGAAAGGAAGATCTTGCAAGGCTTCTTCCGCCGCAGCTTGCATGCCGGGCGGCAGAGTCAGCATGCCGATCCGCAATCCCGGGCCGAGCGTTTTCGACAGGCCATTGACATGGAACACCCGCTCGGGCGCCAGAGCCGCGAGCGCAGGCGCCGCTGAATGCCCCAGCGCATACACGCCATCCTCGATGATCCAGACATTCGCCCGCCGGCATATCTCGACGATAGCCTGCCTGCGCTCGGCGCTCATGGTGGCGGTTGTCGGATTATGCAGCGTCGGCGTCAGATAGACCGCGGTATGGCCGGAGGAGACTCGCTCGAGCGCGCTCGCCAGCGCCTGCGGCACTATGCCTTGCGCATCGATCTCCACGCCGATCAGGCGATGGCCTTTACGTCGGGCCAGCGCGATCGCGCCGGGGTAGGTGAGTCTCTCGGTCAGTATCGTGCCGCGTGGCCCGCAGGCCAGGTCAAACGCCAGCGAAATCGCCTGACGGGCATTGCTGGTCAGCGCCAGGTGCGACGGATCGATCGTGACGCCGGCGTTTTCCAGCCAGCGGGCCAACAAACGCCGGTGCTCCAGATGCCCGGTCGGAGGGGAATAGAAGTTCAGATGGTCCACATCCATTTTCCGCGCAATGCCGGCCAGCGTGCGCGCCAGCAAACGATCGGTAAGCATCGCCGGCGGCGCATTGGATGAAAGATCGATTTCGCGTTTTTCACGGGCGCGGCGGATCGCCACGAACATCCCGCGGCCTTTCACGCTGCGCACCAACCCACGCCGCTCCAGGATGGCATAGGCTTTGGTCACCGTGCCCAGACCGATCGCCAATTGCCAGGCGAGCGTACGGTGGGCCGGCAAACGATCGCCCCCTTGCAGCTTGCCCTCGATAATGTCGTCAGCCAACGCCAACACCAGCCGTTCGACGGTAGTGGCTTCCACATTGGCCAGGCGGGGCTGCCAGGGGGATTGAAGCCGCATATTCGCTCTCCGGAGAAAGAATATAGTGTCACGTGACACTATTTAAATAGGCGAAAAGTGTAACACATACTATGTTGGTGAGGAGTCCCGGCGTTTTCAACTACGGCTCGGCCGTAAGGCGGGTCAGCGGAGTTTTTCCATGATGGTCAGTCAGCTTGCGTTGGTTTACGGCGCCTATCTCCTCGCAACTGCCAGCCCCGGCCCCAGCAACATGGCGATCATGGGCGTGGCGATGCGTGACGGCCGCAGGCCCGCGTTGGTGCTGGCCGCTGGGGTGGTGACCGGATCGCTGTGCTGGGCGATGTTGGCCGCGACTGGCCTTTCCGCCGTGTTGGCCACGTATGCGCAGGCGCTGTGGACCATCAAGATCGTTGGCGGCGTGTATATGCTGTATCTGGCGCTGCGCGCCGGCCGATCCGCATTACGGGCGTCTCCCGTTACGACAGGCATAGCGGCAGGGGATAGCGCGCGATCTTATCAGAGGTTGTATCGGCAGGGCGTGCTGATGCATCTCGGCAATCCCAAGGCCATCATGTCCTGGATGGCGATCATGTCGCTGGGATTGCGGCAAGGCGCGCCTGAGCAGGTTTTACCGGCAATTATTGGCGGTTGCGCGCTGCTCGGCGTGACGATTTTCGGGGGGTATGCCCTGCTGTTCTCAACGTCGCCGATGATCGCGTTTTACACCCGGGTGAGGCGCTGGATTGAAGGAACGCTTGCGCTGCTGTTCGCTTTGGCGGGCCTGGAGCTGTTGATATCGCGGGGGTAATGAACGCCCGGCGTTAACCTGAGGAGAGAAGCGATGGTTTTTGGCATGCAGATGGTGGATGTCTTTGGCGCCGGGCCACTCGCCGGCAATCCGTTGGCGGTGATTACGGGCGCCGGAGCGTTGTCTACGGAGGACATGCAGCGCTTGACGCGTTGGTTCAACCTGTCGGAAACGGCCTTTTTACTGCCGCCTATGCACTCACAGGCGGATTACCGGGTGCGAATATTCACGCTGGATCGTGAAATGCCGTTTGCCGGGCACCCGACGCTCGGCAGTTGCCATGCCTGGCTCACTGCGGGCGGTACGCCGCGTAATGACGCGGAGATCATCCAGGAGTGCGGGGCGGGCTTGGTGAGCATTCGCCGCGAGGGCGGACGGCTGTGTTTTGCCGCGCCGCCGTTGATTCGCTCCGGGGCGCCGTCAGAAGCGGCGTTGGCCGACGCGCTGCGGTTTTTGGGGATCGCGCCTGAGGAGGCGCTCGATGCCGCCTGGATCGATAACGGTCCGGGGTGGCTGGGGATCCGGCTGGCCAGCGCCGAGCGGGTGCTTTCCCTGACGCCGGCGAGAAGCTGGCCGCGCAGAGTGGACATTGGCGTCGTCGGCCCACATGCCGATGGTGACGCAGCCTTCGAGGTGCGCGCTTTTTTGAGCGATCACCTTGGCGCTATCGTCGAAGATCCGGTCACCGGCAGCCTCAATGCCTCGCTGGCTCAGTGGCTGTTTGCAAGCGGCGTGGTCAGCGGCGGCTATATCGCCGCTCAGGGCCGCTGCCGTGGGCGCAACGGGCGCGTGCATGTCACCCGCGACGAGAGCGGCCGGATTTGGGTGGGCGGCAACACGCGCACTCAGGTTGAAGGTCGGCTGCATGGGATTGGCACGGCGTAGCACGCGCCGCCGCACCCGCGTGCGGCTGAACGGAATATCGATTTTCATCCGATAAGGAGTGAACAGTATGTCTGCAACGGCCATCGATACCTTGAAAATGCTGGTGCGTTACAAAGCGTGGGCGAACGCCTTGACCTTTGACTGCGTGGCGGCCTTGCCGGAGGGCGAAGCGCTGCGGCCGCGCCCGACCCGTTTCGGCAATATGGTGCATACCTTGAATCACGTGTACGTGGTGGACGATATCTTCAGGCACCATCTGCAAGGCCGCAAGCATGGTTACCTCGCGCGTAACACCGAGCAAACGCCCGCGCTTGACTCTCTGCGGTGTGCGGTGGAGGAAATGGACCGCTGGTATATCGAACAGGTGGACAGCTGGTCGCCCGAGGCGCTGGCGCAGGTGGTGCATTTCGAGTTCGTCGGCGGGGGGGAAGGCCGCATGACGCGCCAGGAAATCGTGCTGCATGTCGTCAACCACGCTACCTATCATCGCGGTTTTGTCGGCGATATGCTCTATCAGGTGCCCTTTGCTGCACCGGCGAACGATTTGCCGGTGTTTCTGCGCGATCATTACCGCCGGGCGCCGTGAGGCGAGCGAGATAAATAAAAAAGCCAGACGCTTTCGCGCCTGGCCTGTTACGCGCCGGAATCCGGCGAGGTTGCGCCTCAGCGCATGGTGACGAACTCTTCCGCCGCGGTCGGGTGGATCGCCACGGTGTTGTCGAAGTCCTTCTTGGTGGCGCCCATCTTCACCGCCACCGCGAAGCCCTGCAGGATTTCATCCATGCCGAAGCCGATGCCGTGCAGGCCGACGATTTTCTCTTCTTTACCCGCGCATACCAGCTTCATGCGGCACGGCTGGCGGTGCTGCGTCACGGCGCTGTACATGGCGGTGAAGGAGGACTTGTACACTTTCACGTTGTCCGCGCCGAACTTCTCGATGGCTTCCGGCTCGGTCAGGCCGACGGTGCCGATCGGCGGGTGGCTGAACACCACGGTGGCGATGTTGCTGTAGTCCAGATGCTCGTCCGGCTTGTTGTTGAACAGGCGCTCGGACAGACGGCGGCCGGCGGCCACGGCGACCGGGGTCAGCTCTACCGCGCCGGTGTTGTCACCCACCGCGTAGATGCCTTTGACGTTGGTGTTCTGGAACTTATCGACGTCGATGTAGCCTTTCTCATTGGTTTTCACCCCGGTCACGCCGAGGTTCAGGTTGTCGGTCGCCGGTTCGCGGCCGATGGCCCAGATCAGGCAGTCGACGGTGAATGCTTTGCCGTTTTCCAGCTGCAGCGTCAGGCTGCCGTCGGCGTTCTTGACGATCGCTTTCGGCACCGATTCGGTGTGCAGGCTCGGCCCTTCGGTGTTCATCACTTCCACCAGGGTTTCGACGATCATCGGATCGAAGCTGCGCAGCGGCGCGTGCTTGCGCACGAACAGGTGCGTTTCCGCGCCCAGCGCGTTCAGCACGCCGGCGATTTCCACGGCGATATAGCCGGCGCCCACCACGGCGACGCGTTTCGGCATGGCGTCCAGCTCAAAGAAGCCGTCGGAGTCGATGCCGTATTCGGCGCCCGGAATAGCCGGATGGCTCGGGCGGCCGCCGGTGGCGATCAGGATGTGATCGGCGGTGATGGTCTCGCCGTTCACTTCCACGGTGTGCGCATCCACGAAGCGCGCGAAGCCTTTGATCACGTCGACCTTGTTCTTGCCCAGCACGTTATCGTAGGAGTTGTGGATGCGATCGATATAGGCGGTGCGGTTGGCGACCAGCTTTTTCCAGTCGAAGGCGTTGACGGTAGTGTCGAAGCCGTAGTCCGGGCCGTACTGATGGATGGCCTCGGCGATCTGCGCCGCGTGCCACATGACTTTTTTCGGTACACAACCCACGTTTACACAGGTGCCGCCCAGCTCTTTGGCTTCAATCAGCGCACACTTTTGGCCGTACATGGCTGCCCGGTTGATCGATGCGATACCGCCGCTGCCGCCGCCAATTGCTAGATAATCGTAATGTTTCGTCATCTGGGATTTCCATGAGTTGTGAATTTGAAGAGGGTAAGAGTTTAACGCCTGACCGGGGTTTGTCGCAAAGATTGCGTCGATGGCTGCGATAGGTGGACGCAGGGCGCGGCAAACCGCGCCCTGATGGGGTTTATTCCGGTACCACCCAGTTCACCAGATGGTGACCGATGCCCGACGGCACCAGCACCTTGTGCAGCCACGGCAGCACGTTCTTCATCTGCTGTTCCAGCTTCCACGGCGGGTTGATGACGATCATGCCGGAGGCGGTCATGCCGCGCTGATCGCTGTCGGGTTTCACCGCCAGCTCGATCTGCAGGATGCGGCGAATGCCGGTGGCTTCCAGATCGCGCAGCATGCGTTTGATCTGCTGGCGCATGACCACCGGGTACCACAGCGCGTATGTGCCGGTGGCGAAACGCTTGTAGCCTTCCTGAATGCCTTTGACCACGTCCTGGTAATCGGTCTTCATTTCATACGGCGGATCCATCAGGATCAGGCCGCGGCGCGACAGGGGCGGCAGCTGGGATTTCAGCTGCTGATAGCCGTCGGCGCGCTGCACTTTGGCGCGCTCGTCTTTCTGGAATTCGCTGCGCAGCAGCGGGTAGTCGCTCGGGTGCAGCTCGGTCAGGTGGATTTTGTCCTGCGGGCGCAGCAGCTGGCGGGCGATCAGCGGCGAGCCGGGATAATAGCGCAGCGTGCCGGAACGGTTGAAGTTGTGCACCACGCTCATGTAGGCCGCCAGCTCTTCCGGCAGATCGTCGCGTTGCCACAGCAAACCGATGCCTTCCAGGTATTCGCCGGTGCGCTCGGCGTGTTCGCCGCTGAGCTGATAACGGCCCGCGCCCGAGTGGGTATCCAGATACAGGAACGGCTTCTCTTTTTCCTTCAGCGACTCGATGATCAGGCTCTGAACGGTGTGCTTGAGCACGTCGGCGTGGTTGCCGGCGTGGAAACTGTGGCGATAACTTAACATGACGGGTGGCGGTTCCTTGTGCTCCGCAGGCGGAGCATTCAATGCAATAAGGCTTATAATCTGCACAGTATAAACTGTCTGGCCGGGAAAAACCGGACTCCGTTGCCGCAGACGTTAACAGAAAGGGACAGGACGATGAGCAAACAGGCGATTTTGGCGAATTACCCCGACGCGGCGCGCTGGGCATTCGGCGACGGCCCCGCGTTAGCCGACGAACTGCTGGGATTGGTGCTGAGCGGGGATAAAACCGCCACCTGCAGTTCCTATGCGAGCTATCGTCGGGAACAAACCCCGCGGATCGGCGATTACAGCATCGTTCTCGATGGCCGCGGTGAACCGGCCTGCGTGATCAGAACCCTGGCGCTGCGCCTGGTGCGCTACGACCAGGTGACCGCCGAGATGGCGGCCAAAGAGGGCGAAGGCGACAAAAGCCTGGCGTTTTGGCGCCAGGGGCATCAAGAGTTCTTTACCCGCGAGGGCACTTTTGCGCCGGACATGTGGCTGGTGTTCGAAGAGTTCGAATGGGTTGAAACGCTGTGAATCACAAGGAGAAAGGATGAGCTGCATTTTTTGCGACATCGTGGCGGGCAAGGCGCCGTGCCATAAAATCTGGGAAGACGACGACCATCTGGCGTTCCTGTCCATCTTTCCCAACACTGACGGTTTCAGCGTGGTGATCCCCAAGGCGCACCACCCGAGCTACGCGTTTGATCTGCCGGACGAGGTGCTGAGCGCGTTGATGCTGGCGACCAAGCGGGTGGCGAAGCAGCTGGATCGCGCGTTCGACGACGTCGGCCGCTGCGGCATGGTGTTCGAGGGCTACGGCGTCGACCACGTGCACGCCAAACTGATCCCGCTGCACGGCACCGCATCGCTGGAACAGTGGCGGCCGATCGAATCGACCTCGCCGAAGTTTTTCGAACGTTATGAGGGCTATATCTCCTCCCACGACGCCGCGCGCGCCGACGACGAACAGCTGGCGGCGCTGGCCGCCCGCATCCGCCAAAGCGCCGTTTAAGGCACGAACGATCAACGCCGGGCATTGATTTTCCTGTTGTCTGGCTCCATGTTAGAGATTCATACGCATTTTAAGGCTCGCCCGTGCGGCGGGCCCAACGCTAATCAGGACTGCCCTATGACAAATCCGTTGCTGACCCCGTTTTCCCTGCCGCCTTTCTCGGCGATCCGCCCTGAAGATATCGTGCCAGCGGTGCAATCCGCGCTGGCGGACTGCCGCGCTGCGGTAGAGCGCGTGGTCGCGCAGCCGGGCCCGTTCACCTGGGACAATCTGTGTCAGCCGTTGGCGGAGTCGGACGATCGCCTGTCGCGCATCTGGTCGCCGATCGGGCACCTGAACTCGGTGAAAAACAGCCCGGAGCTGCGCGCCGCCTATGAGCAGGCGTTGCCGCTGCTGTCCGAGTACGGCACCTGGGTCGGCCAGCACGAAGGGCTGTACCAGGCTTACCGCAGCCTGAAAGAGGGCGCGGCGTTCGAGGCGCTGAGCGTGCCGCAGCGCAAGGCGGTGGATAACGCGCTGCGCGATTTCGAACTGTCGGGCATCGGCCTGTCGGTGGACAAACAGCAGCGCTACGGCGAGATCGTCGCGCGCCTGTCCGAACTGGGTTCCACCTACAGCAATAACGTGCTCGACGCCACCATGGGCTGGAGCAAACTGATTACCGACGAAGCCGAGCTGAGCGGCCTGCCGGAAAGCGCTCTGGCGCAGGCGCAGGCGATGGCGCAGGCCAAAGAGCAAGACGGCTGGTTGCTGACGCTGGACATGCCGAGCTACCTGCCGGTGCTGACCTACGCCGACAACCGCGCGCTGCGCGAAGAGATGTACCGCGCCTTCGCCACTCGCGCCTCCGATCAGGGGCCGAACGCCGGCAAATGGGACAACAGCGAAGTGATGGCGGAAACGCTGGCGCTGCGCCACGAGCTGGCTCAGCTGCTGGGCTTCGATACCTACGCCGACAAGTCGCTGGCGACCAAAATGGCGGAGAGCCCGGAGCAGGTGATCGGCTTCCTGAGCGATCTGGCCAAGCGCGCCCGCCCGCAGGCCGAGCAAGAGCTGGCGCAGCTGCGCGCCTTCGCCAAACAGCACTATGGCGTGGACGAGCTCGAAGCCTGGGACATCACCTATTACGGCGAAAAACAGAAACAGCACCTGTTCTCCATCAGCGACGAGCAGCTGCGCCCGTACTTCCCGGAGCAGCGGGTGGTGGAAGGGCTGTTCGAAGTGGTGAAACGCATCTACGGCATCACCGCCAAAGAACGTAAAGACGTGGAAACCTGGCATCCGGACGTGCGCTTCTTCGATCTGTTCGCCGCCGACGGCGAGCTGCGCGGCAGTTTCTACCTCGATCTGTACGCCCGCGAAAACAAACGCGGCGGCGCCTGGATGGACGACTGTGTCGGCAGCCTGCGCAAGGCCGACGGCACGTTGCAAAAACCGGTCGCTTACCTGACCTGCAACTTCAACCGCCCGTTGGGCGACCAGCCGGCGCTGTTCACCCATAACGAAGTGACCACGCTGTTCCACGAATTCGGCCACGGTCTGCATCACATGCTGACGCAGATCGATACCGCCGGCGTCTCCGGCATCAACGGGGTGCCGTGGGATGCGGTCGAGCTGCCGAGCCAGTTTATGGAAAACTGGTGCTGGGAGCCGGAAGCGCTGGCGTTTATCTCCGGCCACTACCAGAGCGGCGAGCCGCTGCCGAAGGAAATGCTCGACAAGCTGCTGGCGGCCAAGAATTACCAGGCGGCGCTGTTTATCCTGCGCCAGCTGGAGTTCGGCCTGTTCGATTTCCGCATGCACTTCGAATACAGCCCGGAAAAAGGGGCGCAGATCCTGCCGACGCTGGCGGAAGTGAAGAAAATGGTGGCGGTGGTGCCTTCGCCGAGCTGGGGCCGCTTCCCGCACGCCTTCAGCCACATCTTCGCCGGCGGCTACGCGGCAGGTTACTACAGCTACCTGTGGGCGGAAGTGCTGTCGGCCGACGCTTACTCGCGCTTCGAAGAAGAGGGGATTTTCAACGCCGAGACCGGCAAATCCTTCCTCGAAAACATCCTGTCGCGCGGCGGTTCGGAAGAGCCGATGGCGCTGTTCAAACGCTTCCGTGGCCGCGAGCCGCAGCTGGATGCTATGCTGCGCCATTACGGCATTAAAGGATAACCCGACACGTGAGCGTGTGTTTATTGTGTGAAGCAGGCGCCGATCCCGGCGCCTTGTCTGTTTTGGCGCAGCGCTGGCAGCTGACGTCCGACGATGACGCGCCGATGGCGCTGGTACTGACCCCAGAACGGCTGGAGCTGCGCAAGCGCGACGAGCCGAAGCTCGGTGGGATCTACGTCGATTTCGTCTCCGGCGCCATGGCGCACCGGCGCCGCTTCGGCGGCGGCCGCGGCGAGGCGGTGGCCAAGGCGGTCGGCATCAAGGGCAGCTACCTGCCGGGCGTGGTGGACGCCACCGCCGGGCTGGGGCGCGACGCCTTCGTGCTGGCGGCGTTGGGCTGCCGGGTGCGGATGCTGGAACGCAATCCGGTGGTGGCGGCATTGCTGGATGATGGCCTGCAGCGCGGCTATCAGGATGCGGAAATCGGCCCGTGGCTGCGCGAGCGCCTGACGCTGCTGCACGCCTCCAGCCTGACGGCGCTGGCGGATCTCAGCCCGCGCCCGGAGGTGGTGTATCTCGATCCGATGTTCCCGCACAAGCAGAAAAGCGCGCTGGTGAAGAAAGAGATGCGGGTGTTTCAATCGCTGGTGGGCAGTGACGATGACGCCGACGGCCTGCTGGAACCGGCGCGCCGTTTGGCCACCAAGCGCGTGGTGGTGAAACGCCCGGACTACGCGCCGCCGCTGGCCGACGTGCCGGCGCACGCCGCCACGCTGACCAAAAGCCACCGCTTCGATATCTACATGCCGCTGTAATGTCTGCCGGGCCCGCCGTGTCGGGCCCTCAGTTTTCCTCTCGCAAACTTTTCCCCACGCCGCCGCCCGGATGCACCGCCAGCAAGGCGCTCTTGTCGTAACCGCTGCGCGCCATCAGGCAGGCGCAGGCGGCGTCGAAGATCGCCAACACCAGCACAATTGAGGTGGTGGCCAGCATGTTCAGCGGATCTATCTCCTTCTGCACCCCGGTAGCGATCGTCAGCTGCGCCGCCTGCGCGATGGCGGAATGCGGGTTTTCCGTCACCGCGATCAGCGTCACCCCCTTGGCCTGCAGCGTCGGCAGCAGGCGGGTCAGCTCGTCGGAATTGCCGCCGCGCGAGATCAGGATCAGCAGATCGTCTGCGCGCAGGAAGCCCAGATCGCCGTGCGCCGCGCCGGTGGCGTCGAGATAGACCGCCGGCCGCTCCACGCAGGCCAGCATATGGGCTATCTTGCGCGCCGCAATCCCCGAGGTGCCGACGCCGGTGACGGCGATTTTACCGCGGCAGTCGGCCAGCAGCGCCAGCAGCCGCTGCCAGGTGTGCGCGTCGAGGCGTTCGCCCAGCTGCGCCAGATCCTGGCTGTAGGTTTGCCAGCCCTGTACGGCCTGCCGCCACTCCTGCTGCATCACGCCTCCTCCTGCATCAACCGGCGGTATTTCATGTGGTCGTTGTACAGCTCGTGGAACACCCGGTATTTACGGTCGTAATAGCTTTTTATCTGGTTGGTCTGCGGCGTCACCGTCTTGCCGATGCGGCTCATGGCGCTCATCGCCTCCGGCAAGGTGTCGAACACGCCGGCCGCCACGGTGCCCATCATCGCGCCGCCCAGCAGCATCGCTTCGCTCTCCTCCGGCAGCAGCATGGCGCAACCGGTGGCGTTGGCGTGCTCCTGCACGAAGATCGGGTTCTTGGTGCCGCCGCCGCTGGCCATGATGGTGTCGATGCTGTAGCCGCTGTGGTTCATGGTTTCGATGATGTGGCGGGTGCCGAGCGCGATGGCCTGAATGGTGGCCAGGTAGTGCAGCGCCATGTCTTCCGGCGTGCGCGACAGCTTCAGCCCGGTCAGGATGCCGGTCAGCGTCGGGTTGGCGCGCGGCGAGCGGTTGCCGTGGAAGTACGGCAGTATGTGAATGTCCTGCGTCAGGAAGGCGATGTTCTCCGGCTCGCCGGCCATGCGGCGCAGAATGGCGTTCAGCACCTCATAGATGGTCTGCCCCTGGGCTTTCGCCTGCGCCAGCAGCTCCTGATAGCACGGATGCGACTGGATGACGTGGTCGATCAGCGCGCCGGTAGCGGACTGGCCGCCCTCGTTCAGCCAGTATTCCGGCAGGATCGCCGAGTAATACGGCCCCCAGACGCCGCCGATAAAGCGCGCGGTGCGCGACATCGCCATATGGCCGGTGGAGGTGCCGCCGATCAGCGCGACGCGGCGATTGAAGTCGGCCACCTCGCCGGAGACGCCGGTGGCGCCCAGCGTGCCGAGGGTGCCGGCGTGCGCGTCGATGATCGATACGCTCACCGCCGTGCCGGCGATCAGCCCCATCTCGCTGGCGGCACGCTGGGTCAGACCGTGACCCAGCGGCTCACCCATCATTTTAACGTCGCTGCCGATCTTGGCCGCGTCATGTTCCAGCACGTCTTCCAGCCCGATCTGCTGGAAGTAGCTCTTGTCCCAACGCTGCTCGTGGCCGAGATAGGTCCACTTGCACACCGTCGAGCACAGCGAGCGGGTGGCGTCCTGGGTGGCGCGCCAGGTGAGGAAGTCCGGCAGATCGAACAGGTAGCCGGCGTTGGCCCAGGTGGTGGGCATGTGCTGTTTCAGCCACAGCAGTTTCGGCGTCTGCATCTCCGGCGAAATGATGCCGCCGACGAAGTCCAGCACCCGGTGTTTGGTGGCGTTGATGCGCTCGGCCTGGGCGATCGCCCGGTGATCCATCCACACGATGATGTTCTGTTCGGTACGACCGGAGGGGCTGACGGTCAGCGGCTTGCCCTCTTTATCCAGCACCACCAGCGAACAGGTGGCGTCGAAGCCCAACCCCTTGACCTGGATCGGGTTGATGTCGGCCTGGTTGACCGCGTCGCGCACCGCATTGCACACCGCCTGCCAGATGTTATCCGACGACTGCTCGACGAAATCCGCTTTCGGCCGGTACAGATCGATGGCCCGGCTGGCCTGGCCGACCATGCGCCCATTGAGATCGAATACGCCTGCGCGCGCGCTTCCGGTGCCCACATCTACGCCAATAAAATAGCTCGCCATTATCTGTTTTCTCCTAAGCTTTTCGATTCTGTAACGCGATAAACAGGATCAGCACGCCGCCCCACAGGGCCATGGTCAGGTAGCTGCTGACCCCCAGCAAATTGAGGCCGCTTTCCAACATTTGCAGCACGATCAGCGCCAGCACCAGCCCCAGAATGCGGCCGAAACCGCCGTCCGGGTTGATGCCGCCCAGCACCGAGGCCAGAATGGTCACCAGCAGATAAGATTCGCCGTAGCCGGCCTTGGCCGAGTTGAACTTGGCCATCATCAACAGCGCGGCGCCCCAGCCGAGCAGCGCCGACAGGATGTACACCGCGATCTGCACCCGCGCGGTGTTCACGCCGCTAAAGCGGGTGGCCTGCTCGTTGGAGCCGATCAGGTACAGGCTGCGCCCCAGCGTGGTGTGCTCCAGCAGCAGCCACAGACCGACCGCCACCAGCAGGAACAGGATCAGCGCCACCGGTACGCCGAGCACGGCGCCGTTGCCGAGAAATTGAATCGCCGCCGGGAAGCCGGAGATCACCGCGCCGTTGGACAGCAGAATATTCAGGCCGGTGATCAGCGTCATGGTGCCGAGCGAGGCGAGGATCGGCGAAACGCCGATCCAGGCTACCAGCACGCCGTTCAGCGCGCCGATCGCCACCGCCACCAACAGGCCGGCCAACAGCGCCAGCGCCAGGAACAGAGGCTGGTCGGGATGGCTGACGATGATCGCCGCCATCACCAGCGAACAGGCGTTGGCGCCGGCGATGATCGACAGGTTGATGCCGCCGGTCAGCATGGTTATGCCCATGCCGAGCGCCAGCAGGCCGAGGATCGGCAGCTGCGAGGCGATCGACTGGAAGTTGCCGAGGCTGAAGAAGCGCGATCCGAGCAGCCCGGCGAACAGCAGCGCCACCGCGATGATGATCGCGCCCTGCAGGCGAATGATCCGATCGTTTGGGATCAACCGAGTTAACTGCGTCATGTCAGATCTCCTTGAGCAGCTTGCGTTTTTCGTTCCAGGCGGTGGTGCTGATGCTGATCAAAATGATCGCGCCGCTGAATACCTGGTGCCAATAGGCCGAGACGCTGAGCAGCGTCAGCCCGTTTTGCAGGAAGGCCAGCAGCACCACGCCGAGCAGGGTGCCGGTCAACGATCCGCGGCCGCCGCTCATGCTGGTGCCGCCCAGCACCACCGCCGCCAATACCGTCAGCTCGAAGCCGAGCAGCGAGTTGGGCGCCACCGACTGGGTGATCTGCGCCTGCACCACCGCCGCGACGCCGGCCAGAATGCCCATATAGCCGTAGACGCAGAAGTGCAGCCGCAGCAGGTTCAACCCCAGGCGCGACGCCGCGTCGCGGTTGCCGCCCATGGCGTAGATCTGGCGCCCCAGCCGGGTGCGGTTCATCAGCACGCCGGTGACGACGATGGTCGCCAGCAGGCACAGCAGCGGCAGCGTCAGACCGTAGTCGTAGCCGTCGGCGCCCTGGAACGAGAACCAGTTGATGCCGTTCATGAACCAGTCCGGGAAGCCGTACAGCCAGGTACCGTTGGTGGCGTACACCAGCAGGCCGTAGAACAGGTTTAGGGTAGCGATGGTGATGATGATCGCCGGCACCTTGAGCCAATACACCAGGAAACCGTTCACCAACCCGAGCAGCAGGCCGACGCCAATCGCCAGGGCGAACGCCAGCGGGAAGCTGCCGCCGTGCTGGATCACCCAGCTGGCCATCACATACTGCGCGATGGCGGTGACCGCCGGGAACGAAATGTCGATGCCGCCGGCGATCAGCACCACGAACAGCCCGCAGGCCAGGATGCCGAGAATGGCGTAGCTGGTGGCGACGTCGGTCAGGTTGCCGAGCGTCAGAAACTCATCGGTGCCGGCGCTCAGGCCGATCGCCAGCAGCAGCACCAGCAGGCCGAGATAAAACTCGTGCCGCCCGGCCAGGCGGGCCAATAATGACTTATCCATTCACCACCTCGGCGATCTGTTGTTCGGTACTCTGGTGCGGCGCGAATTCGGCGATCAGCTCGCCCTTGCGCATCACCATCACCCGATGGCTGTTGTAATAGGCTTCCGGGATCTCGTCGCAGATCATCAGCACCGCCATGCCCAGCTGCGCCAGATCGCGGGCGATCTGATAGATCCCCTCTTTGTTGGCGATGTCGACGCCGACGGTGGGTGAGTCGAGGATCAGGATCTTCGGCTGGGTTGCGACCCATTTGGCGATGGCGATGCGCTGGGCGTTGCCGCCGGACAGGGTCTTCACCGGCAATGCGCTGTCGGACACCTTGATGTTCAGATCGCGGATCAGCCGGTTGACCAGCTCGGTCGCCTTGGCGTGATCCAGCAATCCAAGCGAGGTATGCAGCCGATCGAAGACGGTGACGATGGTGTTGTCGTAGATCGATTGCTCCATGATCAATCCCTGCGTCAGACGATCCTCCGACACATAACCGATGCCGTGGCGCACCGCTTCGCGGTTGTTGTGCAGCTGCACCGCTTGGCCCTCGATGCGGATCTCGCCGCTGTCCGGCCGCGTCATGCCGAACAGGCTGAGGCACAGTTCGGTGCGGCCGGCGCCGAGCAGGCCGACGATCGAGACGATCTCGCCGCCGCGCAGCGCCAGATTGACGTTGCGGTATTTTTCGCCGCGGCTGAGGTTGCGCACCTCGAGCAGCGGTGCCTGTTCGGCCGGCGGCAGCGGCGGCAGCGGGCTGTAGTGGAAGCGTTGGCCGGTCATCAGGAACGCCAGTTCATGGCTGTCCAGTTCGCTGGCCGGCCAGGTGCCCACCAGCTTGCCGTCGCGCATCACGCTGATGCGATCGGCGACTTCCATCACTTCGTCCAATCGGTGGCTGACGAACACCACGCAGATGCCGGCTGCTTTCAGTTCGTTGACCACCCGCAGCAGGCCGTCGACCTCCTGGCGGGTCAGCGAGGCGGTCGGTTCGTCCATGATAACCAACCGCGCTTCGGCGGCGATGGCGCGGCAAATCGCCACCAGCTGCCGATCGGCGATCGACAGTTTTTCTACTTTTTTATCGGGATCGATGTGTACGCCGACCCGCGCCATGGCGTCCAGCGCCGTCTGGCGCATCACCCGCTTGCGCACCCAGAAGTGGCCGCCGGGCAGGTAACGGTGGATGGCGATGTTTTCCGCCACCGTCAGGTTAGGGAACAGCGACAGGTCCTGGTAGATCACCTGTATGCCGTAATAACCGGACAGCTGCGGCGTCAGGGCGTGGAAGAGTTTGCCTTCCAGCGAAATATTGGCGCCTTTTTCCGGCTGATAGACGCCGGAGATGATTTTAATAATGGTGCTTTTGCCGCAGCCGTTTTGCCCGGCCAGGCAGTGCACTTCGCCTTTATTCAGCGTCAGGTTGATCTGGTCTAATGCCAGCACGCCTGGGAATCGCTTGCTGATATTCTCCAGGGTGATAAATGCGGGGGAGGCTGTCATAACGTTAACCTGTGCTTGCGTAGCGGCCGAAGCCCTGGGCGCAGCAACGCTGCGCCCCTACGAGGGTTTAACTACTTTCCCGGTGTGGCGAAATTACGCGAAAAATCAGAATCCGAGCGATTGGGCGTTGTCTTTGGTCACTTCCAAAATCTTATTAAACCGAATCACTTTGTGCTCCATATCGACGTCGGCCTTACCCAACCCCTCGATCGACAGGTCTTTGTTCACGTCCTTGCCCTGCAGCAGCTGATCGGCCACCGTCACCAGCGCATAACCGGCGTCTTTCGGATCCCACAGCAGCGCTTTCTTGATGTCGCCGCGCATCAGGTAAGGGGCGGCCTGCGCCGGCATGGCGATGCCCACCACCGCGATTTTGTCCTTGGCGCGCTTCTTGGCCACCGCCTGGCCGGCGCCGATCGGGCCGAGCGAACCAAAGCCGATGATGCCCTTCATCTGCGGATAGGTTTTCATCAGATCCAGCGTGGTGGCATAGGATTTGTCGATGCTTTCCGCCACCGGCAAGCGCGAGGTGACTTCAAACATGTCCGGGTATTTTTCTTTCTGGTACTTGATGGCGGAATCGGCCCAGGCGTTGTGCAGCGGCACGGTCAGCGAGCCGACGTAGATCGCGTAGCCGCCTTTGCCGCCCATGTTTTTCGCCAGCTCATCGACGTTGGCCTGCGCGTATTTCTCGCTGTCGATGGTCTCGATGTCCCACTGGCCGATCTGCTGGTCCGGGGATTCATGGGTCAGCACCACGATGCCTTTGTCGCGCGCTTTTTTCAGCACCGGCTCCAGCACCTTGGCGTCGTTCGGCACCACGATGATGGCGTTGACGTTCTTGGCGATCAGATCCTCAATCACCTTGACCTGCGCGGCCGGATCCGGCGTAGAAGGGCCGGTCTGGTAGGCGTTGACGTCGAGTTTTTTCGCCGCTTCGTTGACGCCCACTTCCATGCGGTTGAACCACGGAATGCCGGTCACTTTGGCGACCACGGCAATCTCATATTTATCAGCGGCGAACACAGGTGTTGTCGATAACATGCACGCAGAAACCACACATGCATTTAATAATGCGAGGTTAAATTTCATTAGCTGTACCTTTTTTTATCTGTAGGGGTGGCGGTTTTTCCACCGCTGCAGATTACAAAGGAATGGAAGAGGGGGCGTAGCCGAAGTTAACGAAATGTGATCTGCGCACATTTAAGTAAAATATTGACGTATTTAGTGTTAAATAAATGTTTAATTATTTGGCGGTGGTAAATTTACTACCAACTAAACGGCTGTAAATAACTTTTTATTAACTTTTAATTAACTTTTGCGCATCATTTTGATGGCTTGGACGCGGAAAAAAATGCCGGCGCAGAGGCCGGCATTGAAGCATTTAATCGATGTGTGAACAAGATCACCTTTGCGCCCGATTACAGCACGCCCTGCGCCAGCATCGCCTCCGCAACCTTGACGAAACCGGCGATATTCGCGCCGTGTACATAGTGGGTTTGCTTGCCCTCGCCGCCGTATTCCACGCAGGCATGGTGAATATCCGCCATGATATGTTGTAAACGTACATCCACTTTTTCCGCCCGCCAGCCGATGCGCGCGGCGTTTTGCGCCATCTCCAGCCCCGAGGTGGCCACGCCGCCGGCGTTGGCCGCCTTGCCGGGCGCGAACAGCACCCCGGCGTCGAGGAAGGCGTCGGTGGCCTGGATGGTGGTCGGCATGTTGGCGCCTTCCGCCACCGCTTTCACCCCGTTGCGGATCAGCGTCTGCGCCGCCTCGAGATCCAGCTCGTTCTGGGTGGCGCACGGCAGGGCGATATCCACCGGCACGCTCCACGGCTGCTGGCCCGCCAGATACGTCAGACCGCGCTCACGGGCATAGTCCGCCACCCGGCCGTAACGCTGGTTCTTGATCTCCGCCAGGTGCGCCAGCTTCTCGGTGGTGAAACCGTCTTCGTCCACCAGGGTGCCGCCGGAATCCGATACGGTGATCACGCGCGCGTCCAGCTCCAGCGCTTTCTCGATGGTGTACTGCGCCACGTTGCCGGAGCCGGATACCGCCACCCGCATGCCCTCAAAGCCCAGGCCGTGGCGCTGCAGCATGGCGTCGGTAAAGTACACCAGGCCGTAGCCGGTCGCCTCGGGGCGGATCAGGCTGCCGCCGAAGGAGAGGCCCTTGCCGGTAAACACGCAGGCGGTGTTGTTGGACAGTTTTTTCATCATGCCGGCCATAAAGCCGACTTCACGGCCGCCGACGCCGATGTCGCCGGCCGGCACGTCGGTGTCCGGGCCCAAGTGGCGATACAGCTCGGTCATCAACGCCTGGCAGAAACGCATGATCTCGCCCTGGCTTTTGCCCTTCGGATCGAAATCGGAGCCGCCTTTGCCGCCGCCCATCGGCAGGGTGGTCAGCGCATTCTTGAAGGTCTGCTCAAAGCCGAGGAACTTCAGGATCGACAGGTTTACCGACGGGTGGAAGCGCATGCCGCCCTTATAGGGGCCGATGGCCGAGTTGAACTGCACGCGGAAGGCGCGGTTGACCTGCACCTGGCCGCGATCGTCCACCCAGCTGACGCGGAACTGAATAATACGCTCGGGCTCCACCAGGCGCTCCAGCAGCGCCTGTTCGCGATAGCGCGGGTTGCGCTCGATAAATGGCCACAGCGAGGTGAACACTTCGCGCACCGCCTGCAGATATTCCGGCTGGTGAGGGTTATGGCGTTGTAACGAGGACAGGAAAGACTCTACCGATACGGCATATTCCATGGATAACTCCTTTTCGCATTAAATTTCCCCCGCTATTTCTTATAAATATGGGTATAGGCGATGCTCGGGGGAGGATGTTGTGTCTTTAGCGACTATATCATCGGAGGGCGGTTGATTATCAAGCGATTAATCGGCGTGGCGGCATGAAAAACGCCCGCAGGGCGCGGGCGTTGGTCAGTTAAGTTAGCAAACGCTTACTTTATTCGTCTTCTTCATCGCGCAGCGGCACGATCAGCATATCGATGTGCACGGTATTGATCAGCTGGCGCGCGGAAGACATCAGCTTGCTCCAGAAGTCCTGATGGTGGCCGCACAGCACCAGGTCCATATCGTATTTCTTGATGGCGTCCACCAGCACCTGCGCCAGATCGCCGCTGCCGCTCAGGGTCTCAGTGATCGGGTAGCCGGCGTTTTGCGACAGCTCGGTCAGCGCCTGATGGGTTTCTTCAGAGATGCGTTTTTGCATGTCGCCGAGATTGACGTCGATAAGGCCGGTATAGAGGTCGGAATAGTTGACATCGACGTGGATCAGAGAAACTTTGGCGTTATACGGCCGCGCCATAGAGACGGCTTTTTCTACCAGGATCTTGCTTTCCGGGGATAGGTCTACCGCGATCAATATGTGTTTGTAAGCCATAAGAATACTCCTTCCATAAACATGCCGATTAAAAAGGGTTAGCAGGCGTTCCGTGTACCCGCCTGGCGCTGTTGGTTCCATAGTATCATTCGGATAACGCAATGATATGTTGGGGCGATCACACTGCGCCGCATCGAAAATCTCTGCGCACGATACCTTTTGTTGTACACCCGCGTGGCGTAAAAGCCTATGGGTTATGCGGGTTTTAACGGTCTGACCGCTTGAATTATAAGCGTTATTAAACAAAGTATAGCGCTAAATGTGCAATCAGCGCTCCAGATGCGGCTGCAACAGGCTTTCAAACCACTCATGAAACACCGCCAAACGGCGGGAACGCTGGCGGCGATGGGGGTAGATCAGGGCGATCGGCATGGAGGCGGCGCGGTAACCGGGCAGGACTTCCACCAGTTCACCGGCGTCGAGCAGGTGTTGTACGTCGTAGCGCGGGATTTGCATCAGCCCCAGCCCGGCGCGGCAGCAGGCGATATAGCTTTCGGCGTTGTTGACTACCACCCGGCTGGGCAGTTCGAGCCGTTGCGTATGGCCGTCGCCGGTTAGGTATTCCCAGGGGGATTCGCGGCCGGTCCTGGGCGAGGCGTAGCCGATGCTCCAGTGCCCCTCGGCAAGATCGCCGGGGTGGAGCGGATGACCGAATTCGCTCAGGTAGGCGGGGCTGGCGCAGTTGATCAGCGCGATATGGCCGAGCGGCCGCATCACCAGGCTGCTGTCGTGCAGATCGCCGACGCGCACCGCGCAGTCGACCCCCTCCTGCACCAGATCGATGGCGCGATCGGCGGAGCCGAGCACCAGCTGCAGGTGAGGATGGCGCCGCAGCAAGCCGGGCAGCGCCGGAGCGATCAGCCGGCGGGCGATGCGGCTCGGCACGTCGACGCTGAGCCGTCCGGAGGCCTGCCGTTGGCTGGCCTGAAATGACTGATCGATGTCTTCCACTTCGGCCAGCAGCGGGCGCAGCCGCTCGAGCAGCTGTTCGCCGTCGGCGGTCAGCCGCACCTGCCGCGTGGTGCGGTGCAGCAGGCGCACGCCCAGCTGCGTTTCCAATTGCTGCACGGCGGCGGAGACCGAGGCGCGCGGCACCTCCAGCGCATGGGCCGCCCGGATAAAGCTGCCCATTTCCGCCACCTGTACGAATACGCGGTATTGATTGAATCTGTCCATCTCGCTGATCTGCTGTTCCTTGGCGCCGTTTCTGACAGTAGAGTGTAGCCGCATGGCGCGGTTGCGCGCGAGCAGGTGCGGGGGCGATAGGTGCCCCCGCCGGGTTCATTTGGTGGTGTAGCCACCGTTGATCAGGATGGTTTGGCCGGTTACCCACCAGCCGTCGCTGACCAGATGGCGGATGAACGGCACCACGTCTTCGATATCGGTCAGGCCGGTTTGGCTGAATGGCGACAGCGCCGCCGCCGTCTTGTGGTAGGCCACGGCGTCCGCACCCTCTGCCGGGTAGAAGAACGGGGTATCCATCGGGCCGGGGCCGACCGCCGTCACGGAGATACCGCGCTCGCCGAACTCCTTGGCGGCGGCGCGGGTGAAGTGCTCCACCGGCGCCTTGGTGCCGGCATAAGCGGCGTAGAACGGCGTGAAGGCGCCGAGCAGCGAGGTGACCAGCGTGCAGATTTTGCCGTTGTCGTTAAGGTGCTTACCCGCTTCTTTCAGGAAGAAGAACGCGGTTTTGGCGTTGACCGCCGTCATCTCGTCGTACTCGGCTTCGCTGATGTCGATCAGCGGCTTTTTCAGCACCTTGCCGACGGTATTGATGGCGATATCCGGCTTGCCGACGGCGGCGACCGCATCGGCGAACAGCTTCTCGACCGCGCCCGCGGTGGTCAGATCGGCCTGCAGCGCGACACCTTGCGCCCCGGCGGCCTGAATGGCGGCGACGGTTTTTTCCGCTTCGGCTTTGGAAGCGGCGCTGTTGTAGTGGATCACCACCGCTTTGGCGCCTTGTTCAGCCAAATCGCGCGCGATCAGCCCGCCGAGGTTTTTGGCGCCGCCGGCGATGAGGACGGTTTTTCCCTTGATTGAATGGTTTGCCATAACAGTTTCCTTGGATGAGCGTAACGGAAACCTGAGTCTAGCCAGCGTGGGGGGAAAGATCAGCGGCGTGGCGCGGGATAGACTATCCAGAAAAGCGACATAATCGAAACGGACGGTTATCGCTTATAACGCCCCGGCAGGTGACTTTTCGCTACAGGGCGGTAAATTTTATCCACTGCTCAGGCCAGTTTGCGTTTCATTAACCTACAATGATGGATATGGGCCTCATCATTTCTCCTCTGAGTAGAACCATGCCGTGCAAATCTCATCGTGCGCTGCGGCAACGTCTTCGGAGGCGGTGGGTTATGGGCGTGGCCCGTGCAGGCAAAAAAAGGGGATGAGAGCGGTAAGCTCCAGCAGAGTATCGGGTAATGAGGTAGGGCGGTTGGACCCGGCGGATGGCCGCGGATAACAACGCCTTGAGGGGGCAATCATGATCAGTACCGTCGCGCTGTTTTGGGCCTTATGTGTGGTGTGTGTGGTAAACATGGTGCGGTATTACTCTTCTCTGCGCGCGCTGCTGGTGGTATTGCGCGGCTGTGACCCGCTGCTGTACCAATACGTCGACGGCGGCGGCTTCTTCACCGCCCACGGCCAACCCAGCAAGCAGCTGAGGCTGGTGCGCTATATCTTTGCGCAGCGCTATGTCGAACACCACGATCCGGAGTTTATTCGCCGCTGTGAGCGGGTGCGCGGGCAGTTTATGCTGACCTCGGCCCTGTGCGGCCTGGTGGTCATCTGCCTGATAGCGATGATGATTTGGTATTAATGCCTTTCTGTTTCCCTTGATGCAGGCAAAAAAAAGGCGGCCCTGCGGCCGCCTTCCTCATGATGCTTATCGCTTAGATCAGCTTCAACGCAATCCAATACAGCGCACCGGAAAGCAGAATCGAGATTGGCAGGGTCAGTACCCAGGCCAACAGGATGTTCTTCACGGTTTTGCTCTGCACGCCGCCGCCGTCCACGATCATCGTCCCGGCAACCGCCGAAGAGAGGACGTGGGTGGTGGAGACCGGCATGCCGGTATAGCTCGCCACGCCGATCGACAGCGCCGCGGTCATCTGGGCCGATACGCCCTGGGCGTAGGTCATGCCTTTCTTGCCGATCTTCTCGCCGATGGTGGTGGCCACGCGTTTCCAGCCCACCATGGTACCGAGCGACAGCGCCAGCGCGACGGCGACGATGATCCACATCGGCGCGTACTCGACGGTCTGCAGCAGATCCTGACGCAGGTTCTTCAGGAAGCGCTGGTCGGCGGATGAGGTTTCCGGCAGCTTGGCGACTTTATCCGCCGTGTCGGTCACGCACATCAGCAGGCGGCGCAGGTGGCTGCGCTGGTCAACCGTCAGCTGATCGTAGCTTTGCAGGTTGGTCAGCATGCCCTGAGCCAGCTCGATCGCCGGCATGGCGCGAGAACTGTCGCAGTGGAACTCGGCCGGTTTGCCAGACGCCGCTTCGTCATCCGGGCTTGGCACCAGCGGCGTCAGCGACACCGCATGCGACAGCGCGTCGCCGTGCTGCTGGTAATATTGCTGCAGGTGGGTCACGGCGTCACGCGTACGGGTGATGTCATAACCGGTTGCATTCATATTGACCACGAAGCCGGCCGGCGCAACGCCGATCAGCACCAGCATGATAAGGCCGATGCCTTTCTGGCCGTCGTTGGCGCCGTGCGAGAAGCTGACGCCAATCGCCGACAGGATCAGCGCGATACGGGTCCAGAACGGCGGCTTGCGTTTGCCGTCGACCTTTTCACGTTCCGCAGGGGTCATGTGGATACGCTGGCGTTTCTTGGTGCCACTCCAATAGCGGCGCAAGGCGAACACCATCACTCCCGCCACCATCATGCCGACCAGCGGCGAGAACAGCAGAGAAAGGAAAATGCCAATCATTTTCGGGACGTTAAGCGCATCCACCACTGAAGTGTGGGTCATCAGGGCGTTGGTTAAACCGACACCGATGATTGCGCCTATCAGCGTATGGGAACTGGAGGCCGGCAGACCGAAATACCAGGTGCCGAGGTTCCAGATGATTGCCGCCAGCAGCATGGAGAAGACCATGGCTAATCCGTGTGCTGAACTGACGTTCAACAACAGATCGGTAGGCAGCAAGTGGACGATGGCGTAAGCAACACTCAAACCGCCGAGCATTACGCCAAGAAAGTTGAACAAACCTGCCATCACGACCGCAAGTTGCGAGCGCATGGCGCGGGTATAAATAACTGTAGCGACCGCATTGGCCGTATCATGAAAACCGTTGATGGCTTCATAAAACAACACGAACAACAATGCGAGAATTAACATCAGGCCGGTATGGAAATCCAGGCCAGCGAACAAATGCAGCATAAGCGTTACGCCAGTTTGTGGACATGAACGCCGCGCATTATCAGTGACAACCGGGGCCGGGGAAAAGGAAAATATGACGTTTTTTTGATTTGGACATGACGAAACGATGACGCGCCTATAACAAAAATATTGAATATCAACGCGTTATTCTCCTCTGACCTCTGTAATATTTTCTTACTGTGGCGTTGGCGGCGCCGGGGCTTTACAATCTGCCGCCGTGAATTTGGCGGTGACCGGCGGCGAAACGGCGTAATATGGCGCTCTTTTGTCGCGATTGTGGTTTTGATAAGTGAGGCTCAGGTGGAACAGTTTGATGTCGTAGTGATTGGGGCGGGTGCCGCCGGCATGTTTTGCGCCGCGCAGGCGGGGCAACTCGGTTGCCGCGTGTTGCTGCTCGACAACGGCAAAAAACCGGGCCGCAAGATCCTGATGTCCGGCGGCGGGCGCTGCAACTTTACCAACATGTACGCCGAACCGGCGGCCTATCTGTCGAACAACCCGCACTTCTGCAAGTCGGCGCTGGCGCGCTACACCCAGTGGGACTTCATCGATCTGATCAACCGCTACGGCATCGCCTACCATGAAAAAACGCTGGGGCAGCTGTTCTGCGACGATTCGGCGCAGCAGGTGGTGGATCTGCTGGTCAAAGAGTGCGAGCTGGGCCAGGTGACGATGCGCCTGCGCAGCGAAGTGCTGGGCGTGGAGAAAAGCGAGAACGGCTACCAGCTGGCGCTCAATGGCGAAAAAGTAAGTGCTCGCTCACTTGTGGTGGCCAGCGGCGGATTATCCATGCCGGGGTTGGGCGCCTCGCCGTTCGGTTACAAACTGGCGGAGCAATTCGGCCTCAAAGTGCTGCCGACGCGCGCCGGGCTGGTGCCTTTTACCCTGCATAAGCCGCTGCTGGAGCATGTGCAGACGCTATCCGGCGTGTCGGTGCCGGCGGTGATCACCGCCGAGAACGGCGTCAGCTTCCGCGAAAGCATCCTGTTTACCCACCGTGGCCTCTCCGGGCCGGCGGTATTGCAGCTGTCCAGCTACTGGCAACCGGGTGAGTATGTGAGCGTTAACTTACTTCCTGAGCTGGATCTGGCGGGCTTCCTGGATAACCAACGCCAAGAGCACCCGAACCAAAGCCTGAAAAACACCCTGGCGCTGCATTTGCCGAAGCGGCTGGTGGAGTGCTTGCAGACCCTGGGACAACTGCCGGAGGCGACGCTGAAGCAGCTGAATGCGCCGCAACAAGCGGCGCTGGTTGATCTGTTGCAGAACTGGCGCGTGCAGCCGAACGGCACCGAAGGCTACCGCACGGCGGAAGTGACGCTCGGCGGCGTCGACACCAACGAACTTTCTTCCAAGACGATGGAGGCCCACAAGGTGCCGGGGCTCTATTTCATCGGCGAAGTGGTGGACGTGACCGGGTGGCTGGGTGGCTACAACTTCCAGTGGGCCTGGAGTTCGGCCTGGGCCTGCGCCCAGGCGCTGGCGGCGCAGGGGCGTTAAAACCCGCGCAGCCTTGACACGTGCCGGGTCACATTGGCCCGGCCTTGAGCTGATTCATTAATTTCATTTTAGTGTTGCCGTCGAGAAAACTCGCCTCCAGCGCCTGTCGGTTGCTGCGGTTAAAATCGTCATCCTGCCAGCCGAAGGCGTCATGCAACAGCCGATACTCAGGATCGAAAATTTGGATGGGGACTTTATGTGCGCTCCTCTGTTCAGTTCGGCTGTTACGCCTTATCTAGTAACTATCGTCTTTAACCCGGCTCAAAAGACATGACAAAGCGTTGCTGGCAATAGCCATTCTCGCAGCTGTTTTATTTGATTAAATAGGAAGTTGCTCTTGAGATACGTCTTGGAGTACGGCTACACTGAAAGGAGCAATTTGGTTGCTACACTCTGTGAGAGTCTATTACCAGGGGAATAAATTTTTGGTTTTCTGTACTTTAGGAGAGCCACATTGCTGGGTGTTTTTTTATTTGAAATTTTATAGCCAAAGATATACTAAGGCCAATATTTAAAAGGAGAATGGATGTTCACTTTAGACGAAATAAAAGAAGCAATATTAAAAATTTCGGATGCTGAGATATTGAGTAATGATGAGGATGAGCGGGAGTCTCGGGTTAGATTTAAAAAAAATGGGGACATTTTTATTATTACAACTTTGGCTAAGGATATGGCATCCAATACAATATTAAAGTTATCTAGATTAGTTAAGTTACCAAAAAATTGTAATGTAAAAAAAGAAGATGCCGAGCTGATATGCTCAATGGTAAATATTTTAAATAACACACCATGTAAAGTTGTTTATATTTATAATGAAAAAAATGGAGTGCTAGATAACAGGTTTTATATAACCAATATATATACTGATAAATTAGACCAGTTCGAAAAAATGGGTTCTAAAGATGTTGTAGCTGCAAACCTAGTTGTTCTGATTCTTGGGATGATACTTGAGGTAATGATAACAACGCAAAATATTATAACCGAGTCTGAAAAGACAGGGAAGGCAAACCAGTCTGAAGGTGATGCCAATGGAAAGTAAAAATGACGCACCGAAAATAATCATACAACTATCTCTTGGTGCATTAGTTTATTATCTTTTTACTTTCAAGTATAAAGATATTCTAATTGAGACCCTATCCTTACAAGTTTATTACCAATTGCTTGTCTTGGTGGTAATAACAAATAGTTATTTTGCAAAATGGATAGACTCTTTTCGTTCATTTTTATGCCATGAATGGATGATGAGATTCTCCAAGAAGTATAAAGCGAAACATTATAAATCAAAAGCGAAGAGTCTCGTTGAAAAAAGTAAGATGACCCAGTTATCTGAGGTTGCTCAGAAAATGATAGACGAAATTTCTGATACTGACCTTGAACTAGAAAATGAAATATCAGACATACATAAAGAAATAAACAAGTTCAAAGAAAAAACATGAGTTTTAATATATTAGAGCTAATTATTAATTATCGGTGTTTTTTAAAATAATATCCGTCTCACACTTCAGCTCTGCAGCATCGTCGGAAGCGGTATCGGTGTCTATCAAAATATGTCGCATGGCCATCTCCTCGGGTGGGCTATGCGGAGAAAGTACCCAGACGACCTAAGGCAAAAAAGGTCAGATGTCCTTTTTCGTTCTGAAGCGCGTCGGCTATGCTGAACGCAGTCGAAAGCGAGGATGTAAGACGTTTAAGGATGAGCCCTGGGAGTGAATCGCCTTGAAAACGGTCGGTGACAGCAAGCTAAAAGAAGCTTTTATCGACGCTCACGATCTGCGAACGGCGCTTTCGCCCACGCTGCTCGCCGCACTGCGCCTGGTCAGCGTCGAAGCCGGCGAATACCTGGTGACGCAAAGCGATCGTTTGACCCACCTGTTTTTTCTCGTGCAGGGAAAATTGCAGGTTGAGAATTTTGATGTGAATGGCGCGCACATTGTCTTTTCCTTCGAAACGGATTTCTCGGTGATTGGCGATCTGGAGCTGTTCTCCCAGGCGCAGCGCACGCTGTTCAGCACCGTGCAGGCGGTGACCGACGCGCTGCTCCTCGCGGCACCGATAGAGGCCATCAACAATCACGCCCTGAGCGACCCGGCGTTCCTCACCTTTATCTGCCGGCAATTGAGCAATAAGCTGCTGAATGCCTCTTTGCTGCATGCGAACGGCGTTTTTACGGCGGAGTATAAACTGCGAAAATTTTTATTATTCAAGATAAAGAACGAAGGGGAATTGATTGAGCTGGAAAACCGGGAGGCGCTGGCGGCGAGATTGGGCATCTCCGTCAGACAGCTGAGCCGCGCGCTGGCGCAGCTCGCGGCGGACGGCATCATTCAATTTAAAAACAAATCACTGCGGGTGACGGATCGCCAACGGCTGTCCGACATCAACGGGAGCGCCAGGATCTAGCCGATCGCCGGCCCCTTCAATTCCACGCGATTGCCGTCCGGATCGCTGAAATAAATGGACGGGCCGTCGCCTTCAGCGCCATAGCGCGATTCGGCGGGATCAACGCCGATCCCCTGCGATCGCAGATAGGCCAACAGCTCGTCCTCGTTGAAAGGATCGATGCGCAGGCAGATGTGATCGACATTTTGCCGGTGAGGATCGGGCGCCGTGCCGCCTTTTTTCCCCAACACGCCGTTAATATCCACCAGATCGATCATGGCCGCTCCGGCGCGCAGGTGCATCAGCCCCAAATCCGGCCGCTGTTTGGCGATATCACAGCCGACGATCCGGGTATAAAAATGCAGGCTTTTCTGCATATCGCGCACGCGCAGCACCACATGGTCGATAGTCTTCAGGCTGAAAGGGCGCACGGCCATCTCCTCAAACGGAAGTCTCCTTTACAGCATAAACGGCGCTGGCGGATTTATCCTGCTCCAGAGCTAAAGCAAAAAAATGGCCGATGGTTTTCACCATCGGCCGTAAGCGTGAGGAGTGTTCACGCATTAACGCGGGAAGTTGCCGCTCAGCGCATCCAGGCCATCCTGGTAGATGCCATGGAACAGGGCGACGGCTTCGTCGTCGCTGATATTGACCGGCGTGAAGCTGCCCGACCATTCCACGCGCGCCACGTTGGCGTCGTCGGTGGCGTGTACCGACAGGGTGGACAGGTAATTCACCACCGGGAACGGCGCCTGCATGATGGAGTAGCTGTAGCTGCGTTGACGGTTGTCGAACGCTTCCAGCCGCTCGATAACGGTACCGCCGTCAGAGGTCGTCAAAGTGCGCACGCGGCCGCCTTCAGAAACGACGCTTTTCGGAATGAACGGCAGCCAGTCAGGCAGGGCGTCGAAGCCGCCGATCAGTTGCCATACGGTGTCGGCGGATGCCGGGATGTTCATAGATACGGATGTAGTAGCCATTTTCTTTCTCTCTTGATATCGGTTTAGGGTACGGAATTACATTGCCAGGGTGTCGACGACGCCGCCGTCGACGCGCAGCGCCGCGCCGGTAGTGGCCGAAGACAGCGGAGACGCAAGGTAAACGGCCAGGTTGGCCACTTCATCGACGTCCGCCGCGCGTTGAATGATGGAGCTTGGGCGTTCGGTTTTAACGAACTCGTCGGCCTGATCGCGCGCGCTGCGCCCGGATTTGGCCGCCGCTTCCGCCAGCATCTCCTGCAGGCCTTCGGTAAAGGTTGGCCCTGGCAGGATGGCGTTGACCGTCACGCCGGTGCCGGCGAGGCGTTTCGCCAGGCCGTGAGATACCGCCAGGTTGGCGCTTTTGGTCACGCCGTAGTTGATCATATCCGCCGGGATGGCGACGCCGGATTCGGACGACACGAAAATAATGCGTCCCCAGCCCTGTTCGGTCATGCTCTGCGCGTAGTGGCGCGCCAGACGCACGCCCGAGAGGACGTTGACGTTATAGAAGTGCATCCACTCGCTGTCGGGCACGGTAAAGAAGTCTTTATCGTTGAAAATACCGAGGTTGTTGACCAGCACGTCGGCTTTAGGCTCCGCGGCGAACAGGGTTGCAGCCCCTTGTTCGGTGCCGAGATCGGCGACCACGCCGCGTACCTGCGCGCCGGGCACGTTGGCGCTGATGTCGGCGATGGCGTTATCGACCCCGGCTTTCTGACGGCCGACGATCACCACGGTGGCGCCCGTTTTGGCAAGCCCGCGCGCGATGCCGAGACCGATGCCGGAGGTGGAGCCGCTGACGACGGCGACTTTGCCTGAAAGATCCAGTTTCATCATGTATATCACTCTGTCATGTGGGTAATGGGGCCGGGGTGCGGCCCCATAAAACTTAACGAATCGGCAGCGGCGCGTTGTCGGCCACCAGTTTCTGACGGCGCATCTCCGCCCAGAACTCAGCCGGGATCACTGCATCCAGCGCAGCCAGATCTTCGGCCATGCGGCCAGGACGGCTCGAACCGGGGATCACGGCGGCGACGGCCGGGTTAGCCAGCGCGAATTGCAGCGCAGCGGCTTTGACGTCTACCTGGAAGCGAGCGGCGATCTCTTTGATTTTCGCGACTTGCTGGCGAATAGCCGGGGACGCTTTCTGATATTCGAAATGTTCGCCGCCGGCCAGCACACCGGAGCTGTATGGGCCGCCGACGACGATATCGACATTCTGTTCCAGCGCTTCCGGCATCAGGCGTTGCAGGGCGCGTTCGTGATCCAGCAGGCTGTAGCGGCCGGCCAGCAGGAAGGCATCCGGTTTCGGCTCATCAAGCGCCAGCGTCAGTTCGCAAGGCTCGACGCGGTTGACCCCGAGGCCCCAGGCTTTGATCACGCCTTCGTCACGCAGGCGGGACAGTGCGCGGAAGGCGCCGGTACGGGCGATATTGAACTGTTCCAGCCAGCTGTCGCCGTAGAAATCCTGAGCGACGTCGTGGATCCAGACGATATCCAGACGGTCGGTTTTAAGACGCTTCAGGCTGTGTTCAATGGAGCGAAGCGTGCCGTCTTCCGAGTAGTCGTTCAGGATCTTGTTTTTCAAACCGTGTTCGAACAGGCCGCCTTTCTCACCCAGATCGCGGGCGGCGGGATCTTCCATTTCGTCCAGCATGATGCGGCCCACTTTGGTGCTCAGCACGAACTCATCGCGTGGATACTGAGAGAGCGCTTCGCCCATGCGAATTTCCGACAGGCCGGAACCGTAAAGCGGTGCGGTGTCGAAGTAGCGGATGCCCAAGTCCCAGGCGCTGGTTACGGTAGCCAGCGCTTCTTCTTCTGGAATGGCGCGGAACATATTGCCGAGCGGCGCGCCGCCCAAACCGATCTTGCCGGGTAAAATATTTTTGATGCTCATGGTGAATCCTCAATTCGTTATCTTTTCAGGGAAACTAGTGGGGCTCATACAGCGTCTGCCCCGTCACGAGGCTAAAGATAACTTGGCAAGTTGTGACTTGATAGGACATAATTTGTCTAAGTTAAGTCCTTTGAGGTCTCACATGATCGATTTACGTCAGTTGAAATACTTTGTGGCGGTGGCGGAAGAAGAGCACGTCGGCCGCGCCGCCGAACGGCTGCACATTTCCCAGTCACCGCTGAGCCGGCAGATTTCCCAGCTTGAGGAGCGCCTCGGATTGATGCTGTTCGAGCGCAATCAGCAGCGCATCCGCCTGACCGCCGACGGCCAGACGTTTCTGGCCGAAACCCGCGCGCTGTTGACGCACGCCACCCGGCTCGAGTCGCTTGGGCGCCGTCTGGGGCGCGGGGAAGACGGCGGGCTGTGCATTGGCTATATCGAAAATGCGATGCACTCCGGCGTCTTGTCGAACGCCTTGCGGTCGCTGCGGGTGTCCCGGCCGGATGTGCACATCGTGCTTTACAGCCAGCCTTCTTCCATGCAGCTGGAAGGGCTGCGGCAGCGCAGCCTGGACGTGGCGCTGGTCAATACGGCGCCGGATCGCGACGATCAGGATTTGGACTATACGCAGGTGTTGGACGATCGCATGTTGCTGGCCCTGCCGCAGACGCATCCGCTGGCGGACAGGGAAACGCTGCAGCCGGCGGATCTCACCGATCAGGCCTGGATCTCGGTGATCCACAAAGAGGATGCCCATTCGCGCGACGACTTCGTGGCGGCCTGCGTTAAGGCCGGGTTCGATCCGGATATTCGGCTGGAAGCGGGCGAGCCGCTGACTGCGTTGGGGCTGGTCGCCGCCGGGTTGGGGATGACGCTGATCCAGCACAGCCTGCGGCATAACGCGCCGCAAGGCGTGGTGCTGCGCGAGCTGCCCTGGATGCAATACACCACGCAGCTGTGGGCCGTGTGGCACAAGGCCAACCTGCGCCCGCTGGTCACCCATTTCCGCGAAGTGATGTCGGCCGGGCCGGCCTGCCACTGACTGCGCGGTGGTGTCCGGCCCGGATGGCGCCCGCTACGGCGCAGCGCGCAGGGCGGCGACGATCGCCGCCAGTGCGGCGCGTTGCTCGTCTGCCAGCGCCGGCTGCGCCTGCGCGGCATTTTCCGCCAGCAGGGTCTGCAGGCCGATCAGCCAGTCATAGATATAAAATGCGGTACTTTTGGTTGGCGTCGGCGCCAGCCGAGTGAGCCGCTGCTGGCCGCTCCAGTCCACCGCCGGCTGCGGCGGCGGGGTAAAGATCGGTTGGCCGGGATTGACGCGGCTCTCGGGGCGCGTTGCCGCATCGCGCCGCTGGAAGCCGAGCCAGGCGACGAAGTCGCCCAACAGCGCCAACGCCTGGCTGATCTGCCGATCTTCCCCCTGTTCCGGCAGGCCGCCGGCGCACAGCGCGCGCTCCAGCTCATCATCGAGCCGCTGGCGGCAGGCGGCGCCGATCAACGCATCAACCAGCAGTTCGAGATGCGGTTTGTCGACGCCGAGCAGATCCAGCAACCGGCGGCTGTCCGGCAGGCTGCGCAGATGGTTGATCCAATCCGCGAATATCCGCGCGGCAAAGGGTGACGTGGGGGGCTCGCCGGGCGCCGGGGTTTCCGGTGCGCCGAACAGATCGATGTCGAGCCCGAACGGCGCAGGCGTCGCCGGGGTCGGCGCGGCGTGCTGCTGTTGCTGGTAAAGCTGGCGCAGCGTATCGCGCTGGGGCAACAATCGTTCCAGCAGTTCGCCGTGGCGGCCGGCCTGCGCCTGCAGCGCGCGCAGCAGCTGTTGGGCGCGTTGCTGGGTCGCGTATGGATCGGCGGCGGTGAGCCAGTTGCCGAGCAGGCTTTCCGTCAGCTCGCGCTGCAACTCTTCGCGCAGCTCGAGCAGGCGCGCTTGCTTGTGGGCCGGGCGCGCCTGTGCGGCCAGGTAGTTCACCATGCGGCGGCAATCCTGCTCATCCAGCGCCAGCAGTGTGGCCCAGCTGTCACCGGGTTCGCCGACCTGGCGCTGAACGGCGTCGTCAGGGCGCGGCTTGCCTTCCTGGCGTGGGTCGAACGGCGTGATCGCCCAGATTAAACCGGGTTTGCGGCGCTGGCGCAGCGCCGGGGTTTCCCCCTGGGTGTGGTCGACCCAACCGGCGAGCGCCTGGCCGATGCGCGCGGCGTCCTGCGGCGTGGCGGCGGCATCGGCTACCAGCAGCAGGTTGGCGTGCAGGCCGTCCGCGCAGCGGGCCAGCAAATGGGCGCGTTTCGCCTGTTGCAGCCGCTGCGTCGGTTCCGCCTGCGGGCGGGCGCAGCTGCCGGGCAGGTCGATCAGCGCCACGTCGGCGGGCAGGCCCGCCTGCGCGGTTTGCGGCAGAACGGTGGTGACTTCGGCGGTCAACCAGACCAGATCGCTCAGCGCGATCTCCCGTTCACCGCCGTGTTCGGCCATCACGACGATTGCCGTGTTTTCCGGTGCGGCGCTCGCGGTCAGCAGCGTCAAGGCGCGGCGCGGGGCATGAACCTGCCGGCTGTCACCGAGGGCATGCAGCGTGTGTGCCAGCTGGCGATAATGCGTCGTCAGCGTCGGTTCCTCTCCCCACAGCGGCGCAAACAGGCGCGCGCGATCGTCGATGCTAAGCTGCGGCGCCAGCGCCACGGCCTGCGGCCAGAAATGCCTGTCCAGCGTCTGTTGCCCCTTGTCGCCGTGGCGGCGTTGGCTATCCCACAGCGCCAGCACATCGCCGTCGCTGAGGCCGTCGGGGGCGATGGCTTGGCGGTGGCGCGCCAACGTTTGCAGATGGCCGGCGATCGCGCGGGCGTCCCAGTCCAGCCGGAAGCCGCCCATCGCGGCGGCATCGAGCGTGATGGCCAGCCACTGCGCTTCATTGAGCAGGGCGAGGGCGATCGGATACTCGGCGGGCCCCGCCTCGGCCGCCGTGCAGTAGCGCACCGCGAGCGAAAGGTCCGCGTTGAAGCGCTTTGCGCCAGGCGCCAGCGCCGCCAGCAGATGGGCCTTGGCGGCGGCGTTGTGGCCATACAAACCGATGGCGACCTGCGCAGGGCATGTGTTTTCCAACCGTGCGGCGCGGTTATGGCAACGGCGCAGACGCTGTATCAGGCGATCGGCCTCCCGCTCCAGGCGAGGGGATTGGCGGCGCGCGGCGTCCACCCAGTCGATCGCCTGCAATATGCCGGCGCTGAGCGCGTTATTCGGGGCCGCTGGGGCGAAGGTTTGCGTGTTCATCGTGGGTAAATGCTCCCGCTGTCTATCCAGTAGTGGGTCGCGCCGGAGGCGCTGGCAGCCAGGGTATTGAGTTTCAGTTGCAGGTGGTGCGCCGGGACGGGGCTGCCGTCGGCCAGCAGCGCATGCGCGATCTTGACGCTCTCAGCGCCCTGTTCGGCGCTGGCGGTGATGGCCAGCCGCAGGCTGATCACCGCATCGCCGGCCAGTTTGCGCGCCAGCTGGGCGTCATTGATGGTCAGCGTATAGAGCGGCGAGGCCGGCCAGCGTTCGTTGTCCAATTGGCGGAACCCCAGACGCAGCGGGCCGCGCAGCTGGAAGCTGCCGGCGGGATCGAGCGCGAAATCGGCGCGATCCAGATCGATGTCGCGGTAATAGACGTTATCGTCCGCCAGCATGTTGTTGCCGTCCAGCATGCCCAGATAGCGAATGGTGGAGTAGGGCTGGAAATCGCCGACGTTGAAGTAAAAGCTCTCCAGCCGCAGATCGATCGCCAGCAGGCACAGCATGGCGCCCACCGCTGCGGTGGATTTCGGGTTGTCGATGCGGCCGCGTTTGTTGAACGGGTACCAGCTGCGGGTGTGATACCCCTCGAGCGGCAGAATGCGGCTGGCGGGCAGCGGCTGCAGATGGCGCAGCAGCGCCTGCACGCCGGGGAAGCGCGCCGGGCGGCCGGTCAGCAGCAGTACGTCGCAGGTATACAGCGCCACCACTTCGGCCAGCAGGCGCAGACAGCGGCCGATGCCGATGCGATCGGACAAGAAAGCGGCGTGCAGATCGGCCAGGCGGATCACCAGCGGGGTGTGCAGGATATCGAAGGCGTTGCTGTCGGCTTCGCGCTGCACTTCGCCGTTGATAAACGCCAGCACCTGCGGCGTCGGCGGCTGCGGCAGCAGATCGCCCAGGCTGGCGGCGATTTCCGCCCGGTTGTCCAGCGGGTCGTATTCTTCATAGGCGCCGAGCAGCGCGCGTCCGGCGGGCATGAAGATCTGCAGCGCGGCCTGCTGACGCAGGGTGGAAAGCCCGTCCATGCGCCCTTCGTTGCCGAACAGCCTGTCCATCAGCGCCGGGGCGGCGCTCACGCCGGCGGTTTCGAATGCCTGCTGCACGGCGGGCAGGATAAACTGCTGGATGGCGTCCAGCAGGATATCGTCGCCGGCGACTTTAAAGCCCTCGCGGAACAGCAGGCGCGGGTTGATTTTGATGTTGTTGCCCACGCCGTCGTCGAGCGAATAGTGCGTGATCGCCAGATCCGTGGTGCCCCCGCCGATGTCGATGGAGGCGATACGCAACGTCTTGCCGGGCTGTTCATCCGGCGCCAGTGGCCGGTCGGGCCGGGCCATGGCGGCGAAAAAGGCGTCGGTGCGGCCGGCGAAGTTCACCTGGGTTTCGTTGTACAGATAGACCATCTGACCGCAGGTGGCCTCGTCCCACTCCATCTGCACCTGCGGCGCCGGGAAGCGGGCGTGCGCGCCGTCGAACGGCGCATCCTGCGGGTGCCAGCCGAGGGCCTTCCACACCAGCCCGATCGCCTCCTGCATGCGGCGGCGGAAAATCTCGCGCTCCGGTTTCGGCATCGCCGAAGGCAGCGTCAGAATGATGGCGCGCAAACGGCGCGGCGCGGCGGCGTTCGGCATGCGGCTGCGCTGGGCGATGCTGTTGATCTGCATCAGCGCCTGCGCCAGCAGCTCGCTCAGCATCAGGCTCATCACCGCGCTGCGGCTGTAATGGGCGGCGAACACCGGCAGCCGTTCGGCCGTCGGCAGGGCGGACAGCGGCACGCCTTCGTCGTTGATCAGGGTGGTCAACGGCGCGGCGGCGGCCATCGGCTCGTGCCGCTCGTTGAAGCGCCAGCCGGGCGCATAGCGCTCCTCGTCCCACAGGTAGCGGCGCGGGCTGGAAATGCCGGTGGTGCCTTCATGGCCCGTTCGCCGCTGCGCCAGCTGCGCGGCTTCGCGGCCGACGCGGGTGATGGACGGCCACTGGAAGGCGTCGTCGCGCCCGCTCTGGAACGACAGATGCGGCTTGCCGAAGCTGGCCTGAGAAAACTCCACCCGGCTCTCGAACAGCTCGTTGTAGACGCGGTGCGGTTCAGACAGCGAACGCAGCTGCAGCTCGTAGGTTTGCTTCAGGCCGTTGCTCTCTTCCGGGTGGTCTTCGACCAGCACGCCGCAGGTGTGCGAGTTGCCGACGTCCAGCACCAGATCGACGTCGATCGCCGGTTGCTGCAGCGTTGCCGCCACCATCTTTATCTGCGGCACCGCCAGCTGGTGGCCGAGCATGTGCAGCAGGTTGAGGTAGTGCGCCTGATACTCGAAGGTTTTCAGCCCGGCGTTGATCTCCGCCTCGGCGCGCTGTTCCCGCTCGGCGGCGCGCTGGCTGAACGCCTCGCGCAGCCAGCCGTCCACCCAGGTCAGATCGAGAAATTCGCCCAGCTCGTGGTTGCGGTGCGCCAGCGCGAAGCTCAGATCGGCGCCGAGATCGCTTTCGCCCGGCGCCAGCGCCTCCTGGCCGGGCGCGGCGGCGCGAGTGTCGAAGGCCAGCACCACGCGCAGCAGGTTGCCGTCCTGATCCGGTTCATCCAGCTGCACCACCTGCAGGCGCGCCCAGTTGTCCGGGCCCGACAAAAACAGGCCCGCCGGGGTGTGGCGCAAGAAGGGCAGCGGCAGCCAGAGCTTATCCAGCAGGCGCAGCGACTGCTGCAGCGGGTAGCTGAACTCCGGCCGCACCACTTCGGCGGCCTGGTCGCCCACGGCCGGCAACTGGTATTTGCCGCTCTCGGCCTCCCATTGCAGGCGCAGCAGCGGGCCGCTGGCGGTCTTGCGCACGAATTTGCCGGGAAACTCGGCGTCCAGCCGCGGGGTCAGGGCAAAGTCCAGAAACTGAATGCCGCTGTCCTGGATCAGCGTAATGCCGTGTTTGTAGTCCGTAAGGGGTGCCAGCATCATTTACTCTCGCGCTTGAACGTCATGGGATAGGTGGTGTCCGCATCGTAGCGGCCGGTGCACTCTGCCGCGCCGGTTTCGCCCTGGCGGCAGACGATCTCCGGGATCTGGTAGCGGCTGCCGTCGCTGCAGCGCGCCTTGGTGCGGCTGTTGATCACCAGATTGCCGGACTGCATCAGCCCGGCTTCGACCGCCACCCGGCAGCTGACGCCGTCGCCGTAGGCGATGACGGCGCTGCCCTTGCCACCGTTCAGACGGTATTGCAGACCGGGGCGCTTGCCGGTAATCGGATCTTTCAGCGCCACCGTGGCGCGCCATTTGCCGTTAAGGAAACGGGTGGAGCCGGCCTTCACCGCCTCGGGCGGCAGCACCAGCGCATTTTTGTCCGCCGGCTGCGGGATGACCGGGGCTGGGGGCGGCGGCATCAGCGTGGCGTGCGCCAGCGGCAAGCGCAGCTTAGGCAACTGCGCGGCGGTTTTTTCCGGCGGCGCCGGATGGCGTACCTCAGCCGGCATCGCCGGTTGCGGCGACGGTGAGCGGTGCAGCCAGGCGGCCAGCGCCGCGCTGCCTAGCAGCAGTACCGGCAACAGCCACAGCGCGTGGCGCCGATGTGGGCGAACAACGGCGGGGGATTCGACGGGCGCCGCCGGAGCGGGTACCGGTTCAGGCTCGGCGGCCGGGGCCGGTTTTACCGGTTCGACAACGGCCGGTTTGCGCGGAGCGGCAGCGATCGGCGCCGGTTTTTCCACTTCCGATTCGAGCGGGCGCAGGCAGGCTAACGGATCGTCCGGGCTCTGCGCCTGCGGCTTGATAAAGCCCCAGAAGGTCAGCACCGGCCGATCGTCCACCAGGTAAACGTGGTTGGGGTCGGGTATGTGCATCGCTTTGGCCAGCAGCGCGCCGAACAGGCGATGGCTGGGGTGATCGGTCGCCAGGGCCTGTTCCGTCAGGCTGCGGAAGGTCGCCAGGCAGTGTTCCAGGTGCCGTACCGCCTGCGCGCGCTGGGCATCGCTCGCCGCCAGCCAGGAGGTGACTTTGCCGGGGAAGGGCGCATACCAGTCGATGCGGGTGCCGCTTTCGTTCGGCTGGGGGATCGCCAGACAGTCGGCGGCCTGCTGCTGCCGGCGAAGGCGCAGGGTTTCCCGCAACTGCTGCGCGCAGGCGTAGACCGGTTGCCCGTTCTCGCCTAAAGCCAGCACGTCATCCAAACTGCCACTGCGTAAGAAGGGTTTCACCACGGCGCCGCACCTTGTCCTGTTCTACAAAAACGCATAAAAGTCCATGATACCCCGCAGGCAGGGCCGCCAAACGGCCAAGGACAGCCCGAAAAACGCCCTTCTTTGGCGTTAGCGGCGCGCTTTGCTAACCGGCACAGTGAAAATTTCACTATCTGGACCTGTCTGTGAACCGCTTTATCTGAAAAATAGAACGCAGCCCCGGCAAACGACGCCGGGCAACGATGTTCTCTTTCACTATGACATCGCCTCGCGGGTTGCCGATTTCGGTATGCCTCAGGCGTGCGGAGCGTTCACATGACGGACAGTCAGTCTGCAAAAACTCTCGTTGTTACCCCTGCACATCCCGCCGCCGGGCATTCGGCCCAGGGCTGGATGAACGGTTTTCTTGGCATGATGATCTTCAGCGGCTCGTTGCCCGCCACCCGGGTGGCGGTGCTGGAGCTCGATCCGCTGTTTCTGACGGCGGTCAGGGCGGCGATCGCCGCTTTGCTGGCCCTGTGTGCGCTGTTGATCACCCGGCAGGCGCGGCCGACGCGGGCCGATTTGCCGCCGCTGCTGTTTGTGGCGCTTGGCGTAGTCATCGGTTTTCCGCTGCTGACGGCGCTGGCGCTGCAGCACACCACGTCGGCGCATTCGCTGGTGTATATCGGCCTGCTGCCGCTGGCGACCGCCGGTTTTGGCGTTTTGCGCGGCGGAGAGCGGCCCAAGCCCGCTTTTTGGGCTTTTTCAGGCGTCGGCGCCGTGCTGGTGGGCGCTTTCGCGTTGAGCCAGGGGAGCGGCGGCGCCTGGCAAGGGGATGCGCTGATGGTCGGGGCGGTGTTGCTGTGCGGCCTGGGTTATGCCGAAGGGGCGGTGCTGTCGCGCCGGATCGGCGGCTGGCAGGCGATCTCCTGGGCGCTGGTGGTCGCCTTGCCGTTGACGCTGGCGGCCACCTGGCTGGCGGCACCGGCCGCCTGGCCCGTGGTCAGCGGCGCTGCCTGGCTGTCGCTGGTTTACGTCTCGGTGTTCAGCATGTGGATTGGGTTTATTTTCTGGTATCGCGGCCTGGCGCAGGGCGGCATCGCCGCCGTCGGGCAGTTGCAGCTGCTGCAGCCGTTCTTCGGCCTGGCGCTGGCGGGCTGGCTGCTGCAGGAAACCGTCCAGCCGATGATGATCGCCGTGATGGCCGGCGTGGTGGTTTGCGTGTTCGGCGCCAAACGTTTTTCCCGCTAGGCGCCGCTGCCGGCGCAGGCCAGGATCACCTGTCCGAGCCGTTCCACCGCCTGTTGCACCTGGCGGTCGGCGTAACCGCCCAACCCCAGCACCAGGCCCGGCTCACCGTGGTCGGGCGCATACATCGGCGACACCGCCCGCAGCGCCAACCCGGCTTCGTTGGCCTGCAGGGCGACCCGCACGTCGTCGAGATCTTTTCTCAACCACAGCACCATGTGCATGCCCTGATCGCAGGGCTGCACCACCGCCAGCTCGGCCGGGATGTAAGCGTTGATCGCCTCGATCAGCACCCGACGCTTCTCGGCGTAGACGCCGCGCATTTTGCGGATATGCCGGTCGAGATACCCTTCGGCGATAAAGGCGGCCAGCACGTATTGATCCGCGCTGGGTGGATGGCGATCCATCAGGATCCTGGCGCCGCAAAAGGCGTCGACCAGCGGCGGCGGCACGATGGCGTAACCCAGCCGCAGCGAAGGGAACAGCACCTTGCTGAAGGTGCCGAGATAGAGCGTCCGCTCGGGCGCCAGCCCCTGCAGCGAAGGGAACGGGTGGCCGGCGTAGCGCATCTCGCTGTCGTAATCGTCTTCCACGATCCAGGCTTGTCGCTCTCTGGCCCAGGCCAGCAGGGCGCTTCTTTTCGCCATGCTCATCGGCATGCCCAGCGGATACTGATGCGACGGCGTGACAAAGGCGGCGCGGGCATTGGCGGCCAGGCGCACGCCGGCGGCGACGTCGATGCCGTCGTCGGCGACGGGCACCCTAATCATGCGCCGATCGCGGAACAGGCTATCGAAAATGGCGGTAATGCCGGCGTAGGCAGGATCTTCGACCCAGGCGCTGTCGCCGGCGTCCAACAGGATCTGCGCGGCCAGATACAGCCCCTGTTGGGTGCCGGAGGTAATGAGGATTTGCTGCGGCGTACAGTTTACCGAGCGGGAACGGCGCACATAGTCGCAGATGGCTTCGCGCAGCGGCAGTGCGCCCAGCGGATCGCCGTAGCCCGACGGCGCGCCGGGGCCGCGGGCGCGGATGCGGTTGCCGAGCCGCCGCCAGATATCGTCGGGCGCGGTATCGCCGATTGGTACTGACACAGTGAACGGCACCGGCGGCAGCGCCCGCGCCTGCGTGGCAAAGCGCGCCAGATGCTGCGCCTGTGAAGAAAGCGGAACCGCTACCGCCGAACTCGCCTGCGCCGTGGCGTGCAGCGTGCGGCGCGGCGCCTGATAGTGGGCGACCCGGGTGCCGGAGCCGGGCTGCGGTTCGAGAAAGCCTTCCGCCGTCAGCTGAGCAAAGGCTTCCAACACCGTGCCGCGCGCCAGATCCAGCGCCGCCGACAGCCGGCGCGTCGAGGGCAGCAGATCGCCCGCTTTCAGATCGCCCCGGTGAATGGCCTGACGCAGAGCCTGCGCCAGCTGGTGGCTAAGCTGACCCGCCTGGCGATCGAGCTCGCCGAGGGCGGGAACGTCAACGACTTTGGCTGTTCTGGGCATGGATTCCGGCTCGCTTTGCAGTGCGAAAATGAGTATTCAGAGTAAACCACTCTTTCGGCACTCGCGAGTCCGTTGTCAGTCAACTCAGCCCGCGCTGATTCAGCAGCACCTTATTCAGCTCGCTGTTTTTTCGCACGTTCAGCTTGCGCATCGCCGAGCGTTTATGGGCGCTGATGGTTTTCTGGCTGCGCTGCAGCAGGCCGGCGATGCTGCAGGCGGACATGCCGCTGCTCATCAACCCCAACACTTTTTTTTCGCAGTGGCTGAGCGCGGCGATGCGGCAGGCCTGGCATTTCCACATGCCGGCGGCGTGCAGCGCCATCCACGGATGCTGGATAAATTTCTCCAGCGCCATCTGCAACTTGAGGCGGATGGCGTAGGCCGAATCGCGCCGATGGATGCTGAACAGCGGCGGCAGGTTTTTCACCTGTTGCTGGGTCGTGTCGTCGAGGATCAGCAGAGTCAGCTGCCGCTGCCGCGGGATGCCGTAGGGGCTCTGGTAACAGCAGGCGCAGCCCCAGCGCTCTTCCGGCGTGCGGAGCACGATTTCGATGTTATCCAACGCCTGCAGTGCCAGCGGCGAGAACTGCGGGTACCGGCGCTGGCATTCGTTCAGGGAGTGCAGATAATCCTGCAGCAGCAGACGCAGCCCCTGCTGGTAGAAGTTATCGCTGTCGAACAGCGTGAAGCGAATATCTGGCATGGGTGCCTCCTTAAAAGGCCGCGCCGGAGCGAACGGTGACGGCCCATTGCCGGCGATTGCGCGCCGGGCGTTTTCCTGATTTCCCTGGGGCGGTGCGGGGCTTATTGGTACGCCAGCACAAAATTGGCGACGGACGTGAATTCGCCTTCGGTAATGCTTTGGTTTTGAATCGCGCTCGGCCGCCCTTGTACGTAGGCGGTGAAGTTCAGGTTGTTGGGGCCGTTTTGCAGCGCGACGGCGCTGGTGGCCTTATTCAGAGAGATGTCCGCACCCTGATGATCAAACAGGGCGATGGCGGCGCCGTTCGCGCCGTTGTTGATCGCCAGCTTGCCCGGCAGCTCTCCGTCTTCGGCGCCGCTGAAGGTCACGCTGACGGATTTGAACACCGTGGTCTTGCAGTCGGTCAGCTTGATGCCGAACGGCACCGGCGTGGTGTGGCCGTAGCGATACAAGGTTTTGACGATCACCGTGCCCATCTCCACCAGCTGATCGGCGGACTGCGGTTCGATATTGCACGGCCGGCTCACCACTGTGCCGTGGAACTGCACCGGCGCGCCGATAAGCTCGGTGTTCGCCGCTGCTGGCATGACGGCAACCCACCAGGGTGCGCAGACCAGCAGCGTAAAAGCGCGTAGACGCATTTTTTCGTTCCTCCCTCGGTTACTGGAATGCCGCCACGATGGTGGCCGACGCGTTGAATTCCCCTTCGCCGATCTCCGCGCCGCCGTTGGCGAACGGCGCCGCCACCAGGTTCCAGGAGCCGCCGTTGCCGATGTTCGGCACCGGATAAAACTCGTTTGGGATGACCAGCTGGCCGTTGTGCGTCAGCCGGATGCCGAGATCGTTCTTGTCGGTTTTGAACACCTCGTTGCTGAAGGAGGCCGCCGTGCCCGACACCGCCAGCTTGATGTTCAGCGTGCCGTCTTCGAAGCTGCCGCCCTCGCACTGGAAGCGCACCGGAATGCTTTGCGGGTAATTCGAGCCGTTGAGATCGCTGCCGCCGATCTCGCCGAACTCGACGTTGATCAGCTGGCCTTCGTTCACCACGCATTTATCCGGCACGTAAAGGATCGCGGACTGGATAAACACCTGCGCCATCGGGTTGGGGCCGAAACCGCCGTCGGTCGAGCCGAGGCGGCCGTACATCTCGATGATCTGCCGATCGTTAATCTCAACGCCGTTAATGATTTTTTTGCGCACCCGGAAGGTGATCTTGCCTTTGGAGCCGCTGCCGTAGTTGTTGACCTGCAAGTACGGCGGCTGGCAGCGGTGTTGGCTCAGCAAATTCGATTCGTTGTAAAAAGGCACGGTGACGTAGGCGTTCTTGTTGCCGGCAATCCACACCTCGGCTTTTAAATCCAAAAAGTCATTCAGCTTTAAATAGCCGTTGCCGTAGTCGGAGGGGGGCAACGCCGAATCCGACTTGTAAAAGTGCGGGCTGGTGGGGATAGGGGTATCGCAATACACCTTGCCGGTATAGGTGCCGCCCAGATCATAGGGAAACAGTTTGGTGAACCCCACCTGGTTGGTGATGTTGCTTTCATTCAGATCGATATAGAACTGTTTCGGCCCGCCGTCCGGCGTGACATAGCCGTTGGCCCAGGCGGCGGGGGCCGCCAGCGCGATCGCCAGCGGCAGGCAGAGTTTGGTCAGTTGAGTTTTCATTGCGTTCTCGAGCCTCACAGGTAAATCACCTGAATGTGCGCCACGGCGGCGAACCCGGCCGCCATCACCGCCCGCTGGGTGGATTCCACGCTGGCGCTGAACCACAGGGTGTTGCTGCCGGGCTGCAGAATGTAGGGGTGGCTGCGTTGATTCAGCTCCAGCGCCTGGCCCTGCTGGTCTTGCAGCCGCAGGCCGATGCCCTGTACGCCGCCGTTCAGCTTCAGCAGCGACGGGTTGTCGACGTCGCTTTCGCCGAGAAACACCAGCGTGGCGGCCTGCTCACCCTGCAGGTAGAGGCGGCCGGCATCGCCGTTGCGCGGGCCGGCCGGGTTATCCGCCAGCGCGCGCGCGCCCAGCAGGCAATTGCGGAACGAGAGACGAAAACGCACCGGCGCGCTGCGATCGCCGGCGTTGCGGAAGTCGCGTGCGCTGACGTCGCCCAGATCGACGGACTGATCCCGGCTGTCCGGCGTCAGGCTGCAGGGAGAGCTGAGCAGACCGCCGTGAAAGCTGACGGTGCCGGTGGTGCCTTCGATCACGCCCAGCGGCGTTGCCGCCAGCGCGCCGCCGCCGCACAGCAGTGCGCCGAGCAGCAGAGGGCGCAGTCGATCGGTGAATTCAGCCATGCTGGACCTCCTTATTTTTTCTCGGGCACGGCGGTGCAAACGCCGCCATTGCAGACGAAGCGAAGCTCCGGATGGCCGCCGTAGTCGTTGATGTAGGTGATGACGAAGCTGTTCATGCCGGTGTCGTGCAGCTTGAGGCTTTCGCTGGATTTCGGCTTCAGCATCAGCGGCTGAAAACCGCCGATCGCGCCGCCGCCCTGTTTTTGCGTTTGCCGCGTCATGCCGGTCAGGGTGATGTAAAACGGCGTCGGGTTGTCGACGGTGATGGCGCCGCCGCTTTTACGGAACACCAGCTTTTCCTGCCACACTTCACCCTTGGGCGCGACAATCGCCTTCGGCCGGTAAAACAGCTTGATCTGCGTCTGCAGCGCCAGCTGCATCACGTTGGTTTTGGTGCTTTTCGGCGGGATCTCGCGCAGGTTGAAGTAGAACACCGACTCGCGATCCTGCGGCAGGCGATCCGCTTCCGGCGTCTTGGTGATGCGCACCACGCTGCGCTCGCTCGGCTCCACGCGCTGCAACGGCGGCAGCACCACCAGCGGCGAGGTGATTTTCTGATGCTGCTCGTTCTCCAGCCAGGACTGCGCCAGGAAAGGCAGCTCTTTGTTTTCGTTGACGATATTCAGGCTGATCGATTTGGCGTCGCTCACATAAACGGCGCGCGTGCGATCCAGCGATATCGCCGCGTCGGCGGTGGGCAGTACGGCGCTCAGGGCCAGGCCGGCGGCGGTCAGTAGCGTTATCGGGTGTTTGTTCATGTCATTATTTCTCAGCGTTACGGATTACAGGGTGGCGCACGGCAGCAGCAGCTGGTCCAGCGGCTTGGCGGCGCCCGGGATCACGATGCGGCAGCGGCGTTGGCCTTCCCAGGCGACATCCAGTTTTTCCTCCGGCTGTACGCCGGTCAGATAGACCGAGCCGCCGTCGTTGACCACCGCGACCTCGCGGCCTTTCTCGCTCAGCACCGCGGCGCCGAACGGCGGTTCGCTGCCGTCCGCGAGGCGAATGGTGGCCAGCAGCTTGCTGCCTTTCACCACCTCGAAGTGGCGGTAGCCGATGGCGCCTTCGGTCAGCGTGCCTTGCACCACGGCGCGAGTGGCCTCGACGTCGTCCGCCAGCTTGTTGACGTCGATACGGGTGTCGGTGTTGTAGTAGCTGGTGATGTCGGAAATCACCGCCAGCCCGAAACGGTTGCTGTAGGCGCGGCCGTTATTGATCGGCACGCCGGCGATGCCGTCGGTGTCGAGCATCATGCGGCTGCCGCCGTTGCTCGAGTTCTGATGCGCCGCGATACCGTGCCGGGTCGCGGTGAGACCGCCGCGGAACGAGCCGCCGATCGACGAGTAGCTGTCCTGCTGGTAAGAGGCGCTGGCGTTCAGCGAGCCGAACGAGGCGTTGTGGGTGTAGTACCCGCGCGCCAGCGATTTGCCGGACTGGTTAAAGCCGCCGCTGACCTGCCAGGTATTGTCCGGATCGCTGTAGTCGTTGTACGACGCGGTCTGCGTGACGTCGCCGTTGTTGGTTTGCAGCGCATAGCCGACGCGCCGACGATCGCCGATCGGTACGGTGAAGTTGAGCATCACGCTGTCGTCGGTGCGGCCCTGGTAATAGGTGCGGTAAGCCGACAGCGAGGCGGTGATGTTGCTGATATCGCCGATGCTGAACAACTTGCTGGTCGACAGCCCGTAACGATCCTGGGTTCGCGCGTCCCAATAGGTCTGGTGCGAGTAAGTCAGATAGGTGGTGATCGCCCTGGCGCTGTCTTCCGCCATAAAGGTTTTACTGGCGGTGATGGTATACAGCTCTTTCTGACGGCCGTTGTAATTCTTGTCGTAATCGCCGTAGCGCTCCTGCAGATACTGCGACATGTTCATGAATTTGCGTTGCGAGAAGCGGTAGCCGGCGAAGGTGATCTGGCTGTTCAGCTCGTCGAAGCGTTTGGCGTAGTTGAGCTTGAACGACATGCCGCTGGCGGTCGGCTCGCCGGGCAGGCGAGCGATCGACTGGGTGACGTCCAGCGACATGGCGCCGAACACGTTCAGATCGCGGCCGAGGCCGAGCGCCCAGGCGTTATAGTCGCCGCCGAGCAGCGCGCCACCATACAGCGACCAGGCGTTGCTCAGCCCCCAGGAGAAGTCGCTGGCGGAAAACAGCGGCCCCTGGGTGCGGTGGTCGTAGGCCGAGGTTTTGCCGAGCGCCACGTTGTAGCGCACGTAGCCCGGGCGGGTCAGGTACGGAATGGTGGCGGTATCCACCTGGAAGGTCGAGACGGTGCCGTCCTGCTCTTCCACCTTGACGTCCAGCTTGCCGCGCACCGAGCTGTTGAGATCCTGGATGGCGAACGGCCCGGCGGGCACGGTGGTTTCGTACAGCGTGCGGCCTTCCTGCGAGACGGTGATCTTGGCGTTGCTCTTGGCGATGCCGCGCACTTCCGGCGCGTAGCCCTGCAGGTTCGGCGGCAGCATGCGCTCGTCGCTGGCCAGATTGAGGCCGGTGAAGCGATAGGCGTCGAACACCCCGGAGTCGAGATAGATCTCGCCCAGCGTCAGCTTGGCGGCCTGCATCGGCAGCGCGCGGTAGGCGTAGATCTGGTTCCAGTCGAAACCGGTGCTGCGATCGCCGGCCTGCTGATTGTAATTGGCCTGGTAGTCCGCGCGCAGGCGCCAGGGGCCCAGGTTGGCGCCCAAGGTGCCGTAGCTGCTCAGGTTCTGGGCGGTGTTGTTGTTGTGGCTCTGTTTGCCTAACTGGCCGCTCAGGTTGTAGTCCAGCAGCAGGCCGGGAATGCCGTCGTCCCACTGCTCGGGCGGCGTCCAGTCGGGATCGGAGTATTTCATCCACGCCTGCGGGATGGTGATCGCCAGCACGCCGCCGCCGATGCGATCGGAGACGGTCGCGCCTTTGATGCCGCGAATGTCGGCGCACTGGTTGTCGTGCCACAGGGTGATTTTTTTGGCCGCTTCTTCTTTTAACGCCATTTTTTCCACCAGATCAGGCGGCAGGCACACCTGGCTGCCGCTCTTGTTATCCGGCGACGGGAAATACTGAATGCTGCGCTGGGGCAGCGTTTTCTGGTTGATCTTGATGTCCAGCAAATAAGCGCCGGGCATGACGTAGTCGGCATCGGAGAAACGCGAAAGATCCACTTTGCTGCGCTCGCCGATATCCAGGACGTCGGTATTGAATTCCGTGGCGGAAAATGCCGGACGCACCCAGAGGAAAGATAGAATGACGAGGAGAGGTAGGTGTTTCCGTGTCAGTAATGACGTCATAGCATAATCACTCATGGCAAGTCCGCGCCCAATAGCAGGTCATCCGTACGACCTGAATACGTAATGCTGTGCAGCGCCCGCCGGCGCTAGAGATAAGACAGGGTGAATTTGGCCAGAGAGCTGAAGCCGCCCGCCCGCGCCTTGTCGGGATGCAGGCGCAACTGCGCGCCAAAGCGCAGCGTGTTGTCGCCGGCGACGATCTGGTAATCCGCCGTCGTGCTGCCGAGCGGGATCGGCGTGCCGGCATCGTTCAACAGCTCGATAGCCACGCCCTTCGCCTCGCCGTAAACGCCGAGCAGGGAAGGATCCCCGCTGTCGGCGGTGCCGTCGAACGTGACGTTGGCCGCGCGATAGATGAAGTCAGGCTTCACCTGGCTGGCCAGCTCGCAGTTCACCAGTTTGATCGTGAAATGGCGGCGGCTGCCGATCAGCACCGACTGCCCATCCTGCGAGGCGTCGGTCATGGAAATCAGACCAAAATCGACGGTTTGATCCAGGCTGTCACTGGCGATGCCGCACGGCGTTTCAACGATGGTGCCGCCCAGGCTGACTTTGCCGTGGCCCTGATTTTTCGCTGCCGCCGCCGCGCTGCCGACGCTGAGCGCGATGAGCAACAGGCCGCAAAGGCGGATAGTCATGCTGGCGTCTCCCTGTCTTTCCCTGTTCCCTTGCCGGTATCCTCGGCATGCAATAAAGCGGGGGATGCCCTGAGACATCCCCTGTGGGGTATTACAGGTAAGCCAGGGTGAAGTTCGCCACGCTGGTGAAGTCGCCCGGCACCACGGCGCTTGAGGCGCTGCTGCCCTGCAGATAAGCGGCGAATTTCAGCGAGTTGTCGCCGTCGTTCAGGCCCTGACCGTCGGTCGCGGTGCCCAGTTCCACCTCTTTGGAGTGCAGGTTGTCGTAGATCACGATGCCGGCGCCGGTTGCCGTGCCGCTCAGGGCCAGCAGTTTGTTGTTAACCGGATCAGGCGTGCCGGTAAAGGTCACTTTGACGTTTTTCATGGTGGAGATGGAGCAATCTTTCAGTTCGATGTTGAAAGGCTGCATGCTGGATTTACCCTGGTTGGCCAGGATGCGGCTGCTGATCTGGCCCATCGGCACGGTTTGGTCAACGGATTCCGGCGCGACGCTGCATGGCGCATCGATAATTTCGCCGGTAAAGGTGACTTTACCGCTGCCCTGATTAGATGCGGCATGAGCAACAGATGCGGAAGCGAAAGCAATCACGGTTGCCAGCATTAATTTATTCAGTTTCATTTCTCAGGTTCCTGTAGAGAGTTTTTAAATAAAAAGAACAGCACATCTAAATCCCCCGCGGCGGTGGCAACGCCATGTCGCCGCCCGTGCGGTTGGAGCCAGATCCTTTTGCTCTGGGCAATACGCCGACATCCGTTATTTATGAGAAATAACGAGATTTGGAAAATCGATAATGGATTTCTGGTAAATAAAATACGTTTTTTACGTGTGGCGTGTTGCTGGGAATATTCTTGCAAATAATAGTATTGCTTGGAAATAGATTTTATTAAATTAAGTCAAATTCAGAATATAAAACCAAAAGGAAAAAGAAATATATTTGCTTTAAAATCAATAGATCGTATACAAATATTATCCAGTATAAATCACTATATAAATAACGATATGCGAGATATTAGATCGGGGGAAATAGGGTGGCACCTACAATTCACAATATTGTTTTGCTAATATCGCTCTGAGGCAGCAGATGATGCATTTCCCTTTAGAAACAAAATATAAAACATAATTTATTGTTTTTATTGTTATTTCATGGTTGTTTGTTCATGAGGGAATGGGGTTTCTTATTCGCGTTTAGCCAGCGTTTAGACCTAATTGGTTAACAATTAAATAACAATTGCACCGGTAGTGAATTATTCTATCGCATTGCGTGATAGGGATTTTTTGCTACCTAACCCATTTTGATTAATCAAATTAAGGCATGTGCTGCTGCCGTTCGCCACATAATGATGACCTAAGTGACAATTAAAGGATTATAAACGGAATGATAACGATGATTAATGCTTGCGGCGGGCGCCGTTGGGTGGGGTTGACCCTATTTCTGCTGTCTCTTATGGCGCTTTCTGGCTGTGCGGGCGGGAGCAAGACAAAACTGAATTCCGTGAAAAAAATCTCACAGAATAATCCTAATGATAAATCCGATGAGCAACGCATCGCGCTTTGTCAGCAGCGGGTTAATTCATTAAAGAATATTAATCCGCAAAGTTACCAAAAACGCATCGCCTATTTTAATGGCCTGCTTTCCAACGCTTCGGGATATGCCGGGGTGCGCGGCAACGTGGATGAGAGTACCCGTAAAGCGATTGATGCTCTTTATCAATATAAAACCGAGAAATTCTGCGCTGACGTCGAGCATGAGCTGATGTCCGATCTGTCCAGCCGGGTTGAGAATCTGTAGCCATGAAGCGATGCGCGCAAGGATGGGCGATGGGGCTTTTGCTGTTGGCGGCGAGCGGGGCCGCTTGCGCCGCCGATGACGGCATTCCCGCGCTGTTGAAGTTTGCCGAACAGCGGCAGGCGCCACCGGCCGCGCCCAGGGAAGACACCGCGCGTAAATCGGCGTCAGCACCAGCCGCCAAACCAGCCGCAGACAGCGCTCGTTTAACGTCGTTGCAGCACTCTTTGCAACAGCAGGCGGAGAAAATCCGTCAGCTGGAGCGGCAGTTGGCGGCGGCTCAGGCCGCGGCGGCGCCGAAACGGGAACCGGCCGTCGTCGATATTCGGCCGCTGGCCGATGCCCTGAAGGGATTGCGGCAGGCCGTTGCGCCGGTGCCTGAAGTGAGCGTGCTGGCCGCTTCGTTAACGCGGGCCGAACAGCGCAGCGCAAGTTTGGCGGCGCAGCTGGCGCAGCAGCAGCGGCGGGTGGAGACCTTGCTGGCCGAACGGCAGCAGGCGGCCGAGCCGCCTGCGCTGGCCAGCGAGGCGGACAAGCAGGCGTATGCCGCCGGCGTATCGCTCGGACGCGACATTCTGCATCTGCAGCAGGAGAACCGGCGCGCGGGGCTGGAAGCGGATACCCAGCTGTTGCTGGCGGGCATCGCCGATACCCTGGCCGGGCGGTTGCGGCTCGATGAAGCCGCCATCGACGGCGCGCTGCACACGGCGCAGCAGCGGTTGCAGCAGGCGCAACAGACGCAGGCGCCGCCTCGGGATGACAACGCCTACCTGGCCAATTTCGTTCGTCAGGAGGGGGTCAAGCAGGATGCGCTCGGTTTCTATTACCGGGTGGACTATGTCGGCAGCGGGGCGATCGGCGCCGACGATCGGGTGGATATCGTGGTGCGCGAAAGCCTGACCGACGGCCGGGTAGTCAAAGACATGGAGCTGGCGGGGACGGTGATCTCGCAGCCGTTGACGCGCTACCCGCCGCTGTTTCGCGCGGCTATCGAGAAGCTGCAGCAACACGGTGCGATAACGCTGGTGGTGCCGCCGGCGCTGGCGTACGGCAAACAGGGCAACCCGCCGGCGATCCCCCCGAATGCCACCATGATTTACACCCTGCGCATCGCTGACGTGCAGCCGTGAGCGGGGTGCTCAGCAGTAACCACTCAGGAGGAATGCTATGGCCAAGGCGCCGAAAACGTTTGAAAGCAGAAAATCGCTGATGCTGAATGTGTTGCAAGGATTGTGCAGGGAGCGTGTGGAAGGATCTGGGGGCCATCATCCCCCGCCGGAGCAGTGGCCGAAGACGCGCGAGCTGGCGGATAAATGCGGCGAAAATATTTATACCACCCGCACCCTGCTGCTGGCGCTGGAAAAGGAGGGTAAGGTTCACTGCACCCACCGCAGCATCAACAATTCTCTCCGCTGGTACAGCTGCGACGAACAGGCAGCGATAAAAAAAGAGTGATTCGACCCTGGCGGTCGCTTTTGACTATTCCTACAGCTAATCATTAATTAAATTTATCATTTGGCGGGGCGTTTCGCTCCGTCAATCCTTCCCCTTCGTTCGCTGCCATCCGCACAGCCATTGCTAAGATGTTTTTGGCAGCCATATACTTATCGCTCAGACGGGAACAGGTATAGGGAGCCGGCATCGTAATGAAGGAAAAGAAAGACATACTGAGATTGGATGATATTCATTATCAAATAGACAACCAGGTGATCCTGGATTCCGTCTCTTTCACGCTGGGTGAAGGCGAGTTCAAACTGATCACCGGACCTTCCGGCTGCGGGAAAAGCACCCTGCTGAAAATCATCTCTTCCTTAATGGATCCGACCAGCGGAAAGCTCTATTTCGACGGCCAGGCGATCGACGAGATGTCGCCGGAGGCGTATCGCAAGCAGGTCTCTTACTGCTTCCAGACGCCGTCACTGTTCGGCAATACGGTTTACGACAATCTGGCGCTGCCCTACCAGATCCGCCAGGAACCGCCGGCCGAGCGAAAAATGAAGGTCGATCTGGCGCGTTTCGGGCTGCCGGAGGCGATGCTGACCAAAAGCATCAATGAACTGTCCGGCGGGGAGAAGCAGCGGGTGTCCCTGATCCGCAACCTGCAGTTTATGCCCCGGGTGCTGTTGCTCGATGAGATCACCAGCGCGCTGGACGAGGAAAACAAACGCAACGTCAATGAGATAGTGCATCAGCTGGTGGCGGAACACCGGCTGGCGGTGCTGTGGGTGACGCACGATACCGAAGAGATAGCGCATGCGGACGAAGTGATCACCCTGCGCGCGCACGGCGCCGAGCAACAGGAGCAACAGCATGAATCAGCATAACATCACCAACGAATCCTTGGGCTTGTCGATGGTGCTGGTGGTGGTCGCCATCCTGATCAGCCACCGGGAAAAGCTGGCGCTGGAAAAGGACATTATCTGGAGCATCTGCCGCGCGGTGGTGCAGTTGATCATCGTCGGCTACGTGCTGAAGTATATTTTCGACCTGGATAACGCCGTTCTCACCGTGTTGATGGTGCTGTTCATCTGCTTTAACGCGGCTTACAACGCCAAGAAACGCAGCAAGTACGTCGAACACGCGTTCGTGACGTCGTTTATCGCCATCACCACCGGCGCGGTGCTGACGTTGGCGGTGCTGGTATTGACCGGCTCCATCGAATTTACGCCGATGCAGGTGATCCCCATCTCCGGGATGATCGCCGGCAACGCCATGGTGGCGGTGGGGTTGTGCTACACCAACCTCGGCCAGCGTTTCAAAGGCGAGCAGCAGAAGATTCAGGAGATGCTCAGCCTGGGGGCGACGCCCAAGTTCGCCTCGGCGGCGCTGATCCGCGACAGCATCCGCGCTTCGCTGATCCCGACCGTCGACTCGGCGAAAACCGTCGGGCTGGTCAGCCTGCCGGGCATGATGTCCGGGCTGATCTTTGCCGGCATCGACCCGGTGAAAGCGATCAAATACCAGATTATGGTGACCTTTATGCTGCTTTCCACCGCCAGCCTGTCGACCATCATCGCCTGCTATCTGGCTTACCGTAAGTTTTACAATGCGCGCCACCAGTTGGTGGTCGGCAACCTGAAGTAACGCCATGAAAAACGGCCTCCGCGGAGGCCGTTTTTTTACCCTTGCAGCAGGGCGATGCTCTGGCGGATTTCCCGTTCGATATCCGCTTCGCTCCAGCCGTCCAACTGCGAAGAGAAGGGCTCGAAGGCATAGACGCCGGTGTAGCCCAGGCGTTCCAGGTTCTGTACCTGGCGGCGGCTTTCCAGCCGATCGCCCGTGCTCAGCATGATGCGCTCTTCATCGCTCAGCGCGCCTTTATCCCGCCCATCCTCCACGCCGGACAGATGCACCAGGCCGATCTGCGCCACCTGGATCTGCGCGTCGAAGTCGGTTTGCGCCACACCGCTCAAATAGTGGTGGAAAGTATCGAGCACGATGCGATACGGCGCGCCCGAGTCGCGGATGATCGCCTGGGTCAACAGCGACGATCGCAGCGAGCTGATGCCGAAGCCCAGCGGCTCGACGTATCCCTGTACGCCATAGCGGACAAACAGCGGCGCCAGCAGACGCAACGCGGCGAGGGTATCGTCCCGTTTTTGCTGCTCGCTGCGCGTGTCGTCGGCGCTGCAGTGCGGGCACAGCACCAGCGCCCGGCTGTGGATGGCCTGCGCCTGCGCCAGCAACGCTTCGGCGCGCTGCTGCAGCGCCGCCGGGTCATCCACCCGATTGAACATGCCGAGGGCGTTGATCGTGACGATTTCAATGCCGTATTGCGCGGCGAGCGCGTTGAGCTGCGCGTCGCTCAGATCGTCGGTCACCTTGCCGCTGGGCATGTCGTTGCGCAGCTCAACTTTGCTGAGCCCGCAGCGTTTCACCAGGCGGAAAAAATTGTCCAGATCGAGATTCGGCGCGATCTTGCGGTTAATGCAGAAGCGGTCCAGCGCAATGTTCATGGGGCATGACTCCAGCGGTCAGGGTTGAGAGATCAGGATTTGTCGTTTTCCAGCGGCAGCGGCTTGCCGTCGGGCAGGGATTGGCGGAGGCGTTTGGCCAGCACCACCTGTTCCATTTTTTCCAGCGAGACGCCTTTGGTTTCAGGAATATAGCGGCCGATAAACCAGTAGCTGAACAGGCAGCAGGCGGCAAAGATCCACATCGGGAAGGCGCCGTGGAAATGCGAGAACAGGTAAGGGTGGTCGTTGATCATCGGGAACGACTGCGACACCGCAAAGTTGGCGACCCACATGCAGCCGACGGCGATGCTCATCCCCTGCGCGCGCATGCGGTTCGGGAAGATTTCCGACACCAGCACCCAGGCGCCGACGCCCCAGGACAGCGCATAAAACACCATGAAGAACAGCATGCCGAACAGCGCGAAATAGCCGGTGGCCTGCGTGTAGAGCGCGTACGAGGTGAGCAGCAGGCCGGCGATGGCGCCCAGCGTGCCGTAACGCATTAGCGGAATGCGGCCCATGCGATCCATCAGCATGGCGCCGATGACCGAACCGACCAACTGCAGCACGCCGATCCAGATGGTTTGGAACAGCGCTTCCTGCGCGTTTTCGGTGACGGTTTTCAGCACCACCGGCGCGTAATACATCATCACGTTGACGCCGGTGACCTGCTGCAACATGGCGATCATGCAGCCGACGAACAGGATGAACCGCACCCGCACATCGCCGTAGTTCAGCTTCCGGTGCTGCTGCTGTTGATCCTGCTGCAGCGAGTCTTTGATTTCTTTCAGCAGATTCTGCGCGTGGGCGGCGTTGGAGACCTTGGTCAACATCGCCAGCGCCTGATCGTCGCGGCCCATCATCACGTTCCAGCGCGGCGATTCAGGAATGACGAACACCAGGATGCAGAACAGAATGCAGGGGATCACGCCCGAGGCGAACATCCAGCGCCAGCCCATTTCCACCAGCCAGGCTTCGCTGGCGAGGCTGGCGATTTTGAAGTTGACGTAGAAAATCACGATCTGGCCGAAGACGATGGCGAATTGCTGCATGCTGAGCGCCCGCCCGCGCATGTCTTTCGGCGACACCTCCGACATGTACATCGGCGACACGGTGGCGGCAATGCCGACCGCCAGCCCGCCGATGATGCGGTAGATGACGAACCAGGTGAAGGTCGGAGCCAATGCGGCGCCGACGGCGGACACGGTGAACAGCAGCGCTGCCAGCATCAGCGCCTTTTTACGGCCCCAGCGCGCCGCCAGCGGCCCGGCGGCGAAGGCGCCGACCACGCAGCCGATCACCACGTTGGAGACTGCCCAGCCGGTTTCGGCCGGGCTGAGATCGAAATAGGCTTTCAACGCTTCGATCGCGCCGGAGATCACGGCGGTATCGTAGCCGAACAGAATGCCGCCCAGGGCGGCGATGCCGCAAATTCGCAATATGTAGCCGGTATTGTGCTTACGCTGATATGACATGTGTTGCTCCGATTTTTATCCTGGCTTCCGTCCGCACGGTTGGGGTGTCGGGAAGAGGGCGAGCGGAAGGGTGTGAACCGTGCCTGTCATCAAGGCGATGTCGTCGATAAATGCTGGAACAAACAAGAACATTTATTTCATAATTAGTGAATAATGGAATATTGATTTTTAGATCCAGTTCAAAAAAAACCGTCGCGAGCGATTCGGGCACCTTGGGCGCTCGAGGGCGTGCGGTAACGGCGACAGGGCAGGCGCAGTGCGGGTTTTCTGTAGCAAAGTCAGTGTGTATTACCCCAACTTTCTCCGCCGCAGTTGCGCTTCCCCTGGCACGGCAATGCAAGCGCCAACCCGATCGACACCGCAAAATTGCGACCTCACGCACTAAAAACAAATTTTTCAAAACAATTTATTTGAAACCTTTTTTTCAATGAAATAGAGTTTGCTGCATCCGGTCAGGATTTAGCCGGCTTGCCGACGGGGTTTGGCGAGCGGGACGATTAACGCCGCGCCGCCTGGGTGTGGCCAGGCGACAGCGGACTTGAAAAGAGGGCGTGACATGAAAACCGTGGGTAACTTTATTGACGGGCAGGTGTGCCTGAGCAGCAGCAATCAAACCGTCGACGTGCACAACCCGGCCAGCGGGCAGGTTGAGCGACGCGTCACGCAGAGCACCGCCGCCGAAGTCAAACAGGCCATCGACGTGGCCCACCGGGCGTTTGCCGACTGGTCGCGCACCACGCCGCTGCGCCGCGCGCGCATCATGTTCAATTTCAAGGCGCTGCTGGAACAGCACCGCGACGAGCTGGCCGAGCTTATCGTCAGCGAACACGGCAAAGTGTATTCGGATGCGCTGGGCGAACTGACGCGCGGCATGGAAGTGGTCGAATTTGCCTGCGGCATCCCGCATCTGATCAAGGGCGAATACTCGCCGGACGTCGGCAGCGGCGTCGACAGTTTCTCGCTGATGCAGCCGCTGGGCGTGGTGGCGGGCATTACCCCGTTCAACTTCCCGGCGATGGTGCCGATGTGGATGTTCCCTATCGCGTTGGCCTGCGGCAATACCTTTATCCTCAAGCCGCCGGCGCTGGTGCCTTCGGCCTCAGTGCGCCTGGCGGAGCTGCTGAAAGAAGCCGGCCTGCCGGACGGCGTGTTCAACGTGGTGCACTGCGCCAATGAAGACGCGGCGCAGCTGTGCACCGATCCGCGCATTCAGGCGGTGAGCTTCGTCGGTTCCTCCACCGTGGCGGAACATATCTATACCACCGCCAGCGCGCACGGCAAGCGGGTACAGGCCTTCGGCGCGGCGAAAAACCAGGCGATCGTCATGCCGGACGCCGATCTGGACGCCACGGTCAACGCGTTGATGGGCGGCGCGTTCGGCTCTGCCGGCGAGCGCTGCATGGCGCTGCCGATCGCCGTGGTGGTCGGTGACGACACCGCCGACAAACTGATCGCCAAACTGAAGCCGCTGATCGCGCAGCTGCGCGTCGGGCCGGGCTTGCAGCAGGGTGGCGAAGAGAATGAAATGGGGCCGCTGGTGTCGTCCGCCCATCAGAAAAAGGTGCTGGGCTACATCGATCTGGGCGTGGAAGAAGGCGCCACCCTGGTGGCCGACGGCCGCAATTATCAGGTGCCGGGCTACCCTGAAGGCTACTACGTCGGCGGCACGCTGTTCGACCATGTGAAGCCGAACATGCGCATCTACCGCGAAGAGATCTTCGGGCCGGTGCTGGGCATCGTGCGGGTGCCGGACTATCGCACCGCCATCGACACGGTCAACGGCCACGAGTTTGGCAACGGCAGCGCCATCTTTACCGGCAGCGGCCACTACGCGCGCCAGTTCGTGCAGGAAGTGCAGGCCGGGATGGTCGGCGTCAACGTGCCGGTGCCGGTGCCGATGGCGTTCCACAGCTTCGGCGGCTGGAAGCGCTCGGTGTTCGGCGCGCTGAACGTGCACGGCACCGACGGCGTGCGCTTCTACACGCGCATGAAGACCGCCACCGCGCGCTGGCCGGCCGGACAACAGACGGTGTCTGAATTCAGCATGCCGACGCTGGGTTAAGCGATCGCAGAGTATGAGCGGGCCGTTGCTCCATGGGGGCAGCGGCCTTTGCACGGGGAGTTAACAGGAGAATCGAAATGTCTTCACTGCTTGCCAAATGTCAGGCGCCGAACGCCGAGGGGCGTATCCAGCACGTGACGCCGGAAAATGCCGGTTGGGGCTATGTCGGCTTTGACGTTTACCGCCTGGCCGCCGGGCAGTCGCTGCGGTTGGAATGCGGTGACAAGGAACTGTGTCTGGTACTGGTGGCCGGTATCGCCTCCGTCGCCACGCTGCGCGCCGAATACCCGCATATCGGCAAACGCATGAGCCCGTTCGAGCGCACGCCGCCTTACGCGGTGTACGTGCCGCACCACGATCGCATCGACGTGCGGGCAGAAACCGATCTGGAGTTGGCGGTGTGCAGCGCGCCCGGCAGCGGCCATCTGCCTTCACGCCTGATCACGCCGGCGGAAATCGGCGTGGAGCGGCGCGGCAAGGGGCGCAACCAGCGGTTGGTGCATAACATTCTGCCGGACAGCGAGCCGGCCGACAGTCTGCTGGTGGTGGAGGTTTACACCGACGAGGGCAACACCAGCTCCTACCCGAGCCACAAGCACGATCGGGAAGACTCGCCGGACGAAACCTATCTGGAAGAGACCTACTATCACCGCATTCAGCCGGAGCAAGGGTTCTGCATGCAGCGCGTCTATACCGACGATCGCACGCTCGACGAATGCATGCCGGTCTACAATCGCGACGTGGTGAAAGTGCCGCGCGGTTATCATCCGGTGGCGACCCTGGCGGGCTACGACAACTATTACCTCAACGTGATGGCCGGGCCGGTGCGGCAGTGGAAATTCACCTGGGAAAAAGATCACGCCTGGATTAACGGCGACGGCTACCCCGCCGCGCAATAAGCGCTTGAGGCCCGGCTTGCCGGGCTTTCTCTTTATCAGGGGATAAATTTGACCTAAATTTGCCCTCTCTCTTGCTCAAATGATAACCTGTCCGCACGCGATTGCTCCCTGGTTGAGTGAATCTAACGAACCGCTGTTATGCAGTGAGAATGCCGGTACACAGGAGGAAAAACTATGACAACCACCATGTCTCAAAAAGCGGCGCGCGAAGGATTAGGTTCGCCCGATCTGTTTGAAGGCGGGGTTTACGTCACAAAAAATGGTGTTGCCGAGCTGTTTGTACAAACGGCGGCTGAGAGAGAGGCCGAAATACGGGAACGCAATCTCGAGCGCCAGTCCAACGCGTTGTTGAAACTGACTATGATGGCGAAGCAAGAGATTAAAAATCAGCGCGGTCTGTCGCCCGAAGAAACCTTGCAGCGGCTGCGTGACGCGCGGAAATAGACCCGAGGTGCAGGATGCCCCAGGAAATACGTTTTACCGTCGCGCCGGCGGCGGAATGGAGCCTGAAAGACATCGAGTCTTATAAGAGCGGAACGATAGGGGCCGTCGCAGCCGGGATGTTCGTGGACAATCTGTTGTTATCGTCCCTCGCGGCAATCGCCGACGATCCCGTCCGCTATCGCTTCAACGCCGTGCTGGCGGGCATGGGAGTGCGGTTGCACGAACGATTGGATCCCGACAGCGAATACCGCGTCATCTATGACTACGACGGCCAAACGGTGGAGATTCTGCTTTTCATCAGCATGAAGCAGGATCTGGAAAGCGCGCTCTACCGCTATTTGTTGCTGCAATAATCCCGCCGCGCCCGAGCCTGTCGGGCGCGTTCACATCCGCCTTACTCGTCCCGGGCGTTATTCAGCGCCAGCGAGACCGCCAGCGTCTGCGCCAGGCACATCGAGGCCACCTGCGAACGGAACCCGTCCACCTGCGCTTCACGCACCACGAAACAGACGTCGCTGAACGCGGCCAGCGGGCTGACCTGGCTGTCGGTGATGGCGATCTGCTGCGCGCCGCGCTTGGCGCCCAATTCCACCAGTTCCACCGCCTCGCGGGCGTACGGCGAATAGCTTATGGCGATCACCACGTCTTTCGGTTTCACCATGCTCAGCTGTTCGGTGAACATGCCGCCCAGGCCGTCGATCAGAAATGCGCGGCGCTCCAGATGGCGCAGCGCATAGGTGAGGTAGGAGGCGACGCTGAACGAGCGGCGCAGGCCGATCACGTAGATGTTTTCGGCGTTGTTGAGCAGTTCGACGGCGCGATCCAATTGCTCGGGGGCAATCTGCATCGCCAGCTGCTGCAGCGCCTGCGCATTGACCATGGTGAATACGTTGAGAATCTCCGCCGGCTTCTCCGGCGCGACGTTGTCGTCGGTAGAGGTTTGGCGGAACAGGCGCGCGCGCTCGGTATAGTTCACCGTTTCTTCCATCAGATGCTGACGGAACACCTGCTTCATTTCGTTGAAGCCGCTGAAGCCGAAGGCGTTGGCGAAACGGATCAGGGTGGAAGGCGGCACGCTGGCCTGTGCGGCGATGGAGGCAACGGTATCGAAAGCGATGCTGTTACTGTTATCCAAAATATAGCGCGCCACCTGCTTCAAACGCTTGCTCAGCGTTTCATAACGGTGGCGGATCTCGTCCTGTAACAGCGAAAGTTGAGTTGGGTTGTTCATCCATTCGGCTCGCAGTGGGGTGAAGGCGTATTGGCCTGATGCCTGAAATATTGACAGGGTATTTTAACAGACGGAGCGGAAATTTCATTTCCTCAAAAAGCGATTTATTCGATCGCACATTGCGCGACTTCACAGAAAAGGGGCAAAAAAATCCCCTTAAAGCGGCGAAATGGCCTTAAGGGGACGTGAACCTGCTGTTGCCGTCAGTGCGTGCCGCCCGCCTGCGGACGGTACTGGCGCCAGAAACCGATCAGCGTCAGGTATTTTTGTTTCACCTGCTCGATCAGGGCCGCGTCGTCGATTTCCCCCTGCAGCCAGCGGCGCGAAGGTTGGCCGAAAATGGTGCGGCCGACGGCGAAACCTTTCACCCAGCGCGCATCCGCGGCGGCGGCGAAGCCCGCCTTCAGCACCGACTCCGGGGAGTCGAGCCCCAGGATCAGCACGCCGCGGCAGAAGGGATCGTAGGTGTCGATCAGGGCACCGACCTGCCGCCAGTTTTCTGCGCTCAGCGGTGGCAGTTTCCACCAGTCGGGCTGAATGCCCAACTGGTAGAAATGCTCAATCATCTCCAGGTAATAACGTTCGTCTTTGTCGGCGTTGCTGTCCGGCAGGATCACCTCCAGCAGCAGCTCGTGGCCGGATTTACAGCAGCCGCGGTAGACGTCGGCGATCAGCTCATCCTGTTCGCGGCGCAGTTCCTCCGCATCGTGCGGGTGATAAAACACCAGGCACTTCACCACGTGCTCCTGCGGCCAGTCGATCAATTGCGAACCGATATTGCCGTGCTCCAGGCGCAGCGGGCGCGAGCTGGGCAGCTCCACCGGCCGGCCGATCCACCATCCCTGGCCAGTGATCTCGTTCAGCGCCGCCTGCCCATAGGTGGTGTCGGCCAGAATGCCGCTGTTGCCGTTGAGGCCGGCCTGCGCGGCAGCCTGTTGCGCCGCGGTGAGCAGCAGGGTCTTCAGGCGCGGAATGCGTTCCTCGCCGACGCCGGCTTCGCGCGCCATGTCCGCCAGCTGCTTGCGGTGATCGAAGGCGAACACGCACAGTTCCGGCCACTGTTGCTTGCGGGTGGTGACCCGGTGCAGGTGGTTCAGGCGTGCGTCGCGGTCCGGGCGCGTGACCTGCTGTTCACGCTGCAGGTAGTCGTCCAGTTCCCGTTTGGTCGGCATCGCCGGCGCGCAGCCGTGGCGCGAAACCACCAATGCGCCGCAGGCGTTGGCGTAGCGGCAGGCCTGCTCCCAGCCCTCATCGTTCAGGTAGCCGCGCAGCAGCCCGGACATAAAGGCGTCGCCGGCCCCCAGCACGTTCAGCACTTCAACCCGCACACCGGCGTGCAGCTTCACCTGCGCCCAGTCGTCGGCGATTTCACCTTCGAACACCGAGCAGCCCTGCGCGCCGCGCTTGCACACCAGCGTGGCCGCGGTAGTCCGGCGCACGTTTTTCAGCGCCGTCAGCGTGTCGGTGCTGCCGCCGGCGATATGAAATTCCTCTTCGGTGCCGACGATCAGATCGAAATGGTGCAGCACCTCCTGCAGTTCGCGGGTCACCTGGTCTGATTCCACAAAGCGGGTTTCGCCGTCGCCCAGCGACGTCAGCCCCCACAGTACCGGGCGGTAATCGATGTCGAGCGCGGTGCGCAGGCCGTGGCGGCGCGCATACTCCAGCGCCTTCAGCACCGCGGCGCGGGTGTTCGGGTGCGACAGGTGCGTGCCGGTGATGGCCAGCGCGCGGGAGGAGGCGATGTAGGCCTCGTCGATGTCGTCCGGCGTCAGCGCCATGTCCGCGCAGTTTTCGCGGTAGAAGATCAGCGGGAAGGTTTCCTGATCCTTGATGCCGAGGATCACCAGGCCGGTTAATCGTTGCTTGTCGGTGATCAGACAGCGGGTATCGGCTCCGACGCGCTGCAGCTCTTCACGCAGAAAGCGGCCCATGTGTTCATCGCCGACGCGGGCCAGCATGCCGGATTTCAACCCCTGAATGGCGGTGCCGTAGGCCACGTTGCCGGAAGAGCCGCCGAGGTATTTGGCGAATGTGCCGGCGTCTTCCAGACGCGCGCCGATCTGCTGAGCATAGAAATCGACGGCGATGCGCCCGAGACAAATGACATCAAGCTGTTTTTGTTGTGTAGCCATACCCGTTTCCTTCTGTTAAGCAAAACTCCGGCGGCGGCCCGAGCGTGGCGCCCTGCAGGAAGCATGGGGACAGTATGGGGAATGAAAATTTCAATTTCAATATGAAATGAAATTTACACCCCAAAAATGTGATGCGTTTAAAACATCGACAGAGGCGTGGGAAAAGGCGATGAATCGGCTGCGCAAGGGCCGCCGGGGCGGAACATAAAAGGGAGGTGAGGGCAGAGGAAAAGGCTGTCAGCCCATGTGCCAACGACTTTTATCGGCCGGTGCGCGGCACGAAGCCCATGAAGGCTGAACCACGAGATGAAACGGGCTTTTCATGCAATATGCGATCTTTATCGCAAAATGAAATGTTTCTTCTGTAATGTGATTTTATGAAAAATATATTTGTTTATAATCGCTTCACGTTTCAGGTTGTCGACTTCGTGAGCAGCGCGGGCATCGCCTGCTCAAGATAATAGCTGCCGCCGCGTAACACAAACACGGGATTGTCGGCTCGGCATGAGCGCTTTCCGGGGCGGCCCTTAATCTAAAGGGTGGGTAAATGGGCAAGATCAGGTTAACCATGGCGCAGGCGCTCGTCAGATTTCTCGATAACCAGTATCTGCTGGCCGACGGCGTGGAAACCAAATTCGTCGCGGGCATTTTCGCGATTTTCGGCCACGGCAATGTGCTGGGGCTGGGGCAGGCGCTGGAACAGGATAGCGGCGATCTGCGGGTGCACCAGGGCCGCAACGAGCAGGGGATGGCCCATGCGGCGATCGGCTTCGCCAAACAGAAGCTGCGCCGGCAAATTTACGCCTGCACCTCATCGGTCGGCCCCGGCGCCGCCAATATGATCACCGCCGCGGCCACCGCCACCGCTAACCGCATTCCTTTATTGCTGCTGCCGGGCGACGTTTACGCTTCCCGCCAGCCGGACCCGGTGTTGCAGCAAATCGAACAGTCTTACGATCTCAGCATCAGCACCAACGACGCGTTCCGTGCGGTGAGCAAATACTGGGATCGCATCGTGCGCCCGGAACAGCTGATGAGCGCCTGCATCAATGCGATGCGCGTGTTGACCGATCCGGCGGAAACCGGCGCGGTGACGCTGTGTCTGCCGCAGGACGTGCAGGGTGAAGCCTACGACTACCCCGACTATTTCTTCCAAAAGCGCGTGCATCGGCTCGATCGCCGCCCGGCGACCGACGGCATGTTGGCGGACGCCTTAGCGCTGCTGACGGCCAAACGCAAACCGCTGCTGGTGTGCGGTGGCGGCGTGAAGTACTCGCAGGCCGGGCGAGCGCTGCGCGAATTCGCCGAGCGCTTCGGCATTCCGTTCGCCGAGACCCAGGCCGGTAAAGGCACGGTATCGAGTGACCATGAATTCAACCTCGGCGGCATCGGCGAAACCGGCTGCCTGGCGGCCAACACGCTGGCCCGGCAGGCCGATCTGGTGATTGGCGTCGGCACCCGTTACACCGATTTCACCACCTCGTCCAAATGGCTGTTCCAACACCCGGACGTCAGCTTCCTCAATATCAACGTCAGCGCCTTCGACGCCGGCAAGCTCGACGGCGTGCAGGTGCTGGCGGACGCCCGCGAGGCCCTGAACGCACTGGGCGCGCTGCTGGCGCAGGCCGATTATCGCGCCGGCTGGGGCGACGCCATCGCCGCGGCGCGCGGTGCCCAGCGTGAAGAGACCGAGCGTGTTTACTCGGTGGAATACAGCGGCGCAGACTTTGTGCCGGAGATAGACGATCACCTCGACCGCGAGCAGGTGTTCGACGAATTTATCGCCCAGACCGGCTCGGCGATGACGCAAAGCCGGGTGCTGGGGGCGCTGAACCGCGAGCTGCCGCCGGACAGCGTGATCGTCGCCGCCGCCGGCAGCCTGCCGGGCGATCTGCAGCGGGTGTGGCACAACCGCGGCGAGCACGGTTACCACGTGGAATACGGCTACTCCTGCATGGGGTACGAGGTGAACGCCGCGCTGGGGGTCAAGCTGGCCGAGCCCCAGCGCGAGGTGTACGCGATGGTGGGCGACGGCGCCTTCATGATGCTGCATTCCGAACTGGTCACCTCGATTCAGGAAGGCTGCAAGATCAACGTGGTGCTGTTCGACAACATGACCAACGGCTGCATCAACAACCTGCAGATGGAACACGGCATGGACAGCTACACCACCGAATTCCGCTTCCGCAATCCACAGGGCGGCAAGCTCGACGGCAAACTGGTGCCGGTCGATTTCGCCATGCTGGCGGCGGCTTACGGCTGTAAAACCTATCGCGTCACCACCGAGCAGCAGCTGCTCGACGCGCTGGCCGACGCCCGCAGGCAAACCGTGTCCACGCTGCTGGACATCAAGGTGCTGCCGAAGACCATGGTGCACAAGTATCTCAGCTGGTGGCGCGTGGGCGGCGCTCAGGTGGCCGACAGCGAAAAAATCGTCGCAGTGGCGCGCAAGCTGCAGGAAAACATCGATAAGGCGCGCGATTACTGATTCGTTTTCATACATTAATCTCGAGGGTAGCGAAAATGACATTGAACATTGGGGTTATCGGCACCGGCGCCATCGGCCGCGATCATATCCGTCGCTGCAGCAAAGTGTTGCAGGGCGCCCGCGTGGTGGCGGTCAACGACATCAACCGCGACAACGCCGCCAAGGTGGTGAGCGATCTGCAGCTGGATGCGCGGGTGTATGACAACGGCCACGATCTGATCAAAGCCGCCGACGTGCAGGCGGTGCTGGTCACCTCCTGGGGGCCGAGTCATGAAGAGTTCGTGCTGGCGGCCATCGCCGCCGGCAAACCGGTATTCTGCGAGAAGCCGCTGGCGGTGACCGCGCAGGGTTGCAAAAACATTGTCGACGCCGAAGCGAAGCACGGCAAACGGCTGGTGCAGGTCGGCTTCATGCGCCCCTATGATCAGGGCTATCGCGCGCTGAAACAGGTACTGACCAGCGGCCAGATCGGCGAGCCGCTGATGCTGCACTGCGCGCACCGCAACCCGACGGTCGGCGAGGCCTACACCACCGATATGGCGATCACCGACACCCTGATCCACGAAATCGACGTGCTGCGCTGGCTGCTCGACGACGACTATGTGTCGGTGCAGGTGGTGTTCCCACGCAAGAGCCCGAAGGCGTTTCCGCACCTGAAAGATCCGCAAATTGTGCTGTTTGAAACCGCCAAAGGGACGCGCATCGACGTCGAAATCTTCGTCAACTGCCAGTACGGCTACGACATTCAGTGCGAAGTGGTGGGGGAAACCGGCATCGCCAAACTGCCGGAACCGTCCTCGGTGCAGATGCGCAGCGGCGCCCGCCTGTCGACCGAAATCCTGACCGACTGGAAGGATCGCTTTATCGATGCCTATGACGTCGAGCTGCAGGGCTTCATCAACGACGTAGCCGCGGGCAAGTTGACCGGGCCTTCCGCCTGGGACGGCTACGCCGCCGCGGTAACCGCCGACGCCTGCGTGGCGGCCCAGCTCAGCGGCGAGATCGTGCCGGTGACCCTGCCGGCGCGCCCGGCGTTTTACGGTAAATAACCGCTCGCAGCGCGTAACCACGATTGCAGAGGAGTGACCATGAAGATCGCTTTTGATGTCGACGTTATCCGGGATTTGGGCGTCACCAAAATGGTTCAGCAGGTGGCGGACTGGGGCTACAAATACATCGAGCAGTCGCCGCACCCGCAGATCAACCCGTTTTACAAACATCCGAAGGCCAGCCGCGAAATCATGGCGGAGTATAAAAACGCCCTAAAAGCGACCGGCGTGGAGATCTCCTCATTTATCGTGGTGTATCGCTGGTCCGGTCCGGGGGAAGATCGCCGCCAGGCGGCGGTCAAAAACTGGCGGCGGATGATCGAAATTGCGGTGGAAATGGGCGTGCAGGTGATCAACACCGAACTGGCCGGCAATCCCAACGAACCGGAGATCTGCGAGGAGCTGTGGTATCGCTCGATGGAGGAGCTGCTGCCGATCGTTGAGCGCGAGGGTATTCGTATGGAGATCCAGTCGCACCCGTGGGACTTCTGCGAGCTGAGCAACGAAACCGCCGATCTGGTGAAGTCGCTGCGCAGCGACCACGTCAAATATCTCTACAGCGTGCCGCACACCTTCTACTACGACAAGGGGCAGGGTGACGTAGCCGGGATGCTGCAGTACGCCGGGGACGATCTGTCCCACGTGCTGATCGCCGACACCATGAACCACACCAAGCACTGCCGCTATATCGTCAACCCGCCGGGCGTTGACGCCGCGGTGCACCAGCACGTCGGCATCGGCGAAGGCGAGGTGAATTTCGACGCCCTGTTCCAGACGCTGCGCGACATGGAATTTGCCAACCGCAGCTTCAAGGTCGGCGGCGAATCGATCATCTGCACCTCGCTGTTCGGTTACCCGGAAAAGATGCCGAGCCAGGCGGTGGCGACCAGAGAACGCATCGAAAGAGAGCTGTTGGGCAAATAATCTGATTCGGCTCGCCGGCGGCGTTTGTACCGGCGGCCCTGCAAGGACCGAGGCAAACCATGAATAAAGACAACGTGAAATTGGCCATTGCGCCGATCGGCTGGACCAACGACGACATGCCCGATCTGGGCAAGGAGAACACCTTCCAGCAATGCGTCAGTGAAATGGCGCTGGCCGGTTTCACCGGCAGCGAAGTGGGCAGCAAATACCCGCGCGATCCGGCGGTGCTGAAACCGATGCTGGATATTCGCGGCATCCAGATCTGCAACGCCTGGTTCAGCACCTTTTTCGCTGACGGCCAGAAAGACAAAACCATTGATGAATTTATCAACCACATGAATTTCCTGCATGCCATGGGCGCCAGGGTGATTGGCTGCTCAGAGCAGAGCAAGAGCATTCAGGGCACCACCAAAGGCGTGTTCGAAGAGAAGCCGTACTTCAGCGATGAAGAGTGGCAGCGCGTGGCCGACGGTTACAACGAGTTGGCGAAGATCGCCGCCGATAAAGGCATGCAGGTGTGCCTGCACCACCACATGGGCACCGGCATTCAGACCACGGCCGAAATCGATCGCTACATGAGCATGGTCAACGACGACGTTTACCTGCTGTTCGATACCGGCCACGCCTACTATTCGGAAGGCAGCCAACAGGCGATGATGGCGATCCTGGAGAAGTATCTGCCGCGGATCAACCATGTCCACCTGAAGGACGTGCGCGATGAGGTGGTGGCGGAAGTGAAGGCCAACAAGCTGAGCTTCCTCGACGGCGTGAAGAAGGGCACCTTCACCGTGCCGGGTGATGGCGTGATCGACTTCAGGCCGGTGTTCAAGCTGCTGGACGAGCGCGGTTACAAAGGGTGGATGGTGGTGGAGGCCGAGCAGGATCCGGCGCTGGCCAACCCGTTCGAGTATGCGGTGAAGGCGCGCCGTTATATTCGGGAAACTGCCGGTATTTAGGCGGTGGGGGGCAATAAAGATCGAGGGGCGCCACCGGCCCCCTTTTTTGATGGCGGCGCGTTAGCCGCCGAGCGTTTGCCAGGTTGTGACCTGGCTGCCCGGCCACGGCGTGGCGGCGTATACGCCCCGGGCGATCGCCCGAGCGAGGGTGTCCGCCGCCAGCGCGCCGATCTGCAGCACCGCCAGTTCGCGGCTGCCCTGTACCTCGCGCTGCCCGGTGGACAGGGCGAACACCACGTCGCCGTCAAACGGGCTGTGCAGCGGGCGAATAGCGCGCGCCATGCCGTCTTGCGCCATGATGGCCACCCGTTTCAACTCCACACGCGTCAGCGCCAGATCGGTGGCGATGCAGGCCAGGGTGGTGTTCTTTCTGCCGCCCTGCGGCTCTTGCACCATCCAGTCTTCGCCCTGCGCGCGCAGTTGCGCCAGCGCCGCCGCGCCGCCGTTGCCGAATTCACCGTCAATTTCATAGGGCGTCGCCCAGAAGGCGCGGGTGCCGGGCGCCACCACCGCTCCCAGGCTGTTGACCGCCACCAGTGCGCCGACGGTAGCGCCGCTGGCGGCAACGATCGATGCCGAACCGAGCCCGCCTTTCAGCTTGCCCATGCCGGTCATGGCGCCGTAGCCGGCGCCGACGGTGCCCAGTGGAAAGTCCAATCCAGCCTTGCCGACCGCGTCGATGCCCAGCTGGCGATACGGCGGCGTGAGCTGCCAGTTTTTATCGCCGCCGTTGGCCAGATCGTACAGGCAGGCGGTGGGCACGATAGGTGAGACCGGCACGCCGGGAGCCGGCCGCAGCGCATAGCCTCTGCCTTGTAGCCCGAGCCAGGCCGCGACGCCGTCCGCCGCCGCCAGGCCGTATACCGAACCGCCGCTGAACGTCAACGCATCGACGGTCTGTACCAAATTGTCTTCACCCAGCGCGTCGGTTTCCCGGGTGGCGGGGCCGCCGCCGCGCACGTCCACGGCGGCAATCGCCGGGCTGTCCGGCAGGATCACCGTCGCGCCGGTGCGCACCCGGCTGTCCTGCGCCACGCCGACCTTCAGGCCGGGCACATCGGTAATCAGGTTGCGGGCGCCAGGGCGACCGGCGGCGGAAGTTGGCATAGCGGCACCTAATGGGGTGAAGGGGGAGAACATGCCGGCGGCGGTCAGGCCGGCCAGCGCGTGTAAAAAGGTTCGGCGGTTGATATTCAGGGGCCGGCGCAGCGGCCCCTGCGGGGGGATGAGATCACGCATCGCCGCGCGGCTGCCCGGAGCGAAAACGCGCCATATGGTAGGCATCGACCAGCACGCCGTCGCGAATGGCGAAAGCGCGGCTGGTGCCTTCAATCTCAAAACCGAACTTGCGATACAGCGCGATGGCCGCCGGGTTGTCGGTGAACACCGTCAGTTCGATGCGCTCGATGGCCGCCCAGTTGTCGCACAGGTCGATCATCGCCTGCATCAGGCGGCTGCCGACGCCTTTACCGTGGTAGCGCGGATCGACGCCGATGCCGAAGGTGGCCACGTGGCGGCGGCGAACGCGCTGATTCAGCATCACGGCTAACTGACCGACAAGCTGCCCGTCAACGAAGGCCGCCAGGTTATGCGTGCCCGGTTCGGGGTTGGCGAGGCGTTTCTGCCAGGACTCGACGGACGGTAGCGGGAGCTGCAGCGTATCGCGGTAGACGGGCGTCTGAGAATAAAGATGATGCAGAGCCTGAGCATCCGATGTTCCCACGTGGCGTATCACGATCTCGCTCATCTCGCTGCTCCTTTTGCTTACCGGTTGAATAACCTCTGAATTTATCCGTTTACTGCCTTGAGTCAATATTATTTCAACGGGTCAAAAAAAACGCTTTACAGGTGCGAATGATAATGATTATTATTGCGATGCGTTCCGGGGAGGGCATCAATCCTTGATACTCTCGCTGCGAAGGCACGACATTGCTCACATTGCTTCCAGTGTTTACTTAGCCAGCTCGGGTGCTGGCTTTTTTTTTTGCCCTTTTTCAGCCGGTTCCGCTTTCAACAAATCCGCTGCCCATCCGCTGTTTCATTCCATCGAAATTTTTGAACAGAGGCATGAGTTTTTTACGCTTTCTTATTCTGCTGGCAGGACTAGACTGTAAAAAAACATTGAGGAGAGTTGAAAATGATTTATGTACGTAAAGCGGAAGACCGCGGCCACGCCAATCATGGCTGGCTGGATAGCTGGCACACCTTCTCATTTGCCGATTACTACGATCCGAATTTTATGGGGTTCTCGGCGCTGCGAGTGATCAACGAAGATGTGATCGACGCAGGGCAGGGTTTCGGTACTCACCCGCATAAAGACATGGAAATCCTGACCTACGTGCTGAGCGGTACGGTGGAACATCAGGACAGCATGGGCAACAAGGAGCAGATCCAGGCCGGTGAATTCCAGATCATGAGTGCGGGCACCGGGGTGCGTCACTCTGAGTACAACGCTAATCAGGATCGTCCGTTGCACCTGTACCAGATTTGGATCATCCCGGATCAGGTCGGGCTGGAGCCGCGCTACGAGCAGCGCATGTTCGACGCGCCGCAGGGCCGTCAGCTGGTGCTGTCGCCGGATGCGCGTGACGGCTCGCTGAAGGTGTTCCAGGATATGACGCTGTCGCGTTGGGCGCTGAATAAGGGCGAGCAGGGGGAATGCCCGATTGCCGCCGGCCGTCGCGTTTGGATCCAGGTGGTGCGCGGCAAGGTCTCGGTCAACGGCCAGACCGCCGGCATCAGCGACGCGTTCGCGGTGTGGGATGAATCGGCGCTGACGATCCAGGCCGACGAAGAGAGCGAAATCCTGCTGTTCGATCTGCCGCCGGTGTGATTAAGCGGTAAATTTCAAGGGCTCACGATGTGAGCCCTTGAGGTTAATGACACGTCTGACGATGTTGCCTGACTTGACGCCGCCAGCATATAAAAACAAGGAAAATCAATTTATTGATTTTCGGCTAATCATCACAAAGGGGGAAAAACCACGCTTTTTCCCCCTTTGTCAGCGTATGAAGGGCTCACGGTGTGAGCCCTTTTTGCGTTGGCCGTCGCATAACCGACAATATCGGCCCGCCGTTTTTTTTGCTAAAATGACTGCCCATTCACGGTTAGTCAGTTCATTGAAAATGAAGAAAAAACGGCCGGTACTCCAGGATGTGGCAGACAAGGTGGGCGTGACCAAGATGACGGTGAGCCGTTATCTGCGCAATCCCGACCAGGTTTCCGCCGCCCTGCAGCAAAAAATCGCCGTCGCGCTGGATGAGCTGGGCTACATCCCCAACCGCGCGCCGGATATCCTCTCCAACGCCACCAGCCGGGCGATTGGCGTGCTGTTGCCGTCGCTGACCAACCAGGTGTTCGCCGAAGTGCTGCGCGGCATCGAAAGCGTGACCGACGCGCACAACTACCAGACCATGCTGGCGCACTATGGCTACCTGCCGGAACGTGAAGAAGAGCGTCTGACCTCGCTGCTGTCTTACAATATCGACGGCCTGATCCTGTCCGAGCGCCACCATACGCCGCGTACCCTGAAGATGATCGAGGTGGCGGGCATTCCGGTGGTGGAGCTGATGGACTGCGTCTCGCCGTGCATCGATCTGGCGGTGGGCTTCAACAACTTCGAGGCGGCGCGCCAGATGACCCAGCAGATCATCGCGCACGGCCATCGTCACGTGGTCTATTTCGGCGCTCGTCAGGATGAGCGTACCATCATCAAGCAGCAGGGGTATGAGCAGGCGATGCGTGAATCCGGCCTGGAGCCGTACAGCATCATGACCGCGCGTTCTTCCTCTTATTCCGCCGGCGGCGAGCTGTTGCGCCAGGCGCAGCGTGACTACCCGCAGATCGACAGTATCTTCTGCACCAACGATGACCTGGCGATCGGCGCGGCCTTCGAATGCCAGCGGCAAGGGCTGTCGATCCCGCAGGACATGGCGATCGCCGGTTTCCACGGCCATGACATCGGCCAGGTGATGGTGCCGAAGCTGGCCAGCGTGCTGACGCCGCGCGAACGCATGGGCCAGATCGGCGCCGAGCGCTTGCTGGCCCGGCTGCGCGGCGAAACGGTGTGCCCGCGCATGGTGGACGTCGGTTTCACCGTGATCCCCGGCGGCAGCATCTGAGCCATTTTAACGTTCTGTTTTAACACTCTTTCTTTTTACAGCGCGCCCTGAGGCGCGCTGGTTACCCCGCCTGTAAGCCCGCCGCTCGTTGCCGGCATAAGTTTGATCTCTGTCCCAGAACGCGAATTTTAGCCGGTTACCCGGTTCCGGCGCACTCGTTGTTACCGGTATCATGATACCGGTAACAACGAGTGCGCGGTCATCTTGCTGCAAGACTGAACCTCTGACTCAACAACACCTACAGCTCTTCTTAAACACCGGGAAAGAGCCTAAAAATAAAACAACCGCACGCTTTACGCCTATTGTAAAGAGAGTCGCGATAAAAGGTTGGAGAAAAACTATGCCATTAGTGATTGTTGCAGGCGGCGTAGCGCTGCTGCTGCTGCTGATGATCCGCTTCAAGCTGAACGGCTTTATCTCTCTGGTTCTGGTTGCTTTGGCGGTCGGAATCGCGCAGGGTATGCCGGTCGATAAGGTCATCGGCTCCATCAAGGCCGGCGTGGGCGGCACGTTGGGCAGCCTGGCGCTGATCATGGGCTTCGGCGCCATGCTCGGCAAACTGCTGGCGGACTGCGGCGGCGCACAGCGCATCGCCACCACGCTGATCGACAAGTTCGGCAGAAAACACATTCAATGGGCGGTGGTGCTGACCGGCTTCACCGTCGGCTTCGCGCTGTTCTACGAAGTGGGCTTCGTGCTGTTGCTGCCGCTGGTGTTCACCATCGCCGCCTCCGCGCGTATCCCGCTGCTGTACGTCGGCGTGCCGATGGCCGCCGCGCTGTCGGTGACCCACGGCTTCCTGCCGCCGCACCCAGGCCCGACCGCCATCGCCACCATCTTCCATGCCGACATGGGTAAAACCCTGCTGTACGGCACGCTGCTGGCGATCCCGACGGTGATCCTGGCCGGCCCGGTCTATGCCCGCTTCCTGAAAGGCATTGACAAGCCGGTGCCGGAAGGCCTGTACAACCCGAAAACCTTTACCGACGCGGAGATGCCAAGCTTTGGCGTCAGCGTCGCCACGTCGCTGGTGCCGGTGATCCTGATGGCGCTGCGCGCGGTCGCTGAAATGGTGCTGCCGAAGGGCCACAGCCTGCTGCGCTTCGCCGAGTTCTTCGGCGACCCGGTGATGGCCACCCTGATCGCCGTGCTGATCGCCATCTTCACCTTCGGCCTGAACCGTGGCCGTACCATGGATGAAGTGATGGGCACCATCACCGACTCGATTAAAATCATCGCCATGATGCTGTTGATCATCGGCGGCGGCGGCGCCTTCAAGCAGGTGCTGGTGGACAGCGGCGTTGAGAAGTACATCGCCGGCCTGATGGAAGGCAGCAACGTTTCGCCGATCCTGATGGCCTGGTCGATCGCCGCCGCGCTGCGTCTGGCGCTGGGTTCCGCCACCGTGGCGGCGATCACCGCCGGCGGCATCGTGGCGCCGCTGATCGCCACCACCGGCGTCAGCCCTGAGCTGATGGTGATTGCGGTCGGTTCCGGCAGCGTCATCTTCTCGCACGTCAACGATCCGGGCTTCTGGCTGTTCAAGGAGTACTTCAACCTGAGCATCATGGAAACCATCAAATCCTGGTCGGTGCTGGAAACCATTATCTCGGTGTGCGGCCTGGTGGGCTGTCTGCTGCTGGCGACGGTCGTATAATCTTTATCCGGCGCCCTGCGGGGCGCCGGCGTTCCAGAGTATCTTTATCAGTTGGGACGCATTTGGCGCGCTCGCGCCAGTTCCCATAAGGGCATGACACAATGAGCAATCCGCAGAATCACGTATTTGTTTTGATGGGCGTTTCCGGCAGCGGCAAATCCGCCGTGGCCAGCGCTGTCGCTCACCAGGCCAACGCCGCCATGCTGGACGGCGATTACCTGCACCCGCGTGCCAACATCATCAAAATGTCCTCCGGGCATGCGTTGGACGACAACGATCGCGCGCCGTGGCTGGCGGCCCTGAACGACGCCATCTTCGCCATGCAGCGCACCAACGACGTGTCGCTGCTGGTGTGCTCGGCGCTGAAGAAAAGCTATCGCGACCGCCTGCGCGAAGGGAATAGCAACCTGCATTTCCTGTATCTGAAAGGCGACCAGTCGGTGATCGAGGAGCGCCTGAAGCAGCGCAAGGGCCACTTCTTCAAGCCGCAGATGTTGATTTCCCAGTTCGCCACGCTGGAAGAGCCGGGCGAGCAGGAGCCGGATGTGCAAGCGATCGACATCAACCAGCCGCTGGACGGCGTGGTTGCCGATACGCTCGCCTATATTCGCCGCGTTACCGCCCGCTAAGCGCGGACCGTTGTCGGCGCCGCCAGGCGCCTACAGCTTCATGTAAGCCCGCACGCCGTCCAGGAACATCTGGGTCGACAGCATCACCAGAATCAGCCCCATCAACCGCTCCAGCGCGCTGACGCCTTTGCTGCCCAGCAGGCGCAGGAACAGGTTCGACATCAGCAAAATGGCCGCAGAGAGGCCCCAGGCGATCAGCAGCGCCGCCACCAAATGCGGCAGCTGATGCGGATACTGGTGCGACAGCAGCATCAGCGCTGCCAGAATCGACGGCCCGGCCACCAGCGGGATCGCCAGCGGCACCAGGAATGGCTCCTCGCCGGCGGACAGCCCGGAGCTGTTTCCCTCCTGCGAGGGAAAAATCATCTTGATGGCGATCAGAAACAGGATGATGCCGCCGGAAATGGAGACGGTTTCGGTGCGCAGGTTGAGGAACGCCAGAATTTTCTCGCCGGCGAACAGAAAGATCAGCATCAGCAGCAGGGCGATCAGCAGCTCGCGAATCAACACTACGCGGCGGCGGCGCGGCTCCAGGTGCTTGAGCACCGACATGAAAATCGGCAGGTTGCCCAGCGGATCCATAATTAAAAACAGCAATACCGTAGCGGAAATCATCTCTGTCATGGTGACCTCGTGATCGGGAAAACGCCTCGGCCTTTTCGGCCGCGTCCTTGCCTATAAGAAGGATTGCTGAGAAATCCCCAGCCATCGAATAAATTCACTTTGCGCCCGCGCCGACATTTTGTAAGGTGAGGAGATATTGCACACAACTCGTTATCACCTAATAAGCCCTTATCCGGGCGGGACACAGATATTATGAAAAACGTTGGTTTCATCGGTTGGCGCGGAATGGTCGGCTCGGTTCTCATGCAACGCATGACGGAAGAGCGCGATTTCGACGCCATTCGCCCGGTCTTTTTCTCCACCTCGCAGCACGGTTCCGCCGCGCCGGCCTTTGGCGGCCAGCAGGGCACGCTGCAGGATGCGTATGACATCGACGCGCTGAGCGCGCTCGATATCATTATTACCTGTCAGGGCGGCGATTATACCAACGAAGTCTATCCTAAGCTGCGCGCCAGCGGTTGGCAGGGTTACTGGATCGACGCGGCCTCGTCGCTGCGCATGCAGGACGACGCCATCATCATCCTGGATCCGGTCAACCACGCGGTGATTCAGCAGGGCCTGGACAAAGGCATCAAAACCTTCGTCGGCGGCAACTGCACCGTCAGCCTGATGCTGATGTCGCTCGGCGGCCTGTTCGCCAACGATCTGGTGGAGTGGGCGTCGGTCGCCACCTACCAGGCGGCCTCCGGCGGCGGCGCGCGCCACATGCGCGAACTGCTGACCCAAATGGGCATGCTGCACGCCGACGTGGCGAAAGAGCTGCAGAACCCGGCCTCCGCCATTCTGGATATCGAACGCAAGGTGACCGAGGCCACCCGCAGCGGCAAACTGCCGACCGATAACTTCGGCGTGCCGCTGGCCGGCAGCCTGATCCCGTGGATCGACAAGCAGCTCGACAACGGCCAGAGCCGCGAAGAGTGGAAAGGCCAGGCGGAAACCAACAAGATCCTGAACACCGCCAGCGTGATCCCGGTCGACGGTCTGTGCGTGCGCGTCGGCGCGCTGCGCTGCCACAGCCAGGCGTTCACGCTGAAGCTGAAAAAAGACGTGTCGCTGCCGGAAATCGAGCAGATGCTGGCGACGCACAACGACTGGGTGCGCGTGATCCCGAACGACCGCGAACTGACCATGCGCGAACTGACGCCGGCGGCGGTGACCGGTACGCTGAATACGCCGGTCGGCCGTCTGCGCAAGCTGAATATGGGGCCGGAGTACCTGTCGGCGTTCACCGTAGGCGACCAACTGCTGTGGGGCGCGGCCGAGCCGCTGCGCCGCATGCTGCGCATCCTGCTGTAAACCCGCACTTCCAGGGGGCTGGCTGCTTTCAGCCCCCTAATGCCTTATTTTCCGCTTTTTTGTTCGCCGCGCACCGCGTCGGGCAGCGTCATCGCCAGCCTCGTTTCAATGGGCGGGATCCCGCCTATCTCCTCGTCAGCCGCCGCATGCAAACGCCGCCAGGCTGGCAGTTTTCTTAATGAAGAATTTTCCTGAGCAATGCTGAGCAGTTTTTAACAGACATTGGCTATGCTTAATGCATGGGTGGACAATTTTTCACCATGACTGAAATATTTCAAAAAATAAGCATAAAGAGCGAAATTCAGGTCGGCAGAGTAAAGATTGGTCAATAACCGACCGCAATCACGCTTTAGAGTCCGAATGCATTGCATGATGACCAAAACGGCCAAGGAATAATCAACAAGCCGTGCTTAGATCATGCTGTTAATCTAAGGAAGAAGACTATGCCTGTACTTCCCGATCGTGACGTGATTGATCAGATCATCGCCGGCCATTACGCCGATCCCTTCGCTCTGCTTGGCATGCATGCGACCGATAACGGTCTGCAGGTGCGCGCGCTGCTGCCGGACGCCGGCGCAGTCTGGCTGGTGGAACAGCAAACCGGCCGGCGGCTGGTGCAGCTGAACTGCGACGATCCGCGCGGTTTCTTCAGCGCCGTGGTGCCGCGGCGCAAAAATCCTTTCCGCTATCAGCTGCAGGTCAGCTGGCGCGATCATCAACAGATCGTCGACGATCCTTATCGATTCGGCCCGCTGCTGCAGGATATCGATAGTTGGCTATTGGCTGAGGGTACGCATTTGCGCCCCTATGAACGGCTGGGCGCCCACCTCGTCACGCTGGATGGCATCGACGGCGTCAGCTTTGCGGTCTGGGCGCCCAACGCCCAGCGTGTTTCGGTGGTGGGGGAATTCAACTTCTGGGACGGCCGCCGCCACCCGATGCGTCTGCGGCGTGAAAACGGCATCTGGGAGCTGTTCTTGCCCGGCGTGCAGGCCGGCCAGCTGTACAAATATGAAATCGTCGATTGCTACGGCAATACTCAGTTGAAAGCCGATCCTTACGCCTTCGAGGCGCAGATGCGCCCGGATACCGCCTCGCTGGTGGCGCCGCTGCCGGAGGTGGTGCCGTCGACGCCGGCGCGCCGCCGCGCCAACGATTTTGACCAGCCGATCGCCATCTACGAGGTGCATCTCGGCTCATGGCGCCGCCACACTGACAACCACTTCTGGCTCAGCTACGGCGAGCTGGCGGTGCAGCTGATCGATTATGTGAAGGACATGGGATTCACCCATATCGAGCTGCTGCCGATCAACGAGCACCCGTTCGACGGCAGCTGGGGCTATCAGCCGCTGGGGCTGTATGCGCCGACCCGGCGCTTCGGCACGCCGGCTGACTTCAGGGCGTTTGTGGCGGCGGCGCATGAGGCGGGCATCAACGTGATCCTCGACTGGGTGCCGGGGCACTTCCCGAGCGACGCCTACGGCCTGGCGAATTTCGACGGCACTGCGCTGTACGAGTACGCCGATCCGCGCGAGGGCTACCATCAGGACTGGAATACGCTGATCTACAACTACGGTCGTCACGAGGTGCGCAACTACCTGGCGGGCAACGCGCTGTATTGGCTGGAGCGTTTCGGCATCGACGCGCTGCGGGTCGATGCGGTGGCGTCGATGATCTATCGCGATTACAGCCGCGCCGACGGCGAGTGGGTGCCGAATTACTACGGCGGCAACGAGAATCTGGAGGCCATCGCCTTCCTGCGTTATACCAACCAGACTATCGGCCAGGCGCAGCCGGGCGCGGTGACGCTGGCGGAGGAGTCCACCGACTATCCCGGCGTCACCCTGCCGCCGGACGCCAACGGCCTGGGGTTCCATTACAAATGGAACCTCGGCTGGATGCACGACACGCTCAATTATATGAAGTGCGATCCGGTGCACCGCAAGTATCACCACAACCAGATGACCTTCGGTATGCTGTACGCCTATACCGAGAACTTTGTATTGCCTATCTCGCACGATGAAGTGGTGCACGGCAAAAAATCGATCCTAGACCGTATGCCGGGCGATGCCTGGCAAAAGTTCGCCAACCTGCGCGCCTATTACGGCTTTATGTGGGCGCATCCGGGCAAAAAGCTGCTGTTTATGGGCTGCGAATTTGCGCAGGGGCGCGAGTGGAATTTCGATACCAGCCTCGACTGGCATTTATTGGAAGGGCTGGATAACTGGCATAACGGCGTGCAGCGGCTGGTGCGCGATCTGAACCACTGCTACCGGCAGCAGGCGCCGCTGTACGAGCGCGACTACTTCCCGGATGGCTTCGAGTGGCTGGTGGTCGACGATCACGACAACTCGGTGTTCGCCTTTGCGCGCTACGACTCGCAGGGCAATGAGCTGATCGCCATCAGCAACTTTACCCCGGTGCCGCGCTATCGCTACCGCATCGGCATTTCCCGCGCCGGTGACTATCGCGAGATCCTCAATACCGATTCGCACCACTATCACGGCAGCAACGCCGGCAATCAGGGGCGGGTCTCTTCCGAAATGGTCGGCAGCCATGGCCGCGATTTCTCTATCAGCGTGACGTTGCCGCCATTGTCGACCATTTATCTGCTGCGGGAGGCGCCATGACCGAGCTGACGGCTGGCCTCGCCGCGCCGCTGGGCGCGCATTACGACGGCGAAGGCATCAATTTTACCCTGTATTCGGCGCATGCCGAGCGGGTGGAGCTGTGCCTGTTCGACGGCCAACAGCGCGAAGTGCGCCTGCCGCTGCCGGCGCGCAGCGGCGATATCTGGCATGGCTACTTGCCGGGCGGCAGGCCGGGGCAACGTTACGGCTACCGGGTCTACGGCCCGTTTGATCCGGCGAACGGGCAGCGCTTCAACCCCAACAAGCTGGCGCTCGATCCGGCCGCGCGCGCGGTGGAAGGGCCGGTGGCGGACCACCCGCACCTGCACGGCGGTTACGAGCAGCCGGACCCGCACGACAGCGCCGAGCTGATGCCGAAGTGCGTGGTGGTGGACGAACAGTATGACTGGCAGGACGATCGCCCGCCCGCCACGCCCTGGGGACAGACGGTGATTTACGAAGCGCACGTGCGCGGCCTGACGCTGCTGCACCCGCAGATCCCTCCGGCGCTGCGCGGCAGTTTCGCCGCGCTGGGGCACCCGGCGATGATCGCCCACTTCAAACGCCTCGGCATCACCGCGCTGGAACTGCTGCCGGTGCAGCAACATACCTCCGAACCGCGCCTGCAGCGGCTGGGGCTGATCAACTACTGGGGCTATAACGTGCTGGCGCCCTATGCGCCGGACAACCGCTACGCCAGCCTGAGCACCGATGCCACGCCGCTCAACGAATTTCGCGATGCGGTCAAGGCGCTGCACCAAGCCGGCATTGAGGTGATCCTTGACGTGGTGTTCAACCACAGCGCCGAGCTGGACAGGGATGGGCCGATGTTGTCGCTGAGCGGCATCGATAATCTGAGTTACTACTGGCTGACGCCCGAAGGGGACTACGTCAACGACACCGGCTGCGGCAACACGCTGCGGCTCGATCAGCCGCAGGGCGTAGCCTGGGTGATGGATTGCCTGCATTTTTGGGTGCGGGAGTGCCACGTCGACGGTTTCCGCTTCGATCTGGGCAGCGTGCTGGGCCGCACGCCGGGGTTCGATCGCGATGCGCCGCTGTTCCAGGCGATGCTGGCGGACGATCTGCTGTCGCGCTGCAAGCTGATCGCCGAACCCTGGGACATTGGCCCCGGCGGCTATCAGGTGGGGGCATTTCCCGGCCGCTTCGCCGAATGGAACGATCATTACCGCGACGACATGCGCCGTTTCTGGCTGCAGAGCGGCGTGTCGCTCGGCCAGTTCGCCCGGCGTTTTGCCGCTTCCAGCGATCTGTACAACCAGCGCGGGCGGGCGCCTTACGCCACCGTCAACATGCTGACCGCCCATGACGGTTTTACCCTGCAAGACGTGGTCAGTTTCAACGAGAAACACAATCAGCCCAACGGCGAGGGCAACCGCGACGGCAGCGATCGCAATTTCAGCAACAACCACGGCGTGGAAGGCCTGGTCGCCGACGACGCCATTGTGCAACGCCGCAGGGCCAGCCAGCGGGCGATGCTCGCCACGCTATTGCTGTCCCAGGGCACGCCGATGCTGCTGGCCGGCGATGAACAGGGACACAGCCAGCAGGGGAACAACAATGCCTATTGTCAGGACAACGCCACCACTTGGCTCGATTGGGCCACGGCGGATGACGCGCTGACCGATTACGTCGCGGCGCTGATCGCGCTGCGCCGCCAGATCCCCGCGCTGCAGCAGGACCGCTGGTGGCAGCAGGACGACGGCAGCGTGCAGTGGCTGAACGCGCAAGGCCAGCCGCTCGACGCGCAGCAGTGGGAGCGGGGCGAGCTGCTCATGCAGATCCTGCTGTCGCAGCGCTGGCTGTTGCTGGTCAACGCCACGCCGCAAACGACGGAGATGAGATTGCCGGAAGGCGATTGGCAGGTTGTCGCCCCGTTCACTCAGGAAGACTCACGGGCGGTATTGCCCGCCTGGCACCAGGCCGCGCGCTCGCTTTGCGTTCTGGTACGGAAATAATAAAAGGAGTCCGCTATGGTTAGGTTTGAAAATAAAGACCCCCTGATGTTGGCGCGCCAGTTGCCGATTAAATCCGTAGCGCTGATCCTGGCCGGCGGCCGCGGCTCACGTTTGAAAGATTTGACCTCCACCCGCGCCAAGCCCGCCGTCCACTTTGGCGGCAAATTCCGCATCATCGATTTCGCCTTGTCGAACTGCCTGAACTCCGGCATCCGCCGCATCGGCGTGATCACCCAATACCAGTCGCACACGCTGGTGCAGCACATTCAGCGCGGCTGGTCGTTCCTCAACGAGGAGATGAACGAGTTCGTCGATCTGCTGCCGGCCCAGCAGCGCCTCAGCACCGAGCATTGGTACAAGGGCACCGCCGACGCGGTGTACCAGAACCTGGATATCATCCGCCGCTACGAGGCCGAATACGTGGTGATCCTGGCGGGCGATCACATCTACAAGATGGATTACTCACGCATGCTGATCGATCACGTCGAGAAAGGCGCTCAGTGCACCGTGGCCTGCCTGCCGGTGCCGCGCAGCGAAGCCGGCGAATTCGGCGTGATGAAGGTGGATGAAAGCGACCGTATCATCGAGTTTCTGGAAAAGCCCGCCGATCCGCCGGCGATGCCGGGCAATCCGGATATGTCGCTGGCCAGCATGGGCATCTATATTTTTAATGCCGCCTATCTGTTCCAACTGCTGGAAGAGGATATGTCGACCCCCGGCTCCAGCCACGATTTCGGCAAGGATCTGATCCCGAAAATCACCGCGCAGCAGGCGGCGTGGGCGCATCCGTTTACCTTGTCCTGCGTGACGTCCAACCCCGATCTGCCGCCGTACTGGCGCGACGTGGGCACGCTGGACGCCTATTGGCGCGCCAATCTCGATCTGGCGTCGGTGACGCCGGAGCTGGACATGTACGACCGCGCCTGGCCGATCCGCACCCACATGGAGCCGCTGCCGCCGGCCAAGTTTGTGCAGGATCGCTCCGGCAGCCACGGCATGACCATGAACTCGCTGGTGTCCGGCGGTTGCATCGTGTCCGGATCGGTGGTGGTGCATTCGGTGCTGTTCCCGCGCGTGCGAGTGAACTCGTTCTGCACCATCGACTCTACCGTATTGTTGCCGGACGTGAACGTCGGCCGTTCCTGCCGCCTGCGGCGCTGCATCATCGACCGCGCCTGCCACATTCCGGAGGGCATGGTGATCGGGGAAAACGCCGATGAGGACAGCAAGCGTTTCTATCGCTCGGAAGGCGGCATCGTGCTGGTGACGCGCGAAATGTTGTCAAAATTGTGAGTTAACGTGGGGGGCAGAACGATAGCCTGCCGCCCGATGAACGGTTCGATGGCTTGCGCAACGCGGCACACATAACAGCGGCAAGCCTGCTTTATTTCTTATCCAGAGGCCTTCGGCCGACTTTCAGGAGTGATAATGCAGGTCTTACACGTATGTTCTGAAATGTTCCCCCTGCTGAAAACGGGCGGACTCGCAGACGTGGTTGGCGCGCTGCCGGCGGCGCAAATCGCCGAAGGCGCCGATGTTCGGGTGCTATTGCCCGCTTTTCCTGACGTACGCAACGGCATACCCGACACCGTGCTGGTGGCGGAAATCGACTCGTTCGCCGGCCGGGTTGGCCTGCGTTACGGCACCTACCATGGTGTGGGCATCTATCTCATCGATGCGCCCTGGCTGTATGACCGGCCGGGCAGCCCGTACCACGATCAGTCCATGTATGCCTACCCCGACAACCACCGCCGCTTTGCGCTGCTGGGCTGGATGGCCTGCGAGCTGGCCAAGGGGCTGGATCGCTACTGGCGCCCGCAGCTGGTGCATGCTCACGACTGGCACGCCGGTCTTAGCTGCGCCTATCTGGCCGCCAACGGCCACCCGGCGCGTTCGGTGTTCACGGTGCATAACCTGGCCTATCAAGGGCTGTTCTCCGCCCATCACGTGACCGAGCTGTGGCTGCCGGCGTCGTTCTACAACGTCTATGGCCTGGAATTCTACGGCCAGATGTCGTTCCTCAAGGCCGGGCTGTTTTATGCCGACCACGTGACCGCCGTCAGCCCGACCTATGCGCGTGAGATCACCCGGCCGGAGTTCGGCTACGGCATGGAGGGGCTGCTGCAGGAGCGGCAGCGGCAGGGCAGGCTGAGCGGCATCCTCAACGGGGTGGACGACAAGATTTGGGATCCGGCCCACGACCCGCGGCTGAGCGCCCGCTATGACGCCGACGATCTGAAAAGCAAGGTCAAAAACAAGCTGCATCTGCAAAAGGCCATGGGGCTGAAGGTGGACGAATCACTGCCGGTGTTCGCGGTAGTGAGCCGATTGACCAGCCAGAAAGGCCTCGATCTGGTGCTGCAGGCGTTGCCTGAACTGCTGGCGCAGGGCGGGCAGCTGGCGCTGCTGGGCGCCGGCGATGCGGTGCTGCAACAGGCGTTTCTGGCCGCCGCCGCCGACTACCCTGAACAGGTCGGCGTGCAGATCGGTTATCACGAATCCTTCTCCCACCGCATCATCGGCGGCGCCGACGTCATTTTGGTGCCGAGCCGCTTCGAGCCCTGCGGCCTGACCCAGCTCTACGGCCTGAAATACGGCACGCTGCCGCTGGTGCGCCGTACCGGCGGGCTGGCGGACACGGTGGTGGACTGCGCGCTGGAGAACCTGGCCGACGGCACCGCCAGCGGATTCGTGTTCGACGATTGCGACGCTGTCGCGCTGGGCAACGCCATCCGCCGCGCCATGGTGCTGTGGAGCCGGCCGAAACACTGGCGCCACGTTCAGCGCCACGCCATGAGCGTGGACTTCGGCTGGCCGGTGGCGGCGAAAGAGTATTTATCGCTTTATCAACGTTTGTAGCCCGCGTTTCGCGTTTCGGGTTGGCGCGCGGCGGGCAGCCGTAAGGGTAGATTGTCGGGGCGCGGCGTGCCGCGTCCATGTTCAGCGGAGCCCGCTATTCCGCGGCGAATGGCGGGGCTCCCTACAAGGGATTAAAAAGCCATGACTTCACCGTTTAGTTACACCTCACCTACGGTCAGTGTGGAAGCGCTGAAACACTCCATCGCCTATAAGCTGATGTTTATCGTCGGCAAGGATCCGGCCATCGCCAACCGGCACGATTGGCTGAACGCCGTGCTGTTCGCGGTACGCGATCGCATGGTGGAGCGCTGGCTGCGTTCCAACCGCGCCCAGCTGTCTCAAGACGTGCGGCAGGTGTATTACCTGTCGATGGAGTTCCTGATCGGCCGCACCCTGTCAAACGCGCTGCTGTCGATGGGCATCTATCAGGATATCGACAACGCGTTGAACGAGATGGGGCTGAACCTGGCGGAGCTGCTGGAGGAAGAAAACGACCCCGGGCTCGGTAACGGCGGCCTGGGCCGGCTGGCGGCCTGCTTCCTTGACTCGCTGGCGACGCTGGCGCTGCCGGGGCGCGGCTACGGCATTCGCTATGAGTACGGCATGTTCAAGCAGAACATCGTCAACGGCCAACAGATGGAATCGCCGGACTACTGGCTGGAGTACGGCAATCCGTGGGAGTTTCCGCGCCATAACACCCGCTACAAGGTGCGCTTCGGCGGCCGCGTGCAGCAGGAGGGGGCCAAGGCCCGCTGGCTGGAGACCGAAGAAATCGTGGCCATCGCCTACGATCAGGTGATCCCCGGTTTCGACACCGACGCCACCAACACGCTGCGGTTGTGGGGCGCGCAGGCCAGTAACGAGATCAACCTCGGCAAGTTCAACCAGGGCGATTACTTCGCGGCGGTGGAAGATAAAAACCATTCGGAGAACGTGTCGCGCGTGCTTTATCCGGACGATTCGACCTCGTCCGGGCGCGAGCTGCGGCTGCGGCAGGAGTATTTCCTGGTGTCGGCCACGGTGCAGGATATTCTCAATCGCCATTGGCTGATGCACAAAACCTTCGACAACCTGGCGGACAAGATCGCCATTCACCTCAACGACACTCACCCGGTGTTGTCGATTCCGGAGCTGATGCACCGGCTGATCGACGAGCACAAGTTCAAGTGGCTCGACGCCTGGGAAGTGGTGGAGCAGGTATTCTCCTACACTAACCACACGCTGATGAGCGAGGCGCTGGAGACCTGGCCGGTGGACATGCTCGGCCGCATCTTGCCGCGCCATCTGCAGCTGATTTTCGAAATCAACGATCACTTCCTCAAGATGGTGCAGGAAGTGGCGCCGGGCGACAACGATCTGCTGGCGCGGGTCTCGATCATCGACGAAACCAACGGCCGTCGGGTGCGCATGGCGTGGCTGGCGGTGGTGGCCAGCCACAAGGTCAACGGCGTTTCCGCCCTGCATTCCGAACTGATGGTGCAGTCGCTGTTCGCCGACTTCGCCCGGCTATTCCCGACCCGTTTCTGCAACAAAACCAACGGGGTGACGCCGCGCCGTTGGCTGGCGCTGGCCAACCCGCCGCTGGCGGCGGTGCTGGACGACTGCATCGGTCAAACCTGGCGCACCGATCTCAGCCAACTGAGCGAGATCAAGGCCAACGTCGATTACCCGAGCTTCCTGCAGGCGGTGCAGCGCGCCAAACGGCAGAACAAGGAGCGGCTGGCGCTGTACATTGCCAAAACGCTCAACGTGGTGGTCAACCCGGATGCGTTGTTCGATGTGCAAATCAAGCGCATCCACGAGTACAAACGGCAGCTGCTCAACGTGCTGCACGTCATCACGCTGTATAACCGTTTGCTGGCTGACCCTGACATCGAGCGCGTGCCGCGGGTGGTGATCTTCGCCGGCAAGGCGGCCTCAGCCTACTATGCCGCCAAGCAGATCATCCGCCTGATCAACGATGTGGCCAAAGTGATCAACAACGATCCGCGCGTGCATACCCAACTGAAGGTGGTGTTCATCCCGAACTACGGCGTCAGCCTGGCGCAGATCATTATCCCGGCGGCGGATCTGTCGGAACAGATCTCGCTGGCGGGCACCGAGGCCTCGGGCACCAGCAACATGAAGTTCGCGCTGAACGGCGCGCTGACCATCGGCACGCTGGACGGCGCCAACGTCGAGATGCGTGAGCACGTGGGGGAGGAGAATATCTTTATTTTCGGCAATACCGCCGAGCAGGTTGAGGAACTGCGCCGCAACGGTTACAACCCGCGCCAGTACTATGAGCAGGACCCGGAGCTGCATCAGGCGCTGACGCAGATCGCCACCGGGGTGTTCAGCCCGGAAGAGCCGAAACGCTATGGCAATTTGTTCGACTCGCTGGTCAACCTCGGCGATCACTATCAGCTGTTGGCGGATTACCGCAGCTATGTGGACACGCAGGACAAGGTGGACGAGGTCTATCTCAATCAGGACGAGTGGACGCGGCGCGCGGTGCTGAATATCGCCAATATGGGCTACTTCTCATCCGATCGCACCATTCAGGAATACGCGGATGAAATTTGGCACATTAAGCCGGTGAAACTGTAAAGCGAGAGAGGAAAAAAGCAAAGGGCCGGATAACCGGCCCTTTTTCGTTACGCTGCAGCTCAGGAAGCCAGAGACAGCGCTTTCGTTTTCGCGTGTTCCGCCAGCCAGGCTTTCACTCGCGCCTGCTGCGCTTCGTCCAGCCACATGCCCAGCTTGGTGCGGCGCCAGATGGCGTCGTCCAGCTCTACGACCCACTCTTTCTCGGTCAGGTAGCGCAGCTCGGCTTCATACAGACCGTGGCCGAAATCTTCGCCCAGATCGGCGAGGCCGTTGGCGCCGGCCAGGATCAGCTCGCTCTGGCTGCCGTAGGTGCGGGCATAGCGGCGCGCCAGGGCTTCCGGCAGCCAGCCGTGCGCTCGGCGCAGTTTGGCCGCGTAGCCGTCGCGATCGCCGTCGATGTCACCGCCCGGCAGCGTGGCGTTTTTGGTCCACGCCGGGCCGCAGCCTGGGTAGTAGTGGGCCAGTTTTTCCATCGCATGTTCGGCCAGCTTGCGGTAGGTGGTCAGCTTGCCGCCGAAGACCGACAGCAGCGGCGCCTTGCCCTGCTCGTCGTGCACGTCCAGCGTGTAATCGCGGGTGATCGCCTGCGGTGAATCGGATTCGTCGTCGCACAGCGGACGCACGCCGGAGTAAGTCCAGACGATGTCGTCGCGGCCCAGCTGCTTCTTGAAGTGATCGTTGTACACTTTCAGCAGATAAGCGATTTCGTTCTCGTCGATCTTCACGTCTTTCGGATCGCCTTTGTACTCCACGTCGGTGGTGCCGATGATGGAGAACTCGTCATTCCACGGGATCACGAACACGATGCGGTGGTCTTCGTTCTGCAGAATGTAAGACTGCGGCTGATCGTGCACGCGCGGCACCACGATGTGGCTGCCTTTGATCAGGCGGATGCCGTAAGGCGATTTCAGCTTCAGGCCGTCGTCGAAGAAGTTTTTCACCCACGGGCCGGTGGCGTTCACCAGGCCTTTGGCGCGCCAGGTGAAGGTTTTGCCGCTGTCGATATCGACCGCTTCCACCATCCACAGGCCGTTTTCACGCCATGCGCGGGTCACTTTGGTGCGGGTGCGCACTTCGCCGCCGCGTTTTTCCACTTCCTGCGCGTTCAGCACCACCAGGCGAGCATCGTCGACCCAGCAGTCGGAATATTCGAAACCGCGCTTCAGTTCAGGCTTCAGCACCGACTCTGGTCCAAAGCGCAAACCCTTGCTGCCCGGCAGGCTGGTGCGTTTGCCCAGGTGATCGTACAGGAACAGGCCGATGCGGATCATCCAGGCCGGACGCAGGTGCGGCTGGTGCGGCAGGCGGAAACGCATCGGGAACGCGATGTGCGGCGCCAGTTTCAGCAGCACTTCACGTTCGGCCAGCGCTTCGCTTACCAGACGGAATTCGTAGTGTTCCAGGTAGCGCAGGCCACCGTGGATCAGTTTGGAACTGGCGGAAGACGTAGCACAGGCCAAGTCTTGCGCTTCCAGTAGCAGTACCGACAGCCCGCGCCCGGCAGCATCCGCCGCGATGCCGGCACCGTTGATGCCGCCACCGATAACGATCAAGTCTTTGGTTTCCACGTCATCTTCCTCCAGATGTTCGAAATAGCTCTTTCATGTTCGTTTTCGCTCATGATTGTAATCAAAAACCAACAAGCAAGCCAAGACTTAACCAAACAAAAACATTTAGGCGTGATAGAGGTAACAGTTTGGTGATGATAGTCACACAAGCAGCATGGATATGACGCGGGCGCGCAAACGGCTGTCGGTGAGGGGAGTCTGAAGGGATGAAACGGGGCGGCGGCGCGCCCCGCAGGTTAAGGCCGGATCAGCACAACTCCAGCTGCACGTCGTACTGTTCGATGATTTTCATCACGCTCGGCGGCGGCAGTTGGTCGGTAAACAGGTAGTCGATCAGGTTCATGTTGCCCAGGTTGACCATGGCGTTGCGGCCGAATTTGGAATGGTCGGTCACCAGCATCACGCAGCGGGAATTTTCGATAATCGCGCGTTTGGTGCGCACTTCGTGATAGTCGAATTCGAGCAGCGAGCCGTCCATATCGATGCCGCTGATGCCGAGAATGCCGTAATCGAGACGGAATTGGGAGATGAAGTCCAGCGTGGCTTCGCCCATGATGCCGCCGTCGCGGGTGCGCACTTCGCCGCCGGCCAGGATCAGGCGGAAGTCTTCCTTGGCGGTCAGCAGGGTGGCGACGTTAAGGTTGTTGGTGACCACGCGCAGGTTCTTGTGGTTCATCAGCGCATGGGCCACCGCCTCCGGCGTGGTGCCGATATCGATGAACAGCGTGGCGCCGTCCGGGATCTGGCTGGCGACGCGCTGCGCGATGCGGGCCTTCTCTTCCGACCACATCACCTTGCGATCGTTATAGGCAGCGTTGACCGAGCTGGAAGGCAGCGCCGCGCCGCCGTGGTGACGCTGGATCTTGTTCTGGTCGGCCAGGTCATTCAAATCGCGGCGAATCGTTTGCGGGCTGACGTCAAAATGTTCGACCAGCTCTTCCGTGCTGACGTAACCCTGCAGGCGCACCAGCTCGATAATTGCGTCATGACGCTGTGTTTGCTTCACGATAATCCCCTAAAACGCCCACTATGCCCATTGGGGCATAGCTCCCGGCTGTTATTGTTCGTTGTGTGCGCGATGACGCGTATCCCAAAATGCCATCAATAACCCTAACACTAAACCGGCTATGTGTGCCGCGTTGGCGATCGACATTCCTAAAATATCGAAATATCCGGCCACCAGCCACAGCACCGAGAACACCATCAGGCCGCGCGGCAGCATCAGGCCGCGCTCCGGCGCCCGTTCGCCCGACAGCCAGACATAGCCCATCAGCGCATAGACCACGCCCGACAGCCCGCCGAACAGCGCGCCGCTGAACAGCGATTGCGCCCAGCCGCTGAAGAACGCCGACACCACCGCCAGCACGAACAGCTTGCCGGCGCCGAGGCGTTTTTCCATCTGGCCGCCGAGATACCACCACCACATCAGGTTAAACAGGATATGCAGCAGGGAGAAATGCAGGAACGCATGGCTGACCCAGCGCCACAGCTGGGTGTATTGGCTGCTGTCCTGCGGCCAGGAGAGCCAGTACATCACGGTATCGTCGCCCAGCGCCTGCATCAGAATATAGACCGCGATGCACAGCACCATCACGCCGAGCGTCAGCGGCCCGGCCTTGCTGCGCAGGGTGTGCAGGTAGGATTCGCTCTGATAATGCAGGCCGGCGTCGGTATGGCCGGTCTGCCAGCTGGCGGCCTGATAACGGCGGTTGAACGGATCGGCCAGAAACTGCTGCAGCTCGTGTTGCACCTGCTCGAGGTGACCGTCGTCGGCCAGCCAGATTTCCGCCGCCTCGCCGCTGTTGCGCAGCTCAAGTCGGATGCCCTGGGTCGCCATATAGTCGACAAAGGCCAGCGCCAGGCGCGGGTTGGATATGGCGATTACTCTAACCATTGCTCTTCCGTCGTAAGTGAATGATTTTGGCCGCGGCTTGCTCGCCGGCGACCCTGACGGCCGATTATAACGTCGAAATCCTGAGCGCTGGCAAACGGATCTGCGAAAAACCCGCGAAAACGCGCACAAAAACCAAGGGGAAGCCCGCCGACGCACGGCGGGCGGCGGGGATCAGGCAGAGGTTTCCACGTCTTGCGGATACTGGCGGGCCCAGGCTTCGAAGCCGCCGTCGATGCTGTAGACCGCGTCGAACCCCTGGTGCAGCAGGTACTGCGCCGCGCTGCGGCTGCTGTTGCCGTGGTAGCACATCACCATCACCGGCCGCTCGAAGTCGTTTTGCTGCATAAAGGCCGACAGGGTGGCGTTGGTGAGGTGAAAAGCGCCCGGCGTATGCCCGGCTTCAAAACTTTGCGGATCGCGGATGTCGACCAGGGCGGCGCTGCCCTCTTTCCAGCGGGTGTACGCCTGCTCAACGTTGATCGCTTCGAACTGTTCCATACTGCTGACTGCCTCGTAATAGGGGGACGCCGCTATTGTAACCAACTCTGCGGCGTTTAAGACCAGAGGGATATCAGGGTTTTTACGCGCCGTACCCCATCATTTTCAGCAGTTGCTGCGCCTGCTGCACCGCCTCATGGCGATGAGCCACGCCCAGTTTCTGATACAGGTTGCGGATGTGCGTCTTGATGGTGGTGGCCGCCACATCCAGCTCACCGGCGATCTGGTCGTTGCTGTAACCGGAATAGATCAGCCCCAGCACCTGCCATTCGCGTTGGGTCAGCGGGCTGGTGCGGATCAGTTCCGGCACCTGCGGGTGGGTCAGCAGCTTATCGACGAAGTTCTCGTCAAAATGCGCGAACTTGTGCCGATGATGCTGGTTGATGTCGCGCAAGATGCGCTGGGCGCGATGCTGTTCCAGCTCCGGCAGCGTGTTGAGCTGGATCAGCTGGCGCAGCTGCTGCGCCATCGCTTCGCCCTCGATGACGAAGTGGCTGATAAAGCCGGTGCGGTTGGCCAGCGACAGCGCTTCGATCAGCGCCTGCTGCGCTTCGCCCTTGCGCTCTTGCAGCCAGTAGAGCTGGTTGCTGAGCAGCAGATTGCGGTTGAGATCGCTCACCAGCCGCAGGCGACGGGCATTTTCGTTCAGTTCATCCAGCACCACGCCGGCCTCTTCATACTGGCCGAGCAGGATCTGCACTCGCGCGATGTTGCGCCATTGGCCCTGCGTGAAGTGGTTGTCCGCCATGCCGGGCTTTTCGGTGTGGCGCAGCCACTGGGCGGCGGCGGCGGTGTCGCCGGTCATCTGCCAGTGGATCACCCGCGACTTGTCGGTGTTGGTCAGCCAGTCGCGATGATAGTGGGCGCCGTGCAGCAGGGTTTCGCAGCGCTGCAAATGGGTATTGGCGTTGTCCAGATCGCCGCGCGCCAGCGAGCATTTGGCCAGCATGGCGATGCACTGCAGCTGCTGCTGCGGTTGGTAGTTGGCCAGAATTTTCAGCCCGGCGCGCGCCGCGTCTTCCGCTTCGTCCAACCGTGACCATGACCACAGGATCTGGGCGCGGATGCGCAGCAGAAATTCGTGCATCGGCAGCTGTTCCAGGTGCTGCTCGCGTATCAGTTCGAACGCCTTATCCTGGGTTTCGTAAGCGGCCTGCAGGAAGCCTTGGGCGATAAGGATTTCGCTCTGCTGCAGCAGCGCCCAGAGTGCGTAATGGTTGGCCTGATGACGACGCGCCATCTGCTCGGTCTGCTGCATCATCGGCAGCGCGCGCGCCAGTTCGCCCTTGCAGTGGTGCACTTCGCCGGTCACCGAGGTGGCGACGATGCGGCTGTAGTAGCTGGACAGCGGCAGGAATTTCAACGCTTCGGTCGCCAGCCGCTCGGCTTCTTCCGGTTTGCCGGCGTTGATCGCCACCTGGGCGCGCAAGGCGTCGAACTCGGCGTGCAGCGTTTGGTCTATCTCGATTTTCTGTTCGCGCATGGTGCGCTCGGCGCGCTCCAGCAGAGTGTTGACTTCGCTGTAGCGGTGCTGGCTCTGCGCCAGCCAGGCCTGCAGCAGCGCCAGCTTGGGGTTTTGGATCAGGCGCTCATACGGCAGCGCGTTGAGGCACTCCTCCAGCAAGGCCAGTTCGCTGTGGTGGAACAGCGACCAGGCGTGTTGCAGCAGAATATCGCGCAGCATGCTGACGTCGCTGGCCGCCAGCGCGTGGTGAATGGCCTCCGCCGGATACCCCAGCGCCAGCCAGCCTTCGGCGGCGGCGCGGTGCAAGCCCGGCAGCTCCAGCGCCAGTTCCCACTGGCAGCGCTGGCGCAGGAAAGAGGCGAACAGCGGGTGGAAGTTGAACCACTCGCCGGTGTCGTCCATGCGGTGGATAAACAGCCCCTGGCGCTCCAGCTCCTCCAGCCGCTGCTGGCCGTTGTCTTCGCCGGTCAGCCGCACGATCAGCGCATCGTTCATTGAGCGCAGCACCGAACAGCGCAGCAGGAAGGCGCGCGCATCGCCATCGACGTGGTCCAGCACTTCGTCCACCAGATAGTCGGACAGGTGACTGGCGTTCAGCCCCGCCAGCCGCTTGGCCGACAGCTGAGCCGATGAGGCGGATTGGCGGGCCGACAGCGCGATCAGCTGCAGCGCGGTGGCCCAGCCTTCGACTTCATCGCACAGACGGCTGCTGTCCTGCTGTTCCATCGGCGCCGCCAGGCGGCAATCGAAGAACTGTTTGGCTTCCTGATGGGTGAACGCCAACTGTTGCGTCCCCATTTCCAGCAGCTGATCGCGCACCCGCAGATTGGCGATACCGAGCGGCGGCAGGGTGCGCGAGAGCAGGATCAGCGTCAGGTTCTCCGGCTGATGGCGCAGGAAAAAGCGCATGGCTTCGTGGATGGCGTCGTTGGTGATCAGGTGGTAGTCGTCAATGACCAGATACAGCGGCTGGTGCCAGTCGGCCAGCTCGATAAACAGCTGGGCGAACAGCGCCGACAGGCTGGCGTACTGGTGTTTCTGGCTCAGCGCCTCGCTCTTGACGCAGCGGCCGCCGCTGGCCTGCTGCAGCGCGGCGATCAGGTAGCTGGCGAAGCGCTCCGGCTGGTTGTCGCTCTCATCCAGGGAATACCAGCCCAGATCGGCTTTGCCGGCCGCCCATTGGGCGATCAGCGTGGTTTTCCCGTATCCCGCCGGGCAATTGACCAGTGTCAGGCGATAGTTGCCCGCGCTGGCCAGTTTGGCCAGCAGGCGATCGCGGATCACGGTATTTTGCAGCCGTACCGGGCGGCTCAGTTTTGATGGGATCAGCATAGTATTCCAGGGTATAAATCGCGGTTCCCGCCGGGATTGGAGTGGCGCTAATTATTTTATGGTTCGTAATTAATAGCTCCCCCTAACTTCTGCCAACCCTAAACGTATTGCAACAAGCTTCCGCATCGGCTTGGAGTTAAGTTGCTATCGATCACACTTTTTTACGTTTGGCGTCGGAGTACGGCGATACGGTGGCGGATCGCATTTCCGGCCATGGACAAAACTTCAGCAGCGCGAATACTTGTGCTAACGTCAGGGTTAACGTTCTCAGTGCTCGCCGCACGCGTTGGCGGGCTTTTTTGCATCGTTGCAAGGGAGTCAAAAAGTGCCTGAGATCACAATTCCAGCTACGCCCCAATCCTCCTCCCCAGCTAATCCCCAGGCGGGATGATGCCGTCAGGCTTTCTCACCGGCACGATAGCGGCAATTTGACCCACTTACTGGATAGAGAGTTTTCCTTATGTCACAGCCTACGCTCAAGAAGGATGCTTTTCTGGCGGCGCTCGCCCGTCAGTGGCAACGGTTCGGCCTCAGTTCCGCGCAGCAAATGACGCAACATCAATGGTGGGAAGCCGTCAGTGCGGCGCTGGCCGAGCAACTGGCCGCACAGCCGGCGCCGCGCAAAAGCGCCAAACCGCTGCGTCACGTGAACTACATCTCGATGGAGTTTCTGATCGGCCGGCTGACGGCGAACAACCTGATCAACCTGGGCTGGTACGACACCGTCGAGCAGGCGCTGGCGGAGCAGAACATCAAGCTGGCGGACCTGCTGGAACAGGAAACCGATCCGGCGCTGGGCAACGGCGGGTTGGGGCGGCTGGCGGCCTGTTTCCTCGACTCGATGGCGACGGTGGAACAACCGGCCACCGGCTATGGGCTGAATTATCAGTATGGGCTGTTCCGCCAGTCGTTCCGCGATGGGCAGCAGCAAGAAGCGCCGGATAACTGGCAGCGCGAGAGCTACCCGTGGTTCCGCCACAACGCCGCGCTGGCGGTGGACGTGGGCATCGGCGGCAAGCTGGAAAAGCAGGCCGACGGCCGCGAACTGTGGCGCCCGGCCTTCACCCTGCGCGGCGAAGCCTGGGATCTGCCGGTTCTGGGGTATCGCAACGGCGTGGCGCAGCCGCTGCGTCTGTGGCAGGCGACTCATCAGCATCCGTTCAACCTGAGCGATTTCAACGACGGCAAGTTCCTGCAGGCTGAGAAGCAGGGCGTAGAAGCCGACAAGCTGACCAAGGTGCTCTACCCGAACGACAACCATCAAGCCGGCAAACGCCTGCGCCTGATGCAGCAGTATTTCCAGTGCGCCTGCTCGGTGGCGGATATTTTACGCAAGCATCATCAGGCCGGCCGCAAGATTGAAGAACTGCCGAAGTATGAAGTGATCCAGCTGAACGACACCCACCCGACCATCGCGATTCCGGAAATGCTGCGCATTCTGCTGGACGAGCACCAGTTGGAGTGGGAGGCGGCCTGGGCGATCACCAGCAACACCTTCGCCTATACCAACCACACCCTGATGCCGGAAGCGCTGGAATGCTGGGATGAAAAATTGGTGCGCAGCCTGCTGCCGCGCCATTTCTCCATCATCAAACAGATCAACGCCAGGTTTAAAAAATTGGTGGATAAGCACTGGCCGGGCGACGAGGCGGTGTGGGCCAAACTGGCTGTACACCATGACAAGCAGGTGCGCATGGCCAACCTGTGCGTGGTCAGCGGCTTTGCGGTCAACGGCGTGGCGCAGCTGCATTCGGATCTGGTGGTGAAAGATCTGTTCCCGGAATACCACCAGCTGTGGCCGAATAAATTCCATAACGTCACCAACGGCATCACGCCGCGCCGCTGGCTGAAACAGTGCAACCCGGCGCTGTCGGGCCTGATCGATGAGACGCTGAAGGTGGAGTGGGCGAACGATCTCGACGCGCTGCGCGGGCTGGAGAAATTCGCTGACGACGCGGCGTTCCGCCAGCGTTATCAGCAGATCAAACGCGACAACAAGGTGGCGCTGGCCCAGTACGTGCACGGCGTGATGGGGTTGAAGCTCGACCCGGACGCGATCTTCGACGTGCAGATCAAACGCCTGCACGAGTACAAACGCCAGCACCTGAACCTGCTGCATATCCTGTCGCTGTATCGCCAGCTGCGCGACAACCCGAACCTGGACATCGTGCCGCGCGTGTTCCTGTTCGGCGCCAAGGCGGCGCCGGGTTACTACCTGGCGAAGAACATCATCTACGCCATTAACCAGGCGGCCGAGAAGATCAACAACGATCCGCTGGTGAAGGATCGCCTGAAAGTGGCGTTCATCCCTGACTACCGTGTGTCGGTAGCCGAATTGATGATCCCGGCGGCGGATATCTCCGAACAGATCTCCACCGCCGGCAAAGAGGCTTCCGGCACCGGCAACATGAAGCTGGCGTTGAACGGCGCGCTGACGGTCGGCACGCTGGACGGCGCCAACGTCGAAATCGCCGAGCAGGTGGGCGAAGACAATATCTTTATCTTCGGCAATACCGTGGAGCAGGTGAAGGCGATAGTGGCGAAGGGTTACGATCCGCTCAGCTACCGCAAGAAAGACAAGCACCTGAAGGCGATTCTGGACGAGCTGGCGAGCGGTGCCTTCAGCCACGGCGACAAGCACGCGTTCGACATGATGCTGCACAGCCTGCTGGAAGGCGGCGATCCCTACCTGGTGCTGGCGGACTTTGCCTCGTACTGCCAGGCGCAGCGCCGGGTCGACGAGCTGTATCGCGATCGGGACGAATGGACGCGGCGGACTATCCTTAACACCGCGCGCGTCGGCATGTTCAGCTCGGATCGCTCGATCCGCGATTATCAGCAGCGTATCTGGCAAGCCAAACGTTAAGGAGAGCGAATGGATCGCAAGCGTATCGATCAGGCGGCAGCGCAGGCGGGGATCGCTGCCGATTTTATCAATGCCCACGGCAAGCGGCAGGCGATTGAACCGGAGACCAAGCGCAAGCTGTTGGCGGCCATGAATCGGGCCGATGGCGCGCAGGAAGGCGCGGCATCACCGTTACCGGCGGTCAAGGTGTTCTATCAGGGCGCGCCGCTGGCGTTGACCCCGGCGGGTGAAGGCGAGTACCTGTGGGCGCTGCAGCGTGAAGACGGCGAATGCCTGCAGGGGCGCGTCGGCGCGCGCAAGACCCTGACGCTGCCCGGCGATCTGCCGATGGGGTACCACCAATTGACGCTGAGCCAGGGCGAGCAGCAGTGGTCATGCCGAGTGATCGTCGCGCCGAGACGCTGCTTCGAGCCGGACGCCTTGCTGACCGGCAAGAAGCTGTGGGGGGCCTGCGTTCAGCTGTATACGCTGCGTTCCGATCGCAACTGGGGCATCGGCGATTTCGGCGATCTGCGCCTGATGGTGGAGCAGGTGGGGGAACGCGGCGGTGCCTTCGTCGGCCTCAATCCGATCCATGCGCTGTATCCGGCCAACCCGGAGAGCGCCAGCCCCTACAGCCCCTCGTCGCGCCGCTGGCTGAATCTGGCGTATATCGACGTCAATGCGGTGGAGGATTTCCAGCGCAGCGACGCGGCGCAGCGCTGGTGGCAGAAGCCGGCGACGCAGAAGCAGCTGGCCAAGGCGCGCGCCGCGGAGTGGGTGGACTACACCGCCGTGATGCAGCTGAAGCTGGCGGCGCTGAAGCTGGCGTTCCCGCTGTTTCAGGCGCGCCAGCCGAACGACGCGCAGCGTCAGGCGTTCGAGCAGTTCGTGGCTGAGGGGGGCGACAGCCTGTATCAGCAGGCGGCGTTTGATGCGCTGCATGCCCATCTGGCGGCCAAAGACGCCAGCCAGTGGGGCTGGCCGGCCTGGCCCGAGCGCTATCGGCAGGGGCAGAGCGATGCGGTGCGGCAGTTCTGCGCCGAACATCAGGACGCGGTCCGCTTTTACCTGTGGCTGCAATGGCTGGCGGCCACGCAGTTCGCACAGTGTTTTGACCAGAGCAGGCAGCAGCAGATGCCGATTGGCCTGTATCGCGATCTGGCGGTCGGGGTGGCGGAAGGCGGGGCGGAAACCTGGTGTGACCGTGAGCTGTACTGCCTGAGAGCGTCGGTCGGGGCACCGCCGGATATTCTGGGGCCGCTGGGGCAAAACTGGGGCCTGCCGCCGATGGATCCGCACGTGATGGCAGCGCGCGGGTATCAGCCGTTCATCGATCTTTTGCGCGCCAACATGACCAGCTGCGGCGCGCTGCGCATCGATCACGTCATGGCGCTGCTGCGGCTGTGGTGGATCCCGTATGGCGAAACCGCCGATCGCGGCGCCTATGTCAAATACCCGGTGGACGATCTGCTGGCGGTGCTGGCGCTGCTGGCGCTGGAAAGCCAGAGCCACCGTTGCATGGTGATCGGCGAGGATCTCGGCACGGTGCCGGTGGAGATCGTCGGCAAGCTGCGCGACAGCGGCGTCTACTCCTACAAAGTGCTCTATTTCGAAAGCGACGGCGAGCACCATTTCCGCGCGCCGCAGGCCTATCCGGTGCAGGCGATGGCGACCATCACCACCCACGATCTGCCGACGCTGCGCGGCTATTGGCAAAGCGACGATCTGACGCTCGGCAATCGGCTGGGCCTTTACCCGGATGCGGAGATCCTGCGGGCGCTGTTCGCCGATCGGGAACGCGCCAAACAGGGGTTGCTGGACGGATTGCATCGCTATGGCTGCGTGCCGCAGAAGGTGGGCAAGAAGGCGGCGCTGCTCGGCATGAGCCCGCTGCTCAACCGCGGCCTGCAGCGCTATGTCGCCGACAGCGCCAGCGCTCTGCTCGGCCTGCAGCCGGAAGACTGGCTGGATATGGCGGATCCGGTCAACATTCCCGGCACCAGCGATCAGTACCCTAACTGGCGGCGCAAGCTGACCCAGACGCTGGAGGAGATGTTTGCCGGCCCGCACATAAACCGCTTACTGAAGGATTTGGACAAGCGGCGCCGCAAGGTGTCGGTGGGCTGAAAACGACAATGCCGGAACGGGTTCCCCCTTCCGGCATTGTGTTATCTACCGTGGCGCGAACGCCGGGTATCAATAGTAAGAGTGCTCGCCGCGCTGGTGCTCGGTCAAATCACGCACGCCTTTCAGCTCCGGGAATTTCTGCAGCAGCTCTTTCTCGATGCCTTCTTTCAGCGTGACGTCCACCATCGAACAGCCGTTGCAACCGCCGCCGAACTGCAGAATAGCCATGTTGTCGTCGGTGATCTCCATCAGCGTTACGCGGCCGCCGTGGCCCGCCAGCTGCGGGTTGATCTGCGACTGCAGCACGTATTCCACGCGTTCCATCAGCGGTGCGTCGTCATCGACCTTGCGCATCTTGGCGTTCGGCGCCTTCAGCGTCAGCTGAGAACCCAACTGGTCGGTCACGAAGTCGATTTCGGCGTCTTCCAGATACGGCGCGCTCAGCTCATCAACATAGGCGGACAGTTTGTCGAACTTCAGTTCGGTATCCGTCGCTTCTACCGCGTCCGGCGGGCAATAAGAGACACCGCATTCGGCCGTCGGCGTGCCCGGGTTGATCACGAATACGCGGATTTGGGTGCCTTCTTCTTGATTTGCCAGCAGTTTGGCAAAGTGTTCCTGTGCAGCATCTGTTATACGGATCATAGCATTAGCTCAATAGTTGACTTCTATAGTCGGTTATAATACGCCCATTGCCGTGGCACTACAACGTGCGGCAAACGCACCATATCTGCACCGAAGCGGCGCCTTGCCGCCGCAGCAGCGCCGCGATCGCCGCGACGGTGCTGCCGGTGGTCACCACGTCATCCACCAGGGCGATATGCCGGCCGGCGACCGGCACGGTACAGGCGAACGCGCGCTGCAGATTGTGTCTGCGGGCAGAGGCGCTCAGCCGCTGTTGCAGGGCGGTTTTGCGCACCCGGCGCAAGGCGGCGGGCCGATAGGCGCAGCCCAGCCAGCGCGCCAGCGGCCGGGCCAGCAGATCGCTCTGATTATAGCCACGGCGCCAGCAGCGTGATGCATGCAAGGGTACCGCTAAAATCAGGTCGGGTCTGTTCAGATACTGCTCTCTTCGCGCCTGCTGCCACCGCAGCAGCATCAGGCGCGCCAGCGTCGGCGCCAGCTCGGGCGCGCGGTGGAACTTGAATCTTTTTACCAGTTGGCTGAGCGGCGCAACGTAGTCGCCGACGAACACCAGCCGCTGCCAGGGCGGCGGCCGTTGCAGGCAGCGGCCGCAGGGCATTTGCGTCTCGCCGGCGGGCAATCCGCAGCGCGGGCAACACGGAGGGTTGACCGGCAGATGGCGCAGGCAGCAACTGCAGATGCCATGACGCACCAGGCTCAACGGCTGTCGGCATAGCCAACAGCGGCTGCGGATTGATAGCATAGGGCCTCCGACACGGATAAGCATGAAAGGACAGTAACCAATGACAGCGCTGTACTGGCAAACAATAGGCGAAGGCGAACGCGATCTTGTGCTGCTGCACGGCTGGGGATTGAACGCCGAAGTGTGGAGTTGCATCCAGGCGCGACTGACGCCGCATTTTCGCCTGCATCTGGTCGATCTGCCGGGATACGGCCGCAGCCAGGGGTTCGGCGCCCTGTCGCTGGAGCAGATGACGGATATCGTGCTGGCGGCCGCCCCGCCGCAGGCCTGGTGGCTTGGCTGGTCGCTCGGCGGGCTGGTGGCCAGCCAGGCGGCGCTGATGCAGCCCGGGCGGGTCAAGGGGCTTATCACCGTGGCCTCCTCGCCGTGTTTTGCCGCTCGTGATGCGTGGCCGGGGATCCGCCCGGACGTGCTGAGCGGTTTCCAGCATCAGCTGAGCCTGGATTTCCAGCGCACCGTCGAGCGCTTTCTGGCGCTGCAAACGCTGGGTACCGAGAGCGCGCGTCAGGATGCGCGCCAGCTGAAAGCGGTGGTGCTTAACCAGCCGACGCCGAGCGTCGAGGTGTTGAACGGCGGGCTGGAGATCCTGCGCACCGCCGATCTGCGCGCGCCGCTGGCGGAGTTGAATTTGCCGCTGCTGCGGATCTACGGTTATCTGGACGGGTTAGTGCCGCGCAAGGTCGCCGAGCTGCTCGATGCCGCCTGGCCGAATTCTGCGTCGCAGATCGTGGCCAAAGCCGCCCATGCGCCGTTTATCTCTCATCCCGATGAATTTGTGACGATGATCGAAGCGTTTATTGCAGCACATTGAATGCAGCGGGAAAACGCACGATAGAGCGCGAAAAAAAACGCTGCCGGGTGGATAAAAGACAAAGCTGTTCAATACTTAGTGAGTCAATGCGTTGGCTGGAAAATGAAAAGACCGCGTGCGGCGCTTTTCATTTTGGCGTTTCGTCTCTGGGAAACGGGCCCCGTCAGGGAAAGCAACGAGGCCTGAGGATGTCGCGGCAGCCTGCGGTACTACGCATGGATTTTTGACGGCTTTCATAACAGATAAATTATCCATTGAGAGGTTAGTGTCATGAAATCATTGAAGATGATTATTGCAGCGGCAGTGCTGGGTTCGGTGTCTTTCGGCTCCATGGCGGCAACCCTGCTGACCAAGGAAGATCTGGATAAGAACCCGGGTAAATACGAGAAGATCGGCACCGTCACCACGACGGCGGAAACCACGTCACCGATGGACGCCAAGGAAGAGCTGTCCAAACTGGCTGACGAAAAGGGCGGTCAATACTACGTGATCCTGGCAGGCCGCGAACACGGTAAATTCAGCGCCATCGCCGAAGTTTACAAAGACAAACAATAAGCCTTGAACGGTAATGGGGCGCCCGTCATTGGCGCCCCTTATCTTCAGGCTTTCAGTCGATAGAACACCGTGCTGCACCCCTGGCCCTGCGGGCAGCTTTTGCAGCCGCCGCTCAAACAGGCGCCGTCATCCTGTTCGATGCGCTCCACTTTCCCCATCGCCGTCAAACGATCCAGCATCGCCTGCACCAGCGGCAGCGGCGTCGCCAGCGATTGGCTGAGCTGCTGCGCCTGGGCGCTGCCGCGCAGCGCCAGCGCATCGCGCACCTGCAGCAGCCCGGCCATCAGTGACAGCTCCCTTTGGCGCCCTGACAACAGGCCGCCGGCGTGGCGTTGCCCAGGCGCACCGTGACGCGGCTGCGCGCCCGGCGCAGGCCGAACAGCACCAGCAGATTCACCAGCAGCACCGCCAGGATCGCCGTCAGGCTGTACTGCGGGTGTTGGTTGAAGGTCGCCGCTTGGTAGAACAGCGTCGCCAGCGAGTAGGCCACGTTCAGCCCCCACAGGATGGAGAATGTCATCCAGCCGCGGCTCGATTCGCGGGCGATGGCGCCCATCACCGAGACGCAGGGCACATACAGCAGCACGAAGATCAGATAGCTGTAGGCGGAGATGCCGGAGCCGAATTTGCTGCTCATCACGCCCATCGAGCCGACGCCCATCTCGCCGTCGCCCTTGCTGGCTTCGATCGGGTTGGACAGCACGCTCAGGCTGAAGGTGTTTTTCAGGCCGTCCCAGGTTTCCTGCAGCGCGCCGCCCAGCTCATCGAGCAGGTTGAAGTTGGCGGCGTCGAACGCCTCTTTGTTGATGTGCTCGGCGGTATACAGCGTATTCAGCGTGCCGACCACCACTTCTTTCGCCATCGCGCCGGTCACCAGGCCGACGGTGGCCTGCCAGTTATCGCGGTGGACGCCCATCGGCTGCAGCAACGGCGTCAGCACCTTGGAAACCGTGGCCAGCGCGGAGTCGTTGATGTTGTCGACCGTTTTGCCGCTGAACGAGAAGCTGTTAAGGCCGCCGATGAATATGCTGGCCACCACGATCACCTTACCGGCGCGCAACACGAACCCTTTCAACCGCTGCCAGGTTTGCAGCAGCAGGCTTTTCAGGTGCGGCACGTGGTAAACCGGCAGCTCCATCACGAACGGCGAGGCTTCGCCGCGCATGAGGGTGTATTTGAGTACCAGGCCGGTGAGGATCGCCACCGCGATGCCGAGCATGTACAGCGAGAACACCACCCCTGCGCCGTCCTGGCCAAAGAAGGCGGCGGCAAACACCGCGAAGATCGCCAGCCGGGCGCCGCAGGACATGAACGGCGCCATCATGATGGTGATCAGGCGCTCGCGTTGGGCGTCCAGCGTACGGGCGCCCATGATGGACGGCACGTTGCAGCCGAAACCGACGATCAGCGGCACAAAGGATTTGCCCGGCAGCCCGAGCGCCTGCATCAGGCGATCCATCACGAACGCCGCACGCGCCATGTAGCCGGAGTCTTCCAGGAACGACAGGAACAGGTACATCATGCCGATCTGCGGCACCAGCGGCAGCACGGTGTTGATGCCGCCGCCGACGCCCTGCGCCAGGAAAACGGTCAGCCAGTCGGGGAAGTGCAGGGTGTAGCCGAGCCACTGAATGCCCTGAATGAAGATCGCCGCCGAGCCGATATCGAAGATCGGCTGCAGCGCGCCGCCGATGTTGATCGCCAGCAGGAACATCAGGTACATCACCAACAGGAAGATCGGTACGCCCAGCCAGCGGTTGAGGATCACTTTATCCAGCATGTCGGTCAGGCGGTTGGGCATCGCCTGCTGCGAGTTGCTGACCGCGTCGCTCAGGGTGGCGATAGACTGGTAGCGCGCGTCAGCGATCACCAGCGCCGGGTCTTCTTGCTGTTGCTGTTGCAACGCCTGAATGGCCGCAGGCAGCAGCGCGACGGCGGGACCGGCCAGCCGGTGGCTGTAGATGTCGCCTTCCAGCATCTGCAATGCCAGCCAGCGGCGTTGCACCGCCGGCAGCGTTTGCGGCATGGCATCGCTCAGCGTGGCGACCGCTTTCAGCAGCAACGGCGGGTAGTTCACCAGCGCCTGCTGTTCGTTGAGGCGATGATTGTCGATCATCTGTTTCAGCACGCCGATACCGTCGGCGCGGGTGGAGATCATCGGCACTACCGGGCAGCCGAGGCGTGCCGACAGCGCGGCGACGTCGATATCGATATGCTGGCTTTTGGCGATGTCGAGCATGTTCAGCGCCACGATGCAGGGAATGCCCAGCTCCAGCAGCTGCAGCGTCAGGTAGAGATTGCGCTCCAGGTTGGAGGCGTCGACCACGTTGATCAGCAGATCGGCGTCGCCGCTCAAAATGTAGTGGCAGGCGATCTGCTCATCGAGCGAGGTTTGCTCTGAAATGGTGGTCAGGGAGTAGGTGCCGGGCAAATCGACCAGCCGCACGTCGGACTGCGGGGTAGTGAAATGGCCTTCTTTGCGTTCGACCGTCACGCCCGCCCAGTTACCGACCCGTTGGCGTGCGCCGGTCAGCTGGTTGAACAGCGTGGTTTTGCCGGAGTTCGGGTTACCGATTAAGCCGATGGTGAGTTTTTTCATAGTTCTGCGTGTCGTCTTCAAGGAGAGCCGCGCCGGCGCAAGGACGCGTCGGCAAATGGAGGTGCGCCGGTTCAGGACTGGCCGTCGAGCTGCAGCAGCGCCAGATCCTTCCTGCGCAGCACCAGGCTGACGCGGCGGGTTTTTATTTCTATCGGATCGCCCAGCGGCGCGACGCGCACCACGTCGAACGAAGAGCCGGGCAGCATGCCGAGCGATAACAGTTTCTGGCGGTAGGCCGGCGCAATTTCACCGGAAAAGCCGACAATCTTATATGTGTGTTTAGGTTGAAGCTGCATGTGATTAACCTTCCGGGTGCCGATGAACATCGGGCTGATGATAATTGGACGTTGCCGGCGAAAATGCCACGCCGTCGGCGGTATTCATCCATAAGGTCATGCAATAAAGTGAGCGCAAATAATAGTAATTATCATTATCGCGTTCAATACAAAAAGTAGGGGTATTGTAACCAATTATTATGGCGTCGACAGTTTTTGGTTGTGTCGTCTTGATAAGCCCCGTTTTACCACTGCTTTTACTCGGCGACAAATGAGAATGGTGAGTTAAATCAGTTGCGTATTTGTAGCCGAGTTTTCTCGTTTGCAAATATTGATGGCGTTTTTCCCTTATTTATTTCTGATGAAAGGCAATTCAATAACATTATTCCGCCGTAATACGAGCGGTAACCATTTGTGTTTCGCTCACAATTCGCAGAATGAAAAATGTGTGTTAACGACGTTGTTAATAAACGGCTGCAGAAGGGATGTTTGCCGCTTTAACAATGGGAGGGCGGTCACGCAGCAACGGGAAATAAAAAGATAACGGTTTATTGAGGCGGGTCAAAAAAATGCCGCAAGTTTTCTTTCTCGGAAAGGGCGGAGCAGGCTCCGCCCTGTCGGTTCCGACTTAGCGTTTCTTGCCGAATGCCGCCGCCAGCGCGTCGCCCATGGCGCTGTTGCCGGCCGGCGCCGCGTTGCGCGGTTTGGCCTTGTTGCCGCCTGCCGAACGGTTGGCGTTGTCGCGCGTCTGGGCAGGCGCGTTGCCGCCGCGACGCGGTGAACCCTCGCCCGGTTGCTCATCCAGGCGCATGCTCAGCGCAATGCGTTTACGCTGCAGATCGACTTCCATCACCTTCACTTTGACGATGTCGCCGGCTTTCACCACGGTGTGCGGATCTTCGACGAATTTGTCCGCCAGCGAGGAGATGTGCACCAGGCCGTCCTGATGCACGCCGATATCCACGAAGGCGCCGAAGTTGGTGACGTTGGTCACCGAGCCTTCCAGGATCATGCCCGGCTGCAGATCGTTGAGGGTTTCCACGCCTTCGGCGAAGGTGGCGGTTTTGAATTCCGGACGCGGGTCACGGCCCGGCTTCTCCAGCTCTTTCAGAATGTCGGTGACCGTCGGCACGCCGAACTTGTCGTCGGTGAAATCAACCGCTTTCAGGCTGCGCACCGCGGAGGCGTTGCCCATCAGGTCCTGCAGCGCCTGCTCGGTGGCGGCCAGGATGCGTTGCACCACCGGATAGGCTTCCGGGTGAACGGTGGAAGCATCCAGCGGGTTGTCGCCGTGGTTGATACGCAGGAAGCCGGCGCACTGTTCGAAGGCCTTCGGCCCCAGACGGCTGACCTTCAGCAGCTGTTCACGGTTGCTGAAGCGGCCGTTCTCGTCGCGCCAATTGACGATGTTCTGCGCCATCATGCGCGTCAGGCCGGCCACGCGGGTCAGCAACGGCACCGACGCGGTGTTCAGATCGACGCCGACGGCGTTTACGCAGTCTTCCACCACCGAGTCCAGTTTCTTCGCCAGCTGGCTCTGGCTGACGTCGTGCTGATACTGGCCGACGCCGATGGATTTCGGGTCGATCTTCACCAGCTCCGCCAGCGGATCCTGCAGGCGGCGAGCGATGGACACCGCACCGCGCAGCGATACGTCGAGATCCGGGAATTCCTGCGCCGCCAATTCAGACGCGGAATACACCGACGCGCCCGCTTCGCTGACGATCACTTTCTGCGCCCGGACTTCGCCGAACTGCTTTTGCAGGTCGAGATAAAAGCGCTCGGTTTCACGTGAAGCGGTGCCGTTGCCGATGGCCACCAGCTCCACGTTGTGTTTGATGCACAGCGCCGCGACGATGGCGGCGGCTTTCGCCGCTTGCCCGGTGTGCGGGTAGACGGTGTCGGTGGCGACCAGCTTGCCGGTCGCGTCGACCACGGCGACTTTCACCCCGGTGCGCAGGCCCGGATCGAGGCCCATGGTGGCGCGCATGCCGGCCGGCGCGGCCATCAGCAGATCATGCATATTGCGGGCGAAAACGTTGATTGCTTCATCTTCCGCGCGCTCGCGCACCGTGCCCATCAGCTCGGTTTCCAGGTGCAGCAACACCTTGATGCGCCAGGTCCAGTTGACCACCGCCTTGCGCCAGGCGTCGGCCGGGGCGTTGTTCAGGCGCAGGTTGAGGTGATTGATGATGATCAGCTCCGCCTGGCTTTCGCGCGGGGCTTCCTCAAACTGCGGATCGGCGTTCAGCGCCAGCTGCAGCACGCCTTCGTTGCGGCCGCGGAACATCGCCAGCGCGCGGTGTGAAGGCACCTGAGAAATCGGTTCGTGGTGATCAAAATAGTCGCGGAACTTGGCGCCTTCTTCTTCCTTGCCTTCGACCACTTTGGACACCAGATGGGCGTTTTTCCACAGGTAGTCGCGCACCTTGGCCAGCAGCGCGGCGTCTTCGGCGAAGCGCTCCATCAGGATATAGCGCGCGCCGTCGAGGGCGGCTTTCACGTCCGCCACGCCCTTGTCGGCGTCGACGTAGCGTTCAGCCAGTTGTTCCGGCTGCTGTTGCGGATCCTGCCACAGCGTATCCGCCAGCGGTTCCAGGCCGGCTTCGATGGCGATCTGGCCACGGGTGCGGCGCTTCGGTTTGTACGGCAGGTAGAGGTCTTCGAGTTCGGTCTTGCTCAGCGTGGCGTTGATCGCCCCCGCCAATTGTTCAGTCAGTTTGCCCTGTTCATCGATCGACTTCAGGATGGTCTGACGACGATCTTCCAGTTCACGCAGATAACCCAGGCGGGTTTCCAGCTGGCGCAGTTGGGTGTCGTCCAGGCCCCCGGTGACTTCCTTACGATAGCGTGCAATAAAGGGCACGGTATTACCTTCATCCAGCAGACGGATGGCGGAGTCGACTTGCTCCGGCCGGGCCTGCAGTTCTGTTGCAATAATGCGGCTCAGTGGGTCATTCATAGGTCTGGTATCTGTATTGAGAACGGTGAATAAACAGGGGACAGTTATACGGATTGATCGCGGAAAATGCCAGCGAAGCGGGCCGCCGCCGCGCGGCCGCGGCATGGAGAACAGCGCAGACGGCGGCGTTGGCGGCGGTTAGGAAAAAGCTGAAAGCTTACTTCGGGTAGTTTATCTCGTTAACGTACCACTGCGCCTCGCCCAGCGGGGTATTGACGGTGGCGACGTCCCCGACCTCTTTTTTCAGCAGGGCGCGCGCCATCGGCGCATCAATGGAGATGTAATCCTTGCGGCCGAAAATCTCGTCGTAACCGACGATGCGAAAGCGTTTGGTTTCGCCGTCTTCGTTCTCCACCTCTACCCAGGCGCCGAAGAACACTTTGCCTTCCTGCTGCGGTGAATAATCGACGATCTTCAACTGCTCCAGGCATTTGGTCAGATAGCGGATGCGGCGATCGATCTCGCGCAGCCGCTTCTTGTTGTATTGGTAGTCGGCGTTTTCGCTTCTGTCGCCCAGGCTGGCGGCCCAGGTCACTTTCTTGGTCACCTCGGGGCGTTCTTCGCGCCAGAGGTAATCCAGCTCTTGTTTGAGCTTGTCATACCCTTCACGGGTTATCAGTTGAGTTCTCATCGTGATTTATCTTTATGGGGCCACCGCCACAGTGTACGTGAATGCGGGGGGCTTTAGAAATGGCGCGCGGGCCTGTGCCTTGTCGCACGGTTTTTATTCAGTTTGCGCAGCTTTTAACGATCGGGAGTATGCTTAGCGTAGCGGAAAAGGAATGTGACGAAAGGAGGATATCTGGCGAGAGAGACAAGGAATTTTGGCGCACAACCCAACACATTGAAGGTATTACCGCATGGAATTTAAAGATTACTACGCCACGATGGGCGTTGAGCCCAACGCCGATCTGAAAACCATCAAAACGGCCTACCGTCGGCTGGCGCGTAAATATCACCCTGACGTGAGCACTGAAGACGATGCCGAAAGCAAGTTCAAGGAAGTGGCCGAAGCCTATGAGGTGCTGAAGGACGAGGAGCGCCGCGCCGAGTACGATCAGATCCGGCTGCACCGCAACGATCCGAACTTTGGCCGCCAGGCGCGCGGCGATCACGGCGGCTATCAGCAGAGCGCTTCATGGCACGGCGGCGGCGCCGACGCGCAAGACTTCTCCGATTTCTTCGAAAGCATGTTCGGCGGGCGGGCGGCGGGCGGGCATCGCTCTGCTTCGCACTCGCACGGCGGGCATGGCTTCCGCGGCCAGGATCTGGAGATGGAGGTGCCGCTGTTCCTCGAGGAAACGCTGCATGGCCAAAGCCGCGAGATTTCCTACACGCTGCCGGTGTACGACGAACTGGGGCGGCAGGTAAGCGAAGCCAGCAAGACGCTGAACGTGAAAATTCCGGCCGGCGTGGGCGACGGCGAGCGCATTCGCCTCAAGGGGCAGGGCGTTGCCGGCGTGGGCGGCGGCCAGAACGGCGACCTGTATCTGGTCATCCGCCTTGCGCCGCATCCGCTGTTCGAGATCGACGGCCACAACCTGAGCATCGTGGCGCCGCTCGCTCCGTGGGAAGCGGCGCTCGGCGCCAGCATTGAGGTGCCGACGCTGACCGGCAAAATCGCGCTGACCGTGCCGGCCGGCAGCCAGAGCGGCAAACGGCTGCGGGTCAAGGGCAAAGGGCTGGCGGGCAAGAAAGAGCCCGGTGACCTGTACGTTATTCTCAAGGTGGTGATGCCGCCGAAGCCGAACGAGAAGGCCAGCGCCCTGTGGCGGGAACTGGCTGAACAGGCGGCGTTCAACCCGCGCGCGGAATGGGAGTAAAGCAGATGATGAAAAAAGAGATCACTTTCACCGTGGTGGAATTGTGTCAGAGGGTGGAGATTTCAGAGGATGAATTGGTCGAGATCGTCGGCCTGGGCGTTATCGTGCCGCTGGAGCCGGCGCAGCCGCGCTGGGAGTTCGATTATCCGGCGCTGAGCCACCTGCAGCGCGCGCGCAGGCTGCGGGCCGAGCTGGATCTGGATTGGCCGGGGATCGCCATGGCGCTAACGCTGCTCGACCGGGTTGACGCCCTACAGCAAGAGAACCGGCAGTTGCGCCGGCAGCTGGCGCGTTTCCTGCAGACTTCCTGACCCGACAGCTGAACGCCACCGGTCGGTTCGCCGGTGGCGAAATTGTGCAAAATTGGGCCGTCACCCCACATTGCGCCGATAAAGGGCGAAATTTTAACGAACCCCCGTCGACATTCACTGAAAATTGTTGATAAATGGGGAAAAGAATAAGCTTTGTAACAATTTCGTCTAGAATACATACCATTAAACGCTGTCTCAAATGGCAAGGTTTTCTAACAATATTCGAGTCAGGCAATAAAGCCTTTGGGAGTAATACCATGCAAGAGAATCATAAGATCCTGGTTGTCGATGATGACATGCGCCTGCGCGCGCTTTTAGAACGTTATTTAACCGAGCAGGGCTTCCAGGTTCGCAGCGTTGCCAACGCTGAGCAAATGGATCGCTTGCTGACTCGTGAATCCTTCCATTTGATGGTGCTCGATCTGATGTTGCCGGGTGAAGACGGCCTGTCCATCTGCCGCCGCCTGCGCAGCCAGAGCAACCCGATGCCAATCATTATGGTCACCGCCAAAGGCGAAGAGGTCGATCGCATCGTGGGGCTGGAAATCGGCGCCGACGACTACATTCCTAAACCGTTCAACCCGCGTGAGCTGTTGGCTCGTATCCGCGCGGTGCTGCGCCGTCAGGCGAACGAACTGCCGGGCGCGCCTTCGCAGGAAGAGGCGGTGATCGCGTTCGGCAAATTCAAACTGAACCTCGGCACCCGCGAGATGTTCCGCGAAGACGAACCGATGCCGTTGACCAGCGGCGAGTTCGCGGTACTGAAGGCGCTGGTCAGCCACCCGCGTGAACCGCTGTCGCGCGATAAGCTGATGAACCTGGCGCGTGGCCGCGAATACAGCGCCATGGAACGCTCCATCGACGTGCAGATCTCTCGTCTGCGCCGTATGGTTGAAGAAGATCCGGCGCATCCGCGTTATATCCAGACCGTGTGGGGTCTCGGCTACGTCTTCGTCCCGGACGGCAGTAAGGCATGAGGCGATTGCGCTTTTCACCGCGTAGCTCGTTTGCCCGAACCCTGTTGTTGATCGTCACCTTGCTGTTTGTCAGCCTGGTGACGACCTATCTGGTGGTGCTGAACTTCGCCATCTTGCCCAGCCTGCAGCAGTTCAACAAGGTATTGGCCTACGAAGTGCGTATGCTGATGACCGATCGGCTGCAGCTGGAAGACGGCACGTTGCTGGAAGTGCCGCCGGCGTTCCGCCGTGAGATCTACCGCGAACTGGGCATCTCTCTCTACACCAACTCGGCGGCGGAGGAGAGCGGCCTGCGCTGGGCGCAGCACTACCAGTTCCTCAGCCAGCAGATGGCGCAGCAGCTCGGCGGGCCGACCGATGTGCGGGTGGAGGTGAACAAGAACTCCCCGGTGGTGTGGCTGAAAACCTGGCTGCAGCCCGATATCTGGGTGCGCGTGCCGCTGACGGAAATCCACCAGGGCGACTTCTCGCCGCTGTTCCGCTATACGCTGGCGATCATGCTGCTGGCGATCGGCGGCGCCTGGCTGTTTATTCGTATTCAAAACCGCCCGCTGGTGGAGCTGGAACATGCGGCGCTGCAGGTGGGCAAGGGCATTATTCCGCCGCCGCTGCGCGAGTATGGCGCTTCCGAAGTGCGGTCGGTGACTCGCGCATTCAATCAGATGGCGTCGGGCGTCAAACAGCTGGCGGATGACCGCACGTTGCTGATGGCCGGGGTCAGCCACGACCTGCGCACGCCGTTGACGCGCATCCGGCTGGCGACGGAGATGATGAGCGCCGAAGACGGCTATCTGGCCGAGTCGATCAATAAAGACATCGAAGAGTGCAACGCCATCATCGAGCAGTTCATCGATTATCTGCGCACCGGGCAGGAAATGCCGACCGAAAGCAGCGATCTGAACGCCATTTTAGGCGAAGTGGTCGCGGCCGAGAGCGGCTATGAGCGGGTGATTGAAACCGCGCTGTCGCCGGGCGAGCTGATGATGAATGTGCATCCGCTGTCGATTAAGCGGGCGGCGGTGAATATGGTGGTGAACGCGGCGCGTTACGGCAACGGCTGGATCAAGGTCAGCAGCGGCCGTGAGCTGCAGCGCGGTTGGTTCCAGGTGGAAGATGACGGACCGGGCATCAAGCCGGATGAGTTGAAGCACCTGTTGCAGCCGTTCGTACGCGGTGACAGCGCGCGCAGCACCAGCGGCACCGGTCTGGGGCTGGCGATCGTGCAGCGCATTATCGACGCGCATGACGGCGAACTGGATATCGGCACCAGCGAGCGCGGCGGGCTGTTGATCCGCGCGTATATTCCGTTGCCGATGGAGAAAAAAGAGTCGACCAACGGCCATCAAACGGCCAGGGAAAACGCCTGACCTCTGGTGTGGGCCGCGCCGCTGCGGCCCCGTCAGGACTTTCTGCTCATCACGTAGTATTCCGCCGCATCTTCATGCAACCGACGGCCGGTCGGCGCCTGCCACGGATCGATTAACTCGATGCCGCAGTGGAGGAAGTCTTTAGTATTGCGGGTGGCCAGGGCGGCGCCGTAATGCAGGCAGGTGGCGGCGATTTGGGTATCCGGCATGCTCATCGCTTTACCCAGCAGCCGATTCCTTGCCGTCAATTCCGCGTATTGCATCGCGCACAGCCCATCAAACGGTAATATCTGCCCCTCGAACTTCAATTCAATGGCGTCCGCCAATTTCAGCTTGAGATCCCGCTGGCGCTTGCCGTCAGGCATGCAGGCCACGCCGCTGAACAGTTCGGCGAGGACAATGGCGCTGAGATAGAGCTCGTCATTGTCCTTTTCATTTAACCAGTTAATGACGTTGTAGTACGGGCTGGGACGCAGCGTTTCTGAAATGACGTTGGTGTCGATAATGATCATGCGTTGTCATCTTCATCATCAAAGGTGACGATGCGTGGCGGCACGGCGTCACGCGGTGGGATCTCCAGCTCAACGCCGCCGAATTCGGCGAAGTGCTGATGCATCCAGGTACCCAATCCATAGCGCGGCGGCTTTTTCACCAGCGCCTGTTTCAGGATCATGCGCGCTTCCTCTTCCATGGAGTGGCCGTTTTTCGCCGCTGAGATACGCAGCAGCTCTTTGATTTCGTCGTCCAGATTTCTGACGGTGATAGTCGCCATTTAAATCTCCTTTGCTATCAATGATTGCATTGACTTATTTTCTCGTCTTGCCGATTAAAAAGCAATCGATAAAAATAAAAAAAGGCGCGGGATCCGCGCCTTAGCTGAAGAGGTAATGCTACCGAATTACAGCTTCGGGCCAGCGCTGACCAGCGCGGCGCCTGCAGGCGTATCGGTGTATTTGTCGAAGTTGGTGATGAAGCGCTCGGCCAGATCCTGCGCTTTTTCCTGCCACTGCTCGAGGCTGGCGTAGGTATTGCGCGGATCGAGGATCTCCGGATTCACGCCCGGCAGCGCGGTCGGCATCGCCAGATCGAAGATCGGCAGAGTGACGGTTTCCGCCTTGTCGATCTCACCGCTCAGGATGGCGTCGATGATGCCGCGCGTATCTTTGATCGAGATGCGTTTGCCGGTGCCGTTCCAGCCGGTGTTGACCAGGTAAGCCTGGGCGCCGGCGGCCTGCATGCGTTTCACCAGCACTTCGGCGTACTGCGTCGGGTGCAGCGACAGGAACGCGGCGCCGAAGCAGGCGGAGAAGGTTGGCGTCGGTTCGGTTACGCCGCGCTCGGTGCCGGCCAGTTTGGCGGTGAAGCCGGACAGGAAGTGGTACTGAGTCTGGTTGGCGGTCAGACGCGATACCGGCGGCAGCACGCCGAAAGCGTCGGCGGTCAGGAAGATCACCTTGGTGGCGTGACCCGCCTTGGACACCGGCTTGACGATGTTCTGGATATGATAGATCGGGTAAGAAACGCGGGTGTTTTCGGTTTTCGAACCGTCATTGAAGTCGATGCTGCCGTCGGCCAGCACGGTGACGTTTTCCAGCAGCGCATCGCGTTTGATGGCGTGGTAGATGTCCGGCTCGGCTTCTTCAGACAGCTTGATGGTCTTGGCGTAGCAGCCGCCTTCGAAGTTGAACACGCCGTCGTCGTCCCAGCCGTGCTCGTCATCGCCGATCAACTGACGCTTAGGATCGGTGGAGAGGGTGGTCTTGCCGGTGCCGGACAGGCCGAAGAACACCGCCACGTCGCCTTTCTCGCCCACGTTGGCCGAGCAGTGCATCGAGGCGATGCCTTTCAGCGGCAGCAGGTAGTTCATCATCGAGAACATGCCTTTCTTCATTTCGCCGCCGTACCAGGTGCCGCCGATCAGCTGCATGCGCTCGGTCAGGTTGAAGGCGACGAAGTTCTCCGAGTTCAGGCCTTGCTGCTGCCAGTTCGGGTTGGTGCATTTGGCGCCGTTCATCACCACGAAGTCCGGTTCGAAGTCAGCCAGCTCTTCGTCGCTCGGGCGGATAAACATGTTTTTCACGAAGTGCGCCTGCCAGGCCACCTCGGTGATGAAGCGCACTTTCAGGCGCGAGTCGGCGTTGGCGCCGCAGAAGGTATCCACCACGAACAGGCGCTTGCCGGACAGTTGTTCGGTGACCAGGTGTTTCAGATCGGCCCACACTTCCGGGCTGAGGGGTTTGTTGTCGTTCTTGCCTTTGCCCTGATCGGCCCACCACACGGTATCGCGGGTGATGTCGTCGCGGACGATGTATTTGTCTTTCGGCGAGCGGCCGGTGAAGATGCCGGTATCGACGGAGACGGCACCCAGCTTGGTGACTACCCCACGCTCAAAACCTTCCAGAGATGGGTCTGTTTCTTCCTTAAACAGCAGTTCATAGCTCGGGTTGTGAACGATTTCGCTGACGTCGTGAATGCCGTAAGCGGCCAGATCCTGAGGGGTTATACCTTTAACGCGCATGTTACTACTCCTTGGTCACAGAATTTCTGGCGGCAATTGTAGGGATCTAACGGTGCGTAACCGCGATGGGTATCAAATATTTAACGTTTTAGGCGGTATTTCGTTACGATCTGAGAGATAGCACACGGAAAAAAGCAAACGTGCAAACGGCGGGCGTTGGCGGGCGCCGGGCGCGCCCGCCGAAAGGGTGTAACTTAGTGCAACTGGTCGCTTTCGCCGGTGTTACCCGCATACAGCGCGGCAACATCAACCGGGTCAAAGACATAGTGGCTGCCACAGTAGTCGCAGTGCATGTCGATATTGCCGTCCTGCTCCAGCATGTCCGCCACTTCGTCGGTCGGCAGGGTCAGCAGCGCGTCGGCGCAACGCTGGCGAGAACAGGTGCAGCGGAACTGCACGTCCTGCGGTTCGTACAAGGTGACCTCTTCCTGATGGTACAGGCGGTACAACACTTCGTTGGCCGGCAGGCCGAACAGCTCTTCGCTTTTGACCGTGTTGGTCAGTTGCACCAGATGATCGAAATCATCGAGGTTGCCGTCCTGCGCCGGCAGCACCTGCAGCAGCATGCCGGCCGCCGCGGCGTTGCCTTCCGCTTCGCCGGTGCGGATGAACAGGCGGGTTGGCAGCTGTTCGGACTGGCGGAAGTAGGCTTCCAGGCATTCGGCCAGGGTTTCACCTTCCAGGCCGACAACGCCCTGATAGCGCTCGCCTTCCGTCGGGGAAATGGTGATGACCATGACGCCGTTGCCGATCATCTGATGCAAGGTGCTGTCGTCGGCGATAGGCGCCTGGGTGCGCGCAACGCCGCGCATCTCCTGGCGATTGTTGCCGTTGATCACCGCCAGCTTCAGCGGGCCGTCGCCTTGCAGCTGAACGGTGATGTCGCCGTCGAACTTCAGGGTGGCGGTCAGCAGACTGGTGGCGACCAGCAGTTCACCCAGCAGCTTTTGCACCGGCGCCGGGTAGTCGTGGTTATTCAGGATCTGCTGATAGGTTTCGCTGACGGTAACCAGCTCGCCGCGCACCGCGTAGTTTTCAAACAGGTAACGGTGCAATTGGTCATGGTTGGACATAATCTTCTCTCATTGCGGTGAGGGGTTATTCCGGCTCACCAAATTTAAATTTCATCAGGTCGCGCCGCTCCTTTTTGTCCGGACGACGGTCCGGATGCGGCATGGTCAACGCGTTCATCTTGCGCGCCAGCGCCATTTTTTCGCGGTTGGCGATGCTGGCTTCGGTTTCCTGATACATTTGCTGCGCCTCGCTGGCGCCGCGGCGTTGGCTGGTCAGCGCCAGCACGATCACCGTACGTTCTTCGTTGCCCTGCCGCAGCTTGAGCTCGGCGTTAAGTTCGACAATCTTGCTCGGCTTGCCACGCTGGCCGTTGTAATGCACCTTGCCGCCGTCGATCATTTCGCGCGCCAGCGCGCGGGTCTTGTAGAAGCGTGCGGCCCACAGCCACTTATCCAGCCGGACCGCGTCGTCGCGCGTCGCTTTTTCCTTCATGCTTCCCCCTTGGCCAGCGCCGGTATCAGCAGGCGATAGTCGCGCATCGACGGATGGCGCTGGAAGCTTTTCTCCGCCGTGCTGGAGTCCGGGTTTTGCACGCCCAGGCAGTAACGAATGCCGAAAGTGCGCGCCGCGTCGAGGATCGGCTCGCCGTCGTCGACGAACAGCGTGCGCTGCGGGTTGAACCCGGTGTGCTGTTGCACCGCCTGCCACAGACGCTGATCTTCTTTCGGATAACCAAATGTGTGGGTGGAAAACAATAAATCAAGGTGCCGATCCAGACCGGTATGCTCGATTTTCACCGCCAGGCTGTGCGGATGGGCGTTGGTCAGCAAAATGGTTTGCAGGCCGGCACCGCGCAGCGCCCGTAAAAATGGCTCGGTGTCCTCGCGCAGCCGGGCGCGGCTGCCCACTTCGCTGGTCATGCGGTAGATATCCAGATCCAACCGCTCGCTCCAGTAATCGAAGCAATACCAATTCATGGTGTGCTGCACCGCCTGATATTCCCGCTCAATAATATTGCGGGCTTCGTCAAACGGAATGGCGCGCCTTTCGCTCAGCGCTTGCGGCACCAGGCTGAGCCAAAAGTGACTGTCGAATTCCAGATCCAGCAAGGTGCCGTCCATATCCAGCAGCACGGTATCGATCTGCGGCCAATCAAACTCGGGAACCATAAAAACTCCACGGGCGAACCGACGGGCGGTCCGCAGATGAGAATAATAGCGTTAGCGTAGCATAAGCAGATGACAGGGCGGAGGCCCCGGCGTCAGGTTCAGGGCATCGGCCGCATCGACATCGGATTGAGCTGCGGGTTGAAGCAGCTGTCGTAGTAACGCTGGATATCGGCGACGCGGTGTTGATTGATGCGCCGACGCTGCACCAGCCGCCAGGCGTTATAGCCCAGGCTGACGACCACCGCCAGCAACAGCAGGCTGGTGCCGAGGTAGCGCCACAGGGTGATCATGTCCGGTTCGCTGTGCAGCGCCACGTGGCGGGTGCCGTTGGCATCGACGCTGAGGCTGGTGATCACCCCCTGGGCCTGGAACGGGGTATGCAACAGCAGAGTGGAAAGGCGCTGCAGCTCATTCCACTGGTCGAGGGCGTTGTATTCGCTTTGCGGCACCGAGGATTGCGGGTGGCTGACCAGTTGGCGGCCTTCGTCGCTGCGGATCAGGAAACCGCCCGGTGGCGGGCTGTTGAGCGCCGCGGCGGCCAGGCGCGTTTCATTGAAGATGAACGATGACGTGGCCACTTTGGTCAGGCTTTCCAGCGACTCGGCGCTCACCGGGCGCAGCAGGACGTTGACGCCTTGCAGCGCGCCGGACCTGGCGCGTTTCATCAGGCCGCTCCAGTTTTTGGCGTTGCCCAGGTTGACCAAGGCGTTTTTTAACCGCACGCAGTCGTTTTCTGCCTGACATAAATCCTGCGTTTTCAAAACGATATCAGAGAAGTCATCCAACAGGATCATGCCGGATTTCTCGATGGCGCTGGCCAGCTGCGGGTTGACCTTCTGATCGGCGCCGCTCGGATGCAGCTGGCTGTTGACCGTGGCCAGCAGGGCCGTCGCTTTGTCTATGACTTCCGATTCCGGCTGCGGCAGCGGGGCGGCGTTGTTCCAATAGATGCCGGAGCAGTCGAACGGCGCAAAATTGACGGTGCCGCCACCGTTGGCCGGCGGCGGCACATAGCACATGCCGCTGCCGCGCACTTTCAGCGTGTCGCCGATGCGCAGCGGCGTGGCTTCCAGGGCCTGCACGCTGGTCACTTCCACTTTTTGCGCACCCTGCAGCCAGGCCATGCTGAGGGTCAGCGGCAGGTTGAGCGGGATATAGATCAACAGCAACAGCAGTACCAGCGCCGAGCTGGCGACCAGCACCGCGTTGCGGCCCCACTGCTGCAGCGGGAAATTCTTCACTTCGTCATGCAGCGAGAGGAAGCGCCCCTGGCGCACTACCTGCCGATTGAGGTAGACGTCCACATCGGTGGTCTTGCCCAGATCCTGAGTCAGGTACGGCTGCCAATGCGGCGGGTAGATAAGATCGATGATGCCGAGCGAAATGTTGCTGATCTGCCCCTGATCGGACTCGCCGAACAGGCCCCAGCGCTTCGGCGTGCCGCGCAGGCAGTGGATCTCTTTCAGCTCACGCGATGCCGGACGGCGGAACAGGTTCCAGCATCCCCAGGCGATCATCAGCACCGCCACAAAAATCATCCAGGGGATAACCAGCACCGGGCTTATCAGGCTGAAGAACAGCAGCAGCAGTGCGGCGGAGATGATGACGGCTTCGCGGATGCCGTTCGGCCGGTTCAGCGCATGCTCTTCCGGCGTTTCCTTGCGAATATTGACCAGCTCGACATGCTCGCTCTCTTCCTTGCGGATGGACGCGTTTTTGGTCGGCGTGGCGGCCACCACCGGCGGCTGCGGCCGGTCGTGAATGTGATCTTTCAGCGAGTGCCCGTTGAGCGAAATCACCAGCGGCAGCGTCTGGGTTCTGATCACTTCCACATGGTTGTCGGCGGTGATATAGGGTTCCCAAAACGGCGGCAGATGCACCTCTTCCGCGTCGAGGTAATAGCGCCATTTATTGGGATCGTCGCTGGCCAGCCCGTAGCGGGTGATGGCGTGCGTGACCGGATATACGTTATCGCTTTGCGGGGTGAGCGCCAGCTTGGCCGCGGGCAGCGTAGCGCCGCCGCCGGGCAACAGTTTGTTGCTCAGTTTGTTTTGCTGACTGAGATAGAACTCGACCGCGGCGCGCTCTTCGTCGGTCAGCTTGCGGTGGGCAGGCTTGATAAACGGCAATGCGTGCGCCAGCGTCGACGGGTTGCGGGCCTTGAACCACAGGTACAGGCCGGCGGCAATCAGGCAGACAAGCACTAAGGCCAATATCAACACTATTGTGCTCATGCAATCCCCATCTCACACCCGTGAATTTCGCCAACCTGATGAAAAGCTGAATATTATACGGAGTAAACCGCCAGGAGGCACCCAGAACTAATGAGGGAACAAACAGATTCTCGCTCTGGATCTCATTCCTTCATGACGCAAGGCCATTTTATCACTGATTCTTGCCTGCGTGATACTAGCAACCGGCCTCTGTCGTCGATATCGGTATTATCCTATTTTCTTGCGCGCTGTTTGCTGAATCAGTACGGAAAATCGCCGGCCGCTGGCTACGCTTGTTAAAAGAAAGTAAATTACTGTTCATGCGCGTTGCGGCGGAGCTTGCCCTTAACGCACAATGTGATCAGGATCGAATTTGGTCAGCGTTTGAGCGCCAACGAGCCGTGCGTTACGCCAATCATTTTTTCGGTTGCCCCGTCCGCGCCTGGGTAACCTCTTTGAGGCAATCATGGATAAACACCTGCAAAAACCTAAAATTCTGAAAGTGGAAACGGTCGCGCGTTCGCGTTTGTTTAACGTCGAGTCGGTCGATTTGGAATTCAGCAACGGTGTTCGGCGGGTGTATGAGCGCATGCGGCCTTCGGATCGCGAAGCGGTGATGATCGTGCCGGTGATTGGCGATGACCTGCTGCTGATCCGCGAATATGCGGTCGGCACCGAATCCTATGAGCTGGGGTTCCCGAAAGGGCTGATCGATCCCGGTGAAGGGGTGCTGGAGGCGGCCAACCGCGAGCTGATGGAAGAGGTGGGGTACGGCGCGAAACGCTTTGATTTTCTCAGTAAGCTGACGATGGCGCCGTCCTACTTTTCCAGCAAAATGAATATCGTGCTGGCGCACGATCTCTATCCGCAGAGCCTGGAAGGGGATGAGCCGGAGCCCTTGCCGCAGGTGCGCTGGCCGATCGCCAACATGATGGCGCTGCTGGCGGAACCGGATTTCCGCGAGGCGCGCAACGTCAGCGCGCTGTTCCTTTCCGAGGCATTTTTGCGCGCGTCGCGCTGATACGTTTCACACCGAATAAAAAAGGGCCAGATTTCTCTGGCCCTTTTCGATCAGAACAGCTCGTGGCTTTCGCCGCCCGGATCGGTCAACGTGGTGCCGGTATCGCGCGATGGGTAGTCCGTCGGCTGCGTTCCTTCGATGAAGTACTCGGAACGGCTGCCGCCGCCACCGCCTGAGAGCTTGCCGCTGCTCTTGTCGATGGTGACGCTGATGATGCCCGGCGGCGGCGTGACTTTCTGCTCAGGGATGCCTTCCAGCGCGGTTTTCATAAAGTCGTCCCACGCCGGCTGGGCGCTCTTGGCACCGCCTTCACCGCCGGAAATCTGATCCGGGATAGCGCCGGATACCGTCGAACGGCCCAGGTCGCGGCGGTGATCGTCGAAACCGATCCACACCGAGGTCACGGTATCCGGGCCATAGCCGGAGAACCAGGCGTCCTTGGAACTGTTGGTGGTACCGGTTTTGCCGCCGATATCATGACGTTTCAGATCGCGGCCGGCTCGCCAGGCGGTACCCATCCAACCCGGTTCGCCGAAGATGTTGCTGTTCAGCGCGTCGTGGATCAGGAAGGCCAGCTGTGTGCTGATGACGTGCGGCGCATACTGTTGGTCGCCGTCCTGCTGTACCTGAGCCGGGGTGACTTGCTCCAGCTGAGGCATCGGCACCGTGCTGTTGTTGCCTTCCTGCGAGGTGGCGACGTTTTCGATGTTGTCGTCGGACAGCACCGCCGAACGGTGGGTATCGCCGTAGATCACCGGCAGGTTACAGCTGCCGCACACCACTTTCGGTTTGGCTTCGAACACCGTATTGCCGTTATCGTCTTCAATTTTGGTGATGAAGTACGGATCGACCAGGTAACCGCCGTTCGCCAGCACCGCGTAGCCGCGCACCAGCTGCATCGGGGTGAAGGAGGCGGACCCCAGCGCCAGCGATTCGGTATGCACGATGTTCTGCGCCGGGAAGCCGAAGCGCTGCAGATATTCCGCCGCGTAGTCGACGCCCATCGCGCGCATCGCGCGCACCATCACCACGTTCTTCGATTGCCCCAACCCCTGTCGCAGGCGAATCGGGCCGTCGTAGGTCGGCGGCGAGTTCTTCGGCCGCCAGTCGGTGCCGGCGCCGGCATCCCAACGGGTAATCGGCAAGTCATTCAGAATGGTGGCCAGCGTCAGGCCTTTATCCATCGCGGCGGTGTACAGGAACGGTTTGATGTTCGAGCCCACCTGACGCAGGGCCTGCGTGACGCGGTTGAACTTGCTCTGATTAAAGTCGAAGCCGCCAACCAGCGCTTTCACCGCGCCGTCGTTCGGGTTGATAGAGACCAGCGCCGAGTTGACGTCCGGCACCTGCGACAGCCACCAGGCTTCGTTCACTTTACGCACCCACACTTGCTGGCCGGCCTGCACTACGTCGGTGACGCGTTTCGGCGTTGGGCCTTGCTGAGTGTCCGAACGGTATGGGCGTGCCCAGCGCATGGTCGCCATCGGCAGGGCAATACTGCTGCCGTCGGCCAGCATCGCCGTCGCTTCCTGCGGGTTGGCGGCGGTGATCACCGCCGGCGCCAGCGGGCCGTAGTTCGGCAGGTTTTTCAGCGAATCGACAATCTGTTTGCGATCCCAGGCCGCTTCGCCAACTTTCCACAGCACGTTGGATGGGCCGCGGTAACCGTGGCGCATGTCATAGGCCAGCACGTTGTTGCGTACCGACTCCTGCGCCGCCAGCTGCAGCCGTTTGGTGACGGTGGTGTAAACCTTGTAACCATCGGTATAGGCGTTTTCACCGTAACGCTTGATCATCTCCTGACGCACCATCTCGGAGAGATACGGGGCGGAGAAGCTGATTTCCGGCGCATGGTAGTTGGCGACCAGGTCTTCGGAGCGCGCCTGATCGTACTGCGCCTGCGTGATGTAGTGTTCGTCCAGCATGCGCGACAGCACCACGTTGCGACGGGCAACGGCGCGATCGTGCGAATAGAGCGGGTTGAAGGTGGATGGCGCTTTCGGCAGGCCGGCGATGGTCGCCATTTCGCTCAGGGTCAGCTGGCTGACGTCTTTGCCGAAATAGACCTGCGCGGCGGCGCCCACGCCGTAGGCGCGGTAACCCAGATAGATCTTGTTCAGATACAGCTCAAGGATTTCATCCTTGGTGAGCATCTGCTCGATGCGCACCGCCAGGAAGGCTTCCTTGATTTTACGCATCAGGGTGCGTTCCGGGCTTAAGAAGAAGTTACGCGCCAGCTGTTGGGTAATGGTACTGGCCCCCTGCGAAGCGTGGCCGGAGACCAACGCGATGGAGGCGGCGCGGAAGATGCCGACCGGATCGACGCCATGGTGATCATAGAAGCGGCTGTCTTCGGTGGCGATGAATGCGTGCACCATCACCGGCGGAATTTGATCCAGTTTCAGCGGAATGCGGCGTTTCTCGCCGTATTGGGCGATCAGTTCGCCATCGGCGCTGTAGACCTGCATCGGTATCTGCAGCCGCACATCTTTCAGCGTTGCGACGTCGGGCAGCTGCGGCTCGACATATTTGTACAAGCCGAAAATCGAGGCTGCTCCCAGCACGATGCAACATACTGCAAGGATTAGTAAATACTTTACGAACTTCACCTGAGATTTCCCATTTCTAAGTCATTTGGGCAGTTTATAAACAACCGCGCGGTAGTATAAAGGCAAGCCTGCGACATGGATATGTTCTTTTATCATCTGATGTTATGGAGGCTTGCGAAACATGTTCCCTCAAGCATGGCAGGTGGGGCTGGATATACAAATCGACTGCGTGCGGGCGGTGGCGGCCCAACGGCGCCGCAACGGCTGGCAGTTGCGCCACTGGTGGCAGCAGGCGCTGCCGCAGGCGGTTTTACGCGATGGCTGTCTGGAACCTTCCGAATTTCTTATCCGGGCGCTGCGGCAATGGCGCGTCCAACTGCCGCGACATATTTCCTTACGCATTGCCCTGCCGGCGCAGCGCGTGTTGCAGCAACGCATGGCGCAGCCGGACGCGCGGCTGCGCGAGCCGGAACGCAGCGACTATATCGGCGGCCACGGTGTGAAGCAGTTTCCGCTCGATGGCCAGACGCTGGCGCTCGACTATCGCACCGCGCCGGCGGATGAGGCGGCGCTGTTGCTGACCGCCGCGCGGCGGCAGGAGCTGCAGCAGTGGCTGCATTGTCTGCGTCAGGCTGGCCTGCATCCGCAAGCGGTCGATATCACCCCCTGCGCGCTGCGGATGATGGCGACGGCGGCAGGCGTGCCGCCCGCTGCGGGGCTGATGCACCGTCTCGAACGAGAATGGCTGTGGGTGGCGCCGGCCGACGGCGCGTTCGCCTTTGGTCTGGCGCCGGGCGACGATGACGCGCAGGCGCTGCGGGTGCTTCAAGCCCAGATGCCGGCGGGCGACGATCGGCCGATCTATGCCGGCAGCGTGCTGGCAGGTGCCTTGCCCGCCGGTTGCCTTGCCTGGTCGCCGCTCAGCGCCTTCACGCAGCTGCGTCCGCCGTTGCCTGCGCATCCTTCGGCGTTCGCGTTGGCCGGTGGCCTGGCGCTGCGCGAGGAGGATCGCTGATGTATCAGGTCAACTTTCTGCCCTGGCGACAACGCCGCGAGCGGCGACGCGGCTATTTCTGGTTGGGCGTGCTGCTGTTGCAGCTAACGGCACTGCTGCTGACGCTGTTCCTGGTCGCCGGCCAGTTGCGTCACCAACAGGCGCAGCGGCAGGCGCGGCTGGCGATGCTGGGTGAAGAGCTGGCGGCACTGACGTTGCTCGCCCGTCAGCAACAGCAAGAGCGGGCGCAGCGGGCGCTGCAGCGCGCCCGCGCCGAACGGCAGGCGAGCAATGCCCAACATAACCGGCGTTATTTTCAGCTGCTGCAGCAATTGTCCTCCAGCATTCCTCCACCGCTGTGGCTCACGGCGATGGAGAGTGATGCGGTGAACGGCCTGCGGCTGCGTGGATTGAGCCGCTCTCCTGCGGCCATCACGCAGTTCGAACGGCGGCTGGCGGGGATGCCTGCGTTGCCGCGGTTGCGTTTGGCTGAGGTGGCGCAACGCGACGACGGCCTGTACACCTTTCATCTGGCGGCGCAGTGGGGGCGTGATGGATAACCGTTTGTCCTCCGGGCTGCGCCTCTGGCTGAGCTTGCCGGGCTGGCTATTACTGCTGTCGCAAGGGTTGGGTATCGGCACGTTGGCGCTGTTGGGCGGCGGCTGGATGCTGCAAGACGAATGGCGTCAGCGGGAAAGCGCGGCGGAGCGGCAACAGCGTCTGTTGCAACAGATCGCCATGGTGCAACGCCAACTGGACGAGGTGCCGGAAACCGCTATCCCGGCGGCGCCGCTACCTCCGTCCACCACCGGCGATCTGGCGAGCGTGCTGCAACGGGCGGGAGGCGCGTTGTTGCGCTGGCAGCGGCAGGAAAAACCGCCGCGGCAAACGCTGAGCTTGCGCATTGACTACGCCGGTTTGCTGGCGCTGCTGGAGACGCTGCCCACCGATGTACGCCTTGAGCAGCTGAGCGTGGAGACGCCGTCCCTTGGCATGACGGCGCGGTTGGTTTTGCAGGATGCCACCGAGGATCAGCCCAATGAGTAAAAGACCCTGCCGTTGGTGGTGGTTGCTATGGCCATGGGCATTGTGCGCTGAGCCGCGCGACCCGTTTGCGCCGCTGCCGATGCCTGCTTGTGCCCAAACGGAGGCGTCGCCGGCGGGCTGGCGACTGAAAGGCGTCATCGGGCAACCGACGCTGCGCTATGGCTGGGTGGTGACGCCGGCGGGGCAATGGTTGCGCCTGCGGCCGCAGCAACGGGTGCTGGCCGAGCGCTGGCAGGTGACGCAGGTGCAGGCGCGTAGCCTGACGTTAAAGGCGCTGATGGCCGAACCAGATTGCCCGGCGAGCCAGGGCGACGTCTCGCTCATGATGGACAACAAGGATGGCAAACCATGAAAGGATGTGTTGGATTGGGCTTGGCGCTGTGGTGTCTGGCGCTCGGCAGCGCGCAGGCGCAGGATAAGCAGCGGGTTTCCCTGGAATTTCAGGATGCGCCGGTCACGGTCATCCTGCAGGCGTTGGCGGATTATCGGCAGATGAACCTGATCGCCGCGCCCGGCGTGAGCGGCAACCTGACGCTGCGGCTGGAGAATGTGCCCTGGCCGCAGGCGCTGGCGTTGACCCTGCGCATGGGCAAACTGGCGATGACGCGGGAAGGCAACGTGATACTGATCTCGCCGGAGCCGGACGCACAGGAAAAAAGGCAGCAGCGAGAGGCGTTGGCGCAGCGGCAACCGCTGCACAGCCTGACCTTGACGTTACAGAACGGCGATGCGGCGGAAATTGCCGAAAGCCTCAACGCCCAACGTGGCGCGTTGCTGAGCGAGCGTGGCAGCGTGTTGGCGGATAAACGCACCAATACGCTGCTGCTGCGCGACACCGCGCCAATCCTGACGCAGTTGAAAAAGCGGGTAACGGAAATGGACGCGCCGCTGGCGCAGGTGCAACTGGCGGCGCATATCGTGACCATCAACCGCGAAAGCCTGCGTGAGCTTGGCGTGCGTTGGGGGTTGGCGCCCGACGACAGGCCGGCGCGGCCGTTGCGGCCGGGCAATGTCGGTGTCAACCTGCCGCTGGAGCGCAGCGCGGTGAACGCCGGTTTCCATCTGGCGCGCATCAGCGGGCGTTTGCTGAGCCTGGAGCTGACGGCGCTGGAGCAGGAGAATCAGGTGGAGATCATCGCCAGTCCACGCCTGCTGACGGCGCACCTGCAAACCGCCAGTATCAAGCAGGGAACCGAGATCCCTTACGAAGTGTCAAGCGGCGCCAGCGGTGCGACTGCCATCGAGTTCAAAGAGGCGGTGCTGGGCATGGAGGTGACACCGAAAGTGTTGCCGGACGGGCGCATCACGCTGACGCTGCACATCAGCCAAAATATGCCGGGGCGCGCCATCAGCCGCGGGGCGGGTGAGGCACTGACCATCGATAAACAGGAGATTAAGACGCAGATCACGGTGAAAAACGGTGAAACCCTGGTGCTCGGCGGTATTTTTCAACGGCATAGCGGCAAGACGGCGGACAAGGTGCCGGGGTTGGGGGATGTGCCGTTATTGGGAGGCTTGTTCCGACAAAGCGGCGCACAACAGAAAAAACGCGAGCTGGTGATCTTCATTACGCCGACCCTGATTAAGGGATAAGCGGCGGCCTGTCGGCCGGGCGGCAAATCTCCTAAAGTTGATGAGCAGATACACTTTTTTATCTCCTTGGGGGGATCTGCGTTTGACGCTGCGGCCGATTTAGCTTACAAGGGTTACCGAATTGAGCACCGAGGTTTTTTGTTAGCGTCAAGACGCCGTTAAAAACATATGGTTTCCCTCCCGCGGCGTGGATTGCGATTTATTCGGTTGCCAAACTACCAAGAGTGTTGAGATAATTTTTCGTCTGATCTCGCACTATCGCTCATGAGGTTTCAGTTTAGGTCCCGCCGCTGATTTGATTGGCGGGGCGGGTTAACATTAACGAATTGTCTTAGTAATACCGAAAAACATGGCAGAGAAACGCAATATCTTTCTGGTTGGGCCTATGGGTGCCGGCAAAAGCACTATTGGCCGTCAGTTAGCTCAGCAACTCAATATGGAGTTCTTCGACTCCGATCAAGAAATTGAGCGACGTACCGGAGCTGACGTGGGCTGGGTATTCGACGTGGAAGGGGAAGAAGGTTTCCGCGATCGTGAAGAAAAAGTCATTAATGAACTGACGGAAAAACAAGGGATTGTGTTGGCGACCGGCGGCGGTTCGGTGAAGTCGCGCGAAACGCGCAACCGTCTGTCCGCGCGCGGTGTGGTGGTCTATCTGGAAACCACGATCGAGAAGCAGCTTGCTCGTACCCAGCGTGATAAAAAACGCCCGCTGCTGCAGGTCGATTCTCCGCCGCGTGAAGTGCTGGAAGCCTTGGCGAAAGAGCGCAATCCGTTGTATGAAGAGATTGCCGATGTCACCATCCGCACCGACGATCAGAGCGCTAAAGTGGTTGCCAACCAGATCATCAACATGCTGGAAAGCAACTGATTGCCGCTTTCCGCGTTCGCCGTCGGCCAATGCGGAAAACTGATTTGTGTTCCCCGCCGCAGCGGGGATCAACCACCGCCGCACCATACAGAGAACTGAGCGCGACATGGAGAGAATTACTGTAACGCTTGGGGAGCGCAGCTACCCGATTACCATCGCCGCCGGATTGTTTAACGATCCGGCTTCTTTTATGCCGTTGAAGGCGGGTGAGCAAGCGATGTTGGTCACCAACCAGACCCTGGCGCCGCTTTATCTGGAGCGTGTCCGGCAGGTGTTGGAGCAGGGCGGCGTCGTGGTGGATCAGGTGATCCTTCCCGATGGTGAGCAGTACAAATCTCTGGCGGTGTTGGAGCAGGTGTTTTCGGCGCTGCTGGAAAAACCGCACGGGCGCGATACCACGCTGATCGCCCTCGGCGGCGGCGTTGTCGGCGATCTGACCGGCTTTGCCGCCGCGTGCTACCAACGCGGCGTGCGCTTTATTCAGGTTCCCACCACGCTGTTGTCGCAGGTGGACTCTTCCGTGGGCGGCAAGACCGCCGTCAACCACCCGCTCGGCAAAAACATGATCGGCGCTTTCTATCAACCCGCTGCGGTGGTGGTTGATCTGGATTGCCTGAAAACCTTGCCGGCGCGTGAACTCTCTTCCGGCCTGGCAGAAGTCATCAAATACGGGATCATCCTCGATCGCGAGTTCTTCGTCTGGTTGGAAAACAACATCGATGCGCTGATGGCGCTGGATATGCAGGCGTTAGCCTACTGTATCCGCCGCTGCTGTGAGCTCAAGGCCGAGGTGGTGGCCGCCGACGAACGCGAAAGCGGCCTGCGCGCCTTGCTGAATCTGGGCCATACTTACGGCCACGCCATCGAAGCCGAAATGGGCTACGGCGTATGGCTGCACGGCGAAGCGGTGGCTGCGGGCATGGTGATGGCGGCGGAAACCGCGCACCGTCTCGGCCAGTTCTCCGTTGAAGATATCGAACGCATCAAAACGCTGCTGCTGCGCGCCGGCTTGCCGGTCTGCGGGCCGCAGGAAATGACGCCGGCATCCTATCTGCCGCACATGCTGCGCGACAAGAAAGTGCTGGCGGGTGAACTGCGCCTGGTGCTGCCGACCGCGATCGGTGCGGCGGAAGTGCGCGGAGGCGTAGGGCATGAGCTGGTGTTGGCGTCGATCGCCGCCTGCCTGCCTGAGCAGACGCGTAATTAAATCGGACTAAGTAACAGTGGCTTAGCCGCCATTTGCATCTATATTAATACAGTGAGCAGAGCACGACGGGTGTCGCTTTGCCATCATCGGGTTAATCTGCCCGTGCCACGGTAGGTCTACGGTGGTGGGCTTTTGCCTCTAGTTGGAGGGTTTCAGATGGACGAGTTTAAACCGGAAGACGATCTCAGACCTGATAGCAGCGATCGTCGCCCTACGCGCTCGCGCAAGCCGGCCGCCGCGCCGCGCTTCGCCGTTTCACGCCAACATTTGATGATTGGCATCGGCATTTTGGTGCTGCTGCTGCTGATTATCGGCATCGGTTCCGCCCTGAAGGCGCCGACCAAACATGAAGCGGCTCAGGAGAACGGCGCGCAAAACGGCGGAGCCCGCGATATCAACCTGTCCGGTTCTTCGTCGCTGACTACCGCCAACAACGGCGTGCCGGGCGGTACCACGGATACCCACGATAACAACGGCGTGAGCGCGACTCAGCCGCAGCAACCGCAGAACGTCAGCGTTCCGCCGATCTCCGGCACGCCGACCGAAGCGCAAACGCAGCCTCAGCAGGGCGGTGCGCAGCAGCGCGTCGATTTGCCGGGCAACATGGCGGATGCGTTGTCGCAGCAGCAGGGGCAGGTGGATGCGGCGACCCAAGGCATGACCGGCGCAGCGTCGACGTTGCCGACCGCACCGGCGACGGTGATGAGCGGTGCCGCAGCGCGCGAAGCGACGCGTCCTGTGCAGGGAAGCGCGCCGCAACAGCATAAAACGCCGGCGAAAACTGCCGCCGCCAAACCGACCGCAACGCAGCATAAATCACCGACCACGGTGTATACGCCGCCGGCCAAGCCGTCTTCCACCGCGAAAGCGGGAGCGGTCGCCAGCAGCGGCAGCTCTGTGCAGTCTGCGCCGGGCAGCCACTATACCTTGCAGCTGAGCAGCGCTTCGCGTTCCGATACGCTGAACGCCTACGCCAAACAGCAGAAGCTGCAGAATTACCTGGTGTACGCCACCAAGCGTGACGGCAAGCCGTGGTACGTACTGGTGAGCGGCAACTATGCTTCTTCCGCAGAAGCGAAGCGCGCCATTGCTTCGTTGCCGGCGGATGTGCAGGCGAAAAAACCGTGGGTCCGACCTGTACACCAAGTGCAGCAAGATCTTAAAAAATAAATCATTTAAATTTGTGCGCTGATGTGCTGTCTGAAACAGAGTACAATCCGCCGCTCTGAATTGTATAAGTAGCTAATTGACGGCATGAAGAAAAACCGCGCTTTTTTAAAATGGGCTGGTGGAAAATACCCGCTGGTAGATGAGATTCGTCGCCATCTGCCGGCGGGAGACTGCTTAATCGAGCCCTTCGTGGGTGCGGGATCCGTCTTTCTGAATACGGATTACGACGCCTACATTCTCGCCGACATCAATAGCGATCTTATCAACCTGTATAACATCGTTAAGCTGCGCACGGATGACTTCGTGCGCGATGCCCGCACGCTTTTCGCCGATGAATTCAATAACTCGGATCAGTTTTACCTGCTGCGAGAAGAGTTCAATACTAGCACCGAGCCTTACCGCCGGGCGCTGCTGTTCCTGTACCTGAACCGTCACTGCTATAACGGCCTGTGCCGCTATAACCTGCGCGGCGAGTTTAACGTGCCGTTCGGCCGGTACAAGAAACCGTACTTCCCGGAAGAAGAGCTCTACTGGTTTGCCGAAAAATCGCGCAATGCCACTTTTGTCTGCGAGCATTACCGCGATACCATGGCGAAGGCCGTGGCCGGTGCCGTGGTGTATTGCGATCCGCCTTACGCGCCGCTGTCGGCGACGGCGAATTTCACCGCTTACCACACCAACAGCTTCAGCATCGCCGATCAGCAGAGTTTGGCGCATCTGGCGCACCAGCTCTCGGTAGAGAGCCAGGTACCGGTATTGATCTCCAATCACGATACCGAGCTGACGCGCGACTGGTACCAGCATGCTGCGCTGTATGTGGTGAAAGCGCGCCGCACGATCAGCCGCAATATTCTCGGCCGCAGCAAAGTGAACGAGCTTTTGGCGCTGTATCGCTAAGCCGGGGGCACCCCGGCGCATAACAACTCGACCCTACGTTTGGAGAAGCGGATGAAAAAGTTTTTGATTGCCCCGTCCATTCTGTCGGCAGATTTTGCCCGGTTAGGTGAAGATACCGCTAACGTGCTGGCCGCAGGCGGCGACGTGGTGCACTTCGACGTCATGGACAACCACTACGTGCCCAATCTGACCATCGGTCCGATGGTGTGCGAAGCGCTGCGCAACTACGGCATTACCGCGCCGATTGACGTGCATCTGATGGTCAAGCCGGTAGATCGCATCGTGCCAGATTTCGCCAAGGCCGGCGCGTCTTATATCTCTTTCCACCCCGAAGCTTCCGAACATGTCGATCGCACCATTCAGCTGATCAAAGAGCACGGTTGTAAGGCCGGCCTGGTGTTCAACCCGGCGACGCCGCTAAGCTACCTCGATTACGTGATGGATAAAATTGACGTGATCCTGCTGATGTCGGTCAACCCGGGCTTCGGCGGCCAGTCGTTTATCCACGGCACTCTGGACAAGCTGCGCCAGGTACGCAAACTGATCGACGACAGCGGTCGCGATATCCGCCTGGAAGTCGACGGCGGGGTGAAAGTGGATAACATCGCCGAAATCGCCGCCGCAGGCGCTGATATGTTCGTCGCCGGTTCCGCCATCTTTGGCCAGCCGGACTACCGCAAGGTGATTGACGAAATGCGCAGCGAGCTGGCGAAGGTTACCCATGGCTGATTTCGGCGCGATCCGCGCATTGGCCTTCGATCTGGACGGCACGCTGGTCGACAGCGCGCCGGGTCTGGCGGCCGCCATCGATATGGCGCTGGAAGAGATGGGCCTGCCGCAAGCGGGTGAGGAGCGGGTTGGCACCTGGATCGGCAACGGCGCCGACGTGCTGGTGCAGCGCGCGCTGCGTTGGGCGGAGGCGGAAGGCACGCCGGAGCAGTGCAGCCGGCTGCGTGAACGCTTCGACCATTTCTACGCGCAGACCGTCGACAGCGGCAGCCGTCTGTTCCCACAGGTGCAAGAGACGCTGGCCCGCCTGGCCGCGCACGGTTACCCGATGGCGCTGGTGACCAACAAGCCGACGCCGTTCGTGGCGCCGCTGCTGGCAGCGTTGGGCATTGGCGACTATTTCTCGCTGGTGATCGGCGGCGACGACGTGACGGAAAAGAAACCGCACCCGGCGCCGTTGTACCTGGTGCTCGGCAAGCTTGGCCTGCGCGCGCATGAACTGCTGTTCGTCGGCGACTCACGCAACGATATTCAAGCCGCGCAGGGCGCCGGTTGCCCGAGCGTCGGCTTTACCTACGGTTATAACTACGGTGAATCGATCGCCCTGAGCCACCCCGATCGGGTGTTGGAGCGCTTCGCCGATTTGTTGCCCGCTCTTGGGCTGTCATCTTTAGAGAATCAGGAAATTTAAACATGAGTAAGCCCATCGTATTTAGCGGCGCGCAGCCGTCCGGCGAACTGACCATCGGCAACTACATGGGTGCGCTGCGTCAGTGGGTGCAGATGCAGGACGACTACGACTGCATCTACTGCATCGTCGATCTGCATGCCATCACCGTGCGCCAGGACGCCGAGAAGCTGCGCAAGGCCACGCTGGATACGCTGGCGCTGTATCTGGCCTGCGGCATCGATCCGGAAAAAAGCACCATCTTCGTGCAGTCGCATGTGCCTGAGCACACGCAGCTGAGCTGGGTGCTGAACTGTTACACCTATTTCGGCGAACTGAGCCGCATGACGCAGTTCAAGGACAAATCCGCGCGCTACGCGGAGAACATCAACGCCGGGCTGTTCAGCTATCCGGTGCTGATGGCGGCGGACATCCTGCTGTATCAAACCAATCAGGTGCCGGTGGGCGAAGATCAGAAACAGCACCTGGAGCTGAGCCGCGACGTGGGCCAGCGTTTCAACGCGCTGTACGGCGACGTGTTCAAAGTGCCGGAGCCGTTTATTCCTAAATCCGGCGCGCGCGTGATGTCGCTGCAGGAGCCGACCAAGAAGATGTCCAAGTCGGACGACAACCGCAACAACGTGATCGGCCTGCTGGAAGATCCGAAAGCGGTGACCAAGAAGATCAAACGCGCAATGACCGACTCGGAAGAGCCGCCTGTCGTGCGTTACGACGTGGTCAACAAGGCGGGCGTCTCCAACCTGCTGGATATCCTCGCCGGCGTGACCGGCAAGAGCATTGCGCAGTTGGAAGCCGAGTTTGAAGGCCAGATGTACGGCCACCTGAAAGGCGCGGTGGCGGAAGCCGTCTCCGGCATGCTGGCTGAGCTGCAGGAGCGCTACCACCGCTTCCGCAACGACGAAGCCTATCTGCAGCAGGTGATGCGCGACGGCGCCGCCAAGGCCCGTGCACGCGCGCAGGAAACCCTGGCGAAGGTCTACCAGGCCGTCGGTTTCGTACCGCCGCAGGCGTAACGCCGGCGCAAATAAAAAAAGCGGCCTAAGGCCGCTTTTTTTACGTCGGTATTACGCCATTTGCGCCAGGCTGGCGGGCGATTCCTCGCTGGCGAACCAATTGAGCTTGCTGCGCAGGCTGACCACGCTGCCGACGATGATCAGGCTGGGGCTGGCGGCCTGCAGGGACAAGGCGCCCAGTTGGTGGAGCTCGCCTTCGATCACCCGCTGGCGGCAAGAGGTGCCGTTTTCCACCAGCGCCACCGGCGTGGCGGCCGGCAGTCCGTTCGCGATCAGCCGGCGCTGGATTTCCGCCGCTTGCGACAGCCCCATATAGAACACCAGCGTCTGTTGCCCGGCGGCCAGCGTCGCCCAGTCCAATCCACCGTCGGCCTTGGCGTGGCCGGTCACCAGGCGGACGCTCTGCGCATGGTCGCGGTGGGTGAGCGGGATGCCGCTGTAGGCGGAACAGCCGGAGGCGGCGGTAATGCCCGGCACCACCGAGAACGGCATGTTGGCGTCCGCCAGCGTCTCCAGCTCTTCGCCGCCGCGGCCGAAGATAAAGGGATCGCCGCCCTTCAGCCGTACCACGCGTTTGCCTTGCAGCGCCTGCTGCAGCAGAATTTGGTTGATCTGTTCCTGTGGCACGCAGTGGTGCCCGGCGCGTTTGCCGACGAAGATGCGCTCGGCGTCGCGGCGCGCCAGCGCCATGATCTCTTCGGAGACCAGCCGGTCGTAAACCACCACGTCGGCCTGTTGGATCTGTTGCAGCCCTTTCAGCGTCAGCAAACCGGCATCGCCCGGCCCGGCGCCCACCAGCACCACTTCACCGCGATCTGCCGGCTGTTCGCTGAACAGCTGTTCGAGCTGGCGTTCGGCCAGCGCGGCGTCGCCGTTGGCCAGCGATTGCGCCAGCCGATCGTGAGCGAACAACCGTTCCCAGAAGCGACGGCGTGCGCCGAGGCCGCTGAAGCGTTGTTTTACCCGCTGCCGCAGCGAGCCGCCCAGCTGGGCCAGCTTGCCGAGGTGTTGCGGCAGCATCGCTTCCAGCTTCTCGCGCAGCAGCCGCGCCAACACCGGCGCTTTGCCGCCGGAGGACACCGCCACCATGATCGGCGAACGGTCGATAATCGACGGCATGATAAAGCTGGCGCGTTTCGGGTCGTCGACCACGTTGCAGAACACCCGCTGCTGGTTGGCGCATTGGTACACCCGCGCGTTGACCTCCAGCCGGTCAGTGGCGGCGATCACCAGCCATTTTTCCGCCAACAGGCTCGGGCTGAATTCGCCCTCGGCCAGCGTCACCAGGCCTTCTTCCGCCCATTGGCGGAACTGCGGGGTGAAGTCCAGGGCGTTGACGGTCAGCGCCGCGCCGGCGTCCAGCAGCAGGCGCGCTTTGCGTTCGGCGATTTCGCCGCCGCCGACCAGCAGGCAGGCTTTGTGTTGCAGTTGGCAGAAAATCGGCAGGTAATCCATCGGCACTCCTCGGGGTCATCAGGGTGGGGGCGAAAGGCGCCCCCGAAAACTCAGGCGGTCTGACGTGCGGCGGCTTTCGCCGCCTGCGGGCGTTCGGCGCGCGGCGTGGCGTACCAATACCCCAGGCCCATCAGCACCGAGCCGGACAGGATGTTGCCCAGCGTCACCCACAGCAGGTTGTGGCCGATGCCGGCGAGGGTGTAGGCCTCGCTGTGGTTGCCGAACCAGGAGAGGGCGAACAGCGTCATGTTGGCGACGGAGTGTTCGTAACCCGAAGCGATAAAGGCCAGCAGGCACCACCAAATGGCGATGAACCTGGCGGCGCCTTCAACGCGGATCGCCATCCAAATAGCCAGACAAACCAGCCAGTTGCACAGCACGCCCTTGAAGAACAGCACTTCGGCCGGCGCGGTGGTTTTCGCCAGCGCGGCGCTGTGCACCAGGCTGGTATCCACCGGCAGCAGGCTGCCGCCGCCGTAGTAATACATCAGCGCCACCAGCACCGAGCCGAGCAGGTTGCCGAGCCAGGTTTGCGGCAGCACCGCCCACATCTGGCTCTGGCGGATGGTGCCGGCTTTGACGCCGAGCGTCAGGAACATCGTATGGCCGGTGAACAGCTCGGAACCGGCGATGATCACCAGCGTCAGCGCGATGCCGAAGGTGGCGCCCATCACCAGCGGCCGTATGCTTGGGTCGACCAGGTTGCCGAGGGTGAAGATCAGGATGATGCCGAGGCCGACGTAGGCGCCCGCCATCGCCGAACTGATCCAAAAGCCGAGCGGGCTCTCCTTCGCCAGGCGGACGATGCGCGCCGCGTTGGCGGCGCATTTGTTGATCGTATCGGTAAACATGTTGCCTCCCGAAAGGTTATGCCGCGACTTGCACGATGCCGTCGACCACCCGGCTGGTGAAGCTGGCGACGGAACGACTGTCATCTTCCAGACAGTGACCGTCGTACAGGCGGAAACGCTGTTTCTTCAGCGGGCTGGCGACCCACAATTCGCCCTGATGCTCGGCGATGAGGCCGCGCGACAGCACGCTGGCCTGGGCGAACGGATCGATATTGCTGATGGCGAACACCTGTTCGTCGGCATAGGGGCGGAACACCGCCACCTGCCGATCGCCGATCAGGGCGCACACGCCGGTGCCGGGCAGAATGTCGGCGACGGGACAAACGGTAATCCACTGGCTCATGCGTGACTCTCCTCGGTATCGATCAGGGTGACGGGAATGCGCTCGTCCGGGCGCGCCGGGCGGTGCTGGTCGCGTTCGGCCACCACCTGCACGTTCGGATCGCGCAGCGGGCTGTTGATGAAGTGGGCGAAGCGCAGCTGCGTTTCCGGGTGCTCGACGGTCTCTTTCCATTCGCAGACCACCGCGTCGCGCAGGCGGGCGATCTCGGCTTCCAACTGCGCGTTGATGCCGAGCTTGTCGTCGACGATCACTTTGCGCAGGTAATCGATGCCGCCTTCCAGGCTCTCCAGCCACACCGAGGTGCGCTGCAGCTTATCGGCGGTGCGGATATAGAACATCATGAAGCGGTCTAGGTAACGCACCAGGGTCTCGCGATCGAGATCGGCGGCCAGCAGATCGGCGTGGCGCGGTTTCATGCCGCCGTTGCCGCAGACATACAGGTTCCAGCCGTTCTCGGTGGCGATGATGCCGACGTCCTTACCCTGTGCTTCAGCGCATTCACGGGTGCAGCCCGAGACGCCGAACTTCATTTTGTGCGGGGTGCGGATGCCTTTGTAACGGTGCTCCAGCGTGACGCCGAAGCCGACGCTGTCGCCGACGCCATAGCGGCACCAGGTGCTGCCGACGCAGGTTTTCGCCATGCGCAGCGCCTTGGCGTATGCGTGGCCGGTTTCAAAGCCGGCGGCGAGCAGCTTGCGCCAGATGGCCGGCAGGTCGTCTTTCTGCGCGCCGAACATGCCGATGCGCTGCGAACCGGTCATTTTGGTGTAGAGGTTGTACTCCTTGGCGATTTGGCCGATGGCCAGCAGGCCGTCCGGGGTGATTTCGCCGCCGGCGGAGCGCGGGATCACCGAGTAGGTGCCGTCTTTCTGGATATTGCCGAGGAAGTTGTCGTTGGTATCCTGCAGCGGCGTATGCTGCGGCTTGAGGATGTACTCGTTCCAGCAAGAAGCCAGCAACGAGCCGACGGTTGGCTTACAGACTTCGCAGCCGTAGCCTTTGCCGTATTTGGTCAGCAGCGCCTCGAACGACTTGATGCCTTCGACGCGGATCAGGTGGAACAGCTCCTGGCGCGAATAGGCGAAGTGTTCGCACAGGTGATGGTTGACCTCGATGCCTTGCTTGCTCAGCTCGGCGTTCAGTACCTGGGTGAGCAGCGGGATGCAGCCGCCGCAACCGGTGCCGGCCTTGGTTTCGGCCTTCAGCGCCGCCACGGTGTGGCAGCCTTTGTTGACCGCCTGGATGATGTCGCCTTTGCTGACGTCGAAGCAGGAGCAGATCTGCGCGCTTTCCGGCAGCGAATCCACGCCGATGGCCGGTTTGCTGCCCGCATGGGCCGGCAGGATCAGGCCGTCCGGGTTTTCCGGCAGTTCGATGCCGTTCAGCGCCAGCTGCAGCAGGTTGCCATAATCGCTGGTGTCGCCCACCAGCACCGCGCCGAGCAGGGTTTTGTTGTCGGCGCTGACGATGAGGCGTTTGTAGACTTCTTTGCTCTCATCCAGATAGACGTAGCTGCGGGCGCCCTCGGTGCGGCCGTGGGCATCGCCGATGCCGCCGACGTCTACGCCCAGCAGCTTCAACTTGGCGCTCATGTCGGCGCCCTGGAAGCCGTTTTCGCGGCCCAGCAGGTGATCGGCGGCCACCTGCGCCATTTTGTAACCCGGCGCCACCAGGCCGAAGGTGCGATCGCGCCAGGCGGCGCACTCCCCGATGGCGTACACGTCCGGATCAGACGTCTGGCAGCTGTCGTTGATGGCGATGCCGCCGCGGCGGCCAATCTCCAGCCCGCATTGGCGCGCCAGCTTGTCCTGGGCGCGGATGCCGGTGGAGAACACGATGAAATCCACCTCCAGCAGGCTGCCGTCGGCGAAATGCAGGGTTTTGCGCGCCGTGCCGCCGCCGTTGACGATCTCCTGGGTGTTTTTGCCGGTGTGCACCTTGACGCCCATGCGCTCGATCTTGCGGCGCAGCTGGTCACCGCCCATCGGGTCGAGCTGTTCGGCCATCAGCACCGGAGCGAACTCGATCACGTGCGTTTCCACCCCCAGGCTTTTCAGCGCGCCGGCGGCTTCCAGCCCCAGCAGCCCGCCGCCGACTACCGCGCCGCGCTTGCTGCGGCGCGCGCAGGCTTCGATGGCGTTCAGGTCTTCGATGGTGCGGTAAACGAAGCAGTCCTGGCTATCCGAGCCTTTAATCGGCGGGATCCACGGGTAAGAGCCGGTGGCCATGATCAGCTTGTCGTAATAGACGGTGCGGCCGGTGTTGGAGTGGATGACCTTCTCGTCGCGATTGATGGTGATAGCGCGCTCGCCGATCAGCACCTTCACGCCGTGTTTTTCGTAAAAGCCTTCGCGCACCAGCGACAGCTCTTCGGCGGTGTGGTGCGAGAAGTAGGAGGAAAGGTGCACGCGATCGTAAGCGATGCGCGGCTCTTCGCAAAATACGGTGATGTCGAATTGGTCTTTGTCTGCTTTATCCAACAGATCTTCGATGAACCGGTGGCCGACCATGCCATTGCCGACGACGGCAAGTTTGACTCTGCTCATTATTGCCTCAAAATTCGGGTTTCCTAGGCTTACCTTATCTCTCCCGAGGGGCAATTTATTGATGCAAATCAATCACACTCTTATATACCTCTAACGTGGTATATGGATGATTTTTCACGTTTTTTGATAAGTTGCGGATTTTATTCACCTTTAGCTGAAGCGAGTCAGTTTGCATGCAAATTACCCCGCAGGGAGTAAACGCAGGGGGTAGGCATGAAACGGTGACTTTGTCAGCGCGATCCGCTGCCAGTATGATGAAGAAAACCAGCGCAACGGCAGAGGTGAAGGGTGGCGAAACGTCCATTGAAGTTTATCGATAACCTGCGTTTAAGCGGGCATGAAGGGTTGTGGCAACTGGCGATCGAGCAGGGGCGCATCGCGCATCTGGTTCCGCAACCGGAAGGGCTGGAGTGGCGCAGCGACGTGTTGGATGCGCAGGGCGGGCTGGCGCTGCCGGCGTTCGTCGAACCGCATATTCACCTGGATACCACGCAAACCGCCGGTCAGCCGGCCTGGAACCAGTCCGGCACGCTGTTCGAGGGCATTGAGCGCTGGGCCGAACGCAAGGCGCTGTTGACCCATGAAGACGTCAAACAGCGCGCCTGGCAAACGCTCAAGTGGCAGATCGCCAACGGCGTGCAGTATGTGCGCACCCACGTCGACGTTTCCGATCCCACGCTGACCGCGCTGCGCGCTATGCTGGAGGTGAAACGGGAGGTGGCGCCCTGGGTAACGCTGCAGATCGTCGCCTTCCCGCAGGAGGGGATCCTCTCTTATCCCAACGGCGAAGCGCTGCTTGAAGAGGCGCTGCGGCTGGGGGCCGACGTGGTGGGCGCCATTCCGCATTTCGAATTCACCCGCGAATACGGCGTGGAGTCGCTGCATAAGGCGTTCGCACTGGCGCAAAAATACGATCGGCTGGTGGACGTGCACTGCGACGAGATAGACGACGAGCAATCGCGCTTCGTCGAAACCGTGGCGGCGCTGGCGCTGAAGCTGGAGATGGGGGCGAAAGTCACCGCCAGCCACACCACGGCGATGCACTCTTACAACGGAGCTTACGCCTCGCGGCTGTTCCGCCTGCTGAAAATGTCCGGCATCAACTTTGTCGCCAATCCGCTGGTGAACATTCACCTACAGGGGCGTTTCGACAGCTATCCGAAACGGCGCGGCGTGACCCGGGTGAAGGAGAAGCTGGAGGCGGAGATCAACGTCTGCTTCGGCCACGACGACGTGTTCGATCCCTGGTATCCGCTCGGCACCGCCAACATGCTGCAGGTGCTGCATATGGGGCTGCACGTGTGCCAGCTGATGGGCTATGGCCAAATCGACGACGGGCTGAAGCTGATCACCAGCCACAGTGCGCGCACCCTTAACCTCAGCGACTATGGCCTGGCGGCCGGCAACAGCGCCAACCTGGTGATCCTGCCGGCGGAAAGCGGTTTCGACGCGGTGCGCCGCCAGACGCCGGTGCGTTATTCGATTCGCCAGGGGGCGGTGATCGCCGAAACGCGGCCGGCGGAAACCACGCTGCATTTGCAGCAGGATGAGACGGTAGATTTTCGGCGCTAAGGCGCAAAAAAAGGGCGCCTTGCGGGCGCCCTTGATGTATTTGATGCGAAGAAATCAGTGCGTCACGTGACCGTGGCTGCGGTGCTTGGTCACGAAGCCCAGCAGCAGACACATCACGAATACCGCCAGGTACAGGCCGTTGGCGGTGGTCAGCGCCGCGTGCGCGCCGCCTTTCGCCACGATCGGGCCGGTGACCACGAAGGTCAGCATGGTGCCGATGGTGCCGCAGGTCAGGATAAAGTTGACCAGCTTCGGCGAGGAGACCTTGGTCTGCAGCGAGCCGAGGGTGATCAGCGTGGTGTAGATGGCGCTGGAAACGAAGCCCAGAGCCATGATGTAGTAGCCCAGGTGTTCCGGATTGTCGGTGCTGACGAACAGGTACATCGCGCCGGTAGCCAGCGCGGCCAGTACGGTAACGATGCGCTGCAGATCGAAGAAGCGCAGGATGAAGCTGAACACCCACATGCCGACCATGTAAGAGGTCCAGAAGTCGCTCACCAGTTTACCGGCCTGGCCGATGTCCATGTTGAACGACTTGGTGGCGTACTCAGGCACCCACTGAATGAAGCCCAGCTGGCCGAGGATGTAGCACAGCGCGGCGATCGACAGGAACAGCACGCCGATGCCCCATTTTTCTTTCTCGACCGGTTGACCGGCATCGGCGCCTTTCTTGCCCAGCACCGGGAATTCGGAGCACAGGGTCAGCACGAAGATCGCCACGTACAGCAGGCCGATGCAGGCGTAAACCCAGTACCAGCCGATATGGCGAGCCAGCAGCATCGCGGCGACGATCGGGAAGATCATCCCGGCCATGCTGAAGAAGGAATCGGTGAACAACAGGCGCGAACCGCGCTGGCGGCCGGCATACATGTGGGTGATCAGGAAGGTGCCGATCGACATGGTGATACCGCTAACCACGCCAAGGATAAACATGCACAGCGAGAACATGGTCAGGCTCTTGCCGAGCATCAGCCCCGCCACCGCCAGCACCATCAGGACAAAGCCGAAGATCAGCTGACGCTTCAGCGGGATGATTTCCATCAGCCAGGCATTGAGGAAGATCGAAATCAAAATACCGGCGTTGAGGAAAGTAAAGGTGTTACTCATGCTGGAAACCGGCAGATTAAAGTACTCTGCAATGTTTCCCATCACCATCCCTGTGACGATCACTAAAGCACCGGTCAGCGCGTACGAAAAGAAGCTGATCCAGGTAAGCCGTATGCGGTTACTGTCATTCATTGTATAGGCCTGAATATGTCTGTTAGAGGTTTTAACGCTGGCATAAGGCCGCTGGCTTTTCCTGGCAAACGCAGAAAAAAGTCCCGATCAGGCCACCAGGGGGCGGATCCTAGCACAGACAACGGGATTTTTTGTGATGGTTGTCGATTTTTTGATGCAACCTATGAAGGGAGGGTACGCATTATTGTGATCTATTTGCGTACCGTCACAATGGAATCACGGTTGACGATCGTCGGCTCAAATGGGTGCGCCGGGGTGGTGGGGTCGATCAGCCTGCGCGCCGCGTATTGGGCCATCTCGCTGATGGGAAAATGTACGCTGCTCAACGCCGGGCGTACAAAAGGCGCGCGTTCGCCGCTGTCGTAACAGATCAAGGAGATATCCTGCGGCACCCGCAGGCGGTGCTCGTTGATCGCCAGCAGCGCGCCGATCGCCATCTCTTCGTTGCAGCAGTAGATGGCGCTGGGCCGTGCGGCTTGCTGCAGCAGGCGATCGGCGCAGCGGTAACCGCTTTCCAGATCGTAAACGCCCTCCAGACAGGCCACCGGCTCGATATTCGCCGCCTGCATCGCCTCTTCAAACCCTTGCAACCGCAGGCGGCTCGACGGGCGCTCGCGCGGCCCGCTGATGCAGGCGATGCGCCGGTGCCCGGCATCGAGCAGTTGCTGGGTCGCCATGCGGCTGGCGAGCGGATGATCGAAGGTGACGCAGCGGTCTTCCAGCCCCGGCACCAGACGATCGAGCAACACGAAATGACGTTGCTCCGCCGCCAGCTGGCGCAGCCGATCGTCGCTGAGAAAACGCACGTGCAGGATCACGCCGTCGCAGCGCAGGCTGAACAGCCGCTGCACCGCCTGCCATTCGTTTTCGGCGCTGTTGCGGCCCTGGGTCACTAGCAGCTGCTTGCCGTGGGATTCGGCCTCGGTTTGCACGAAGTCCATCAGCGCGCCGAAGAAGCCGCCGCGATACGACGTGGTCACCAGCCCGAGGGTATTACTGTGGCTGGAGGCGAGCGCGCGGGCCGCCGGATTGGGGGTGTAACCGAGCTGGGCGACGGCGCGTTCAACCTTCTCGCGGGTCGGCGCCTTGACGTTGCTGTCGCCGTTCACTACCCGCGATACGGTGGCGCGCGATACGCCCGCCAGCGCCGCGACATCTTCCAGTGTCACCATCGTCCAACTCCTGATTACGGCTAAAAAAATGGGTTCGGCGCGCCGAACCCCTGTCATACCGCGCGCAGGCGCTTACCTGAACTGCGGCAAATACGGCGCGTTTATCGTCAACACCTCGTCCAGCAACGGCTGCGCCAGATTGGCATTGCCCACCAGCGGGTTGGCGATCAGCGCCAGCAAGCCGCTGCGGCGATCGCCGTGCACCGCGGCCTCGATGGTCAGGCGTTCGTAGGCTTTCACCTGCTGCGTCAGCGCCTGCATCGGCTCCGACAGCGGGCCGAACGTCAGCGGATGCGCGCCTTGGGCATCGACGATACAGTTGATTTCTATCACAGCATCGTCCGGCAGGCCATGGATTGCGCCGCGGTTTGCGGTGTTGACCACTAATTGCGTGCCGAGATTATTATGGATAGCACGAATCAGCTCCAGCGCAACCTCGGAATAGAAAGAACCGCCGCGGAAGCTGAGCTGTTCCGGCTTACTGTTCAACTGCGGATCGGCATACAGCTCGAACAGCTCTTTCTCCACCTGCATCACCTGTTCGGCGCGGGTGCCGCGCTCGCCGGCGGCGGCCATCTCTTCCGCCAGCATCTCACGGGTCTGGTAAAAATAGCGGTGGTACGGGCATGGGATCGCGCCGAGCGCGCGCAGGAAGTCCGGCTGCCAGGGCTCTTCCTTGATGTTGTTCATGGTCAGCGCCGCGCCGTCGCACAGCATGTCGATCACCTTGGCGGTGACGTCGCGCCCCTGCTGCGTGACCTGATGCACCCAGACCATGTGGTTCAGGCCGGCGAACTGCAGCTGCACGTCGGCGTAAGGCGCCTGCAGCATGTTGGCGATCATGTGATGCATGCTGATCGGCACGTTGCACAGGCCGATGATCTTCGCTTTGGTAAAGCGAGACACCGCCTCGGTGACGATACCGGCCGGGTTGGTGAAGTTGATTATCCAGGCGTCCGGCGCCAGCTTTTCCACCCGGCGGGCAATATCCAGCATCACCGGAATGGTGCGCAGCGCTTTGGCGAAGCCGCCGACGCCGGTGGTCTCCTGGCCGAGCAGCTGGTATTTGAGGCCCAGCCGTTCGTCGGCGGCGCGCGCCGGCAGTTGCCCGACGCGGAACTGGGTCAGCACGAAAGCGGCGCCGCGAATCGCCTCGTCCAGCGTGAAGTGCACGCTGACCTTCACCTGTTCCAGCCCGTGGCGCGCCAGCATGCGGCGCGTCAGGGCGGCGATGGTTTCCACTTTTTGCCGGCCTGGCTCAACGTCCACCAGCGCCAGTTCGGTGACCGGCAGCTCCTCGATGCGCTGGATCAGCCCATCGACCAGCTCGGGAGTGTAGCTGCTGCCGCCGCCGATCACGGCGATTTTGAGCGTGCTCATGGGCGGCCCTCCGTCAGCGACTGACGGCGATAGAGCTCGATCATGTCGTCGGCCAGATCCTGGATCACCATGGCGTTCATCAGATGATCCTGCGCATGCACGGTGATCAGATTGATCGCCAGCTTGCCGCAGCCTTCGTCCAGGCCGATCAGCTCGGTCTGGATCAGGTGCGCTTTCTTCACCCACTCTTTGGATTCGGCCATGTGTTTGGCCGCGGCGGCGAAGTCGCCGGCGCGCGCTTGTCGCAACGCCATCAACGCATTGCTGCGCGCGCTGCCGGAGAACACCAGCAGTTCCATGATGGTGCTTTCAAACTCGGGGCTGACTTCAGTCATCAATTCACTCACGTCATTTCTCCAGGGGTTGCGCGGCGATGCCGCCGTGGGATGCTTCAATATCCGTTCTTTTTATAATGAGAGCGCTCTCATTTATATAGAGTAACGACAATGCGTGTGCAAACTGGGAGGCAGATCGCAAAAACCGCCCCAGGGCGGCACGGGGCAAAAAATGCGTGATGCGGTTGGCAAAAAAGCCTTCTGCGCCCATACTTTCCGCAGCAAAATTCAGGGCCGCCTAGGATATGTCCCGTAATTGGGTAAATATAGGTAAATGGCTGGCACTTGCCGATACAGCTCTTTAGAATCAAAGCGCTTTTCCGTTGTTTGTCTCTCAGAGAAAGGACCCGTTAATGTTCAAACGTACTTTAGTGACCTTCGTCGCGCTGTGTTCCCTGTCCGCAGTGGCACCAGCCGCACTCGCCGCCGGTGAGACCCATGTCATGCTGACGACCTCGGCGGGGAATATCGAATTGGCGCTCGACAGCCAGAAGGCACCGGTTTCCACCCAGAACTTCGTCGATTACGTGAACAGCGGGTACTACAACAACACCATTTTCCACCGTGTGATCCCGGGCTTCATGATCCAGGGCGGCGGTTTCACCGCTGACATGCAGCAAAAATCCACCAAGGCGCCGATCAAGAACGAAGCCGACAACGGCCTGCGCAACCTGCGCGGCACCATCTCGATGGCGCGCACCGCCGACAAGGACAGCGCCACCAGCCAGTTCTTCCTGAACGTGGCGGATAACGCCTTCCTGGATCACGGCCAGCGCGACTTCGGCTACGCGGTGTTCGGCAAAGTGGTGAAAGGCATGGATGTGGTGGACAAGATCGCTCAGGTGCCGACCGGCAACGTCGGCCCTTACCAGAATGTGCCGACCAAGCCGGTGGTGATTCTGTCGGCCAAGGTGCTGCCGTAAATTTTTTGGCCGATCCCGCCGGGGTCGGCCGTCCTTCCTCCCGAAGCCTTGCCTTCATCACTGTTTTCTCCCGCGCCCCATGCTCTAATCGGCAGACAATAACCAGACCGGAAATCCGGCGTTCGCCCTTTGTTGTCTCTGGATGAGTTGCTGCCATGTATGAATTTAACCAGGTGCTGTTGCTGTTGCAGCAGATGTGCGTCTATCTCGTTATCGCCTATCTGCTGAGCAAAACCCCGCTGTTCATTCCGCTGATGCAGGTGACCATTCGCTTGCCGCACAAGCTGCTGTGCTACGTGATCTTCTCGGTGTTCTGCATCATGGGCACCTATTTCGGGCTGCATATTCAGGATTCGATCGCCAACACCCGAGCGATAGGCGCGGTTCTGGGCGGGCTGCTGGGCGGGCCGTCGGTGGGCTTTCTGGTCGGGCTGACCGGCGGCCTGCACCGGTATACGCTCGGCGGCATGACCGACGTGGCCTGCGCGATCTCCACGGTGTCCGAAGGGCTGGTCGGCGGCATCGTACACAGCATCGCCATGCGCCGGGGGCGCATCGAGCTGCTGTTCAATCCGCTGTTCGTCGGCGGCGTGGCGCTGGTGGCGGAAGTGCTGCAGATGGCGATCATTCTGGCGGTGGCGCGCCCTTATAACGAGGCGTTGCAGCTGGTGGAACACATCGCGCTGCCGATGATGATCGCCAATACCGTCGGCGCGGCGATGTTTATGCAAATCCTGCTGGACAGGCGCGCCATGTTCGAGAAATACACCAGCGCTTTCTCTTCCAAGGCGCTGAAAATCGCCGAGCGCACCGAGGGCATCCTGCGGCAGGGCTTCGATCAGGAAAACAGCATGAAGGTCGCCCGGGTGATTTATCAGGAGCTAGGCATCGGCGCGGTGGCGATCACCGATCGCGACAAGCTGTTGGCGTTTATCGGCATTGGTGACGATCACCACCTGCCGGGCACGCCGATCGCCTCGGTGCATTCGCACCGCGCCATCGACAACAACGAGGTGGTCTATGCCGACGGCAATCAGCTCTCTTACTGCTGCTCGATCAATCCGGCCTGCAAGCTGGGATCGACGCTGGTGATCCCGCTGCGCGGCGAAAACCAGCGGGTCATCGGCACCATCAAGCTGTATGAACCGAAAAGCCAGCTGTTCAGCACCATCAACCGTACGCTGGGCGAAGGCATCGCCAGCCTGCTGTCGGCGCAGATCATGGCCGGACAGTACGAGCGCCACAAGCAGCTGCTGGCGCAGTCGGAGATCAAGCTGCTGCATGCGCAGGTCAATCCGCATTTCCTGTTCAATGCCTTGAATACCCTGGTGGCGGTGATCCGTCGCGATGGCGAGCGCGCCTGCGATCTGGTGCAGTCCCTCTCGACCTTCTTTCGTAAAAACCTCAAGCGCTCGGATGACGAAGTCAGCCTGGCGGACGAAATTGAACATGTGAACGCCTACCTGCAGATAGAGAAAGCGCGCTTCGCCGATCGGCTGGAGATTGCGGTATCGCTGCCCGAGGCGCTGCTGGCGGCGCGGCTGCCGGCGTTTTCGCTGCAGCCGATCGTCGAGAATGCCATCAAGCACGGCACCTCGCATCTGTTGGGCGTAGGCCGCATCGAAATCGGCGCCTGCTGCGAAGGCGAGCATCTGCTGCTGCAGGTGACGGACAACGCCGGGCTGTTCCAGCCGAAACCGAACTGCAGCGGTCTGGGGATGAACCTGGTGGATAAACGCATTCGCGTGCGCTACGGCGAAGGCTATGGCGTGCAGGTGGATTGCCGGCCGGACGCCTACACCCGCATTACGCTTAATGTCCCTATGGAGAGGGCAGCCTGATGTTAAACGCACTGATTGTTGACGATGAACCTTCCGCGCGCGACAACCTGCGCCACCTGCTGGAAGCTGAAGCGGGGATCTCGATTATCGGCGAGTGCGCCAACGCCATCGAAGCCATCAGCCAGATCCATCGGCTGCAGCCGGACGTGGTGTTTCTCGATATCCAGATGCCACGCATCAGCGGGCTGGAAATGGTCGGCATGCTGGATCCCAACCGTATGCCGCACATCGTGTTTCTGACCGCCTACGACGAATACGCGGTGCAGGCATTTGAGGAGCACGCCTTCGACTATCTGCTGAAGCCGGCGGAGCCGACGCGGTTGAGCAAGACGCTGCAACGCCTGCGGCAGCGCAGTGCGCCGCAAGACGTGACGGCGCTGGATGAGAGCGCCGGCTACCTGAAATACATTCCCTGCACCGGCCACAGCCGCATCTATCTGCTGCGGTTCGATGAAGTGCTGGCGATCCGTTCCAAGCTGAGCGGGGTATTCGTGGTGCGCAGCGACGGCATGGAGTGTTTCACCGAATTGACGCTGCGCACGCTGGAAAGCCGTACGCCGCTGGTGCGCTGCCATCGGCAGTATCTGGTCAACCTGGAGCAGGTGCGCGAGATCCGCTTCGAAGAGGGCGGTGCGGCAGAGATGATCATGTCGGCAGGCGATCCGGTGCCGGTCAGCCGGCGCTATTTGAAGGCGCTGAAGGAGCAACTGGGGCTGCGGGGGTGACTATGCCGGCGGCCACCGGCGGCGAGTATGCACGATGGCCAATATGATGACGCGTTGAGCCGCCAATTCATAGACCAACAGATAGGACGGGGAGATGACCAGCTCGCGCGTGCCGGCTATCCGACCCGTTTTCCCGCTGGTGGGATGATGCACGAGGCGTGCCGCCGCGTCAGCGATTTTTGCATCATTTTCTGCGGCGGCGGCCGGATTTTTAAGTTCCAACCATTCATAAATCGCCAGACGATCGGCGATGGCGGGTACCGTCCATGTCAGTTTCACAAAAGTCCTTTTGTGTTTTATTGCGTTGATTTAGCTCTGCGTTCGGCGAAATAAGCAGCCACCTCTTCATCGTCGGCGAACTTGCCTTCACGCAACGCCTTGCGGCTCACCTCGACCTTTTCCTTTAACCACTGGTCGTACTCTTCCTGCTGCGCCTGGCGGCTGACAAACTCGCGCATGAAATCGCGCAGCAGTTGCGAAGCCGTGCGATCGGCGGCCTTTGCCGCGCTGGCGAAAGCGGTTTTTAACTCGTCATCCACGCGGATTACCACGGTAGATTCAGACATGGTATTTACCTCGTATATACAGCGTAATGCTCACTATAACACTGGTGCTTTATTGTTCAAGCAAAGACGCTCTGACGCTAAGCGCAATCTGAATTCATCAGGCCCCGACGGTGCCCTTTTTGTTTGTCCTTGACGGGGTTACGCGGCGCTTATAGCTTTATTGCATCAACAGGCGCGTTTCGCGCCGCGTCAGCGTCAAAGGAACAGAAAATGAGTGAACCACGGATTATCGCCAAAGCGATGAAAGACGGAAAACCGGAACAGGATCTGGTGATTTTGCCGGCGTTGGCCAACCGCCACGGCTTGATCACCGGGGCAACCGGCACCGGCAAGACGGTGACGCTGCAGAAAATGGCCGAACAGTTCTCACGCATCGGCGTGCCGGTGTTCCTCTCGGACGTGAAGGGCGATCTGTCCGGCATCGGCGCCGAGGGCGTGCCTTCCGAAAAACTGCAGGCGCGCCTGGCGGCGATTGGCGTCACCGACTGGCAACCGCAGGCCTGCACCATTATCCCGTGGGATATTTACGGTGAAAAAGGCCACCCGATCCGCGCCACCATTTCCGATCTCGGGCCGTTGCTGCTGGGGCGCCTGTTGGATTTGAACGAGGTGCAAAGCGGCGTGCTGCAGCTGGTGTTCAAAATCGCCGATGACAATGCGCTGCTGCTGCTGGACATGAAAGACCTGCGCGCCATGGTGCAGTTCGTCGGCGACAACGCCAAACAATTCCAAACCCAGTACGGCAATATCTCTGCCGCCTCTATCGGCGCCATTCAGCGCGGGTTGTTGACGCTGGAAGAGCAGGGGGCCAATCAGTTCTTCGGCGAGCCGATGCTGGACATCAACGATCTGATGAAAACCGACGCCAACGGCCACGGCGTGATCAATCTGCTGGCGGCGGACAAGCTGATCAATCAGCCGAAGCTGTATTCGGTGTTCCTGCTGTGGCTGCTGGCCGAGCTGTTTGAGCACCTGCCGGAAGTGGGCGACCCTGAACAGCCGAAGCTGGTGTTCTTCTTCGATGAGGCGCACCTGCTGTTCAACGATGCGCCGGCGGCGCTGCTGACCAAGATTGAACAGGTGGTGCGTCTGATCCGCTCCAAAGGCGTCGGCATTTACTTCGTCACGCAGAACCCGCTGGACATCCCGGACAGCGTACTGGGCCAGTTGGGCAACCGCGTGCAGCATGCGCTGCGCGCCTTTACCCCGCGCGATCAGAAGGCAGTGAAGACGGCGGCGCAAACCCTGCGCGCCAACCCGGCCTTCGATGCCGAAACGGCGATCACCGAGCTGGGCGTGGGCGAAGCGCTGGTGTCGTTCCTCGACGAGAAGGGCCGGCCGAACGTGGTGGAGCGGGCGATGGTCATCGCGCCGGAATCCAAAATGGGCATGCTCGGCGCGGAAGGGCTGAACAGCGCGATCAACAAGTCGCCGCTGTATGGCCGCTATGAGGACATGATTGACCGCGAGTCCGCCTACGAGAAGCTGTCGTCGGGTGGCTTCGCCACCATCGGCACCCCGCAGCAGGGGCAACAACCGCAGACGCAACAGCAACAACAGCAGGCGGGCGGCGGCCTGATGGATGGTTTGAACGAGCTGTTGTTCGGTTCCACCGGCCCGCGCGGCGGCAAACGCGACGGCATCGTCCAGACCGCCGCCAAGAGCATGGCGCGCGATCTCGGCCGCCAGATCCTGCGCGGCGTGCTGGGCTCGATCACCGGCGGCCGTAAAAAGTAAGCGGAAATTATCGTCGGCAGCGGCGGGTTAAATCAGTAAACTATGGCGGCGTTTTTCTCTGCCGGACCTGACATGCTGCTGCTGATCGATAACTACGACTCCTTTACCTATAACCTTTACCAGTACTTCTGCGAGTTGGGCGCCGAGGTGGTGGTGAAGCGCAACGATGAGCTGCAGCTGGCCGATATCGAGCGGCTGGCGCCGCAGCATCTGGTGATTTCCCCCGGCCCCTGCACCCCGAACGAAGCGGGTATCTCGCTGGCCGCCATTCGTCATTTCGCCGGCAAGCTGCCGATCCTCGGCGTGTGCCTGGGGCACCAGGCGCTGGGGCAGGCGTTCGGCGCCGAGGTGGTGCGCGCCCGCGCGGTGATGCACGGCAAAACGTCGGCCATCCGCCACCTCGGCGTCGGCGTGTTTCGCGGCCTGAACGATCCGCTGACCGTGACCCGCTATCACTCGCTGGTGCTGAAAGCCGATACGCTGCCGGACTGTTTTGAAGTGACCGCCTGGAGCGAACGCGACGGCGTGCGCGACGAGATCATGGGCATCCGCCATCGCACTTTGGCGCTGGAAGGCGTGCAGTTCCATCCGGAAAGCGTGCTCAGCGAGCAGGGCCATCAGCTGCTGGATAACTTCCTCAACCGTTAATCCCGATGCGTTTTTTTCGCTCGTCGGGCGTTTTGCGTTTGCGCTTGATTGGTTTTTTATGCATATTTCGTGATTATGTTTTCAATCTAACATTACGATAGCGCTGAAAAACCTTCAGGGTGGAGCCGAAAAAATGACTGGAAAATCCGCAGTGAGCCGCAGCACCTTTGACCAGGTTATCCTGCCTGTTTATGCACCCGCCCAGTTTGTGCCGGTGCGCGGCAAAGGCAGTCGGGTCTGGGATCAGCAGGGAAAAGAGTACATCGATTTTTCCGGCGGCATCGCGGTAACGGCGCTGGGGCACTGCCATCCGGCGCTGGTCGAGGCGCTCAAACGTCAGGGTGAGACTCTGTGGCATACCAGCAACGTCTTTACCAATGAACCGGCGCTGCGCCTGGCGAGCAAACTGATCGACGCCACCTTCGCCGATCGGGTGTTCTTCGCCAACTCCGGCGCAGAGGCCAACGAAGCGGCGTTCAAACTGGCGCGTCATTACGCCATCACCCGCCACAGCCCCTATAAAACCAAAATCATCGCCTTCTATAACGCGTTTCACGGCCGCACGCTGTTCACCGTGTCGGTGGGCGGGCAGGCCAAATACTCCGACGGGTTCGGGCCAAAGCCGGCCGACATCGTGCACGTGCCGTTCAACGATCTGGCGGCGGTGAAAGCGGTGATGGACGACCACACCTGCGCGGTGGTGATGGAGCCGATTCAGGGCGAGGGCGGCATTACGCCGGTCGACGCCGGCTTCCTTAAAGGCGTGCGCAAACTGTGCGACCAACATCAGGCGCTGCTGGTGTTCGACGAAGTGCAAAGCGGCATGGGGCGCAGCGGCAAGCTGTTCGCCTATATGCATTATGGCGTGACGCCGGACATTCTCACCACCGCCAAGGCGTTGGGCGGCGGTTTCCCGGTCAGCGCCATGCTGACCACCGAAGAGATTGCGTCGGTGATGCAGGTGGGCACTCACGGCACCACCTACGGTGGCAACCCGTTGGCCTGCGCGGTGGCGGAGGCGGCGTTGGATGTGATCAATACGCCGGAAGTGCTGAGCGGCATCGAACAGCGCCACGCGCTGTATGTGCAGGCTTTGCAGGATATCGGCGATAAATACGGTATTTTCACCGCCATTCGCGGCATGGGGTTACTGATCGGCGCCGAACTGACGCCGCATTATCACGGCAGAGCGCGCGATTTCCTCACCGCTGCCGCCGCGCGTGGGCTGATGATCCTCAACGCCGGGCCGAACGTGATCCGCTTTGCGCCGTCGCTGGTGGTGGAGCTGCAGGACATCGAAGCCGGCATGGCGCTGTTCGAGCTGGCGGTGCAGGATGTGATCAACGTCTGAAGCTCGTGCGGCGAATAACGGGGCGCGGCATGCCGCGCCCTTATTGATCGCGCAGTTTGCGCTTGAGCCAGATGCCGTGGTGCGGGCGCTGACGCCAGGCCAGCGACGAAATGGTATGCATCACGTTCAGGTGCGACAAAATGCGCCGCAAATGACGTTCCATCTCGGTGACGGGCATGTCCGGATGCAGATCCGGCGGCTGCATGATGCCGCTGTTGTCACTGCTCGGGCCGTCGTATTCCAACCGCTGCTGGCAGCTTTGCAGCGCAATTTCACAGGTTTGCAGATAGGCTTCCGCCAGTTTCGGCGTCAGCATGTAGTGCTCGCGCGCCAGAATGGTCATGGCGTTCAGGTGTTCGACGATGAACTGGCTGTGAGTGACCCACAGCCGCATGTCCGCCAGATAATTCGACGCGAACCCCGGCTCCTGCATCGCCTGATTGAGCGAGGTGAACAGCGCATTGTGCGCTTGGTTGACCTGCATGCGGGTATAGGCCAACGCGGTGGCATCCGGTTCCGGCTGCTTCAGCATCAGCCGCAGCGCGGCTTGATCGTTCTCCAGCGCCTGATGGGCATTCTTGCGCAGCAGCCCGCTTTGCCACTGCGGCCACAGCCAAATGGTGCCGCCGAACGCCAGCACGCAGCCTATCAGCGTATCGATCAGACGCGGCACCAGAAAATGCGAGCCGTTCAGCGCCAGCAGCTGCAGGGTGTAAACCGCCGTGACCGTAAAGCCAATCACCGACAGCCCGTAGTTCTTGCGCGAAACCAGGTAGGCCAGCAGCGTGATCACCAGCATGATGCTCAGCGTTTCTCCTTCCGGCAGCTGCAGCTGCAACAGCCCGGCCGCCAGCAATAGCCCGGCAATCGTGCCCAGCGCACGGTGCTGAATACGCACCCGGGTGGCGTTATACCCGTTTTGGCTCACCAGCATGATGGTGAGCAGGATCCAGTAAGGCTTCGGCAGGTTGAAAACCGCACCCAGGCTGCTGCCGACCGCCAGCGTCACCCCCAGCCGTGCGGCGTTGCGCAGGGCGGTGGATTTGAACGACAGGTAGCTGGCCAGCGCCGGCCAAAACGGCAGGCGGTGCTGGCCGGGCATCAGGTCGCGGCGGTACAGCGGATGCTGGGTGCGCAGCAGGCGAGCGATGCGGCTGAAGTGGTAATAACAAAACTGGCCGACCGGGTTATCGGGATGCTGCGCCGCCATTTTTTCCAGCGCCGCCAGTTCGTGGCTCATGGAGAAGCGCTTCGAATGTTGATGGTAGAGAATATCGTGCGCCACCACGCGCAGCCGGCCGGCGATCACCTGAGCGTTGCGGCGAATGATCGCTTCGGCCTGGCTCTGCTCCACCAGTTTTTGCACCTCCTCCGGCAGATGCAGGCTAACGGTGATGTGCTCCTGCAGATCCATCGCCACCTGAAAGGCGCGCTGCAGGCGCTTTTGTTCGAGGTTGTTGGCGTGCGGCAGGAAATTGAGCTGTTGGTATAAAAGGCTGATCAGATCCATCACCTTTTGTTGGCGTACCAGCAGCGGGGGCAGCGCGGTTTGCGGATCGGTGTGCTGAGTCAGCAACGAGTATTTGGCTTCGAAATAGTCCGCCAGCTCCAGATAGAGCTGGCTGAGCGTCTCGCGCATTGGCTGTTCTTTCCACAGCTTGAACCAGAACCAGGTGAATAAGCCGTACCAGACGGTGCCGATCGCGTACAGCAGCGGCGCCTGCCAGAGAGGTACCGTGCCGGCCGTGCTGAGGGCGAAAATGGCGGCCACCAGCGCCGCCGGCAACAGCCGGGCGTGCAGCGGGCTGATTTCGCCGGTGACGCCGAGCAGCAGCGCCAGGCCCAGCATCAGCGCCGGCAGCGGCACGTGCCACAGCAGTGCCTGTTGCAGCAGCACGCTGCTGAAGGCGAACAGCGTGCCGCCGACGATCAGCCGTTTAAAGAAGCGCTTATGCGGCGTGTCCAGACCGGCGATATTGCAGCAGGCGGGCACCAGAGAGAACATCAGGCCGAGCTGTAGCTGGCCAATCAACAAGCCGAACAGCACCGGCAGGCACAACACCAGCGTTTGTCGCAGTGCGTAGTTGATTTCCGGGTGGTAGATCAGGCGGCGCCACATGGCAGGGAGCAGATAAAAAAACGGCGCAGACTGCGCCGTTTCTTCGGGGATTAACGGGTGCCGTAGACGACAATGGTTTTGCCGTGGGCGGAAATCAGGTTTTGATCTTCCAGCATTTTCAGAATACGGCCAACGGTTTCACGCGAGCAGCCGACGATCTGGCCGATCTCCTGACGGGTGATCTTGATCTGCATGCCGTCCGGGTGAGTCATGGCGTCAGGTTGCTTCGCCAGATTCAGCAGGGTTTGCGCGATGCGGCCGGTCACGTCCAGGAAGGCGAGGTTGCCCACTTTTTCGGAGGTGACCTGCAGGCGGCTCGCCATTTGGGCGGACAGACGCATCAGGATGTCCGGGTTCACCTGGATCAGCTGGCGGAATTTCTTGTAGGAAATTTCGGCCACTTCACAGGCGGTTTTCGCGCGAACCCAGGCGCTGCGCTCCTGGCCTTCTTCGAACAATCCGAGCTCGCCGATGAAATCCCCCTGGTTGAGGTAGGACAGGATCATCTCTTTACCTTCTTCATCCTTGATCAGCACCGCGACGGAGCCTTTCACGATGTAGTAAAGCGTTTCGGCCTTTTCACCTTGGTGAATCAGCGTACTCTTCGATGGATATTTGTGGATATGGCAATGAGACAGGAACCATTCGAGAGTAGGGTCTGTTTGCGGTTTGCCGAGAACCATTCGCTGTTATCCTCTGTTGTTATCGCTGCCTTGTGTCACAGGGGTCAGAGTTCCCTGTAAAACCCGCCTGTAGCCGCAGTTATGAGCGAGGGCTACCGGCAAGTTTTGAGGCGTGTCATAAAAATACGCTGTCGCTCTAGCATATTAACTTGCCGTAAGCGCTGCAAGCTACATTCTGTTAACATACCGGTAAAGGAGCCTTTCTCTGGGCGTTTCCCTGAAATGCAGTGTCCCGGAAAGATTTATTGCGGCTCTGTTTGTAGCACAGAGTAAGGCGGGTGTCTCGTGTTGTCTCGCTTCAGCATGATTAGCATCAGGTTACGTTGCCTGTTTCTATGCGAAAGCGTACTCTGATTTTAAGAAATCAACCGGAGTGACCAGAATGCAGGCAAGAGTTAAATGGGTGGAAGGGTTAACGTTTTTGGGTGAATCGGCCTCCGGCCACCAGGTGCTGATGGACGGCAACGCCGGTGATAAAGCGCCCAGCCCGATGGAGATGGTGCTGATGTCGGTGGGCGGCTGCAGCGCGATCGACGTGGTATCCATCTTGCAAAAGGGGCGCAACGACGTGCGCGACTGCGAGGTGAAGCTGACCTCCGAGCGCCGCGAAGAAGCCCCGCGGTTGTTCACCCATATCAACCTGCACTTCATCGTGACCGGCCAGGATCTGACCGACAAGATCGTCGAACGTGCGGTGAACCTGTCGGCGGAGAAATACTGCTCGGTGGCGCTGATGCTCAACAAGGCCGCCACGGTAACCCACAGCTTCGAGATCCGCCAACCGGCGTAATCGAGGCGGAGCGCGGCCGGCGCCGCGCTCAACGCATTTATTCGATCTTCTTGCCTTCCAGCAACCGTTGCACCAGCGGCGCCATAATCAGCTCCATCGCCAGCCCCATTTTGCCGCCCGGCACCACTAACGTATTGATGTGCGAGATAAACGATCCCTGCAGCATCGCCAGCAAGTAGGGGAAGTCGATCTGGTCCAGGCCGCGGAAGTGGATCACCACGAAGCTTTCATCCAGTGAGGGAATGGCCTTGGCGGCGAACGGGTTGGAGGTGTCCACCGTCGGCACGCGCTGGAAGTTGATGTGGGTGCGCGAGAACTGCGGCGTAATGTAGTTGATGTAGTCTTCCATCGAGCGCACCACCGAATCCATCACCGCTTCGCGGGAGTGGCCGCGTTCGCCGGTATCGCGGATCAGCTTCTGGATCCACTCCAGGTTGACGATCGGCACCACGCCGACCAGCAGATCGACGTGTTTGGCCACGTCATGGTGCTCAGTAACCACGCCGCCGTGCAGCCCCTCGTAGAACAGCACGTCGGTCGGCGCCGGCAGCGGCTCCCACGGGGTGAAGGTGCCCGGTACCTGATTGTAGGGCACCGCTTCGTCGTAGGTGTGCAGGTACTTGCGCGAACGGCCGGTGCCGTTTTTGCCGTAGTCGATAAAGCTCTGCTGCAGCAGGCCGAAGTCGTTGGCCTCGGGGCCGAAATAGCTGATGTGTCTGCCCAGATCGCGCGCCTTGCGGATCGCCGCGTCCATTTCCGGCCGGGTATAGCGGTGGAAGCTGTCGCCCTCCAGTTCGGCGGCGCGGATATTGAGCTGCTGGAAGATTTTACGGAACGCCACGCTGGTGGTGGTGGTGCCGGCGCCGCTGGAACCGGTCACCGCGATAACGGGATGTTTGGCAGACATGATGGTTGTCACTCCGTGTTGAATGCGCCGGCGTCAGGGGATTATTGTGGCTCTTGTTGACGCTCTCTATGTCAGGAAAAATGGCGCGCGCTGGTTTGCAATGCCCCATTGTTACCTGATTTTTTCCGTCAGTCATAGAACCGGGCGCCACTAAATTTCTTCCTGCCCGGCGCGGAATTGGCCGCGCGGCATGATGTTGACGCTCTCATGCAGTTCCGACCACACCAGCACCACTTCGCCGTTTTTCAGCTGGCGGCGCACGTCCTCCACCTTCTGCTCCAGCGAGCGTTCGTGTTCGCCGTAATCGGTGCCTTCGCGCAGCACAAAGGATTCGATCAGGCTGTTCAGGGTGTCGGTTGCCAGTTCTTGCCAGGGAATAATCACGTCGGAATGTCCAGATAAGGGGAAAGCCAGGCCGGAATGCGATGCTCCAGCCACATGTGCGGTTTTTTCAGCGTGCCGCCGACGAAGCCGACGTGGCCGCCGAACTCAGTCAGCTGATATTCGATATTGCGCGGCAGGCCGGCGACGTCGGGGATCACCTCAGGGGTCATGAAAGGGTCGTCCTTCGCATGGATGATCAGCAGCGGCGTCTGGATAGACGGCAACAGCGGCAGGGCGCTGCAGCGGCGATAATAGTCGGTGGCGTCGCTGAAGCCGTGAATGCGCGAGGTGATGGCGTCGTCGAATTCGCGAATGCGTCGCAACCCGTTCAGCTGTGACAGTTTGAGCGGCAGAGTGTCCGGGTAGTGCAACAGCTTGCGGGTGGCGTTTTGTTTCAGCTGCCCCAGCAGGTAGCGCTGATAAACGCGGGAGAAGCCTTGCTCCATGCGGTAGGCGCAGGGTTCCAGCATCAGCGGCGCCGAGACCACCACCGCCGCCTGCAGCAGGCTGTCGGCGCCTTGCTGCGCCAGATAACAGGCCAGCATGTTGCCGCCGAGCGAAACGCCTACCGCCGCGGTTGGCACCTCACCGTAGCTGTCGCGCAGCCAGCGCAGAAAGAAGCGCGCGTCTTCGGTTTCACCGGAGTGGTAGATGCGCTGCTTGCGGTTGGGTACGCCGCTGCAGCCGCGAAAGTGCATCACCACCCCGAGCCAGCCGCGCTCGCGCCAGGCGTTGAGCAGGCCGTGCGCGTAGGGGCTGTAGAAGCTGCCTTCCAGGCCATGAAACAGCACTGCACGCGGTTTGTCGCGCGCCTGCGCCGGATCCTCGCTCCAGGCGAGATCGACGAAATCGCCGTCGGGCAATTCCAGCCGTTGCCAATGCGGTTTCAATAACACGCGGCGGCGCACCAGCCGCGGCAACAGCGTTTGCAGGTGCGGGTTACTGGCCCCGGTCAGAGGGCGAAAGGTGTTAGGCATAGGCTGAGTAAAATGTTGTGGGCGGCTATTGTGAGATCTCTAGCGCACTGTTAGCTTCAATACCAAGAATTATCAATGATACTGCAAAAAAGCGCCTTGGGTGAGGAGCACCCGTGCCATGGAACCGAGTTTATTCCTTTCGATGCTGGGCTTCCTGTGGGTCGCCGCCATCACGCCTGGCCCCAATAATCTGCTGCTGACCACCTCCGGCGCTAACTTCGGCTTTATGCGATCGCTGTGGCTGATGGTCGGCATCATGCTCGGCATGCAAAGCATCTTGCTGCTGGTGGCGTTCGGCGTCGGCAGCCTGATCCTGGTCTACCCGTCGCTGCACCTGATCCTGAAAATCCTCGGCAGCCTGTACCTGCTGTGGCTGGCGTGGAAAGTCGCCACCGCCGCCTATGAAAAGCTGGAAACCGACGTGGCGCCGCCGCAGCCGGTGCGGCTGTATCAGGGCTGGCTGCTGCAGTTCCTCAACCCGAAAGCCTGGCTGATGGCGCTGGGGGCGGTGGCGAGCTTCAGCCTGGCGGGCGATAAGTACAACGGTTCCATTGCGGCGATCGCGCTGGGCATTGTGGTGGTGAACATCGTCGCCGGCATTATCTGGCTGGCGTTCGGCACCCTGATCGGTCGCCTGCTGCGCAGTAAAAAGGCCTGGGTTATCTTCAACGTTTCCATGGGGTTGTTGACTGCAGCCTGTGTGTTACTGATCTGGCATTAAGGAGTGAACGATGGCGGAAAACTATTATCACGTGGTCGCCTTTACCGGCGAAGGGTTGCGCGGCAACCCGGCCGGGGTCTGCCTGCTGACGCAGCCGCTGCCGGCGGAGCGGCTGCAGGCGATCGCTAACGAGATCGGCCTGTCGGAAACCAGCTTTGTCTGGGATGACGGCGACATGACCGCCATCCGCTGGTTTACCCCGGAACGCGAGGTCGATCTTTGCGGCCACGGCACGCTGGCGGCGGCGCATGTGATGTTCAGCGCGGTTAACCCGGCGCTGAAGGATATTCGCTTCAGATCGGCCGGCGGCGAGCTGTTCGTCAAGCGCGATGAGCGGGACGGGGAGCGGCTGGTGCTTGATTTCCCCGCCAGGCCGCCGCAGAAAGTCGCCGAACCGGCAGGCCTCGCGGCGCTGCTGGGCGTGCAGCCACAGGAAGTGTGGCAGGCGAAAGCGCTGCTGGTGGTGCTTGAAAACGAGGCGCAGGTGCGCGCGCTGCGGCCGGACATCCCGGCGCTGATCGCATTGGCCGGCCGCGCAGTGATCGTCACCGCGCCGGGTGACACCGTGGACTTCGTTTCGCGCTATTTCACGCTCGACGGCGGCGAGGATCCGGTGACCGGCTCCGCGCATTGCACGTTGATGCCCTACTGGACGGCGCGTCTCGGCCGCCATCGGCTGCACGCCCGGCAGATTTCGGCGCGCGGCGGCGAGCTGTTCTGCGAACTGCAAGGGGACCGCACGCTGCTGGGCGGCTACGCTCACGTGTTCTTGCACGGGACGATCGCGCTGTGATCCGTTTTAATATTACCTAGGGTAATAAAGAAGACTTTTTTATTCTTTTATCGCCCGTCATCGCTCAGATAAAACTGTCAGCAACTGAACAGATTTTTATCAACGGAGCGGAACATGGCGGGCAAACTCTTTTCTTTACGCAACGCGGCGCTGCTGGCGTTGTCGCTCAGCGCGGCCAGCGCCTACGCGGTGGACGTGACCGTGGCGTACCAGACGTCGGCGGAGCCGGCCAAGGTGGCGCAGGCGGAAAACAGCTTCGCCAAACAGTCCGGCGCGACCGTCGACTGGCGTAAGTTCGACAGCGGCTCCAGCGTGCTGCGCGCGCTGGCCTCCGGCGATGTGCAGATCGGCAATATCGGCTCCAGCCCACTGGCGGTGGCCGCCAGCCAGAAACTCCCCATCGAAGTGTTCCTCATCGCCTCGCAGCTCGGCAGTTCCGAAGCGCTGGTGGTGAAGAATGACATCAAAAGCCCGCAGGATCTGATCGGCAAGCGCATTGCGGTGCCGTTTATTTCCACCACCCATTACAGCCTGCTGGCTTCGCTCAAACATTGGGGCATCAAGCCTGAACAGGTGAAGATCCTCAATCTGCAGCCGCCGGCCATCGCCGCCGCCTGGCAGCGCGGCGACATCGACGGCGCTTACGTCTGGGCGCCGGTGGTCAACGAACTGGCCAAACAGGGCAAGGTGCTGACCGACTCCGCGCAGGTGGGCGAATGGGGCTCGCCGACGCTGGACGTGTGGGTGGTGCGCAAAGACTTCGCAGAGAAACATCCCGACGTAGTAACCGCCTTTGCCGCCAGCGCCCTGCAGGCGCAAAAGGCCTACCTGGCGGCACCGGAACAGTGGCTGAAAGATCCGAGCCATCTCAGCACGCTGGCGCGCCTGAGCGGCGTGCCGGAAGCGCAGGTGCCGGAACTGGTGAAGGGGAACCGATATCTGCCGGTGGCCGATCAGGTAGCCCAACTCGGCCAGCCGGTGGACAAGGCAATCCGCGATACCGCCGAATTCCTCAAGCAGCAGGGCAAGATCCCGCAGGTCGACAGCGACTACAGCGCTTACGTCACCGACCGTTTTGTGAAACAGGTGCAGGCTGCGCCGCAGTCGTAAGGAAGCAGGATGCTAAACGTCAATCATCTTTCAGCAGAGTATCAGGGGCGGCCCGCGCTGCGTGACGTGTCGTTCCAGATCGCCGCCGGGCAACTGGTGGTGGTGCTCGGCCCATCGGGCTGCGGCAAGACCACGCTGCTGAATTTGATCGCCGGGTTTATCGAGCCTTCAGCTGGCAGCATCACGCTGGATGGAACGCCCGTTCACGGCCCGGGCGCCGAACGGGGCGTGGTGTTCCAGCATGAGGGCTTACTGCCGTGGCGTAACGTGGTGGACAACGTTGAGTTCGGCCTGCAGCTGGCCGGCGTCGGCAAGGCGCAGCGCCGCCAGGTGGCGGAGCAGATGCTGCAGCGCGTGGGGCTGGCCGGTTACGAGCGGCATTTCATCTGGCAGCTTTCCGGCGGCATGCGCCAACGCGTCGGCATTGCCCGCGCCCTGGCCGCCGATCCGCGTCTGCTGTTGCTGGATGAGCCGTTCGGCGCGCTGGACGCGTTCACGCGCGAGCAGATGCAGGAGTTGTTGTTGACCATCTGGCGAGATACCGGCAAACAGGTGCTGCTGATCACCCACGATATCGAAGAGGCGGTGTTCCTCGCCAGTGAACTGTTACTGCTGTCGCCGGGGCCGGGGCAGGTGGTGGAGCGGCTGTCGCTGAACTTCGGCCAGCGCTATGCCGACGGCGAAGCCTGCCGCGCCATCAAGTCCGATCCTGAATTTATCGCGCAGCGCGAATACGTGCTGGGCAAAGTTTTCCAACAGCGCGAGGCCTTGCTATGAGCCTGCATTCCACTCTGAAGGCTGCAGCCCAGCCGCAGGGCAAAGCGGCGCGCCGTTTCAGCGTGCCGCGCAACGTTTGGTTGAGCGGCGCCACGCTGTTGACGGTGTTGATCGTCTGGTGGGGCGTGACGGCGCTGCAGCTGATCAGCCCGCTGTTCCTACCGGCGCCGCAGCAGGTATTACATCAGCTGATCACCATCGCCAGCCCGCAAGGCTTTATGGACGCCACGCTATGGCAGCATCTGGCGGCCAGCCTGGGGCGCATTTTGGTGGCTCTGCTGGCGGCGGTGATCGTCGGCATTCCGGTGGGCATCGCCATGGGGTTGAACGACACGGTGCGCGGCATCCTCGATCCGCTGATTGAGATCTATCGTCCGGTGCCGCCGTTGGCGTATTTGCCGCTGATGGTGATTTGGTTCGGCATCGGCGAAACCTCGAAGATCTTGCTGATTTATCTGGCGATTTTCGCGCCGGTGACGCTCTCCGCCGTGGCCGGCGTGCGCAGCGTGGCGCAGGTGCGGGTGCGCGCCGCCCGCGCGTTGGGCGCCACGCGTTGGCAGGTGCTGCGTTTCGTGGTGCTGCCGAGCGCGCTGCCGGAGATCCTGACCGGCATTCGCATCGGGCTGGGCGTCGGCTGGTCGACGCTGGTGGCCGCCGAACTGATCGCCGCCACGCGCGGCCTGGGATTTATGGTGCAATCCGCCGGTGAGTTTTTGGCGACCGACGTGGTGTTGGCCGGCATCGGCGTGATTGCGGTGATTGCATTTGGGTTGGAGCTGGGGCTGCGCGCCCTGCAGCGCCGATTGACCCCGTGGCATGGAGTACAGCAATGAACGAACGTCTGAATATCACCCCGCTGGGGCCTTACATCGGGGCGCTGGTGGAAAACGTCGAATTGGCCCGGCCGTTGGGCGACGGCCAGTTTGAACAGCTTTATCATGCGTTGCTCAAGCATCAGGTGCTGTTCTTCCGCAACCAGCCGATCACGCCGTTGCAGCAGCGCGATCTGGCCGGGCGCTTCGGCGATCTGCATATCCATCCGGTCTATCCGCATGCCACCGACGTGGAAGAGATCATCGTGCTCGATACTCACGACGACAATCCGCCGGACAACGACAACTGGCACACCGACGTGACCTTTATCGAGAACCCGCCGCTGGGCGCGATCCTGGCGGCCAAGACCTTGCCTGCCACCGGCGGCGATACGCTGTGGGCCAGCGGCATCGCGGCCTACGAAGCGCTGTCGGCGCCGTTCAGAACGCTGCTCGCGGGGTTGCGCGCAGAGCATGACTTCACCAAGTCGTTCCCGGAGCACAAACATCGCGGTAGCGAAGAAGAACACCAGCGTTGGCAACTGGCGGTGCAGAAAAATCCGCCGCTGCTGCATCCGGTGGTGCGCACTCACCCGGTCAGCGGCCGACAGGCGCTGTTCGTCAATGAAGGGTTCACCACGCGGATCGTGGATGTGGAGCCGAAGGAGAGCGATGCTTTACTGAATTTCCTGTTCGCTCACATCACTAAGCCGGAGTTTCAGGTGCGCTGGCGCTGGCAGGAAAATGACGTGGCGATCTGGGATAACCGCGTGACGCAGCACTACGCCAACGCGGATTATCTGCCGCAGCGGCGCATCATGCACCGCGCGACCATTCTGGGGGATAAACCTTTTTACAAGGCCTGAGGCTTAGGCTTCGAACGCCTGCGTTAACTGCTCCAGCTGTTCCTGCGCATCCAGCCAGGTCATTTCCGTCTCTTCCAGCGCGGATTTGGCTTGGCTTTGCTTTTGCAGGCAGTCGGTCAACTCGGCCTTGCGGCTGATGTCGTACAGCGCGGGATCCGCCAGCTGTTCCTCCACCGCCGCCAGTTCGGCGCCCAGTTTTTCCATCTGCTGTTCCAGCTTGGCGATCTGCTTGCGCAGCGGTTGGGTTTGCGTACGGAACTCCGCCTCGCGGCGTTTTTGATCCTTGCGCGCCTGCGCGCTGTTGCCGCCGCTCTCTTTTTCCGGCGCGTCCTGCTGGCTTTCCTGGCGCTGCAGGTCGACAAGCCACTGCTGATAATCGTCGAGATCGCCCTCGAAAGGCTCGACCTGGCCATCGTGCACCAGGTACAGATCGTCGGTGGTGGAGCGCAGCAGGTGACGGTCGTGCGATACCACCACCAACGCGCCTTCGAAATCGATCAGCGCCTCGGTCAGCGCCTGACGCATGTCGAGATCCAGGTGGTTGGTCGGTTCATCGAGCAGCAGCAGGTTCGGGCGCTGCCAGACGATCAGCGCCAGCACCAGCCGCGCCTTCTCGCCGCCGGAGAAACGCTCGGTCATTTCGCTGACCTTGTCGCCCTGGAAGCCGAAACCGCCCAGATAGTCGCGCAGCTGCTGCTCCAGCACCCTTGGGGCGATGCGGCTCAGGTGCTGCAGCGGCGATTCGTCGGCGCGCAAAAATTCCAGCTGATGCTGGGCGAAGTAACCCAGCTTGATGCCTTTCGCCAGGCCGATCTCGCCGCTCAGCGGCTCCAGGGTGCCGGCCAGCAGTTTGATCAGCGTCGATTTCCCGGCGCCGTTGCGGCCGAGCAGGCCAATGCGCGAGCCGGGCACCAGGTTCAGCTTGATTGACTTCAGGATCACTTTATCGCCATACCCGGCGCTGACTTTTTCCATGCGCAGCAGCGGGTTCGGCAGGCTTTCCGGCGGGCGGAAGCTGAAGGTGAACGGGTTGTCGACGTGCGCCGGGGCTATCAGCTCCATGCGCTCCAGCATCTTGATGCGGCTCTGCGCCTGTTTGGCCTTGGTGGCCTGCGCGCGGAAACGGTCGATATAGCTTTGCAGGTGCGCCACTTTCTCTTGCTGGTGCTGATACAGCGACTGCTGCTGCGCCAGCTTGGTAGCGCGCTGGCGTTCGAACGACGAGTAGTTGCCGGTGTACTCGTTCATCGTCTGCTGTTCGATATGCAGGATCTTGTCGACGATCGGATCGAGGAAGTCGCGGTCGTGCGAGATCAGCACCAGCGTGCCGGGATAGCTTTTCAGCCAGCGCTCCAGCCAGATCACCGCATCGAGATCCAGGTGGTTGGTCGGTTCGTCGAGCAGCAGCAGATCGGAACGGCACACCAGCGCCTGCGCCAGGTTGAGGCGCATGCGCCAGCCGCCGGAAAAGTCGCGCACCGGGCTTTGCAGCTGTTCGTTGGAGAAGCCGAGGCCGTGCAGCAGGCTGGCGGCGCGGGAACGGATGGTCCAGGCGTCGATGGCGTCCAGCTTGCCGTGCAGGGTGGCGATGGCGTGGCCGTCGTTGCGATCGTTGGCCGCCTGCAACTCGGCTTCAAGCTGGCGAAACTCGCGGTCGCCGTCGATAACATACTCGATCGCCGGCACGTCCAGCGCCGGCGTCTCCTGGTTGACCCAGGCCAGCGCCCAGTTGCCGGGGAAGGTGAAGCTGCCGCCGTCCGCCGCGATCTCGCCCTTCAGCAGCGACAACAGCGTGGATTTGCCGCAGCCGTTTTTGCCCACCAGGCCGACCTTCTGACCTGGATTAACCGTCGCCGTGGCGTTGTCCAGCAGGACGCGGATGCCGCGTCGGATTTGTAGCGAGGAGAATACAATCATAAAGCGCCGTATGTTCAGAGTATGTTAAATTATCATTAAGGTAACAGAACGCGCACCGCGCGCTGTTTTTGTCTTTGCGATGCATGGTAACGGAAAACCGCTACCCTGACGACGCTTTGGAGGGGAATGATGTCGCAGCCGCCCAAGGTCTTGCTGCTGTATGCCCATCCGGAATCTCATGACTCGGTGGCGAACCGGGTTTTGCTTCGACCGGCGCAGCAGTTGGAACATGTCACCGTGCACGATCTCTACGCGCACTATCCTGATTTTTTTATCGATATCCATCACGAACAACAGCTGCTGCGTGAGCACCAGGTCATCGTGTTTCAGCATCCTCTTTATACCTACAGCTGCCCGGCGCTGCTGAAGGAGTGGCTGGATCGCGTGCTGGCGCGCGGCTTCGCCAGCGGCGTGGGCGGCAATGCGCTGGCGGGCAAGTACTGGCGCTCGGTGATCACCACCGGCGAGCCGGAAGGCGCCTACCGTACCGGCGGTTATAACCACTATCCGATGGAAGATATCCTGCGGCCGTTCGAGCTGACCGCCGGGATGTGCCATATGCATTGGTTGACGCCGTTCGTGGTGTATTGGGCGCGGCGGCAAAAGCCGGAGGTGCTGCGCAGCCATGCGGACGCCTACGGGGACTGGCTGAGCCACCCGCTGCCGCACGGAGGACGATGATCATGGAAGGATCGACCTTACTGACCGCCATTTTGCTGTTCCTGTTCGCCGCGGTGGTGACGGTGCCGATCGCCCGTCGTCTGGGGATTGGCGCGGTGCTGGGCTATCTGATCGCCGGTATCGCCATCGGCCCGTGGGGATTGGGCTTCATTCGCGACGTTGACGAGATCCTGCACTTCTCCGAGTTGGGCGTGGTGTTCCTGATGTTCATCATCGGCCTGGAGCTGAACCCCAGCAAGCTGTGGGAGCTGCGGCGCTCGATCTTCGGCGCCGGCGCCGGCCAGGTGTTGATCACCGCGGCGGTGCTGGGCGCGTTGCTGTACCTGACGCACTTCGCCTGGCAGGCGGCGGTGATAGGCGGTATCGGCCTGGCGATGTCTTCCACCGCCATGGCGCTGCAGCTGATGCGCGAAAAGGGCATGAATCGCAACGAAGGCGGGCAGTTGGGTTTCTCGGTGCTGCTGTTCCAGGATATGGCGGTGATCCCGGCGCTGGCGTTGATCCCCATTCTGGCCGGCGCCGGCGGCACCAGCGACGACTGGGCGAAGATCGCGCTCAAGGTGGCGGCGTTCGGCGGCATGCTGATCGGTGGCCGCTTCCTGCTGCGGCCGCTGTTCCGCTATATCGCCGCTTCCGGCGTGCGCGAGATCTTCACTGCCGCTGCGCTGTTGCTGGTGCTCGGCTCGGCGCTGTTTATGGAGACGCTTGGCCTGTCGATGGCGCTCGGCACCTTCATTGCCGGCGTGCTGCTGGCGGAGAGCGAATACCGCCACGAACTGGAGATCTCCATCGAGCCGTTTAAAGGGCTGCTGCTGGGGCTGTTCTTTATCTCGGTAGGCATGGTGTTGAATATCGGCGTGCTCTACACCCATCTGGCCGAGGTGTTGATCGGCGTACTGGCGCTGGTGGCGGTGAAATCTGGCGTGCTCTACGGCGTGTCGCGCCTGTTCGGCCTGCGTAGTTCGGTGCGCCTGCAGTTTGCCGGCGTGCTCAGCCAGGGCGGTGAGTTTGCCTTCGTGCTGTTTTCTGCGGCGGGCGCGCAAAAGGTGCTGCAGCCGGATCAACTCTCTTTGCTGTTGGTGGTAGTGACGCTGTCGATGATGACCACACCGTTACTCATGCAGGCCATCGACCGCATTTTGGCGCGCCGCTATAACGCCAAAGGCGAAGACGAGGAGACGCCGTACGTAGAGGACGACGATCCTCAGGTGATCATCGTTGGCTTCGGGCGTTTCGGCCAGGTGATCGGCCGCCTGTTGATGGCCAACAAAATGCGCATTACCGTACTGGAACGCGACGTCAGCGCCGTCGGGGTGCTGCGGCGTTACGGATATCAGGTTTATTACGGCGACGCCACCGAGTTGGAGCTGTTGCGCGCGGCGGGCGCCGAAAAGGCCAAGTCGATCGTGATCACCTGCAATGAGCCGGAAGACACCATGGAGATCGTGCGGCTGTGCCAGCAGCACTTCCCGAATCTGAGTATTCTGGCGCGGGCACGCGGCCGCGTGGAGGCGCATGAGTTGCTGCAGGCGGGCGTGAAACAGTTCAGCCGCGAAACCTTCTCCAGCGCGCTGGAACTGGGGCGCAAGGCGTTGATGGAGTTGGGCATGCACCCCCATCAGGCCTTCCGCGCCCAGCAGCATTTCCGCCGCCTGGATATGCGCATGCTGCGTGAACTGATGCCGCCGCATCAGGGCGACGTGGCGCAAATTTCCCGCGTGAAAGAGGCGCGGCGCGAGCTGGAAGAGCTGTTCCATCGCGAAATGCAAAAAGAAAGTCGCCAGTTTGACGGCTGGGATGAATACGAATAAGCGGGAGCATAACGATGTCTGCAACACGTAAGAGATTTATCGCCGGGGCGGTGTGCCCAAGCTGTAGCGCCATGGATACGCTGGCGGTGTGGCGGGAGGATCAGGTGGAAGTGGTGGAGTGCGTCAAGTGCGGCCATCACCAGCGCCAGACCGAGCAACAGGTGGAAAAACACGTTCGCCCGCAAGAGCAGGTGATCGGCATTTTTCAGCCGAAGTAGCGTTTTTTTATCCCGGAGGGTACAGCGAGGCAGATTTCCGTTACAATCTGTCCGGAAAAGGCGCGCATCCCGATAACGGTGCGCGTCCTAGTAGCCAACGGTAGGAGATATCATGAAAGTAGCAAAAGACTTGGTGGTCAGCCTGGCTTACCAAGTACGTACAGAAGACGGTGTTTTGGTTGATGAGTCTCCGGTGAGCGCACCGCTGGACTATCTGCACGGGCATGGTTCTCTGATCGCAGGTCTGGAAAAAGCGCTCGAAGGCCACGACGTTGGCGATCGTTTTGACGTTCACGTCGGCGCGAACGACGCGTACGGCAACTACGACGAAAACCTGGTGCAGCGCGTACCGAAAGACGTCTTCATGGGCGTTGACGAACTGCAGGTCGGCATGCGTTTCCTGGCTGACACCGATCAGGGCCCGGTACCGGTTGAAATCACCGAAGTTGACGGCGACCACGTGGTGGTTGACGGCAACCACATGCTGGCCGGCCAAAACCTGAACTTCAACGTGGAAGTTGTCGCGATCCGCGAAGCGACCGCAGAAGAACTGGCGCACGGTCACGTACACGGCGAGCACGACCATCACCACGAACACGGTGAAGGCTGCTGCGGCGGTCACGGCCACAGCCACGATCACGACCATGGTCACGACCACGGTAAAGGCGGTTGCGGTAACGGCGGTTGCGGCTGCCACTAAGCAGAACGCGATCACGAGACAAGAGGGCGGCCATCGGCTGCCCTTTTTTATGCGCGGCGCACCGGGCGCCGAACGGCACAACAGGACATGCCATGGCCACCATGAAAGACGTTGCGCGCCGAGCCGGCGTTTCCACGGCCACCGTCAGCCGGGTGATCAATAATACCGCCTACGTTGAGCCGGTGACCCGCGAACGCGTCGAGAAGGCGATGCGCGAGTTTAACTACCACCGCAACGCCGCCGCGCTGGCGCTGGCGAAAAGAAGCGGCAATATGCTGGGGTTGCTGACCGGCAACCTCGACGATCCGTTTTTTTCACGCCTGGCGCGGGGCGTGGAAGACATCACGCGACAGGCCGGCGTGCGTTTGATGTTGTGCAGCGGCGGGCATCAGGCCGAACTGGAAAAAAGCGGCCTCGACTTTCTCATCAATCAGGGATGCGAAGCCATCGTGGCGCACGTCACGCGCATGAGGGAGGAGGAGCTGCTGCGCTACGCCGCCCACACGCCCGCGCTGGTGCTGATCAACCGTTACCTGCCCGCCATCGCCAACCGTTGCATCTGGCTCGACAACGCCAATGCGGCGCAGACGGCGACCAAGCTGCTCATTCGTCAGGGGCATCGGAGAATCGCCTGCGTGACGACGGATCTGCCGATCGACGACCGCGCGCAGCGGTTAGCGGGTTACCGCCAGGCCATGGCCGCCGGCGGCATTGAGGTGCCCGGCAGCTGGATCATCAGCGTGCCCTTCAATGAAAGAGGGGGCGAACTGGCGGCCGAGCGCGTTCTGGCCAGCGACCAACGCTTCACCGCCGCAGTGACGTTCAACGACGTGATGGCCGCCGGCATGATGCGCACCTGCCACCAACGGCAAGTTCAGTTGCCTGAAGCGCTGTCAATCGTCGGTTTTGACGACATTGCCCTGGCGAAATATCTCCACCCCGCGTTGACACCGTGCATTACCCCATCGAGAAAATGGCCCGCCGCGCCGCGCGTCTGGCGCTACAAATCCACAGCGGCAGCGACGTCGCGCCGCAGAACAACCGCTTTTCGGCCGAACTTATCCTGCGAGACTCCGTCGCCGATGGTGAGAGGACTGAGCAAAGCAAACGCGGCGAATGAGAGGCGGCTCACATAACGCTATCTCATGAAACCGATTACATGGCCAGTGGCCTGCGCTCACATCCTCCGATTACCGAAGCCATTACGCTGTTGCAGTACCCCCTCTTCAACAGGAGCCGTATATGGATAATAAGAAAACGCTCAACCTTGGGCTGGCGACGCTGCCGATTGTGGCCATGCTGTTGCTGCTCATCATCGGCTATGGCCAGTTTGGCCTGCGCATTGAACCGCTGCTGCTGGTGTCCGCCGCCATCGCCGCCGCGTTGGCCTGGTGGCAAGGCTACCGCTGGGATGACATCATCGGGGTCATCGTGGCCAAGCTGGCTAAGGCGATGCCGGTGATCATGATCCTGATCTGCGTGGGCGGGCTGATCGGCACCTGGATGATCAGCGGCACAATCCCTTACATGGTGTATTGGGGGCTGAAGCTGATTAGCCCGCAATACATTCTGATCGCCGCGTTCTTCATCACCAGCGTGATCTCGGTGTGCACCGGTACCTCGTGGGGGGCGGCCGGCACCGTGGGCGTGGCGCTGATGGGCGTGGCCGCCGGTCTGGACGTGCCGCTGGCCGCCGCGGCCGGGGCGGTGGTGTCCGGCGCCTACTTCGGCGACAAAATTTCCCCGTTGTCCGATTCGACGAACTTCGCGGCTATCGTCGCGGATACCGATCTCTACAGCCATATCCAGCATCTGATGTACACGACGCTGCCGAGCTTCATCTTGGCCGCCGTGGTGTACCTGATCGCCGGCCACACCGGCGCGGTGGGCAGTGTGGCAACGCCGGAAAAAGTGACCGAAATCGTCAGCGCGCTTGAGGGGTTGTACCATTTCAATCTGCTGTTGATCCTGCCGCCGGTGCTGGTGCTGTGGGGCGCGGTGACCAAACGGCCGGTGATCCCCGTCATGCTGGCCGCCTGCGCGCTGGCGATCGCCATCGGCGTCGCGCTGCAGGGTTTTAGCCTGCAACAGGGGCTGAATGCGTTGATGGACGGTTTCAATCTGTCGATGTTCGCCAGCCAGGGCCATAACGTTGAAGGGATCGTCGCCGATGTGCCGCGCCTGCTGAACCGCGGCGGCATGTTCTCGATGATGAGTACGATCCTGCTGGTGTTCTGCGCCTTTTCCTTCGCCGGCGCCTTGACGCTGACCGGCGCGCTGACGGTGATCATCAGCCGGCTGCTGAAAGTGGTGCACACCACCGGTCAACTGATCGCCGCTACCGTTGCCACCACCATCCTGGTGACCGGCGCGACCAGCGACGGCAAGCTGGCGCTGCTGATCCCGGCGGAGCTGTTCAAAGGGGCCTATCGACGCATGGGGCTGGACAACAAAAACCTGTCGCGCACCGTCGAAGATGCGGGCACCGTCATCGAGCCGCTGATCCCGTGGACGGCCGCCGGTATTTACATGGCGACCACGCTGGGAGTGAGCACGCTCGATCTGCTGCCGTGGGCGATCCAATGTTATGTCGCAGTGGTGTTCGCCCTGATTTATGGCTTCACCGGCTTCGGTATCGCCAAACTCCAACCTCAGAACGACTTGCAGCGTAAGGAAGCCTGACATGACGAGTCATTTCAACGCCATCATCGATCGCCACAATACCGGCTCCGTGAAGTGGGACTTCATCGACCGCTATCTGCAACTGGACGGCAGCGAATTGTTGCCGATGTGGGTGTCCGATTTCGACTTTCCATGTCCGCCGGAGGTGCAACAGGCGCTGCATCAGCGGGTGGACCACGGCGTCTTTGGCTACAGCGAACGCGACGACGCCTACTACCAGGCGGCGATCGACTGGTTTGCCAAGCGGCACGGCTTGCCGCTGCGGCGCGAATGGTTCACGTCGATTGAAGGGGTAGTGCCGGGGTTGGCGATGCTGATCCAACTGCTCAGCAAGCCGGGGGATAGCGTGGTGGTGCAGGGGCCGTATTATGGCTCGTTCGCCAAGATAGTCACCATGAACGGCAGAGAGGTGATTGAAAACCCGCTGCTGGAAACCCCGCAGGGATACCGGATCGATTTCGACCAGCTGGCCGCCTGTCTGGCGCAGCGTAAACCGCCGCTGTTGTTGCTGTGCAATCCGCACAACCCGACCGGTCGTTGCTGGCGCCGTGATGAACTGGAGCGGCTCATGGCGCTCTGCCACGCCCACGACGTCACGGTGATCTCCGATGAAATTTGGGCCGATCTGCTGCTGCCCGGCGAGACGTTTACGTCGGTGTTGCATCTGGGCGAGGAATATCGCGAGCGGGTCATTGCGGCGACGTCCGCCAGCAAAACGTTCGGCCTTTCCTCGCTGCGCATTTCGAATTTCCTGATCCCCAATGCCCGGCTTCGGCAGGCGTTTGTCGATCGGCTGAACGCCCACGGGCTGGATGTGTTCAACGCGCTGTCGATGACGGCGGCGACCGCGGCCTATCAACGGGGCGCGGCCTGGCTTGATGAGCTGCTCGACTACCTGGCGGAGAATCGGCGCTGGTTTGAGCAGGCGCTGGCGGCCGCCGCGCCCTGGTGCACGATGACCCAGGCTGAAGGGACTTATCTCGCCTGGCTGGATTGCCGTGCACTGGGTTTGAACGATGCTGACTTACAGCAGGCGCTGGTGGCGGTGGCGAAGCTGGCGCCGTCGATGGGCAGCGGTTTCGGCCCGGAGGGGAGCGGTTTTATCCGCATCAACCTGGGGTGCCCGCGCCGGTATCTCGAGCGTGCCGTCGAAGGGCTGGCACGCCTGAAATAACCGTACAGCGGGCCCTCAATAGTGCGGCGGAGGGGTTTCTTCCGATTGCGAGGCGATCATTGAGGTTTGGGTCGAGCGCAGCTTGTCGGTCAACATGCGCAGGTGTTCGCGCATCTTCAGCATTTCCATTTGATGCTGGATGACGGTCTGGTTGAGCTCTTCGATGGTGAGCTCTTGGAAGGCCTGACGGCTCTCCAGTTCTTCAAGCCGCTGTAGCAGGCGTTGAATGTCGGCGTTGTGCATGAGGCTACCTCTGACGCGATAAAATCCTGATTCGGCGCTATGGTAACAGCTGACGCCGGGTTTGCTCGCGCTATTTCTCCAGGCGGCGCGCAACGTTGCGATCGGCAGTGTAAAGTGCTGAAAAGTTGCACGCCCGATACGCCGTTTTTTGCTAACCTCGCCGAATATTCTGCAAGAAAAATCTGATTTATCATGCGAGTAGCACACAGGGGGAAACTTCTTGGCAAAGCGGGAGTCACACTTTGACTCGATTGGTTACCTGTGCGACTGTTTTGTTTTGTTTCAGGCAGCTATAGTAGCCCGGTTATCTTACCTAATGATTGTTTGGGGCATTGCTTCAGACACTGGAGAAATGGATGAAATCTTTGTTTAAAGTCACGCTTCTGGCAACCACCATGGCTTTTGCTCTGAATGCGACCCAGGTCATGGCAGCCGATGCCGCCAAACCGGCAGAAGCCGCTAAACCAGCGGATGCGGCGGCAGCACCGAGCACCGGCAAGTTCAAAAACGACGACGAGCAAGCCGCTTACGCACTGGGGGCCTCTCTCGGCCGTTACATGGACAACTCTCTGAAAGAGCAAGAGAAGCTGGGCATCAAGTTGGACAAAGATCAGCTGATCGCCGGCGTTCAGGACGCGTTCGCCAACAAGAGCAAGCTGAACGACGCCGACATCGAGAAGACCCTTCAGGGCTTCGAAGCGCGCGTGAAGGCTTCCGCGCAGGCGAAGATGGAACAGGACGCCAAGGACAACGAAACCAAAGGCGCCAAGTACCGTGACAGCTTCGCGAAAGAAAAAGGCGTGAAGAAAACCGAATCCGGCCTGCTGTACCAGGTAGAGAAACCGGGCGCGGGTGAAGCGCCGAAAGACAGCGACACCGTGGTCGTAAACTACAAAGGCACCCTGACCGACGGTACTGAGTTCGATAACTCCTACACCCGCGGCGAGCCGCTGTCGTTCCGTCTGGATGGCGTGATCCCGGGCTGGACCGAAGGCCTGAAGCACATCAAGAAAGGCGGCAAAATCAAGCTGGTGATCCCGCCGGCATTGGCCTACGGCAAAACCGGCGTTCCGGGCATCCCGGCTAACTCCACGCTGGTGTTCGACGTTGAGCTGCTGGACGTGAAAGCGGCGCCGAAAGCCGACGCTAAAGCCGAAAAATCGGCTGACGCGAAAGCAGACGCTAAAGCGAAATAATCTCGTCGCTCTGTTTGCCACCGCCGCGGAGGGCATCCGCGGCGGTTTTCATTTCGACCGCCGCCGCTTCTCTCTCCATTGAACGCTTGACGCCTGCCGGGCATCGGGCTTAACGTCAATACCACGCGCAAACGCAAGGACTTTGCTCCGGCCGCTTTGCTAGACTAATAATTCTGACTTATCAGTCATGCGTCTGCCCCTTAGGGCGTGTACCTAAAATTGTTCCCGGCCGCCTCGCCCGCGGATGTCATCGTGCCGTTTATGCTGCTCTCAGCCAGCCGCGCTGCGGCGTGCCGACGACGGCAGCGATCCGGTCCGAGCGGTTTTAGCTGCGCCCCCTGGCACAGGCGATCTATGAGGGTGGTATCTTCGATGTCGAATTCGCTTTTATCCAGCGAAGCCAGCGAACTTGATTTGCTGAATGAACGTCCGTTTACTCAAACGGATCATGAAATCCTGAAATCCTATGAAGCGGTGGTCGATGGGCTGGCGATGTTGATCGGCGGCCACTGTGAGATCGTATTGCACGCGCTGGAAGATCTGAACAGCTCAGCGGTGCGCATCGCCAATGGGGAACATACCGGGCGTAAAATCGGTTCGCCGATCACCGACCTGGCGCTGCGCATGCTGCACGACATGGCCGGCGACGACAGCAGCGTGTCGAAAGCCTACTTCACCCGCGCCAAGAGCGGCGTGCTGATGAAGTCGGTGACCATCGCCATTCGCAATCGTGAACAGCGGGTAATCGGCTTGTTGTGCATCAACATGAACCTCGATGTGCCGTTCTCGCAGATCATGCAGACCTTTATGCCGCCGGCCACGCAGGACGTGCCGTCGTCGGTGAATTTCGCCTCTTCAGTCGACGATCTGGTGGCGCAGACGCTGGAGTTCACCATCGAAGAGGTGAATGCCGATCGCTCGGTATCCAATAACGCCAAGAACCGCCAGGTAGTGCTAAACCTCTATGAGAAAGGCATCTTCGACATCAAGGATGCGATCAATCAGGTGGCGGATCGCCTGAATATCTCCAAACACACCGTGTATTTGTACATTCGCCAGTTCAAGAGCGGCGATCTGTTGGGAAACGACCGTTGATGCTCGATTATTGTCTGTTGGTCACCGGCCCGGCTTACGGCACGCAGCAGGCCAGCAGCGCCTATCAGTTCGCTCAGGCCCTGCTGGCGAAAGGGCACCGGCTTTCCAGCGTCTTTTTCTACCGTGAAGGGGTGTTGAACGCCAACCAGCTGACCGCGCCCGCCAGCGATGAGTTCGACCTGGTGCGCGGTTGGACGCAGCTGGCTCAGCAACACGGCGTGGCGCTCAACGTCTGCGTGGCCGCCGCGTTGCGCCGCGGCGTCGCCGACGAGCAGGAGGCGGCGCAGCAGGGGCTGGCAAGCGCCAACCTGCAGCCCGGTTTTACCCTGAGCGGGCTGGGTTCCCTGGCCGAAGCGTCGCTAAGTTGCGACCGTCTGGTGCAGTTCTGAGGATAGGATGAAACGAGTCGCTTTTGTTTTCACCCATGGGCCGCACGGCGGCGCCAGCGGCAGAGAAGGGCTGGATGCGCTGCTCGCCACGTCGGCGCTCAGTGAAGATGTGGGGGTGTTTTTTGTCGGCGATGGCGTATTGCAGCTGTTGCCGGGCCAACAGCCGGAAAAGATTTTGGCGCGCAATTACATTGCCACCTTTGGCGTGCTGCCGCTGTATGACGTGGAGCGGTGCTATCTGTGCCAGGCTTCACTGCAGGAACGCGGACTGAGCCAGGTGACCGATTGGGTGCTGGACGCCGAGGTGCTGGCGCCGGCCGAACTGCGCCGCGAACTGGCCGGCTACGACGCCGTGATGACGTTTTAGGATCCTCTGATGCTGTATACCCTGAGCCATTCGCCAAACCAATGTGACCTGCCTGCGCTGCTGCGCCTGACGGCGCAGGGCGACGCGCTGTTGCTGCTGCAGGACGGCGTGCTGGCAGGCCTTGCCGGCAGCGCTCATCTTGAATTGCTGCTCGCCGCCCCCATATCCCTTTATGCGCTGCAGGACGACCTGGAAGCCCGGGGATTGGTTGGTCATTTTTCGCACAAAATCACTGTCGTCGGCTATAATCACTTCGTTGAATTAACCGAACAACACCGCAGCCAAATGGCCTGGTGATGAGAGTGATGTTGTATATTTCTTGACACCCATACTGGTCAGCCATAAAATTCTGCGTCCTCGTACTTTGCCAGTAGTGCATACGAGGGGATTTATCACATGTTTACGAAGCTAGTACGAAGCAAAAACCAGGAGCTTTTTTAATGGCAACAATTAACCAGCTGGTTCGCAAACCACGCTCTGTGAAGGCTGCTAAAAGCAACGTTCCAGCGCTGGAAGCCTGCCCGCAGAAACGTGGCGTATGCACCCGCGTATATACCACTACCCCGAAAAAACCAAACTCCGCACTGCGTAAAGTTTGCCGTGTGCGTTTGACCAACGGTTTCGAAGTGACTTCCTACATCGGTGGCGAAGGCCACAACCTGCAGGAACACTCCGTAATCCTGATCCGTGGCGGTCGTGTAAAAGACTTGCCAGGTGTGCGTTACCACACCGTCCGTGGTGCACTTGACTGCTCCGGTGTTAAAGACCGTAAGCAAGCTCGTTCCAAGTACGGCGTGAAGAAGCCAAAGGCTTAATGGTTCTCCGTTAAGTAAGGCCAAACGTTTTAACTTTAATGTCAAAATAAACTCGTAGAGTTTTGGACAATCCTGAATTAACAACGGAGTATTTCCATGCCACGTCGTCGCGTAATCGGCCAACGTAAAATCCTGCCAGATCCTAAGTTCGGATCTGAGCTGCTGGCCAAATTTGTAAATATCCTGATGGTAGACGGTAAAAAATCTACTGCAGAAGCAATCGTCTATACCGCGCTGGAGACCCTGGCTCAGCGTTCTGGTAAAGATCACCTGGAAGCTTTCGAAGTCGCTCTCGACAACGTTCGCCCGACTGTAGAAGTTAAGTCGCGTCGCGTTGGCGGTTCTACTTATCAGGTACCAGTTGAAGTCCGCCCGGTTCGTCGTAATGCTCTGGCAATGCGTTGGATCGTTGATGCTGCACGTAAACGCGGTGATAAATCCATGGCTCTGCGCCTGGCGAACGAGCTGTCTGACGCAGCAGAGAACAAAGGTTCTGCTGTTAAGAAGCGTGAAGACGTTCACCGTATGGCCGAAGCCAACAAGGCGTTCGCCCACTACCGCTGGTAATCATCCGGCTGTAGTCATGCTAACCAAGCGGGCGCGTCAAATCGGCCCGCTTGGGTTAACTGAACTTGAACGCCCTAGGAATAGAGGAATCAAATGGCTCGTACAACACCCATTGCACGCTACCGTAACATCGGTATCAGTGCTCACATCGACGCCGGTAAAACCACCACTACCGAACGTATTCTGTTCTACACCGGTGTAAACCACAAAATCGGTGAAGTTCATGACGGCGCTGCCACCATGGACTGGATGGAACAGGAGCAGGAGCGTGGTATTACCATCACTTCTGCAGCGACTACTGCCTTCTGGTCTGGTATGGCCAAGCAGTTCGAACCGCATCGCGTAAACATCATCGACACCCCAGGGCACGTTGACTTCACCATCGAAGTAGAACGTTCCATGCGTGTGCTGGATGGCGCGGTAATGGTTTACTGTGCTGTTGGTGGTGTTCAGCCACAGTCTGAAACCGTATGGCGTCAGGCTAACAAATACAAAGTGCCACGTATCGCGTTCGTTAACAAAATGGACCGTATGGGCGCTAACTTCCTGAAAGTTGTAGGCCAGATCAAAACTCGTCTGGGCGCCAACCCTGTTCCTCTGCAGCTGGCTATCGGCGCAGAAGACAAATTCACCGGCGTTATCGACCTGGTGAAGATGAAGGCGATCAACTGGAACGAAGAAGACGCAGGCGTAACCTTCGAATACGAAGACGTGCCGGCTGACATGATGGATCTGGCTGAAGAATGGCGCCAGAACCTGATCGAGTCCGCTGCGGAAGCTTCCGAAGAGCTGATGGAAAAATACCTGGGCGGCGAAGAGCTGACCGAGGAAGAAATCAAATCCGCTCTGCGTCAGCGCGTGCTGAACAACGAAATCATCCTGGTTACCTGTGGTTCTGCGTTCAAGAACAAAGGCGTACAGGCGATGCTGGATGCGGTAATCGAATACCTGCCGGCACCAACTGACGTTCCTGCGATCAACGGTATCCTGGACGATGGCAAAGATACTCCGGCTGAGCGTCACGCAAGTGATGACGAGCCGTTCTCTGCGCTGGCGTTCAAAATCGCTACCGACCCGTTCGTGGGTAACCTGACCTTCTTCCGCGTGTACTCCGGCGTTGTTAACTCCGGCGACACCGTGCTGAACTCCGTTAAGGCTGCGCGCGAGCGTTTCGGCCGTATCGTTCAGATGCACGCTAACAAGCGTGAAGAGATCAAAGAAGTTCGCGCAGGCGACATCGCCGCTGCGATCGGTCTGAAAGACGTGACCACCGGGGACACCCTGTGTGATCCAGACTCTCCAATCATCCTGGAGCGTATGGAATTCCCTGAGCCGGTAATCTCTATCGCCGTTGAACCAAAAACCAAAGCTGACCAAGAAAAAATGGGTCTGGCTCTGGGCCGTCTGGCTAAAGAAGACCCGTCATTCCGCGTATGGACTGACGAAGAGTCTAACCAGACCATCATCGCCGGTATGGGTGAACTGCACCTCGACATCATCGTTGACCGCATGAAGCGTGAATTCAACGTTGAAGCTAACGTGGGCAAACCTCAGGTAGCTTACCGCGAAGCGATTCGCGCGAAGATTACCGATGTTGAAGGTAAGCACGCCAAGCAGTCTGGTGGTCGCGGTCAGTACGGTCACGTTGTGATCGACATGTACCCACTGGAGCCGGGCTCTAACCCGAAAGGTTACGAGTTCATCAACGACATCAAAGGTGGTGTAATTCCTGGCGAATACATCCCTGCCGTTGATAAAGGCATCCAGGAGCAGCTGAAGTCTGGTCCGTTGGCTGGTTACCCGGTAGTAGACATGGGTATTCGTCTGCACTTCGGTTCTTACCACGACGTTGACTCCTCTGAACTGGCGTTTAAACTGGCCGCGTCTATCGCCTTTAAAGAAGGCTTTAAGAAAGCGAAACCAGTTCTGCTTGAGCCTATCATGAAGGTTGAAGTTGAGACTCCAGAAGAGAACACCGGTGACGTTATCGGTGACTTGAGCCGTCGTCGCGGCATGCTGCGTGGTCAGGAATCTGAAGTGACTGGCGTTAAGATCCACGCTGAAGTACCGTTGTCCGAAATGTTCGGCTACGCAACTCAGCTGCGTTCTCTGACTAAAGGTCGCGCATCATACACCATGGAATTCCTGAAGTATGATGATGCACCGAGCAACGTCGCTCAGGCCGTAATCGAAGCCCGTGGCAAATAAGCCGCAGGGTTAAAACCAAAGTCCCGTGCTCTCTCCAGAAGGGGAGAGCGCTATAGTAAGGAATATAGCCGTGTCTAAAGAAAAATTTGAACGTACAAAACCGCACGTTAACGTTGGTACTATCGGCCACGTTGACCACGGTAAAACTACCCTGACTGCAGCGATCACCACCGTACTGGCTAAAACCTACGGCGGTTCTGCACGTGCTTTCGACCAGATCGATAACGCGCCAGAAGAAAAAGCTCG
>NZ_JBXUNV010000005.1:255425-305422 GCF_057196085.1 Serratia sp. DFXYC6 | reverse complement strand
GTGGAGGCGCATTATAGGGAGTTCTCGGCAGGCCGCAACCCCTAATTGCAAAAAACTTTTCAAGCGCGGATTTTTTCGGCAAAACGCTGGCCAAACCCGCGTTTTTGTCACTTTTCGTACTGGATCTGGCTAAATTCCTGGGCGAAACGATCGACCTGCTGCCAATCTGTGTACTCCACTTCCTTACTGGTATCCGTTTCACCGCCCGTCATACGCATAATAAATTGAATCATGATGCGGTCGAACCAACGATAGCGCGGATACCGCAATGCGCCGGCAAACACCGCGCACTGTTTTGGCTGCCACGGCGAGGCCAGCAGGAACTTGCGGGTATAAGCGTTGGTTTGCGGCGAACGCTTTTCCGGTTTACGCGCGGTCAGGTTCACGGCGAAGAAGGCGCTCGGCATCCTATTCAGCTGTTCGGCATGGCGCTTAACGAATTTATCCAGCACCGGGTTAAAGTGCCCGTAACGGATAGAAGCACCGATCATCACCTGCTGGTACTGACTAAGGTCGACCTGTTCCGCCTGCAGCAGATCAATCACCTCACAACGCAGCGTGTCCTGCAACTTGCTTGCTATATAAGAAGCGATAGCACGTGTTTGCCCGTCACGGCTCGAATAAAGTATCAATGCCTTCATGGCGTACTCCTTATATCAGGCTCACTCACGCCAAAAAGTTGGCGTGAACAGCACCAGCAATGTAAACACTTCCAGGCGCCCGAACAGCATCGTCACCACCAGGATCCACTTGGCCGCCGCCGGCATCGTGGTGAAGTTATCTGCCACCACGCCCAGGCCGGGGCCAAGGTTATTGAGTGTTGCCGTCACTGCGGCGAACGCGGAAAAATCGTCAACGCCGGTGGCAATGATCGCCAGCATGCTGACGATAAACACCAGCGCATAGGCGGAGAAGAATCCCCACACCGCTTCCAGAATACGTTCCGGCAGTGCGCGATTGCCCAATTTGATGGTATAGACCGCGTTGGGGTGCACCAGCCTTTTCAACTCTCGCGAGCCCTGCAGGTACAGAAGCAGAATACGGATCACCTTCAGGCCGCCTCCGGTCGAGCCGGCGCAGCCGCCGATGAACGCTGAGCACAGCAACAACATCGGCAGGAACAGCGGCCACTTGGCGATGCTGTCGGTCGTAAAACCGGCCGTGGTCGCCATCGATACCACCTGGAAGAACGCCTGATTGAGCGTTTCCATACCGCTCTTATAGACGCCATGTCCCCAGAGCACCAACGTGCATACCACCACCAGCGTCAACTGAACGAAGATGAACATGCGGAATTCAGGATCGCGCCCGTACACCTTCAGACTACGGCCGCTTAGCAAAGCGAAGTGCAGGCCGTAGTTACAGCCGGAAATCAGCAGGAACACGGCGATGATGGTGTTGATAGTCGGACTGGCGTAATAACCGATACTGGCGTCGTGGGTAGAAAACCCGCCAATGGCGATGGTCGAGAAACTGTGGCCGATCGCGTCGAACACCGACATCCCGGCCCCCCAGAGCGCCAGCGCACAGGCGACGGTCAGCAACACATAGATTAGCCACAGGGTTTTGGCTGTTTCGGCGATGCGTGGACGCATCTTGTTATCTTTCAGCGGCCCGGGCATTTCCGCTCGATACAGCTGCATGCCGCCGACGCCAAGTATCGGCAGTATCGCCACCGCCAACACGATGATCCCCATGCCGCCCATCCATTGCAGCATTTGGCGATAGAACAGGATGGCCTTCGGCAGCGAGTCCAGCCCCACCAGCGTCGTTGCGCCGGTAGTCGTCAATCCCGAGAAGGATTCAAAGAAGGCGTCGGTCAGCGACAAATTAGGGCGCTCCGAAAACAGGAACGGCAATGCCCCCACGCTGCCCAGCACGGTCCAGAACAACACGACAATCAGGAAGCCTTCACGGGGCTTCAGCTCGTGTTTCTGTTTGCGGTTCGGCCACCACAGCATCAGACCGATGGTCAGCGCCACGAAGAAGGTTTGGCTGAACGCGCGCCCCGCCCCATCGCGGTAAATCAATGCCACCAGGCCGGGGATAAACATCGTCCCGGAGAACAGGATGACCAGCAGACCAACGATACGGGTTATGGCGCGAAAATGCATTTCAGCACGATCCTTAGCAATTCAATTGGGAGGAATTATTGCGAAATGGGGGTTAATTGCAAATTACCGCGACTGAGATCACGCAATTTATTCCCAAACAGTTCGACCTCGGTGGCCGGCAACGCCAGATGCAGCACGACGGCGGCGCCGTATTCGCCCTGCAGGATCCGACCTGCGGTTTGCTGCAGCAAGTTCTCCACCAACGCCAACTGCGCATAGTCGCACTGCAAGATATATTCGGCTTCCGGCACCTTTTGTGCCAACGCCAACTGCTTCAACGCCTGTTGAACACCGTTGCCATAGGCTTTCACCAGCCCGCCGGTGCCCAGCTTGACGCCGCCATAGTAACGAACGACCACGGCGGTCACTTCACCGATGCCGCTCCCCATCAGCTGCGCGAGGATCGGTTTGCCGGCGGTGCCCGACGGCTCTCCGTCGTCTGAGAACCCCAGTTGCTGCGAGTCATCGGGGCTGCCGGCGACGAAAGCCCAACAATGGTGTCGCGCCGCCGGATGCTCATCCCGCACCTGCTGAATAAACGCCTTTGCCGCTTCTACCCCGCTGGTCGGCGCCAGCAGGGTGATAAAACGGCTCTTCTTTATTTCTTCGGTAAAGCAGGTGGCTTCCGCCGGTATCGGGTAAGGCCGCATCAGGCCAGGTTCAGATCGCGCGTCATGTTCTCGATGCGCTTTTCGTGGATCACGATGTTGTCTTCGATACGGATGCCGCCATACGGCTTCAGCGCATCGATGCGATCCCAGGCGAAGTGCTGCTTGAATTCACCGCTGCGCCACGGTGCCAACAGAGACTCGATGAAGTACAGACCTGGCTCGATGGTCAACACCATGCCCGGCTGCAACACGCGGGTGCAACGCAGGAATGGATACTTGGACGGCGCCGGCAGATGGGTGCCTTGTTCGTCCTGCATAAAGCCGGCGGCGTCGTGCACCTGAAGGCCCAGCGGATGGCCCAGCCCGTGCGGCAGGAACGGCGTGGTAATACCCGTTTCAACCATCGCCTCTTCGCTGAGGCCGTTCACCAACTTGTGATTCTTGAGCAGCTTGGCGATGCGCTGATGCATTTGCACATGGTAGTCGGTATAGCGCACGCCGGGCTTGATGGTGTCGATCAGCGCCAGCTGTTCACCATTGAGATCTTTCACCAGGTGGGCGAACTCGCTGCCGCTTTGCGCCGCGTAGGTGCGGGTCAGATCGGCGGCATAGCCGTTATATTCCGCGCCGGCGTCGATCAGGAAACTCAGGGGTTCGGCCGGCGGCTGATGATCCAGCTTGGTGTAGTGCAATACCGAAGCGTGTTCGTTCAGCGCTACGATGTTGTCGTAAGGCACGTCGGTATCGCGGTGGCCTGTCGCCGTCAGGTAGGCCAGGTTGATGTCGAACTCGCTCATGCCGGAGAGGAACGCCTCATGCGCCGCACGATGGCCGGTTACCGCCGTCTTCTGCGCTTCGCGCATGCAGGCCAGCTCGTAGCCGGTTTTGATAGAACGGTGGAAATCCAGGTAGTTCAACACCGCTTTCGGGTTGATGTTTTCAGAAGAAATACCGAGATCGCGTGCGCGCTGTTGCGCATAACCGATATAGCCCACGCGCTCGCGCTGCGGCGGAAGCTGCTGGGCGATGGCGTCGGCGTTGGCCAACGGCATCAATTCAAGGGATTTGGTCCAGAAACTGTCCGGCAGCGGCTCTACGCTGTGCCAGTAGTCGACCGGGGAGTAGAACCACAGCTTAGGCTTATTGACACCGTCGATCCACAACCAGCAGTTCGGCACCGACGTCACCGGCACCCAGGCTTTGAAATGCGCGTTCACTTTGAACGGATAGCTATGGTCGTCCAAAAATACCTTTTGCAGCTCACCGGAGTGAATCAGCAGCGCATCCAACTTGTTGCGCTCCAGCACTTCGCGCGCGCGTTTTTGCAGCTCTGCCAGGTGGTCGTTATACAAAGAAGCCAGCGTTTCCATCACAGTACCCTTATGCCTTAGCACGAAAGAAGTCATCTTAACACAGCGCTCCGGCGCACCAACCTTATCGCGTTGGGCATGCGGAGCAGCTCGCAATTCCCTGCAAATGCCGTTACATCCGCAGTTTAACCATTAGCCAGCCGGCCAGGCCGAGCAACGCTATCGCCAGCGCCCACAGGCCATGGTGCTCCAACAACACCGCGCCAGCCGCGGCAACGCCCGCCAGACACTGCTGCAGAAAGCCGCACAGCGCCATCGCATAGGCGCCGTACTCTTTGGCGTCGCTGACCGCCATCGCCATGCTGTTGGGAAATAACACCGCCTGGCCAAAAATGGTCAGGCAATACAGCGCGATGAACAGCGTCATACCGGAAAGGCCGGCCAGAATGCCGCTCCACCACAACAGCAGGATCGCCGCCGTCGCCAGAGCCACGATACCGCTGCCGGTTTGCATCAGTTTTTTCCCACCGACACGCGCCACCGTGCGGTTCACCGTCAGCGCCCCGCTGAAGTAGGCGACGCCGATCACCAGCCCCAGGGCACCGAACGCCGTAACGTTGAGACCAAAACCCTGCTGCATGACGAACGGGCTCACCTCCTGCAATGTCACCGTGGTGGCGAAGCCCAATCCGCCGACGCAGGCCGGCCAGAAGAACCCCGGCCGCCGCAGAATGGCGAAATAGGTGGCCGCCATCGCTGGGCGTGGCTCACGTGCGCGCCCCGCCTCAAGCGGCAGCGTCACCATCAGCGCCAGAATGGCCAAACCGGTGGCGCCCATCAGGACGAAGCCCATCTGCCAGTGCGAATATTGGCTGAGCAGGCCGCCGATAAACTGCCCCCCGCCCAGCGCGGTGATAAAAGCGATGGAGAGCACCGATAACCGACGCGCCAACTCGTCACCGCTCCAGTTATCCCGCACGATGATACGCGCAATGATCGCCGCACCGCCGGCGCCGACGCCCTGCAGCGCACGCAGCGCCAGCAGTTGGGTACCGTTGCTGCACAGCGCCAACAGCCCGCTGCAGCCAATGAAAAGAAACAGGGAAAGCGTCAGCGGCACTCGGCGGCCAAAGCGATCGGCCGCCGCGCCCCAGAACAGCACCGGCAAGGCAGCGCCGATGACGAAGATCGAAATGGACAGCTCGGTGGCGCGCCGGCTCATCGCCAGCTCGCGCATCACCGTCGGCAGCGAAGGCAGATACACGGTCGTCGCCATCTGCGCCATAAACACCAACAGACACGCCAGCGTCATGGTTCTGGCGGGAATGCTCCATAAGCCGCTGCGTTTGGCACAAGCCGCCTTAGTCATGCCTTACCTCGTCTGAATGATCAATCGCTGCAGGCAAGTGTATGAGGGCCGACAACCACCAGCAAATGCCGATAGCACATAAAATATAACTCCGTTTTAAATCAAAACACTAACTTGGTGAGATGTGATCAGACCGGCAAATATGCAATCTCTCATTTGCATATTTTTAACATAAAAACCACACTCCTCTTCATCTGGTCATACCAGATCATACGCTGATTCAGGAGATAGACATGCTCTACCAAGGCGAAACATTACAACTGCACTGGCTCGATAACGGCATTGCCGAGCTGGTGTTCAACGCATCAGGCTCGGTCAACAAGCTGGACACCCGCACCGTCGCCAGCCTGGGCGAGGCGCTCACCGTGCTGGAAAACCAGCCTGAGCTCAAGGGGCTGCTGCTGCGCTCCACCAAAGCCGCATTTATCGTCGGCGCCGATATCACCGAATTCCTTTCTCTGTTTGCCGCACCGGCTGAAAAGCTGCACGAGTGGCTGGTATTCGCCAACAACGTCTTTAACCGGCTGGAAGATTTGCCGGTACCGACCATTTCGGCCATTAACGGCTATGCGCTCGGCGGCGGTTGCGAATGCATTCTGGCGACCGATTTCCGCGTCGCCTCGCCGGACGCGCGCATCGGCCTGCCGGAAACCAAATTGGGCATCATGCCGGGCTTCGGCGGTTCCGTCCGTCTGCCACGCCTGCTGGGTAACGACAGCGCGCTGGAAATCATCGCCGCCGGCAAAGACGTCAGCGCCAAAGACGCGTTGAAAGTCGGCCTGGTCGATGCGGTAGTGGCGCCGGAAAAACTGGCCGAAGCGGCGCTCAACATGCTGCAACAGGCGATCGACGGCAAGCTGGACTGGCGCGCCGCGCGTCAACCTAAGCTGGAGCCGCTGAAACTCAGCCCGATTGAAGCGGCGATGAGCTTCACCACCGCCAAAGGCATGGTGCTGCAGACCGCCGGTAAACATTACCCGGCGCCGATGACCGCGGTGAAGACCATTGAAGCCGCCGCCAAGCTGGGTCGCGATGAAGCGCTGAAACTGGAAACCGCCAGCTTCGTGCCGTTGGCCCGCTCCAACGAAGCGCGCGCGCTGGTCGGCATCTTCCTTAACGATCAGTTCGTGAAGGGCCAGGCGAAAAAGCTGGCCAAGAATGTGGATGCGCCAAAACAGGCGGCGGTGCTGGGCGCCGGCATCATGGGCGGCGGCATCGCCTACCAATCGGCGCTGAAAGGCGTACCGGTGATCATGAAAGACATCAGCGACAAGTCGCTGACGCTGGGCATGAGCGAAGCGGCCAAGCTGCTCAACAAGCAGCTGGAGCGCGGCAAGCTGGATGGCCTGAAAATGGCGCAGGTGCTGTCGACCATTCAGCCGACGCTGGACTACGCCGGCATCGAGCGCGCGCAGGTGATCGTTGAGGCGGTCGTCGAGAATCCGAAAGTCAAAGCCGCCGTGCTGTCGGAAGTGGAAGGCCTGATCGGTGAAGACACCGTTCTGGCGTCGAACACCTCGACCATTCCGATTAATCACCTGGCAAAATCGCTGAAGCGCCCGCAAAACTTCTGCGGCATGCACTTCTTTAACCCGGTGCACCGCATGCCGCTGGTTGAAATCATCCGCGGCGAACAGACCAGCGATGACACCATCGCCAAAGTGGTGGCCTACGCCAGCCGCATGGGCAAAACGCCGATCGTGGTGAACGATTGCCCGGGCTTCTTCGTCAACCGCGTGCTGTTCCCGTACTTCGCCGGCTTCAGCCTGCTGCTGCGCGACGGCGCCGACTTCCGTCAAATCGATAAAGTGATGGAAAAACAGTTCGGCTGGCCGATGGGCCCGGCCTACCTGCTCGACGTCGTGGGCATCGACACCGCGCACCACGCGCAGGCCGTGATGGCCGCCGGTTTCCCGGATCGCATGAGCAAAGACTACCGTGACGCCATTGACGTGATGTTCGACAACCAGCGCTTCGGTCAGAAAAATCAACTGGGCTTCTACCGCTACAGCCAGGACAGCAAAGGCAAGCCGCGCAAGGACAACGATGAGCAAACCGATGCGCTGCTGGCCGAAGTGAGCCAACCGCGCCAGACCATCAGCGACGAAGAAATCATCGCGCGCATGATGATCCCGATGATCAACGAAGTGGTGCGTTGCCTGGAAGAAAAGATCGTCGCCAGCCCGGCCGAAGCCGATATGGCGTTGGTCTACGGCATCGGTTTCCCTCCGTTCCACGGCGGCGCGTTCCGCTACCTGGATACGCTCGGCACCGCCAACTACGTTGAGCTGGCCCAGCGTTACGCACACCTCGGCGCCCTGTACCAGGTGCCGGCCGGTCTGCGCGCCAAGGCCGAACGCAATGAAAGCTACTACCCGGTGGCGACACCGCTGTCCGACGTCGCTACCCGCCAACCGGCATGAGGTCATAAAGATGGAAAACGTAGTTATTGTTGATGCCGTACGCACGCCGATGGGCCGCTCCAAGGGCGGCGCCTTCCGCCAGGTACGCGCCGAAGATCTCTCCGCTCACCTGATGCGTGAAGTGCTGAGCCGCAACCCGGCGCTGGACGCCGCCGAGATTGATGACATTTACTGGGGCTGCGTGCAGCAGACGCTGGAACAAGGCTTCAACATCGCCCGCAACGCCGCGCTGCTGGCCGAGATCCCGCACCGCGTGCCGGCGGTGACCGTCAACCGCCTGTGCGGTTCTTCGATGCAGGCGCTGCACGACGCGGCGCGCGCCATCATGGTGGGCGACGCGCACGTCAGCCTGATCGGCGGCGTGGAACACATGGGCCATGTGCCGATGAATCACGGCGTGGATTTCCATCCGGGCCTGAGCCGCAGCGTGGCCAAAGCCGCCGGGATGATGGGGCTGACCGCCGAAATGCTGGCCAAGATGCACAACATCAGTCGCCAGATGCAGGATGAATTTGCCGCCCGCTCTCACCAGCGCGCACATGCGGCGACGCTGGCGGGTTACTTCAAAAACGAGATCATACCGACCAACGGCCACGACGCCGACGGCGTGCTGACCCGTTACGATTTCGATGAAGTCATTCGCCCGGAGACCACCGTCGAAAGCCTGTCGGCCCTGCGCCCGGCGTTCGATCCGGTCAACGGCACCGTCACCGCCGGCAGCTCCTCCGCCCTGTCGGACGGCGCTTCCGCCATGCTGCTGATGAGCGAATCGCGCGCCAAAGCGCTCGGTTTGAAGGCCCGCGCCCGCATCCGCTCGATGGCGGTCGTCGGCTGCGATCCTTCCATCATGGGCTACGGCCCGGTGCCGGCCAGCAAGCTGGCGCTGAAACGCGCCGGTCTGAGCGTGCAGGACATCGATCTGTTCGAGCTGAACGAAGCGTTCGCCGCCCAGTCTCTGCCGTGCATCAAGGATCTGGGGCTGATGGACAGCATCGACGACAAGATTAACCTGAACGGCGGTGCCATCGCGCTCGGCCACCCGCTGGGCTGTTCAGGCTCCCGCATCTCGACCACCCTGTTGAACAACATGGAACGTCGCGACGCGCAGTTCGGCCTGGCGACCATGTGCATCGGCCTGGGCCAGGGCATCGCCACCGTGTTTGAACGCGTTTAGCTGTGTCTATCTTGGGATGACCGCGTCACCACTTCAAATCGCGGCATCCCGCCAAGTTTAGTTGCCGTTCTTCCCGCCTGTCAGGGGCGGGTTTTTTATGCCTGAAGTTAGCCGACGCCCAAATAAAAACGGGGCGACCCTCGGCCACCCCGTTCACTGCGCATCGCCTCTGTCAGATAAACGAAAACGCATCGCCAAACATATGCGCTTCCAGCGCGCCGCGCTCGGCGCAGAAACGCTCGCGGGCGATTTTCGCCATCTCGAAACGCCCGGCGATGTAAATGTCATGCTCCGCCAGCGTGCCGAAATCCTGCAGCACCGCGCTAAGCACGGTGCCGCTGCGGCCACGCCATTCAGCCTCCGGCTGCTCGACCACCGGGATCACCTTCAGATTCGGATGCTGCAACGACAGCGCTTCCAGCTCGCTCAAATCGTACAGGTGCTTCAGCTCACGTCCGCCCCAGTAGATTGAAATGTCGCGATCCGGCTGCTGCTCCAGCGCGGTCAACAGGATTGAACGCGCGTAAGAGAAACCGGTGCCGCCGGCGATCAGCACCAGCGGACGGCTGCCCTCTTCCCGCAGCCAGGCGTCGCCATGCGGCACGTCAACGGTGATCGCCTGCTCTTTCAGGATGCGATCCATCACCGCCATGGCGTACAGATTCAGCTCCGAAGCGCCGATATGCAGCTCGATGTAATCTTGCTGCGTCGGGGTTGATGCCAGTGAGAACGGACGCTTGTCGCGCTCATCCATCACCACCATCAGATATTGCCCTGCCTTGAAAGAAAACGGCTGTTCGGGCACCAGACGTACCCGATAAACCGTATCGGTAATGGCCTCTACCGAGGTCACTTTACAGCTCAATATTGTCATGCGTTCCCTCTGTCGGGTCATCAATGCAAAGCTGAGAACAGGGCCTGACGCTATAACGTCGGTTCCCTGTCACTGAAGATTGCGAGCTCATCCCAGATTTCGTCGACGCGCGCACGTACCTTTTCATCCATCTGAATCGGACGGCCCCATTCGCGATCGGTTTCACCCGGCCATTTATTGGTGGCGTCCAGCCCCATCTTCGAACCCAGGCCGGAAACCGGCGAGGCGAAGTCCAGATAGTCGATCGGCGTATTCTCCACCAGAACGGTATCCCTTGCCGGATCCATTCGTGTGGTGATCGCCCAAATCACGTCGTTCCAGTCGCGCGCATTGACGTCATCATCACAGACGATAACAAATTTGGTGTACATAAACTGCCGCAGGAACGACCAGACGCCCATCATCACGCGTTTAGCGTGGCCGGCGTACTGTTTTTTCATGGTCACTACCGCCAGGCGGTACGAGCACCCTTCCGGCGGCAGATAGAAATCAACGATTTCCGGGAACTGCTTTTGCAGGATCGGCACGAACACTTCATTCAGCGCCACGCCCAGGATCGCCGGCTCATCCGGCGGGCGGCCGGTGTAGGTCGAGTGGTAGATCGCGTTGCGGCGCTGGGTGATGTGAGTAACGGTGAACACCGGGAACTGGTCGATTTCATTGTAGTAACCGGTGTGGTCGCCGTAGGGGCCTTCCGGCGCCATTTCACCCGGCTCGATATAGCCTTCAAGCACGATTTCGGCGCTGGCGGGCACTTCCAGATCGTTGGAAATGCACTTGACCACTTCGGTTTTATTGCCGCGCAGCAGCCCGGCAAAGGCGTATTCAGACAGGGTATCCGGCACCGGCGTGACCGCACCGAGGATGGTAGCGGGATCGGCGCCCAGCGCCACCGCGACCGGGAAACGCTCACCCGGGTGCGCCTGGCACCACTCCTGATAATCCAGCGCGCCGCCGCGATGCGACAGCCAGCGCATGATCACTTTGTTCTTGCCCAGCACCTGCTGGCGATAGATGCCGAGGTTTTGCCGTTCCTTATGCGGGCCGCGGGTCACCGTCAGCCCCCAGGTGATCAGCGGCGCGGCGTCTTCCGGCCAGCAGTGCATCACCGGAATACGGCCCAGATCGACATCGTCGCCCTGCCATACCTGCTCCTGACAAGGCGCGGATCCCAGCACCTTGGTCGGCATGTTCAGCACCTGCTTGAACTTTGGCATTTTGTCGAACAGATCGCGGAAGCCTTTCGGCGGCTCCGGTTCTTTGAGGAACGCCAGCAGTTTGCCGACTTCGCGCAGCGCGCTGATGTCTTCCTGCCCCATGCCCATCGCCACGCGATTGGCGGTGCCGAACAGGTTACAGAGCACCGGCATGTCATACCCTTTCGGGTTTTCAAACAGCAGTGCCGGACCGCCCGCTCGCAGGGTGCGATCGGCAATCTCCGTCATTTCCAGGTAAGGATCGATCGGCTGGCTGATGCGTTTTAGTTCCCCTCTCTTCTCCAGCAACGAGAGGAAATCGCGTAAGTCACGGTATTTCATGCTGATCATTATAACGGCCAGTGGGGAGGGCATTATAAGCCCTCTTCACGGTTGTTGCTGCAATTTTGTTAACGCCGCCCGCCGCCGGGTGGCCCTCAGCCGCAGTTGAACGGCACCAGCGCAGCCAGCGCGCGCGTATCCTGATATTCACGCGTCTCCTCACCGTGGCGGAACACCTTGAAGCCCTGCCCGTTAGCGCTGAAGTAACGCAGCGCATTGCCTTCAACGTGCAGCAGGCTACCTTCACGCAGCGCCACCACCGACTCGCTTGGATTGACCGCGCAGAACTCCGCCAGGCGCTCGTCACGGGTTTCGCCCATGTGGCCGCTGATATGTGCGTCGATGTAGTGCGGGTTGATGCACCGGGAACAGCCCCAGCGCCGGCAGCACCACGCTGCAGCGCACCGGCATGTCATTGGTGGTGCGAATGCTCGGCGTGGCCACGTTGCAGCCGGCGCTCCAGCCGACGTAAGGCACTTCACGCTCGCGCACCGCGCGCTGGATGGGCACGATCAGGCCTTGTTCGTGCAGCATTTGGTTCAGCAACCAGGTATTGCCGCCGCTGACCAAAATGCACTCCGCCTGCGCGATCGCCGCCGCCGGCGAAGCCGCGTGATGGATGCTGGTGACTTCAATGCCCAGCGTTTGCGCCAGCTCCTGCGCACGCTGGTCGTAGTCGTAACGGATCAGGGCGTAAGGGATAAAGACGGCGGATTTGATGCCGCGACGCGCAATCATCGCCAGCAGTTGGCTTTTGGCGTACCCCAGCAGCTCGGCTTCGCCAGACAGCTTGCCGTTGCTCAACAGAAACAGCTCCATTTCTTTCCCTCTCGGTCAAAACGATGAATAGCGTCACAGCCAGCGGCGCAACGCCTGCCATACTGTGACGGTAACAAATTTTTAGCCCTCTGTTATACCAGCGCCGTATCGATAAGTGTGTGACCCCTCGCTAATAGCCGCAGATTCATAGAGATAGGTGATGTTACACGCTGAAACTTGCATCACTATGTATCCGGAATAGCTTTTGATATGCTTACCGGCTGGCAGAAAGGCATGTGAAACTATGGAATCCTGGTATCTACTTTATTGCAAACGCGGTCAGCTGTTGCGGGCGCAGGAACATCTGGAACGGCAGCAGGTAAACTGCCTCAGCCCGATCATCACGCTGGAAAAGATCGTGCGTGGTAAGCGCATCGCGGTCAGCGAACCCCTGTTTCCCAACTATCTGTTTGTGGAGTTCGACCCGGAGCGCATTCACACCACCACCATCAGCGCCACCCGTGGCGTCAGCCACTTCGTGCGTTTCGGCGCGTTGCCGAGCGTCATCCCGAGCAAGGTGATCGATGAGCTGCGCACGCACGCCAGCGAAACCTATGTCGATCCGGAAACCCCACAGCCAGGGGATACCGTTCTGATCGTCGACGGCGTGTTCGAAGGGCTGCAGGCGATCTACACCGAACCGGACGGCGAGGCGCGTTCCATGTTGTTGCTGAACCTGATCAACAAGCAGGTCAGTCAAAGCATCGACAACCGACAGTTCCAGAAGATGTAATGCAAAAGGCGCCCTCAGGCGCCTTTTTGTTGGCTCATTTTGCGCTTAGCGACGCATCGCATCGTCGTGCAGCCACTGGGCGACACGCTTGGCGAAGTAGGTCAGCACGCCGTCGGCGCCGGCGCGTTTGAAGCACATCAACGATTCCATCACCGCAGGTTGCTCCTGCAGCCAGCCGTTCTGAATCGCCGCCATATGCATGGCGTACTCGCCGGACACCTGATAAGCGAAGGTTGGCACACCGAAGGTATCCTTCACGCGGCGCACGACGTCGAGGTACGGCATGCCCGGTTTCACCATCACCATGTCCGCACCTTCCTGCAGATCCTGCGCAATCTCCTGCAGCGCTTCGTCGCTGTTGGCTGGATCCATCTGATAGGTCTTCTTGTTGCCGCCCTTCAGGTTGCCGCTGGAGCCCAACGCATCGCGGAACGGGCCGTAGTAGCAGGAAGCATACTTGGCGGAGTAAGCCATGATTTGGGTATTCACCAGGCCCTGCAATTCCAGACGATCGCGGATCGCCCCGATGCGGCCGTCCATCATGTCGCTCGGCGCCACGATTTCCGCGCCCGCTTCGGCATGGGACAGCGCCTGACGCACCAGAATGTCTTTGGTCACGTCGTTAATCACATAACCCTGCTCATCGATCACCCCGTCCTGCCCATGCGTGGTGTAGGGATCGAGCGCCACGTCGGTCAGAATGCCCAGCTCAGGCACCGCGTCTTTCAGCGCGCGCACCGTGCGCTGTACCAACCCTTCTGGGTTATAGGCTTCTTCCGCATGCAGCGATTTCAGGCTCGGTTCAATTACCGGGAACAGGGAAATCACCGGCACGCCAAGTTTGGCGATGGTTTCCGCTTCCTTCACCAGCAGATCGATCGTCATGCGCGATACGCCCGGCATCGAGGCCACTTCTTCCTGGCGGTTGCTGCCTTCCATGACAAACACCGGATAAATCAGGTCGTTGACCGTCAGTTGGTTCTCGGCCACCAGGCGGCGGCTGAAGTCGTGACGGCGCACGCGGCGCATACGGCGACCAGGGAAGGTGCCCGGAAATGCATAGCTCATAGTTTTCTCCTAGCTCAAACCAGCCGGAATAGCCGGCGGGCGTTCTCATCGGTTTTTTGCCCCAGCCATTGCGGCTCTTCCTGTCGCCAGACGGCGACCTGCTGCACGATATGGGGCAGGAAACAGGGTTCGTTGCGGCGAGATGCGGGTTTAGGCTGTAAATCCCGGGGCAACAGATAAGGGGCGTCCGTTTCCAGCAGCAAACGCTCGGCCGGGATCTGCGGCAACAGGGCGCGCAATTCCAAGCCGCGCCGCTCGTCGCAGACCCAACCGGTGATCCCGATCGACAGACCCAGCGACAGGCAGCTTGTTAATTCTTCGGCGGTGCCGGTGAAGCAGTGCACCACGGCCGCGGGCAGTTTATCCAACCACGGCGTCAGTAGCTCGGCAAAACGTGCGTGTGCGTCGCGGCAATGAAGAAACACCGGCAGCGCCAACTCCGCCGCCAGCGCCAGCTGCGCGGTGAACGCCGCTTCCTGCTGTACGGGCGTCGAGAAATTGCGATTGAAATCCAGGCCGCATTCGCCGATCGCCGCCACTTCAGGGCGTACGGCTAACGCATAAATCTGCTCGGCGGTCTGTTCATCCCAACCGCTGGCGTAATGCGGATGCACACCGGCGGTAGACCAACCGTAGCCCGCATGTTGCTGCGCCAATTCCGCCGCTTCGCGGCTCTCTGCCAGATCGGTGCCGGTAATCAATATCCCGGTAACGCCCGCCGCGCGGGCGCGCTCCACTACCGCCTGGCGGTCTTTGGCGAATTGGCTGCTGGTGAGGTTAACGCCGATATCAAACATGGTTTTTTCCAAAGCAAAAGCCGCCCAATGGGCGGCTTAGCAATCAAGATGGATCAAGGGGCTGGCGGTTCGTCACCCTCGTCTTCTTCTTCCGCCTGTGGACGACGTTTGCCGGTATAGAAGCGAGCGAAGAACACCCCCACTTCAAACAGCAGGTACATCGGTATTGCCAACAGGGTTTGCGAGAACACGTCCGGCGGCGTCAACAGCATGCCGACCACAAACGCGCCGACCAACACATACGGCCGTTTCTTCTTCAGATCTTCCGGCGAGGTGACGCCACTCCAGCACAGCAGAATGATAGCGACCGGCACTTCGAAGGCGACACCGAACGCCATAAACAGCGCCATGACGAAATCGAGGTAGTTTTTGATGTCGGTGGCAATGGTCACCCCCATCGGCGCGGTCTTGGCAAAGAAGCCGAAGGCCAGCGGGAACACGATGAAGTAGGCGAAAGCCATGCCGAGGTAGAACAGCAGGCTGCTGGACACCAGCAGCGGCATCATCAGGCGGCGTTCATGCTTGTACAGCGCCGGCGCGATGAATGCCCACACCTGATACAAAATCATCGGCGCGGAGACGAACACCGAGACGATCATGGTCAGCTTGATCGGCGTAAAGAACGGTGACGCCACGTCGGTAGCGATCATGCTCGCCCCGGCCGGCAGCTGCTTGAGCAGCGGCGCAGAGACCAACTGGTAGATGTCGTTGGCGAAAAACACCAGCACCACGAACACCGCCAGCACGCAAATAATCGAGTTAAGCAGCCGCTTGCGCAGCTCTATCAGATGACTGATAAGGGGTTGGGTATCTTCAACAGCCATGTATTAACGATCGCCACTAGGTTGGTGAGACGCTGGGGTTTTATCCGCAACAGGTTCGACAGGTGCCGGCGCGGTTTCCGCCGGCGCTTTAGCCGGTTGCGCCGCCACCGGCGCGACGGCTTCAGGTTCCGCTGCCGGTTTTGGCGCGGCGGCGGGCGCACTGGCGCGGGTTGCCGCTTCCGCCGGCGTCACGCCGTCGTGCAAGGCTTCCGGATCGGTGATCTGCGGGTTATGAATGGTGTTCGCCAGCTCTTCTTTCTCGCCCTGGTAGGTGCGTTTCAATGATTCCGCCGCGTCTTTCAGCTCATCCATCGACGCCTTCAGTTCCGGCGTCAGGTTCTGCAGGCCGGCCTGTTCCGCTTTTTTCAGGCTGTCCTGCAGCTCCTGCAGCTTCAGCTCCTGAGACAGTTCGTGCTGCACCGAGGCCGCCAGCGAGCGCAGCGCGCGGATCCAGCCCGATACCGTTCTGACCGCGACCGGCAAGCGTTCCGGCCCCAGAACAACCAGGCCGATCACCAGCACCAGCAGCAGCTCACTAAACCCAATGTCAAACACGGTTTATACCTGCTCTTTGTTCTTCGACTCTTCCGGTTTCACTTCCGGCTGCTTATCGGTAATAGGCTTGGCCGAGAAGTCAGCGTCATCCAGGCTGCTTTTCTCAGCCGTGTTGGGGGTCGACGGCGTATCGTCGCCGATCGCCTTCTTGAAGCCCTTGATCGAGGCGCCGAGATCGGAGCCCAGCGTGCGCAGTTTTTTGGTACCGAACAACAGCACCACGATCACTGCGATGATCAACAATTGCGTAATACTAATACCGCCCATTTTAATTACCTCTAATTTTAAAGGGTCTTTTAAAGCCAGCCCGCATTATAGAGCCGACTTTACCAGAGTAACGAATTAAATCAGGTGGTTCGCTTCCAGCCAATCACCCAGCATACGATGCCGGCGGCCATCATCCAGGCGGGAAACACCTCGATTTGCCCCAGCAGCAACAGCGTGCCGCTTACCAACAGTGTAGCGCCAACGCCGAACAAATAACGTGACTGCCCCTGACGAACCCGCTGAGCCTGCATCTGGTTGGTCAGCTTATCAACGCTTTGTTGCAACAGTTTATGCTGCTGCAAGCTATCGTAAAACAGCTCGGGCAGTTCCGGCAGCTTCTCCGCCCAGAACGGCGCTTTCTCTTTCAGCGCACGCACCACGGCGGGAATGCCGACCTGATCGCGCAGCCAGCTCTCGAGGAACGGCTTGGCGGTGGTCCACAGATCCAGCTGCGGATAGAGCTGACGCCCCAGTCCTTCAACATACAGCAAGGTCTTCTGCAATAACACCAGCTGCGGCTGCACTTCCATATTGAAGCGTCGCGCGGTGTTGAACAGGTTCAGCAGCACGTTGCCGAAGGAAATCTCCGCCAGCGGCTTCTCGAAAATCGGCTCGCACACGGTGCGGATGGCGAATTCGAAGTCTTCCACGTTGGTGTCGCGCGGCACCCACCCGGAGTCGACGTGCAGTTCCGCCACCTTGCGGTAATCACGGTTGAAGAAGGCGATGAAATTTTCCGCCAGGTAGCGTTTATCATCCTTGTTCAGCGAACCGACGATGCCGCAGTCGATGCCGATGTAGCAAGGATCTTCCGGATGTTCGTAGCTGACGAAAATATTACCGGGATGCATGTCCGCATGGAAGAAGCTGTCGCGGAAGACCTGGGTAAAGAACACCTGGACGCCGCGTTCCGCCAACAGTTTCATGTTGGTGCCCTGCTGTTCCAGCGTGGCGATGTCCGAGACCGGAATGCCGTAAATGCGCTCCATCACCAATACGCTTTCGCGGCAGTAGTCGGAATAAACTTCCGGTACGTACAGCATTGGGCTGCCGTCGAAATTGCGGCGCAGCTGAATGGCGTTAGCCGCTTCGCGCAGCAGGTTCAATTCGTCCAGTAGAGTTTTCTCATACTCGCGTACCACTTCGCGCGGGCGCAGACGGCGGCCGTCCGGCAACAGCTTCGGCACCCAGCCTGCCAACCGGTACATCAGACGCACGTCGGCCTTGATGATCGGCCCGATATCCGGCCGGATCACCTTCAGCACCACTTCCTGGCCGGTGGTTTTCAACCGCGCGGTATGCACCTGCGCGATCGAGGCAGAGGCCAGCGGCTGCTGATCGAAGTCATCGAACCAGGTCTCCAGCGGGCCGCCCATCGCCAGCTCGATATGCTTACGCGCCAACGCGCCATCGAAAGGCGCCACCCGATCCTGCAGCAGCGTCAGCTGATCGGCAATGTGCGGCGGAAACAGATCGCGACGGGTCGACATCATTTGGCCGAACTTGATCCAGACCGGCCCCAGTTCCTGCAGCGCCAGCCGCAGACGTTCACCCAGCGGTTTGTCCTTGTGCCGATTCGGCATCCAGAACAGCAGCCGGCGGCCAAAGCGCAGCGGCAGCGTCAACCGCATTTTAGGGATCAGCTCGTCCAGCCCGTAGCTGAGAAAAACGCGGACGATAAAATACAAACGGCGCAGTTCGCCTGGGGTCATCGCTTGCCCTCCAACTTGTCCATGCGGGCAATCAGCGCTTCCGCGCTGCGGGCGAGTGCGTCAACTTCTTCGTTGAACCACACCACTTCCAGCGGCCCCGGCGCCAGGCGCCACTCTTCTGTCAACGCCTCAGCCATGTCTTGCTGCCGGCGCATAAAGCCGGCTTTCAGCAGCGAGGCGCCTTTTCCCAGCGCCTGTGTAATGCCTTGGGCGGCGATATCGCCGATGTAGGGCGCCAGCCACTCCGCCGGATCCCACTCCGCCAGATCGAGCAGGCCAACCAGCTGTTGCACCACCTGAATATCGCCTTCCACCGTCAATTCGCCGCTGCGCATCAGCACCGGCAACTGCTGGCGATCGCGCAGCTTCAGCAAGGAGGGAATGCGGCTACGCACGGTGCAATCGGCGCTGTCTTCAGACTGCCCCAGCACATCCACGCGCAGTTCGCTGAACACCAGCACCAGCGGCGAAGCCAACTCTTCCAGTTCGATGCGCAGCACCTTGCCCGCCAGGCGTTGGCGGGCGGCTTTCATGCTGCGATCGCGAAACAGCAGGTTATTCAGCGAGGTTTCCAGCGCACCGGTCAGCAGAGGGGTAAACAGCATCGGCATCTCCCTCTCAGAACTTGAAGCCGCGATGCAGGGCGACAATACCACCGGTCAGGTTGAAATAGGTGACGTTTTCAAAACCGGCGTTGCCCATCATGCCCTTCAGGGTTTCCTGATCGGGGTGCATGCGGATCGATTCCGCCAGGTAGCGGTAGCTGTCCGGATCTTTCACCACCAGCTCGCCGATCTTCGGCAGCACGTGGAAAGAGTAGGCGTCATAGGCTTTGCTCAGCGGCGCCAGCAGCGGCTTGGAGAATTCCAGCACCAGCAGACGGCCGCCCGGCTTCAGCACGCGGAACATCGAGCGCAGCGCTTTGTCTTTGTCAGTGACGTTACGCAGGCCAAAGGAGATGGTGATGCAATCGAAGTAATTGTCCGGGAACGGCAGCGCTTCGGCGTTGGCCTGCACGTAATTGATGTTGCCGACGATGCCGCGATCGCGCAGCTTCTCGCGCCCCATCTTGAGCATCGAATCGTTGATGTCCGCCAGCACCACCTGCCCCTGCTCGCCCACCATGCGGGAGAACTTGGCGGCCAGGTCGCCGGTACCGCCGGCCAGATCCAGCACGCGCTGCCCGCGGCGCACGCCGCTGCAGTCAATGGTGAAACGCTTCCAGATACGGTGAATACCGAACGACATCAGGTCGTTCATCACGTCATACTTTGCCGCTACCGAATGGAAAACGTCCGCCACCATGGCCTGTTTTTCGTCTCTAGCGACGGTGCGAAAACCGAAATCGGTGGTTTCCTGCGATTGATCTGCCATTGTCCTGCCTGCTATTCAGTCAATTTTGTGTGGATGAGTGTACCAGAAGCCCGGTGAATACCCCACCTCGCCACGGCCTCAGCCGTGCGAAACGAAGCCCGGTTCCCCGGCGGTATCGTCATCGTCGTTCGTCTGCGGCAGCGCGGCGACATCATCGTCGTTCGCCTCTTCCGCTTCATCGTGTTGCGCGCCGGCTTGCTGCGCCAGCAGCGGGTTTATCGGCCGTTTGACCTCAACCCCCAACGCGCGGAAACCTTCAATTTGGCCGATAAGATTACCACGGCCTTCGCTCAGTTTGTTCATCGCCTGACGATAACTGCCCTGCGCCTTGTCCAGGCTCTGCCCCAGCGCGGACATATCGTCCACGAACAGCCGCATCTTGTCATACAGTTTCGCCGCGCGATCGGCGATGCGCTGGGCGTTCTGGCTCTGATGCTCATAGCGCCACAGGTTGGTGATGGTACGCAGCGCCACCAGCAACGTGGTCGGGCTGACCAGCATGATGTTGTGCTTAAGCGCTTCGCTGATCAGCTCCGGCTCGCGATCGATAGCCAGCAGGAAGGCGGGCTCGACCGGAATGAACATCAGCACATAATCCAGCGAACGCAGCCCCGGCAACTGCTGATAGTCCTTGCGGCCCAGCATGCGGATGTGGCCGCGCAGCGAGGCGATATGTTCGCTCAGCGCCGCTTCGCGCTCCGCCTCATCCTCGCCGTTGAAATAGCGCTCGTAGGCGATCAGCGACATCTTGGCGTCAATCACTACATCCTTACCCTGCGGCAGGCGCACGATCACATCGGGCTGCATGCGGCTCTGATGATCCACCCGCACGTTGACCTGCGTTTCATACTCATGTCCTTCGCGCAGGCCGGAAGCCTCCAGCACCCGGCTCAGCACCACCTCGCCCCAGTTGCCCTGCGTTTTGTTGTCGCCTTTCAGCGCCTTGGTGAGGTTGATCGCCTCGCGCGCCATCTGCGCGTTCAACTGCTGCAGATTGCGTATCTCGTGCGTCAGCGTATGGCGCTCCCGCGCCTCCTGGCCAAAGCTGTCCTGCACCTGCCGGCGGAAACCGTCCAGCTGTTCGCGCAGCGGCAACAGTAAACGATCCAAACTTTGCTTATTTTGCTCGTCCACCTTGCGGCCGCTGTGTTCAAAAATGCGGTTGGCGAGATTTTCAAACTGGGTGGTGAGCCGCTGTTCGCTGTTGATAAGCAGGCGCTGCTTCTCCTCCGCTGCCATACGCGTCTCTTCCAGACGGATGGTGACTTCGCGCAGTTCGGCTTCCTGCGCGCTGTTAACCTCGCGCTGGGCGCGCAGCTCCTGATTGAGCAGTTCGCATTCGTTGCGCCAATGGTTGAGCTGTTGCAGCTTCTCATGTCCGGCCGCCAGTTGGCTGTGCAGATTGCGCAGCTCCAGCTCGCTCTGGCGCGACTGCTGTTCGTGGCGCTGCAGCGTTTCCTGCCGCGCCGCCGTTTCCTGCTGCGCCTGCTGCAACGCTTGCTCCAGCAACCGCAGCTCGGTTTCATGTTGCGCATGCGTCTGCTGCACCCGCAGACTGGCGATCAGCCACCCCAACAGCATGCCGATCGCTACGCCGCCAATCCCATAAATCAGACTGGTATCCACCCTGCCTCCTGTTGCACCTTGCCGTTGCGGCGTTTTGCACGCCCATTGCCCGTCACGTTAAGGGGAGGCTGTATGGATGTCCAGCCTGATTTTGCCGGCCGCGCACAATATTGCGCGGCGCTGCGCAATTTAGCGAGAAATCAACCCAGCCACTGGCTGAGCCACTTGATGCCGAACGCCCCCGGCGCCAGAATGCCGAACGCCCAGATCATCGCCGACGTGACGTTGGCCAGTTGGAAATAGCGCTGCGGCATGCCGCAAATGCCGCCCACCAACGGCACCACGGCGCGCAGCGGGCCGAAGAAGCGGCCGATGAAAATGCCCAGCACGCCCCAGCGTTCAAAGAAGGCGTGGCCGCGCGCCAGCAGCTGCGGATTGCGCGACAGCGGCCACATATGGGCCACGCGATCCTGATAGTGATAGCCGATCCAGTAAGAGAGCCAGTCGCCGAAAAACGCCCCGGCGGCGGCGGCGGCCCAAATCGGCCAAAAGGCGATGCCGCTTTCGCCGATCAGCGCGCCCAGCGCCAGCAGGATCACCGTGGCCGGCAGCAGCAGCGACAAAAACGCCAGCGACTCGCCGAACGCCAGGAAGAAGATGATGGGAATGGCCCAGCCTTCGTGCTGACGCACGACGTCGCTGACCCAGTTGATAACGTCATTGAGGCTCAATACGGGGCTCCTGATACGCGATGGTTCGCCGCCTAGGATAAGCCGGGGCGAGTTAAACCCCGGTTAAACACGCAGCGATTTACTCGAGGTAGAACGCCTGCAGCGCTTCGCGCTGGGCCGCGCCCAGACCGTATTCCGCTTCCAGCCAGCGGTCGGTGGAGCCGTATTGCTGACGGATGCAGCCCAGCGCCGTCATCAGGAACTCCTCGCGCGCGCTGAGCACGTAGGCGAATTGCTCCAGCGCCGCCGCATTCAGCTTGATAGAGAGCTGATCCAGCATCTGCTCGCGGAAAGTGACCAGCGTGGTTTCAGTCAGCAGATAGTCTTCCAGCACCGTCGCTTCGTCGGCCCCCAGCGCGAACAGCACCAGTGCCGAACCGACCCCGGTGCGATCCTTGCCGACTGCGCAGTGCTGCACGATCGCGCCGCCGCCGGGGTTGCTCAGCAGCTGCGCCAACCGCTGATAGGCCACATTGCCGAACGGCAGGCGGCGATACAGTTCCAGCATGAACGCGCGGGCGTCGAAAGCGGCCAGCGTTTCGTTGGTGAGCTTCTCCAGGTTGGCGTTGACTTCGCTGCTCAGCGGGTTGGCCGGCACGTGATGATAGTCGGCGCCATTCCACAGAATATCCGGTTTGGCCTGCACTTCGTCGGCATCGCGGTAGTCCAGCACCGAACGCACCGGCACGCCGGCGAGAAAGGCGCAGTCGTTTTCCGTCAGCCGCTCGAGGGAACCGGAACGAAACAGCAGGCCGCGCTTGATGCGGCGCCCGTCGGCCACGCCGTTGCCGCCGAAGTCACGGAAATTAATGCCGCCGTCGAGCGGCGCAAGCGAAGGATGAAGCAGGATCTGGGCGGTCATAAACGTCCTCGTTGTTTTTGTTATGACAACGCGCGGCGGCCATCGGCGCAGCGCTGAGGAGTATCACCGTAACAGATTAGTCGCGAATGGAAAAACGGGCCGCGGCGGCGGCCCGTTCAGGGGAGGCGATTACAGCAGACGGCGGGCGGCATCCACCACGATCTGCACCGCTTTGCTTTCGGTGTTTTTCATGGTCTCGGCGTTCGGGATCTCTTGCTGGGTGCGGTTAACGATCACCCCAGCCACCATGCCGGCACGCAGGCCCTGGCTGGCGCACATGGTCAGCAGCGTGGCGGACTCCATTTCATAGTTCATCACGCCCATCGCCTGCCACTCTTCCATCGAGCCTTTAAAACGGCTGACCACGCGGCCGGAGTAGGTGTCGTAACGTTCCTGGCCCGGGTAGAAAGTATCGGAAGAAGCGGTTACGCCAATGTGGGTGGTCGCGCCGCTGGCTTTGGCCGCTTCCACCAGCGCGGTGGTGCAGGCGAAGTCCGCAACCGCCGGGAACTCCATCGGCGCAAAGTGCAGGCTGGCGCCGTCGAGGCGTACCGCCGCCGTAGTCACCAGCACGTCACCGACGTTGATATTGGCCTGAATGGCGCCGGTGGTGCCGATGCGCAGGAAGGTGCGAATGCCCAGCTGCGCCAGCTCTTCCACCGCGATAGAGGTAGACGGGCCGCCAATACCGGTGGAGCAGACGATCACCGCCTTGCCGTCCAGCTCTGCGCGCCAGGTGGTGAATTCACGATGGGAGGCCAGATGCACCGGATTTTCCATCAGCTTGGCAATCTTCTCTACGCGCTGCGGATCGCCCGGCACGATGGCAAGCTGGGCCCCTTGTAAATCGTTCTTGGTGAGGCCGAGATGAAAAACGTCAGACTGAGACATACGAGACTCCTCATGGATCATGTTTATTGGGAGGAACAAAAAAGCACTCTACTGAAAATCGCCGCTTAATTTCGTGACGACAGTCACTATGAAAAGAGAAACAAATTACATGCTACATATTTTTTGTGATTTTTATCACAAAAAATCACTATCACTATAAGGCATCCAGAATGCACCGCTAAACCTCAGTCTAGCCGACAAACCTTGCAGCTCCCTGCCCGTTGGTTGCCGGCTGAAACTATTTAGCTCATCAATCCGAAATAACTCCATCTTATCGGTTGCTTAGGGGCAAAAAAGCCCTCTAACGCACCTTATGGCACTTACGCGGGCCAAAACGCGTAATAACATGATAAAAAGCGCTTAAAAATGCCGCAAAGCCAGATAATTAGCCGTTTTTTATCGACTTGTCCGAAAGTGCGCCACGCAGCGCCAATAATGGGTAATCTTTCCTATAGTTAATCTCAGCGCTTTTTTCTATTGCACGGAGACCGCAATGAAAACCGAACATGTGATGACATTAGAACAGGCTCAGGGGGGATTCGCCCCGGCCGCCGCGCCGTTGGCCGCCTCCGCGATTATCACCGACGAACAGGGCATTCATGCCGGGCAAACGACCATCCCTTCTCAGGGCGACGCGCTGCCGGCCTACGTCGCCAAACCCGCCGACCATAACGGCCCCTTTCCCATCGTGCTGGTGGTGCAGGAAATCTTCGGCGTCCATGAGCACATTCAGGATCTTTGCCGTCGCCTGGCCAAGCAGGGCTATCTGGCGATCGCGCCTGAGCTCTATTTTCGCCAGGGCGATGCCAACGACTACAGCGATATCGGCGAGCTGTTCCAGCAGTTGGTGACCAGGGTGCCGGATCGTCAGGTGCTGTCGGATCTGGATCACGCCGCGCACTGGGCTATCCGCCACGGCGGCGACGCCGGCAAGCTGGCGATCACCGGCTTCTGCTGGGGCGGTCGCATTACCTGGCTGTACGCAGCGCACAACCCGCAGTTGAAGGCGGCGGTCGCCTGGTACGGCAAACTGGTCGGCGAGAAAACGCTGAATTCACCGAAGCATCCGGTCGATGTCGCCACCCACCTGTCGGCGCCGGTACTGGGGCTGTATGGCGGGCAGGACAGCGGCATTCCGCTGGAGACGGTGGAAACCATGCGCCAGGCGATACGCGCCGCCAACGCCGAGGCCGAAATCGTGGTGTACCCCGAGGTCGGGCATGCGTTCAACGCCGATTATCGTCCCAGCTACAACGCCGAAGCGGCGCAAGACGGCTGGCAGCGCATGCTGGCGTGGTTCGCCCAGCACGGCGTCAAGTAACCTCCCCCGCATAAAAAAGGGCGCCGAAGCGCCCAATCATCACACCAGTCAATCTGTAAGCGGCGGAGCTCATCCGCCGCACGCCATCACGCCTGCTCGCGCAGGCGCTGCGCCGCCAATACCATGTTGGCCAGCGACTGCCGGGTTTCCGGCCAACCGCGGGTTTTCAGGCCGCAGTCCGGGTTAACCCACAGGCGTTCCGCCGGGATGTTCTGCGCCGCTTTACGCAGCAGCGCTTCGATCCATTCCACGCTCGGCACGTTCGGCGAGTGGATATCGTAGACGCCCGGCCCGATTTCGTTCGGGTATTCGAACTCTTTGAAGGCTTCCAGCAGATCCATATCGGAACGCGAGGTCTCGATGGTGATCACGTCGGCGTCCAGCGCGGCGATGGAGTCCATGATGTCGTTGAACTCGCAGTAACACATGTGGGTGTGGATCTGGGTGTCATCCTGCGCCACGGCGGCGTTCAATTTGAAGGCGTCCACCGCCCAGTTCAGGTAGGCGGCCCAGTCGGATTGGCGCAGCGGCAGCCCCTCGCGCAGGGCGGGTTCGTCGATCTGAATGATGCCGATACCGGCTTTTTCCAGATCTTCCACCTCGTCGCGCAGCGCCAGCGCAATCTGCTTGGCAATCACTTCGCGGGTCACGTCTTCACGCGGGAACGACCAGCACAGGATGGTGACCGGCCCGGTCAACATGCCTTTTACCGGCTTGTCGGTCAGCGACTGGGCGAATTTGGCCCATTCGACGGTGATGGCTTCCGGGCGGCTGACGTCACCGATGATCACCGGCGGCTTCACGCAGCGGGAGCCGTAGCTCTGCACCCAGCCATTCTGGGTAAACACGAAGCCGTCGAGGTTCTCGCCGAAATATTCCACCATGTCGTTGCGCTCGGCTTCACCGTGCACCAGCACGTCCAGCCCGAGGCGCTCCTGCTCAACGATCGCCTGTTTGATGTGCTCTCCAATGCTGGTGCGGTAGTTGTTGCCGTCCAAACGGCCCTGTTTGAAATCCAGGCGCAGGCCGCGGATCTCGGTGGTTTGCGGGAACGAACCGATGGTGGTGGTCGGCCAGGCCGGCAGGTTGAAACGTTCGCGCTGCGCCCTGGCGCGCTCGGCGTAAGCGCTGTGGCGCTCGCTGTCCTGCGCAGTGATCGCGGCCAGACGGCGCTCAACCTGCGCATTGTGTACACGGCTCGACTGACGGCGGGCGCGGATCGGTGCGCTGTAGGCGTCCAGTTCGGCTTGCTTCGCCGCGTCAGGCGCGTTCAGCGCCGCAGCCAGCAGCGCCAACTCGGCGCATTTTTGTAGAGCGAAGGCGAACCAGCTTTTCACTTCTTCATCCAGACGGCTTTCCACGCTCAGGTCGATCGGGCTGTGCAGCAGTGAACAGGAGGAGCCAATCCACAACGGGCGGGTGCCCACCAGCGGCTGAAGACGTTCGAACCAGCGGCTCAGATCGGCGCGCCAAACGTTGCGGCCGTTGATCACGCCCAGCGACAGCAGCCAGTCTTGCGGCAATGCGGCGCTCAGCGCGGCGATATCGTCGTGACCGGCGACCAGATCGACGTGCAGCCCCTGCACCGGCAGCGTGCGAACCGTATCGAGGTTGTGGCCGACGCTGTCGAAATACGTGGTCAACAACAGCTTAACCTGCCCCTGCAGCGCGTCGTAAGCTGGTTTAAAGGCGTCCAGCCAGGCCTGCGGCAGCTCCAGCACCAGCGCAGGCTCGTCAATTTGCACCCACTCGACGCCGCGTTTCGCCAGCTCGGCCAGCACCTGCTGGTAAACCGGCAGAATGTCTTTCAGCAGCGACAGGCGATCGAACGGCTCGCCCTTCACTTTACCCAGCCACAGATAGGTCACCGGGCCCAGCAGCACCGGTTTGATGCGGTGACCAAGCGCCAGCGCTTCGTCCACTTCATCCAGCAGTTGGGTCCAGCCCAGCTTGAACTGCTGGCCTTGTTGGAACTCGGGCACCATGTAGTGGTAGTTGGTGTTGAACCATTTGGTCATTTCTGCCGCGGCCGCCGGCTCGCCGGTCGGTGCGCGGCCACGGCCGATGCGGAACAGCGTGTCCAGATCGATCGAGCCATCCGCATTCTGATGGCGCGCCGGCACGTTACCCAGCAGCAGGCTGGTGGTCAACACATGATCGTACCAGGCGAAATCGCCGACCGGCACCAAATCCACCCCGGCCTGCTGTTGCTGTTGCCAATGGCGAGCGCGCAGCTCGCGGCCAACCGCCAACAGCTCTTCCTGCGTTGAGTTGCCGGCCCAGTAGCTTTCCTGAGCTTTTTTTAGCTCACGTCGTAGCCCAACGCGAGGAAAACCCAGTGTGTGATTCAAAATTGCCATCGTCTTATTCCCCATTTAGCCGTCCAGATGTTTACACATCCATAATCAGCAGGTACTGTATTAACCACAAGCGCAATTTATTCACTGTCAATGTGAAGGACTCTCATGATCGAACTGAAACATTTACGGACGCTGCAGGCCCTGCGCAGCAGCGGTTCGCTGGCGGGGGCGGCGGCCCAACTTCATCAGACGCAGTCTGCCCTGTCGCACCAGTTCAGCGATCTTGAGCAACGTCTGGGCTTCAAGCTGTTCGTGCGCAAGAGCCAGCCGCTGCGCTTCACCGCCCAGGGCGAGATCTTGCTGCAGCTGGCGGAACAGGTGCTGCCGCAAATCTCACAGGCGCTGCAGGCCTGCCACGAGCCGCACCAGACCACGCTGCGCATCGCCATCGAATGCCACAGCTGCATTCAGTGGCTGACGCCGGCACTGGACAATTTCCGCCAGCGTTTCCCGCAGGTGGTGATGGACTTCACCTCCGGCGTGACTTTCGATCCGCAGCCGGCCCTGCAACAGGGCGAGCTGGATCTGGTGATGACGTCGGATATTCTGCCGCGCAGCGGCCTGCACTATTCGCCGATGTTCGATTTCGAGGTGCGTCTGGTGCTGGCGCCGGATCATCCGCTGGCCGGCAAGCCGCACATCGAGCCGGCAGACTTGAGCGATGAAACGCTGTTGATTTACCCGGTGCAGCGCCAGCGGCTGGATATCTGGCGGCATTTCCTGCAGCCGGCGGGCGTCAACCCGGCATTGAAGAACGTCGATAACACGCTGCTGCTGATCCAGATGGTGTCGGCGCGGATGGGGATTGCGGCGCTGCCGCACTGGGTGGTGGAGAGTTTCGAACGGCAGGGGCTGGTGGTGACCAAAACCCTGGGTGACGGCCTGTGGAGCCGCCTGTACGCCGCCGTGCGCGACGGCGAACAGCGCCAGGCGGTGACCGAAGCCTTTATCCGCTCGGCCCGCCAGCACGCCTGCGATCATCTGCCGTTCGTGCGCGACGCGGCACGCCCCGGCGCGACCGGCGCCAAAGCGTTGGCGGCCGGCGTATAAACTGTCGCCCTCCCGTTTAGCCGAGCTGTTTCGGCGCCACCCAGCGGCGGTGCACCCACAGCGAAGCGACGATCACCGCCCCGCCGATGATAAAGCTCGGCCAGTGCGGCTGTTGCTGCCAGATGGCAAGGTTGACCAACAAGCCGGCCGGCACATGCATGTTGTTCATGATGCCGAGCGTGCCGGCATCCACCTGCGTCGCGCCGTAGTTCCACATGAAATAGCCCAGCCCCGACGCCACCACGCCCAGCCAGATCAGCACGCCCCACTGCAGATTGGTCGTCGGCAGCTGCTGCGGATTGCCCCACAGGAACCAGGCCACCACCGCCACCACCGCCGCCCCCAGGTAGAACCAGGAAAAGGCGGTGTGCTGCGGCAAGGGGTGCACTTCCATCAGGCGCTTATAGCCGACCATGCCGATGGCGAAGCTGATGTTCGCCGCCTGCACCAACAGCAGCCCCCACCAGAAGTGTTCGCTCAGTTGGTGATAGCGAATGATCGCCGCGCCCAGCACCGCCAGCAGCGCGCTGAACACATAGCCCCAGCGTAAACATCGGCCGCTCAGTAAGTCGTAGATCAGCGTGATGTACAGCGGCGTCAACACGGTGAACAGCAGGAATTCGGGTACCGTCAGGTAGAGATAGGCGCGGAAGCTGAACAGATACATGATGCCCAGTTGGAAGGCGCCCACCAGCATATACAGCAGGATCACCCTGGGCTTGATATTGCGCCAGCGCAGGAACGGCAGGAACACCAGCGCCGCCAGCCCGATGCGCACCAGCGCCGAAAACCCGCTGTCGACCTGACCCGCCAAATACTCGCCGATCAGGCTAAAAGAAAACGCCCACAGAATGGTGGTGATAACCAAGAGCAGCACGATGGGTTCATCCTAGCAATTCATAAACCGCGATTGTAACGGAAGATGGGCACCGCGTTGGCGAAAAGGCGGTTTACATTTGAACAAAAGACAAACTACCAGCAAAATTTCACCGCTGGGTTAGGCTTAATAAAAAAGCGAGGTAACCATCATGAAAACGTCTCACATCCTGTTCGCTCTGCTGTTGCTGCCCGGCCTGGCTGCAGCGGCCAACGGCGTAACCGATCTGCGTTCACAGCAGCAGCTTCTCAACCAAAACAGCCAACAGGCGCAGCAACAGCGCTTGTTGAACAACCGGCAGATGGATCAACGCCGCCTGCAACAACAGCGACAGTTCGACAATCAACGGCAACAGCTGTTGCAAACCACGCCGAACGGCGGCCAGCTGCTGCCTAACGGCAACCAGCCGCGCGATCCGTTCAACCGTACCGCGCCGGCGGTGCCGCAGGCCCCGCTGCCGGCTACGCCCGCACGCCCATAACGGTGAGGATCAGCGGCGTGGTGATCGCCGCCAGCACGGTGGACATCACCAGGCTGGTGGCGGCCGGGCCGGTGAGCGTATTGAACTGACGCGACATCAGGTAGACATTCACCCCCACCGCCATTGAGCCCAGCAGCACCACCACGCGGGTCTCCATCGGCGGCAGATCCATCATCCAGGCCAGCAGCCAAATCACCAACGGCTGTACCAGCAACTTCAGCACGCAGATGGCGCTGCTCAGTTGCCAGCCTTCGCTGATGCGGTACTCGGCGAGCCCCATGCCAAGCACCACCAGCGACAGCGGCGCCGCCACCTGGCCGAGCATGCTGACCGGCCGATCGACGAAGTCCGGCAGCGGCAGGCCGGTCAGGCTAAACAGCGTGCCGGACAAAATGCCGACGATCAGCGGGTTGGTCAGCACGCTGCGCGCGGTTTTAGCAAAGCCCCCCAGCGTCGGCGAGCCGTTGCGCGCCCATTCGATCGACACCGTGACCAGCGTCCACAGGATCAGGCCGTTGAACACCAGCACCAGCGCCACCGACGGGATCGCCGCCTGCCCCAGCATCACGCTGGCGATCGGTAAACCGAGCATCACGTTATTGGAGAAAATACCGCCCAGCGCAAACACCGACCCGGCGACGCCATCCAGCCGGAAAAGGTACCGGGCAACCAGGCGGCCGAGCACGAACACGATCAGGCAACTGCCGAAGAACGCGATCAACAGCCGGGCATCGACCGCCGGACGCTGCGAGAAGTCGCACATCATGCGAAACAGCATGGCGGGCAAGGCGAGGGAAAACACAAAGCGCGTCAGGCCATCGGTGATGCTGGCGGGCCATTTCCCCCAGCGAATCAGCCCATAACCCAACGCGATCAGGACGAACAGCGGTAATGACAGCACCATCTGGTGCCACAGTGACAGGATAAAGCCAGGCATCGCATTCCTTCCGGTGGTGCGGCGGCAAGGCTTGTCGTCGCAGGATTCATCGGCGCCGGATTAGAACTCCGAGCCAATCAAATCTATCCGGTCGGTGCAAATGCAGTCAACGCCCCAGTCGAGCAGCAGGCGCGCGCGATCAGGCTGGTTAACGGTGTACACCAGAATGCGCAGACCGGCGTCTTTCAACGCTTTCACCCGCTCGGCGGTCAGCGCCTTGTGGTCGATATGCAGCGAGACGCAGTCCAGACGTTCGGTCAGCTCGCGCCAGTTGTCGTCCCAGTCCTCCAGCAGCAAGCCGCGCGGCAAATCCGGCACGGTGCGTTGCGCCGCCGCCAGCGCTTCCACCGAGAAGGAGGAGAGCAACGGGTCGGTCTGCCCTTGCCACAGCAGCCGCGCCGCCAGCGCCACCACCCGGCCGGTTTCGTCGTCGCTGCCGGTGGTCGGTTTGATCTCGATATTGGCCATCAGGCCGTGTTCCCGGCAGCGTTCCGCCACCTCCGACAGCAGCGGCAGCCGCTCGCCCTTGAAGGCCGAGCTGTACCAGTTGCCGGCGTCCAGCTGCACCAGCTTATCCCACGGCAGCTCGCCCGCCACGCCCCAGCCGTTGCTGGTGCGATCCAGCGTATCATCATGCAGCAGGAAAATTTGTCCGTCCTGCGCCAGTTTGGCGTCGAACTCGATCATCTTGTGGCCGTGGCGCGCGCCGACGTCGATCGCCGCCAGGGTATTTTCCGGCGCCAGAGAACCGCCGCCGCGGTGGGCAACGATATGAGGGTAAGGCCAGGGTCTCGTCATCAATCCATCCGTAATCCGCTGTGGGTGTCAAAGAAGTGCAGCGCCTGAGCAGGCAGCTGCAAATATAGCGTACTGCCCGCCGTCGGCAAGGTTTCATGCGACAGCCGCGCGATCACCCCGTGACCGCCCCACTGGCCGTGCGCCAGATTGTCGGCTCCCAGCAGTTCCAGCGTCTGCAGCTGCAGCGGCACGCCCTGGCCTTGCGCCACCAATTGAATATGCTCCGGCCGAATGCCCAGCGTCAACGGCCGCCCCGCCCACTGCGGCTTGGCCGCCGGCAACGGCAGCGTCATGCCGTCCGCCAACAGCAGCTGGCCGCCGTCGGCGCTCAGGGTGCCGGGCAGCAGGTTCATCGCCGGCGAGCCGATAAAGCCGGCGACGAACAGCGAAGCCGGCCGTTGGTACACTTCACTCGGGGTGCCGATCTGCTCCGCCACGCCCTTATTCATCACGATCACCCGCTGCGCCAGCGTCATCGCCTCCACCTGATCGTGGGTCACGTACAGGCTGGTGGTTTTCAGACGGCGGTGCAGCTGTTGCAGCTCCAGGCGCATCTGCACCCGCAGCTTGGCATCCAGGTTGGACAGCGGCTCATCGAACAGGAATACCGCCGGTTCGCGCACGATGGCGCGCCCCATCGCCACCCGCTGGCGCTGGCCGCCGGAAAGTTCGCGCGGTTTACGCTTGAGCAGCGGCTCCAGCTCCAGGATGCGCGCCGCTTCCTCCACCCGCTGGCGGATATGCTCCTTGCCGAAACCGCGGATCTTGAGGCCGTAAGCCATGTTGTCGTACACGCTCATGTGCGGATAGAGCGCGTAGTTCTGGAACACCATCGCGATGCCGCGATCCTTGGGCTCCAGATCGGTCACGCGCCGGGTATCGATATAAATATCGCCGCTGGTGGTGCGTTCCAGCCCGGCCACCATGCGCAGCAGCGTGGACTTGCCGCAGCCGGACGGGCCGACCATCACGATGAACTCACCGTCCGCCACATCGAGATCGATCTGTTTGATCACCGGCGTTTTACCGTCGTAAGACTTGGTGACCGCCTGTAGTTTTAATCCTGCCATCGTCGTTATTTCTCGCTATCAACCAGACCGCGCACAAACCAGCGCTGCATCAGAAGCACCACCGCCAGCGGTGGCAATAAAGTCAGAATCATCGCCGCCATCACCTGGTTCCACTGGGTCGGCGCGCCGGAAGTGGAGATCATGCTCTTGATGCCCGCTACCGCGGTGCCCATCGAGGCGTCGCTGGTGATCAGGATCGGCCACAGGTATTGGTTCCAGCCGTAGATAAAGGTGATGACGAACAGCGCCGCCAGATTGGTTTTCGACAGCGGCAACACGATGTCCCAGAAGAAACGCATCGGCCCGGCGCCGTCGATGCGCGCCGCCTCCAGCAGCTCATCCGGCAGCGTCATGAAGAACTGGCGCAGCAGGAAAGTGGCGGTAGCCGAGGCCATCAGCGGCAGCGTCAGACCGGTGTAACTGTCCAGCAGGTTGAGGTTGGAGATCACCTCCACCGTCGGGAAAATACGCACCTCCACCGGCAGCATCAGGGTGAGGAAAATCAGCCAGAAGAACAGGCTACGCAGCGGAAAGCGGAAGTACACGATGGCGTAAGCCGACAGCACCGACACCGCGATCTTGCCGAAGGTGATCGCCAGCGCCATGATCACGCTGTTCAGCAGCAGCAACGAGAACGGCACTTTGAGGTTGCCCACGCCGCCCTGCCAGATATTGCGGATGTTCTCCCACAGGTGGCCGCCGGGCACCAGCGTCATCGGCACCTGAAACACCTGTTTGTCGTCCAGCGTGGCGGCGACAAAGGCCACGTACAGCGGGAACAGCACCACCAGCACGCCGATAATCAGCATCACATGGCTGAAGATGTCCAGCCCGCGTCGATTCTCAATCATTGGTAGCGCACCTTACGTTCAACGAAGCGGAACTGGATCACCGTCAGGCCGATCACCAGCAGCATCAGGATCACCGACTGCGCGGCGGAGCTGGAGAGATCCAATCCAGCGAAGCCTTCGCGGTAGATCTTGTAGATCAACGTGGTGGTGGACTGCACCGGCCCGCCGCCGGTGGCGGCGTCGATCACCGGGAAGGTATCGAAGAAGGCGTACACCAGATTGACCACCAGCAGGAAGAAGCTCACCGGCGCGATCAGCGGTAGCACCAGATGGAAGAAGCGGCGTACCGGACCGGCGCCGTCGATGGCCGCCGCCTCCACCAGCGAACGCGGGATCGACTGCAGCGCCGCGAGGAAAAACAGGAAGTTATAGCTTATCTGCTGCCATACCGAGGCCAGCACCACCAGGAACATCGCCTGGCCGCTGTTTTGCGCATGGTTCCAGTTATAGCCCAGCCCATTGAGGAAGTGGGTGATCAACCCGAGACCGGGGTTGAACAGAAAAATCCACAGCACCGCCGCCACTGCCGGCGCCACCGCATAGGGCAGGATCATCAGCGTGCGGTAGAGGCGGCTGCCGCGCAGCACGTAGTCCACCAACGCGGCGAAAAACAGCGAGACCGCCAGCCCGATGCCCGCCACCAGGAAGCTGAAGATCAGCGTGGTGTAGAACGAGTCGAGATAGTAAGGATCCTGGAACAGCTGCTTAAAGTTATCCAGCCCGACAAACTGGCTGGACAGGCCGAACGGATCGAGGCTCTGCACCGAATACCACAGCGCCTCGCCGGCGGGCCATAAAAAGAAGACGGCGGTAATCAGCAGCTGCGGCAGCACCAGCGCATAGGGCAACCAGCTGCAGCCGAAACCGGGACGGGAAGATGACATAGCAGTTAAACCATTAATCGGGCACGGAAGGATCGGCGTGAAGACGCGGGCCCGGTCCGCCGGGCCCGCGACGCAGGGTTATTTGGTTGATGCTTCGAAGCGACGCAGCAGCACGTCACCGCGCTGCACGGCGGCGTCCAACGCCTGCTGCGGCGTTTTCTTGCCGGTCCACACGCCTTCCAGCTCCTCATCCACCACGCTGCGGATCTGCGGCATGTTGCCCAGGCGCAGGCCCTTGGTGAACGGCAACGGCGGCTTGTTCAGCATCTGGCGAGTGGCGACGTCGGCACCCGGGTTCTTGTCGTAGAAGCCCTGCTGCTTGGTCAGATCGTAAGCCGCGGTGGTGATCGGCAGATAGCCGGTCTTCTGGTGCCATTCGGCGGCGATTTCCGGTTGCGCCAGGTACTGCAGGAACTCGGCCACGCCCTTGTAGGTGGCGGCGTCTTTGCCGTTCATCACCCACAGGCTGGCCCCGCCAATGATGGCGTTCTGCGGCGCATTTTTCGCGTCAGCGTCGTACGGCATCATGCCGACGCCGTAGTTGAATTTGGCGTAGTGCTTGATGTCCGCCAGCGAACCGGAAGAGGCGGTGGTGATGGCGCAATCGCCGTTGTAGAACTTCTCGGTGGATTCGTCTTTGCGGCCGAAGTAGGTGAAATCACCCTTCTTGTTCATCGCTTCGAGCAGCGCGATATGCTTGACCTGCAGCGGTTGGTTGAACTCCAGCTTGGCACTGGTGCCGCCGAAACCGTTGTTTTCACTGGCAAACGGCACGCCGTGCCAGGCGCTGAAGTTCTCCAGTTGGATCCAACCCTGCCAGCCGCTGGCGTAACCGCACTTCATGCCGGCTTCGCGCAGCTTGGCGGTATCCGCCGCCAGTTCCTGCCAGGTTTTCGGCGGTTGATCCGGGTTCAGGCCGGCCTTTTTGAAGGCGTCTTTGTTGTAGTACAGCACCGGCGTGGAGCTGTTGAACGGCTGCGACAGCAGATGCCCGCTCTTGTTGTCGGTGTAATAGCCGGCCACCGTCGGCACGAACACCGATTCGTCGAAGTTGATGCCGGCCTCTTTAAACACTTCGTAGACCGGCTTGATGGCTTTGCTGGCCATCATGGTGGCGGTGCCCACTTCGTAAACCTGCAAGATCGCCGGCGCCTTGCCGGAGCGGTAAGCGGCGATGCCCGCCGCCAGGCTCTGTTCGTAGTTGCCTTTATAAACCGGCACAATCTTGACGTCGCTGTGCGACTGGTTGAAGCGATCCGCCAGAGAGTCCACTTCTTTACCCAGTTCGCCTTCCATCGAATGCCAGAACGGGATTTCTGTCGCCGCCAGCGCCTGGGCGCTGACCGCCAGGGTCAATGCGACGCACAGCGTGGTTTTGCGAATAGCGTAGGTGAGCATGCCTAACTCCTGAAAAAGCTGGTGTAAAAGCGCGTGAGCGAAAAGAATCAGTTTTTTGTTCGGAAGCTAACATGCCATGCGCGGATGACAGAAAAATAACCGTTAGATGACAGCCACATGACGGCAAGGTGAAGTGAAGATGGCGGTTTGATGTCGGCGGCGGGCATCAGCTCCGCCGCCGCGAGGCTTATAGCGAACGGCGCAGGCGCGCCACCGCTTCTTGCATCTGCTGCTCGGTGGCAGTGGCGAACGACAGGCGGAAGGTCGAACGATCCGGGTTGTCGGAGAAGAAGTATTCCCCCGGCACGAACACTACGCCCTGCTGCAGCGTGGTGTTCAGCCATTCGGTGGCGTTGAACGGCTGGCGGAAACGCGCCCATAGGAACATGCCACCCTTCGGTTTATCGAAGGTGATGTAGTCGCCCAGCTCCTGCTCCACCAAACCGGCCAGGATCTCACCCTTCTGTTTGTAGGCGGCGCGGATCTTCTCGATCTGGGCCGGCAGGCGATCCAGGCCGAGGTAGCATTCGACGATGCTCTGCGACAGGGCGCTGGCGTGCAGATCCGCCGCCTGTTTGATGATCGCCACTTTATGCAGCAGGAACGGCGGCAGGATCGCCCATCCCAGGCGCAGGCCCGGTGCCAGGATCTTGGAGAAGGTCGAGGTATAGATGATGTGGTCGGTATTGCCCAGCACCCGCTGCGACACCTGATGCAGCGTCGGGTGGCGCTCTTCGGTGAAACGCAGCTCGCCGTACGGATCGTCTTCGATGATCAGGAAGTTATGTTCGGCGGCCAGCTTCACCAGCAGTTCGCGGCGCGCGGCGCTGAGGGTGATGCCGCTCGGGTTGCCGAAGTTCGGCACCACGTACACGCCCTTGATACGCTGGGTTTTCAGCAGCTCGGCCAGCTCTTCCACCACCATGCCGTCGCTGTCGGACGAGACCGACATGATGTTGGCTTCCGCCAGTTCCAGCGTTTGCAGCGCCGCCAGGTAGGTCGGGCGCTCCACCACGAACACGTCGCCCGGGTTGACGATGGCGCGCATCACCAAATCCAGTGCCTGCTGAGAACCGGCGGTGACCATCACCTCTTCCGCGCGCGCGGTGACGCCGCGCTCGGCGCACAGCGCGCAAATGCGCTCACGCAGCAGCGGGCTGCCCTCGGTCAGGCCATACTGGAACGCGCTTTTCGGCTGTTCGGTGATCGCCTGCTGGGTGGCAATGCTCAATCCTTCGAAATCGAACAGCGCATCAGAGGGGATGCCGCCCGCCAGCGAAATGACGTGTTCCATCTTGCTGTGCTTAAGCAATTCACGGATGGCCGAACTTTTTACGTTAACGATGCGCTGCGCGAGTAACCCTTCTGTCTTCATTTCTTCTTCTCGTACCTGATTATTTTAATTCGTAGGGGGGCGGATTAACCGCCCAGATACGCCGACCTCACTGCTTCGTTGGCTAACAATGCAGCCCCCGTATCTTCCAACACCACGCGGCCGTTTTCCAGCACATAACCGCGGTCCGCCAATTTCAGCGCCTGATTGGCGTTTTGCTCCACCAGGAAGATAGTCATGCCCTCTTCCCGCAGCTGCTGAATGATGTCGAAGATCTGCTGGATGATGATGGGCGCCAGCCCAAGCGAAGGTTCGTCGAGCAGCAGCAGCTTCGGCTGGCTCATCAGCGCGCGGCCGATGGCCAACATTTGCTGCTCGCCGCCGGACATGGTGCCGGCGCGCTGGCTTCGGCGCTCCAGCAGGCGCGGGAACAGCGTGAACACCCGTTCGATGCGCTGTTGATACTGGTGACGATCGGCGAAGAAGCCGCCCATCGCTAGGTTTTCTTCCACCGTCATGCGCGAGAAGACGCGCCGCCCTTCCGGTACGATCGCCACCGCTTCACGCATGATGCGCGAGGTTTGCCACTGGGTGATGTCCTGGCCCTGAAAGACGATGCTGCCTTCGCTGGCGCGCGGTTCGCCGCACAGGGTGCCGAGCAGCGTGGTTTTACCGGCGCCGTTGGCGCCGATTAACGTCACGATTTCGCCCTGACTTATCGTGAGACTGACCTGATGCAGCGCCTGAATTTTGCCGTAATGGGCGGATACCTGATTGAATGACAACATATTATTCTTCGCCCAAATAAGCCCGGATCACGTCCGGGTTGTTACGGATCTCCGCCGGTGTGCCCTGCGCCAGCGGCGTGCCCTGATTCACCACGTAAATGCGATCGGAAATGCCCATCACCAGCTTCATGTCGTGCTCGATCAGCAGCACCGAGACCTTATGCCGATCGCGCAGCTCGACGATCAGATGATCCAGCTCGTCGGTCTCTTTCGGGTTGAGGCCGGCGGCCGGTTCGTCCAGCATCAGCAGCTCCGGTCGGGTCACCATGCAGCGGGCGATCTCCAGCCGACGCTGCTGCCCGTAGGCCAGGTTGCCCGCCGAACGGTTGGCCATCGATAGCAGGCCGACGCGCTCCAGCCACTCCGCCGCGCGCGCCAGCGCTTCGGCTTCGGCGCGGCGGAAGGCCGGGGTTTTCAGCAACCCGGCGAACACGCCGCTTTTCAGGTGCTGATGCTGCGCCACCAGCAGGTTCTCAATCACCGTCATTTCACGGAACAGCCGCACATGCTGGAAGGTGCGCACCACGCCCATACGGGCAATGGCCTGCCCCGCCAGCCCTTCCAGATGGCGATCGCGCAATTTGATGGTGCCGCCGCTCGGACGGTAAAAACCGGTCAGGCAGTTGAATACCGTGGTTTTACCGGCGCCGTTGGGGCCGATCAGCGACACGATTTCGCCTTCATTGAGCGTCAACGCCACATTGTTGACCGCCAGCAGCCCGCCGAAACGCATCGACAGGCCTTCCACCTGAAGTAAAGGTTGAACGCTCATGCCTGTTCCCCCTTGCCCGCGTGAATATCCGCCGCCTGCAGCTTCAGCTGCGGCCGTTTCATCGGCAACAGCCCCTGCGGCCGCCAAATCATCATCAGCACCATCAGCGCACCCAGCAGCAACATGCTGTATTCATTCAGATCGCGCATCAGCTCGCGCGACACCACCAGCAGGATCGCCGCCAGAATGACCGCGAACTGCGAGCCCATGCCCCCCAACACCACGATCGCCAATACGAAGGCCGACTCGACGAAGGTGAAGGATTCCGGGCTGACGAAACCCTGGCGCGCGGCGAACAACGTGCCGGCAAACCCGGCGAAGGCGGCGCTGATGGTAAAGGCGGTCAGCTTGATGCGCGTCGGGCTGAGGCCCAGCGAGCGGCAGGCGATCTCGTCTTCACGCAGCGCTTCCCAGGCGCGCCCGAGCGGCATGCGCAGCAGGCGGTTGATGACGAACAGCGTCAGCACCACCAGCAGCAGCGCCACCAGGTACAGGAACACGATGCGATCGCTCGGATCGTATTTCAGGCCGAAGAAGTTATGGAAGGTATCCCAACCGCCGTCGCGCACGCTGCGGTTGAACTCCAGGCCGAAAAAGGTCGGTTTCGGGATCTGGCTGATGCCGTTCGGCCCGCCGGTGATCTCGGTATTGTTCAGCAGCAGGATGCGCACGATCTCGCCGAAGCCGAGCGTCACGATCGCCAGATAGTCGCCGCGCAGCCGCAGCACCGGGAAACCGAGCAGGAAGCCGAAGGCGGCGGTAACGATACCCGCCAGCGGCAGGCTCTCCCAAAAACCGAGGCCGTAATAGTGATTCAGCAGCGCGTAGGTGTAGGCGCCGATAGCATAGAAACCGCCGTAACCGAGCACCAGCAGACCGGACAGGCCCACCACCACGTTGAGGCCGAGGCCCAGCATCACGTAGATCAGCGTCAGGGTGGCGATATCCACCGTGCCGCGCGACACCAGGAACGGCCAGGCGACCGCCGCGACGATGAGCAGAGCCGCCAGCAGCTTTTGCCGCGGCGTGGTGCCGTCGAAGCTCGGCAGCACGAACGCCGGGCCGGAGACCTTTTTCAAGCCCTGCTGCAGCAGCGGGCGCAACAGCTGGAAGAAAAAGACGATGACGCAGCCGATGCCGATCCACATCCAGCGCACTTCCGCCGCGCCGTGCACCACCAGTTTGGTGCCGTCCAGGCTGAGCTGCATGCCCATCAGGAACGAAGCCATCACGAACAGCACCGCCGTGGCGATCAGCGCATTAAGCAGATTGAGTTTCATACTTTCTCAACCTCCGGACGCCCAAGAATGCCGGTCGGCATGATCAGCAGCACCACGATCAGCAACGCGAACGACACCACGTCTTTGTATTCGGTGCTCAAATAAGCGGAGGTCAGCGCTTCCGCCACGCCCAGCACCAGGCCGCCGATCATCGCGCCGGGAATGCTGCCGATGCCGCCCAGGACCGCAGCGGTAAAGGCTTTCATACCGGCCATAAAGCCGATGTAAGGGTTGATGACGCCGTAGAACTGGCCGAGCAACACCCCGGCCACCGCCGCCATCACCGCACCGATGACGAAGGTCAGCGAGATCACCCGGTCGGTGTTGATGCCCAGCAGGCTGGCCATCTTCAGATCTTCCGCGCAGGCGCGGCAGGCGCGGCCCATGCGTGAATAGCGGATAAACAGCGTCAGCGCCAGCATCGCCAGGAAGGTCACGAGCCAGATGGTCAGCTGCATGGTGCTGATGGTGGCGGCGAAGCCGTTGCTTTCCCCCAGCACCCACTGGCCGGTCACCAGGCTGGGCAGCGCCAGATCGCGTGAGCCCTGCGTCAGGCTGACGTAGTTTTGCAGGAATATCGACATGCCGATGGCCGAGATCAGCGCAATCAGGCGCTTGGAGTTGCGCACCGGTTTGTAGGCTACCCGCTCGATGCTCCAGCCGTAGGCGCTGGCGATGACGATCGAGACCAGGAACGCGGCGCCGATCAGCAGCCAGCCGACGTCGATGCCGAGCATCATCAGGGCGGCGATAACGATAAAGGAGACATAGCTGCCGATCATGTACACCTCGCCGTGGGCGAAGTTGATCATGCCGATGATGCCGTAAACCATGGTGTAACCGATGGCGATCAATGCATAGGTGCTGCCCAACGTTAAGCCGTTGAACATCTGCTGCAGAAAATAGAGGAGCTGCTCTGACATACTCTGAACCCTTGGCTGCGAAACCCGCCGGCGGAGAACCGGCGGGTAAAGGGAGACGGGGCCGGCAAGCCGACTCGCCGGGCGCAGCAAACTGCGCCCCACCCTAATCATTATGGCTTATTTGATCGGTGTGGACGTGCCGTTGGCATGCCACTCGAACACGCCGAACTCGAAGCCTTTCAGGTCGCCCTTGTCATCCCAGCTCAGCGGCCCCATCACGGTGTCCACCGGCTTGCCGGTTTTCAGATCCTTGACGATGTCCGCCGGCTCCTGGCTGCCGCTGCGCTCCATGCCGGTGGTCAGCGACTGCAGCGCGGCATAGGTAGTCCAGACGAACGGGCCGGTCGGATCCAGCTTCTTGGCTTTCAGCGCATCGACGATCGGCTGGTTGGCGGGCACCTGATCGTAGCGTTTCGGCAGCGTCACCAGCATGCCTTCCGAGGCGGCGCCGGCGATGTTGGACAGCGAGGAGTTACCCACGCCTTCCGGCCCCATGAAGCGGGTGGTCAACCCGGCCTGTTTGGCCTGACGCAGGATCTGGCCCATTTCCGGGTAGTAACCGCCGAAGTACACGAAGTCGATATTCTCTTTCTTCAGGCGCGCCACCAGGGTGGAGAAGTCTTTGTCGCCGGCGGTGATGCCTTCGAACATCGCCACTTCGGTACCCTGTTTTTTCAGGCTGTCGCGCACCGAGCGCGCCAGGCCTTCGCCGTATTGCTGCTTATCGTGCACCACGGCGATGCGCTTCGGCTTGATGTCGCTGAGGATGTATTTGGCGGCGGTCGGGCCCTGATCCGAATCCAGACCGGTGGTGCGCAGGATCATCTTGTAGCCGCGAGTAGTCAGATCGGCGTTGGTGGCCGCCGGGGTAATCATGATCACGCCTTCGTCTTCATAGATATCGGACGCCGGCTGGGTGGAAGAGGAACACAGGTGGCCAATCACGTAGCGAATGCCGTCGTTGATCACCTTGTTGGCGACCGCAACCGCCTGTTTCGGATCGCAGGCGTCGTCGTATTCCACGCCAACCAGCTTGTCGCCCTTGATGCCGCCCTTGGCGTTGATGTCGGCAATCGCCTGGCGCGCGCCGGTAAACTCCATGTCGCCATACTGCGCGACCGGGCCGGACATCGCCCCGACGATCGCCACCTTGATGTCTTTCGCCATAGCCGCCTGGCTCATGGCCATCGCAATGCAACCCGCCAGCAGTGCCTTACCTGTTGTTAATTTCATCCGCAAATCCCCATCTGTCGTTGTGAACGTACCTGTTGTGTTTGCCTGCGCCCGATCGTTATTGACCGCTTTTGTTATAAGTAATAATGATTTAGGCAATTTGTCGGCATTATTTTCTAATAAGACTTTATTTTTCATGCCATTAAACAGGAATTTTCTGCTGCAAATCAACTTCATCAGGCAGAAACAAGCGGTGTAAACAGGATAAAATTCGAATTAAATCTGCGCCGTTTACCTTGAGGCGTAGCGCGTTGTGCTGGTTAACAATCCCTTTACTAACTATTTACTCGGAAAATGCCCCGTGCAAAAAACATATTGCACAGTAATCGTACAGAAAAACTTACACAACGCTCTGCACAAGATCTATTACACTGTCGGCATCATTTAGCTGCGCGGAAATTCTGCATGAAACTGACCATCGAGCGCCTGACCGCGCTGTCCCCGCAAGACCTTATCGATCTCGGTAAAATTTGGCCGCATCAGCAGCCGGAACAGTGGCAGAGCTGGTTGAGCGGCGGCAAGGCGCTGTTCGCCGCCCGCTTCAACGAGCGTCTGCTGGGCGCGGTGAAAATTGCGCTGCAGGATGACCGCGCCGAGCTGCAGGACTTGCTGGTGCGCGAAGTGACGCGCCGCCGCGGCGTCGGTCTTTACCTGGTGCAGGATGCGCAGCGTCAGCTGCCGCAGGTCGCTCACTGGCAGCTGTCGACCGCCGGCCTGGCACCGCGCGAACGCGGGGAAGTCGAGAACTTCATGCGCGCCTGCGGCTTCGCACCGCAGGGCGATCTCTGGCAAAAATGAAACGCCGGTTGGCGGCGCTGGTCTTGATTGCGCTGGGGCTGGCGGCCGCGTTCCTCGGGCGCCAGCAGGCGCTGCGCCTGGCCTCAGACTGGGATCAGCAGGTTTATGTCTGGCAGCGGGTCTGGACGCCGCAGCACGCCGATGCGCTGGCGCACAGCCGCGATCTGTTCGCCGGGCTGCGGGTGCTGGCGCTGCAGGTGCATCCACGCGAGGGCTGGCGGGAAATCCCGGCCGACCTGCGCTTATTGCAACAGGATGGCCGCCCGCTCTGGCTGGTGGCGCGCCTCGACGGCCAGCTGCCGCAGCTGGACCAGGAAGCCATTATCCAGCGGCTGCTGGCGCTCGCCCAACGCTGGCAGGCGGCCGGGCTGCCCGTCACCGGCGTCGAGATCGATCATGACGCCGCCACCGCCCGCCTGCCGGACTACCAACGCTTTCTGCAGCGGCTGCGCCAACGCCTGCCCGCCGCTTTGCAACTCGGCATCACCGCCCTGCCCGCCTGGATCGGTTCACCCGGCCTGCCCGGCGTACTGCAACAGGCCGACAGTTCCGTCCTGCAGGTGCATGCGGTGCTCTCGCCGCAGCAGGGGCTGTTTGACGGCTCTTTGGCGCTACGCTGGGTGCGGCAGTACGCCGCCGTCACACCGAAGCCGTTTCGCGTCGCGCTGCCGGCTTATGGCATGGCACTGCTGGGTTTTGATGCACAGGGCGCGCAGGTGGAGAGCGAATCCTCGCTGCGCGTGGCCGGCAACGGCCGCGAACTGACGGTCGCGCCGCAGCAGATCGCCGATTTTCTGCAAACGCTGGCGCAGCAAACGCCGCCCCGGCTGCGCGGCATTATCTGGTTCCGCTTGCCGCTGGCGGACGATCGGCGCGCCTGGTCGCTCGCCACGCTGCGAGTGGTGATCGAACGGCGGCCGCTGAATGTCGACTGGCAGGTAAAATTTAGGCCTCAGCCACAGCAAAACGGGCTGTATGATCTGATAATTCATAACAACGGGCCGGTGGACGCCCCGCTGCCGCAAGAAGTCATCATCCGCGCCGACGACTGCCTGGCGGCGGACGCGGTCGGCAACTACCGGCTGGAATCCGCACCGCAACGGCAACGCTTTATTCGCATCAGCGGCGATCAGCTGCGCGCCGGGCAATCCCGGCCGCTGGGCTGGCTGCGCTGCCAACAACTGACGCCAGGAGGCACCCTTGTCACACCTTGATACGCGCGCGGCACGGAACACCCGCCGCCTTCTTCCGCTGGCCATGCTGATCGGCGCCGCGCTGGCGCTGCCGCTGAACGGCTATGCCTGCGGCCCGGATTTTCCTAACCGGCTGCTGATCGACCGCAACGGCACCCTGCTGTATATGCCGGAGGGCAATTTCGCCTTCGAAGCCGGCCGGCTGGTGCCGGCGGACAGTCAGTTGCCGCACTGGCAGGCCCCGCCGCCGCCGATGCCGCCGAAACCGATGCCGCAATCGCCGGAAACGATAGCGATCGGCAAAATGCGCGCCGCCAAAACGGTGGAAGAGGCTGACGCCGTCAATACGCAGGGGTTGTCCAACGCTGCGCGTCTCTATCAACTGGGCGCCGTGGCTTTCGCCAGCCACGATCCGCGCGCCGCAGACTATTTCCAGCAGGTGCTGAAGCTACCGGCCGCCGAGCAGGGCGATTGGGGGCTGCGGGCGCAGTATTCGCTGGGGCGGGTACTGATGGCGGACCACGGGACGCCGGTGAACGAATCCGGTGAAGCGGCCCCCGCCGCCGAGCACCCGCCAAAAGCCGCGCTCGAACAGGCGCTGGCTGCATTCCAGCAGGTGATCGATCGGGTGAAAAACGGTACCGCCGATCCCGATCAGCTGGCGCTGAGCAGCCTTGGGCAGCAGGCGCGCATCCACCTGTGGCTGGGTGAGGTCGCCCCCGCCGCCCACCTGTACGCACAGCAGGCGGCGCAGGGCGATCCGAGCGGCGGGCAGTCGCTGCAGTACGTCTCCAGCTTCCTGGTCAATCCCGACCATTTGGACACGCTGAAACAGATTATCGGCGATCCGTTGATCCAGCAGCTGGTGACCATTGAGCTGTTCGCTCGCAGCGGCAACCTGCAAATGGCGGATACCGACGGCAACGGCCGCTCCGCGCAAATCATCAACCAGATCCTGACGCTGCTGGACGGCTCAGTGAAAAGCGGCTTCGCCGGCAGCGATCGGCTGGCGGCTCTGGCTTACCGTTCGGGGCAGTACCCGATGGCGGCGAGCCTGCTGAAAAATGCCGGCGACAGCGGCCTGGCGTGGTGGCTGCGCGCCAAAATGGCGCTGCGCGACGGCGATGTGAAAGCCGCCACCGCCGCCTACGCCAAGGCGGCAAGCGCGTTCCCCGCCGACGAAAGCTGGGGTGAACAGCGCAACGCCGACTTCGTTGCGGAAACCATCGTGCCCGAATGCCGGGTGGCCGGCGAACAGGCCATCCTGGCGCTGAACCGCGGCGACTATCTGCAGGCGATGGACCTGCTGTATCGCGGCAAGGCGCTCTATTGGGCCGACGTGGCCGACGTGGCGGAGCGAGTGCTGACCGTCGATGAGTTGAAAGGCTTTGTCGATAAGCACGCCCCGGCGCCGACGACGCCGCTCAAGCCGGTTAACCCGGACGACTACGGCGGCCAGCAGATCACGCCGGAAGTGCAGCTGCGCGAACTGCTGGCGCGGCGGCTGATGCGCGCCGGAAGAGCCCCGGAGGCGCTGGCCTACTTCGATATCCCCAACTACCGGCAGGCAGCGCAGCAGTATGCCGACGAGCTGAAGGCCGCCAAGGACAAATCCGCCGCACCGCTGGCGCGTGCGCAGGCTTACTATCGCGCCGCCAACCTGCTGCGCGCCCAGGGGCTGGAATTTACCGGCTATGAGATGACGCCGGACTACGCCATCTATGGCGCCGGCTATTCCTATCTGGGGGATGCGTTCGATACCCGCGAGCTGAAGCACAAAAGTTGGATCGACAGCGCGGAAGCGGTACGCGCCAAGGCGGCGCTACCGGCGGAAGACAACCGTTTCCTGCACTATCGCTGGCAGGCGGTTGGGCTGGCGCAGCAGGCGGCCGATCTGCTGCCGCCGAAGAGCCAGGCCTATGCCGCCGTGCTGTGTAACGCCGCCAGCTGGGTTATCAAGCGCGACGCCAAAACCGGCCGGGCGCTTTATCAGCGCTACATCAACACCGGCACCCGCTACCCGTGGGCGGCGAAATTCGGCTACGACTGCCCGGCGCCAGACTTTGCCGCCGTGGCGCCATAGCGCCGGATTTCAGGCACTAAAAAGCCCGGCTTGCCGGGCTTTTTTATCGAATCTCGCATCGACTCAGGCTTCGATCGCCATTTTCAGTTTCTTCATGGCGTTCTTTTCCAGCTGGCGCACGCGTTCGGCGGAAACGCCATACTGATCGGCCAGCTCCTGCAGCGTCGACTTGTTGTCGTCGTCCAGCCAACGGGCGCGAATGATATGCTGGCTGCGCTCGTCCAGACCTTCCAGCGCATAGGCCAGTTTGTCTGCGGCGTTGCTTTCCCAGTTATCTTCCTCGATGCCTTCGGCGAAGTCCGAGCTCTTGTCCTGCAGGTACAGCACCGGCGCCATCGACTGGCCGTCGCGGGCCTCGTCGTCCGGAGTCGGATCGAACGTCATGTCCTGCGCCGCCATGCGCGATTCCATCTCGCGCACGTCTTTGCTGGTTACGCCCAGCTCACGGGCCACCAGTTCCACTTCATCCTGGTTGAACCAACCCAAACGCTGCTTGGTTTTGCGCAGGTTAAAGAACAGCTTGCGCTGCGCTTTGGTGGTCGCCACTTTCACGATGCGCCAGTTGCGCAATACGTACTCGTGGATTTCCGCCTTAATCCAATGCACCGCAAAGGAAACCAGACGCACGCCGACTTCAGGGTTGAAGCGGCGAACGGCTTTCATCAGGCCGATATTGCCTTCCTGAATCAGATCCGCCTGCGGCAGACCATAGCCTGAATAGTTGCGGGCAATATGAGCGACAAAGCGCAGGTGAGACAGGATGAGCTGCTTAGCGGCATCCAGATCGCCCTGATAATGCAGCCGTTCAGCCAGCTCCCGCTCTTCCTCTGCCGTCAGCATCGGATAGGCGTTGGCTGCCCGGATATAGGCTTCCAAGCTACCTTGGGGTACTAAGGCTAAAGTTTGCATTTCTTTGGTCATTCAAACCCTCTCTATGAGAATACAAAATCATGCAGGTGATTATTACAGCGGGGAAATGATTGATTCTACGGCAGTTGCTGAAGCAAAAGCGGTTCCACACGCCGGGCACCTTAACATTTGCTGCAATTTTTGACCGTACTCCGCCCCAGAAGTTCACCCTTTTTTGCAAGCATTGTTGCTGACAATACGTGACGAAGGTGCAGGCCGATAGGGAATTTGTGCGCTAAGAAGAGAGGGATGGTGCTGACTTCGCTTGAGGTCACTCTTCTCCCGCAACGCGATCAAAAGCAGCAGGAGAAGAGTATACCAAAAAAATCTTACTGTGGTGTAAATCGGCGTAAATGTTGCACCGTCGCCAGCCAGGCGGCGATCCAACCGATCATCGCGGAGATGATCAGCAGCAGCAGCGCCTCATCCCAGCCCAGCCCGTGCAGGGTGAAGGTGGTGCCGAATACCTTGGCCACGCCGGCGACCACCGACTCCAGTTGCCATACCAGCGCCCCGGACAGCACCAGCGACAGCAGCGCGCCGGCAAAGCCCAGCATCGCCCCGCCGTTGAGGAACGGCCGCAGGATAAAACCGTCGGTGGCGCCGATCAGTTTCATCACGTTGATGGTGTCGCGACGGCTGAAGATGCTCAGACGCACGCTGTTGCCGATCACCAGGAACACCGCCACGATCATCAGCACGCCGATGATCGCCGCAATCTGGCCCGCCAGCCCGGTCAGCGCCGCCAGGCGGGCAAACCAGCTGTCATCCATACGCACTTCTTCCACGCCCTGCACCGCCGCTACGCGATCGCGCAGGGTGTTGAGGGTATCCGAACTCTGGAAGCTCAGCTTCGGCGTGACGATCGCCACCGCCGGCAGCGGGTTCTCTTCCAGCATATCCAGCGCGCCGCCAAAGCCCGACCAGTTGCGGAACTCGCCGCGCGCTTCTTCACGCGACAGGTAATTGACCTTCTCCACGCCGGCTTCCGCCTTGATGGCGTCGAGCACTTTCAGCGCGGCGTCGTCATCGAGCGATTTATCCAGATAGACGGTCAGCTGCGGCGTCGGATACCACTGGCTGGCCGCGGTGCTGACGTTTTTCCACACGATGTAGCATACGCTCGGCAGCGTCAGGGAAATGGCGATCACCATCACCGTCAGCAGCGTCGCCAACGGCTGACGCAGCATGTCTTTGATGGCGTTCATCCAGGCGTAACGCCACTGTTCGCGCCAGCCGCCGCGCAGCGCCTTGCTCTTGGCGGTTTTTGCGTTATTGGCCATGGTGAGCGCCTCCTTGCATGCGGCCCTGGCTCAGCGTCAGGATGCGGTAATTGCGGCGGGCGATAAGCCCGGTGTCGTGCGTCGCCATCAGAACGGTCACGCCGACGCGGTTGAATTCTTCAAACAGGCGCAAAATGCCTTCCGACAGCGCATCGTCCAGGTTACCGGTCGGTTCATCCGCCAGCAGCACCGCCGGCTTGTTCACCACCGCACGGGCGATGCCCACACGCTGCTGCTCACCGCCGGACAGCTGAATCGGGAAGTTCTTCGCTTTATCCAGCAAACCGACCTTGTCCAGCGCGGCGGAAACGCGGCGGCGGATATCTTCGGTGCTGGCGCCGGCGATGATCAGCGGCATCGCCACGTTGTCATACACCGTGCGATCCAGCAGCAGGTGGTGATCCTGGAAGATCATGCCGATCTGCCGGCGCAGGAACGGCACCTCGCGGTTTTTCAAACGGCTGATGTCGTGACCGCCAAACCAGATGTGGCCGGCGCTGGGCCGTTCGATACCGCAAATCAGTTTCAGCAGGGTACTTTTCCCCGCGCCGGAATGGCCGGTCAGAAACGCCATCTCCGCCGGGCGCAGATGGAAATCAACCCCCTGCAGCGCTTGCCGTCCGCCCAGATAAGCTTTACTGACCTGTTCAAAGCGAATCATCCGTATTAATCCTCTCGGGCAAAAAGTGCCTCAATAAAATCGTCAGCCTTAAACGGCCGCAAATCTTCGATGCCTTCCCCGACGCCGATATAGCGGATCGGGATACCGAACTGATCGGCGATGGCGAAGATCACCCCGCCCTTGGCGGTACCGTCCAGTTTAGTCAGCGTGATGCCGGTTAAGCCCACGGCCTCATTAAATAATTTCGCCTGACTGACCGCATTCTGGCCGGTGCTGGCATCGAGCGTCAGCATAACCTCATGGGGGGCCTGGTCGTCCAGTTTTTTCATGACGCGGACGATCTTCTTCAGCTCTTCCATCAGGTGCGATTTGTTCTGCAGACGGCCGGCGGTATCGGCGATCAACACATCGATGCCGCGCGCCTTGGCGGCCTGCACCGCATCGAAGATCACCGAAGCGGAATCCGCGCCGGTATGCTGCGCCACCACCGGAATGCGGTTGCGTTCACCCCACACCTGCAGCTGCTCCACCGCCGCGGCGCGGAAGGTGTCCCCCGCCGCCAGCATCACCGACTTGCCTTCCGCCTGGAACTGGCGCGCCAGCTTGCCGATGGTGGTGGTTTTACCCACGCCGTTCACGCCGACCATCAGGATGACATACGGGGTTTTCCCGCTGACATCCAGCGGCTGATCGACCTTGGCCAGAATTTCGGACATTTCCTCCTTCAGCTTGCCGTACAGCGCTTCGGCGTCTTTCAGCTGCTTGCGGCTGGCGTGCTGGGTCAGGGAGGTGATGATCTTGCGCGTGGTGTCCACGCCAACGTCGGCGATCAGCAGCTGTTCTTCCAGCTCGTCGAACAGGTCGTCGTCGATCTTTTTACCGCGGAACAGCCCCATAAAGCCGGAGCCGAGGTTCTGCTTGGTCTTCAGCAGGCTGCGCTTCAGGCGCGCGAAGAAGCCCTCTTTGGTCGGGCGCTCCTGCTCTTGCGCAGCGGCCGGCACGACGGGTTCCAGCGGCTCTTCTTCCGCTTCCGGCTCTGGCTCAACGACCAGCTCGGGTTCGATGACCGGCTCGGGTTCGACGACCGGCTCAGGCTCAACGACCGGCTCAGGCTCAACGACCGGCTCAGGCTCAACGACCG
>NZ_JBXUNV010000005.1:0-255325 GCF_057196085.1 Serratia sp. DFXYC6 | reverse complement strand
TCAGGCTCAACGACCGGCTCAGGCTCAACGACCGGCTCAGGCTCAACGACCGGCTCGGGTTCGACGACCGGCTCAGGTTCGATGACTGGCTCGGGTTCGACGACCGGCTCGGGTTCGGTAACAGGTTGCTGCTGCGCCGCCACCTGTTCGGTGACGCTGACGATCTCTTCGGCCAGCGCTTGCGCCGCCGGATGCTCGGCCGCTGCCGGCAGATTTTCCGCGATTTGCTCGCCGGCCTGACCGTTATCCCACTCTCCCGGGGTGTCGACGGAGGCGGCAGGTTCAGATTCCTGGGCGGGGAGCTTGTCGTCCAGCTTGGCGGTGACCGGTTCAGCCGGCGTCTCCGCGGCCTGAGGTTCCGCCTGCTCTACCGACGGCTCAGGTTGCTGTTGATCTTCTTCCTTCTCCTTCTGGCCAAACCCCAGCCAGGAGAAAAACCCACGTTTCTTATCTTTTGCCATGTTATGACTCTACTCCGTACCGAAGGCTCGCTTACCCTCCATACCTGAAGGATATATGCTGACAATAATCCGCCGAGTCTATCACTTTCCCTCGCCCAGCAACACGCATCCGGCATGCTTTCCGGCGTGAAATCAGACAACAACGTTTTACCGTTCCCCCCGACGCCCGTCACCGGTAGAATAGGGACAACTTTTCGTTAACCTCGGCGGCCCCGCGCCGCGAAAGAAACCAAACAACGCTTATGACAAGACTCTCGCCACGGGCGGCGGCCAAAAAACCGCCCCAGGCCGCAGCCGGACAGATCCGCATCATCGGCGGCCAATGGCGCGGTCGCAAACTCCCGGTGCCGAACAGCCCGGGGCTGCGCCCCACCACCGATCGGGTACGCGAAACCCTGTTCAACTGGCTGGCGCCGGTGATTCAGGGCGCGCGCTGCCTCGACTGTTTCGCCGGCAGCGGCGCATTGGGGCTGGAAGCGCTGTCGCGCTATGCCGGCAGCGCCACGCTGCTCGAATTCGAACGGCCGGTGGCGCAGCAGCTGGAAAAAAATCTGGCGCTGCTGCAGGGCAAAGGGGTGGTTATCAACACCAACGCGCTGAGCTGGCTGGCGGGCGATGGCCAACCGTTCGACGTGGTGTTCCTCGATCCGCCGTTTCGCAAAGGCCTGCTGGCGGAGACCGCCCTGTTGCTGGAGCAACGCGGCTGGCTGGCCGACGAGGCCTGGATCTATGTAGAAGCCGAGGCGGAAAGCGCCGCGGCGGACGTGCCTGCCAGCTGGCAACTGCACCGGGAGAAGGTCGCCGGCCAGGTGGCCTATCGCCTTTATATTCGTTCGCAAGAGAAAACCGACCATGTTGATTAATCTGGGCCGCCTGCTGATGCTGTGCGTGTGGGGCTTCCTGCTCTCTAACCTGTTCCATCCGTTTCCCAAGCCGCTGAAGTATTTCATCGACGTGGCGCTGTTCTTTATGGTGGTGATGCACGGCCTGCAGCTGGTGCTGTTGAAATCCACCCAGCCGAAGGATCAGCCGATCAGCTACTGGCAAGAGGCCAAGATCTTTATCTTTGGCGTGTTCGAGCTGCTGGCCTGGCAAAAGAAACAGCCGCCCATCAAGAAGAAGTGACCGCTACGGCTGAGCGGTGAACGAGACGAAGCGCGTGCCCTGCATGTTCAACGTGCCCTGCGCGCCCTTTTCTATCGGGTTGTACTGCCATTGCTTCAGCCGCAGCTGGATGTCTTCACCTCCCTGTACCGGGCTGAACACCACCTCGTAATTCATCGGTTCATTGACCAACGGCTCGCGCTGCGGCGCGCGGGTCTTGGTGACCGGCACCGCGCGTTTGTCGCTCACCGTCACCTGCAGACTGCGCATCGGCGCGCGATCGTTTTCCGCCTCCTGCTGCCGCTGCTTGAAGTAGCGTTGCGTGGCCAGCACGGCGATCAGCGCAATCACGGCGACAAAAAATAACGGTGGCTTACTCATCGGTTTCCCATTTCCTTCGCGGCTAAATCAGCGTAAACATAGCATTCTCAAGAAAGCATTGTCGATCGCCGGCAGGCTACCTACACTGAAATGAAGAAGTGACATTGGTGACAGTTTGGAGCCGGTTGTTGCGGCTCCCTCATACATAAGGAAGACATTAATGAGTTGGCCGTTCCTTGCCGTATTCTTTTCCGGTTGGCTGTTCGTCGACGCCTCTTACCGTGGGCCGCGCTGGCAGCGCTGGGTGTTCAAACCCGTCACGCTGCTGCTGCTGTTGCTGTTGGCCTGGCAGGCGCCGGTGCTCAGCGCTGCGGGTTATCTGATCGTACTCGGCCTGCTGGCGACGCTGATCGGCGACGCATTGCTCCTGTTGCCGCGCGAACGGGTGCTGTATGCCATCGGCGCCTTTTTCCTGTCCCACCTGCTGTACACCCTGAGTTTCGCCAGCCAGATGACGTTCAGCCTGTTCTGGCCGCTGCCGCTGGCGCTGCTGGCGATCGGCGCACTGCTGCTGGCCACCGTCTGGACCCGGCTGGAAGAGATGCGCTGGCCGATCGTTACCTACGTGGCGATGACGCTGCTGATGGTCTGGCTGGCGGGCGAACAATATTTCCTGCGCAGCACCGATTTCGGCTTCTCGCTGCTGACCGGCACCTCGCTGCTGCTGCTGGCCAACGTGGTTTGGCTGCTCAACCGCTACCGCTTCACCTTCCGCGCGGCGGACGCCATCGTGGCTTTCTGTTACTTCTCCGGCCACTTCCTGATCGTGCGTTCGCTCTACCTGTAGAGACCTACCGCGGGTTCGGCGCGCCGAACCCGTTTCTTCATCAAGCCAGCGCTTTCAACGTCAGAGCATCATCCGCACCCAGCTGATTGCGGTACAGATCGCCGTCGCGCGAGAAGAACGCCAGCGTGCTGCCATCCGCCCGCAGCAGGGCGATGCCGTCCGGAGCCGGGCGCCAGCCCACGACTTCCGCCGCAAACACGCTCTGCAAACACTGTTGCCGATCCACCAGCTGATAGCCGTTGGTCTCGCTTTGTTCATGCGCCAGAAACTCGATTTGGCATTGCCGTTCGCTGTCGGCCACCTGCCATTGCCCCGCCAGCGACTGCGCGGTCGGCAATGCCAAACTGCCGGCCATCACCGCACTCGTCACCATCATGCCACCCGCCGCCAAAGCGGCGCGCGTTAAAGTACCTTTCATACCGGGCTCCTGCATCACGCCCGGCCGAGACTGCGCCGGGCGTTCCGTTGCTGTGTTACACGATAAAGTCCGTGGCGACGTCTACCTGGCCGACGATTTTCACCAAGAAGTCCGGCGCCTGATGCCCGCCGATGTTCACCGACAAATCGGTCACGTTGCTGGACGCGTTGTAGCTCAGCAGCGCCTCACCGGCCGTGCCGCTGAAGTGATCGACGAAGTGGATGAAATCACTGCTATTCGCTTCTTTATTGAAGAACGACAGGTCGATCTTGTCGATCCCTTTCTGGAAGTCGCGGATCCAGTCGGAAGCACCCGGTGCGGAATCGCTGGCGGCAGAGAACACAAAGATGTCTTTGCCGGCACCACCCCACAGTTCATCCGCCCCGCCGCCGCCGAACAGCACGTCGTTACCCGCGCCGCCTTTCAGCACGTTGTTGGCCGCGTTGCCGACGATCACGTCGTTGCCGGAACCGCCAATGGCGTTCTCAATGGTCACACCGGCGGCGATCGAGACGTTGCCCTTCAGGCCGCCCACGTCGGAGAACGATTTCTCATTCAGGTTGATGCGCTGGTTAGCGGTATAACCGGAGAAGTCGAAGGTATCGTTGCCACCCGCATCCCAGGCCGCAAAGATCACTTTCTGCGAATTGCTGGTGGTGCTGAGGAAGTCACGACCGGTATTGGAGTTAAAGCCGTACACGGTGTCGCCGGTGCGGGTCGACAGGTTGGCGCCATACAGATGCTGAATGGCGGCAATGTCATCCAGCAGCGGAGCCGCGGCATAGTGACCGCCGTTGTCGCCACCGGTGTTGGTTTCACTCCAGTAGCTCATCAGGCTGAACTGGCGGGTATCTTCCGCATAGGTGACGTCGTTATAGGTCGGGTTGCCCTCACCGGCGTTGTAGTCGCCCGGGTGGCTCAGGCCCAGCGCATGGCCAATCTCATGGGTGAACGTCTGGCGGCCGTAGTCTTCGGTCGCCGGATGCTTCACGTTGGATTGGTTGACGTTGTACCAGGTCTGGCCACCCAAATCCTGGCCCTGCCAAATGGTGTTCGGCAGGAAGGCGTAGGCCTGGGTACCATAATCATAGTGGCCGGGACGATCCTGGCTGTAATTGCCGAAGGTGATATTGGCCTTTTGACCGGCCGCCACTTCGGTGAAGATGATATTGGCGACGTCAGCCCAGGACTGCAGCGACAGCTTAGCCTGCTGCTGCTGTTCCGCGCTGAACTTGCTCAGCCCGGTATCGCCGGCGACGTTGGTGGAAGAGAACTTATAGTCCGGGAAGGAGAAGGTTAATTTGACCGGCTGGCCAAATACCTTGTAACCGTTCCAGGTTTGGTTCTCGCGGGTAATAAACAGCCCAGCTTGCTCATTAGAAAATGAATCCTTGCCATTAATCTGAATCCCGTTACCCCGCTCATGATAATGCAGCAGGTCATCTACAGCATCGTAGCCGGTTGTCGCGGCCGCAAGGCTGGATTCAGTAATTTCAATTGCCTTTTTAGTAGATTGCATTGGTTCGATTCCACTCATTACCTGATTGATATCAATCAGACAGATAGACATAACCTCCCCGTAAGCCACGGTTAATAAACCTTAAGCTTGCTGGAAGGGGCTTATGCGCCGTTACCGGCAGTGTGTTAGGTAGAATTAATGCATATATATCAGCAAATAAGATCACCATTAAAAATGGTAATCGATTCCAATTATAGGCAGGGTCGCAAAACCGCACATAAAATAATCAACCATTTATTATCGCAACGAAAGTTTGTTATGCTGCTTTTTAGGCTTCTTTACAAAGCAAATGAAACTTGATGAGGATAAGTTGGCACCAAACTTCAATAGCAATGCGGCCTGCAGACTCAAGCGAATCATGCTGGCTTTACTCAGGGGAAAAGGTAAATTTTGCTAAAGCGTTATAGATTAATAACTCTTTATTATTAGGTCGGGCGATTTTTTAGTTTCTATAGGAATATTATTTTCTTATTTAAACTAACGGTGGCGAGCCTTTTCCCCCCAATAGGGGATAAGAAAAGCCGATAGATTAAAATCCGCATTATTCATTATTGAATGAATACCCCCTTTCTACGCTTGAACGCCGTTAGCAATAATTCTCATCCGGCGCTTGACTCTGGAGTGGACTCCAGGGTGTAGAGTCAGTTGAGCAAACCCGTTTAACAGCCCGCAGGGGGACGTTATGCACAATCAGCAAAACCATAATCATCAGGAACATCACCACGCCGAAGGCGGATGCGGCTGCAACCACAGCCACAGCAAAACTCAGCACGGCTGCAGCAGCGAACCGAAAAACGCCGCCGCACAGGCCGAACACGCCCACCATCATCACGATCATGGCGATAGCGGCTGCTGCACCGCCGCGCCCGACGATCCGGACGAGGAAAGCGACAGGCTGGCCGCCGCTCCCCCTTCCGGCAGCCAACGTTTCAGCTGGAAAGTCACCGGCATGGACTGCCCCAGCTGCGCCAAGAAAATCGAAAATGCCGTCACCGCACTCCCCGGCGTCGACAGCGCGCGCGTGTTGTTCGCCACCGAGAAACTGGTGGTCGACGCGCAGTCCGACCTCAGCCTGCGGATCCAGGACGCGGTCGCCCAGGCCGGCTTTACCCTGCTCGGCGCTCAGACCGCCAAAGCCGCCGCGCCGAAAACCTCACGCTTCGGCGAATTCGCGCCGCTGCTGCTGTTAACCACCCTGATGGTGGTCAGTTGGGTGCTGGATCGGGTTAACCCGGAGCTGGGCCGCATCGCCTTTATCGCCACCACGCTGGTCGGGTTGGCGCCGGTCGCCGCCAAGGCGCTGCGTTTGATTCGTTCCGGCACGCCGTTTGCCATCGAAACGCTGATGAGCGTGGCGGCCATCGGCGCGCTGTTCATCGGCGCCACCGCCGAAGCGGCGATGGTGCTGCTGCTGTTTATGGTCGGCGAACTGCTGGAATCCTACGCCGCCAACCGCGCACGGCGCGGGGTGAAAGCGCTGATGGAGCTGGTGCCGGAAGATGCGCTGCTGCTGCAAGGCACGGAACGCAAACGCGTGCCGGTCGCCAGCCTGCGCCCCGGCGACGTGATTGAAATCGCGCCCGGTGGGCGCCTGCCGGCCGACGCCGAGCTGCTCAATCCGTTCGCCAGCTTCGATGAAAGCGCCCTGACCGGCGAATCGGTGCCGGTCGAGCGCCAACAGGGGGAGAAAGTGGCCGCCGGCAGCCTGTCCGTCGATCAGGCGGCGCAGATGAAGGTGATATCCGAGCCCGGCAAAAACGCCATCGACCGCATCCTGCAGCTGATTGAAGAGGCCGAAGAGCGCCGCGCGCCGATCGAACGCTTCCTCGATCGCTTCAGCCGCTATTACACCCCGGCCATTATGCTGCTGGCCGTCGCGGTGATCCTGGTGCCACCGCTGCTGTTCTCGCAGCCGTGGGATACCTGGATCTATCGCGGCCTGACGCTGCTGCTGATCGGCTGCCCATGTGCGCTGGTGATCTCAACGCCGGCGGCCATCACATCCGGACTGGCGGCCGCCACGCGGCGCGGCGCGCTGATTAAAGGCGGCGCGGCGCTGGAGCAACTGGGCCAGATCCAAACCATCGCCTTCGATAAAACCGGCACCCTGACCGAAGGCAAGCCGACGGTGACCGACGTGCTGCCGATCGGCGCGCTCACCGAACAGCGGCTGCTGCAGCTTGCCGCCGCGGTGGAAGCCGGTTCACATCACCCGCTGGCGCAGGCGATCATCAACCGCGCCGCCGCAAGCGGGGCTGAGTTGCCGCTGGCGCAGGCGCGCCGCGCGCTGGCCGGCGTCGGCGTGGAAGGGATCGTGGACGGCAAGACCGTGCTGATCAGCGCGCCGGGCAAGCTGGCGCCGGGCCTGCTCGACGCCCAATGGCAGAGCCAGGTAGACAAGCTGGAAAACGCCGGCAAAACGGCGGTGGTGGTGCTGGAAGACGGCGCGCCCATCGGCTTGCTGGCGCTGCGCGATACGCTGCGCGGCGACGCCAAGCAGGCGATAGCCGAACTGAACGCGCTGGGCATTCGCGGCGTGATGCTGACCGGCGACAACCCGCGCGCCGCCGCCGCGATCGCCGGCGAGCTGGGCCTCGACTATCGCGCCGGTCTGCTGCCGGAAGATAAGGTCAGCGCAGTCACCGAGCTGAGCGAACTGCGCCCGACGGCGATGATCGGCGACGGCATCAACGACGCCCCGGCGATGAAAGCCTCCAGCATCGGCATCGCCATGGGCAGCGGCACCGACGTGGCGCTGGAAACCGCCGACGCCGCCCTGACCCACAATCGGCTGGTGGGCGTCGCGGAGATGATCCGCATCTCGCGCGCCACCCACGCCAATATCCGGCAAAACATCACCATCGCGCTGGGGTTGAAGGGGGTCTTCCTGATCACCAGCCTGCTGGGGCTGACCGGTTTGTGGCTGGCGGTGCTGGCTGACTCCGGCGCCACCGCGCTGGTCACCGCCAACGCGCTGCGGCTATTGAGAAAGCGCAGCTAAGCTCTGAAACAAACACGGGCGCGGCATACCGCGCCCGTTGTCATTTGGGGGAGGGAACTTTTAACTCGGCCGCGCCGCCGTTAGACGCCTTTACGTAACAGATAACGGTATGGCACCTGTTCGGTCTCCTGCGCCACCAGCGTATGCTCCATAAAGCGGCAGAACCCCGGGATATCGCGGGTGGTGGCCGGATCGTCGGCGATAATCAGCAGCGTTTCGCCGTTGTCCATATGGCGCACGGTTTTGCGCACCATCATCACCGGTTCCGGACAGCGCAGCCCCAGCGCGTCGAGCGTCTGGTCTGCCTGGGCAAATAAGTCAGTCATGCAATTTTTCTCGTTCAAAAACGATCGGCGAACGCTCGCCGCATCTCATTAGCGCCTAGTTTACGCCGGTAGTTTTTCTGCGCAAGATGCGTTAACGTTTGCGTTAAATTTAACCATTGCATTGGTTGCGCAAACGCGTATCATGCCGCCGCGCAGCGTTTTTTGCTGTTTTGACAAGACACACTGGGTTCCCTCACCCCACTGCTAAAAAGGCTACAACATGTATTCGTTTACCGCACAGCAGCGCTTTACCGCGTTGGTCTGGCTTTCGCTGTTTCATATCGCCATCATTACCTCCAGCAACTACCTGGTGCAGCTGCCGATCACCGTTTTCGGCTTCCATACCACCTGGGGCGCCTTTACTTTCCCGTTTATCTTCTTGGCGACCGATCTGACCGTGCGCATCTTCGGCGCGCCGCTGGCGCGGCGCATCATCCTGGCGGTGATGGTGCCGGCGCTGTTCATCTCTTATGTGATCTCCACCGTCACCTATCAGGGAGAATGGCAGGGCTTTGCGGCGCTGAACAGTTTTAACCTGTTCGTGGCGCGCATCGCCGTCGCCAGCTTTATGGCCTATGTGCTCGGCCAGATCCTCGACGTACACGTCTTCAACCGCCTGCGTCAACGCAGCGCCTGGTGGGTGGCGCCGGCGGCGGCGATGTTCCTCGGCAACATCAGCGATACGCTGGCGTTCTTCTTCATCGCCTTTTATAAGAGCAGCGATCCCTTCATGGCCAACAACTGGGTGGAGATCGCGCTGGTGGATTACAGCTTCAAGGTGATGATCTGCCTGCTGTTCTTCCTGCCGATGTACGGCGTGTTGCTGAACATGCTGCTCAAACGCATCGCGGCGCGCAGCGGCGGCCTGCAGCCGGGCTGAGTCGTGTTATTCTGGGCGGCCCTATCCTTTGGAGGCCGCTCATGACCCCAATCGTCCGCACCGCCACGCTTGAAGACATCCACCGCCTTTACCAACGCATCCCTGAATTCGGCGGCCTGCATAGCCTGGCCGATCTGCAGCGGCGCATCGGCGCCGCCCCCGCCAGCCTGTTGATCGCCGAGATAGCCGGGCAACCGGCCGGTTTCAAACTCGGTTATCAACGGCAGGAAACGGTGTTTTACAGCTGGCTGGGCGGCGTGTTGCCGGCATTTCGTCGCCACGGCGTGGCGCAGGCCTTGTTGGCCGAACAAGAGCGCTGGGCGCGGGCGCAGGGCTATCGCCAACTGACGGTCAAAACCCGTAACCGGTTCCGCGCCATGCTGACGATGCTGATCGCCCACCACTATCAGATTGTTCAGCTGGAAAAGAAAGGCGAAGTGGCTGATTATCGGCTATTACTGGAAAAAAACTTGTGACAACATCTGCCTTGCATTTCAACCTGGAATAGGTTGCGATACGACAGTGAATCCCTACCGGAAAGGAAGAAGGAAGCCCGATGCGTAAAGTAGCGAAATTGATGGGTATCAGCCTGCTGGCGCTTGGCCTCGCGGCCTGCGACGGCGAAACCAAAGACACCAAGGCGGCAACGGACGGCGCGGCGGCCAGCGCGCCGGCCGGGCAGCAGGTGAGCCTGCTGGACGGTAAACTGGCGTTCACCCTGCCTGTCGGCATGGCGGATCAGAGCGGCAAGCTGGGCAACCAGGCCAACAACATGCATGTTTACGCAGACAGCACCGGCCAGCGCGCGGTGATTGTGATCCTGGGTGACAAGACCGCCGACAGCCTGGAGACCCTGGCCAAGCGCCTGGAGAATACCCAACGCGCGCGTGACGCCAACCTGCAGGTGATCACCAACAAAGCGCTCGACGTCAACGGTGTACCGCTGCGTCAGCTGGACAGCATCATCACCAGCGGCGGCGAGAAAGCCTATTCTTCCGTCCTGATCGGCTCGCTGAACAACAACATGCTGACCATTCAGGTAACGCTGCCGGCGGACAATCAGCAGCAGGCGCAGACCGAAGCCGAAGGCATCATCTCCACCCTGAAGCTGAAGCAGTAATCCCACAAAGGGCCGGCTTGCCGGCCCTTTCGCTTTATGCCAGCGCCTGCGCCAGCAGGGTGATCGGATGTTCGCAGCGTTTGCTGGTGGACATTTCTATCTGCCATTTGCAGGTCTCGCAGTCGGTCACCACCAGATCCACCCCGCTCTCTTCTATCTGCCGGAACAGCGGTGCGCCGATACCCTGCGACGTGGCGTAGTTCTCCGATTTGAACCCGTAGGTGCCGGCGATGCCGCAGCACTGCGAATCCAGCACCACCAGCTCCAGCCCCGGTATCTGCCGCAGCAGCTCCAGGGTGTAGGCGGTCCAGCCCATCTTCTCCATATGGCAAGGCGTGTGATAAGCCACCCGCAGCGGCGTGCGCTTGAGCGGCAGGCTGCGCCCCTGATTGATCAGACGATAGAGATAGCGCGTCGCCAGCTCCACCCGCTCGCGCACCGCAGTGGTGTCCACGTCCAGCAGATGAGGGTATTCGTCACGCAGGGTGAAGGTGCAGCTCGACGAAGTGGCCACCACCGGAATGCCGCGCTCCAGCACCGTTTCATGCAGCGATTCGGCATTGACCCTGGCCTGCTTTTTGGCCTGCTCGATAAACCCGTTGGCGATCAGCGGCACGCCGCAGCATTTCTCGCGTTTCAGCAGCTGCACGCCGATATCCAGCGCGTTGAACACCCGGACCAAATCCTTGCCCAGCTGCGGGTGGTTATAGTTGACGAAGCAGCCGTGGAAGAACGCCACCTGCTCGGCGTAACGCTGCTGCGCCTGCGCCTGTTGCCGGTACCAGCGGCGGAAGGTGCCGAACGAGTATTTCGGCAGTTCACGACGGTGATCGATCTTCAGCGCCTTGTCCAGCAGCTTGCGCACCGGTTTCAGCCCGGTGGCGGCGTTGACGATCGGCGCGAACGGCGTCGACAGCGATCCCATGATATCGGTGTGGCTGAGGATGGCGTCACGCAGCGTCGGCTTGCTCTGGGCAAAGTCGGCGCGGGCGCGCTGAATGATGTCGCCGATTTTGACATCGGACGGGCAGGCCACTTCACAACGCTTGCAGTTGGTGCAATATTTCAGCGCTTCATCGTACAGCGTCGGGTCTTTCAGCCGCAGCCGCTCGCCGTCCGGCCCCGCCTGTTTCGGCCCCGGGTAGAGCGGGTTCACTTTGGCGACCGGGCAGTAGGTGGTGCAGACGGTACATTTGATGCAGCTTTCAAAGCTGTGATCCTGATGCAGGCTCATGCGTTCTCCTCCGCGGCGATCTGCTGCGCAACGTGCAGCGCACCGATCAATGACACGCCGGCGCCGCAGCCCTGCTGCAGCGGATCGTAACCGCCGGCGACCGCACCGATGGCATACAGATTGTCGAACGGCACTCCCTGCTTCATCGCCCGCAGCCTGCCGTCGGTACGCACGCCGAACTGCAGGTAAGGCTGCGGCGCGAACAGCTCGCGTCGGCTCCAGTCGGCGCGATCGGCGCGGCTGTGCACGTCCAGCCCGAAGATCGGCTCACGCACTTCATCGAAATCCGCCACCAGCCCGTTGCTGAAGAAGCTGCCGCTGGCCAGCACCACCTGCTGCGCCCGCAGCGGAATATCGCCGTGGTTGCGGGTATACAGGCCGGTGACGCGGCCGGCTTCACACTCGGCGCGCAGCACGCTGTCGCCCGGCATGAAAACGCCGCCCAGCTGTTGGAAACGCCGCCGCAACGCCTGGTGCAAGCGCATGCCGGGCACCGAAGGCGGCAACGTCGGCAGCAGTCGGACCGGCTTGCCGACCGCATCCTGCAACACCGCCAGCGACGCGTCGTCCTCCAGGCCCAGACAGGCCGGCAGGAAGAGCGCCTCGGCCTCGCCCGCCAGCCGCCGCAGCTCTTCAGCCAACGGCGGCAGGCTTTCCATCAAATCCAGTACCCGGGCGATGTTCACCGCGCGGAACTCGCTGGGGTTATTGCGCAATCTGTCCAGCGCCGGCATGTGCAGATAGGCCACGTCCGTCTGCACGCCGAGCTCGCGGCTTAAGGCGTCGGCGGCCATCTGCGGTTGGAAGTCGAGGAACCCTTCGATGCCGATCACCGCAATGCGCCGCCAGGGCAGTTGGCCGGTCAGCGGCAGCGTCGGGATCGCCTGCGGGCTGAGCCAGGTGGCGCGGCGCGTGCCGAGCGGCGTGATGCGCAGATGGTTGTTCACCCCCTCGCCCTGGAGATTCAGCCCGCAGCGTTCCAGCAGCCGCTGCGCGGCGGCGGACAGCGCCGCCACCCGGCCGGGGCCAATCAGAGAATACGGATGCTGCGGCGCCTGTTGCGCCAGCTGCGGCAGCGCCGCCAGTGGCATCTCGACCGGCGTGCCGTCCGGCAATCTCGCCAGCAGATCGAGCGAGCCGGAGGAGAAGTAGAGCGCGCTCTGGCCGGAACTGACCACCGCACAGCGTTTGCCCTGTTCGGCCACGGCAATGGCGCAGCTCAGGCCCGCCAGGCCGCCGCCAATCACCACTACGTCAAATCGCATCATCCGCCTCCTGCTCTTTGTCTGCCTGGGCCTCAAGCCCGCATAATCCCTGGTAAACCCAACTGGTAAATTCACTCTCGCGCAGCGCATCGCCCCAGGCGATCGGCCGCACGCCTTTCCAGCGTTCGTTGAGGAACTGCGACAGCTGCGCGATGGATTGCTGCGGCGTGCTGACCTTGAAGCGCGTCAGCAGTCCGGCGGCGCGGCAGGCGCAGAGTTCACCCTGGCAGGTGCCCATGCCGACGCGGGTGCGGCGGCGCAGATCCACCAGGTTATTGACGGTCAGCGAATTGACCGCATAGCGCACTTCCCCGGCGGTCACCGCCTCGCACTCGCACACCAGGCTGGTGTCGAGCCGATCGGCCGCCGGCACCTGGCTGGCGCGATCGCCGTGCCGGTAAATCGCCGAGCCGCGGATGCTGGCGGGCAGAGAAACCACGCTGCGCACCGTTTCCTCCGCCGACTGACGGGATCCGGGCAGCGCGTCCTGCGCGGTGGTGCACGGACTATTTACGCCGAGCTTTTCACATACCTTGTCGGTGGCCCACTCCGCCATCAGGCGGTAGGTCATCAGCTTGCCGCCGGTGATGGTGATAAACCCTTCCAGCCCGTCGCGGGCGGCGTGATCGAGCAGCACGATGCCGCGGCTGACATTGCGCCCGCTGGGATCGTCGTCGCTGGCCACCAGCGGCCGCACCCCGGCATAGGCACGCAGAATGCGGGTCTGCGCCAGGGTGGGCGCCAGCAGCGCCCCCTCGCGGATCAGAATGTCCACCTCCTGCGGGGTCACCAGCATGTTGTCAATTTGGTCGTAGTCGATATGGGTCGAGGTGGTGCCGATCAGCGAGATGGTGTCGCCCGGCACCAGGATGTCGGCGTCCGCCGGTTTGCGGCAGCGGTTGATCACCATGTTGTTGATGCGGTGACCGAGGATCAGCAGCGCTCCCTTGGCCGGGAACATGCGGATACGCAAATCGGCGTATTCGGCGATCTGCTGGCCCCAGATGCCGGCGGCGTTGACCACCACCGCTGCGTGCAGCTCATAGCGCCGCTGATTCTGATGGTCGTAAACGCGCACGCCCGTCACCCGGTCGCCGCTGCGCAACAATCCGACCACCTGGTGGTAAGTCAGGATCTGCGCGCCGTGTTCGCGCGCATCCAGCATATTGGCGGCGGTCAGCCGGAAAGGATCGACGGTGCCGTCCGGCACCCGCACCGCGCCAATCAGCGCCGGATTAGCCGCCGGCTCCAGCCGCAGCGCCAGCTGCGGGTCGATCGCTTCGGCGTCGATGTCGGCCTGGCGACAGGCGGCGATAAACTGTTGCTGATACTCCAGCGAGTCCTGCGGCAGGGTGATGAACAGCCCATCGGTGCGCTCGATACAGTGATGCGCGATGCGTTTCAGGATGCGGTTCTCTTCGATGCACTCGCGCGCCGACTCGCCGTCGGTCACCGCATAGCGCGCGCCGCTGTGCAGCAAGCCGTGGTTGCGGCCGGTGGCGCCGGTGGCGATGTCGTGACGCTCCAGCAAAATGCAGCGCAAGCCGCGCCGCGCACAATCGCGGGCAATGCCTGCGCCGGTGGCGCCGCCGCCGATGATGATCACATCCGTTTCGCCGCCGTCAAAATAGCTGCTCATGTCGCTCCCTCAGGATCGGTAGTTATGAGCCTATTGAGCCACGGTTATTAGGGTCTTTGTTTGATAAGGAACAAGAACGAACATAAAACGAAATAAAAATGTCCACAAAAAACCATCAATGTGATCATAATCACGATTTTTGGACGTTTTTCTATTTCATAACGTTAACGAATCGCTCAAAATCCGCCGTGGTTTCATGAAAGTGTAACAATTGCGCCATTCGTCACAGCGACACCAGGCGTATTTGTCGACAATGGCGCTCGTTATGGAACACAAAAACACCACATTCGATATCCGCTCAATCATCAAATGAACGTAAAAGGTCATATTGATGTGATAACAGATAAAGCCATCGGAGGCGCTCATGTTGAGTATTTTTAAGCCGGCCGCACACATCGCCCGTGTGCCGAGCGATAAGGTAGACCCGCTCTACCGTAAGCTGCGCTGGCAAATTTTCCTGGGGATCTTCTTCGGTTACGCCGCTTACTATCTGGTGCGTAAGAACTTCACCCTGGCCATGCCTTACCTGATCGAACAAGGCTTCAGCCGCGGCGACCTCGGCTTCGCGCTGTCGGGCATCTCCATCGCCTACGGCTTCTCCAAATTCATCATGGGTTCGGTCTCCGACCGTTCCAACCCGCGAGTGTTCCTGCCTGCCGGCCTGATCCTGGCGGCGGCGGTGATGTTGTTCATGGGCTTCGTGCCGTGGGCCACCTCCAGCATCGCGGTGATGTTCGTTCTGCTGTTCCTGTGCGGCTGGTTCCAGGGCATGGGTTGGCCGCCGTGCGGCCGTACCATGGTGCACTGGTGGTCGCAGAAAGAACGCGGCGGCATCGTTTCCATCTGGAACTGCGCCCACAACGTGGGTGGCGGCCTGCCGCCGCTGCTGTTCCTGCTGGGTATGGCCTGGTTCAACGACTGGCACGCGGCGCTGTACATGCCGGCCTTCGGCGCCATCCTGGTGGCCCTGATCGCCTTCGCCCTGATGCGCGACACCCCGCAATCCTGCGGCCTGCCGCCGATTGAAGAGTACAAAAACGACTATCCGGACGACTACAGCGAAAAAGACGAAGAAGAGCTGACCGCCAAGCAGATCTTCATGCAGTACATCCTGCCGAACAAGCTGCTGTGGTACATCGCGGTCGCCAACGTGTTCGTCTACCTGCTGCGTTACGGCATTCTGGACTGGTCGCCGACCTACCTGAAAGAAGTGAAGCACTTCGCGCTGGACAAGTCTTCCTGGGCCTACTTCCTGTATGAATACGCCGGTATCCCGGGCACTCTGCTGTGCGGCTGGATGTCGGACAAAGTGTTCAAAGGTAACCGCGGCGCCACCGGCGTGTTCTTCATGACGCTGGTGACCATCGCCACCGTGGTGTTCTGGATGAACCCGGCCGGCAACCCGACCGTGGACATGATCTGTATGCTGGTCATCGGCTTCCTGATCTACGGCCCGGTGATGCTGATCGGCCTGCACGCGCTGGAGCTGGCGCCGAAGAAAGCCGCCGGCACCGCCGCGGGCTTCACCGGCCTGTTCGGCTACCTGGGCGGCTCGGTCGCGGCCAGCGCCATCGTCGGTTACACCGTGGACTTCTTCGGTTGGGACGGCGGCTTCATGGTGATGATCGGCGGCAGCATCGCAGCGGTCATCCTGCTGCTGCTGACCATGCTGAACGAGAAGAAACACCACGCGGAAATCGCCGCCAAGCGCGGTTAAGCGTCACACGACTTTTGCATGATTTAAAGGCCGCCCTGCGGCCTTTTTACTACCCTGCCCCCAACAACACGGAGAAAACGGAATGCGGACTCAAGTCAAAGCCCTGCTGACAGGGATCATTCTCGCCACCTCGATGGTCAGCGCCGCGCAGGCGGCGGACAAAGTGGTGATCGCCCACCGCGGCGCCAGCGGCTACCTGCCGGAACACACCCTGCCGGCGAAGGCGATGGCCTACGCGCAGGGCGCCGATTATCTCGAACAAGATCTGGTGATGACCAAGGACAACGAGCTGGTGGTGCTGCACGACCATTACCTCGATCGCGTCACCGACGTCGCCGAACGCTTCCCGGACCGCGCGCGTAAAGACGGCCGTTATTACGCCATCGACTTTACGCTGGCGGAGATCAAATCGCTGAAGTTCACCGAAGGCTTTGAAATCGAAAACGGCAAGAAGGTGCAGGGCTACCCTGGCCGCTTCCCGATGGGCAAATCCGACTTCCGCGTGCACACCTTCCAGGAAGAGATCGAGTTCGTGCAGGGTCTGAACCATTCGACCGGCAAGAACATCGGCATCTACCCTGAAATCAAGGCGCCGTGGTTCCACAAACAGGAAGGCAAAGACATCTCCAGTAAAGTGCTGGCGGTGCTCAAGCAGTACGGCTACACCGGCAAAAACGACAACGTCTACCTGCAGTGCTTCGACGCCAACGAGCTCAAGCGCATCAAGAACGAGCTGGAGCCGAAGCTGGGCATGGATTTGAAGCTGGTGCAGCTGATCGCCTATAACGACTGGCAGGAAACCTACGAGCAGAAAGCCGATGGCAAGTGGGTGGAATACGACTACGACTGGATGTTCAAACCGGGCGCGATGAAGAAAATCGCTCAGTATGCCGACGGCATCGGGCCGGACTACCACATGCTGGTGGTGGCGGAAAAATCCAAGCCGGGTCACATCGTGCTGACCGACATGGTGAAAGAAGCGCACGCCAGCAAGCTGGCGGTGCATCCGTTCACCATCCGCGCCGATGCGCTGCCGAAGTACGTGACCGACGTGAACCAGCTGTATGACGTGATTTACAACCAGGCCGGCGTCGACGGCGTGTTCACCGACTTCCCGGACAAGGGCGTGCAGTTCCTGCAGAAGCAGGGCCAGCACAAGTAATGCCAAGGGCGCCGCGAGGCGCCCTTATTATTTAATGGTTATTTCAAAGGAACATCTTGCGCAGGTAGTGCGGCACCGCGTTATCGACGTTGGAGCCGATCACTTCCAGCTCCGGCAGCATGTCCTTCAGGCGCTGATGTGCGTCGCGCATGATGCAGCCCTTGCCGGCCATCGACAACATCTCCAGATCGTTCATGCCGTCGCCGAAGGCGATGCACTCTTGCAGCGTATAGCCGATGATCTTGGCCACTTCTTCCAGCGCATGCCCTTTCGACACGCCGCCCGCCATCACTTCCAGGCAGGTAGGGAACGAGAAGCTGACGTTGACCCGATCGCCCCAGCGCGCGTTGATGGCGTCTTCCACCTGCAGCAACCGCTCGTGATCTTCACAGGTGAAGTAAACCTTGCAGACGCCGTCGGTTTCCAGCAGGCCCGGCTCAAACAGCTGATATTTGAACACCGACTCCTGGAAGAACTCTTCCTGCTCCGGGCTTTCGCGGTTGGTAAACCAATCGTCGTTACGGTAGACGTTGGTGGTGATATCCGGATCGTCGTGCAGCATGCCGTACAGATCGCGGGCGATATCCCCGTCCAGGTTGTGGCTGAAAATCAGTTCGCCGGCGGTGTTGTGCACCCGTGCGCCGTTGGAAGTGATCATAAAGGCGCTGATCTCCAGGCTGTCGCGGATCTGCGCCACGTCGATATGGTGGCGGCCGGTGGCGAACACGAAATGCACGCCGCGCTGAGTCAGCAACTTCAGCGTTTCTTTAGCGTACGGCGACAGGGTATGGTCGGGAGACAGCAGCGTGCCATCTAAATCGGAAGCGACGACGTGATACATAGCGTTATGTTCTAACCTCTGATGGAGTTGTCGGCGGCAGCGTGCCGCCTAAGTGTTGAGCAAAGAAGCGCAGAATTGCGTTCAGTGCTTCGGCGCGCAGCGCGTCCCGCTCGAACAGGATCTCATGGCGTGCGCCGTTGATAACCCACGGGAGCCCCCCTTCGCAAGGCCGCCCCGCGTCTGACAGAGCCTGACAAAAAGCCTGGTGCGAACGGTTGTCGACTACCCGTTCTTCACCGGCCTGCAAAAGCAACAGCGGCGTGGTGATCTTCCCGGCCTGCGCGATAATCTGCCGGCCGGCGCGGATGCTCTCCCGCACCCAATGGTAGGTCGGCCCGCCCACCTGCAGCTCGGGGTAATCGGCATAATAACGCAGGCTGCGCCGGTAACGCTCGCGGCTATGGGTCAACACGTTGACCACATAGGGCAGCGGACGCCACTGGCCGGTGCCCACCGCGTAATAGTCGCGGATCGCCGGGCGGGTCTCCGCCCAGTCGAGAATGCGATCGGCCAGCCAACCCGGCATCGGCAGCCGGATGCCGAACATCGGCGCGCAAAACGCCGCCGCGTCGAACGCCTGCGGCCGGCGCTGCAGAAACTGCGCCAGGATCGCGCCGCCCATCGAATGCGCCAGCGCGAAGCGCTGCCGATAACCGTGCGATTCGACCTCGCGCAGCCACAGCTGTTCGAAATCGTCCACGTAGTCGGCGAAGTTTACCACATGACCGCGGTGCGTATCCGCCAGTAAACGCCCGGAACGCCCCTGGCCGCGATGATCGACGATCACCACGTCGTAGCCGCAGTGGAACAGATCGTAGGCCACCTCAGGGTATTTCACGTAGCTTTCGATGCGGCCGGGGCTGACCACCACCACTCGCTGATGCCGCGCAGAACTGAAGCGCACAAAGCGGATCGGCACGCCGTCCACGCCGCTGAATTCGCCTTCTTCGCGCTGCCGCCAGAAATCCAGCAGCGGCCCGGTGGCGAAGGCAGCGAACTGCGTTTCACGCGTTAACCAGTCATCGGAGCTGAGAGTGAACGAGGTCATCGAGAGCGTTTTCCCTGTGGGGCCGGCGGAAAATGTGACCGCTGGCACAAGAAATCATACTAGCGTATTGTGATTCAATTCTGACAAAAACAGCGCCGCCTCGGCGCATTGTGGCACAAAACGACACTTTCAGGGAGCCGAAGCACCATGACCTTGGACTGGTGGTTAACCTATCTGCTGACCACGCTTATCCTGAGCCTTTCCCCCGGCTCAGGCGCCATCAATACCATGAGCACCGGCATCAGCCACGGCTATCGCGGCGCCGCCGCCTCGATAGCCGGGCTGCAGGTCGGGCTGAGCGCGCACATCGTGCTGGTGGGCATCGGTCTCGGCGCGCTGATATCGCAATCGCTGCTGGCGTTCGAACTGTTGAAATGGTTGGGCGCCGCCTACCTGGTGTGGCTCGGCATCCAGCAGTGGCGCGCCGCCGGCGCGCTGGATCTGCATGCGCTGGCGGGCAGCATGCCGCGCCGCCGTCTGTTCCGCCGCGCGGTGCTGGTCAACCTGACCAACCCGAAAAGCATCGTGTTTCTCGCCGCGCTGTTCCCGCAGTTCATCTTGCCCAATCAGCCGCAGGCCGAGCAGTATCTGGTGCTCGGCGTCACCACCGTGGTGGTGGATATTCTGGTGATGATCGGTTACGCCACTTTGGCGACGCGCATCGCCGGCTGGCTGAGAACGCCGCGCCAGATGCAGTTGCTCAACCGACTGTTCGGTTCGCTGTTCATTCTGGTGGCGGGGCTGCTGGCGACTGCCCGCAAAGCCTGACAAAAAAGGCCGGGCATCGCTGCTCGGCCTTGGGCATTTCACTGCCGGTCAGCGGGTAAAGATCAGGTGTAACCCGAAGCCGGTAAACAGCACGCCCGCCACCCCGTCTATCCACTTGGCCAACCGCTGATAACCGCGGCGCATCGCCGGCAGCGCGAACACCACCGCCACCAGGCTGAACCAGACAAAGGTCTCGGCGACGATCAGCAAGAACAGCCCCCAGCGCGCTCCGGCGCCAACGCTGTCGCCGACGAACAGCGAGAACACGCTGCCGAAATAGATCACCGCTTTCGGGTTGGACAGATTGGTCAGGAAGCCGCGAATAAAGCTGCGCCCGGCCTTGGGCAACGCCACCTGGGCCTCCGCTGCCGGCTGCGCTTGCTGCGCCCGCGCGGAACGCAGCAGTTGCCACCCCATCCAGCACAGGTACATCCCGCCGCCGACCATGATGATCTGATGCAGCCAGGCCATCTTCTGCAGGATCAGGTGCAGCCCCATCAACGCCACGCCGGCCCACACCACGATGCCGAGCGAAATGCCGACCACGCCCATCATCGCCTCGCGGCGCGAACGGCTGGCGGCGGTTTGCGACACAAAAAAGAAGTCCGGCCCCGGGCTCATCAGCGCAATCAGATGCACCAGCGCCACGGTGAGAAACAGCATTAGCATGATTTATCGCCCTCAGTCTTCGTCATTGTCGAGATGGTCGCGGATCATCGCCATAAAGGGCGCGCCGAAACGCTCCAGTTTGCGCTGGCCGACGCCGTTGACGCTCAGCAGATCGCCGGCCTTGATCGGCATCTGTTCGGCCATTTCCAGCAGCGTGGCGTCGTTGAACACCACGTAGGGAGGAATGTTTTCTTCGTCGGCGATCGACTTGCGCAGTTTGCGCAGCTTGGCGAACAGCTTGCGATCGTAATTGCCGCCGTAGGATTTCTGGTTGGCGCTGCTGCGCGACTTCAGGCTCTGAATGCGCGGCACCGCCAGCTGCAGTGCCACCTCGCCGCGCAACACCGGGCGCGCCGCCTCGGTCAATTGCAGCGCCGAGTGCATGGCGATGTTCTGGGTGATAAAACCCAGGTGGATCAGCTGACGCAGCACGCTGGTCCAGTGTTCGGTGGTCTGATCGCGGCCGATGCCGTACACCGGCAGCTTGTCGTGGCCATATTCGCGGATACGCTGGTTGTTGGAGCCGCGCAGCACTTCCACGATGTACCCGAGGCCGAAGCGCTGGCCGACGCGATACACGCAGGACAGCGCCTTGCGCGCGTCCTCCAGCCCGTCGTAGCGCTTGGGCGGATCGAGGCAGATATCGCAGTTGCCGCAGTTTTCGTGCTTGCCTTCGCCAAAGTAGTTGAGCAGCACCAGGCGGCGGCAGGTTTGCGCCTCGGCGAACGCCCCCATGGCATTCAGCTTGTGGCGCTCGATGTCCAGCTGTTGCCCGGCGGGTTTCTCTTCCAGGCAGCGGCGCAGCCAGGCCATATCGGCCGGATCGTACAGCAGGATGGCTTCGGCCGGCAGGCCGTCGCGCCCGGCGCGGCCGGTCTCCTGATAATAGGATTCGATATTGCGCGGGATGTCGAAATGCACCACGAAACGCACGTTGGGTTTGTTGATGCCCATGCCGAAGGCGACGGTGGCCACCACCACCTGCAGATCGTCACGCTGGAACGCTTCCTGCACCTGGGCGCGGCGATCGTTGTCCAGCCCGGCGTGATAAGCGCCGACGCTCAGCCCGCGGCTTTGCAGGCGCGCGGCTGTGTCTTCCACCTTGGCGCGGCTGTTGCAATAGATAATGCCGCTCTTGCCGCGCTGATCCTGCACGAAGCGCCACAGCTGATCGAGCGGTTTGAATTTTTCCACCAGCGTGTAGCGGATGTTCGGCCGGTCGAAGCTGCTGACCTGCACCAGCGGGTCCTGCAGCGACAGCAGGCGCACGATATCGCCGCGGGTGGCCTCGTCGGCGGTGGCGGTCAGCGCGATCACCGGCATCGACGGGAAGCGCTGTTTCAGCTGACCCAGCGCGCGATATTCCGGCCGGAAGTCATGGCCCCACTGCGAAATACAGTGCGCCTCATCCACCGCCAGCATCGCCGGCGGACAGTGATCGAGCAGGCTGAGGAAGCTTTCCATCATCAGCCGCTCCGGCGCGATGTACAGCATCTTGATGGTACCGTTGCGGCAGCCGGCCATAACGTCCAGCTGCTCCTCGCGGGTTTGCGTCGAGTTGTAGCAGGCGGCGGAAACGCCGTAGGCCAACAGTTGGTCGACCTGGTCCTTCATCAGCGAGATCAACGGGGAAACGACCAGCGTCAGGCCGTCCATCACCAGCGCCGGGATTTGGTAACACAGCGACTTGCCGCCGCCGGTCGGCATCACCACCAGGCAATCCTGCCCGCCGATCGCGGCGTTGATAATCGTTTGTTGGCCCGGGCGGAATTGCTGGTAGCCAAAGGTATCGCGCAATACCTGCTCGGCCAGCAACTCTCTGTTAATCACTGCTGCGGTTGACACACACTTCCCCATTTTTTCATCGGTACACACCCATCGGGTATGATTACATAATATCGTTCAGCATGACACCAACGCCCACCCGTGTCTGCCGGAAGTTGTAGTCGATCAGCGATTCGCCGTAGCCGCTGAACACCTGGGTATAGAAACGCACGTTGCGGGTGATCGGGTAACTCCAGCCCAGTTCCGCGCCGCCGTAGCCGCTGTTCCAGTTGTAGTGGCTGTCGACGCTGAACACACTGTCGCCCCAGGCGTAACCGACCTTCAACCGGTAGTATCCCATGTATTTGGTGATGTCCGGGTTGTCGTCGTTGCTCGAGCTCTCCGAGAAGCGGAACCAGGGCTTGAGATCCACCTGCCAGTTGCCATTTTGCGCCATCAGCCGCGCATAGCCGCGATTCCAGCTGCGCGACGTCGGATCCGAGCGGCCGTTAGACTGATGGTTAACGCCGATTTCAACATCGCGCAGCGTCCAGCCGGCAAAGCGGTAATCGGTCGCCCACCCCACGAACAGCTGCGGCTCGTAGTTGGTCTCGCGGAACGGCGAAGACTCGCCGCGGTTGGACAATTGCCACCAGGAGCGCTGAGTATAAGACGCGCCGAGCACCGAGTTGTCACCGGCAATGCCCCGCCACAGCGGAAACGCCAGGCTAAGCTGGTATTTCACCTCGTCCTTGCGCGCCTTGTCGGCCCAGTTGTACGTCTTGATGGCTTCTTTGTTGATATCGCTGGTGTCGGTGTACAGCAGGTAATTGGGATCGTAAGGATACAGCGTGAATGGATTATCGTGCTCCTGCAGCAGGTTGGCGATAATGCTGCCGCGCACCGCCGGCTTATCGTGAATCTGCTGCTCTTTGGCTTCCTCAGCCAATGCCAGCGCCGGCATCAACAGCGTGGCGGAAACGATCCCTGACAAAATGCGCATAACCTCTCCTTACTCCAACGAAAAAGGGCAAGCCCGGAAAAAATCAGGCCATTTTACACACAAAGGAGGATTTACCGCAGCGCGGTCCGGTTTTATTGGAATAGTCTGGAAAGCAACAAAGGTTAAGCATAAAATCAACATTCCATTAACCTGGACTGACCAGTTAGCTCCCTTAAAACGCAAAAGAAAAACGGAACCCCGCTATGTCAACCACTGCTCTGACCCTGGAAGCCGCCCGCCGCAAGATCGGCGAAATCTTTGTCTACCACATGCCGTTCAACCGCGAGCTTGGCCTGGAGCTGCGCCGCTTCGACGATGACTACGTCGAGCTGAGCTTCACCAACCAGCGCAAGCTGGTGGGCAACGCCGCGCAGGAAATTCTGCACGGCGGCGTGATCGCCGCGGTGCTCGACGTCGCCGCCGGGCTGGCCTGCGCCGGCGGCGTGCTGACGCGTATGGAACCGCTGATCGAAGAAGAGATCGCCGCCAAACTGTCGCGCATGGGCACCATCGATCTGCGCGTCGACTATCTGCGCCCCGGCCGCGGCGAACACTTCGTCGCCTCCGCCAGCGTGCTGCGCAGCGGCAACAAGGTCGCCGTCGCGCGCGTAGAACTGCATAACCACGACGGCCTGCATATCGCCACCGCTACCGCCACCTATCTGGTCGGCTGATGATTGTGTGCGGTGAGCGACTTCAGTACACTCACCGCATCTTACGTTCCCCACCAGAGTGACGTCATGGACGCAAAGCAAACGCGTCAGGGCATTTTCTTCGCCCTGGCCGCCTATTTTATGTGGGGCATCGCCCCGGCCTATTTCAAACTGATCCAGCAAGTATCCGCGGACGAGATCCTCACCCACCGGATCATCTGGTCGTTTTTCTTCATGCTGGCGCTGATCACGCTGGGCCGCAACTGGCCGAAAGTGCGCGCCGCCTGCCAAAACCGCAAACGGCTGCTGTTGCTGGCGGTCACCGCGCTGTTGATCGGCGGCAACTGGCTGCTGTTCATCTGGGCGGTGAACAATCACCATATGCTGGAAGCCAGCCTGGGCTACTTCATCAACCCGCTGGTTAACGTGCTGTTGGGGATGCTGTTTCTCGGCGAACGTTTCCGCCGCATGCAGTGGGTGGCGGTGGCGCTGGCGTTCACCGGGGTGCTGGTGCAGCTCTGGCAGTTCGGCTCATTGCCGATCATCGGTCTGGGCCTGGCGTTCAGCTTCGCCTTCTACGGCCTGCTGCGCAAGAAAATCGCCATCGACGCGCAGACCGGCATGCTGATTGAAACGCTGTGGCTGCTGCCGGTGGCGGCGGGCTACCTGTTCCTGTTCGCCGACAGCCCCACCAGCCACCTGAGCGCCAACCCGTGGTCGCTGAATCTACTGCTGGTCGCCGCCGGTATCGTCACCACCGTGCCGCTGCTGTGCTTCACCGCGGCGGCTACCCGGCTGCGCCTGTCGACGCTCGGTTTCTTCCAGTATCTCGGCCCGACGCTGATGTTCCTGCTGGCGGTCACCTTCTACGGCGAGACCGTCGGCCAGGACAAGCTGGTGACCTTCGGCTTTATCTGGGCGGCGCTGATCCTGTTCACCCTCGACGCGCTCTATACCCAGCGCAAGCTGCGCTGAGCCCGGCGCCGCCGAGTTACAGCCAGTTCTTGCGCTTGAAGTACAGGTAAGGGGCCAGGCCCGCCAGGATCATCAAGGTGATGGCGCCCGGGTAGCCGAACGACCATTTCAGTTCCGGCATGAATTCAAAGTTCATGCCGTAGCTGGAGGCCACCAGCGTAGGCGGCAGGAACACCACCGACACCACCGAGAAGATCTTGATGATACGGTTCTGTTCGATGTTGATGAAACCCATCGCCGCCTGCATCAGGAAGTTCACCTTCTGGAACAGCGATTCGTTGTGCGGCAGCAGGGATTCGATATCGCGCAGCACTTCACGCGCCTGCTCCAGCTGGCCGGTCGGCAAACGCGCCTTGCGCACCAGGAAGTTGAGCGCGCGCTGGGTATCCATCAGACACAAACGCACCTTCCAGCCGATATCTTCCAGCTCCGCCAGCGTCGACAGCGCGGCGTCGTATTCGTCGCCCTGATGCCCTTCCATGATCACCCGGCTAAGCTGTTCCAGATCGCTGTAGATGTTCTCTATCTCATCCGCCAGCTGTTCAATCTTGGTTTCGAACAAATCCAGCAGCAGTTCGTAGGCGTTGCCTTCGAGCATGGTCTGGTTGCGGGCGCGCATGCGGTACAGGCGAAACGCCGGCAGTTCACGCTCACGCAGGGTATACAGGCGACCGTCGCGGATGGTGAAGGCCACCGTGGAGTTGCCGGCGTGATCTTCCGCATCTTCAAAGTAGAAGAAGGAGTGGATATGCAGACCGTCTTCGTCTTCGAAGAAACGGGCGGAGGCTTCGATGTCGTCCAGTTCGGGACGCGTCGCCAGGCTTTGTCCCAGCTCATTCTGCACGCGCTCACGCTCGCCCTCTTCCGGCTCGACCAGATCAACCCACAGCGATGACGTGAGATCATCCGAGTCGTCCAGTTCCAGACGGGACAAGCGGCGGTTATCTAATTTAAAAGCGCTCAGCATGTGCCAAAACTCCGTGAAGGTAACGGGTGCGGACAACGCGTTGAAGCACAGAAACAGAGGGGATGCGTATCACCGATTTGTTTCAGACCATGAAGAGATCTGACTCATAGCGACGCTTTGCGGGGTCGCCGACAACCACGAAGGCTATCAGCAAAAACGGAGAGCCTTAGAAGTTATACCTGCGGCGCAGGTCAGTGAGCCAGTATCTACTGGGTGTGTCCAAGGCGTCTGTCCTCAATGATAATAGTGCGCGCATGTTACGCCGAGAAGAAAAAGCCTGTCAACACGTTAGGCGGGATAATTGCGCAACAAATCATCACGATGATCAATGGCAGAAATGGCGCTTAAACCGTACTGAAAAAGTCGCGGCGATCGCTTACCACCTCCCAGAATGTTGCTAAGATGACATCACCCTAATGGTACGACAAGCATGCGGATTTAAACGATGAAACAGATTACCGCCCATGAACTGACCGCGATGAGCGAACAGGCCGCCAGCGTGGCCCGCCTGCGCGCGCACCGCACCTTACACGAAGAGCTGAGCGACCCGGTGCAACGCCTGGCGATCGCCATGGAACCCGGCACCTATATCCGCCCGCACCGCCACCCGCAAACCTGGGAGCTGCTGACGCCGCTGCGCGGCCGTTTCGTCGTGTTACAGTTCAACGATGACGGCGTCGTGACGCAGCGCACCCTGCTCGGCGAAGAAACCAAAGTGCTGGAGATGCCGGCCTTTACCTGGCATGCGGTGCTGTCGGTCGATGCCGGCGGCGTGGTGTTCGAAGTGAAGCAGGGACCGTATCAGGCGCTGACCGAAGAAGACTGCATGCCGTGGGCGCCGCAGGAAGGCGGCGAAGGTACCGAAGCAGTGATGCGCTGGTACGCCACCGCACAGGTCGGCGACCGCTACCCTCACTGATGGTGAACGATTGCAGGGGCTTGCCCCTGCAACGCCTCTCTCGTTAGACCGTTTCCAAACGCGCGTAGGCCGCCACCAGCCATTTGATGCCTTCACCCGGGAAGGCGATCTGCAGCCGGCTGTGCTCGCCGCTGCCCTCCAGATTGACGATGGTGCCTTCGCCAAACTTGGGATGGCGCACGCGCTGGCCCAGCTTATAGCCGGTATCGTTCTCGCTGATCGGCGTGCCCATGCGGCGGTGATTGACCGGGCGCGATACGCTGGCGCGCAGGCGCACTTCTTCCACGCACTCCTCCGGCAGTTCGCCGATAAAGCGCGACGGCCGATGGTAAACCTCTTTGCCGTACAGACGGCGCGTTTCGGCATAGGTCAGCGTCAGCTTCTGCATGGCGCGCGTTACGCCCACATAGGCCAGACGGCGCTCCTCCTCCAGACGGCCGCCTTCATCCAGCGACATCTGGCTCGGGAACATGCCCTCTTCCATGCCGACGATAAACACCAGCGGGAACTCCAGCCCCTTGGCCGAGTGCAGAGTCATCAGCTGCACCGCGTCCTGATAGGCGTCGGCCTGGCCTTCGCCCGCTTCCAGCGCCGCATGCGACAGGAACGCCTGCAGCGGCATCAGATCCTGATCTTCGTCCTGATAGCTGAACTGGCGCGTCGCCGTCACCAGTTCCTCGAGGTTTTCGATACGCGCCTGCCCCTTCTCGCCCTTCTCCTGTTCATACATGATGAACAGCCCGGAGTCGCGGATCACCCGGTCGGTCTGCACATGCAGCGGCATGTCGGCGGTTTCATGCGCCAGCGATTCCACCAGTTCGATGAAACGCTGCAGCGCCGACGCGGCGCGGCCGGCCAACACCTTGTCCTGCATTAGCTCGCGCGTCGCCTGCCACAGCGTCAGCTGGCGATCGCGCGCCGCCTGGCGCACCACGTCGAGGGTGCGATCGCCGATGCCGCGCGTCGGGGTATTGACCACGCGCTCGAAGGCTGCGTCGTCGTTGCGGTTGGAAATGAGGCGCAGGTAAGCCAGCGCATCCTTGATTTCCTGGCGTTCGAAGAAGCGCTGGCCGCCGTAGATGCGGTACGGCATCGCCGTCTGCAACAGCGCCTCTTCCAGCACCCGCGACTGGGCGTTGCTGCGGTACAGGATGGCGCAGTCGTTCAGCGCGCCGCCGTTGTCTTGCCAGGTCTTGATGCGGTTGACCACGAAGCGCGCTTCGTCGAGTTCGTTGAAGGCGCAGTAGAGGGAAATCGGCTCGCCTTCACCGCCTTCGGTCCACAGGTTTTTGCCCATGCGCCCGTCGTTGTTGGCGATCAGGGTGTTGGCCGCTTTCAGGATGTTGCTGGTGGAACGGTAGTTCTGCTCCAGACGGATGGTTTCCGCGCCGGGGAAATCCTTCAGGAAGCGCTGGATGTTTTCCACCTGCGCGCCGCGCCAACCGTAGATTGACTGGTCATCGTCGCCGACGATCATCACGCTGCTGTTGCCGCCCGCCAGCAGGCGGATCCAGGCGTACTGGATGCTGTTGGTATCCTGGAATTCATCCACCAGCACGTTGGTGAAACGCTCGCGGTAGTGGTTGAGGATATGCGGCTTGTTCAGCCATAGCTCGTGCGCGCGCAGCAGCAGCTCGGCGAAATCCACCAGCCCCGCGCGATCGCAGGCTTCCTGATAGGCCTGGTAGATGCGCAGCCAGGTGGCCTCCACCGGGTTGTTGTAGGTTTCGACGTGCTGCGGGCGCAGGCCCTCATCTTTCTTGCCGTTGATGTACCACATCGCCTGACGCGGCGGCCACTGCTTCTCGTCGACGTTCAGCGCCTTGATGATGCGCTTGAGCAACCGCAGCTGGTCATCGCTGTCGAGGATCTGGAAATCCTGCGGCAGGTTGGCTTCCAGGTGGTGGGCGCGCAACAGACGATGCGCCAGGCCGTGGAAGGTGCCGATCCACATGCCGCCCTGGCTGGTGCCGATCAGATGTTCGATTCGGTGACGCATTTCCGCCGCCGCCTTGTTGGTGAAGGTCACCGCCATAATCGAATACGGCGAGCAGTTCTCCACCGACAGCAGCCAGGCGATGCGATGCACCAGCACCCGCGTCTTGCCGCTGCCCGCTCCGGCCAGAACCAACAGGTTGCTGCGCGGCGCCGCCACGGCTTCACGTTGTTTTTCATTCAGGCTGTCGAGCAGATCGGAGACGTCCATAGGCACCACTAATGGTTAAGGGAAAACCCGCCGGTGACGAGTTTTTCACTGGAAATTTATACAGAGTTCTGGCAGGGATTATAACAATGCTGTCAGCGATGCCAACTGCGAAATCTCAATATGCGGCAGCAGGCGGCTGTCGGCGGCCTGCATCAGGCAGCGTTGCCGATCGTTGATCCAACAGGCCTGCAGCCCCGCGCGCAGCGCGCCGGCGACGTCGGTAGTCAGATCGTCGCCCACGTGCAGGATCTGCCCGGGCGCCACGCCCAGCCGTTCGACGGCCAGGTGATACATGTCTTGATACGGCTTGGCGCGCCCGTCCGGCCCGGATCGCAACACGAACTGGAAGTAACCGTCCAGGCCGCACTGCGCCGGATCGGCGTTGCCGTTGGTGATCGCCACCAGCGGGTAGCGCGCGGCCAGCGCCTTCAGCGTGGCGTGGGTCGCTTCCGGCACCTCGATGCGGCTGCGCCACAGCGCGAAGTTTTGCATCGCCGCATCGGCTCCGATCGCGGCTTCGGCGTCGCGCAGCCCCTGCCGGCTCAGCGCCAGATGAATGGCGCGCCAGCGCCACTGGGTGACGTCGTGGTAGATCTCCGGATCCTGCTCACGCAGCTCCTGGCGCAGACGGTGGAAATCCGCCGACTGGAAGCTGTTCAGGCCGGGATGGTAGCTCTGCAGGAAGGCCACCGACTGCTGCTCGGTTTGCCGGATCACCGGACGGTTGTCATACAGCGTGTCGTCCAGATCGAAAGTCAGCGCCGCCAGCGGGCGCAGCGGGCGATAAAAATGCATCAGGATTTCCCCCGTTTGGCGCGCGGATGCGCGGCATCGTACACGTTCGCCAGATGTTGAAAGTCGAGGTGGGTATAAATTTGCGTGGTGGTCAGGTTGGCGTGGCCGAGCAGCTCCTGCACCGCGCGCAGGTCGCCGCTGGACTCCAGCATGTGGGTAGCAAAGGAGTGACGCAGTTTGTGCGGGTGAATGTGGCTGTTGACGCCCTGTTTCACGCCCCATTCGGCGAAGCGCTTTTGCACGTTGCGCGTCGAGATGCGTCGCCCCTGATTGGACAGAAACATCGCATCATCCTGCGGCCCAAACAGATCGCGCATCGCCAGCCAGTGTTCCAGCCAGGTGACGGCGGTGCGTCCGATCGGCAGTTTACGCTCTTTGCTGCCTTTCCCCATCACCCACACCTCGCCGGCCGCCATATCGACATGGCGGCAATCCAGCCCCACCAGCTCGGAAAGACGCAGGCCGGCGCCGTACATCACCTCCAGCATGGCGCGATCGCGCACCGCCAGCGGATCGTTGAGATCGATCTCCAGCAGTTGGTTCATTTCATCGACGTCGATATTTTTCGGCAGATGGCGACCGCTGCGCGGCGTGCGGATGCCTTTGGCCGGGTTGGCGTGCAGCACGCCCTGGCTGACCAGCCAGTCGAGGAAACTGCGCAACGAAGAGAGCCGCAGCGCCAGGCTGGCGGACTGCAGGCCGGCGCGTTTGCTGCGCGCCGCCAGCATGCGCACCCGGGCGGCATCCAGCGCCGCCCAGTCGGTGACGCCGATCTCCTGCGCCAGGCACATCAGCGCCGTCAGCTGGCGTGAATAGCTGAGCTGCGTCAGCGGGCTGAGTTGCCGTTCTACCTTGAGATAACGCAGAAAAGCGTCCACCGGCTGCTGCAGGCTGGGCGCAATCGGCGTCATGCGCGTTCGATCCAGCGTTCCAGCAGTTCCGGCAGCATGCGCGCCAGTTGATTGAGCATTACCGTGCCCATGCCCTGCTGATAATGTTGCGTATCGCGGCTGCTGAAGATCACCATGCCCAGCTCGCCATCGTCGCCCAGCATCGACAGCGCTACCGAACCAATCTGGCCGATCTGTTTGGCCTGCGGCAACAGCAGCAGCAGTTCGGGGCCGTTCAGGCCGCCGAGGTAGTGTTGTTCGCTGCCCAGCCGCTGGATGCGGAACGGCTCGAACGCCGAACGCGTCAGCGCCAGATGGGTGAAATCGGAAGGCGCGCCGATATTCCAGCGCTCGGCGAACAGACGCACCGTGGCGCCGGCCAAACCGAAGCCGCGCGCCCAGCGCTGCAGCCGGTTGAGCATGTCCTGCAAGCTGTCGGCGGTGGCCAGATCGGCCTGCAGGTGCAGCAGCCTGGCGAACAGCCCTTCGTTGGCGCTGGCCTGCTCCATCAGCAGCGTGATCTCTTCTTCCAGCCGTTCGATATGATTGCGCTGGCGGGCCAGATGCCATTCCACCAGCGAAACGGTGCCACGCACCGGGTGAGGCACGCGCATCTGCTCAACCTGGCGCGCGTTGCGAATAAAGAAATCCGGGTTCTGCAGCAGATACTGCATCACGGTGTCGTCATCCAGCGCCAGGCCGGCGACGCTCTGTTCTTCTACGCTTTTCATAGATGAATAAATCCGTCATAGACATGGGTTGCCGGACCGGTCATAAACAGCGGGTTGCCCGGCCCTTTCCAGCGAATATGCAGGCTGCCGCCCGGCAGCTCTACATGCACTTCTTCTGACAGCAATTCCTGTTGGATCCCCACCGCCACCGCCGCACAGGCGCCGCTGCCGCAGGCCTGCGTTTCACCGGCGCCGCGCTCATAAACGCGCAGCTTGATATGATCGCGGCTGACCACCTGCATAAAGCCGATGTTGGCCCGTTCCGGGAAGCGTTCATGCCCTTCCAGCACCGGCCCGAGCAGCTCCACCTTGGCGGTGTTTACGTCGTCCACCTGCAAAACACAATGCGGGTTGCCCATCGACACCACGCCGCACAACACGGTATGTTCCGCCGCGCGCATGATGTAGGTCTTTTCAGCCTTGGCGGCGCGGAACGGCACCGCCTGCGGGTCGAAATTCGGCTCACCCATGTTGACGCACACCAGATCGTCGTCGGTGACGCTGAGCACCATGCGCCCGGTTTGGGTGCTGACGCGGATGTCGCGTTTGTTGGTCAGCCCTTTCAGCCGCACGAAGCGCGCGAAGCAACGCGCGCCGTTGCCGCACTGCGCCACTTCGCTGCCGTCGGCGTTAAAAATTCGGTAGTGAAAATCCAGTTCGGGATCGTAAGGCGGTTCTACCACCAGCATCTGGTCAAAGCCGACGCCCAGGTGCCGATCGGCCAGCCGGCGGATCAGCTCAGGTGAAAAATAGACATTCTGTGTAACGGCATCGACCACCATAAAGTCGTTGCCCAGACCGTGCATTTTGGAGAACTGCATATCATACTCCGCTATCTGGACGCGCTATCCGTCTTGATTTTACGGCGGCGCTCGCCACCGCAAACAGGGTGTTACTGGTCAACCATCGACGGTTTTTGCTGAGAGCCAGACTGCTCCTGCTGGTTCTTTTGCACCTGATCGCCCGTTTGCACCGGCGGCTTGGCCGGTTTTTGGCTGGCGGGGTCGGCAGGCGGGAAGTAAAGCGGGCCTTTCAGACCACAGCCGGCGAGGCCGGTAACCAGAACTGCCATCAGCGCATAGCGTAGTTGTTTTTTCATTTGCATTAATGCCTGTAATTCATGCGTCCAAGGTCTCTATAATCGCAGGTGGATCATGAAAAGCAATAGGAATTGAATATGAACGACAGCGAGTTTCACCAGTTGGCCGACCAGCTGATGCTGAATATTGAAGAGACACTGGACGATTTTGACGGCGATGCGGACATCGATTACGAAACCAATGGCGGCGTGATGACGCTGAGCTTCGAAAACGGCACCAAAATTGTCATCAACCGCCAGGAGCCGCTGCACCAGGTGTGGCTCGCCACCAAGGCCGGCGGTTACCACTTCAACTACCGCGACGGCGTCTGGTTATGCGATCGCAGCGGGCAGCCGTTTTACCAACTGCTCAGCGAAGCGGCCAGCGCGCAGGCCGGTGAGGAACTGCGTTTTTCCTGAGGCAATGCGGGGCTCGGCCACCGAGCCCTTGCGGCGTCAATGCAGCTGGAACTGCTGCTTCAGCGGCTGAGCGGCGCCGTCGGCCACCGTCACACACAGGCTGGACAGCACGTTGCTGCGGAACGGGATCACCTGCGTGCGCCCGTCGAGCTGCACGATTTGATAGAACTGCGGCAGGTTAAAGTTGATGAAGCTGGAGCCGTAGGTGAAACGATCGTGCGATGAAGAGTAGAAGCGGCTGACGTCGCGCACCAGCTCTTCTTTACTGCCCTCGCAGTGGTGATACACCTCCACCCGATTCGACTCGTCCAGAATATAGATGTTGAAACCCTTGTCATCCGAGGTGTCTTCGAAGAAGAACTGGATGATCCCTTCGCTGGCGAAGCCATCCACCACCGGCGGCAGATGCACCTGATCGGTTTCCACCTTGATAGACAGGCCGTGCAGCTTGTTGTTGGAGATGGCACCGTAAAACTCCACCGCATTCTCCAGTTTTTGCACCGACACGCTCAGGCGCTCGAAGAACAGCCCCCAGGTCTGCCCGGCGACGCGCACCGCCTTGAAGCGGCCGGGTTCCAGCCGGGTGCTGGACAGGCGCAGCTCGATGCATTCCGATACCAACTGCTGAATGCGGGTGCGGATCAGGCCGCGCAGGTGCTGGCTGTAGCAGAACACTTCCACCGACTCCGGCGGTGCGGCGTCCTGATGCATTTTGCCGAGAATGGTTTTCAGCGCTTCCAGCACCGACTGCTCGCCGCTGAAATGCAGGGTACGCACTTCGTTCCAGGAGTTGCGGTACAGCAGATCGATGCTGCCCACCAAACACTGCTGCTGCTGGCCGAAGCTGAACACGTCCAGCTTGCGGAAATCGAAGTGCACCACCTGATTGCGGAAGGCGGCGGTCGGATCGTTTTCCAGATTGACGATGATCGCCAGATGGCGAATCTCGCACGGGCTGTACAGCGCTTTCGGCGTCGGCGCCGGCAGGCGCAGCGGGAAGTGATGAGAAACGTCGGCCACCAGCTCCTGCAGCTTGGCGGTGTCGCACAGGTTGCCGCTCTTGATGTGCAGGCGGGTCTGCGGCGTCAGCAGGCCGTTGAAATAGGCCCAGGCCACCAGCTTGTTCAGGTAGCGGTTATATTCCAGCGGCTGATGGCTGACTATCGAATCCATGGCCGGCGCCTGATTGTACAGGTACCAGCCGGTGCGGTTGGCGCGGCCAACCGGCACATGAATAAAGGTTAAATCGTTTTCCGACAGGTCCGGCGAAATCTGCGGGTTCACCAGCGTCACCTTGCCGGGCAGCGCTTCGAACGCCGCATACAGTTTGCGGGTCAGCACGCCGATATCCTGCGGGCTGGCGCTGACGCTGAGGTTATTGCGGCGGGCGAAACGGATCAGGTTGCGGTAGCTCTGCATCATCGCATCGAGCAACTCGTTATGCGCTTCGCGCACCCGCTCGATCTTCCAGTTGGCACGGTTGTCCAGCATCGCCAGACGCTCTTCGCTCCAGCCCCACTCGCTGACCAGTTGGCTGAGGATCTCGCGCCGCCAGCCGACGCAGGCCTTGGCCAGCGACAGCTTTTCACACACTTTCAGGTAGAAACAGCGGCGGGCCAGATCGAGGCGGGTGGTGTCGTTGATGTCGGTCAGATAGCGGGTCACGCGCTCGAGCATCATGCAGTAGGCGTCGAGCCCGAAGCTGACGATCTCGCCCTGATGCAGGCGATGTTTGATGTCCGTCGCCAGCAGCTGGGTATTGGGGTATTCCCAGGAATAGGCTTCCAGCAGCAGGGTCTTCAGCACCGCCTTGTAAGGCGAATCGATGCTCTTGTACAGCTGCCACAGGCTGGCGCCGAAGTACTCTTCCGCCGACAGCGAACTCAGGCCGCCGAGATCCAGCCACTCGTTCGGCGTCAGCGCGCCCTGCGCGTACAGCGACAGCACGTATTCATCGTAGTGCGCTTCTTCTTCGCCCGGCACCATGTTCCACAGGATGCGTTTGCCGGCCAGGCGCACCGCGGTGCGGTAGAACTCGTCCAGCAACAGGATGTGCTGCGTCGAGCCGCAGTCTTCGCCGCCCAGGCTGCCGCTTTCATTATGGCGGAAACGGTTTTCGTCGATCAGGAAGAAGCTGACTTCCACCCCCATCGAGGCGGCCCACTTCTCAAGCAGGCTGCATTTTTGCTGCAGGCGGGTGCGTTCTTCGTTGTCCAGCCAGGACTGGTGGCAGACCCAGATATCGAGATCCGAGCTGCAGCTTTGGCCGATAGACGAGGTGCTGCCCATCGAATAGACGCCGGTGATCGGCAGCTCGCCGCTGGCCGGTTTGTCAAACGGGCTGCCCCATTTGTCTTCTAAATCGTTCAGGTAATCTTGTTGAGTTTCATCAGGCGTGTAGAGGCAAATGCCGTGGGGAACGTTACCGTTCAGGTAACCCGGCATCAGCGGGTGGTGGTGGTGCAGTAAGGTGGGCAGCAGACTGTATACCCGTTGAAACGCGGGCTTCATAGCCGCCAGGGCGCGATCGACGCGTAGCTGATTGATCGCATCCAGTCTCTGCTTCAATGTCTCGATGTAGAGGTACAAGACGTCTCGCCTGATTATCCCGGTGTTTAGAAAAAAACCCGTATTCCATAAGCGCCGTTAGTGTAAGAAGAATATTTGGCGACTTATTGCTGGAAACGTGATCAATTTAACACCTTGCTGATTGACCGTAAAGGAGGTAACGCTTCACAATTATTGTAGCGCTTCCCTAAACGATTTACCCGCAGTGTTAACTGCCCCAAAGCACATCACACGTCCCTTTGATTCCGTTGTCCTTTTTCCGCCTCCGGCTTCTTGCACTGACAGTATTGGCTCTCAGTGGTAGGATGGATGGCGAAATATAAAAACGGTAACAAGCATGTTAGACAAAATTATTCGAATTGCCACCCGACAAAGCCCGCTTGCTCTTTGGCAAGCACATTATGTGCAGCAACGTCTGATGGCCTGCCATCCCGGCCTGCAGGTCGAGTTGGTGCCGATGGTCACCCGCGGCGACGTTATTCTGGATACGCCGTTGGCGAAAGTCGGCGGTAAAGGCCTGTTTGTTAAAGAACTCGAGCTGGCGCTGCTGGAAGGCCGCGCCGACATCGCCGTGCATTCGATGAAAGACGTGCCGGTCGATTTCCCTGCCGGGCTCGGTTTGACCACCATTTGCGAACGCGAAGATCCGCGCGACGCTTTTGTTTCCAATCGTTTCGCCTCGCTCGATCAGCTGCCGCAGGGCAGCGTGGTCGGCACCTCCAGCCTACGCCGCCAGTGCCAGCTGCGTGAACGCCGCCCGGATCTGATCGTGCGCGACCTGCGCGGCAACGTCGGCACTCGCCTGGCCAAGCTGGACAACGGCGACTACGACGCGATTATCCTGGCGGTGGCCGGCCTGAAGCGTTTAGGTCTGGAGCAACGCATCCGCAGCCCGCTGAGCGCCGAAGAGTGTCTGCCGGCGGTCGGCCAGGGTGCGGTCGGCATTGAATGCCGTCTCGACGACAGCGTCACCCGCGCGCTGCTGGCGCCGCTGAACCATGCGGCCACCGAAACCCGCGTGCGCGCCGAACGGGCGATGAACACCCGCCTGGAAGGCGGCTGCCAGGTACCGATCGGCAGCTATGCCGAACTGGATGGCGACAGCCTGTGGCTGCGCGCGCTGGTCGGCGCGCCGGACGGCAGCCAGATGGTGCGCGGCGAGCGCCGCGGCCCGGCCGCCGAGGCCGAACGGATGGGCGTTGAGCTGGCGGAAGAGCTGCTGGCGCGCGGCGCGCGCGAGATCCTGCGCGAAGTTTATCAGGGAAATCCGCCGGCATGACCATTCTGGTAACCCGCCCATCGCCTTCGGGAGAGCTGCTGGTGAGCCGGCTGCGCGCGCTCGGCCGGGTTGCCTATCATGCACCGCTGATCGACTTCGCCCCCGGCGGCGATCTGCCGAAGCTGCCGCAGGCGTTGCAGCAGCTTAGCGCCGGCGATCTGGTGTTCGTGCTGTCGCAGCATTCGGTGAGTTATGCCGATTCGGTTATCGGCCGCGCCGGGCTGAGCTGGCCCGCGCACCTGACTTATTACGCCATCGGTCGCACCACCGGGCTGGCGCTGCACCGCATCAGCAGTTTGCCGGTGGAGTACCCGCGCGAACGCGAGATCAGCGAAACGCTGCTGCTGCTGCCGGCGCTGCAAAAGCTGGCGGGCAAACGCGCGCTGATTTTACGCGGCAACGGCGGCCGCGAACTGTTGGGGTCGACGCTGAGCGAGCGCGGCGCCGACGTCAGCTATTATGAATGTTATCAACGCAGCCCGGTGCACTATGACGGCAGCGAGCAAAGCGCCCACTGGCAGCGCGCCGGTGTGGATACGCTGGTGGTGACCAGCGGTGAAATGTTACAACAGCTCTATACTTTAGTTCCTGATTACTATCGTTCTTCATGGCTGCTGCGTTGCCGCCTGGTAGTAGTGAGCGAACGCCTGGCTACCCTCGCCCGGGACTTGGGCTGGCGTACGATTCGGGTAGCTGACAACGCCGATAATGACGCGCTGATCCGCGCGCTACAATAATCTGACTATGGGATGTGCCACTATGACGGAACAAAATACCCCATCCGCCCCGGTTGAAGAGCCAACCACCGCGGTTGAGAGCTCCCAGCAGCCAGCCGCTGCCAGCCGCAAAGGCAAGAACACCGGCCCGGTGCTCGGCGCGATCGCTATCGTGCTGGTCATCGCCCTCGGCGCGGGCGGCTATTACCACACGCACAAGCAGGCGCAACAGCTGATCGCCGCCAATCAGGCACTGCAGCAGCAGCTTGAAGGCGTAAAGCAGAGCCAGCAGCAGGAAAGAAACGCGCTGGAAGGCCTGCTGCAACAGCAGGGTAAAACCCTGGACGCCGCCGATCGCGAGCAGGCGAATCTGGCGCGCCAACTGAGCGAGCTGCAGGAAAAAGTGGCGACCATCTCCGGCAGCGACGCCAAAACCTGGCTGCTGGCGCAGGCCGATTTCCTGGTGAAAATGGCCGGCCGCAAGCTGTGGAGCGATCAGGACGTCACCAGCGCCGCCGCGCTGCTGAAAAGCGCCGACGCCAGCCTGGCGGACATGAACGATCCGAGCCTGCTCGACGTGCGCCGCGCCATTACCGAAGACATCAGCACGCTTTCCACGCTGACCCAGGTCGATTACGACGGCATCATCCTCAAGGTCAATCAGCTGTCCAATCAGGTGGATAACCTGCGCCTGGCGGACAACGACACCGACGAAGCGCCGATGGATCAAAACAGCAGCGAGCTCTCCGGCTCGATCGGCGAATGGCGGCAGAACCTGGCCAAGAGCTGGCGCAATTTCATGGCCGACTTCATCACCATCCGCCGCCGCGACACCAGCGCCGAACCGCTGCTGGCGCCGAACCAGGACATCTACCTGCGCGAGAACATCCGTTCGCGCCTGCTGGTGGCCGCACAGGCCATCCCGCGCCATCAGAACGAGACCTACAAGCAGTCGCTGGAAACCGTCTCCACCTGGGTGCGCGCCTATTTCGACACCACCGACCCGGCGACCAAGGCCTTCCTGGAAGAACTGGACAACCTGAGCCAACAGTCGATCTCGATGGATGTGCCGGATCAGCTGAAGAGCCAGCCGCTGCTGGAAAAAGTGATGCAGACCCGGGTGCGCAACCTGATGACCCAGTCCCCTGCCGCTCACCAGGAGGGTTAAGCCATGTTACGCGTGCTATTTCTGTTCCTGGTGGTGATCGCCAGCGTGGTGCTCGGGCCGATGTTAGCCGGGCATCAGGGCTATGTGCTGATCCAGACCGATAATTACAATATTGAAACCAGCGTCACCGGCCTGGTGATCATGCTGGTGCTGCTGTTCGTGGTGCTGCTGGCGATCGAATGGATCCTGCGCCGTATCTTCCGTACCGGCGCCCGCACGCGCGGCTGGTTTATCGGCCGCAAGCGCACCCGCGCGCGCCAGCAAACCAAAGCCGCGCTGATCAAACTGGCGGAAGGCGACTACAAGCAGGTTGAAAAGCTGATGACGCGCAACGCCGATCACGCTGAGCAACCGGTGGTGAACTACCTGCTGGCCGCCGAGGCCGCACAACAACGCGGCGATGACTTCCGTACCAACCAATATCTGGAGCGCGCCGCTGAAGCCGCCGATACCGATCAGCTGCCGGTGGATATCACCCGGGTTCGCATCCAGCTGGCGCAGGGCGAGAACCATGCCGCGCGCCACGGCGTCGATCGCCTGCTGAACCAGGCGCCGCGCCATCCGGAAGTGTTGCGCCTGGCGGAACAAGCCTATCTGCGCACCGGCGCCTACGCGTCGCTGCTGGAAGTGCTGCCGTCGATGCGTAAAATCGAGCTGCACAGTGAAGAGCAGCTGCAGGCATTGCAGCAACAGGCTTATATCGGGCTGATGAATCAGGCGATGGCGGACGAAGGCAGCGAAGGCCTGAAGCGCTGGTGGAAAGATCAGAGCCGCAAGACGCGTCACGAAGTGCCGCTGCAAATCGCGATGGTGGAGCACCTGATCGAATGCAACGACCACGAACTGGCGCAGGAGATTGTGCTCGACAGCCTGAAGCGCCAATATGACGAGCGCCTGGTGCTGTTGCTGCCGCGGCTGAAGTCCGGCAACCCCGAGCAGTTGGAAAAAGCGCTGCGTCAGCAGATGAAGCAACACGGCGCGACGCCGCTGCTGAACAGCACGCTGGGGCAACTGCTGATGAAGCACGGCGAGTGGCAGCAAGCGGCCGACGCTTTCCGCGAAGCGTTGAAACAGCGCCCGGATGCTTACGACTACGCCTGGTTGGCCGATACGCTGGAAAAACTGCATCGTTCGGATGAAGCGGCGCAGATGCGACGTGAGGGACTGATGTTGACGCTGAAACAGAACGGCGGCGAATAACGCCCTGCCCAAGTGAGAAAAGCGCGGCTCCGATGCCGCGCTTTTTTTTGCCCAGGGTTTTCTGTGGCGCAAAAAAAAACACTTGCCGTATGGCAAGTGTATAAAGAAGCAATCAGGTCTAGGACAACAGGGGCGGTGCCTCACTCAACGTTTTGCCCTGAGCGTGATGACGGGTTAGTCATCGTTCTCGTGGGCGATAGGCACCCTAAATCGGCTCTGCGTCATTCCCAGGGTTTATGAAGCCTAAGGCGAACATAAGAGGTGGAATGAGCATCTACGCTATAGATAATGCATTTGACGTGCCAACTTTTAGATTGAGCCCATTTCCAATAGGAAATTTAATTCAATGCATTGAAATATAAATAATTTATACTTCCTCCCCACCCTTCCTGCCTGATACCTCTCCCTGGCATTCCATGCCAGCGGCCGTTATAAGAATGTCGCTTCAAAACGACGGCTTAAGCCAAATCCATTTTTATCTTTTAAAATCAATAAATTATTTGTCTCAACCTGACGACAGCGCTGGATGGTCATGTCGCTGAAAACCAACATGCTCACAGGCAGGCACAAGATGCCAGCCCTCATGGATGCAAAAAGCCCGCACATTGCTGCGCGGGCCTGCCTTCTCGTCTCGCTTCGCGAGGCTCCTCCTGCGGAGGTACTCATCCTCATAAACTGCAGACGAAAAAAAACCTGCTTTAAAAAGCAGGTTTTTCGAATGTGGTCGGCGAGAGAGGATTCGAACCTCCGACCCACTGGTCCCAAACCAGTTGCGCTACCAAGCTGCGCTACTCGCCGATTTGTGTTGCTCATACTACCCGATTTATCAGACCGTTGTCCATATAAATCTTATATTTATCAGATATTTTGCGTGGTGCGAAGAGAGGGACTTGAACCCTCACGTCCGTAAGAACACTAACACCTGAAGCTAGCGCGTCTACCAATTCCGCCACCTTCGCACTGTCACAAAATACTGCTAAATCTTCACTTCATCAGGAAGTGGGGTGGCTAATGGGACTCGAACCCACGACAACTGGAATCACAATCCAGGGCTCTACCAACTGAGCTATAGCCACCATTACTACTTCTTCTTACTCACGCGGTAATATTACCACCGCAGCTCCTGCGCACAAACTTAATGGCGCGCCCGACAGGATTCGAACCTGAGACCTCTGCCTCCGGAGGGCAGCGCTCTATCCAGCTGAGCTACGGGCGCGTAGCGCCGTTGCGGGAGGGGATACTACGGATTTACGCCAATCCTGTCTAGTGCTTTTTCGCAGAAATGTTGCGTTTGATTACGCTTTGCTCACTCCTGCGCAGGAAAGCGCACTCCGTAGCCCCTTTTCACCGTTTATTGCCGTGTTTCTACCCGATTTTCAGCCGGATGATGTTTCTTATGCATGCCGAAAGCGAAGTAGCACAGGCTGACGCCCGCTAAGAAAATCGCCCCGACCAGCAGGGAAATTCGCGTATCCGGGTTGATTCCCATGCCGACCAGTACGCAAACCAGAAAAGCGATGGTCAGATAGTTCACATACGGGAACATGATCGACTTAAAGCTGTGGTTTTTGATCGCTTCCTTATGGGCGCGGCGGAAATAGAGCTGGCTGATCAGCACCACGAACCACGGCACCATGCCCGGCAACACGCTGGCGCTGTAGACATAGACGAACACCTGCTCCGGATTAGGGATGATGTAGTTCAGCGCGGAGCCCACCAACAGGCAGCCAATGGTGACGGCGATGCAGTTGACCGGCACGCCGCTGGCGGAAAGCTTGGTCAGCGCCGCCGGCAGTTGGCGATTCTTGGCCAGGGCGTACAGCATGCGGCCGCCGCTGTACATGCCGCTGTTGCAGCCGGAAAGCGCGGCGGTCAGTACCACGAAGTTGATGATGCCGGCGGCGGCGACGATGCCGATCTTGGCGAAGGTCAGCACGAACGGGCTGCCGGTGGTGCCGATGCCGTTCCACGGGAAGATGGTCACGATGACGAAGATCGCGCCGACATAGAAGATCAGGATGCGCCACAGGATATTGTTGATCGCGCGTTTCAGTGTCACCTGCGGGTTCTTGGCTTCCCCGGCGGTGATGCCCACCAGCTCAACCCCCTGATAGGACGCCACCACGATGCACAGCGCAAACAGGAAGCCTTTCCAGCCGCCGGCAAAGAAACCGCCGTGCGCCGTCAAATTGGCGAAACCGATAGGTTCACCGCCGTTGCCGAAGCCGAAGAAGATCACCCCCAGCCCCACCAGAATCATCACGATGATAGTGGTGACCTTGATCATGGCGAACCAGAACTCCAGCTCCCCATACAGGCGCACCGCCGCCAGGTTGGCCAGCGCCACCATCGCCACGGCAATCAGCGCCGGCACCCACTGCGGTATTTCCGGGAACCAGAACTGCACATACACCCCGATGGCGGTGATCTCAGAAATGCCGACGGCAATCCACATAAACCAGTAGCCCCAGGCGGTCAGATAACCGAAGTAGGGATTCATGTACTTATGCGCGTAAACGGCAAACGACCCGGCGACCGGCTCAAGGAACAGCATTTCTCCCATCGAACGCATAATGAAGAATACGAACAGCCCGGCGATGATGTAAGCCAGCAGCACCGATGGCCCCGCCCACTTCAGCGTACTGGCCGAGCCCATAAACAGGCCGACGCCGATGGTGCCCCCCAGAGCGATAAGCTCGATGTGCCGGGCCTCAAGACCCCGGTGTAGCCCTTGCGGTTTCTCTTTGTGTGCCATAAATCCTCAATAATTTTTCTCGGGTTGTGTTTGCCTGCCGGCCGCTGCCGGTCGTTATTGTCATTATTAAAAGAATAAATCATCCCCTGCCGATCGGACTGGCATCAACGGGTAGTCGGAGCGAAGTTACCGTGAGAAGGACATCGTTCAGCGCTGTCGCATCAGGCTTCAGCGGCCAGGGATAATTTCCGGGCGGTATCGTTTCGCATTTCGCCGCTATAAGCAAACCGCAATTTAAAACTTTATGGAATAAATGCTGCGGCGTTTAGGGCCGAGGGTTATAGATATGCGGGAGAAACGCACAAAAGCAGATTATTGGTACAGCAGTCCGGAGCGGAACAGCACTTTCCACCCCGGATGAGGGGTTACATCTTGCCGCTGTAGTAGTAGCCGACAAACTTCAACAGCTTCAACTGACGGCCGATGCGGCTGGGTTGGCTGAGCAGGCGGTAGAGCCATTCCAGACCAAGGTTCTGCCACACCTTGGGCGCACGCTTCACATGGCCGGTAAAAACGTCGTAGGTGCCGCCCACGCCCATATACAGCGCCTGCGGATGCACCTTGCGGCAGTCGCGCATCAGGATCTCCTGCTTCGGCGATCCCATCGCCACCGTCACGATAGCGGCGCCGCTGGCGCGAATACGCTCGAACAACGCCTCTCGCTGATCCGGTTTGAAATAGCCGTCCTGGCTGCCCACCAGGTTGACATTCCACTGGCTGCGCAGCTTCTGCTCGGTTTCCGCCAAGACTTCCGGCTTGCCGCCGACCAAGAAGACCGGCGTGCCTTCGCGGCCGGCGCGCTGCATCAACGCTTCCCACAGATCGGCGCCCGCGACGCGCGACACATCCGCCGCCGGGTATTTGCGGCGAATCGAGCGCACCATGCTGATGCCGTCGGCGTACTTGTACTCCGCTTCATCCAGCAACGCATGCAGCGCCGGGTCCTCTTCCGCCTTCAGGATCTTTTCCGCATTCATCGCCACCAGCGTGCCCTGTTTGACCCGGCCGCCGTCGAACAGAAAATCCATACAGTGCGCCATATCGCGAAAGCCCCACAGGCTGAAACCGCGCAGCTCATACTGCGGCACCGAAATCTTTGTTTCCATCGTCGTCATTACCCTTACAAAAGACCGTCCGCCCGTGGGGAAGAGGCCAGCGCGCGGGCGCGCGTCACTCTGGCCTTGATGAGCCCGGCGGTATCGAACAGCCAATACAGCAACTTCGCCAGCACCAGACAGGCGCCGAAAATAATGCAGAAGAACACCACGCGCGAAACGAATGAGTCCACCCCTTCGCGCGCCAATACAATCATGTTGAACACCGCGCCGAAGCAGAATCCTTGCAGGATAGCCGCCTTATAGCGGTTCGGCTCTGTTTTGCCCAGCTCATACAGCCAGTCGAACCACTTGATGATCATACCCACCAGAATCGCGCCGAGCGGGATGAACAGCGCGCCGCCCATCACCACCAGCGAACCGATCAGCGTCGGGGATATCGCCAGCCCGGAGTGGTTGTTCAGCACTTCCCAGGTGAAATAGTTGGCCGAGTTCAGCACCACGTCCGGCCGGCCCGGCCATAGCCAGGTTGGGATAAAGACGTAGAAATCACGCAAGATCGGCGCCAGGCCCTGGAAATCGATCTTGTCGTAATTTTGCAGCAGCAGCGCCAGGTTTTCCCACGGCGAGAAGGTGTCTCGGGTCAGATAGAGGAAGGTATAAAACGCTTCCGCGCCGCTGACGTCCAGGCTATAGCGCTTCAACGCCAGCCAGAACATGCCGACCACGCCGAATATGCCCGCCGCCGCCAGCATCCACAGCGTGATCCAGCCGCGCACGATGCCGATAAACAAGAACAGCGCGAAAGCGATAATGATGTTGGCACGGGTGCCGCCGACGATCACGTAGGTCAGAATACCGAACGCCACCGTCGCCACCAGGAACAAAAACCAGGCGCGCAGATCCTGCCGCAGGAAATAGACCACCAGCATCGCCGGAATGAAGAAGTAGAAGAACCGCTTGAGCGCCACGCCGGACACGTCGCTGGAGAAGATCTGACTGTAGGAATTGAGCTTGAACAGCAGGAAGCCGTTCTGCATGAAGAAGATCCCAACGGTACCGATCGCCACCAGCGCCAGCAGCACCCAGGTCATATGAGTCTCTACCCGGTTCATGGTAAACAGCGCCGCGCGCGGCTGAGTGCGGCGCTTGCGCAGCCGGGTCTTGTAAGTGACGTAATAGATGGCGTAAAACGCCGTCGCCGACAGCAGGGCATACAGCAGAAACTCCACCGGCACCACCTCGACGTCAAACTGAAACACCAGCAGGCAGGTTAACGGGAAGCCGAAATAGAACGTCAGCAAATACAGCAACGAGAAGAAGACGTTGAAGTTAAAGCGCACGCGCCGAAACTCCTGGTAGGTCAGCGTCAGGATAAACGTCAGGCTGACCAGATAGACGACAAACAGGCCGCCGAATTGCGCCAACGTCATGAGTGCTCTCCCGCCGCCAGCGCCAGGGCCTGCTGCCAGCCGTCAACATAGTTCGGATTGAAGAAGGCGATCGCCTGTTTATCCACCGCCGCCAGCTGACGCTGCGCTTCGCGCACCACCGCCTCGTCCAGCGAATCGCCGTAGAACAGCACCGGCAGGTGCTGTTCCGCCAAATCCTGCCAGAACGGGTTTTGCCGGCTGAGCACAAAAGGCACGCCGAACTGAATCAGCAGGCACAGGGTGCCAATCCCCTGCTGGCGATTGAAAATGAAATAGCCCAGATCGCAGGCGCGCAGAATATTGAGGTAGTCCTCGAATGCCACCTGCTGCGTGAGCAGCTGCAGGTTTTTCTCGCCGAACAGCGGCAACCCGGCGGCGCGCACCTGCTCGATGTAAGCATCGTTGTTGGCCGGATAACCCATCGGCAGGATCACGCGCACGTCGGCGCCGAACTGCTGATGAATCGCCTGCAGCGCTTCGATATGCCGATTGCTGCGATCGCCGGAGTTGCCCACCAGAATCGTCATCGGCCCGGCCAGGTTTTTCTCGACGTGAACGTCGGTCAGCGCCGGATCCATGCGGGTAGGGAAATACAGCAGCGAGGCCGGCACCCGCGCATGGCGCTGCTGGTAGTGAATCACGTCGCCGCGAGTGGCAAACACATTCCCTACCCGCCCCTGCGCAATGCGGCGCAGCAGATAGAACAACCGGAATTTCCAGCTGGTGGCGTCCTCATACAGATCGGCGCCCCAAATATGCCAACTGACCTGACGCGCCTTGATCTTGCCGCTCAGCAGCGCCAGCCACAGCCCCGGGTTGAACTGGCCGTGCAGGAAGAAACGCGTATCGCGATCGGCTTGGGCGCGCGCGATGACCGCCGCCGCCAGGCTTTTCTTGTCCGCGTAGGGCTCAATGTTCAGGGCGGGGAAATCTCCCAGTGCCGCCACATCCTTGGCCGCCACCATAAAATGCCGCGTCTGCTCAGCCGGCAGACGCGGCGCCAACACGTCGTTGAAGAAGCGCAGCACCGTCTGGTTATGATGTGGGATATCGGATCCCAGAACGTGAATCAGTATGGTCATACTCGTCTACGATAAATAAGAAACACGCAGCTACAGAGCGCGAAATACACGATGTAGGTTGCCATATAGGCCTGAGCCGCCCCCAGCGCGCCGCGCAGTGGGATCAGCCAGTGCGAGAACAGCGTCAGCAGCAGAAACTGGCTGACTTCCGTCAGGATATAAAAGCGCAGCGACGCTTTGGCGATCACCAAATAGCCGAACACATAGGCCCCGACTTTCAGCACGTCGCCCACCAGTTGCCAGGCAAACAGATCGCGCATGGCGACGAACTTGTCCGAGAACAACAGCCAGATGGCGAAATCACGCAGCAACCACACCGTAAAGCTCGCCGCCGCTACCGCCGGCAGCACGAATTTCAGCGAGCGCACGATCTCCCGCGAGATGGCGCCCTTGTCCGTCAACCGCGACAGCGTCGGCAGCAGATAGACGGTAAACGAGGCGGTGATAAACTGCAGATAGGCATCGGAAATGCTGCTGACGCCTTGCCAGATCCCCACCTCATCCCAACCGTAATGCGCGGCCAACAGGTTACGCATCATCACGTAGGCCACCGGCAGCGTCACCGAGGTGATCAACGCCATGAGGGTGAATTTGCCGAGGTTGCCGGCCACCCCTTTGTCCCAGCGCGGCGCCAGGTAGCGCAGCGGCAACGTTTTGCGCCGCCACAGCATCAGCCCGGCCGGCAGCACCACCAACGCCGGCACCAACGCCAGCCCTGCCAGCGCGCCTTCATAGCCCCCCAGCTTGAAGCACAGATAATAAGCCATCACGCCGATCAGGCTGCCGCCGATCACCGCCAGCGCGTTGCCCATCGCGTCGCGATAGCCTTTCAGCACCGCCATGAACAGGTTGGCGTAGGCGATGCCCATCTGAATGAAGGCGACGGCGCGCACCACGCCGACGTAATCGGCATGCCCGAACAGCCCGATGCTGATCGGCTCGGCGGCGAACAAAAACACCAGCGCCAGCAAGGTCGAAAAACCCAGCACGATGCTCGATGCGGTACCGACCGCCAGGCGCAGACGCTGCGAGTCCTGATGGTACTCCGCCACGTATTTGGTGATGCCGTTAAAAATGCCCGCGCCGGACAGCACGCCCAGCACGGTGATCAACTGGCGAAAGTTACCCGCCTGCCCCACGCCGCTGGGGCCAAACGCCACCGCCAGCAGTTTCACCACCAACAGCCCCACGCCAATCTTGATCAGCGTGGAGCCGGCGGTCCATATCGACGCTTTTGCCAACGACATATCAGGCGAAGAAGCTCAGGATGGTATTGATTACCGTACGTTGATTAGCATCGGACATATTGTAGAACAGCGGCAAACGCACCAGGCGCGCGCTTTCCTGGCTGGTATAGCGATCTTCACCGGCAAAGCGGCCAAACTGTTCGCCGGCCGGGCACGCATGCAGCGGGATATAGTGAAACACCGTCATGATCTCAGCTTCCTTCAGGTAGTCGATAAAGGCGGTGCGATCGTCGATATCACGCAGCTTGATATAGAACATGTGCGCATTGTGCTCGCAGTCCGCCGGCACAGTCGGCAACTCGATACGGCCGGCCTGCGCCAACGGCAGGAAGCTGTCGTAGTACTTCTGCCACAGAGCCAAACGGCGCTGGTTGATGCGTTCCGCCACTTCCAGCTGGCCCCACAGGTAGGCGGCCTGCAGGTCAGACATCAGATAGCTGGAACCGATGTCGCGCCAGGTATATTTGTCGACCTGGCCACGGAAGAACTGACTGCGGTTGGTGCCCTTCTCGCGGATGACTTCAGCCCGATCGATCAGGGCAGGATCGTTCACCAGCGTCGCGCCGCCTTCGCCGCCGGCGGTGTAGTTTTTGGTTTCATGGAAGCTGAAGCAGCCGATATGGCCGATGGTGCCCAATGCCTTGCCTTTGTAGGTCGACATCACGCCCTGCGCGGCGTCTTCCACCACGAAGAGGTTATATTTCTTCGCCAGCGCCATGATGGTATCCATCTCACAGGCAACGCCGGCATAGTGCACCGGTACAATCGCGCGGGTTTTATCGGTGATCGCCGCTTCGATTTTGGTTTCGTCGATGTTCATGGTGTCCGGACGCAGGTCGACGAACACCACTTTGGCACCGCGCAGCACAAAGGCGTTGGCGGTGGAAACGAAGGTAAAGCTCGGCATGATCACTTCGTCACCCGGCTGGATATCCAGCAGGATGGCGGCCATTTCCAACGACGCGGTGCAGGAAGGCGTCAACAGCACTTTCGCGCTGCCGAAACGCTGTTCCATCCACTGCTGGCAGCGACGGGTAAAACCGCCGTCGCCGCACAACTTGCCGCTGCTCATCGCAGCCTGCATATATTCCAGTTCAGTGCCAACAACCGGTGGAGCGTTAAATGGAATCATGTCTACCTCTGTATAACCAGTACGCGGTGCTTTCAATCACGGCACCCTGTCGTTGATAGAGTCGTAATGCGGCGATATTGCCTACCTGGGTCGCAACCCGCAGGCGTTGCATCCCCTGCCGCCGACATTCGGCCAGCGCCGCCGCCATCAGTCTGGAACCAATGCCCCGGCCTGATGCGCCGGGGTAGGCCGCCAGCAAGCCGATACGCATTTCCTGGCCGCCAATGTCGCGCAGGCTGACAAAGCCTTCAGGTTGCCCCTGGTTACCCAATACCAGCAAGCATTGATGATCGAAGGTGCCCAGCACCGCTTTTTCGATCCAGGCCGCATAGAATCGCCCGCTATCGGTGCGCTCGTACCACGGTGCGCGAAATCGGCTGGCGGCGAACACCTCACCGGCGGCAGCCCGCAACGACGGGATGTCCTCGGGCACGGCCATGCGCACCCCGGCCGCAGCGGTATCGACCGTCTCGCGTCCAGTTGCAATGTTCACGGCCAGATCCACTTCGCCTTCGACCAGCCGGAAGCCCAGCGCCGACAGTGCATCGGCCCACTCCAATCGGTAAGCGGGGATTTTAGCCTGCACCAACGCATAAGCATCCAAATCAGCGTTGCTCACGGGGGCCGCAGAGTCGTCGAAATGCAACTTGGCGCTCTTCAATTGGAAGAAGTCGCTCTCCCAATTCAGCGGTTCAATACTGGCGTGGACGTGCATGCAATAAATCCAGTAAGTATTTGCCGTAACCTGTTTTGGCCAGCGTCTGAGCCGCGCGTTTCACGCCCTCATCATCCAGCCAGCCATTGCGCCAGGCGATCTCTTCAAGACAGGCGATTTTAAAGCCCTGACGTTTCTCTACCGTCTGCACGAAGCTACTGGCTTCCAGCAGGCTGTCGTGAGTCCCGGTGTCCAGCCAGGCAAAACCGCGCCCCAGCAGCTCGACGGTCAGCTCGCCACGCTCCAGATACATCTGGTTGATGCTGGTGATCTCCAATTCTCCCCGAGCTGACGGCTTGATCTGCTTGGCGAACTCCACCACCTGAGCATCATAAAAATATAATCCGGTCACCGCCCAATTGGACTTCGGTTTAACCGGCTTTTCTTCGATCGACAGCGCGCGGAAGTGGTCGTCAAACTCCACCACGCCGAAACGCTCGGGATCCATCACCTGATAGCCAAATACAGTGGCACCGGCGGTGCGCGCCGCAACGCTTCTCAGCTTGGGACTGAACCCCTGACCAAAGTAAATATTATCGCCCAACACCAGGCAGCTCGGCTCGCCGGCCAAGAATTCTTCGCCAATCAGAAATGCCTGAGCCAGGCCATCGGGGCTAGGCTGCTCGGCATAGCTGAGATTGATGCCAAACGCTTCGCCGCTGCCCAACAAACGCTTGAAAGAAGGCAGATCTTCCGGCGTGGAGATAATCAGAATGTCTTTGATCCCTGCCAACATCAGTACCGACAGCGGGTAATAGATCATCGGCTTGTCATAAATCGGCAGCAGTTGCTTGGACACGCCGCGCGTGATCGGATGCAGACGCGTACCGGAACCGCCAGCCAGCACAATACCTTTCATACTTACTCCAAAACCCGCCGCACCGCCGCAAAGCGACGCGGCGTTAAATTAATCTGACAACCCCAAACGCTCACCGGCATAAGAACCGTCTTGCACCCGGCGCCACCAGGTTTCGTTAGCCAAATACCAGGCGACCGTCTTGCGAATGCCGCTTTCAAACGTTTCCTGCGGCCGCCAGCCCAACTCGCGATCGATTTTGCCGGCGTCGATGGCGTAACGCATATCGTGGCCTGGGCGATCCTTCACGTAAGTGATCAGATCGCGGTAGTTCGTCACGCCCTGCGGTTTATTTGGCGCCAATTCTTCCAGCAGATCGCAAATGGTCTGCACCACTTCGATATTCTTGCGCTCGTTATGGCCACCAATATTGTAAGTTTCGCCTACCACGCCTTCGGTCACGACCTGATAGAGCGCGCGCGCGTGATCTTCAACATACAACCAGTCACGCACCTGCGCGCCGTTGCCGTATACCGGCAGCGGTTTGCCGGCTACCGCATTCAGGATCACCAACGGAATCAACTTCTCTGGGAAGTGATAAGGGCCGTAGTTGTTCGAACAGTTGGTCACGAGGGTCGGCAAACCGTAGGTGCGCAACCAGGCACGCACCAGATGATCGCTCGATGCCTTGGAGGCGGAATACGGACTGCTCGGCGCATACGGCGTGGTTTCGGTGAACAGATCGTCGGTGCCGTGCAGGTCGCCGTACACTTCGTCGGTGGAGATATGATGGAAGCGGAAAGACTGCTTCTTCTCCGCCGCCAACGGCTGCCAGTAATGGCGCGCCGCTTCCAGCATCGTGTAAGTGCCAACCACGTTGGTCTCGATAAACGCCGCCGGGCCGTCGATAGAACGATCGACGTGGCTTTCCGCCGCCAGGTGCATCACCACGTCCGGCTGATAGCGGGCAAATACCCGGTCCAGCTCGGCACGATCGCAGATGTCGACCTGCTCGAAAGCATAGCGCTCGCTGTCGGCCACCACCGCCAGCGACTCGAGGTTACCGGCATAGGTCAGCTTATCCACTACCACCACGCTGTCGCCGGTGGCTTCGATGATGTGCCGCACCACTGCGGAGCCAATGAAACCGGCGCCGCCGGTGACTAAGATACGCTTCAACGCCAGACTCCCTTGGTATCCACCACCCAGCTTTGCTTGATCTCTTCCGGCCGGATGGCCTTGAACTGTTGGTGATCGACCAACATCACAATCACATCGGCCTGCTGCAACGCCTCAGCGATTGGCGTCAACGTCACATGGCCCGCCAGCGACTTCGGCAACTGTTCGACGTTCGGTTCCACCGCCAGCGTTTCGCCGACGTGCCATTCGGCGATCAGGTGCGCCACTTCCACCGCCGGACTTTCACGCAAATCGTCGATATTCGGTTTGAAGGCCAGGCCGAAGCAGGCGATTTTCACCTCGGACGCGCGCTTGTCGGTGGCGGCCAGGCAATCGGCCACCGCCGCTTTCACCCGGTCGACCACCCACAGCGGTTTGCCGTCGTTCACCAGGCGTGCGGTGTGAATCAAACGCGCCTGCTGCGGGTTTTGCGCCACGATAAACCACGGATCGACGGCGATGCAGTGACCGCCTACGCCCGGCCCCGGCTGCAGAATATTCACCCGCGGATGGCGGTTCGCCAGGCGGATCAGTTCCCAGACGTTGATCCCCTGTTCGGCGCAAATCAACGACAGTTCGTTGGCAAAGGCGATATTCACGTCGCGGAAGCTGTTTTCCGTCAGCTTGCACATCTCGGCAGTGCGTGAGTTGGTGACTACGCATTCCCCCTCGAGGAAAATCTTGTACAGCGCGCTGGCTCGTTCCGAGCACTTCGGCGTCATGCCGCCGATCACTCGGTCGTTTTGAATCAGCTCTACCATCACCTGCCCCGGCAACACGCGCTCCGGACAGTAGGCGATATTCACGTCCGCCGCTTCGCCCGCTTGCTGCGGGAAGCTGAGATCGCTGCGCGCCTGCGCCAACCAGTCCGCCATTTGTTCAGTGGCGCCCACCGGCGAGGTGGACTCCAGGATCACCAGATCGCCTTTTTTCAGCACCGGCGCCAGCGATTTCGCCGCTGCTTCGACATAAGCCAGATCCGGCTCGTGATCGCCCTTGAACGGCGTAGGTACCGCGATCAGGAACGCATCGGCCGCCAGCGGTTTGGTCACCGCCCGCAGGAAACCGCCGTCGACGGCGTCCTTGACCACTTTGTCCAGATCCGGCTCGACGATATGGATCGCGCCGCGGTTAATGGTATCTACCGCATGTTGGTTAACATCTACGCCCACCACTTTTTTCTTGCGGGAAGCAAACGCCGCCGCCGTTGGCAAGCCGATATAACCCAGGCCGATAACCGAAATAGTGTCAAAACTCATAGTGTCACCTGATGATTCTTTAAAGCTTCGAGGATACGCTGACAGGCATGCCCGTCGCCGTATGGGTTATGCGCCCGGCTCATCGCGTGATATTCGCTTTCGTCCGTCAACAGCCGGGTCACCGCTTCAACAATTTTGGCCACATCGGTGCCGACCAGGCGCACCGTGCCCGCATCTACCGCCTCCGGGCGCTCGGTGGTGTCGCGCATCACCAGCACCGGCTTGCCTAACGAGGGCGCCTCTTCCTGAATGCCGCCGGAGTCGGTCAGGATCATGTAAGCGTGGGTCATCAAATAGACAAACGGCAAATAATCCTGCGGCTCGATCAGCATGACGTTGTCGATGCCTTTCAAAATGCGATTCACCGGCTCGCTGACATTCGGATTGAGATGCACCGGGTACACCACCTGCACTTCCGGGTGGCTGCGGGCGATCTCCGCCAGCGCACTGCAAATCCGCTCAAAACCGCCGCCAAAACTTTCCCGGCGATGGCCGGTGACCAGAATCAGTTTTTTGTCGGCATCGAGGAACGGGTAACGCTGCGCCAGGCTGGCGCGCAGCGCAGCATCGCTCATCACGCGATCGCGCACCCAGAACAGCGCGTCTATCACCGTATTGCCGGTCACAAAAATACGGTTGTCCGGCAGCAGCTCGCGCAGCAGGTTTTGGCGCGAGTTCTCGGTCGGCGCGAAGTGGTACATCGCCAGATGGCCGGTCAGTTTTCGGTTGGCCTCTTCCGGCCAGGGAGAATACAGATTGCCGGTACGCAGCCCGGCCTCGACATGCCCGACGGGGATGCGTTGATAGAACGCTGCCAGACTGGTCGCCAGCGTGGTGGTGGTATCGCCGTGCACCAGCACCACGTCCGGTTTGAAGTCTTCCAGCACCCCTTTCAGCCCTTCCAGGATGCGACAGGTGATTTCCGTTAGCCCCTGGCCGGGTTTCATGATGTTCAGGTCGTAATCCGGCGTGATCTCGAACAACCGCAATACCTGATCCAACATCTCACGATGCTGTGCCGTTACGCAGACTCTTGCTTCAAAGGCCTCATCCTGGGCCAGTGCATGTACCAGCGGTGCCATTTTAATGGCTTCAGGTCTGGTGCCGAAAACAGTCAACACTTTCACAGCGAATCTCTTTTGGTCGGTTAATCGCAGGCCCCGCCTGCGAATGGGGCGCTCACGCGCCCTGCATCAGATTATTATATTATTTTTTAACTACGCGGCCGACGCGCCAAGGCAACACCCGCGCCAACCAAAGCGCCCATCGCGCCCCACAGAATCAGCCAGAATACCCGGCGCGGGCTGTCGCGTTTTACCGGCTCTTCCGGCGTGCGCAAATAACGATAGGTCTGGAACTTCTCATCCAACGTCGGGCCAACGTTCAGCGTCGCCAACATTGCGCGATTCTGATCGTAATCCAGATCGTAGGTCGGGCCGGAGGCCTGCAGGCCTTCCAGACGCGCCTGCAGCATTGGCCGGCCCAGCAGGAACAGATCCGAATCCGGCAACTGTTCTGCCGGGGTGTCGGTTTGCGTGCGGCTGATCCCCTGGCTTTCGGCGATTTTCAACGCCTGCTGCGTGGTGTTCAGCTCGCGCTTGTAAACCGACTCCGCCACCGCTTCCTGGCGCTTGACCTGTGCCTTCATCGAAGTAGTGCGAGCGGCCCACGCCCCCTGAATCTCTTCGTTCAGATGCAGGGCAGCGCGGTGGCTGGCGAAGGCCACATATTGGCGCAGCAGGCGGTTGGCGTCTGCGGCGGTTTCCGCCGTCAGCTTCACGCCGTCGTTCGGGACTTTTTTGTCGTCGCGCGGCGTGAACAGGATGTTATTGATCAACTCGTCGAGCAATGCCGCATCGGCGCGGGCATCCCCTTCCTGACGCTGTTTGTAGTAATCGCTCTGCAGCCAGAAATCGCGACGCGTGTCGTAAGCCGCCAGCTGCATGATGAACTCATTGTACGCTTCATCCGCGATGCTCGGCTGATCGCCGGCCATCGCCGGCAGCGTGCGCACGTCCAGATTGCGCAGGAACTGCTGCTGGGAATAGTAACCACCCAGCGCATTCACCGTGGGTTTGTCGGTGATTGCGGTCGCGCTCCACTCTTGCTTAACCAGGTAAGAAACGATCAGCGCGACCGCCGCGAACAGCACCGCAATGCCGATAATCCACGGTTTGCCGCGCCACAGGGTGCAGCACAGGCCGCGGATATCGAGTTCGTTATCCACCGCCGGGGTATGCTTGTCAGACGTTGTTTCTGGATTCATCACAGCCAAAAAGCCTCTGGTTAAGATACTTGCTTGTTATCGCTCGAACGCCGCAGCCGGCGCTTGATACGCTTAATGTACCGCGCAACCCGCCAGGCGCGCTTGATGCAGTAACCGTACAGGAAGAAAGCAAGCAAAAATAATGCCAACATAACCCACTCAGGGATAAAAGTCAGGCGTTCGCCGATCACGCCCACCGCCGCCAGCAATGCGGCCGCCAGGGTGATCAACACGAAAGCCTGCCGCGGCGTAAAGCCGGCGCGCATGATCAGGTGGTGAATATGTTGACGATCGGGAGAGAAGGGGCTCATCCCCTTGCGTAAACGACGGTACATGATTGCTATCATGTCCATCAGCGGAATAGCGATGATCCACAGCGCGGTCACCGGGTTGATCGAGTGAGCCTTACCCTGCGAGCTTTGCAGCAGCAGCCAAATGGCAGTAAAGCCGATCAGGGTGCTGCCGGCGTCCCCCATAAACACCTTATAACGGCGGCCGAGGATGCCGAGGTTGAGCAAAATATAGGGAACGATGGTGGCGATCATCGCAAAGCACCAGAACGCCAGCTCATGATGGCCGCTCAGGTACAGCAGCAGGCCCAGCGCCCCGAAGGAAACGCACGACAGCCCACCCAGCAGGCCATCGATGCCGTCGACCATGTTGAAGGCGTTGATCGCCGCCCATACCGCGAACAGCGTCACCAGATAACCGAACGGCCCCAGCAGCATCTCCCAGTCACCCAGCACATGGCCGAAGCTGCGCAGATACAGACCGGCGAACACCATCATGGCGATGCCGACCAGCGCCTGCACCAGGGCGCGGATTTTAACGCTGATGTCGAAACGATCGTCGAGCGCGCCCACAAACACCAGAATGCCGGCGCAGGTGAGATAAAGCTTGGCGTGCGCGATAGGTTGTTCGGAAATCCAAAACGCGAAGCACAACCCGGCATAAACGGAAATACCGCCGACCAGCGGAATCAACCCCTGATGGCGTTTGCGATAATTGGGTTTATCTACCAGACCAATACGTTTTGCCGCCTTGCGGGCAACAAAGAGAAAAGCCAAAGAAAACAGGAAAACAAATAGAATTTCAGTACTCATAGTGAGTAAGTTCACAGTTAACAGATCTCTGTAGAAGATAAGGCAGCTTACCACGGGCAATAGCTTGTGCCATCGACCCCCGCCACCTTTCGGTCATTTCCTATGACAACGGTGATTCATGCCTATTTTCTTCGCATCGGCTGACAAAACGACAGCAGCAAAGCCGACCGGCACCGGGCCGACCGACAAACAAGATGAATTCTCAATAAGTCGAGGAAACAACTTACTTTTCCATTACTGCTACTTATCGTATCCGCCAAAAGCGAAAAACGCCACGACTAGGCGTGGCGTTCAGCGAATTTTTTAACGAATTATGAGCGTTTCATCATATCGAAGAATTCATCGTTGGTTTTGGTCATCGCCAACTTATTAATGAGGAACTCCATCGCGTCAATCTCACCCATCGGGTGAATGATTTTGCGCAGGATCCACATTTTCTGCAGCTCTTCGGAAGTGGTGAGCAGCTCTTCTTTACGGGTACCGGAGCGGTTGTAATCGATCGCAGGGAATACGCGTTTCTCGGCGATTTTACGCGCCAGATGCAATTCCATGTTGCCGGTACCTTTAAATTCTTCGTAGATCACTTCGTCCATCTTCGAACCGGTATCAACCAGCGCGGTCGCGATGATGGTCAGGCTGCCGCCCTCTTCCACGTTACGCGCCGCACCGAAGAAACGCTTCGGACGATGCAGGGCGTTGGCGTCCACACCACCGGTCAGCACCTTGCCAGAGGCCGGTACCACGGTGTTGTAGGCACGCGCCAGACGGGTGATGGAGTCGAGCAGAATGATCACGTCTTTCTTGTGCTCAACCAGGCGCTTGGCCTTCTCGATCACCATTTCGGCCACTTGCACGTGACGCGAAGCCGGCTCGTCGAAGGTCGAGGCGATCACTTCGCCTTTCACCAGGCGCTGCATCTCGGTCACTTCTTCCGGACGTTCGTCGATCAGCAGCACCATCAGCACGCAGTCTGGGTGGTTGTAGGCAATGCTCTGCGCAATATTCTGCAGCAGCATGGTTTTACCGGCTTTCGGCGGTGCCACGATCAGGCCACGCTGGCCGCGGCCAATAGGCGCCGCCAGATCCAGTACGCGCGCCGTCAGGTCTTCGGTCGAGCCGTTGCCGCGCTCCATCCGCAGACGAGAATTGGCGTGCAGCGGCGTCAAGTTCTCGAACAGGATCTTGCTGCGGGCGTTTTCCGGCTTGTCGTAGTTGACTTCGTTGACTTTCAACAGTGCAAAATAGCGCTCGCCTTCTTTTGGCGGACGAATCTTACCGGAAATGGTGTCACCAGTGCGGAGGTTGAAGCGGCGGATTTGGCTAGGGGATACGTAGATGTCGTCGGGACCGGCGAGGTAGGAACTGTCTCCAGAGCGGAGGAAACCGAATCCATCCTGCAATATCTCGAGCACGCCGTCGCCGAAGATATCTTCTCCGCTTTTCGCATGTTGCTTCAGAATGGAGAAGATAATGTCCTGCTTGCGCATACGGGCAAGGTTTTCCAGCCCCATATTTTCGCCGAGAGTAATCAGCTCAGAAACCGGCGTATTCTTTAATTCGGTAAGATTCATAGTGGTGGGTTCTTAAACTCGGGGTATGTCTCGAACTTGTATCGTGAATGGTATGGCAGCGAAATGCGTGCCTGTTTACTGGACGTTCGATCACCGGGCGCAGAGCCGTCGCGGTAAGAAATGGCTTACATCGGGCGCACGCATTGACGGTTGAAGATCGAAGGTACCTTAAAAATGATTTTTGCAAAACCGTTTGATTGCCAAAACACGGGCTGAGTTCAGTTTACTTTCAACGCCAGTGATTCGACACAGAGTATAGCTTTAGATTCAAACTCTTTAGATTTAAAACTTCGGGCAAGTTCTATATGCAGTGTGGTTAAACTTAACACGCTTCTTGGCAGGCGTCTAGCGGTGAATTGAACATCACCGCCAGGCGCCTGATACTGGGCTTCCCGCCCGATTACAGATTCGCGTTCAGGAAATCTTTGAGCTGACCTTTGGACAACGCGCCAACCTTGGTCGCGGCCACTTCACCGTTCTTGAACAGCAACAGCGTAGGGATGCCACGGATACCGTACTTAGGCGCGGTAGCCGGGTTCTGATCGATATTCAGCTTGGTGATGGTCAGTTTGCCTTCGAACTCTTCGGCAATCTCATCCAGAATCGGAGCAATCATCTTGCACGGCCCACACCATTCAGCCCAGAAATCGACCAGGATCGGCCCTTCCGCTTTCAGCACGTCAGCTTCGAAGCTGCTGTCAGTCAGGTGAATAATTTTATCGCTCATGTTCTACTCCACAGGATTATGTCTACCTTGTTGGTGTAGCATTAACCAACTCAAGGTGATTTTATTGCACCGCGTTTATTTCAACGGATGTGCTTTCGTAAAGCAATAGTTAGCTGATATTCTACCACACTATGAGCAAAACACACTTGACCGAACAGAAGTTTTCCGACTTCGCCCTGCACCCGTTAGTCCTTGAAGCCCTTGAGAAAAAAGGGTTTCACAATTGCACGCCCATCCAGGCGTTAGCATTGCCGCTCACGCTCTCCGGGCGTGACGTTGCAGGTCAGGCGCAAACCGGTACCGGAAAGACGCTGGCGTTTTTGGCGTCTACTTTTCACTATTTGCTGACTCACCCGGCGAAACAGGATCGCCAGACCAATCAGCCGCGCGCCTTGATCATGGCGCCTACGCGTGAACTGGCGGTGCAAATCCACTCCGATGCGGAAGCGCTCTCCCAGAGCACCGGCCTGAAACTGGGCCTGGCCTACGGCGGCGACGGCTACGACAAACAGCTGAAGGTGCTGGAAAGCGGCGTGGACATTCTGATTGGCACCACCGGCCGTTTAATCGATTACACCAAACAGAACTATGTCGATCTCGGCGCGATGCAGGTCGTCGTGCTGGATGAAGCCGATCGCATGTACGATCTTGGCTTTATCAAAGACATCCGTTGGCTGTTCCGCCGCATGCCTGCGGCCGATCAACGCCTGAACATGCTGTTCTCCGCTACCCTGTCCTATCGCGTACGCGAACTGGCCTTCGAGCAGATGAACAACGCCGAATATGTTGAAGTGGAACCGGAACAGAAAACCGGCCACCGCATTAAAGAAGAGCTGTTCTACCCGTCCAACGAAGAAAAAATGCGTCTGCTGCAGACGCTGATCGAAGAAGAGTGGCCGGATCGCGCCATCATCTTTGCCAACACCAAGCACCGCTGCGAAGACATCTGGGGCCATCTGGCCGCCGACGGTCACCGCGTGGGCCTGCTGACCGGTGACGTGGCGCAGAAAAAACGCCTGCGCATCCTCGACGACTTCACCAAAGGCAATCTCGATATTCTGGTCGCCACCGACGTCGCCGCGCGCGGTCTGCACATCCCTTCCGTCACGCACGTCTTCAACTACGATCTGCCTGACGACTGCGAAGACTACGTGCACCGCATCGGCCGTACCGGCCGCGCAGGCGCCAGCGGCCACTCCATCAGCCTGGCGTGTGAAGAGTATGCGCTCAACCTGCCGGCGATCGAGACCTATATCGACCACAGCATTCCGGTGAGCAAGTACAACAGCGATGCGCTGCTGACCGATTTGCCGGCGCCGAAGCGCCTGTCGCGTCCGCGCGGCGGCAACGGCCCACGTCGCAACTCCGCGCCACGTCGCGGCGGCGCGCCGCGCAACAACCGTAAACGTTCGAGCTGATCGCCATGCTCAGTTCCAGCACGCTTTATGCTGCCATCGATCTCGGCTCCAACAGCTTCCACATGTTGGTAGTGCGCGAGGTGGCCGGCAGCATTCAGACTCTGGCGCGGATCAAGCGCAAAGTGCGCCTGGCGGCCGGGCTGGATCAGAACAATCACCTGTCGCATGAGGCCATGCAACGCGGCTGGCAGTGCCTGCGGCTGTTCTCCGAACGCCTGCAGGACATACCACGCGAGCAGATCCGCGTCGTCGCCACCGCCACGCTGCGTCTGGCGTCCAACGCCGATGAGTTCCTGCAGGCCGCCGAGCAAATCCTCGGCTGCCCGGTACAGGTGATCAGCGGCGAAGAAGAGGCACGGCTGATCTATCACGGCGTCGCGCACACCACCGGCGGGCCGGATCGTCGGCTGGTCGTCGACATCGGCGGCGGCAGCACCGAACTGGTCACCGGCAGCGGCGCACAGGCAACGCAGCTGTATAGCCTGTCGATGGGCTGCGTCACCTGGCTGGAACGCTACTTCAGCGATCGCAACCTTGGGCAAGAAAACTTCGAGCGCGCCGAACAGGCCGCGCGCGAAATGGTGCGGCCGATCGCACCGCAATTGCGCCAGCAAGGTTGGCAGATCTGCGTCGGCGCTTCCGGCACCGTGCAAGCGCTGCAGGAGATCATGGTGGCGCAGGGCATGGATGAGCGCATCACCCTGCCCAAACTGCGCCAGCTGAAACAGCGCGCCATTCAGTGCGGCAAGCTGGAAGAGCTGGAGATCGAAGGGTTGACGCTGGAGCGCGCGCTGGTGTTCCCGAGCGGCCTGTCCATCCTGTTGGCCATCTTCCAGGAGCTGGGCATCGAGAGCATGATGCTGGCCGGCGGGGCGCTGCGTGAAGGTCTGGTTTACGGCATGCTGCATCTGCCGGTGGAGCAGGATATTCGCATCCGCACCATCCGCAACCTGCAGCGCCGCTACCTGATCGACACCGAGCAGGCCGAACGCGTCAGCCAGCTCGCCGCCAACTTCTCCCAGCAGGTCGCCAACGAGTGGCAGCTGGATGCGCGATGTCGCGAGCTGTTGCACAGCGCCAGCCTGATCCACGAACTCGGCCTCAGCGTCGATTTCAAGCAGGCGCCGCAACACGCCGCCTACCTGATCCGCCACCTGGACTTACCCGGCTTTACCCCGGCGCAGAAAAAACTGCTGGCCACCCTGCTGCAAAATCAGAGCAACACCCTCGACCTGTCGCTGTTGAACCAGCAAAACGCCCTGCCGCCGCGCACTGCGCAGCGCCTGTGCCGCATTTTGCGCCTGGCGATCATCTTCGCCAGCCGCCGCCGCGACGACACGCTGCCGGCGGTGCGGTTACGCGCCAATCAGGACGATGAACTGACGGTGATCTTGCCGCCGGGCTGGCTGGAACAGCATCCGCTGCGCGCCGAGGCGCTGGAGCAGGAAAGCCACTGGCAGAGCTACGTCCACTGGACGCTGCGGTTGGAAGAACAACGTTGACATGACCAGGGCGCGAATCGCGCCCTTTCTTTTTAATTCCCGCCTTTGGCCTTGGCCAGCTGGGCGCGGATATTGGCCAGATGGCTCTGCCCCTTCTGCATCCGCTCCTGCGGGCTCACCACTTTGCGTTCGGTTTCCCACGCCAAATCGTCCTGCGGCAGCTCCAGCAGGAACCGGCTCGGCTCCGGCCGCACCAGCTCGCCGTACTGACGGCGCTCGCGGCACAGGGTGAAAATCAGCTCTTTTTGCGCGCGGGTGATCCCTACATAGGCCAGACGCCGCTCTTCATCGACATTGTCTTCGTCGATGCTGCTCTGGTGCGGCAGCAGCCCCTCTTCCATGCCCACCAAGAACACGTAAGGGAACTCCAGCCCCTTTGAGGCGTGCAGCGTCATTAGCTGCACCTGATCCAGCTCCTCTTCACTTTCGCCGCGTTCCATCATGTCACGCAGGGTGAAGCGCGTCACGACCTGGGTCAGCGTCATCGGCTCGTCCAGATCGTTGCCTTCCAGCATTTCCGTCATCCAACCGAACAGCGTGTTGACGTTTTTCATCCGCATTTCGGCGGCCTTCGGGCTGGTCGAGGTTTCAAACAGCCAGCTCTCATAATCCACGCCGCGGATCAGATCGCGCACCGCCGCCACTGGCTCACGTTCCGCCTGCTGGGCGATGCCGCCCAGCCAATGGGTGAAGCGCTGCAGCGATTCCAGCCCGCGTCCGGTCAAGTGCTGGCTCAGCCCCAGATCGAAGCTGGCATGGAACAAACTTTTGTTGCGCTGGTTGGCCCACTCGCCAAGCTTCTGCAGCGTTGCCGGGCCGATCTCACGCTTGGGGGTATTGACGATGCGCAGAAAGGCGCTGTCGTCTTCCGGGTTGGTCAGCACGCGCAGGTAAGCCAGCAGATCCTTGATCTCGGGGCGCGAGAAGAACGAGGTGCCGCCGGAAATCTTGTACGGGATACGGTTCTGCATCAGCATCTTTTCAAACACCCGCGACTGGTGATTGCCGCGGTACAGGATCGCATAGTCGCCGTAATTGGTCTTTTTCACGAAGTGGTGGGCGATAAGCTCCCCTACCACCCGCTCGGCTTCGTGATCCTCATTGTTGGCGGTCACTACCTTCAGCTCTTCGCCATACCCCAGCTCAGAAAACAGCCGCTTTTCAAACACGTGTGGGTTATTGGCGATCAGAATGTTGGCCGCCTTCAAAATGCGCTCGCTGGAACGGTAGTTTTGCTCCAGCTTGATCACCTGCAGCGCCGGGAAATCTTCCTTCAGCAACACCAGGTTCTGCGGCCGCGCGCCGCGCCAGGAGTAGATCGACTGGTCGTCGTCGCCCACCACGGTAAAGCGCGCGCGGTTGCCCACCAGCAGCTTCACCAGCTCGTATTGGCTGGTGTTGGTATCCTGATACTCATCCACCAGCAGATAGCGGATGCGCTGCTGCCAGCGTTCGCGCACCTCTTCGTTGCGTTGCAACAGCAGCGTCGGCAGCAGGATCAGGTCATCGAAGTCCAGCACATTGCACGCCCGCATATGGGCGTGGTAAAGACCGTAGCAGTGGGCGAACAGCTTGTCGCGTTCCGAGCGCGCCAACTCTGCCGCCCGCTGGGGATCGATCAGGTCGTTTTTCCAGTTGGAGATGGTCGAAATCAGCTGCGCCACCAGCGTTTTGTCGCTTTCCAGCCACTTTTCGGTCAGCTCTTTCAATAGCGCCAGCTGATCCTGATCGTCGAACAGCGAGAAGTTGGACTTCATCCCCAACGCCACGTATTCACGCTTGATGATCTCCAGCCCCAGGGTATGGAAGGTCGAAATCATCAGCCCGCGCGCCTCTTTGCGCCCCAGGGTTTGCGACACGCGCTCTTTCATCTCGCGTGCGGCCTTGTTGGTAAAGGTCACGGCGGCGATGTGCCGCGCCTGATAGCCGCAGTGGTGGATCAGGTGGGCTATCTTGTTGGTGATAACGCGCGTCTTGCCGGAACCGGCGCCGGCCAACACCAGGCAGGGCCCGGTAACGAATTCGACGGCTTGTTGTTGGCTGGGGTTTAATCGCATGGTGCTGGCTTGCTCAACTGTAAAACGTGGAAGGGAATTGTAGCAGAAAGCGCCGATGAGATTTAGCGGGTATAATCAGCGCAATTTTCGCATCGACAAAGGCAATACCATGGCAAAAACGGCGTGCGCCCTGCACATTCTGGTAGACAATGAAAAGCTGGCCAACGAGCTGCTGGCCAAGCTGAAGCGCGGCGTCAGCTTCGACACGCTGGCACGCAAATATTCGAGCTGCCCGTCAAAACGCAACGGCGGCTCGCTGGGCGAATTCAACAAGGGCGCGATGGTGCCGGCGTTCGATAAAGCGGTGTTCAGCATACCGCTGCTCAAACCTTACGGCCCGGTCAAAACCCAGTTCGGTTACCACATCATCAAGGTGCTGTACCGCAACTAGGGGGCCTGCGCCCCCTGCTGCGAATTACTGCGCGCCGGCGTCCGTCGCCGGCGCAGCCACCGCGGTGTCGGCCGGTTTGGCTTCTTCCGTCACCACCGCCGGCGCCGGCATCATGATGCCGTCATAGGTTTCCTGCAGCTGCTTCATGCTCATTTCCGGCTCGCCCTTCGGCTGCATCAGCACCAGGGTCGCCTCCTGAGACAGCTGCAGCTTCAGCGCCTGATTCAGCGTCTCCAGCGTCAGGCTGGCCAGGAATTCCTGGCGCAATTTCTGATACAGCTCTGGCGCGATATCCACCACCCCGCTCTGCTGCGAACGCAGGCGCTGGCTCATCAGCACGTCGGTATCGGTGCGGGCGTAGGTGGCGAATAGCTTGCTCAGCTGATCGTTTTTCTGCGCCAGCAGCGCATCGAATTCCTCTTTCGACAGACCGTTATCACGCACGTTGGCCAGCTCGCGGGCGATAAAGCCCAGGCTGCCGTTCAGATTGTTGTTCGGCGTATCCAGATGGATGGCGCACTGCCCACGCTGGTACTGCACGCGGCAGTCAAAGCCCAGATGCAGGCTCTTCTGGTCGCTTTTTTCCAGCGTCTGCTGAAGATGCCAGAACAGCGCCTCGCGGGCGAGATCGCCACGCCAGTAACGGAGCAGGCTCTGCGAATCGCGAATCGGGTGCCACGGCGAATCCCACATGATCGACAGCGTATCCTGTTTCACCTGCTCGCTGATCAGGCTCACCGGCTGCTGCGGCAGCGGCGTCAGGGTCGGCATCGGGGCCGGGGTTTCACGTTTGCCCTGCAGCGGCGAGAAGGCCTTGTTGATCTGCTCGCCCAGGCTGCGGCTGTCAACCTTGCCGACCACGAACAGCGTCATGGCGTCCGGTGTGTACCACTGCTGATAGAATTTCTTCAACTGCTCAAGGTTGACCGGCCGTTTCGCCGGCTGCGCCGGATCGTGCGCCAGCAGCGTCGAGCCTTTCAGGCGATAACGCCACCAGGCATCTTGGGTATTGGGCGGGAAAGTGCCGACCGGATTGATGCTGGAATTCATCACCGCGTGCACCGTATGCTCGTCGATCGCCAGTTTGCCGGTGGTGTCCGCCAGCCAGGCCAGCGCTTCTTTCAGCAGGTCGGGCCGGTTGTTCGGCAGGCTGAGGTTATACATGGTGAAATCATACGAGATGATCGCCGGCGGCAGCGGCCGCTCGTTATCCACGCTCTGTTGCCACAGGGCGCGCAGCTGCGGCGCGGTAAAGCTTTCGCTGCGCGCCAACGCCAGCCGCGGCAGCAGATGGGCGAAACCGGTCTGCTGCGAAGACTCCACCAGAGAGCCGGTATTGACGATCAGCCGCAGTTCCACGCGGTCGCTTGGCCGCTGCGGCGTATCGAGAATCTGCCATGAAAACCCGTTGGCCAGCGCCCCCTGCTGCCAGGCAGGATCGGGTTGTAGTGCTTCAGCCTGCACGCTGCTACTGGCTGCCGCCAGTAGCAGCCCACCAACTATAAGATGAATTCTGGTGCCCTGCATGTGAACCCCTACTTAATGACTATCCAATTTCTTATGCAAATGCGTGTATTCCATTCAATGGAATCATAAAAATACGCCCTGAGTTTCACAGTGGGGCGGAAAGCAGAAAGTGTACCATCGTGTTAGACCGCGCGCCTTTGCGGATGTCACTCATTAGAGTGAAAAATAATAGATTGCGGGGTTTTTAATGCAAAAAATCGTTACGAGGCAGGGGAAGAAGCTCACCGGCCGCGGCTGCGGCCGGTGATTTACAGCCGAAATCAGGCGGAAGGCAGCGTTTTGTCCGCGCCGGTGTTTTTGTTGTTCAGGGTGTCTTTCAGCTGTTTCTCATCCAGTTGATTACACCATTTGGCCACGACCACGGTCGCCACGCCATTGCCCACCAGGTTGGTCAGCGCGCGGGCTTCCGACATAAAGCGGTCGATGCCGAGGATCAGCGCCAGGCCGGCCAGCGGCAGGTGGCCTACGGCGGAGATGGTGGCGGCCAAAACGATAAAGCCGCTGCCGGTCACGCCCGCCGCCCCTTTGGAGGAGAGCAGCAACACCACCAGCAGGGTAATCTGATGCATGATATCCATGTGGGTGTTGGTCGCCTGAGCGATAAACACCGCGGCCATGGTCAGGTAGATAGAGGTGCCATCCAGGTTGAAGGAGTATCCGGTCGGGATCACCAGACCCACCACCGATTTCTTGCAGCCCAACTTCTCCATTTTATCCAGCATGCGCGGCAGCGCGGATTCGGACGACGAGGTTCCCAGCACGATCAGCAGCTCTTCTTTGATGTAGTTGACGAATTTGAAGATGCTGAAGCCGTTGGCGCGGGCGATGCTGCCCAACACCACCACCACGAACAGGATGCAGGTGATATAGAAGCACACGATCAGCTGGCCGAGTTGCACCAGCGTGCCGACGCCGTATTTACCGATGGTAAACGCCATGGCGCCGAAGGCCCCCAGCGGCGCCAGGCGCATGATCATGTTGATGATGCCGAAAATCACCCGCGAGAAGCTGTCGATCACGTTGTAGATCAGCTGCCCTTTGTCGCCCAGACGATGCAGGGCGAAGCCGAACAGTACCGCGAACAGCAGCACCTGAAGAATGTTGCCGCTGGCGAACGCGCCGATCACGCTGCCGGGGATGATATCCAGCAGGAACGGAATGATGCCCTGCTGCTGCGCCTGCTCGGCGTAGATCGCCACCGCTTTGGCGTCCAGCGTGCCGGGATCGACGTTCATGCCGGCGCCCGGTTGCACCAGGTTGACGATCACCAGGCCGATAATCAGCGCAATGGTGCTGACGATTTCAAAATACAGCAGCGCGATGGCGCCGGTGCGCCCCACCGCCTTCATGCTTTCCATGCCGGCGATGCCGGTCACCACGGTGCAGAAGATCACCGGCGCGATGATCATCTTGATCAGTTTGACGAAGCCATCGCCCAGAGGTTTCATCTCGGCGCCAAGGTCAGGGTAGAAATGGCCAAGCAGGATACCCAGCGTGATCGCCGTCAGCACCTGAAAATAGAGGCTCTTAAAGATCGTTGTTTTCATATGAACATCCTATGGGGGGAAGACACGCACCAGGCAGCAGTCTAAAAATCCAGCCTGTTCATCGCTTGCGCGGAAAATAACACCCACTTAACAACATGGAAATAATTTGTTGCACCCACCGTGTGGGGTTGATGTGAATTTAAGAGCTGAAACGCGTCAGTCGGGGTGCAAAGCTGAAAATTGCGTAAGCCTTTGTTTGCACTAACGCAAAAGAGGTAGATAAAGAATGGCGATTTTCGGACGAGGAAAAGTACCGGAAAGGTATCGCGACGCTCACGGCGCCGCGCGGCAAAACTCGGCTTCGAACGCTTCGCGCGGCAGCGGCCGAGCGAACAGGAATCCTTGCCCACTGCGAATGCCGTGCTGCAGCAGCCAGTCGCGCTGTTCGGCGTTTTCCACGCCTTCGGCCATCACCGGCAACGCCAGCACTTCGGAGATCGAACTGACGATGCGCACCATCGCATCGTCGCCCGGCAGCCCCTGAATGAAACTGCGGTCGATCTTAATCAAATCGATCGGCAGGGATTTCAAGCGGTTGAGGTACTCCAGGCTGGAGTAGCCCATGCCGAAGTCGTCCAGCGCGATCGACAGCCCCAGGTCGTGCAACTCGCGCAGCAGCGCCAGGGCGCGATCGAGATCGTCGATGCGTACCGTCTCGGTGATCTCCAGCAGCAGCTTGCGCGGATCGATCCGATACTGCGCCAGCAGGTTTTTCAGATGCGGGACGAACGCTTCATCCTGCATCTGAATACCGGAAACGTTAACCGCCAGCGGCAGCGCAATGCCGCGTTGCTGCCAGTCCGCCAGGATACGGCAAGACTCTTCCAGCACCCAGTTGCCGAGAGGCACGATCACGCCCAGCTCTTCCGCGAGCGGGATAACGTCGGCCGGCAGGGTATAGCTGCCGTCATACTGTTGCCAACGCAGCAGCGCTTCGGCGCCGATCACCTCGTTGGACTGCATGTCGATCTGCGGCTGCAGGAACAGCGTGAAATGCCGCTGCTCGATGCCGTGCAGGATCTCACTCTCCTGCGTCAGCCGCTTCTGCGTGCGTTCCGTCAGGCTGGGTTCGAAGAACAGGATCTGATTTTTTCCTTCGCGGTGCGCGGACATCATTGCCGAGGTGGCGCTGCGCAGCAGCTGTTCCGCGCTCTCCCCCTGATTGAGGTAGTGCGCGATGCCGATGCTGGCGTTGGGCCGCAGCGCCAGACCTTCCAGCGTCAACGGCGCATTGATCTCCGCCATGATGCGCCGCGCCAGCTGCATGGCGTGGAACGGCCGCTCAATGCCCTTGGCCAGAATGGCGAATTCGGTATTGCTCAACTGTGCCAGCACGCCGTTTTCGTCGATGCAGCCGCGCAGCTTCTTCGCCAGCGCCAGCAGCAGCGCTTCACGCATCGCCGGGCTCATCACGCCAGACGCTTCATGCAGCGTCTCGATGCCGATCACCAGCAGGTTAAAACGCTCAGGGCGCAGACTGGAGGCGATATGCTGTTCCAGCAACGCGTTCAGCAATGCAGGATTCGGCAGTTCGGTCACCGGGTGGCGGGTGCTCAGGCGGCTCATATCGGCATGCGCCTTGGCCAGCGTCTGTTGATTGCGGTTGTAATTGCGCACCAGCAGGCCGAGCTCGTCGTCCTGGTGCAGCGCCGGCAGCATCAGCTGGTGATAGGGCGCTTCGTCCTGCGAGATGTTCTCCAGCTCTTTGGCCATCGCGCGCAGCGGATGCACCATCAACCGGTTCATGCACCAGGTGATGGCCACCGACAGGATCAGCGCCAGCAGCAGGTAGGTCGACAGCATGGTCGACAAAATGCTGAGGATAAACTGGTACATGCGGAACGAATCGGCCTGCAGCACCAGATAGGCCAGCGGCTGCTGGTTGGCGGGCACCCGCTCCAGCGAATAGAGCGGCACGGAAATTTGGATAGGCAGTTCAAACAGCCGGGCGATCAGCGTCGGCACCGGCCGCTCCGGCGGGAAATTGGCGTGCAGCGCCTGAAACTCGTTCGGCAACACGATATCCGCCCGGCTGAGAATGCCGACCGGCAACAGCGTGTTCAGCACCTTTTTGGCTTCCGGCACGTCCATGCGCAGCACCGCTTCCGCCAGCGGCTGGCGCACGGAATGAGCGATATTCTCCAGTTGCTGGGCGTAGTCATCCCTGCGCTGCTGCACAAAGTGGAATAACTGGATCACGATAAAAATGCAGATCGTGACCAGCGCCACGCCGGACACTGTCGCCATCTGCTTAATCGTTAACGAACGCCTGACCCGCAAACCTGCTCTCCGTGAAATCGGGCTGAAACAAAAAGGGGGCTGACTCTCACCCGCCCCCTCGAACCGGGCTGAGTATACTCGATCATCGGCTGTTTTTATCTGGCTATGCCGCAGGCAAAACCAAGAAAATCGCGGGTTTCAGTCTTTTCCTAAAGCGGACAAACGCGACCCGGACACAGGGTAACAAAACTCCCCGGTGTCCGACACTCCGAATCTTCCCCTCCCGGCTACTTGAAGTCGGCGTATGGCGTCAGCGGCTGCGGCGGCAAATCGAGATCCCCTTGCCAGCCGGCCAGGGAATAACGCAGATAAATCAACGCGTGGCTCGGCGTATAGTCCTTCGCCTGTTGAATATCGATGCCGGCGCCGAGCGTCCAGTGCGAACTGAGACGGCGTTCGACGATCGCCCGCAGGGTATAACCGACGCCGCTCGAAGAGCTGCCGTCCTCGACGGCGAACTTATCGGGCAACGAATCCGGGATCAGCCCCTGCAGCGGATAGCGGCGCTGGCTGTCGGTTTTCGAATGGGACAGCGAAACCGAACCGCCCAGCTCCCACGACCAGTTCTCGGTGCGCTGGCGGTAGTTGACCGGTAACGACAGCGACAGATATTGCTGCGGGCTGTAATAGCCGCCCTGCCCCAGCGAATAGCCGCTCAAATCCTTCTGGTAGTGCCACAGCATGGTATTGAGCCCGACGCTCAGGCGGCGATTGTCTTCGTTGATCAGCTTGTAGTAGTAACCGGCCATCAACCGCTGCCGCTGGTTGTCCGCCACGTTCTTGCCGGTAATCTGGTGCGCGCTGAGATCGGCCCAGACGCCGTTCGCCTCGCCGCGATCGTAGCTGGCGCTCAGGCTGACGCCGGTAGCGCGCACGCCGCCCCAGGTGATGCCGGTATTCGGGTCTTTGGCGCCGCCGAACGCCAGCAGCGAGCTGGAGATCGGCCGCCGCGAGGCCGCCAGCGTCCAGCCGATGTGGTTCCAGTCGCCGCTGTAGGCCAGGCCGCCGCTCCAGTCGACCACCTCGAAGCCCATCGGCGTCGTGCCGATATCGGCGGCCCAGCGATCGTTTTTCCAACCGGCCGCCACGCTGGTGCCGGTGGTTTTCTGGTGTTCATCGCCGCGGCACCCTTGCGTGTGGCAGGTGCCGAAGGTTTCGTAGTATTTGCCGCTGCCGTCGGTCGAAAAGCGGCCGGCATCCAGCTGCACGGTGTCGGTGCGCAAGAAGGCGCGCCCGTCATACAGCGGCATGTCCACCTGCAGCATGGTATCGTGCGCGTTGAAGTCGGAAATGCCGCCGGTGCCGCTCGAGCGCCAGTAATCGTGATCGAGCGTGACGTTCACGTCTTGCTGTCGATACAGATCCGCGGCGTCGGAGCGGATGCCGCGTTTCAGCCAGTCGTCGCTCGGATTATTGCGCGTCAAATAGGTGTAGCTGTCATTATCCTGCGGCAGCGTCGGCGTGATGCCGCTGGCCACCATCGCCTGGCGGTAATCCTGCTGCGCCCGCTCAGGCTGTTGCTGAGCCCGCTCCAGCCGGGCGGCGTCACGGTAAACCAGCGCCTTGCTCTGCCCGACGGGCTCCGAAGCCGCCGCCGTTTTCAGTCGGTCGAAGATAGCTTCGGCCTGCTGCGGATCGCCGACCGCCCCCCAGGCGTTGGCGACTCGCCGCTGGCTGTTGAGCGAAGCGTCTTGTGGCTGCGGTTCGGTTTTAAGCCGTTGACGCGCCGCGTCCAGATCCCCCTGCGCCACATAGGCTTCGATCTCGCCCAGCTGCGCATCCGGGTTGTTCGGCTCACGCCGTTTCACCCGCTGATAGTCGTCCAGCGCCGCCGCATACTCCCCGCGCGCCAGTGCCCAATCGGCCAGCAGTAAATCGATGCGCGTGTCCGCCGGCTGCCGGCGCAGATAGGCTTCCGCCGCCGGTTCGTCACCGGCCGCCCGCAGCCGTTCGGCATGCTCGATTACCGCCTGCATTTTCAGCCGCTGCGCCAGCTCGCGCATGTTGTCGTTCCACTGTGCCGCAGGCAGCGTATTGAGTTGTGCCAGCGCCTGCCTGTCGCGATCGCTGCCGGAAAGATAGAGCGCATAGGCGTAGGTCAGCTGCGGATTGGCATGTTGGCGCTGCGCCAGCTGCCGGAACAGAGCGTCTGCCTGCTGCGGCTGCCCGGCCTGACGCAGCGCCTGCGCATAGCGATAGGTCAGCCAGACGTCGTCGGGATCCATCGGCTGAGCGCGGCGATAGATTTCCGCCGCCTGCCGCCACTGCTGCTGTGCCGCCAGCGTCTCCGCCTGCTGCTTCAACATATCGAGCCGCAGTCCGTCGAGGGTGCTGCGCAGCTTGGCCTGTTGGCTGCGCGGCAGGCCGTTGAGGTAGGCCAGCGCTTTTTCCGGCGACTGGCGCTGATAGATATTCACCAGGCCGCGCAGCGCGCTGCCGTTGCCGGGATCGCGTCGCAACGCCTGCTGATAAAACCCTTCCGCCGCGGCGTCATCCTTGCTCGCCACCGCCACATCGCCCAGGCCGATGAACGCGTCGCCGTCGCTGTCGTCGAGCTGACGCGCCTGCTGATATTTCTGCCGGGCCAGCGCGAGATTGCCGGCCTTCAGCGCTTTGTCGCCCTCGTCGATCGCCAGCCAGTAGCTGGTGCTTTTGATCAGGCTCTGCCACTTGCCGCTGTCGTAGCCGTTCTTGTCGGCCGCCAGCGCCTGGCGAAACAGCTTCAGCGCCTGCGGGCGGTTGCCGGCGCGCGAGTAGGCCTGGCCGAGCGCCCCCAGCACCTCGGCGTCGTTCGGCGCCGCCGCCAGCGCCTTTTGCAACTCAGGAATGGCTGCCCGGCTGCCGCCTTTATCCACCTGCGCCAGGCCGCGCACCCGCGCCTGATAGGCCGGATCGGCCAACAATTTCTGCTGTCTGGCCAGCTCTTCGCGGGCGCTGGTCGCCTGATCGCCAGTGTCGAACACGCCGAGGAAGCGGTTGAGCGCCGCCACGCTCTGCGCGCTGACCGGCATCGCTTTGACCTTGTCCAGCCACAGATCGGCGGCATCGCCGCGCCCGGCCGGATCGGCGGCGATCTTCTGCAGCAGTTCATAGGCCTGCGCGTCCTGGTTCTGACTGAACAGCATACGCGCCAGCGACATACGCAGCGCCACATTGCCTGAATATTGCTGATCCAGCGCCTGCAGCTGCTTTAACGCCTTCGCCTCCTGCCCCGGCAAACGCGCCACCAGCCGCCAGTATTCCACCGCCAGATCGAGCGTCGGCGGCTCGCCGTGAAACAGCGCATCGTACTGCGCCTTGGCTTCCGGCAACCGGCCGGCGGTCGCCATCAGGCGCGCCTGCTGCAGCTTTTGCCGGGTTTCCGGCTGGGTCAGCAGCATGTTCATTTGCGCCTGGCGATAGGCGCTGGACTGTGGCGCGAGGGTTTTCAGTTTGTCCAGCTGCTGCTGCGCCAGCGCCAGGTTGCCCTGCCGCAGCGCCAAACGCATGCGCGCGGCGATCACGTCCGGGTTGTTCGGATCCATCAGCTCGAGCCGGTACAGCGACTGGCGCACCAGATCGTCCTTGTTGCCGGCCTCGCCAATGCGCACCTGTTCCAGCAGCCACTGTTCCGGGGCCACGGCCTCCGCAGCGCGCGCCTGCGGCAGCATCGCCAGGCTCAGCGGAATCAAATTCAGCCAGTTTATTTTGAAGTTGTGCATTGGCCGTCCCACGAGGGTTGCAATTCACCCTGACGATTAAAGCGATAACGTTGTTGATCCCACCCCTGACCGAACAGCGTCAGCGAAGCGCTGAAATAGGCGTCGTCACCCGGCGGGTGCTCGCTGATGCGCTGCCGCTGCACCGCCAGCGCTTCAGCCTGCGTCGCCAGCATCGGCAGCACAGAAGCGGAGAAACCGACCGGGCCGTCTCCGGTGGTTTTGCCGCTGGCGGTATCGGTTTTCTCCGGCGGAACGCCCTGTTTGGCAGTGAACTGCGCCATCGGCTGGAAGCGTTCAAGCAGTGCCGCCTTGTGTTCATCGTCGTCCGCCAGCATGCCGGCCCACAGATAAACCCGAATGGCGTCGTAGCTGCCGACGTTCGGCTTGACGGTGTCCGGCTGCCAACCGGCACCGACACGCCACACCACCCAATCCGGTGAGAAACCGTGCGGCGCGGTGTCCAGCCACAGCCGTTGATTGACCTCGCGCATCGCGCGCCATGGGCCGTTCAGCGCCGCAAAACGCGCCAACAGCTGCGGCGGCAGGTAGCTGGGATTCAGCCGCCAGCGATCTTCCGCCACGAACCCGACTTTGCCCGGTAGCAGCATCAGGCCCAGGCCGGGAATGTCGGCCACTTCCTCGCGGCCGATGCGTTGCAGCAGCAGCGTCCCCAGGGTTTGATAACGCCGGCTTTTCCACAGGCGGCCGGCTTCGAGCAGGTTGTAGGCGATCCACAGATCGGCGTCCGACGCCGAGTTGGCGTCCAGCACCTTCCACTGCTTATCGTCGCTCTCGCCCCACAGCCAGGCGGGCAAACGGGCGCTGAGATCGCCCGCCGCCAGATTGTTCTCCGTCCAGGTCAACAGCTGGTCGAAGGTCGGCCGGTCATTGGCCACCAGGGCGAAGAACAGGCCGTAACTCTGGCCCTCAGAGGTGGTGATTTTGTTCGGGCTGCTCGGGTCGATCACCCGCCCCTGCGGGCTGATGTAGAACTGCTTGTACTGTTGCCAGCCCGGCCACTCGCAGGCCGCCGCCGCGCTGAAAGCGCACAGCAGCAGCATGCCGAGCGACAGGCGTTGCAGCATCGCGTTCACCGCCGTCAATCCCGATCTTCAGGCGCCAGACGCCGCCGGCTGAAGGCCTTCAGGCCGCGCCACAGCATCAGCCCCAGGATCACCACCAGCACCACCGCGAGCACCGCCAGCAGGACCGGATGGGTGGAGAGGGCATACCACAGCCGCTCCCACCAAGGCAGGTGGCCGACATAGTAAACATCGCCGACGCGCAGGCTGTTGACCCCCGATTCGCGGATCACCGCCACCGAGCCGAACACCGCGGCGCGCTTGCCGCTGTCCAGCAGGGCATTGTTCAGCAACTCATAGCCGCGCGGGCTGTCCGCCAGCAGCGCCACGATGCTGCGCTGATCGTTGAACGGCGATTGCACGCCGATGATCGCCGACATTGCGCCCTCGGAGCTGACGGTGGTTTTGCTGTCCGGCTTGGCGTCCTCCGCCAGCAATTCCGCGCTCGGCAACGGCGGTTGGCGCGTCGGCTGCTTCACCCAGCTTTGAGTGGCGTCCACCAGCAGGCTGATTTTCTTGTCGTCGCGCAGCGCCGGCGGAATGGTGCCGATCATCAGGATATCGTCGTCACGATCCTTGGCCTGCGACCAGTCGTCGCTCAGCGTAAAGGCCAGCGCCGGGTAGCCGGTTTGCGCGCCGATCACGCCGAGCGCGTTCAGCAGCGCGCTGACCTGCGCCGGCTGCGGTTTCTGGTTCACCAACACCAGCGTTTGCGACAGATCCGCCAGGCGGCTGAACGGGAAGCCGGCGTTGGCGAAGGCGCGCAAATCCGGCATCGCCATAAAGTGGCGATAGCCGGAGAAATCGATGGTGGACGCGCCGTCGATCACCGCGTGGTTTTGCGTGAAGGAGTAGGTTTCGCAGCGCCCTTCCGCGCCGCTGGCCAGCAGCGTGGTGTAGTCAAAGTCAAAGCGCAGCTGGTTGGTGGCGCCCAGCCGCAACGCCGGGATGCTGACGTTCCTGTCGGAGTCGAGCAGCCCCTGCGTCAGCGGCAGTCGCAGCAGCTGCGCGCCCTGCTCGTGTTCCGGCACCAGCGAGTAAGCCTGCACGAACTGGTTGTTCAGGCTGACGCTCAGCCGCGAACCGTCCTGAATGCGCGGCGCGGTATAACGGTATTTCAGGTGCATGTCGATGCCGGTGCTGCGGATCAGGAACAGATCCGGCGGCAGGTTCATGGTCAGCGAAATCGGGCCGGGTTCGATGCCGCTGGTTTGCAGCTGTTCGGCATATTGCTGCAGCTCGGCGAAGGTCATCGGCCGATCGGTGCGCACCCAGTTCGGCGCGTCGTAAGGCTGGCGCGCCGCGAGCTGTTCCACCTTGTCCACCGTCACGTTCTGGCCGCGGAACAGAATGTTACCCTGCGCGATACCCTTCACCGCGGTGATCAAATCGTTGTCGTCACGCCCCTGAATCAACAGCAGTTTGACGTACGGATTGTCGGGGTGGCTGATCATCTCCACCGTCGGGCCGTTGACCGCCGGATAATCGCGCAGGAAATCCGGGCGCTGCGAGTTGGTGGCGAACACCACCGCGTGCTGCGCCGGCAGCGCATTGTACAGCGTCGGGAAGGATTGCCCGCGCCACTGCGCCTTGCTGCCGAACCAGGAGGCCAGAATGCCCGCCGCGCGCTGCTGGGCGAGATCAGGCTGGCCGGCGAATACCATCGGCAGCGTCAGCGGCCGATTGTCGCGGCTGTCGAAGAACGGCTCAGGGAAGTGCGACAGCTCGTTTTTCACCGGCAGCGTCTGGAAACGCAGCTTCAGCGCGCTGGATTGGCTGACGTCGAGCCACAGCGAAGTGCTGGCCGGGTTTTCGCAGATGTTCTGATAATGGCCGACGAACACCAGCCGGACGCGGTTAAAATCGGTGATATAGCGCGGATCGATCGCCATCTGGATGCGATTGGGCTTGCCCAACTGCTCCTTGGAGATCGTGGTTACGCCCATCAGCTCGTCGTTCAGGTAGATCTTGACGTGCGACTCGACCGGGATCAGCGCCGGCGACGGCGTAAATTCCAGGTCGAGCATCGCCTGCGAGACCACCTCATCGCTGCGCACGCCGAATTCGATCTGCCCGTCCGGCCGGGTGCCGCGCAGAACAAAGGTGCCCGGCGGCGGCGCTATCTGCGCGAACGGCAGCGACACGTCGCGCACCGGCGCATTCGGATCCTGCGGCGCGGTCGCCGTATCGGCCGCCGCGGCGATCGGCGGCTGGGCCGCCACGGTCGGCGCGGTGGCGGTTTCGGCCTGCGACAGGGTGCTGATGCCTAAGGCCAGAGCAGTTAACCAGGTTATTTTTCTCGTCATCGTATCATCATCAATGTTGGAGCCTGTTCACCGGGCGAGTGAGCGGGCGGTTGAACTCGCAGCTAACCCACGGTTTCTTGTTGACCCAAGGTCGGATCCCTGCCGACGCCGCGCGGAATAAACGACACTACCCAGGCGGTCAGCGAAGTGACCCCGACCAGCAGGCCGCGCACCAGCGGCGGCGCGTAGTCCGCCATGCGCACATAGCCGCGGAAGCCCAACGCCAGCACGTCGCGCAGGCTTTCGATCGGCCGGTCTTCAGGGAACCCGTCCTGCCACAGCGCCCAGGTATCGGCGCGGGCGAAGGTGCACTGAATGAAATCGATGTGTTCACGGGTGGAGAGACTGACCAGACGCACCCCCACCTTGTTGCCGAAGGCGCGCGTCACCACACAGGGGAAGCTGTACTCCTGCTGGCCGCGCTTGAGCAACAGCGAGGCCTTGTCGCCGTCTTTCAACGCGTTTTCCACTCGCATCTCAATGCCCACGCCGCCGTCGGAGTAATCGCGCAGCGTGCAGGGGTAGAGGTGGCCATCGGCACGCGCGATCGCCGCCGGCATGGCGATCTCCACGCGGTGCGCCTGGCGCACCTGCTTGGCCTCCACCGCCACCGCCACCGCGCCGCCGAGAATGGTCATGTTGTACAGCACCCACACCAGGCTGATGATCACCGTCATCACCTCGTCCGTCGGGCCATAGGCCAGCCGCCAGGCGCCGAACGCCAGCCCAGCCAGGTTAAGCACCACCAGGAACATGTAAGGCCGGGTGATCACCCAGTCTACGTGCTCCTCTTCCACCAGGCCGCCTTTGGCGGTGACGTTGAATTTGCCCTTGTGCGGATTAAACAGCGCTACCGTCGTCGGCCGCGCGATATACCAGGCCAGCACCGTTTCATAGATCTCGCTCCAGAACGAATGGCGGTATTTCCCCTGGATGCGCGAGTTGGTCAGGCTGGCGTGGATCATGTGCGGCAGCACATAAAGCGCGATCGCCAGCGCCGGCGCGAAGATGATGTAGGCATGCAGCAGTAAAAACGCCAACGGCGCGGTGAGGAAGATCAGCCGCGGAATGCCCGACAGGAAGTGCAGCATGGCGTTGGCGTAGCACAGGCGCTGCGCCAGTTTCAGCCCCTTGCCCAGCAGCGGGTTGTCGAGCCGGAAGATCTGCACCATGCCGCGCGCCCAGCGAATGCGCTGGCCGATGTGCGCCGACAGGCTTTCGGTCGCCAGCCCGGCGGCCTGCGGAATGCGGATATAGGCCGAGGTGTGCCCGCGCCGGTGCAAACGCAGCGAGGTATGGGCGTCTTCGGTGACGGTTTCCACCGCGATGCCGCCGATTTCGTCCAGCGCGCTGCGGCGCAGAATGGCGCAAGAACCGCAGAAGAAGGTGGCGTCCCACATGTCGTTGCCGTCCTGCACCAGCCCGTAGAACAAAGTGCCTTCGTTGGGCGTCTGGCGGAAGCGGCCGAGGTTGCGTTCGAACGGATCCGGCGAGAAGAAGTGGTGCGGGGTCTGCAGCATCGCCAGCTTTTTGTCTTTGAAGAACCAGCCCATGGTCAGCTGCAGGAAGGAGCGCGTCGGCACGTGGTCGCAGTCGAAAATCGCCACGAACTCGCCGGTGGCCTGCTTCAGCGCATTGTTGATGTTGCCGGCCTTGGCGTGTTCGTGGGTCGGCCTGGCGATGTATTTCACCCCCACTTCGGCGGCGAACGCCCGGAATTCGGGGCGATTGCCGTCGTCGAGGATATAGATGTTCACTTTCTCTTTCGGCCAGTCGATGCCCAACGCCGCATAGAGGGTGGGCTTCACCACCCCGAGGTCTTCGTTGTAGGTTGGCACCATCAGATCGATGGTCGGCCAGGTGGCGCTGTCTTCGGGCAACGGCACCGGCTGGCGGTTAAGCGGCCAGATGGTCTGGAAATAGCCCAGCACCAGCACCACCCAGGCGTAGGTTTCCGCCACCAGCAGCAACAGGCCGCACACCAGGCTGAGCGGATCGTCCCAGTTCAGCGTGGCGGTATAACGCCACCACAGGTAACGACAGGACACGGTCAGCGACAGCACGATCAGCATCAGCGCAGGCAAACGCCCCGGCACCCGGCGCACCACCATCGCGATCCCCCACAGCAGCACGACGAACACGAACTGCGCCGACAGATCGAACGGCTGCGAAATGCACAGTATGGCGAGGATCGCCGCCAGCACGCCGACCAGAATAAACAGCGCGCGTCGCATGCCGCGGTTCATGCGGCCGAGGCGCTCTACCGAACGCTGTTCCACGCCGGCGTTTTTCAGCCGTTGCGGCAGGCTCTGCAGCCAATCGGCGTAGCGCTGCTGCAGCCGCCGCCACCCGGCGAAATAGTCGCGCGGCACCGGCGCGCGACCGCTGCGAAACAGCAGCAGCCACAGGCCCTGCAGCAGATAGCGCAGCGCATCCGCCGGGCGCGGGCGTTCGGCGGACAGATGCGGGAACCAGTAAGCGCGGCCGACGCGCACGCGCTGCCAGGCCGGTGACTCGAAGCGCAGCAGCATCCACCCCAGCGCCACCAGCAGCGTGGCGAAAAAGGCGGTCAGCGCCGACGCGCCGTTGCGGCGATAGCCGCGGTAGCGCGCCTGCACCGCCTGACGCACCGGCGGTACCAGCAGCAGGCTCAGTACCCGGCTCATGGGGCAACGCCCCGTTTGAGGTTGATCAGGCACCAGTTGGCCAGCGTCAGCACTTCATCCGCCGCCAGGCTCTCGGGGCGATACTCGCCCAACGGCTGTTTGACCGCCAGCGCTTCCGCCAACGCTTCGTCGCGGTGGATCACCACCGGCAGCAGGCCGCTCAGGGTTTGCAGCCACAGCTGATGCAGATCCTGCTGCAGCTGGCTGGCGGAGGAGTAGTGATTGACCAGGAAACGGCAGTCATTCGGCAGCGTCTGTTGATGGAGCCGCACCTGACAGTTGGCGTCGGGGTTCAACAGCACGAACACGCTGTCGGCAAGCTGCAGCGCCTGCTGCGCGAGCACGCCGTCCCCGACCGGGACATCCAGCAGGATCCAGCGCTGCGGATCGCCGGCGATCAGTTGGCGCAGATTGTCTCGCCAACGCTCGGGCTGCTGCTGACATTGACGTTGTACTTCCAGCCGTTCCGCCCCATTCAGGCGGCCAAAAGGCAGAAAGTCGAGGTTTTCACAATAACGCAGCGCGCCTTCCTGCCAAACGCCGCCATCCCGCTCCGCGCGGGCCCAGCCGCGCGCCAGCTCGAACGGGGTGTTGAAATGCAAGCGCAGCAGATTATCCGGCGTGAAGTCGATCGCCAGCACCGACTCGCCCAGCTGCTGCAACGCCCAGGCGAGCGCCGCCGTGACCGAGGTCGTCCCCATTCCACCCCGCAACCCTTGCAGCGCGAGCACCGGCATAGATCAGTGGCTCCCCGTGGTCTGCGCCAATTCGGCCAACAGTGGCCAGCGCGTCATCATTTGCGTTAACCGCTCCTGCCGCGAAATATCGACATAGCGTAATTTCGGCAATGAAAAAGCCTGGCTGAGCGCCTGCAGGTCATCCTGGCTCTCCCCAGGCGCCGCTGCACGAAAATGGGTGGGTGCGTTATTCATTCTTCCGCCTTGGCGAAAATAGGCTATGTTAATTAACTATAGCAACGATACAAAAAGAGAGAGGCAATAAGATGATTCTCAACAAATATTGTTGAAGAGCGTCGGAGATTTGTTATTGCCAGCGTAAAAATGGCTATCTTTAAATATAAACGCCTTTAGTCGGCTTTCAACGAAAGTAGAACACATCCTATGGCGCACTCTTTTTCTCTAGGCATTCGGCAGATTTGGGAAGAGCTGTCGGTGATGCAGGCCCCCGGGCTTTATTGGATCAATATCGACAGGCAAAGCGACGCCGCGCTGCTGTGTCGCCAGGTCATCGCCGCTCAACCGGCCACTCACAAAGTCGCCCTGATCTGCAGCGGCGACAAACCCGAGCGCCTGCTGGCCGAACTGGCTGCGCCCGCGTTGCAGAAGCTGCCGCTGTATCAATTACCGGAGAAAAAAGCCGCGCTGACACAGTTGAACGACGATCTGATGCGCGCCCTGCGGCCGCAAAATCGCTTACTTATCCTGCTGGCCCACGCCAGCCTGTGGCAAACCTTCACCACCGAAGAGCTGCGCGAGTGGACGCGCACCCTCGCCGCCTGGCTGCGGCGGCAGGGCTGTACGCTGTTGATCCTTAGCCACGGCGGCGGCATCAATAAGCTCAAAGGGCAGCTCAGCGCACAGCACCGCATCCTGAACGGCCTGTCCAGCCTGCAATGGCAGCAGGACAGCGCGCAATACCTGGTGAACTGGTGGAGCACCGAAAACGGCATCAACGCCAACCAGCTGCTGACCTTGTATGCGGCGGAAGGCGGCTGGCAGGGCGAGGATGAAAATAGCCAACCCTCCCCCACCGCCTTACGCAGCGACGAAAGCCTGTATCTGGCCGAGCGCAGCATCCTGGAAGGCGCGCCGCCGCTGTCCGCCAACTGGCAACTGCTGGAGAGCAACGACGAACTGGCGCAGCACGGCATGCTGAGACTCTCGGCGACGTTGATTTTCGCGTTGTATCAAAGCGACCAAATCGATCATCTGGCGCACCAGATCCACACCCTGCGCCGCAGCCGCGGCAACGGCCTGAAAATTGCGGTGCGCGAGATGAGCGCCAGCCTGCGCTACAGCGACGAACGGCTGCTGCTGGCCTGCGGCGCCAACCTGATCGTGCCGCACGTCGCGCCGCTGTCGCGTTTTCTGACCATGCTCGAGGGCATCCAGGGGCAGCGCTTCTCACGGCATGTGCCCGCCGACATCGATGCGCTGTTGGCCGGGCTGCGTCCGCTGCAGCTCAAAGGCTACATGCGGCCGGAAGCGTTCAGCCAGGCGGTGCTTTCGCTGATGGCCAACACCTTGCTGCCCGAGGACGGCAAAGGCGTGATGGTGGCGTTGCGCCCGGCCACCGGCCTGCGCGCCGAACAGGCGATGACCCTGTGCCACCTGCGGCGGTTCGGCGACGTGATGACCGTGGTGCAGGGGCGGCTGGTGCTGTTCCTTTCCACCTGCCGCATCAACGATCTGGATACCGCGCTGAAGTTCATCTTCCGCCTGCCGGTGGATGAAGCCTTCAGCAACCGGGTGGTGTGGCACCAGGATGTCGATATCATTTCGGAAATAAAACGCATGGCCCAGGGGCGCTGGCAGATTTCGGCCACCGGCGCCGCCGGTGCCGCGCCGCGCCCCCGCGTGGCGGCAGCCGAGGTGCCCGCGGAACGGCGGCAGCCGGTCGCCTTCACGCTGCCGCTTGGCCCGCAGGAGGAACCGCATGCTGAACCTTAACGACATCGTGCAACTGATCCTGCTGTGCGCGCTTATCTTCATTCCGCTGGGCTACGCCTTTCACCGGCGTTTTCCGCATTTGCGTCAATACTGGCAAAACCTGTTGTTATCGCCGCGCTATTTGAAATCCGCCGGTTTATGGGTGCGCACAGGCTCCTCATCTCAGATTAAACGTAAGAAGCAGCCATGAATCCAAACTCGAAGACGCAATCCGATAACGCTCTGTGGCGCTACTGGCGCGGGCTGGGCGGCTGGAACCTCTACTTTCTGGCCAAATTCGCCCTGCTGTGGTTCGGCTACCTGAATTTCCACGCGCTACCGAACCTGGTGTTCATGGCGTTTCTGCTGATGCCGATCCCTTCGCAACGCCTGCATCGCTGGCGCCATTACCTCGCTATCCCGATCGGCATCGCGCTGTTCTACCACGACACCTGGCTGCCGGGCATCAACAGCATCCTCAGCCAGGGCTCGCAGCTGGCCGGTTTCAGCGCCCAGTATCTGCTGGAGCTGATCAACCGCTTTATCAACTGGCAGATGATCGGCGCGGCCTTCGTGCTGTTTATCGCCTACCTGTTCGTCGCACAGTGGGTGCGCGTCACGGTGTTCACCGTGGCGGCGCTGGTGTGGCTCAATATCGTCAACATCGCCGGGCCGGCGGTTTCACTGCTGCCCGCCACTTCCACGGCTGCCGCCGGCGGCGCCAATACCCCGGCCACATCAGCGCCGGCGGCGGGGGACGCTGCGCCGGCAGACAGCCTGCCGCCGACCAGCGCCAACCTGACGGCCTACCTGAACCAGTTCTACGAGCGGGAAAAAGGCCGCGCCACCGCGTTCCCGGCCACCTTGCCCGCCGACGCCCAACCGTTCGATCTGCTGGTGATCAACATCTGTTCGCTGGCCTGGGCCGATATGGAGGCGGTCAACCTGCAGAATCATCCGCTGTGGTCGAAGATGGACATCATGTTCGACAGCTTCAACTCGGCCACCGCCTACAGCGGCCCGGCCTCGATACGGTTGCTGCGCGCCAGCTGCGGCCAGCTTTCGCATCATGATTTGTACCAGCCGGTGAACCAGCAGTGTTACCTGTTCGACAACCTGGCGAAGCTCGGCTTCAAGCAACAGCTGATGCTCGATCACTCCGGTGTGTTCGGCAACTACCTGAAAGAGCTGCGTGAACAGGGCGACATGCAGGCGCCGTTAATGTCGCAGGCCGGCATCGGCAACGAGCTGACGTCGTTCGACGGTGAGCCGATTTATAACGATCTGGAATTGCTGACCCGCTGGCTGGATCAGCAGCAAAAAGCCGGAGACGCCCGCACCGCCACCTTCTTCAACGTCATCCCGCTGCACGACGGCAACCGCTTCGTCGGCTCCAACAAGAGCGCCGACTATCAGCCGCGCGCGCAGAAGCTGTTCGATCAGCTGAACACCTTCCTCGATCAGCTGGAAAAATCCGGCCGCAAAGTGGTGGTGGTGATCGTGCCGGAGCACGGCGCGGCGTTGGTGGGCGACAAGATGCAAATGTCCGGCCTGCGCGATATTCCCAGCCCGAACATCACCCATACGCCGGTCGGCATCAAACTGGTGGGCATGAAGGCGCCGCATCAGGGCAGCCCGCTGCAGATCAAAACGCCGAGCAGCTATCTGGCGCTGTCGGAGCTGGTATCACGTCTGGTGGACGGCAAGGTCTTCAGCGAATCCAGCGTCGACTGGCAGGCGCTGACCCAGGGGCTGCCGCAGACCCCGGTCATCTCCGAAAACGACAACGCCATCGTGATGCAATATCAGGGGAAACCTTACATTCGCCTGAACGGCGGCGACTGGGTGCCTTATCCGCAATAAGCGCGGCCTCATCAACCTAAAGCGCGCCGACGGCGCGTTTTTTTGGGCTTTTATAATAAAAATGGTGAAGCCGATAGGCCGATATAATGTTATTAACAACAACCCGTTGAATTCCATAATTCGATTATTATTCTCATGCGAAGATTCTTAGAAAAATAACTCTTATCAGAATTTAATTAGGGAGGTAATTAAAATGGCGGACTGTGGTAGTTTTCTACTTATTAACCCTTTGATTGAGTAATAAAAAACGCCGGCGTGATGCCGGCGTGAATTTAAGCGATGACGTTCGACGCTTTACGCCCCCGGATGTTCGTCCTGATCGACCGCAAAGCAGGCCACCATCTGCTCACCGTACTGTTTTAGCTGCGGCTGCAGCTGCACGCAGGTGCCGAAAGCGCGGCGGCAGCGGGCATTGAACGCACAGCCCGGCGGCGGATTCATCGGGCTGGGCAGTTCGCCGGTCAGCTTGATGCGCTCGCGGCGCATATCCGGGTTCAACCGTGGCGTCGCCGACAGCAGCGCCTGGGTGTACGGATGGCGCGGGTTGTGGAAGATCGCCTCTTTGCTGCCCTTTTCCACGCAGCGGCCGAGGTACATCACCATCACCTCGTCGGCGATGTGTTCCACCACCGACAGATCGTGCGAGATGAACACATAGGACAGCCCCAGCTCCTGCTGCAGATCCATCATCAGATTCAGCACCTGCGCGCGCACCGACACGTCCAATGCCGACACCGGTTCATCGGCGATCACCACGTCCGGATTCAACATCAGCCCGCGGGCGATAGCGATACGCTGGCGCTGGCCGCCGGAGAACATGTGCGGGTAGCGGTCATAATGCTCGGTCTTCAGGCCGACCTTCGCCATCATCTCCAGCGCTTTTTCCCGCCGTTCGGCGGCGCTGAGCGACGTGTTGATCAACAACGGCTCCTCGAGGATCTGCCCGACCTTCTTGCGCGGGTTGAGCGATCCGTAAGGATTCTGGAACACGATTTGGATCTTCTGGCGCCGCAGTTTCTCGGCCGAGACGTCCGGCTTCAGCAGATCCTGCCCCTGGTAATACAGCTCGCCGCCGGTCGGCACTTCAATCATCGTCAGCAGGCGGCCGAGCGTTGATTTGCCGCAGCCCGACTCACCGACCACCGCCAGCGTTTTGCCGCGCTCCAGGGTGAAGGACACGCCGTCGAGCGCCTTGACCAGCCGCTCCGGCGCGAACAGGCCCTTTTTTACCGGGTAATGCTTCTTCAGGTCAATCGCCTGCAGTAAAGGTTGATTCTGGCTCATACGGTCGGCCTCCCCGCATCATCCAGCGGTGTGTGACATTTAACCTGACGGCCGGGAATGCTGCGCAGTTCCGGCTCCTCGTTACGGCAGCGTTCGTTGGCGTACGGACAACGCGGGTTGAGCAGGCAACCGGTCGGGCGATCGTATTTGCCCGGCACCACGCCCGGCAGCGAAGCCAGCCGCGCCTTGTCGGCGGCGAACTCCGGCAGCGCGCGCAGCAGCGCCTGGGTGTACGGGTGGCGCGGCGCGCGGAAAATCTCCGCCGCCTTGCCGGATTCCACCACCTGGCCGGCGTACATCACGATGATGTGATGCGCCGCTTCCGCCACCAGCGCCAGATCGTGAGTGATCAGCAACAGCGCCATGTTTTCGCGCTGTTGCAGATCCAGCAGCAGTTCGATGATCTGCGCCTGGATAGTCACATCGAGCGCGGTCGTCGGCTCGTCGGCGATCAGCAGCTTCGGCCGACAGGCGATGGCCATGGCGATCATCACGCGCTGGCTCATGCCGCCGGAAAGCTGGTGCGGGTATACGTCCAGCCGCGAAGCCGGATCGGGAATGCCCACCTGCGTCAGCAGGTCGATAGCGCGCTGACGGCGGGTGCGGCGGTTGCCGCCCTGATGCACCTTCAGCGCCTCCATGATCTGGTAACCGACGGTATAGCACGGGTTCAGGCTGGTCATCGGATCCTGGAAGATCATCGCCACTTCGGAGCCCACCAGCTGGCGGCGCTCTTTTTCGGAGATCTTGCGCAGATCCTGGCCGTTGAACTCCAGCTTGTCGGCCATCACCTTGCCGGGGAAATCGATCAGGCCCATGATCGCCAGCGAGCTGACGGATTTTCCGGAGCCGGATTCACCGACGATGCCGACCACCTGACCTTGCTCCACGCTGTAACTGATGCGGTCTACCGCGCGGAACGGGGTGCCTTCGTCACCGAAGTGCACCGAAAGCTTGTCTACATTCAATAACGCCATCTCTCTCGTCCTCTGTTACTGCTTGAGTTTGGGGTCGAGAGCGTCACGCAAACCGTCCCCCATCAGGTTAAATGCCAGCACCGTCAGCAGGATCGCCAGGCCGGGGAAGGTCACCACCCACCAGGCGCTTTGCGCGAACTGCAGCACGTCGGAGAGCATGGTGCCCCACTCCGGCGTCGGAGGCTGCGCGCCCATGCCCAGAAAGCCGAGAGCGGCCATGTCCAGAATGGCGTTCGAGAAACCGAGAGAAGCCTGCACGATCAAAGGCGCCAGGCAGTTAGGCAGAATATTGACGAACATCTGGCGCAGCGCGCCGGCGCCCGCCACCCGCGAAGCGGTGACGTAGTCGCGGTTGACCTCCACCAGCACCGCCGCGCGCGTCAGACGTACATAGTGCGGCAGGGCGACGAAGGTCAGCGCCAGCGAGGCGTTGACGATCGACGGCCCGAATACCGCCACCAGCACCAGCGCCAGCAACAGGCTCGGCAGAGCCAGCATGATGTCGACGATGCGCATGATAATCGCGTCCACCACGCCGCCGAAGTAACCGGCCAGCAGGCCGAATATCACGCCCATGATCAGCGACAGCACCACCACCAGACAGCCGACCAACAGCGACAGCCGTGCGCCGTACATCAGGCGCGACAGCACGTCGCGGCCCACGTCGTCGGTGCCGAGGATATATTGCCAGCTGCCGCCTTCTTGCCACACCGGCGGCTTGAGCAGCGCGTCGCGGAACTGGTCCGCCGGCGCATGCGGCGCCAGCACGCCGGCGCCGAGCGCGATCACCAGCATCAGAACGATGTACACCAGGCCGACCACGGCCCCTTTATTGCGCTTGAAATAGTGCCAAAACTCCTGAAACGGGGTCATCGGCTTCGGCGCACCTTTAACTGCAGACTCAGTGATTTGAGACATGAGAGCGCCCCTTATTTCTTGTGGCGAATACGCGGGTTGACCACGCCGTAGAGCACGTCTACCAGCAGGTTAACCAGAATGATCATACAGGCGACCAGCAATACCCCGCCCTGCACCACCGGGTAATCGCGGCGCTGCAGCGCGTCGATCAGCCAGCGGCCCAGCCCCGGCCAAGAGAAGATGGTTTCCGTCAGAATAGCGCCGGCCAGCATGGTGCCAACCTGCAGCCCGATCACCGTCACCACCGGCAGCAGCGCGTTGCGCAGCGCGTGGACGACGATCACTCGCATGCGGCTCACGCCCTTGGCGCGCGCGGTGCGGATATAGTCTTCGCCCAACACTTCCAGCATCGAGGAACGGGTCATGCGCACGATCACCGCCAGCGGGATGGTGCCCAGTACGATGGCCGGCAGGATCATGTGCATCACCGCGTCGACGAAGTCGCCAGGCTCGCCCCAGATCAGGGTGTCTATCAGCATGAAGCCGGTCAGCGGCTGGCTGTCGTCGAGGAATACCGTGTCGCTGATGCGCCCCGACACCGGCGTCAGGTTAAGCTGCACCGACACCAGCATGATCAGCATCATGCCCCACCAGAAAATCGGCATCGAATAGCCGGTCAGCGAGATGCCCACCGCGGTGTGATCGAAGACCGAACCGCGTTTGACCGCCGCCAGCACCCCGACCGGGATGCCCACCAGCACCGCGAACAGCATCGCGCAGAAACCCAGCTCCAGCGTGGCCTGGAAGCGCGGAACGAACTCGCTCCAGACGGAGATGCGGCTTTTGAGTGAGGTGCCCAGATCGCCGTGCAGCACGTTGGACACGTAGGAGAAATATTGTTGATAGAGCGGCTTGTCCAGCCCCATTTCCGCCATCAGCTGCGCGTGGCGCTCGGCGGAGATACCGCGTTCCCCGGCCATGATGGTCACCGGGTCGCCGGGGATCATATGGACGAATGCAAAAGTCAGCAACGTAATGCCGATAAACGTTGGGATAACTAACCCCAAACGTCGGAGTATGAACTGCAACATATCCCGAACTCTCTGTATCAATGCCCGGCAGCTCATCGTCCGCCAGGCTTATTAACGCTCACATGCCTTTGAACGATTCGACGGCCATACGCCGGAGACTGGTCAGCAGAGGCGCAAACCTGTTGCGCCCCTGCAAGTCCATTCGTGCGTCTCCGGTAAAGCGGTCGAAATCAGTCTACAGAGACATTCTCGAAGTGATGCTTACCGAGCGGATCCACGACGTAGCCTTTTACTTCCTTACGCACAGGCTCATACACGGTGGAGTGTGCGACAATCAGCGCGGGAGCCTGATCGTGCATCACCACCTGCGCCTGTTTGTACAGTTCGATACGCTTGTCGTGGTTGGATTCGGCGCGCGCCGGTTGAATCAGATCTTCAAACGGCTTGTAGCACCAGCGGGAGTAGTTGGAGCCGTCTTTCGCCGCCGCGCAGCTGAACAGCGTGGCGAAGAAGTTGTCCGGATCCCCGTTGTCGCCGGTCCAGCCCATCATCACCGTCTGGTGCTCGCCCGCTTTGGCGCGCTTGAGGTATTCACCCCACTCATAGGTCACGATTTTGGCTTTCACGCCGATCTTGGCCCAGTCGGCCTGGATCATTTCCGCCATGCGGCGCGCGTTCGGGTTGTAAGGACGCTGTACCGGCATCGCCCACAGATCGATGCTGAAACCGTCGGCCATGCCCGCTTCTTTCAGCAGCTCTTTCGCCTTGGCCGGATCGTAAGCGTAATCCTGCACCGCGTCGTTATAGCCCCACATGGTCGGCGGGATCAGGTTCTTGGCCGCCTGGCCCGCGCCCTGATAGACCGCGTCGATGATCGCCTGCTTGTTGACCGCCATGGTCAACGCCTGACGCACCTTCAGGTTATCCAGCGGCTTTTTCTCGACGTTGAACGACAGATAGCCCACATTCAGGCCCGGCTGTTCCATCAGGTTGATGGACTTGTCCTGCTTCATGCGGGCGATATCGGCCGGGTTCGGATACGGCATCACCTGGCATTCGTTTTTCTGCAGTTTGGCGTAGCGCACGGAGGCGTCAGGCGTGATGGAAAACACCAGGCGATCGATCTTCGGCTTGGTGCCCCAGAAACCGTCGAACGCCTTGTACAGGATCTTGGAGTCTTTCTGGTATTGCAGCAGCTGGAATGGGCCGGTGCCGATCGGGTTCAGATCGACTTTCTCCGGCGTGCCGGCTTTCATCATCACGTCAGCGTATTCGGCGGACAGAATGGATGCGAAGTCCATGCCCAGGTCAGCCAGGAACGGCGCCTCCGGGCGGTTCAGCACGAAGCGCACGGTGTTGTCGTCCACTTTTTCGATCTTGGCGATCAGCTTTGGCATGTCCATGCCTTCAAAGTATTCGTAACTGCCGCCGGACACTTTGTGATAGGCGTTGTTCGCATCCAACTGGCGTTCAAAGGAGAACACCACGTCGTCGGCGTTGAAATCGCGCGTCGGTTTGAAGTCCTTGCTGCTCTGCCACTTCACGCCTTTGCGCAGGTGGAAGGTGTAGGTTTTGCCGTCTTCGCTGACGTCCCACTTCTCAGCCAGCCCCGGCTGCAGCTCGGTGGTGCCGGTCTTGAATTCGACCAGCCGGTTGTAGATTGGTACCGAGCTGGCGTCATAGGTGGTGCCGGAGGTAAACAGCTGCGGGTTGAACCCTTCCGGGGAACCTTCAGAACAGTAAACCAACGTCTTGGCCTGTACGCTGGCCGCCACGGTCAGCGCGATCAGCCCAATACCGAATTTCAGAATCCCCGATTTACCCAAGGAACGTGTCATCGTTAGTGCTCCATTGTGTGATGTGATGTGTGTAATTGCCGCCAGACCTGTATTTTTTATTGCGTGGCCTGTGCGATCGGCGCCCGAAGGCAGAAGGCGTACGAGGAGAGAATGCCGGATGGAACGCATCGCGGCGGGGACGTCTGAGCGCGTGGAATTCACTCAAACAACTCTCGCTCTTACCCCTGAGGCTATCAAGTTGCCAACTGTTTGGGGTGTCGTCAATATAACCAGTGGGGATTTACGCAGACTGTGAGAAACAGCAAACAAACATAAAAAAAACCTTTTGTTAACAGTTCCAGCATGAAAATTTATGCTAAGCGGCCATTTTTAGCGCATTGGTCTGACCCTCACAAACTTACTGGTTTTTAACTCCGTTAAAAAACGCCAAAACTTTGTTGCTGAATGATGAATATCTGAACGGTTATTTTTGTGATCGCCGTTAAAGACAGGAGGAAATGCTGAAGGATTACCCAAAAGGGTGAGTCCGATGAGCGCGTTTTGCACCGGGCAGGCCCACAATCTGTGCGGCGTAAAAAAACTTTCGGCGGCGAAAAAGCCGGGGGCGAAAGGATATCCCCCGGCAACGCACTACAACCGATTATTGAACGCCGGCGCTGTTGCCCAGGCTGGCGTTCATGCTGTTGAGAATATCGCCGTTGTCCGCGTCGATCTCCCAAGAGAACAGGCCGCCCAGCTGCTTATCCAGCACGTACTTGCCTTTGGCCTGCACCGAGCGGGCATCGTCGAAGGTGATCAGATCGCCGGTGGAAGGCTTGAACACGTATGGCGCTTCTGCCGTGGCGTCGTAGGTGTACTGCCACTCGCCGCTCATGAACTGGCCGGCGATTTGGCGGTAGTCCACGATGCCGTTCTCCCAGGTGCCTTTAACCGGCCCGGTGGCGGTACCGGTGAACGGAATGTTGTTCTGGTAGCCGTTCACCCCGGTCCAGCCGCGGCCATACATGGCGGTGCCGACCACGATTTTGCCCGGCTTGACGCCCTGCGCCAGCAGCGCATTGACGCCCTGCGCCAGCAGCGCATTGACGCCGTTCACCGTGGTGTAAGCGGTGTCCGGCTTCCAGGCCGGCGCATTCAGCGCGGTCTGATGCCCCAGGTTCTTCAGATCGAAGGCGCCATAGAAGTCGTAGCTCATCAGGAAAATGTGATCCATCGAGTTCTGCGCGACGTTGTAAGCCACCTTGTCGATCTTGTCCTTGCCGGCGCTGATGGCGGAGGTCAGTTCATATTTGCGGCCGGTTTCCGCCGACAGCTGATCCAGCATCGCCCGCAGCTCCTTCATCAGCAGCACATAGGTTTCCCCGTCCTGCGGGCTGCCCAGGTTCGGGTTGGCGCCTTTGCCGCCCGGGAACTCCCAGTCGATATCCACGCCATCGAAGAACTTCCAGGTCTGCAGGAACTCTTTCACCGAACCGACGAAGCGATCGCGCTTCACCTTATCGCCCATGAAGAAGAACGGGTCGGACAGCGTCCAACCGCCGATCGACGGCAGAATTTTCAGGTCAGGATGCGCCTGTTTCAGCGCCATCAGCTGGCCGAAGTTGCCCTTGTAGGGGTCATCCCAGGCGGTAACGCCCTTCTGCGCTTTTTGCAACGCGGCGAACGGATCGTGGATCGAGACTTTGAAGTCCTCGCGGCCCTGGCAGGAGCGCTGCAGCGCCTGGAAGCTGCCTTCGATCTCTTTCAGGCTGTCGTTGATGCCGTTGCCGCCGCAGATCGGGATAAAGCCGTACAGCAGGTGGGTCAGGTTCTGCGCCGGGATCTTGTCGACGGTGAAATTGCGCCCGTAAACGCCCCACTCGACGAAATAAGAACCGACGACTTTGCCGGAGTTCTGTTTATACGGTTTATTCTTTTCCAGCAGCGGCTCTTTCAACGGCGCCAAATGGCTGCCGTCGGTGTCGGCCACCACAATTTCGGTGGCGTCGCTGGCGCTGCAGCCGTCGGCATTGCACAATGCCACCTGCATTTGATAACGGCCGCCTTTATTGACTTTAAAATTCGCCGTACCGGAAGAACCGGTTGACGGGCCGCTCCACGCCTCTTTGCCATTTAATAAAACTTTTGCCGTCGTACCGGTGTCGCCATTCCATAAATTCCAGGAGACCGCAACATCGGCGGCATTTTTTACCTTCACCAAACTATTATAAGCGGTAGCCGCCTGGTCAACTTCAACGATGGCGAACTTGGTGTTGCCCCAGGCGATGGTCGGCTTGCCCGGCGCGGCGGCCTGCGCCGCGGAACACAGCGTGCTGCCGATCAACAGCGCCAACAGCGGTTTATTAAATTTGCGCATAACTGATTCCTTTATTCCGAGAGGATAAACATAAAAGAGTTAATCGTCGCGATGCATTGCCGAAGCGAAAAAATCCCGCAATAATCCACGAAGATTAGCGTTAATAAATAATCACGATATTTTCCACGCAGCGGGAATAACATATCCCGCGTTGTCCATTCAGACTATAGGTAAAAAAAATGTGAAAACAAGAGCGCTATAAACCGGGTTTTATTCGGCAAGCATGAATTTATTTAAATATGAGAAAAAGAGCCCAATGGGAATAAGGAGTGTGAATTAATTAAGCGTAAAGGATAAATATATTTCACGAGGACGGTGGATTGACGCACGCCATAAAGCGAAGCCGACCGTATCGGAGGAGGTGCTCATCCTCATAAACTGCAGACGAAAAAAAACCTGCTTTAAAAGCAGGTTTTTCGAATGGTGGTCGGCGAGAGAGGATTACGCGCATCGTTGATGCGCGCCCTGCGGGCCGTTGCTAAAGCAACGTTGTCTCGCTTCGCGAGGCTCGAACCTCCTGCGGAGGTACTCATCCTCATAAACTGCAGGCGAAAAAAAACCTGCTTTAAAAGCAGGTTTTTCGAATGGTGGTCGGCGAGAGAGGATTCGAACCTCCGACCCACTGGTCCCAAACCAGTTGCGCTACCAAGCTGCGCTACTCGCCGATGCGGGGCGCATCTTACTGCTGGCGGTTATAGGCGTCAATCACTTTTTTGCCCCTGCATTTCAAGTGGTGATAAAAGCGCCATAATACGCTGCGCCGGGGGCTGCGCAGCGTATTTTACTCAGGCGTTGGCCGGTTTCAGCGCCGGCGTCTGCGCGCGCAGGAATGGCAGCAGGAACAGCGCCGACAGGCAGGCGGCGATGGAAATCACCACGAAGAAGCCGTTCCAGTGCCAGATCTCCATCACCCGCGCGATCGGGTAGCCGGACAGCGCCGCGCCCAGGTAGGCGAACAGGCCGACGAAACCGGTCGCGGCGCCCGCCGCATCCTTGTGCGAGCACTCCGCCGCCGCCATGCCGATCAGCATCTGCGGACCGAAGATAAAGAAGCCGATGGCGAAGAAACAGCAGGCCTGCAGCAGGTAAGTCACGCCCGGCATCAGCCACAGCGCCGCCACCGACAGAAAGATACCGATAGCGAAGATCAGGTTCATCGGGCCGCGGTTGCCGCGGAACAGCTTGTCGGAACCCCAACCGGCCACCAGCGAACCGATAAAGCCACCCACTTCAAACAGCGAGATAGCCGAGTTGGCGGTCATCAGCGAATAGCCCTTTTCCTGCGTCAGGTAGAGATTGCCCCAGTCGTTGATCGCGGTACGCACGATATACACCAGCACGTAAGAGACCGCCAGCAGCCAGATGTACTTGTTGGTCAGCACGTAGCGCTTGATGATCTCGCGGTTGCTCAGCCCCTGGCCTTCCGATTCCTGCACCAGCTCCATGGCGTCGTTGCGCCATTTGCCGACGCTCGGCAGCCCCAGGGTGGATGGCTTGTCACGCAGGCGCCAGCACATCAGCAGGCCGAGCACCACGCCGATGATGCCGGGAATGATCATGCCGTAACGCCAGCTGAAGTGCAGCGAGATAAAGCCGACCAACAGCGGGATCAGCGCGCCGCCGACGTTGTGCGAGGTGTTCCAGATCGCCCACCAGCTGCCGCGCTCAGAGCGCGAATACCAGCTGGTGAGGATTTTGGAGCACGGCGGCCAACCCCAGCCCTGGAAGAAGGCGTTGAGGATCCACAGCGTGCCCAGCATCATCAACGACGAGCTGAGACCGAAGAAGATATTCAGCACCCCGGTCATGATCAGGCCCAGCCCCATAAAGTAACGCGGGTTGGAGCGATCGCTGATCATGCCGGAAATGAATTTCGAGCAGCCGTAGGTGATGTAGAACAGCGTACCGAGGATGCCGACGTCGGACATCGTCAGGCCCAGATCGCTCAACATCGCCGGCATGATGAAGTTGAAGCTTTTGCGCGTGAAATAAAACGCAGCATAACCGATGTACATGGTGCACATCAGCTGAATGCGCCAGTATTTGTAGCTGGCGTCGATCTGCCGTTGATCGGTGACCTGCGGCGCATCCGGGCGGCTTTTAAGGAAAGACCACATGTGGAACCTCAGAGGATTGAATTAAAGTGCCGCTATGATGCTCCTCGCGCGCGCAGGGGGCTTACGCCGGATTCTCGAGGCGGTTAGGAGTTTTTCCTAGTTTTGCGTTTGCGCCGGTGAAACTGTGGGCAAGATCACACTCAAACAGGCGCCCCGCTCAGCGGTGAACCGCAGGCTGCCGCCGAGGGCGCTGATGCGCTCCTGCATGCCGCGCAGGCCGTACCCCGGCTGATGGTTTTCCGCATCGAAGCCCACGCCGTTGTCGCGGATGGTCAGGGCGATCTGCGGCGCGGCGCCTTTGCGCGGCTGCAGGCGCGCATCCAGCTCCAGGCGACTGGCGCCGGCGTGGCGGCACACATTGGTCACCCCTTCCTGACACACCCGATACAGCGTGATTTTCAGCGTTTCATCCAGCAGCTCGTCGGGCACCTGCCACTGCATGCTGCTCACCAGCGACGCGTCCTGCGGCAGCGACTCCCGCAGCATCGCCGCCACCGCCGCCGACAGCGGCAGGTTGTTCAGCGCCGCCGGCCACAGCTGGGTCAGCACATCGTGCACCCCGTCGTAGACCCGCAGCGCCAGCGCATCGATGGTGTCGGCGCAGCCGATCACCGCCGGTTCCGGCGCCAGACGCTTGACGATGCTGGCCTGAGTGCGGATCACGGTGATGGTCTGCCCCACTTCATCGTGCAGCTCGCGCGCCACCTCGCGCCGGGTTTGCTCCTCCGCCGTCACCAGCGCCCGCGCCAGCTGCCGATTCTCCGCCAGCCGCAGCCGCAGTTGCTGATTCAGTTCGCGCTGGCGCTGAATGCCGGCGCCCAGCAGCAGCCCGGTCAGGCTTTGGGCCAGCAGCGACAGCAGCAGATCGCGGTGCGACTCCGGCTGCGGCGGCTCGTTGACCATCAGCGCCACGCCGTTGAGCAGCGTCGCCAACAGCGCGCCCTGCCAGCCATAGCGATAAGACATGAACACGATGGGGATCGCCAGGCAGAACGGTGCGAAACGGCGCAGCTCGGCGGCGTTAACCTGCTGCTGCAGCCAGATGCTGAACGCAAACAGCAACAGATAGCTGGCCAGGTGGCCCAGACGCAGCTCCACCGGCTTGTGGATCAGCCCCGGCTCCAGCGGCACCCAGATTTGGCGCGCCAGATAGTGCCACAACAGCAGGCAGGTTGGCGCGATGGTGAAACCGCCGGTCAGGCCGAGCAGCAGCGCGCGGGCGCCTTCGCCGCTCACCAGCTGCCAGACCAACGCCTGCAGCAAGGCGGCGATGGCGACCACCGCGCCCTGCAACAGCGGCCAGCGCCATTCGCTGTCGCTCTGCTGATGGCGCAACAGCCACGGCGAAGCCAGCAGGCTGAGCAGCACCGTCAACACCAGCACCGCCACCGACGCCCACAGCGCCGGGCCGTAGCCGAACTGATCCGCCAGCAACGCCATCAGCAGCAGGTCAGCCAGCAGGATCCCCGGCCAGAAACGGTACGGGGTCTGCAGCAAAATGCCCATGCGCAGGCCGAACGGAAACAGCAGCAGCGCCTGCCAGGGGGGGTCGATCAACGCGGTGCCGATGCCCCACAGGCAAAACGCGCTGGCGGCGTAGATGAAAAACAGCGCCAGCTGGGTGATCAAGCGCTGCGTCACAGGTTCAGCATCCGTCTGGCCAGTTCGACGTTGTTGTTGATGCCCAGCTTGGCGAACAGGTTGGCGCGGTGCACATGCACCGTTTTCGGCGACAGCCCCAAGGCGGCGGCGATCTCACGCACCTCCTGGCCCTGCGCCAGCAATAGCGCGATCTCGCGCTCGCGGCGGGTCAACGGATCGACCCTCACCCGCGCCAGCTGCTGCGCGATTTCCGGCATCAGGTAGACGCCGCCGCCGGCGACGGTGCGCACCGCGGTGATCAGATCTTCCGGCTTGCAGCGCTTGGAGAGAAAGCCGCTGGCGCCGCGTTCCAGCGCCATTTCCACCAGCGCCGGGTTATCGTGCATCGACAGCATCACCACGCGGATGCCGGAGGGAATGTCCGCCAGCAGATCCAGCCCGCTGCCGTCCGGCATCGAAATGTCGCAAATGCAGATTTCCGCCTCCAGCCCCGGCAGGCCGGCGCGCGCCTGCGCTGCGCTGCTGAACTCGCCCACCACCTGAATATCGGCCTCCAGCGACAGCAGTTGCACAAAGCCCGAACGCACAATGTCATGATCGTCGATAAACGCCACGCGCAGGGTCATGGAAATCTCCGGTTAGCAGGGGAAGTGCGCAAGTATACCGTATGCGCACACCGGAATAATTGATGAAGAGAATGTATTGGGTGAAATTACCGGGTGCGCAAGGCAGGCACCCGGCGGGAGGGATCACAGGCGGGCAGGCGCCGTTTTATCCTGCGGCAGATGGCACCAGTTGTTTTTATCCACGATGCCCCCATCAGGAGAGGTGTAGCCGAGGCAGCCAAGGATAGTGTCAAACAGCTCGACGTGGCGATGCGTTTTGCCGATGCGCTGCTGCGCCTGCAGCTGCTCAAAAGCGCTGAGGTGCTGCGGGTTTTCGAGGAACTTGTCCGACGCCCACACGATCATCGGCACGCGGAATTGCTCCGGCGGCGCCATTTCGCGCGGCGTGCCGTGCAGGTGCGTATTCTCGCCGATCGATTCGCCGTGATCGGCGGCATAGAACACGATGGCCTTCTTGTCCCGCACCTGGTCGATCACATTACTGATAAAGCTGTCGGTATACAGCACCGTATTGTCGAACGCATTGATCAGCTGCGCCTTGGTGCAGGAATCGTCCACCCCCATGCACTCCGGCTGATAACGCGCATAGCTGCGCGGATAACGCTGCGAGTACAGGTAGTGCGAGCCTTTGGTATGCAGGATCACCAGGTGCTTGCCCTTCGGATAGCGCGCCAGCGACTCCTTCATTTCGTCCACCAGCAGCATATCGTCGACCGCCTTGCCGTCGTTGCGCTTCTCGGACGCGATCATCTCGCGGAACGAATAGTTGTTCACCTCGGTGTTGTTGTAGAACCACACCTCGCTCTGCATGGCGAACAGCTCGGAAGAGAAGCCCAGATCCTTCAGCACCGCGAACACGTTCTGCTCTTTCAGCGTGCGCTGCGGATTGTCTTCGGTGCCGCCTTCACGCACGAACATGCAGCGCAGCGACAGCTTGGTGGCGGTATCGCACGACTCGCCGCGGAACGCCACCAGATTCTTCTCTTTAGACAGCCGCGGCGTGGTATCGCGCTCGTAGCCCAGCATGCCCATGTGATCCCAGCGCGTGGTCTCGCCGATGATGAACACCACGTAGGTGTCGTCGATGTCCGCCGGCGGTACGTAGGTGAAGTGTTTGCCCGGATCGAACATCGTGCTCTGATCCTGGCTTTCGTCATAGCGGGTGTAGGCAAACAGCCCCAGCGCCGACAGCCAGTTGGACGGCAGATACGAGTGCGCCACCACGCCGCCGTAGCTCGGCAAATCGACGTTGGAAAGCTTCTCTTGCACGCTCTGCTCGTCGTCCAGCATGCGCAGCGGCAGCCAGACCAGCGCCACCACCGCCAGCAATACCAGCAGCGGCTTGATGCGATGACCAGGGGTTTTCAGCTGTTCTATCAGGGTATAGCGCAGGTTGTTTTTCCAGATCAACAGCAGCGGCAAGGCGCTGAGCGCCACCATCCACAGCACGAAGTGCAGGCCAACCACCTCTTTCGACAGATCGATATCGGTGGTCATCACCGACACCACGATGCCGTAGCCGATCACCACATTGAAAAACGTCATGTAGTAGCTGGCGGCAACCGAAATCAACACCAGCAGCGAGGCGACGATGCGATAAAACAGCCGGCCGCCGAGCGATACCAGCCGCATAATGAAGAACGTAAACAGGACGATAGCGATGACTTCCGTCACCGCCGAAATAAGCTTAATTCCCTGAATGCCGTGCGCCAGCGAATCAAAACGGCGATAGAAAACGGACAGGTTTAGAAAGATGCCGATATAGATCGCTAACAATAACGATAAATTCTGCTGTGATAGCGATTTAACTTTGTTCATGTAACGCGGTGGCTCCGGGGACGGTGTAGCGGTTCTGACTCAGTCAGACACTGATTGCGGCTTCTGGTTCAGCCAACCGGCAATAAGCGTTATTTTGCGGGTAATAATCAAGAGAATTCTCACAAAACGGACAAAATTTACCGTTTTTTTGAGCGGTTTTCAGACAGGGCACGCAAGAAAATGGAGGGATAAACCCTCCATTTTTTCCAGATATCGGCAAAAATCTTACTTAACGTTCAGAGTTACATCGATATTTCCACGGGTGGCGTTGGAGTATGGGCACACCACATGCGCCTTTTTCACCAGATCTTCCGCCACGCTGCGCTCGATGCCCGGCAGCGAGATATCCAACTGCACTTCGATGCCGAAGCCATTCGGGATTTCACCGATGCCGACGGTGCCGTCGATCTTGGCTTCGGCCGGAATTTTGACCTTTTCTTTCGCCGCGACAAACTTCAACGCGCCGAGGAAGCAGGCCGAGTAACCGGCGGCGAACAGCTGTTCGGGGTTGGTGACTTCGCCGCCGGCGCCGCCCATCTCTTTCGGCACGCCCAGTTTCACGTCCAACACGCCGTCGGAGGAGGTCGCACGGCCGTCGCGGCCGCCGGTTGCGGTGGCGTGAGCGCGGTAAACCACTTTCTCAATAGACATCGTTCATTCCTTCTTGCTGGTTGGCGAGATGACTACGGCTTCCACGAGGTAAAGCCGGTCACATATTTATCTTTTGCGATTAAATCGCGCACTACTTATTTTTGACACTTATTAACCAGTGTAGACCACCCCTGCCGTTCTTGCGTCCGGCGCTGGAGGATCAAATCTGATCGATCAGGCTGCCGCGCAGCTTTTCCAACTGCTGTTTGAGCGAGACGATCTCGTCCAGGCTGCAGTCGGTGGCGCACATCACCGCCTCGGGCACCGATTGCGCCCGCTCACGCAGCGCGCGGCCGGCTTCGGTGAGGGCAATGATCACCTGCCGCTCGTCGGTGGTGGCGCGATAGCGCACCAGCAAACCGGCGGTTTCCAGCCGCTTCAGCAGCGGCGTCAGCGTGGCGGAATCGAGGAACAGCCGCTCGCCGATATCCGATACCGTCACCCGATCGCGCTCCCACAGCACCATCATCACCAGGTATTGCGGGTAGGTGAGTTCGAGCTGATTCAACAGCTTGCGGTAGACTTTGTGCAGCGCCAGGTTGGCGGAGTACAGTGCGAAACAGAGCTGCTGATCGAGCTGCAGCAGGTTCTTCGCGTTGGGTTGTGCGGTATCGGTGCTTTTCATGTTTGTGAATATAGATAGTGCACGATGTAATCGCAAGCTATTTCTTGTGAGGTATGCTACCTTTTTTTCATGCAGAGGATGCTCGGAGGGAAAGGAAATGACGAATACGCTTGCAGAACGCGCGCGCCGCTACGCCACCAAGGCGCATGCGGCCATCGATCAGCGCCGCAAATACACCGACGATCCGTACATCGTCCACCCACAGGCGGTGATGGAGCTGGTGCGCAGCGTGCCGCACACCGAAGAGATGCTGGCGGCCGCCTGGCTGCATGACACGGTGGAAGATACGCCCACCACCCTCGGCGATATCGAAAGCCACTTTGGGCCAAAAGTGGCGGAACTGGTGCGAATGTTGACCAACGTCAGCCGCGCCGAGGACGGCAACCGCTTCGAGCGTAAAAACCGCGATCGGCGCCACAGCGCCGGCGCGTCACCGCAGGCCAAAACCATCAAGCTGGCGGATCTGATCGACAACACCCGCTCGCTGCTGGACTACGACAGCCACTTCGCCCAAACCTATCTGATTGAGAAACAGCGCCTGCTGGAAGTGCTGACCGAAGGCGACCCGACGCTGTGGCGCCAGGCCAGCCATATCGTCGAACAGGGGCTGCTCAGATTGCAGCAGCCGCCGCACAACGTGCCGGCCAGCTGGTTTGAGCACGCCCGCCGGCGCTACCGCGAGAGCGACGCGGCCTGATCAGAAGGTCACCACCGTTTTCAACGCCGTCACCCAGGCGTCCTGCGTCTCGCTGACGCCCGCCGGGTGATGCCAGTATTGCAGGCCCGGCTGCAGCTGCAGCCACGGCGTGACGTTAACGCGATAATAGAGCTCCGCCGTCACCGAGTGGCCCGGCACCGGCCGATAGTTCGGATCGTGATAATCGCTGATGCCGCTCATCTGGTTGAGATAACGCTGATTGTCTTTGTAGCGGTCGCTCAGCTTCACCACCGAGACGCCGAGCCCCAGCCAGTCGTCCGGCCGCGCATCGAACAGCCCGCGATAGCGGATGCCGGTCGAGGTGGACCAATGCAGGTAGTTGCTGCGCTGATCTCCCAGCCCCAGGCTGTAAAACACGCTCAGACCGCGGTTGACGTCGTCCGCATGGCGCGTCACCTGCTGGTTGAAACCGGTATACAGGAACCAGGTGCGATCGTGGCTGCGATAGCCCTGTGGATCGCTGGCGCCCGGCCCGCCGGACACCCCTTCATAAAGATCGCTCTGGCGCGCGTTGGTGAACAGCACGCCCAGGTTATACACCCCCGGCAGCTGGTTGACGGCGTGGGTTTTCAGCTCCAGCTCCATCGGCAACAGGAAGCCTTTGCTGCCCTTGGTGGACCAGCTCCAGGCGTGGCTGCGGCTGGGGGCGCTCGGGTTCTGTTCCATCACGCCGCCCTTGAGCGTCAGGCCGTCGGTCAGTTTGTATTGCAGCGTCGTGCCCCAGTAATGCACGTTCCAGTTGTACCAGGTCAACGAGTTGGCGGACTTGCCGCCGCACAGCGTCAGCGTCTGAAAATCGCAGGGAATGATCTGATCGAAATCCTGCACCTTGTTCATCATGCCGATGCGCCACTGCAGCCGGCGATCGAGGAAGGAGCGGCTAAAGGTCAACCAACCCAGCCGGGTAATCGACTGCCCGCCAAAGCTCTCCTGCGACAGATCGGTCAGGCCGACGCGCGGATCCTGCAGGCGATCGCGGGTCAGGTTGTTGTCATGGTTGCGGTTGACGATATTGCCTTCGATCGCCGCGTCCGGAATGCCGGTCAGCGCCTGCAAATCCTGGCTGAAGGTCAGCGAAAACTGGTCGATATACGACGCCTGTTTATCGTGGTTGTAACCGCCACCGGCGTTATACGACAGCTGGCTGAGGTAGCCGAGATTATAGTGGAAGCCGTGATCCTCCAGGATCGGCCTGATCCCCAGCATATCCCCCAACAGCCCGGGCTGCGGCGGCTCAAAGCCGAGCGCCACTCCTTCCCATTTGGCGGTGGGGGCTTCGACGTCCTTGCCGGTTTGCAGCGTTTCCGCCTGCGCCTGGCTACAAAGCAGCGCCAGCGCCGCCAGGGTCATGGAACGAGGTAATAAGCTTTTCATCATTATTATATTTCTCCGCATAACGGCTGACTGCGGGCAACAGCATTCCCTGGGAGAGAATTTCCCATCATGAACAGCAGCGAATAACGTTAGGTTAACGCCCGGCGCTTGCCGCCGGGCTGAAGGGTTAGCGTCGGTCTTTCAGGCTGGCGCCGTTGCTGTGGATCACATCGCGGTACCAGTAGAAACTCTTCTTACGGCGGCGCTCGAGGCTACCGTTGCCGGCATCGTCCCTGTCGACGTGAATGAAGCCGTAGCGCTTCGACATTTCGGCCTTCGAAGCGCTGACCAGATCGATCGGTCCCCAGCTGGTGTAGCCCATCACCTCGACGCCGTCGTCGATCGCTTCCGCCACCTGCACCAGATGATCATTGAGGTAGTTGATGCGGTAGTCGTCGTTGATGCTGCCGTCGGCCTCGACGCGGTCTTTGGCGCCCAGCCCATTTTCGACGATGAACAGCGGTTTCTGATAGCGGTCGTACAGCACGTTGAGCAGGTAGCGCAGCCCGATCGGGTCGATTTGCCATCCCCACTCCGAGCTGGCCAGATGCGGGTTCGGCACCATATCGAGAATGTTGCCGCGCGCCGTCTCATACTGCTCCGGGTCGGCGGTGACGCAGCCGCTCATGTAGTAGCTGAACGAGATGAAATCGATGGTTTCACGCAGCGTTCGCCGATCTTCCTCGGTGATCGCCACCTGAATGCCGTTTTCACGGAAGAAGCGCTGCATATAGGCCGGGTAATAGCCGCGTGCCTGCACGTCGCCGAAGAACAGCCAGTCGCGGTTTTGCCGCTGGGTTTCCAGCAGATCTTCCGGCTTGCAGCTCAGCGGATACAGAATGCCGCCCAACAGCATGTTGCCGATTTTGCCCTCCGGCACGATCTCGTGACAGGCCTTCACCGCTTTGGCGCTGGCCACCAGCTGATGGTGGATCGCCTGATAGATGGCGCTCTTGTCGCTCTCCGGCGGCAGACCGACGCCGGTGAAAGGCGCGTGCAGCGACATGTTGATCTCGTTGAAGGTCAGCCAGTGTTTGACCTTGTGCTTGTAACGTTCGAACACCGTGCGCGCGTAGCGCTCGAAGAAGTCGATGGTGCGCCGATCGCCCCAGCCGCCGTAGCGTTTCACCAGGCCGTAAGGCATCTCATAGTGCGACAGCGTGATCAGCGGCTGAATGCTGTATTTCGCCATCTCATCGAACAGCCGATCGTAAAACGCCAGCCCGGCTTCGTTCGGGGTCTCTTCATCGCCCTGCGGGAAAATGCGCGTCCAGGCGATCGAGGTGCGCAGGCATTTGAAGCCCATCTCGGCGAACAGCGCGATGTCTTCCGGATAGCGATGATAGAAATCGATCGCCACGTCCTTGATGCCGCTGTCGCCCGCCGCGCGCGGCGTGATGGCGCCGAAGATGCCCTGCGGCTGCAGATCGGAAGTCGACAGCCCCTTGCCGTCGGCCTGATACGCGCCTTCAACCTGGTTCGCCGCTACCGCGCCGCCCCACAGAAAATGTTGCGGAAACTTGCCGTTCATCGCTTGCTCCTCAATTAGCGTAATAAAGTCAGCAGCGGCGCCTGTTCCTGCACCGGAGACAGGCCGCTGGTCAACACGTCCACGTAATCATCGCTGTTGCTGATGATGATCGGCGTGGTGGTGTCATAGCCGGCGGCATGGATCGCCGCCTGGTCGAACTCGATCAGCAGATCGCCCGGGGCGACCCGCTCGCCTTCCCGCACGTGGGCGGTGAAATGCGCCCCGTCCAGCTTCACGGTATCGATGCCGACGTGAATAAGAATCTCCGCGCCGTCGTCCGATTCGATGCCGATGGCGTGTTTCGTTTTGAACAGCGACGCCACGCTGCCGCTCACCGGCGCCACCACGCGCCCCTGCTGCGGCGCGATCGCCACGCCTTTCCCCAGCAGGCCACTGGCGAAAGTCGCGTCGTTCACCTGATCCAGCGGCACGATGTCGCCGGCGATCGGGCTGAGAATCGCCTGTTTGCGGTTGAGCGGCGCGGCGGCTTCAGGCTGTGCGGCGGCCTCTTCCGCCGGCGCGACGCCGAACAGATAGCTGGCCAGCGCGGCGAACACGAACGACAGCAGGGTGCCGCCGATCGCGCCCCATACCGTGGCGTCGATGCCGCCGCCGGGGATGATCTGCGCGAAGGTGAACACGCTCACCAGGCCGAACGAGTAAACCGAAGTATGGAAGTAGCCGATCACCGCGCCGCCCAGCGCGCCGCCGATGCAGCCGAAGATGAATGGGCGTTTGTTCGGCAGCGTGACGCCATACACCGCCGGCTCGGTGATGCCGAAAATCCCGGCGCCGATGGCCGAAGCGGACAGCGCCCGCAGTTTGGCGTCGCGAGTGCGCAGCATCACGCCCAGCGTGGCGCCGACCTGCCCCATCACCGCCGGCAACAGCAGCGGCACCATGGTGTCGCGCCCCAGCACGCTCAGGTTGTTGATCATCAACGGCACCAATCCCCAATGCAGGCCGAAGATCACGCACACCTGCCACATCGCCCCCATAAAGGCGCCGGCGATGATCGGGTTAAAGGCGTAAATGCTCTGATAGCCGTTGGCCAGCAGGTGGCTGAGCCAGGTTGCCGCCGGGCCGATCAGCAGGAAGGTCAACGGCACGGTGATCGCCAGGCACAGCAGCGGCGTGATGAAATTGCGCAGCGCACTGTGGATCACCCGGTTAAACAGCGGCTCCAGGCGGCAGGACACCCAGGCCGCAAAGATGATCGGGATCACCGACGAGCTGTAGTTGATGAAGGTCAGCGGAATGCCGAAGAAATACTCGCGCACCGCGCCCGGCTGCTGCGCCGCTTCGAAGGCCGCCATCATCAGCGGATGCGTCAACGCGCCGCCGATCGCCATGGTGACGAAGGGGTTGCCGCCGAATTTTTTCCCGGCGGTGTAGCCGAGCATGATCGGGAAGAAGTAGAACAGCGCGTCGCTGGCGGCGAACAGCATTTTGAAGGTGCCGCCGCTCTCCAGCAGCCAGCCACAGGCCAGGCTCAGCGCCAGGAAGCCTTTCAGGATCCCCGAAGCGGCCATCACCCCAAGCAGCGGGGTAAAAATGCCGGACACCAGATCGATAAAGCGGCTGAGCAAGTTGTCTTTTTTGCCGCCCGCGTCGTCGCTCGGCGCGCCTTCGGCCAATCCGCCAACGCGGTTAACCGCGTCGAACACTTCCGCCACATGGTTGCCCACCACCACCTGGAACTGGCCGCCGCTCTCCACCACCATGATGACGCCGGGGTTTTTCTTCAGTGCTGCCGCGTTGGCGCGATTGTCGTCGCGCAGCTTGAAACGCAGGCGGGTAGCGCAATGCACCAGGCTTTTCACATTGTCGCGGCCACCGACGCCGGCCAAAATCTCACTGGCTAATGTGTCATATTTCATACAGTTATCCTTAGACTTCGCGTTCTGCCGCTCCCCGCCCCACGCTGGCCTGGCGCTGAGGCAAAATTCGGCGCAAAAAAAAACCTAAACCTCGCGGCCTCTGCCCCATCGGGGAACAGAAACGCGAGGTTTAGGTTTTGCCTGCCGTAGCAGTAACAACCCTAAATCGGTTGAGTTATGACGTTAACACCGCGGATTTTGCCGGGGCAAGCCTTTGCGTCGGCAAATTGCCGAACTGTGATCGGGCGGGCAAAACCGACCTGAGGTATCAAATAAGGCCTGTCGCCCTCTATCGGCTTCAGCACAGCAGTGATATATCGCGCAGGCGGAATAGAGAGGGGGCGGAATATCGCCCGCCTCAGGCAAAAACATAAGATTAACTAACCTAATAATTCACGGTCAGGCGAAAGCAAAGCGCTCGTCCATCCACTGTCAATCCCCGCTTTTTTGGTCGAAATCGGCAATCCATAAGGCAAATAGATCGCCAAACTTGATTGCGCATCGTTAACATTCCACGATATTCACCTGCGCAAAAATCACCATGTGCAATTGATAATGGTGAAAGAAACATCAGAATGACTAATTAAAACGACTGGACAAAAGTCACGCGGGCGATTATTACTGGTCAACGCGTAATCGATTGTAAGGATGACAGCGACCATGACGTTGCGGACTGAGTTGGGACGGATTCTGATCACCGGCGCCGGCGGCCGGGTAGCCACGGCGTTTCGCCAGGCGATGGGCGATCGCTACGCGCTGCGGCTGGCGGAAAGGGATGTCAGCCTGCTGCACGATCTGCAGCCCGGCGACGAAGTCATCAGCTTCAACATCGCCGATCTCGACGCCTGCCGCGCGGCCTGCGCCAATATCGACACCGTGTTGCACCTGGCCGCCGATCCCTCCCCCGATGCCGACTTTTGCGGTTCGTTGATGGACAACAACATTCTCGGCACCTTCAATATTTTCCGCGCGGCGAAAGACGCCGGCTGCCGCCGGGTGGTGTTCGCCAGCAGCGCACAGGCGGTGGAAGGCTATCCGCTCGATTACCAAATCCGCCCGGATGACGCGCCGAAACCGAAAAACCTGTACGGCGCCAGCAAGGCGTTCGGCGAAGGCATCGCCGCCTACTTCGCCCATCAGGAAGGGCTTTCCGCCCTGTCGGTGCGCATCGCCAACTTCACCACCCTCAGCCCGGGCGATCGGCTCAGCGCCCGCGACATGAGCGCGTTTCTCAGCCATCGCGATGCCGCCGATCTGCTGGAGCGCTGCATTCGTGTCGACGGGGTGCAATATGCGGTGGTGCACGGGGTTTCCAATAACCGCTACACGCGTTTATCGCTGGAAGAGACCCGTCGCCTGCTCGGCTACGCCCCGCAGGACGATGCGTTCAGCCTGCTCGGCTTTGAGTGAGCGCGGCGGGGAACCCCGCCGCACGCTGTCGTTTTAACCGTTGGCGTAGGCCACTTTTTCGGCCTGACGGTGGGTGAACAGCACCAGCAGCAGCGCCAATCCGGCAATAATCGCCCCCATCACCGGCACGAAGCTGTATCCCAGCCCGGCGGAGACTACCGCGCCACCGGCGGCGGCGCCCAGCGCATTGCCCAGGTTAAAGGCACCGATATTGACCGAAGACGACAGCCCCGGCGCTTCACTGGCGACACGCATCACGCGCATCTGCAGCGGCGGCACCACGGCAAAGGTCGCCGCGCCCCAAATCACCATGCTGACTGCAGCGCCGATTTCACTGCGCGCCAGGAACGGGATCACCAGCATAATGACCACCAGCAGCAACAGGAAGCCTTTCAGCGTCGCGCTTTCGGAGCGGTCGGCGAACTTGCCGCCGAGGTAGTTGCCGATGGAGAAACCGACGCCGATCAACACCAGCATGGACGTCACGAACAGCGGTGTCGCATCGGTGATGTGCTGCAACACCGGCGAGATATAGGTATAGAGCGTGAACATCGCGCCCGCGCCCAGCACGGTCGTCAGCAAGGCGGACAGCACCTGAGGGCGCACCAATACCGACAGCTCGCGTTTCACATCCGGACGCGCGCCGGCGCTGCCTTGCGGCAACGAGAACCACAGCCCCAGCATGGCGATCACGCCCAGCCCGGCCGTCGCCAGGAACGACATGCGCCAGCCGATGGTTTCACCCAGCCAGGTCGCGGCGGGCACCCCGCCGATATTGGCGATGGTCAGGCCCATAAACATGGTCGCCACGGCGCTGGCCTGTTTCTCCTTCGGCACCACGCTGGCGGCCACCACCGATCCGAGGCCAAAGAACGCGCCGTGGTTCAGGCTGGTGATGATGCGCGACAGCATCAGGGTGGTGTAGTCAGGCGCAACGGCCGACAGCACGTTACCCAGAGTAAAGATCGCCATCAGGAAGATCAGCGCGCTTCTGCGTGCCCGGTGAGAAAGCAGCAACGTCATCAGCGGTGCGCCGACCATCACGCCGACGGCGTAGGCGCTGATCAACATGCCGGCCATCGGGATGGAGACGTCCACCCCTTTGGCGATGGTCGGCAGCAACCCCATCGGGGAAAACTCGGTCGTGCCGATGCCGAACGCCCCCACCGCCAGGGCTAATAAGGGAAAGTTAATTTTCATTCAACAACTCCGGTTAACCGCTGCCGAAGCGCGGGAAAGTTAAGATGCCAAAAGTATGACATTGATCACACCAAAGATAAGCAGGCGGGAGGCTAAAAGACTTTTGCGATTTTGTTAAAAATCGTGGGGAAAAACAGCAGCCGACTCTATCCCAACCACGCGCCGACAGGCAATAGCCGCCGTCGCCCGAGCGCACATCGGGTTCATTCCCGCCACCTGCGGCAAGCCGGCGGCCACCGCAACTATTGAACACAGAGCAAAAGTGTTTTGTTATTGTGCGCGTTTTTAGAATTAAACGACGAAATATAATGGCCTCAGTAAAACATCAATGCCCTACGGCCCCATTCACACAGAGGGAAGCGCCATGCTTTTTGACTCGTATTCTTTAAACGGTTTATCGCTGAACAATCGCATCGTCATGCCGCCCATGACCCGCTCTCGGGCCGGCGCCGGCGACGTCGCCACCGACATGATGGCTGAATATTATGCCCAGCGCGCCAGCGCCGGGCTGATCGTCAGCGAAGGCACGCAGATTAGCCAGCAAGGCCAGGGTTATGCCTGGACGCCCGGCATTTACACCCCGGAACACATCGCCGGTTGGAAAAAAGTCACCGACGCCGTACATCAGGCCGGCGGCAAGATCTTCGCGCAGCTTTGGCACGTCGGCCGCGTGTCGCATACCATTCTACAGCCTGGCCACGCCGCGCCGGTCTCCTCCTCCGCTATCCAGGCCGATGGGGTCAAGGTATTTGTGGATGTCGAAGGCCGCGGGCCGGAACATGGCGTGGGTGAAATGGTGCAACACTCCGCACCGCGCGCCTTAACGCGGGAAGAAATTCCGGCGATCGTCAATGACTACGCTCAGGCGGCCCGCAACGCCATCGCCGCCGGTTTCGATGGCGTAGAGCTGCACGGCGCGAATGGCTATCTGATCAATCAGTTTATCGACTCGCGGGAAAACCAGCGCGACGACGAATACGGCGGTTCACTGCAAAATCGCCTGCGTTTCCTGCGGGAAGTGGCGCAGGCGGTAGCGGACGCCATCGGCAAAGAGAAACTGGGCGTGCGCCTGGCGCCGCTGACCACCCTGATGGGCTCGCAGGACGATACCCCGGAAGCCACCTATCTGGCGGCGGCCAGCGTGCTGAACGATATCGGCGCCGCTTACATTCACATCGCCGAAGCGGACTGGGATGACGCCCCGGTGATGCCGGCGGCGTTCAAAGAATCACTGCGCCTGATTTTCCGCGGCACGCTGATTTACTCGGGCAAATACACGCGTGAACGCGCTGAAGAAGCGCTGGCCAAAGGCTGGGCGGATCTGATCGGCTTCGGCCGCCCGTTCATCGCCAACCCGGATCTGCCTCACCGCCTGCAACACGGGCTGGCGCTGAATGCGCCCATTAAAGAGAAATTTTTCGGCGGCAGCCGGGAAGGCTACACCGATTACCCGGCGATCGGGTAACGCTCGCCGACAACGCCGGCTCAAGCCGGCGTTATTTTTTTCTGTGCTTCGATCCAGTCAAGAAATTGCATCATTCTGTCGCTAAAATCCGCGTCATTCGCCTCCCCTGCCGCGTGCGCTAACCAATAGTCCATTTCATCGCGCTGCTCTGCATAAAGCGCCAACAGCTGATCGGCATAGTCGGTTAGCGTTATCGGCCAGAACGGGCTCCCCTCGGCGCGCAACATATTGGTGGCGCGGATCAGCTTTCTGGCCGCTTCGCGCTTTAAGCGCCTCTCATCCGATACCGTCCTTGCCTGCAGCAGTTGCTCCCGATAACGCGCCAACGCGGGCCGTAAATCAGCATTGACCGCCAGCGCGATGCGCCGATCGGGACGAAACAGCGAAAAAGCGGCGGACACGTCTTCGCCCCACAGGCATCGGCAGTGATGCTTCAGCCAAAATCCCCAGGAATCGTGATGCTCCGGCGCCAACGCTTCATCAACGCTGCCGATGTCAAAGTCGACCTTGCTCACGATCCGCTGCTCCAGCTGAAAGGCTTGCCGCCACGCTTCAAGGCGCTGCAACGCCCCGCTATCGGCCGGCTTGATGAGCAACAGCGTGATGTCCAGATCGGACACGCCGGGAAGAGCTTCGCCGCGCGCGACGCTGCCGTAGAGGTAAATGCTGTGGATGAGCGCCGGGAATTGGCGCGGCAGCCCCGCCGTCAGCGCCTCCAGCAGCGGGATAAAAGCCTGCTGCAGCGGAAATGCCGTCACCGTGGGAATCAACGCCACCTCATCCCCTCCCGCTGCGCACTTTGCCCGCGCGCAGTTCGATGTTCCGCTGCAGTTCGCGCAGCCCGCCGGCCAGGAAGCAGGCTTCCGCCAGCACGAACAGCGGGCCGATGATAAGGCCCGTCACGTCGTCCATAAACGCCGGTTTTCGCCCCTCCCAGAAATGCCCGACAAACTGAAACAGCCAGCCGATGACGAAGCCGCCGATGCCGACGCTCAACCACGCCGCCGTCGACAGCGACGCCACCCAGGCGCCGAACACGAGGCACAGCAGCAGCAACGCCAGCATCATGATGCCAAGGCGCAGGTGCAGCCGCAGGTAATAGAGCGCCGAGACGATAACCGCCGCGCAGGCCGGCGAAAACGGCAGCCCTTCCGCGCCCCACGCCGGCCGGGAGAGCAGCGCCAGCAGGCTGATGACGATCAGGGGGATACCGATAAAATGCGTGGCGATATTGCGCGCATCGCGGTGATAGGCGGCATAAGCGGCAAGGTGATCTTCCAGACTTCGCATGTTGACCTCCGGTATGTGCGGCCTTCGTCGCCGAACGCGCGCAGCCGCATGCGGCTGCCCTTACCCATAGCTTAGCGCGGGATCACCAATACCGGTTGACCGATCTCATCCAGCAGGCCACGCGTGACGGAAGCGTTCAGCCAGCGCCCCAACGAAGACAGGTGGCGGTGCGAGATGATCAACAGATCGCAGTTGAACAGCGCCATCTGTTCCGGGATCACCTCGATGGGCGAGCCCGCGGCCAGCAAGCCCTGGGCATTGAAGCCCTGCTGTTTCAGCGCCCGCGTCACCTGCCCGACCTGCTTTTCCGCCAGCGCTTCTTCCCGTTGGGCGGCGGGATACTCCTCGCGCTCATCGCTGTCGAAACGCAGGCCGCTGCGGCTGAGCGTGAAGGCATTGTCCACCACCGTCAGCACAATCACGCCGCCGATGCTGCCTTGCAGGCGCGCCATAAATTCCAGGGCGTTGCCGCTGTGTTCAAAGCAGTCCACCGCCAATAACACTCTCTCAATCATAACCATCCTCACTCGCCCGAGTTAAATCGCGCCCTTGAAATTGGCTTCGCCCTTTTTCCAATAACCTTTGGCAAACAAGGCGGCGCGGGAAATGCCCATTTCGTTGATAAAACGCGCCTTCAGATAGGCGGCGACCTGGTGCTCGCAGGCCAACCACACCTGCCCTTCGCCGGCCGGCAGCTCGCAATGGCTGACGGCCTGCACCAGCGGGCTGTTCATCACGCTGTCGAAATGTCGGGTGCGGATTTGCCAGCTGTTCACCTGCAAAAAGGAGCAATCGACGTCCTGGATCTCCTGCGCATCGCCCACCTCGGCGAACCACAGCACCGGCAACGGGGCGGAGAGCGAGGCGAGAATGGTGCGCATGGCGGGCAGCGCGGTCTCATCACCCAGCAACAGCAGCCAGCGAGTTTGCGGCAACAGCCGAAAGCCGCCGGAGCAAGGGCCGGCGAACCCCAGCTTGTCGCCCGGCATCGCGTCGCGCGCCCAGTTCGACGCCGGACCTTCGCCGTGCAGCACCATGTCGATATCGAAGGTGCGAGCGAGTTTGTCGATGCCGCTCAGGGTGTAGGCCCGCCCGGCCAGCGTATCGCGCCACGGGAAGAACACCTTGACCCAGCTGGCCGGCTCCTGCGCGCGCGGATCGGCGATAAACTTATCCACATCGTCGCCGCTCAACGTGATGCGCCTGATCCGAGCGGTGACTTGCCGCACGGCGCTCACCCGGGCCTCCCGTTTGCGGCGGGTGTCCCTTTCCAGCATCTCGTCGACAATCTTATTCAGCGTGTTGTGCATCAGCCTTCTCCTGTGGCGCCGCAGACGGGTAGGTGAGTTCCCAGCCGCCGCCCAGCGCTCGATAGATATTCACCACGGCGATCGCCGTCTCCTCCTCTGAAACAATTTGCGCGGACTGCAGATCCAGCAGCGCGCGCTGCGTGCTCAGAACGTGGATAAAATCGCTGGCGCCGTTCAGATAGCTGTCGCGCGCCAGCGCAAACGCGTGCCGGTTGGCGGCCAGCGCCTCGGCCAGGTGCGTCTGGCGGCGCTGTTGGGCGCGATAGCCGGAAAGCGCGTCGTCGATCTCGTGCCAGGCGCGCAGCACCGTTTGCTGGTAGGCGATGGCCATTTCCTGCTGGCGATATTCGCTCAGGCGCACCCGCTGGGTGATTTTCCCTCCGTCGAACAACGGCAGATACAAAACGGGGCCGATGGCGAAGGTATGCGTGGACCAACTGCCCATATCCGACAAGGCCAATGCCTGGTAGCCCGCGTTGCCGGTCAGCGTGATGCGCGGGTAGTAGTCGGCGGTGGCGACGCCGATCTCGGCGGTCGCCTGATGCAAACGCTCCGCCGCTTCGCGAATATCCGGCCTGCGCAGCGCCAGATCCGACGGCACCCCCATCGGCACCGCGCGCGCCAGCGTCGGCAGCGGCCCCGGCGGCGACAGCATCGCGTGCAGCGCGCCCGGCCGCTCGCCCAACAACAGGCCGATGGCGTTAATCAGCCGTTCTTGCCGGTCGGCCAACGTCGGCAGCAGGGCATCCACCTGCGCCAATTGCACCTGCGCCTGATCGATATCCAGTTCGTTGCCCGCGCCGCTTTGATAGCGGCTTTGCGTCAGCTGCAGCGTACGCAGCGCCGTAGCACGGTTTTCCTGCGCCACCGCCAGCTGCTGCTGCGTGGCGCGCAGGCGCAGATAGTCGCTCGCCACCTCCGCCGTCACCGACGTCAGCAGCGCGCGCCGATTCTCCTGCGAAGCGGCGAAGCCGGCGCGCGCGCTTTCCGAGGCGCGGCGCAGCTTGCCCCACATGTCCAGCTCCCAGGCGGCGCTGAAGCCGCCGCGCCAGAGGTTGTAATCCGCCTCTCCGCCGTTGCCGGACGGATCCATGCTGCCCACCGAGGTAGCTCGCTGGCGCTGATAGGCGCCATCCAGGCTCAGATCCGGCATCAGCGCCGCCTCCGTCCCCCCCAGCAGGGCGCGGCTCTGTTGCAGGCGCGCCGTGGCGAGCTGCAGATCCAGGTTACCGGCCGCCACGCGCTGCACCAGCTGCGACAGCGGCGCATCGTTGAATATCGACCACCAGACCACCGGCAATGCCCCGCCGCCGGCCTGCTCACCCCAGCTCTCGGGCAGCGCACTCTGCGGCCGAGCGTAGTCCGGCCCTACCGCCCGGCAGCCGCTCAGCGCCATCAACAGCAGCGGGATCACGGCTCTGTTCATTGCAGGCCTCCGTCCAGCGTATTGATGCTGACGTCCGCAGACATGCCGACGCGCAGGGCGCTCAACAAGGCGGCATGCTCTTTGTTGATATCAAATACAATTTTCACCGGGATGCGCTGCACGATCTTGGTGAAGTTGCCGGTGGCGTTCTCCGGCGCCACGGCCGCGAAGCTGACGCCGGAAGCCGGTGCGATGCTGTCCACCTGCCCTTTCAGCGTTTGGCCGGGAAAGGTATCGATATGGATGTCTACCGACTGCCCGTGCGCAATGTTTTCCAACTGGGTTTCCTGGTAGTTGGCGATGATGTACAGCTTGTCCTGCGGCACGATGGCCAGCAGCGCATCGCCCGGTTTGACGAACTCCCCGACCCGCAGACTTTTCTTGCCGATCACGCCGCCGATCGGCGCGGTGATGCGGGTGTAAGACAGGTTCAGTTCGGCCATCGCTTTCTTGGCCTGCGCCAGCATCAGCTCGGCATCGCTGTCCGCCAGCTTGGCCTGCAGCACCTGCTCCATGTTTCGCGCCGCTTTGAGCGTCGCCTCCGCCTGCGCCACATTGGCGGAAAGCGTGTGCACCCGCGTTGTCGCCTGCTGCGCCGCCTGCTGCGACCCCGCGCCGCTGCTGGCCATTCTCTGGTAGCGGTTCTGCTCCTGACGCGCAAACGCCAGCTCCGCCTGCGCCGCCTGCCGCTCCGCCAGCGCGGCGGCGATCAGCGCGCTCTGCCGGGTGAGGTTGGCCCTGGCGTCGTCCTGCCGGGCGCGGGCGGATTGCTCCTGCGCCGTCGCCTGCGCAAGGGCAACGTTGAATTCACGCGGATCGATCACCGCCAGCAACTCCCCCTGTTTAACCCACTGGTTGTCCCTGACCAATACCTGCGCAATTTCACCGGCAATCTGCGGAGAAATACGCGAGATATCGGCGCGAATATAGGCGTCGTTGGTATTCTGCTGTGTCTCTTTAATAAAAAACTTATTCATTAATAACCCCAGCGTAATGACGGTAACCGCCAATACGGCGACGGCGACTTTTTTGTTAGCCATAAAAGTGACTCCACTTAATATTTATTTCTGATGATAAAATGTCAGGCGGCGACCGAACGCGGCGGATAAATACGGGTCGGCATAACTAAAATCAGCGCGGTCAGTAATAACGCCAGGCCGGCAACCAACAGATAAAGATCGGCGCTGGCCAGCACGTGGCCCTGCCGGGCGGCAAGCTGCGCCAGCTGCTCCGCCGACCCCGATGCGCTGCTGTAGGCCGAGCCAAAACCGTCGGCGATCGTGCCGGCGTGATAGTCCCCTCGCTGTCGGCTGAGCAGCGCGATGGCGCCGCCGGCCGCGGTGGCGGCGAAGCCCTTCACCGCGTTAAACCAGGCCGCCGCAAACGGCCCGTCGGTCGGCAACAGCCCACCGGTCGCCTGCATCAGCAGGGGGATGATCGCCATCGGTTGCGCGACCGCCTGCAACAGCGCGATAACGCGAAACGTCTCGCCGTTCCATTCCGGCGTCAGCTGGGCGGCCAGCACGCAGGCGGTGGCCATCAACAGCAGGCTGATCGCCAGTACCCAGCGGCAATCCACCCGCGGCGTATTGCAAATAATGGCGACAATCGGCAGCGTAATTAATTGCGGCAACGCCACCCACAGCATTAAGTCGGAAGTTTGTTCCTGACGATAGCCCTGAATCGCGGATAAATATCCCGACGTAATATTGACCAGCGACACCATAATTAACAGCACGCCACCCAGCGTAATTAAGGAGAAAGACAAATTCCTTTTGCTTAATAGCTGCAAATTAAAAAAAGGCAGCGGGTGATACCATTCGTTAATCAGAAATAACGCCAATAATCCGCCGCCGCCCAATAATAAAACGTAGATCAGCGGCGAGTTCAGCCAGTCGAGCCGCTCCCCCTGTGAAATGCCCACCGTCAGCATGCCGAGCGCCATGCCGCCGAGCAGCAGGCCGCGCCAGTTGAACTGCCGCAGGCGCTCCAGCCGCAGAGGATCCTGCGGCAGACCGTAGCCGATACACACAGCGGCAATCGCCATCAGCGGCAGGTTCCAGTAGAAGTACCCACTCCAACCCCAGTGAAAGGCGAAAGCGGCGGCGGTGGCGCCCAGCGTAGCGCTCCAGGCCGAGACCCAGCCGTAGGCGCCCAGCCCCAACACCTTGATCAGCGGCGGCATAAAACGCAGCACCACCGTCATCAGCATCGGCGGCAACGCGCCGCCGGCGAAGCCCTGCAGGCTGCGCACCGCCAGCAACACGCCATACTGTTCTCCCAACCAGGGCGTCAGCAGCCCGCCGGCCAGGTAAATGCCGCACATCGTCAACGCCACCCGGCGCAACGAAAAGGTCGGCCAAAAACAGGGGGTGAACCCGGAACCGATCACAAAGCCGGTAACGTAACAGGTGGTCAGCCAACTGCCGGCATCGAAACTCAGCAGCATGCCGCCCTGTATATCCGCCAGCGCGAACTTGCTGGCGTTTTCCCCCACGCCGCTGGCCATCACCGCCAAAAACACGCCGAACAATCCCAGCCAGGTGCGGCCGTTGATTTCGCCGGCGCTGGCGAGCCACCGATTTTTGTGGTGCGGCGTAACAGACACCTCAACCATTCCCCACTCCTGCTGTTTCAGCCTCAATCTTTGTTGTCGTGGGCAGTATCCGGACTTATTTCGATTGTTTAAAATGAAATGATGTAATTAACTAATTGCACAAAACGCAATCCATTGAACGCACCACCACCGGAGAGGCCATGCCGCAAAAAATTGATTTCAACCTGATCTATGCGCTGAATCTGCTGCTGGAAGAAGGGAGCGTGAGCGGCGCCGCCGAGAAGATGAATCTGAGCGCGCCGGCGATGAGCCGCATTCTGGGGCGCATCCGCCGGCAGTTCGACGATCCGATCATGGTCAGGGCCGGCAAGCATCTGGTGCCGACGCCGCGCGCGCTGGAGTTGAAACGCCAGCTCGGCGAGATCATCGAGCAGGCCGCCGCGCTGATCGCACCGAATGATGCGTTCGAACCCGGCAAGCTGACCCGAACCTTCACCATTCGCGCCAACGACATTTTTATCGGCGCGCTGGCGGGCGGCTTGCTGGAGACGCTGCGGGACATGGCGCCGTTAAGCGGCCTGAAGTTTATCGCTGAAAGCGACGGCGAGGATGACGCGCTGCGCAGCGGCAAGGTGGATCTGGTGATCGGTTCCTCGCGCGACTGGCACCCGGAAATCAAGACGCAGAGCCTGTTCACCAGCACCTTTCAGGCGCTGGTGCGCCCTGGGCACCCAATCATCGGCCGGGTAACGCCCGAAACCCTGACTCATTACCCGCATATCAGCGTCTCCCGCCGTGGGCGCACGCAGGGGCCGATCGACGACGCGCTGCGCGATCTCGGCCTGCAGCGCAACGTCGCCCTGACCCTGCCGGGCTTCCATTCGGCGATGATGCTGACCATGAAATCGGACTTTATCCTGCCGCTGCCGCGCCACGTACTGCAGGGGGTGAGCAACATCCACCTGCCGTTGGCGGAGATCGAGCTACCGCTCGAGCTGGAATCGGTGTTTATCGTGCAGGCCTGGCACCCGCGCCTGGATCGCGATCCGGCGCATCGCTGGCTGCGGCAGACCATCAAGCAGTTCTTTTTGCAGAGGGAGTGAGGGGGTTAGGGGTTGGGGAGAAGAGACGCTCGCGGCAGAACCCAAATACGCCTGCCAGATAAGCCGGTAATATGGCATTTTGCCGAAGCCCTGCGCATACTCAGACGTCTTGGGTAAACCGAGCGGCGCGGGCAATGGCATCGATGTTCCATTTCGCCAAGCACGAAACAGAAAGGAACTCATGCGCAGGGAGGCGAAAATGACCAAAGTGTATTATTGGAAAAGTCAGGCGTGGGGCGTGACTTACTTTTTTATCGCGCTTTATTACATCTATTCTTTCCAGGACATGGTGAATATCGCACTTTCGTTGATCCTCTCCATCCTGAGCTTTTTACTGTATCCCTGTGCTAAAAAAGGCACTGAAACGGCCGCCCTGCAGTTCACGAGTGAAGAATTTTGGCACCGCGGACTGTTCGCCGATACCATAGGCAAAAATGGCGTGCTGATCCTGTATTATGCATTCTGTTATGTCATGGCCCTGCCGCTGGGCGCCCTGTATCTGCTTGCCCTGTTTCTCAGAAATAAAAAGGCCGCGTAAGCGGTTTTTACGTCAACGGCTTACTGCCTCATAGTCCTTCTTCATGAACGTTTCTTCTACCCACGCAAGCTGCACTAACACAAAGCGAAAGAAGCAAACTCACTCTACCGGAGCCGACAATCACAGAGGAGGTTGGGAGATATTGATTGGCGGAAGATCACAGGAGTATCAAAATCAACACAACATACTGTTTTAAATAAAATAATTATGAATCACCATTTCATATTATACACACATATATACATACTTGTTACCGCTACATTCAGAGTTGTTTAAATTACAGCCAATACCGGCGCTTACTCCACTTACAAAAAAGATTTATCGCAAAACTGTTCACCCTATACACCTTTTGATTTTACCCTTTTATTTCAATGCATTGAATGGTGTATGGCTACCTTCTCGGTGTACACCCCTGTTCACCTACAGGGTGAACAGTCTGAATCGCAGGCACAAAAAAACCGGCCTGAGCCGGTTTGGGGAACGCTTGTCGTTATGATATTGGCCATTCAAGCGGCCGATAGGATGCCCTGGTGTTGCTGCATGTATTAGAGTCACTGCCACTATAGGCGGCGCTGCGATTGAGCGTCCAATGGGTTCGGCAGATCAATAACGGCCTATTGATCGGCCGGGCCGATCGACTCGCTCATTGTCACACTGCACCACACTTCGGCAGCCAGTCCGCCTCACATTCCTCACTCAATATCAGGTTGGTTTGTATTCCGTGCTTGGTGCGGCGTTTCAGCAACGTGTGTTCGTACTCTTTCAGCGTCTGCGGCACCGCCTAGCCGAACGCCGTCAGGTTCATCACTTGCTGATACCCCCTTGCAGCCGTAAACGACAGGTAGGCGTGGTACAGGTTGCAATGCGATATACTACCGGTCACTGAATTACATCAGGTTTTTATTAACCGCCAGTATCACCGACGGGATATGGATCCACGTAGGCGGCCCGATATTTCAGCTCTATGATGAGCACATTTTCGTCAGTTAAGGCATCAATGCTCGCCCTTTATAATTCGTCCCCTAGACAGCATGAAAATAAGCAATTGAATTTTAAAAAATTACGCCAACTCATATTCTTCGTAAAAAACCAAGAAGACACTGAATAAAAATAGATGCCCCTCTTGTTTTACAAACATCTCTAGCGTACGAAAACATTTGCATAGAAACAGCGCACTCTACACACATTAGAATAAAAAAGGTTTAATTTAATAATCACAATACATATCATTTCACCCCTGTTTCAGAACTATCCCTCATATAAAACAGCGACCTATCCAAGATAGATTCTATATCGCCACACTTACTTATAAAATCATCTTGCCAATCTCTTTATTTTCACTTAATAATTAAAGTTCGATTCCATTACTAACAACCCGGGATATTACTAGCACCCTTCACTATAATAATCAGTCAACGGCGCCGCTTTCCGCAATCGAGCCTAGTTAATTCATTAGGCAGTTTAACGATAAAATCGTTACCACCCTGAAAAAACATATCCCAACAGCCTCTACTTCACTCTAAAACGCATTATTATATTCTGATTTTAATAATATTCTGAGTGAGAAAGTTACCCCCCGTGGTTAATTATGTCAACAATGTTCAGAGCACTGTATTTCAAAGAGCAAACATCAATAGCCATACTTATGACGCCATATGAAGAAAAAAACATCGACTTATTATAAAATGCACAACAATTACATGCCATTAGCGTTAAAAATACCTTCTCCATCAAACCTTGATAAATAGCAGACAATAAATTAACAATCATCTATTAGAATGGCATAAAAACCGCCAGTCAATAAACATGCAAAAGTCAAAGAATAGTGCTTGCAGGATATGAATCTTGAAAAAAAACATTATCTACGAATTACTCTCGGGACAGATCGTCCCAGGTCCTGTCTGGAGGAAGAAGAGCTTCCGTGCAAAGTTTTTACTTCGACTTATTTTATACTATTCACCGACTAAAAAGGCACTATCCATTTTAACTCAACAGAGTGATTTAAAATCGATATTATATCATCAAAACACATTCCCTTGTAAAACGCACAGGCAATACCTGATGCGCAACCTTAATGCCAAACAACGCGCATCGGCTATTGTCAGCCATTACCGATATGTGTCTTCCCTCAACAACAAAATGCTGTCCAATGCGCTGATATCACAAGAAGAAACGATTTTGGCGGAATTCACCGGCAGAGAAGAGGCACGTTTTACCATTTCTGCCTCTTGTGCGCACAAGGCAGAACGAGAAGGTGAGTCAACGCTATGGCTGCGTGGTGACAATAATGTGTTACTCGCCAGCGTGACCTTTTCGGCCGTGTCCGAAGGGGCTGAATGGCATTTCATCATTGGTGGTCTGCAAGGCCCTGGACGGCACGTACCGCACGAGACCATCAAAGAAGCTACGCGTGCTCTGTCGGGTATTTTCCCCAAACGTGTTTTGATGGAGTTTATCAGCCGCTTCGCTGAACTCACTGCGGTGAGCGCCATTTATGGCGTCAGTGATAATGGACACGTTTTTCGCTCATTACGCTATCGACTGAGCAAAGGCCGGCATTTACATGCAAGTTACGACGATTTCTGGTCATTGATAGGCGGGATAAAACAAAATGCCTGGCGCTGGCAACTGCCCTTGACGTTTGAAAGAAAATCTTTGGAGCATATTCCCAGCAAAAAACGCGCGGAGTATCGCCGACGTTTTCAAATCATAGATGATATTGCAGAGCAAGTTCGCACGCTTAATACGACTAACCTCTGCGCGAAAATTGCATAATAAAACTATCATGAACATTCTTGGGACAGTTTTTTGAGTCAAATACCCCGTACGTTGCCCCCCAATTACAGGGAAAACCAGTTGCCATCCTTCAGTCGGCCAGCACTACTGCACATCGACGCGTCGTCACAGAATAAGACGCTCTGCCCGCAGTGCGACATGCTGGTGGCGCTGCCGCCGCTGGCCTATGGCAGCAAAGCGGTATGCCCGCGCTGCAAAACCACGCTCACGACCCGCTGGGACGAGCCGCGCAAGCGGCCGATCGGTTACGCGCTCAGCGCCTTGTTCATGCTGGTGCTGGCCAACATTTTCCCGTTTATCAACATGCGCGTTGCCGGCCTCGGCAACGAAATCCGGCTGATCCAAATCCCGGAAGTCATGGTGGCGGAAGACTACGCCAGCATGGCCACGCTGTTTATGGTGTTCGTGCAGCTGATCCCGGCGTTCTGCATGGTGGCGATCGTTCTGCTGTGCGCCAAAGTGCGCTTGCCGCTGGGGCTCAAAGCGTGGATGGCCCGGGTGCTATTCCAGTTCAAGACCTGGTGCATGGTGGAGATTTTCCTCGCCGGTGTGCTGGTCAGCTTCGTCAAGCTGATGGCCTACGGCGACATCGGCATCGGCAGCAGCTTCGTGCCCTATTGCCTGTTCTGCCTGCTGCAGGTGCGCGCTTTCCAGTGCGTGGACAGGCGTTGGCTGTGGCAGGACATCGAACCGGCGCCGCGCCTCGACCGCCCGCTGACGGCGGGGCGTACCGGCATGCGCCAGGGCGTGCGCTCTTGCGCGTGCTGCACGGCGATCCTGCCGGCCAACCAGGTGCGCTGCCCACGTTGCCACACCCCCGGCTATGTGCGCCGCCGCCACAGCCTGCAGTGGACGCTGGCGCTGCTGGTGACCTCTGTCATGCTGTATATACCGGCCAACCTAATGCCGATCATGGTGACCGAGGCGCTGGGCAACAAGATGAACTCCACCATCATGGCGGGGGTGATCCTGCTGTGGGGAAGTGGCTCTTACCCGGTGGCGATGGTGATTTTCATCGCCAGCATCATGGTGCCGTCGCTGAAAATGCTGGCGATCGGTTGGCTGTGCTGGGATGCAAACGGCAGGAAGAAACCGCGTGCCGACAGCGAGCGCATGCATCTGATTTATGAAGTGGTCGAATTCGTTGGTCGTTGGTCAATGATCGACGTGTTTGTGATCGCCGTGTTGTCGGCGTTGGTGCGAATGGGGCAGTTGATGAGCATTTATCCCGCGACGGGCGCCGTGCTGTTCGCACTGGTGGTGATCCTCACCATGTTCGCCGCCATGACATTTGATCCCCGGCTGACCTGGGATCGCGCAAGTGAAACAATCAACAAGGAGCCGCAAGGTGACGGAAAATAATCATAGCGTCGCGGACGTCGAGAAGATCAAACGCTGGTCGCCGGTGTGGATCATTCCCATCGTGACCGCGCTGATCGGCGCCTGGATCCTGTTTTACCACTTCAGCCATCAGGGGCCGGTGGTGACGCTGGTGACCACGACGGCGGAAGGGCTGGAAGCGGGTAAAACCAAAATCAAAAGCCGCAGCGTTGACGTCGGCGTGGTGGAAACCGTCACGTTGAGCGATGACCTGAGCAAGGTGATGGTGCAGGCTCGCCTCAATTCCGGCATGGAAAAATTGCTGCGCCAGGATTCCGCTTTCTGGGTGGTGAAGCCGCAGATCGGCCGTGAAGGCGTCTCCGGGCTGGGCACGTTGCTCTCCGGCGCCTATATCGAACTGCAGCCGGGCAACAAGGGCAAAGACGGCAAAGACCACTATCAGCTGCTCGATGCGCCGCCGCTGGCCTCCCCGGACGCCAAAGGGCTGCGCATCGTGCTGGACAGCGAAAAATCGGGCCAGCTCAACGCAGGCGATCCGGTGCTGTTCCGCGGCTACCGCGTCGGGTCGGTGGAAACCAGCTACTTCGATCCGAAAGCGCGCGCCATGCGCTATCAGCTGTTCATCACCGCGCCTTACGATCAGTTGGTCACTACCAACGTGCGCTTCTGGAAAGACAGCGGCGTGGCGTTTGACATGTCGGCGCAGGGCATGCGGGTGGAGATGGGCTCGTTGACAACGCTGTTCAGCGGCGGCGTCAGTTTCGACGTACCGGACGGTTGGGATCGTGGCGAACAGGCTAAAGAGAAGGCGGAGTACCAGCTGTTCGACAACCAGCGCAGCACGCAGGATTCGCTGTATACCGTGCATAAGGATTACCTGCTGTTCTTCTCCGATTCGGTACGCGGCCTGCAGCCGGGCGCGCCGGTCGAGTTCCGCGGCATCCGTCTGGGTACGGTGGCGCAGGTGCCGTTCTATAAAGAGGGCATGGCGCAGCGTCTGGATAACGATTACCGCATTCCGGTGCTGATCCGCATTGAGCCGGATCGGCTTCATAAACAGCTGGGGGACAATGTCGATATTGAAGGGCACCTGAAAGACGCGGAGTCTCGTGGCTTACGCGCCTCGATGAAGTCCGCCAACCTGCTGACCGGTTCGCTGTATATCGATCTCGACTTCTATCCGCAGGAGAAACCGTGGAAAGGGCCGCGCGAGCTGTTCGGTTATCCGCTGATGCCAACCACCAGCGGCGGTCTGGCGCAGATCCAGCAGAAACTGATGCAGACGTTGGATAAGATTAATTCGATGCCGATCAATCCGATGATCAGCGAAGCGACCAAGACGCTGGCGGAAAGCCAGAAAACCATGAAGTCGACGCAGCAGACCATGAAGTCGCTGAACGACATCATCGCCAGCAAAGAGATGCAGGCGCTGCCGCAGGACATGCAGAAAACGCTGCTGGAGCTGAACCGCAGCATGAAAGGGTTCCAGCCTGGTTCACCGGCTTACAATAAGATGGTGGGCGACATGCAGCGCCTCGACCAGGTGTTGCGTGAGCTGCAACCGGTGTTGCGCACCCTGAATGAGAAGAGCAACGCGCTGGTGTTTGAAGCCGCCGGCAGCAATGACCCTCAGCCGAAGAAGGCCACGAAATGATGAAATGGATCCCGGTAGCCCTGGCGCTGTTGCTCAGCGCCTGCAGCAGTTCGCCACAGAAGACTTACTATCAGTTGCCGGCGCTGGGCGCGCCGGCCGTGGCCGGCAGCAGCGGCGCCTCCACGCGCCAGCTGTGGCTGGAGCACGTGAGCGTGGCGGATTATCTGGCGCAGAGCGGCGTGGTGTATCAGGCCAACGACGTACAGTATGTGATAGCCCAGAACAACCTGTGGGCCAGCCCGCTCGATCAGCAGCTGCAGCAAACGCTGGTCACCAACCTGAGCAGCGCGCTGCCGGGCTGGGTGGTCTCTTCGCAGCCGATGAGCAGCGATCAGGATGTGCTGAACGTGACCATCAGCGGCTTCCACGGCCGCTTTGACGGGAAAGCGATCATTCGCGGCGAGTGGGTGCTGAACCGCCAGGGGCGTTTGATCAAAAGGCCTTTCAACCTGGAGCTGAAACAGGGTGAAGACGGCTATGATGCCCTGGTGCGCACGCTGGCGCAGGGGTGGCAGCAGGAAGCCCAGGCTATCGCCAAAGTGCTGTCCCCCTGAAATGGCAATCAACAGCCATAATGCACCGATGGCGGCTTATGGTGATGGGATCAGATTCGGGATTAGGCCTGTCGACGACGTACCAGAATAAAAGAAAAAGTAAAAAAGCTCCCACCTTACTTGGGAGCTTTTTTATAAAAAAAACAACAATATGACGACAGCCATTGCCGCCGGCGCTCACAGCGTTGTCCATGCAAAAAAAGTTTTTATGGCAGCCAAGAGCATCAAAGCATTATCAGAACTGATATAGATATAAGGTTTTAGATATTATCCTCGTCTGATATACGCAACCTCATGCATATCAGACACTGAAGCGTTCACGTTTATTGCATTGTAACGAGTTCAACGACGCCATTTATAACAAACTGAACCCCCATACAGACCAGCAGGAATCCCATCACTCGGGAAATAGCATCGATTCCCGATGTTCCTACAAGCTTCATAACACCCAGTGACGCCCGCAGAGACACCCATAAAATCAGAGAAATGGCTATCGCAATCAGGGGGGGCGCTGTATAGGCGACCCACAAATCCAGATGCGATGTTTCAGCGCTGAATGTCGACGCGGCACTGATCAACATAGCAATGGTACCCGGGCCTGCCGTACTGGGCATTGCCAAGGGGATAAATGCTATATTTTTGGTTTTTCCCTTCTCGCCACTTTGAGGCTTATTCACATCCTGCGGAAACAGCATGTTAAACCCAATAAAGGCAACGATCATTCCACCGGCAATTCGTAATCCCGGAATGGATATGCCAAAGGTATTAATAACAGCCTTACCGGCATACCATGCAACCATCATAATCACAAAGACATAGAAAGCCGCCATAGCTGACTGCTTCTTTTTTTCTTGTTCAGACATGTCGCCTGACAGCCCAAGAAAAAGGGCTACAGTAGTCAATGGGTTTACCAGCGGCAGTAATAAAACCAACCCTAGCCCAATAAGTTTAAATAACTCAAACATCTTTCCACCTCCTTTTAAAGAGTCCCCCGGAGTTGTCTCCGGGGGTAAGTTCTATCGAGACTTCTCCCATTGAAGAACGGCGCTGATAGCAGCCGGCAATACCGTCAGGGTAAATAGGGTGGCAACGAATAGCCCACCAATAATGGCATAGGCCATAGGCCCCCAAAATACCTGATGCGCGATAGGTATCATCCCTAATATTGCTGCACAAGCCGTCAAGAGTATCGGTCTGGAACGATGCAGTGACGCCTCGACGATCGCCTCAGTATTATCTGCGCCTTGTGCTCTGTTTATTTCCACTTCTTCAATAAGGATCACGGCATTGCGGATAATCATCCCCGCCAACGCAATCACGCCAAGAATCGCGACAAACCCCATCGGTGTTCCGGTGGGTAACATGGCAGCGACAACGCCAATCAAACCGAAGGGGGCAATCAACAGCGCCAGCATCATGCGTGAGAAACTACGCAACTGCACCATCAGCAAGATCAGCATCACCAATAAGGTCACAGGTAGAACGGCGAATACTGAACGGTTGCCTTTCATGGCTTCAATGACGCTTCCCCCCTCGGTAATGTGATATCCCGGTGGCAGACTTTTGCGTAATTCATCGACAACAGGCGCCAAACTCTTGGATACGCCGGACGCATTCAGCCCTGGCGCAATATCCGTTTGCACCGTAATGAAAGGCTCTCGTTGCCGCCGCCACTGAATAGGTTCGGCCAACGTATAGCCTATCGTTGCGATCTGCTTTAATGGCACAACGCGCCCATCGGCCGTCGTTAATTGCAAATCCGCGACGGTTTCAATGTCTCTCCGCGTATTTTCCGAAGCCCGCAGCACCACGTTAACCTGACGATTTCTGTCTCTGATCGTCGTTACAGCGGACCCCGAATACATTTCAGCAAGAGCGCTTGCGACATCCTGAGAGCTTAATCCCAAGGCCCTCGCTTCCGTCTGATTAAGCGTTATATAGAGTTCTCGTTGCGGTTCTCCCGCAGTAAGGTTGACCTCTCTTGTCTGCGGGTTGTCACCCAATTTACCCGCCAACTCCATGGATATCTCACGGATTTTGGTCAGATCCGGGCCGGAAACGCGATATTTCAACGGCCAACCTACCGGGGGCCCCAGCTCCAACGGCGAAGCACGCGTAACAAGATGGCCGAAATCTTTTTGCAGAATTTTTTCAAGCCTGGACTTCACCGCGTCACGCTCTTCAAGTCCCTTGGTGACCACGACCAATTGAGCGATATTTTCGTTATCAAGCAACAGGTCCATCGGCAAATAAAACCGCACGGCCCCCGATCCAACGTATGTCGTAAAATGATCAATATCGGGATCCTTCTTGAGGATTTCCTCCAAGCGAATGGCTTCCCTCGCCGTATCTTCCTGCACGGCATTTCTCGGCAGAGTCAGACTGACGAGTAACTCCGGCCTGTCAGAAGCGGGAAAGAACTCCTCTTCCATGTGCGAGGATCCGATAAAAGCAATGGCCAGCAACAGAACCGCCACTATGCCGGTCATCCCTCGGCGCTTAAGGATATATCGCAATGTACTTTCGTACTTTTGCATGACTTTACCTTTACCGTGGGTGTGTTCCTTCATCACCTTAGGTAAAAGCCACACGCCTATCAGCGGTGAAAAAAGTACGGCAACAATCCAGGAGTTGATAAGTGAAATCAGCACCACCATGAACAGAGAATAACAGTACTCCCCCGCGCTCGACGTGGCGAAACCGACCGGGATAAAACCGGCGATCATGACCAATGTGCCGGTCAGCATCGGGAAAGCCGTCGTCGTCCAGGCTTTTGTCGCCGCCTTTTTGACAGGGTCTCCTTTCTCCAGGCGCGACATCATGATCTCTACAGTGATCATGGCATCATCGACCAGCAACCCCAGCGCAATAATTAATGCGCCGAGTGAGATGCGCTGTATGCCTATACCAGCAATTTCCATGCCGATAAACGTCATGGCCAACACCAGCGGAATGGATGCTGCAACCACTAACCCGGCACGAGTGCCTAATGACAAGAAAGACACCGCCAGAACAATGACGACCGCCTCAAGGAGCACTTTCATAAAGCTCCCCACCGCGTCATGCACCACCGTCGACTGATCGGCCACTTTCAGCACGTTGATACCCGCAGGCAAGCGGCTGGAGATATCATCCATCTTTTCGTTAAGCGCTTTGCCGAAATCCAGCATATTGCCTGTCGGGGCCATGGAGATGGCCAGGCCAATCGCCGACTCCCCGTTAACTCTGAAGGCCGGCGTCGGCGGATCGACCGCCTCGCGAGAGATAGTCGCAATATCCGTCAGAGGAACGAATTTATCCTGAATATGCAGTGTCAGCTGTTTGAGGCTTTCTTCCGATGCGAAAGCGCCGCTGACTCTCAACATGACTTTATCTTTGTCGGTTCTGATTTCTCCCGCCGGAGTCACGGCGTTTTGCGCGCTGATGGCGTTCTTGATTTGGTCGAGCGTCAGCCCCATGCCCGCAATTTTCTGCGGTGAGAATGATAAGATGACCTGCTCTTCTTTAACGCCCAGCAGGTTCACTTTCCCGACGTCTGGCAGCGTTAAGACGTCCGTGCGAACTTTATCAACCAGATCGCGCAGTTCGCGCTCGCTGAATCCTTCACGCGTAAAGCCATAGATGGTGCCGTAGGTATCATCAAATTCATCGTTGACGGCAGGTGAACTGACGCCGGCAGGAAGCTGAGGGGAAACGTCCTTTATTTTTTTCCTGACCGTATACCACAGTTCTTTCACTTTCTCCGGCGGCGTATTATCACGCAGATAGATAAAAATAACCGACTCGCCGGGCCGGCTGTAACTCTCCAAATAATCAAGATAAGGAACTTCCTGAAGTTTCTTCTCCAACGGATCGGTCACGAAATTGACGGTATCCTCCACAGAAGCCCCAGGCCAACTCGCGGAAACCACCGCCGTTTTAATGGTAAACGCCGGGTCTTCATTACGCGGCAAGTTGTAATAGCTCATCACCCCGGCAATGGTGAGAACCAACATAAAAAAGGCAACCAGTTGCTGATTGGCAAGCGCCCAGGCAGACAGGTTAAACTTCTCGGGTTCAGAGGCATTCATCAGAATTTATCCTCCAAACTCACTTTCTCCCCAGGCCGTAACTTACTCACGCCGGCGATCACCACCTTGTCACCAGGTTTTAGGCCATCAGCAATAAACACGTCCTCGGAGCTATAGCGAATAACGTTAACTTTGCGCAATGCCAAGGTTAATGTATCCGGTTGAACGATTAAAACAGCAGGATCCGCGCCATCACGGGTCATCGCAGACGCCGGCAGAACAAACGCAGCCTGCCCCGGGATCACGATACTTCCCTGCACCGTCGCACCCAAAGCCATTTTCTCTGGAGGGTTCGGCAGCGAGACTCTGACTCGCCAGGTCCGCGTCTGCTTATCCGCCTGTGGATTCACATCTCGGATCACGCCCTCAGTCACGACGGAAGGATCGGAAAGCAGCGCAATCTTGACTTTATTATCGGAAAGATTGCTGTACAAAATTGCTTCTGGAACGTCAAATACGGCATCTACTCCCTGATTGAGTGAGAGCGTAACGACCCCCTGCCCTGCGCTGACAGTTTGTCCAGGATTCAGCTTAACCGAAGTCAATACGCCATCTGCAGGCGCAACCAGACGGGTGTAACCCAACTGCTCCTGAGCGATTTTCAAATTCGATTGAGCAGAGACGCGTTTTGCCGCTGCGACTTCAAGATTGACCCTCGCTTCATCAACCTGAGCCTGCGCGATAGCACCGGTTTTGATCAATGATTGCAGCCTCCTGAAATTGAGCGCAGCCAAGCGCTCTGAAGAAACGGCACCGGCCAGTTCAGCCTGCGCACTGCGCACCTGATTCTCGTTATTTCTGGGCTCCAAAGTCGCGATCGTTTGCCCCGCCTTTAATTTGTCCCCCACATCGACCGGCCGGCTGAGGATCCGGCCGTCAATGCGAAACGAGAGCTGAGATTCCTCATGGGGGCGAATTTCTCCGGTATGCTTTATCAAAACTCCGCCAACCGGATTATCGACGACAAGCGTTCGTACGGAACGTGTAGGCACCTCCTGTGTCTTTGCTTTATCATCACATCCCGCCAAAAAAACGAACAGGGGAATAATAAACAGTTTCCAATATTGAAATAGAAACACACTCTTGACCGTACTTATTAACCTGAACAAACCTACTGACATAAGACATTCTCCTGATAGTCTGTCGAAGAATTAAACCTTTTTTATGTGTAGATTTAGTCCATGTTTTTTCAAGGAATCATCAAGACTCTATTTTCATTGGAAGAATTAGTTGAAATAGCATCCCACCGTCAGGATGATTCTGAGCACTGAGACTGCCGTCGTGTTCGCGGCTTATCGCCATGGCGATAGAAAGACCTAGCCCACTTCCCCCCAGATTTCTCGACCGCGAGCTCTCCTCCCGGGAAAAACGTTCGAACATCAAGGGCAAAAAGGCTTCACTGACACCCGGCCCATAATCGCGAAAACCGACGATAGCCTCATTATTAAAATGATTAACGGTGATTGTCAGTTTCTTGCCGGAATGCGCGTAGCGCATTGCATTTTTTATGAGAATCGTAACAACTTGCCCAATTCGGAACGGATCGGCGTAGACGAATACAGGAGCAGGACATTCAAATTCAATCGTGAAGTTTCCCTGAGAAGCTTCAGCCTTTAACCATTGCAAACGCTCCTGAATCAAATCGCACAGATTCACATGGTATTTTTCTAATGATAATGCCCCGGCTTGCGACAATGACAACGTTTGAAGATCATCAATAAGGCGATTTAGGCTATTCAAGGGCTGCATAACCAGATCTAACTGATTCTTGTCCGGCTCAAAAACCCCATCCATAATGCCCTGAAGGCGTGCAATTGAAGCCGTTAACGGCGAGCGTAATTCATGCGCCATAGCGATATGAGAAGCACGCAACTCCCCTTCATAATAAGTCAGTTTTTTGGTCATCTCATTGAAATCGTGTGTTAGAGTAAGAAGTTCTTCCGGCGCTTTCTCTTCTAATTTTGCTTGCACAGAGAAATCCCCCTCGGCGACTTTTCTCGCGGCAGTGACCAAATAGGAAAATTGCTTCGCCAATGGCCGAGACATATAGAGCCCCAGTAAGACCATGAGAGGTATAGCGACAACCACCAAAATAGCCAGCATAATCCAATCCCCCGACGTGATCGACGGATTAGCAAAGTCAATGCCATACCAATAGTGAAAAAGGCTATAAAACCTGTACAAATCTTCATTGGGATTATTAAGCAAGTGCAGGAATTCCTTTCGGACATCCGCCGGCATTTCATGATATAAAACCCAGGTGCTATAAATGGCATAGCGCAACCACATACAGAGTGCAATAATAACAATCACCCCGACAGATTGAGAAATTACCCTCACGCAAATCCACTTCCAAAGCGAAACTCTTTTGCTTTTCTTATTCATTTATTCCAATACCTGTAGCCCATCGCTCTAACGGTAAGCAGTACATCATCTACCCCTACCGAGTTGAGCTTTTTGCGCAAATTATAAATATGCGTATCGACAACCCGCTCAAATGCATCACTTTCCGGCAAACACATATTTAACAATGTTTGGCGGGAAAACGCTCTTTTAGGCGCACGCATTAGCACAGATAACAGTAAGAACTCAGTCGGTGTGAGATCAACTGCAATTTTAATGTTTTCGGCGGGGCAAACGTGAACCAACATCGCCTCTTCATCAAGTTGTACCGGGCCACAAATAATAAGCTCGGATTTTATATTTAATGCAGTCGCTCTTCTCAGCACGGCATGAACCCGAGCAACGACCTCGCCCGGGTTGTAAGGTTTCACGATGTAATCATCAACGCCGTGCCTCAACGAGGAGATCTTATCCTGAATCTCGCCGATTGCCGTCACCATGATGACAGGCACATCACTCTTTCTACGCACACGTGCCAATATTTCATTGCCATTTATTCCCGGCAGCATGACGTCTAATAAAACCAAATCAGGTTGCCAGGAAAAAACCATCTCAAGCCCTTTAACACCATCCCCTACCTTAGCAACGGCAAAGCACTCTCTTTTTAGATAAGCTTCCAGGACTTCTGCAGCATGCATATCGTCCTCGATGATTAAAATTCTTTTTTCTTCCATATATTAACCTGCTATTCAGTCACGCTAACCAAGTAAAAACAATATAATAAAGTTTAGCACTTTTTTATTTAAAGAATAAACAAAAAACGACGATAGTACATATCGGGCGATTAAAAATAAAGTCAGCATGACTTCATTCAAAATCAGCTCGACAAAAAAGCGAGGCAATAACATTTAAATTCAAATAGTTACCTACGGAGTAGCATTAACCTGAAAATAAAAAAACAGAAATTGATAACATCTTGACAAAGTTAAGCAATAATCGAGATTTCAATAACGCCAACAGGTGAAGATATCGGGAGTCGATGCAATGGAAATGAGCAAAATTGAACAGTCTAGAATATTTATTAATAGCGTTATCAATCTGTTGGAAATGCATCTCAAACAACCGGTAAACATCATCAACCTGATTGATAAAACTGGATATTCTAGATGGTATGTTCAACGTAAGTTCTGCGCTTTGGCCGGTATATCGATGAAGTCTTACATCAGATCAAGGAAAATGACAGAGGCGGCGAAAATGATTTTATCTACAGACAGGAAGATCATAGATATTGCACTTGAATATGGTTATCTGGAACAGCAGGCTTTCTGTCGCATCTTTAAAAACCACTATGGCGTTTCCCCTACGATGTTTCGCAAAATGAATAAGCCACGTGAGGACGTTTGGATATCGGCTAAAACAGTGCTTGTAAAATTTACAAACAATGGGAAATAAGATTGAGGGCGTAACGAAGTTACAACATGTTGTCAGCGATGAAGACAAACAGGATGTGATTAATCAGCGCATGTTTGTGATGAGAAATTCAATGGCCTATTGTTATTTTAGCTAATTCATTAGCCAAAACCGCTCAGTAAGACAACACCCTTTATTTTTCAACGAATAAATTCCCCATAATTATACAATCAACGACGTTCTTCTATCGTTCGCCATACGGCGTATGATAGGGGCTATACCCTGGTTTTATATCAAACGCGCATCGATGGCTCGGCACAACGTATATCCATCATTGACGCATACGTGCATAAAATCCCCAGCGAAAAGAAATTCATACGCACTCATATTCGCTTAGCTCCAATTTTAGCTTCAGCTCTCTTAATTACATTATGATTTTACTGGGTTTGAGAAGGGATAGAAGCATTGTTCACCTTATACACCTTTTAGTTCTCTCCTTTTCTTTCAATGCATTGATAGGTGTGCTGTTCCCATTTCAGTACGCACCACTATCCACCTACTGAGTGAACAGTCTGAATCGCAGACACAAAAAAACCGGCCTGAGCCGGTTTGGGGAACGCTTGTCGTTATGATATTGGCCGTTCAGCGGCAGATAGGATGCCCTGGTGTTGCTGCATATATTCGGGTCACTGCCACTATAGGTGGCGCTGCGATTGAGCGTCCAATGGGTTCGGCAGATCAATAATGGCCTATTGATCGGCCCGGCCGATCGACCCGCTCATCGTCACACCGCCCCGCACTTAGGCAACCAGTCCGCTTCGCACTCTTCACTCAATATCAGATTGGTTTGTATTCCCTGCTTAGTGCGGCGTTTCAGCAGCGTATGCTCATACTCTTTCAGCGTCTGCGGCACCGCCTGGCCGAACGCCGTCAGGTTCATCACGTGCTGATACCCCCGTGCGACCATAAACGACAGGTAGGCGTGGTAGAGGTAGCGGCGAGGATTCGGCGGGGTGATGTTGGCGTTGCCGATCATCATCCCTTCCGGGGTGCCCAGCACCGTCAGATAGCCACAAAAATCGACCAGCGGATCGGCATGCCGTTTAATTTCCAGAGCTTCCTCCGAACTCTGCTGTGCCTGGAGCAGTGCGCGAGCATCATTCGGGTTGGCAAAGCGCTGCATCAGGTGACGCACAATCACGGCCAGCTCTTCGGTGATCTTCGCCAGCAACTGCGGATCACGCTCTTCGGGGGCGATAGCCTCCGGGAACGGCAGAATAACGCGGCGGCGCGAGATGCCACCGCTGCGGTCACTGAACTGCATCGGGTTGTTGTTGACCGCCAGTATCACCGCCGGGATGTAGGCGGCGTAGGCGTCGCGGTATTTCGGGTCGATGGCGACCGCATCGCCGCCGGTGATGGCCTTGATGCCCGCGCCGTCACCGCTCCACTTCTCCTGGTCGGGCAGGAGTATCAGCGAGAAGCCGACCACCGAAGCCCGTTCGCGCGCCGACTCCAGGTTGTCGATGGTGGCGGAGGTGGTGTTATCGGCTCCGGCCAGCAGCCGGGCGATGGCGGCCATCACGCTCTTGCCGCTGCCGCCGGGGCCGGTCACTTCGAGGAACAGTTGCCAGTCGTAGCGGTTGGCCAGCACCATAAAGAGTGCCGCGAGAATACGCTCCTGCTTGTCGTGCTTGCCCCCGGCGGCTCGCGTCAGCCACCGCCAGAAGTGCGGCGCATGGTCGGCCAGGTTCTCCCCGGCGCGCGGCGGCGTGTAGTCCACGCTGTTGACGGTGCGCAGCCAGTGTTCTTGCCGGTGGGCGCTGAACTGGCCGCTCACGGTATCAAAGACGCCGTTACGAAAACCAATCAACCGGCGAACCGGGTCGCCCATCTGCGGCACCATCAGTTTGAGGGTGTCCAAAATGCTGTTGATACCGGCGGCGGAGAACGGCGCACGTACCTTCTGGAACAGCGCGGCAATCTCCCGGCTCAGTTGCCGGTGCGGCAGCACCTGCCAGGCGCCGCGCGCGTAGCGGCACAGCTCCTCTCCCACCGGCGGCACCGCCAGGGTGTTGCCGTAATGCTCGGCCAGCAGCTCGGCCTTCTCGCTGGCGCTCATGGCTTTTAAATCGGCATCGCTCAGCGTGTCGAACGGGCTGGGCTGCGACGGCTGGCTGAACGCCCGGAGCTGCGCGCGCGTGGCCTCAGCGCGCTGCTGACAGTAGACGTCGTTCCAGTCGCCTTCCGTGGGTGGCAGTGCCGGAGTGCCGCCGGTGCGCGTGGCCGCCTCGGCGGCGCGGGTCTGCCCGGTGCCGCTGCGGTCATTATCGGCCGCCAGCAGCAACCGTGCATCCGGGTAGTGGCTGCGCAGCCGCTGCGCCACGGCCGTCAGGTTATTGGCGCTCAGCGCCACGCACACCGTTTCGCCGGTCAGGCGATGCACGGTGAGGCCGGTGGCGTAGCCTTCGGTGAGCCAGATAACCGCGTTGTCCGGGCCGCCCAGGGTGTGACAAGCGGCTTTCACCTGCCCGCCCGCCAGCATGCGTTTATCACCGTGGGCGTTAATCAGCTGCACGTTGACCACCTCGCCCCCGGCATTGTGCAGCGGCAGCAGCAGGTCGCCGGGCTGGTAGGTGATACCGCCAACGCGCAGCGGCTGGCCGTGCAAGGTCAGGGTTTCTGCCTCCGGCCAGCCTTTGGCGCTCAGGTAGGCGTTGCCGGTCTGGGACTGCGCGGCAGCCACCAGAGCCAGTGCCTGCCTGGCAGCCTTGCGCTGAGCCTCGGCCTTGTCTTGTGGTGAATGACCGGCCTCAGCGGCCAGTGGCAAAGTGCTGGCATTATCCCCCATCACGGCAGCCACCTGTTCGGCGGCAGCCCTGGCAGACAGTGACAGGGCTTTTTCCACCAGGTTGAGGCCGTCACCGGCCCCGCACTGATTGCAGAACCAGGTGCCGCGCCCGTCCTGGTTGTCGAAGCGGAAGCGGTCTTTACCGCCACAGGTCGGGCACGGCTGCGGCTTGCCGTTCGGCTGCAAGGCGATGCCGAGCGCCGGGAGTATCACCGGCCAGTGGCCGGTGGCGGTGCGTACGGTCTGGGAAACGAACTGGGCGCTCATCCTTTCTCTCCTCAGTGTACGGTGGCATTCTGCGATGCCGACAGGCGCTCACAGCACAGCTCGTCCATCATCTTTTGCCCCAGCGTGGTCAGGCGCGGCGCAGCTACCAGAACGTCCGGCTGCACCATGTCACTCAGCAGGGTGCACGCCATATCCATGCCGTCCTCCGCACCGTACTGACGCACAAAGTGCCCCTCCAAACGCAACGCAATCGTCATCTGCAGCTCGTCCAGCGTGTACCCGAGGCTCACCCGGTAAAAGGCGCAGGTGTCCAGATAGGCTTGCGCCACGGCGCGGCGGAAAACGGCGGTACGGACTTCAATCGGTAAACAGGATGCAGTGTTCATGCGGCGGAGGCCTCCATGCGGGCAAGAATTTGGGTTTCACAGGTGTTGACGACGTGGCCGAGCTGGTCGGTCAGCAAGGCAATGACCGAAGCAAACGATGCCTGTTGCACGGCATCGGGGCGCTGCCCGCTGAGGTCAAGGGTGTCCAGCAGGTCGAGGAACAGCACGCCGGTGGCGTGCGCATGCTGGAGACGCAGAAAATCGGCGTGCGGGATAGGGTAATGGGTGTCGCGGTAGTAGCGGTCGGCCAGGGTGTCCATGCCACCGCCTTAACCGGCAGACGACCGGCAAAGGACAACACGTAATCACGGGCCAGCAGGCGGCGGGCGTTGCGTTCGGTATCTGCCACGGTGCGTACAATACGCGGTGAAGCCGTCAGCGCAGAACGGCGCACGGCCGCAAACAAAAAGCAGAATGTCGGGTGAGTCGGGGTGAGGGTCGTAGCCATGGTGGCAGCCTCCTTAGAGTAAAGGTTATTGCTACCACCGAAGTTTCCACGCTTATGGGTGGTAGCCCAGACGGGGGTGGAAATACCGGCCTCTAAGAATACCGGCCTGACCGAAGTCAGCCCCGCCTGAGCCACCATTGATTGACTGCTGCGATAGCATAACATCCACCGCGCAAAAAATGAGCGAGCAAAGGCTGCGACATAAAAAAACACGCCTGGCGCGTGTTGTGTCGCCTTAGAGTTACTCGGGTTTCCACGCCCGGCTGCCGATTTTGCGACAGCGGGAGGACTATAGCGCAGGGCCGGACGTGGGGGCAAGCCGTAAGACGCCCCCGGACGTTCAATCGATCGCATAGTGATCAACAGTCGGTAAGCGGGTCGTTGCGGGTATCGGCAGCCGCGCAGGTCAGCGGCACCGGCCCGGCACGGAACAGGCGCGGCTCAGCCTGGCGACTCGCCAGACGAATAACGCCGTGTTTTTCGCTGCGGTGATCCGGCAAGACGACGCCAGGCTCTTTACGCTGCAACAGGATAGCTTCCGCCACAAACAGCGCGTCGTTGTCACTCAGGGTAAAACTATGTCGACCGAGGGTTAACTGCATCACGAAGCGTTCCCCTGATGGCGATTGGCGATGCGTTCGTCCATCCACTGCTCGACCTCGGAGGCCAGCCAGGCGACGTTTTTACCGCCGAGGGAGACCTGAACCGGAAACTGCTTACGGCTCATCATCTCGTACACAGTGGAGCGGGACAGGCCAGTGGTGTAGAGCACTTCCGGCAGGCGGATAAAGCGTTCGCGCGGGGTGTAACTGCCAGGAATAACCGGCGACGGGGTGGATGGGGTGGGGGTGGAAACGGTCAACATAAAACGCTACCTCTTTGTGTCCGGCCAACGCTGGCCGGGACTGTGTGAACTTCGGTAGCGCCCTATTATGTGAATATTTACCGGGGTGGCAACAAGGCGTTGTTGTGTGGCCCATTAAGAAATGGTCATAAAAACAACAAATTATAATAGCTCAGCAATCCTCACCACTCCTCACCCTTCCTCAACATTACCCCATAGTTTTCAACAATGAATTCATTACTAATAAATAGGTATAAACAGACTAACCACGGCTAGCCAGGGAAAAGATCGTTTTGGACCGGGTGAATAGTGCTGAACACCGGGTGAAGAGTTTATAGAAAACTATTCACCCTCTTATTTGCTGATTTATATATATTTTTTATTTGAGTGAACAGTAGTGAATAGTTTTAGGTAAAACTAAAAATGGCTTGATGGTTTTCTCATCAGTGCTCAAGGCTGTTGTCCTGGGGACACTCCAACCGGGATGAATGGCGATGTTGTATGGCGGTCAGCAGAATAGCTTCACATTAACTGACACCGGGGACACGACCATGAGCACCACCACCTTACCGAAATACATCACCGATAAACTGCAAGCCCTGCGTGACGCTCGTGCCGCCCACGATAAAAACTATCAGGCATTGACCGACGTCGTAACCGGCATAGCTCGCTGCCACCAACAGAAGAAAGACACCGAAGTGCAGAGCCAGGAGGCAGAAAGCCAGTGGCGCACCCTGTTTCGCAAACTGCGCGGAGAAATGACGCCGGAACTGCAAGCGCAACACCACAGCCGGATTTCCAAGCGGGAGCTGGCGAAAGAGTTCGACGGCCTGATTGAGGAGATGGAGCTGGACAAAATGCAGCTTCACCTCAACTGCGGCGGCACAGCCCCGAAGGTGGTGAGCGCGCACAAAGACGCCCTCACGACCTTTGCAGCTCACGCGATGCATCAGGCGGTGGATGCGCTGAGCAAGGCGCTTATCAGCCCTGACGTTATCAAGGCGTGTGCACTGGCTTCACGGGCTTACGGCGTCTATGCGGACAATCCGATGAAAATGATTGAGCAACAGGTACTGGGCACGCTACAAGGCCGTATTCGCGCTACCATGGCTACACAGAATATCGACCACCCGGTGCTTGATGAGATTGGCCTGACGATACCGCAAGAAACCGGCGCATTGCCGGAACTGCAAAGCAGTCCTGCCAAGCGCATGCGGGCTATCTCAGAACTGAAGGAAAAACGTCAACGCTTGCAGCAGAAGGGGGCCAAATCATGATGCGCTGCCCGCTGTGCACTCATGCGTCCTATACTCGCACCAGTCGCTATATCACGGAGCGGACGAAAGAGGCGTATTACCAATGTCAGAGCCTGACCTGTTCTTGCACATTCAAGACGGTGGAAAGCGTCGATAAAATCCTGTGCCAGCCGATACAGGCGCAACCGGTCGATGAGAACGCCCTGCCACCGCCCGAGAAACGGACGTTGAACCGCTATCGCCGTTACAGCAGCACTCCTACCCTGCACTAATCACACTCCGCCCCGCCGCTCTCGACAGCATCGCGGGGCATTCCCTCTCCCACCTCGCCCAAAACAGCCTTTTTCCTGGCTAGCCAGCCTCAAATTGCGCGTGCATGCATAGGGTGCATGATTTTGCATGCAAGAAAATGCACTTTTCATCCCCTGCCGCACCAGTACTGGCGCGGCCTGCGGCCGTTCATGCAACTGCATGAAAAGCGACACATGAAGTGCGCAGGCGAGGCGGGGGAAGTATTGCGCGCGCAGAGGTTTGAGCGACTTTACGTTTAATGCGTCAGCGCGTCGCTAAACGTCTATTTATTGAGATTTAACTCAGCAGGGTGCTTGTACGATAGCCCCGCGAAAGGCTGCTGCATGCGTTTCTTTTTGATGCATGAATGGGGAGTGTGGCAAGGCTAAGTGGTTGCGCCGTGTGATGATTGTTAGCCAAAATCGCCTAGCCACTTTCAAAAAAATACCCATGCATAAAATGCAAGACACCACATGCAAGAAAATGCACCTCCCGCCCTACCACACCAGTAATTCAACTACATGGAAAACGGCACATCAAACTGGTGGACGAGGTAGAGATAGCATTGTACGCAGGCGAGATTATTCATTTTCGCGATCTCGTTTTCCGTCTTGCTAATCGTTGTGCTTTTTTTATTTTTTTCTTCCGGTTTTCAATTTCCAATTTTTTAGAAGGTATCTTTTCCGGATAATCTCCAGGAAGCACAGGAAATTGATAATCTCTCCCTTCAAATATTTTCACATTATCTGGGGATAATATTTTAAACTCATCTCTGTCTCTTTCCGCTCGCTTGTAATCAGCATCAGACCAATCAGTAGTATCTATATAAACCATATCCTCACCACCACCTCCCCCTTGTGGCTCAGTGACTATTCCGACTATATACTTCATATCTGGATAAAGTAACTTTGCTGAAGTACAGTATATATAAAGCAATTCCTGCCTGTATTTCCTATAGTCATCGTAAGACGATGCAAGTTTAGGAATCGGCTCAACCAGCCAAACATATCCAATAGTTCTATTAGTTGGCGATATTAATACTCTAACAGCTCGCCTATCTTTAGGGGTCATGGTAACTTTTTGAAGCACACTTTCTGAAATTATTCTTCGGGACACCCGCCTTTCAGATGCCATAATCCTTAGACCAAGCGTAATATCATCTATTGAATGTTTTTCATCATATATAAGTGACCCGGAGATAACATGATGCGAAAAGTTCTCAATACAAGAATCCCAGAAGTAAGAAACTCTATTTAACTCCTTCCCTCTTCTATACTGAGGTAGACTAACAAGTGATTTATATGCCCCCTCCATAATTGTTGCTGAAACACCTTCCTCTATATAAAATCCTGGGTCCTTATTGTCTTTACTACTGAAATAGTACCATGCAAGTAGATCTTCCTCCCCTGCCGCTGTTAACAACCCCCCAGAGTTTATGAATTGCTCTTTTTTATCTAGGTAGTCTATTAGGTCAGAAATTGTGTCTAGTTCCGAGAGGATTACATCAAGAGCTACATCATCAAAAACATGAACAAATGGTTTTCCAGCAACTGGCATCCCAACCATAAATGGATTCTTTAGATGCTCATTGCCCGATATACTAGGGCATATAATTAGACTTCCAGAACCACCCGAGTATTCCACAAACCTTTTAGATGCATTTTTTGCCACCGCAACTCTATGTATTTTTAAATTTTCCCCCTCGGGTATTTTCATAGGAAAAGGAACATGGCACTTAGCATCTAAAAAAATTCTTTCAGGTCTTTCTTTCAGCGATGACTCAGCACCATATAACTGTACTGCAGATTTTATGACGGCTTTCTTTACCCACCGACCCCAATCAACATTAATATCACCAGTATCCTTAAAAGAAATATCTTTATCTGAGAATATAATTACATGATTACCAAAAACAACTAGAAGGTCACAAAGTTCTTTGCCATCACCTAACTCGCTCTTCTTCCCTTCATCTGTATAAACATTAGGATAGCTCCATAAACTTAGAAAAGTTTTTTCACATAAATGTGCCAAATACTTTTCAGAGTCGTTTGAACCCTTACCTTTATTAATAAACTTAGTACTATTCATTTAGAAACCCTGTATATTTTCAGCATACCATTGCAACATAGACCTTCTATTTTCTAAATACTGAGCATGGTTGTATGTTCCCCGAATACCATTCTTGTCAACATGCGCAAGTTGCATCTCAATCCATGCAGAATCAAACCCTTGCTCATGTAGGATAGTAGACATCGTATGCCTGAAACCGTGACCGGTGGCTCGACCCTTATATCCCAGCAGCTCTATTACCTGATTCACACTTTCCTTACTTATAGGCTTTCTGCGGTTGTTTCGTCCAATGAAAATGTAAGGATAGTGGCCGGTGATCGGTTGTAGCTGTTTAAGCAATTCAACCGCCTGAGTAGAGAGTGGCACAATGTGCGGGCGGCGCATTTTCATACGTTCGGCAGGGATCTCCCAGATTGCACGCTCAAAATCGATCTCTTCCCACGTGGCAAAGCGCATTTCTTGCGTGCGCACGCCGGTCAGCATAACGATCTTCGCGGCATTCTTAGTGATGATGCTACCGGTATACCCTTCCAAATCCTTCACGAAGTAAGGCAGTTCCTCGGCTGAAAGGAACGGATGGTGCTTTTGTTTGGGAACGGCTAGCGCGCTGGCGAGATCTGGGGCTGGGTTATACTCCGCCCTACCGGTGATAATGGCGTAACGGAAGACCTCCCCACAACGCTGGCGAACCTTACGGGTCTTCTCCAATGCCCCACGCTTCTCAATCCGCCGCAGCACTTCCAGCAGCTCCAAAGGCTTAATCTCGGTAATGGGGCGTTGACCAATATACGGAAACACATCCTGCTCAAAGGTACGCATGATTTCTTCCCTATAGGCAAGAGTCCACCGGTCAGCTTTGTTCGTGTGCCACTCGCGGCTAATGGCTTCAAACGAGTTCTCAACGGAAAGCTTCTGAACAAGCTTTTGCGCCTTTTTCTCAGCTACTGGGTCAATGCCATTCGCAACCTGCTTGCGAGCCTCACCGCGCTTTTCTCGCGCCTCAGCCAGCGTTACCAAGGGGTAGGTGCCAAAGGACATCAACTTGGCTTTTCCGGCATAGCGATAGCGAAAACGCCAACCTTTACTCCCGTCAGTGTTGATAAGGAGAGACAGGCCTTGGCCATCGTTGAGGGTGTAGGGCTTTTCCTGCGGCTTGGAACGTCGAATTTGTATGTCAGTTAGGAGCATGTGTATAAGTGGATTCTGTGTATAAAAAAATTATACGCACCATTATACACATTTTTCTCGGATTCAGGCGGTAACGCACGGACACCAGCGGACAATAAAATAACATAATCAATTGATTTAATGAATTTTAATGGACGTTACAGGAACTACCCGGACAAGCTTTGGCGGAAGATCACAGGAGTCGAACCTGCCCAGGACCGCTGGCGGCCCCAACCGGATTTGAAGTCCGGCCGCCCCACCGGGGACGAGGATCTTCCTTGGAGAAGATAAGAAGCAAGGCGCTGATTATAGCGCAGTTTGTTCGCTGCGCTAAGCGGGAAATGGCGGCCGCCGGCGATTCGGCGGCCGGGGGGAGCTACTTCAGGAAATCCTTCACGTCCAGCAGGATGAACTCGTTGTCATCCGCCATATTGGGCTGGCGGCTGGAGGAGAACGGGAAGTTGTTGTCGTTGCCGACGATGATATGGTTGGCGTCCACCACGTCCACGTTCTCGATGGTGAAGAACGGGAAGGTCAGCACGCCGTCGTTCAGCGGCTTGCGCGCCAGCTTGTTCGGGTCCTGAATGTTCATCAGGTCGATATAACCCAGTTTCTCGACCGGTTTGCCGACGTTGGCGTCCGAGAAGGCGATTTTATATACCCGCTTAAACTTGGCCACCTGGCTGAAGCAGTTGTCGGTCGGCGCGCCGGCGGCGCAGGCTTTATCCGGCGTGCCTTCGCCGTTGTCGCGCTCGATCACCAGCCCGTGGGTGGCGTCGATCATGTTGAAGTCGCCGATGGCGTTCTGGTTGTCTTCCAGCACGTACTGCCAGCTGCGGCCGGTCCAGGCCTGCTGTTTCACGTCGAACTCCAGCACCCGCAGGTAGCGTTTGCCGCCGACGTTCTCGAACTGCTCGCCGTCCCACAGCGCCCCTTCCAGCAGCGGGTACAGCTTGCTGCCGTCCGGCGAGGCGGCCATACCTTCAAAGCCTTTGGAGCGCGCCACCTGGAAGTTCTGCTTGCCATCCGGCGCGCCCGGCAGGGTCAGCGTCGGGTTGTCCGGCGATTTCACGACTTTGCCGTCCACCAGGGTGTCGAACACCGCCAGCACTTTGCCGTTCAGGTCGGCCTTGATCAGGTAAGGCCCAAACTCTTCGCCGATCCATAAGGCATCGTCGGCAAACTGGAAGCTTTCCGGATCGAAATCGCTGCCGGTCAGATAACGCTTCTCGGTGCTCTCGTTGATGATATGGAACGGCACCTTTTTATCCGGATCGTGCAGGAACACCGTCTTCAGCGGCGCGACCGTGCCGTCTTTAAAATCGATCTTGTAGTGATTGAGGTACAGCATGGCGTCCGGCGAATTGGCCTTACTGCCGAAGCCGTTGTCGGTCAGCACCCAGTAGGTGCCGTCGGGCATGTGTTTGATGCCGGAGTGGCCCTGCAGCGGCTGACCGTCGATCGGCAGGCCGAGGCCGGTCAGGCGATCGGCGGATTTGCCCGCCACGCTGCCCAGCTCGGTGACGCGTTTGCCGCTGGTGTACTTGCCGCTCTGCTGCAGATCGCTCGGCGCGTCCTTCGGTGTGGAAACGGCGGATTTCACCGGCAGCAGCGCATGCCCAGCCAACGTCGCTTGCACCGGCTGCGCGTCGGCCCACAGGTTGGCGCTCAGCGCCATGCAGCCGACCAGCAGCGCCAGCCGGGTTTTGGTGTTGTGCATGTCATTGTCCCTTTTCGTTGTTATCGCCCAGAAGTAAAAGCAACGTCACTATAGGGAGCGGCAATGACAGAAATATTATTCGGCGAACGCCCGCCGGTAGCTGTGCGGGTGGAAGCGCCAGGTAATGGCGATCAGCACCACCACCAGCAGCGCGTGGATCTGCCAGTCCAGCACGAAGCCGCCGCTGTAGTCGCGCAGCAGGCCGGAAAGGTAGGGCGTCACGCCCGCCAGCAGGAAGCCGACGCCCTGCATAAAGGCCACCAGTCGCCCGGCCGCCGCCGGCTGATGCAGGTGATCGAGCGCCAGCACCAGGCACAGCGGGAACGCGCCGCCCAGCCCCAGCCCGGAGAGCAGCACCCACAGCCACGGCAGCGTCTGCGGCAGGTAAATCAAGCCGATAAAGCCGATCAGTTGCATCATCAACGCCAGCAGCAGCAGCGGCCGCCGGTCATGATTGCGCGCCAGCGCCGGCAGCAGCAGCGCGCCCACGACCTGGCCGAAGGTCATCAACGCCAGCAGCGAACCGCTGGCCTGCGGCTGCCAACCGAGCTGCATGTAATACGGCGGCAGCCAGGCGATCAGGCTGGTATAGCCGCCGTTGATCAGGCCGAAATAGGCGCCGAGCAGCCAGGCGCGCCGGTTGCGCAGCAGGCTTGGCCCGCGGTTTTCACCCGCCGCGCCCAGGCGAGACAACCCGCGGCTGACCGGCCACCAGGCCAGCAGCGCCACCAGGGCCGGCAACGCCCACCAGGCCAGCGCGCTGTGCCAGTCGTGCCCCGCACTCATCAGCCACGGGGTGATCGCCGCACCCAGCCCGCCGCCGCCCATCAGCGCCGCCGACCACAGCCCGGCCACCAGCGCCATGCTTTTAAGGAAGTGATGCTTGATGATGCCGGGCATCACCGCCTGGATCACCCCGATGCCGAGCCCGCCCAGCACCGCACTCATCAGCAGCTGCACGCTGCCGGGGGCCAGTTCGCGCCAGAGCGCGCCCAGCCCGATCGCCAACAAACTTAACGCCACGGCGCTGCGTTCGCTGAACAGTCGGTTGATGGCGCCACCCGCCAACGCCATCAGGCCCATCATCAGCACCGGCAGCGTGGTCAGCAGCGCCGCGCCGCCAAAGCTCAGCCCGGTGGCCTGGCGCAGCGTCGGCAGCAACGGGCCGATCGAGGTCAACAGCGGCCGCATGTTCAGGCCGATCAACACCAGCGCCAGCAGCAGGGGGTTGAACCAGCGACGTGGAGAAGGTGAATTAACAGAATGATTTAACAAGGTATATTCCTGGTACTGCAAAATGAAGAGTGTGGCGTCACAGTGCGATCGCCGCAGCGTTGCGTTACTGTAGGCAACGCCGCTAGTATTGGGAAATTAAATAATAAAATAGCCAACAGTGGGAAAATGAATCGCTACCCGATGTTCAATCCGCAGCTGCTGCTCAGCTTCGTCGCCGTGTGCGACAGCAACAGCTTCACCCGCGCCGCAGAGCGGGTGTTTTTGTCGCAGTCCACCGTCAGCCAGCAGGTGCGCCGGCTGGAGGAGATGCTGGGCAAGCCGCTGTTTGAGCGCTCCTCGCATCAGGTGCTGCTGACCGAAGAAGGCGTCAAGCTGTTGAGCTACGCGCGCCGCATTATCGCGCTGAATGAAGAAGCCCATGACGCGCTGACCGGCATCTGGCGCGACGGCGTGCTGCGGATCGGCATGCCGGAAGATTTCGCCGTGCCCACCACCGAGCTGCTGGCGGAATTCAGCCGCGAGCACCCGCACCTGCGGCTGGACGTCGCCAGCGGCCTGAGCGCCGATCTGCACAGCGCCTACGCGCGTGAAGAGCTGGATCTGATCCTGGTGAAGCAGCGCCGTCAGCAACCGCCGCGCGCCGCGCGGCCGGAACCGCTGCTGTGGCTGGACAGCCTGGCCTTCCCGGCCATCGAGCAATCGCCGGTGCCGCTGGCGGTGTTTCCGCTCAGCGGCCTGTACCGCGACGAGCTGTGCCAGGCGCTCGACAACCTCGGCAAACGCTGGCGCATCGGCTACAGCAGCGCCAGCCTGGCGGCGTTAACCGCCGCTTCCGCTGCCGGGCTGGGCGTCACCCTGCTGCCGGCCGGCTGCCGTCTGCCCGCGCATCGGGTGCTGGGCGAAGCCGAAGGATTGCCGCCGATAGACAGCTTCGAACTGGCGCTCTACTACCGCGACGGCGCCCCCGCCGCCACGCTGGCGCTGGCCCAGCGGCTGACGGCGTTTTGCGGGTTGATATAAACGCCGGTGGACGCCGGCCATTACCAAATCGAATAGTCACCAGTGGCAAATGTCGCTGCCAACCGGCCGCTTCCTCTCCTAAATTGGGGGATGTTTTCACTCCCTCACCTCTGGATTAAGGAACCGAACGTGGAAAACCCTCAACAACCGGGCCGCAGAGCCTTCCTCAGCCAAACCGGCAAACTCACCACCGCCTGCGCGGTGATCGGCCTGACCGGTGGCGTGGCACAGGCCGCGTCTCCTGGCGGCGAGCAGTGTGCGCCAACGCCGATGACCCTGACCGATCGCCACTACTGCCTGAGCGAGGTGCGGCTGGAAAACGGCTTTGAATACGACGGCGACACGGTGATCGGCACCCGCACCGCGCTGTACACGCTTGAGATCAAAGACGGCAAGATCGCCGCCATTCACGCCGCCAACGCCGCGTTGCCCGCCGGCGTGCCCCGCTATCAGGCGCAGGGCCGGCTGCTGCTGCCGGCGTTTCGCGATATGCACATCCACCTGGATAAAACCTTCTACAGCGGCCCGTGGCAGGCGCCGCGCCCGCGCCAGGGCAAAACCATCATGGACATGATCGCGCTGGAGCAGACGCTGATCCCGAAACTGCTGCCCACCTCGCAGCAGCGGGCGGAAAATCTGATCGCCCTGCTGCAGTCCAAAGGCAGCACCGTGGCGCGCAGCCACTGCAATATCGATCCGGTCAGCGGCCTGAAAAGCCTGGAGCACCTGCAGCGCGCGCTGGAAAACCACCGGGCGGACTTCAGCTGTGAAATCGTCGCCTTCCCGCAGCACGGCCTGCTGCACTCCAAAGTCGATGCGCTGATGCGCGAAGCGATGCAGATGGGCGTGCAGTACGTCGGCGGGCTCGATCCGACCAACGTCGACGGCGCGATGGAGAAATCGCTGGACGCCATGTTCCAGATCGCCCTCGATACCGGCAAAGGCGTGGATATCCACCTGCATGAAACCAGCCCGGCCGGGGTCGCCGCCATCAACTACATGATCGCCACCGTGGAGAAAAACCCGGCGCTGCGCGGCAAGGTCACCATCAGCCACGCTTTCGCCCTGACCACGCTGACGCCGGGCGAACTGGCGGAAACCGCCACCCGGCTGGCGGCGCAGCAGATCACCATCGCCTCCACGGTGCCGATCGGCGGCCTGATGATGCCTCTGCCGCAGCTCAGTGAGAAAGGGGTGTTCGTGATGACCGGCACCGACAGCGTGATCGACCACTGGTCGCCGTTCGGCACCGGCGACATCCTGGAGAAGGCCAATCTGTACGCCCAGCTGTACCGCGGTTCCGACGAGTATCACCTGTCACGCGCCATGGCCATCGCCACCGGCGGCGTGCTGCCGCTGGACGAGAAGGGCCAGCGCGCCTGGCCGAAAGCTGGCGATGCCGCCGAGTTCGTGCTGGTCAACGCCAGCTGTTCCGCCGAGGCGGTCGCCCGCCTGCCGGCGCGCAGCGCCACCTTCCATCAGGGGCGCCTGGTGGCTGGCCAGGTGAGCAAAGCCTAAGGTCGGTCCGCTGTTGTCATCATGATGGCCGTTTTTGGCCTTCTGCCAGAGTAATGAGCGGCGCAATATGGTCGCTACACACACTGGCGGAGGGCCGAAAATGTCACAGAGCGCGTTATTGATCATCGATGTCCAGCAATCATTCCAGCACCGTCCATTCTGGCAGGAGGACGATCTGCCGGCGTTTCAACAGGCGCTGACCCGTCTGATCGCGGGCTGTCAGCAACGCGGCGCGGCGCTGGTCGACGTGCTGCACGTCTCGCCGCAGGGGCCGTTCTCGCTGGCTTCAGGCCACGTGCAGCGCCTGCCGTTCCTCACCCACCAGGCGGATATCACCGTGCATAAGCATGTACACAATGCGCTGACCGAATCCGGCCTCGACGCCTGGCTGCGCGAGCGGGATATCAACCACCTGATCATCTCCGGCATCCGCACCGAACAGTGCTGTGAAACCACCACCCGGGTGGCGTCCGATCTCGGTTATCGGGTGACCTTCGTCACCGAGGCGACGCTGACCTTCCCGATGCGCCATCCCGACGGTGAAGTCTTTACCCCCGCGCAGCTGAAGCGGCATACTGAAACCGTACTGGTCGATCGTTTCGCCCGCATCGCCAGCGTGGATGAGGCGCTGGCGCAACTCGCACAGGAGTAACCATGCCGCAGGCCGTCTATTTTCTGCTGTTGCCCAACGTGCTGTCGCTCGACGTCAGCGGCCCGGCGGAAACCCTGCGCCTCGCCGGGTCGTTCAGCCTGCGTTACCTCAGCCCGGCGCCGCAGGTCGTCTGCTCCATCGGCATGACGCTGAGCGGCCTGCAGCCGTTGCCCGAACGCCTGGAAGACGGCGCCATTCTGGTGCTGCCGGGCGTCGGCGATTCGCAGCGCTATTTCGCCGGTGAAGAGGCCGAGCAGGCCCGCCGCTGGCTGGCGACGCTGCGGCCCGATCTGCAGCAGCAGCGCATCACCCTGGTGTGCATCTGTTCCGGCGCGCTGCTGGCGGCGCAGGCCGGGCTGCTCGACGGCTATCAGTGCACCACCCACCACGACGTCATCGAACGCATCCGCCTGCAGGCGCCGGCGGCGCAGGTGAAAGAGAACCGCATCTTCGTCGAAGACCGCGGCGTCTATACCAGCGCGGGCATCACCACCGGCATCGATTTGGCGCTGCATCTGGTTCACCGCCACTGCGGCTCCGGCCGGGCGCGCGACGTCGCACGCGACATGGTGGTTTATTTCCGCCGCGCCGGCGACGATCCGCAGCTGTCGCCCTGGCTGCGCTACCGCAACCACCTGCACCCGGCGGTGCACCGCGCGCAGGACGTGATGGCCGCCGAGCCGGAAGCCGACTGGTCGGTACCGCAGGTGGCGGAGAAGGCGCACGTCAGCAGCCGCCATCTGGCGCGGCTGTTTCGCAGCCACGTCGGCATCAGCGTGCGGGAATATCATGAACAGCTGCGGTTGGCGGTGGCGCAACAGCGCCTGCAGCAAGGGTATGGGTTGGAGAAGGCCGCGCTGGCGGCCGGTTTTTCTTCCGGGCGGCAGCTGCGCCGCGCCCAGCAGCGCCAGCGCTCGCCGCTATGACACCAGCCGGCGGGTATCCAGCCGCTGCAGGCCGACAGACAGCAGCAGGCTGCCCCCCAGCGCCACGCCGAACACCCAGAAGATATCCAGCAGCGGGTGGCCGGTGAAATCCAGGTGCCGGCTGCGCATCACGTTAACGATCAGGGCGTGAAAACCGTAAATCGCCAGCGAATGGCGGGAAAATACGCTCAGCCAGCCGATCGGCTGCGGCAAACAGTGTTTCACCCACACCAACAGCGCCACCGCCGCCATAAACACCAGCGGGCCGCTGTAGATGTAGTAGGTATCGGCGAAGTTGCCGTTGATGAACAGCTGATGCTTGGTGCCGCGCGCTATCAGCGCCACGCACAGCGCAAATCCAAACGCCGCCAACCAGCCCACGGCGCGCCCGCGCGCCTCCATCATGCCAATCGCCCGCCCGGCCAACGCATACAGTAGGTAGTAGAAGGTATCGCCGTAGATATACAGGTTAACCGGCAGCAGGTGCGCGTTGCCGAAGGCCAGCTTGTCGGTATTCGGGTTGGCGATCGCCGCCAACACCACCAACGCGGCGGCCAGGTAGCGACGCGACACCGGTTTAACGCTGATCAGCGGCGACAGCAGGTAAATCACCGCGATGGCGTAGAAAAACCACAGGTGGTAAAACACCGGCTTTTGCAGGATGCCGCGCAGCGACGGCCAGAAACCGATCTTGGTGAAGGCCGCGATATAGATCAGCGCGATGGCGCTGTAGAACAGAATGCAGCAGATGATGCGGGTGAAATGCCGCCGGCCGGCGCTCTTTTCGCCGAAGAACAGGTAGCCGGAAATCATAAAGAACAGCGGCACCGACACGCGCGACAGTGAGTTCAGTACGTTGGCGATGTCCCAGTTGTGCAACCCTATCGCCGCGCCATTGGTGACGTAATAGGTGGTGGCGTGGATCATCACCACCATCATGCACGCCATCGCCCGCAGGTTGTCTATCCAGCCGATTTTCTCGCTCAAACGCTCGCCCGATCTTATGTCATATTGATATGTTAAGAAGAGGTTATCGGGCACGGCGTTCGGCGACAACCCAAAAGCGAAATATCAGAATGCACTTAAACAACACCTTATGATTGCGAAGGTGAACAATTGGCGGCAAAATAGCCGCCACAACTCGCTCAGTTTGCGCTTCCCGCCCTGGCAGTTCCTTTTTCTCTTTTACTATCAGTACAATAATATGAAAACGACATTACCACCTGCGGCACGTTTGGGCCGGCAGGCGCTTTTATTCCCTCTTTGTCTGGTGCTGTTCGAGTTCGCCACCTATATCGGCAACGATATGATTCAGCCGGGCATGCTGGCCGTCGTGGCGGATTTCAACGCCGGCGAAGAGTGGGTGCCCACCTCAATGACCGCCTATCTGGCCGGCGGCATTTTCCTGCAGTGGCTGCTCGGGCCGCTGTCGGATCGTCGCGGCCGTCGCCCGGTGATGCTGGCCGGGGTGGCGTTCTTCATCGTCTCCTGCCTGGCGATCCTGCTGGTCACCACCATCGAGCAGTTTATCGCCATGCGTTTCCTGCAGGGCATCGGCCTGTGCTTTATCGGCGCGGTCGGCTACGCCACCATCCAGGAGTCGTTCGAGGAGGCGGTGTGCATCAAAATCACCGCCCTGATGGCTAACGTGGCGCTGATCGCCCCGCTGCTCGGGCCGCTGGCCGGTGCGGCGTTGATCCACGTCGCGCCGTGGCAGAGCATGTTTGTGCTGTTTGCGGCGCTGGCGGCCATCGCCTTCTACGGCCTGTGGAAAGCGATGCCGGAAACCGCCACGCTGCAGGGCGAGGCGTTTTCCGCCGCCAACCTGTGGCGCGACTACCGCCAGGTGCTGGGCAACCGCCGCTTCCTGTGCGGCGCCCTGGCGATCGGTTTCGCCAGCCTGCCGCTGCTGGCCTGGATCGCCCAGTCGCCGGTGATCCTGATCAGCGGCGAGTCGCTGTCGACGTTGGACTACGGCCTGCTGCAGATCCCGGTGTTCGGCGCGCTGATCCTCGGCAACCTGACGCTGGCGCGCCTGACCGGCAAGAACAGCGTGGAGCGCCTGATCAAGCTGGGCGCGGGCCCGATGCTGCTAGGGCTGCTGATCGCCGCGCTGGCGACCCAGTTCTCCAGCCACGCCTACCTGTGGATGACCGCCGGCCTGAGTCTGTACGCCTTCGGCATTGGCCTGGCCAACGCCGGGCTGTACCGCCTGACGCTGTTCTCCAGCAACGTCAGCAAGGGCACAGTGTCGGCCACTATGGGCATGCTGAGCATGATGGTATTCACCGTCGGCATCGAGCTGGCCAAGGTCGCCTACGTCTGGGGCGGCAGCGGGCTGTTCAACCTGTTCAACCTCATCAGCGGCCTGTGCTGGCTGACGCTGGTGGCGCTGTTCCTCGGCAAACGCCGCAACGGCGACCCCACGCCGCAGCCGAACGGCGCGGCGTAAACGCGACGATAAAACGCCGGTCCGGTTTCCCGACCGGCGTTTTTTATGCGGCTTCAGCCGAGCAACCCCCACAGTGCATACCCCGTTCCCACCACCGCCACCGCCAACAACAGCAACGCCGACAGGACAGAGATCGCCCGCCGCGCGCGCTGCAGCGCCGTTCCCGACAGCAGGGTGATATAGGTCAGCAAAATGGCGAAGTCCGCCAGCACCCACAGCGCGGTCAGCAGCGTCAGGCTGGCGCCGATCGAGGGGGTGACGGCGATGAACTGCGGGAAAAAGGCGACGAAGAAGATAATGTCTTTGGGGTTGGCGATGCCCACCAGAAAACCGTTCAGGATCGCCGAGCGTTTTTGCGGCGGCGCAACGGGCTGCGCATCGGGGGCTCGCGCGGATAAATCCTCATACAGCGAGACGATCGCCATACGGCCAATAAACAGGCAACCCAGCAGGCCTATCCACTGCAGCAAGCGCATATCCACGGCGAACAGCCCGGTGATAATCAGCGCGGCGACGCCGATCAGCAACAAGGAGGCTCCGTTGCTGCCCAGCGCGGTCAACAGCGCACGCCGGGCGCCAAAGCGCGCCGCGGTGTTGGCCACCATCACCACCACCGGCCCCGGCGTGGCGATCAGCAACAAAATGGCGGCGAAATACGCCGCCAGCAACGACAGGTTCATCTTTATTTCACTCACATTCAGTCAGTTGGCGTCGCGCCATTATCATGCCGCCGCCCCCGCCTTGAAAAAGGAGTAATCCTGTCGTTTACTGTGAATCAGACTCATTATTAGAGACGCCGCGATGGCCAGTTCCCTTCCGCCGCTTTACGCCCTGCGCGCCTTCGAAAGCGCCGCCCGCACCGGCTCGTTCACGCTGGCCGCCGAGGAGCTGCATCTCACCCCGAGCGCGGTCAGCAAGCACATCAAAACGCTGGAGCAGCACTTCGGCTGCCGGCTGTTCCAGCGCAACGGCCCGCGTATCGAGGTCACGCCGCAGGGGAAAATCTTCGCCGCCGAGCTGCAGCAAGGGTTTGGCCGCATCGAGCAAGCCTGCGAGCTGTTCAGAAGCCACCGCGATCTGCTGCGGCTGAAGGCGCCCTCCACCCTGACCCTGCGCTGGCTGCTGGACTGCCTGAGCCGGTTCCGGCAAACGGCGCAGGCGTTCGAGGTGCAGGCAGCCAGCGTCTGGATGGACATCGACAGCGTGGATTTTTTCAGCGAACCCTACGACTGCGCCATCCTGCTCGGCAACGGCCATTTTGGCGCCAATACCGCCGCCGCCAAGCTGTTCGACGAATGGCTGATCCCGATTTGCGCCCCCGCGCTGCTCGCCGACGGGCAGCGGGATCTCGCCGCCTGCCCGCTGATCCACCCGTCGCCCGATCGGCGCGACTGGCGGCGCTGGCTGCAGAAAAGCGGCATCGCGGCCCCGATCGATCTCATGCGCGGCCAGGTATTTGATTCGCTGGAACAGGGCAACGCGGCGGCCATTGCCGGGCACGGCGTCTCGATCGGCGATCTGGCGCTGAGCCTGCGGACGATTGAGGAGGGATTATTGGTGCTGCCTTGTGACGTCGCCGTGCGCACCGGCGACGGTTACTATCTGGTATGGCCGGAAGAATCGGCAAAACGGCCGCTGATCGAACGTTTACAGGCGTTTCTCACCGCCCAAACGCCCGACGTCAGCCGGGCCGCCGTCAGGTTTATCGGGTAGGGGACTCGCTACCGAACAACCCGCCGTCGCGCAGCAGATGCTCGTTGCCCTTGCGGCGGGTAAAGCCGCTGCGATCGAAGAACTCCAACACCTGGATCGCCAGCTTGCGCCCGACGCCGAGCCGATCGCGGAAATCGGCGGCGTTGGCGCCCCCGCGCTCCGCATCCAGCTCGCGGATCAGCGCCGCGAACTGATCGATGCGTCGGCTGAGGTAGTAGCGATCCACCACCACCGCCGTCACATGGCCCAGCTGGGCCGCCTTGCGCAGCAGCGCGCGCACCCGGCTCTCCTCTTCGCCCAGCTCGCTCGCCAGATCGCGCACCCACCACGGCTCGTCGCCGAACAGCGGTTCGATGCGCGCCCACAGCGGCGCCTCTTCGGCGCTGAACGCCAGGCCATGTTCCGGCAGGTGCAGCCAGCCGCGCGTATTGCGCAGCGCGCCGGCCCGCTGCAGCCGATCGATCATCATAAACACCAGCGTTTCCGGCTGCTGAGGCAGGGCCATGCGCCGCAGGCGGGCGCGCCCTAAGCCCAGCTGATCGGCGTGCTGTTGGTGGTACTCCGCCAGCACCTGCAGCAGGCGGCTTTCCGCCTGTTGCACCTGATCCTGCGCCAGCGCCCGGTCACCGACGATCAGCAGATCGCGGTTCGCCAGCAGCTCGTCCAGGCCATCGTCCGTCAATTGACGCGCCCAGGCGAACGCTGCCAGTGACAGCGCGCCGTGCGGCAATTCAAGCGCCAGCGCCTGCGCATCGTCCTGCGCCAGCGCCAGGGCCTGCAGCCATGCCAGATAGTCCGGCTGACGCTTGCCGCGCTTGGGCGCATTCAGCCTGAGCACCCGAGCCGCGCCCAGCGTTTGCCGCGCGCCGATATCGCGCAGCACCAGCCGATCGTTCTGCGCCAACCACAGCGGACGATCGAGGATCAGTTCCGCCAGCCCGTCGTTCAGCAACGAAATGCGCCCGGTGATGTGGCTGGCGGCATGGTGCAGATGCAGCGGCTGCCAATGGCGGATCGGCCGATCCGTCTCCAGCGCCACCAGAATGCGTTCCGCCGCTTCGTGCGGACGCTGCGCCAGCAGCCAATCGCCGCGCGCGACCCGCTCTTTATCGACATCGCCGCTGATGTTAAGCGCAATGCGCTGCCCGGCCTGCGCCTGCTCCACGGTCTGATTCTGGGCATGCAGGCCGCGCACCCGCACCGGCGCGTCGGCGCCGGTCAGCCACAGCGTATCCCCCACCTTCACCCGGCCGCCGAGCGCGGTGCCGGTCACCACCAGCCCCGCCCCTTTGACGCTGAACGCGCGGTCTACCGCCAGGCGAAAACGGCGCGTCAGCGCATGTTCAGCGGGCGACAACGCCAGCAAATGCGCGCGCAGCGCCTCGATGCCCTCACCCGCCACCGCCGCGGTCACGAACAGCGGCGCATCGGGCCAGCCCTGGCCCGCCAGCTCGTCGCGCACCTGACCGCGCACCTCATCGATACGCGCCGCGTCCACCCGGTCGGCCTTGGTCAGCGCCACCGTCAGCGCCGGGCGCCCGCTCAGGCGCAGGATCGCCAGATGCTCGCGGGTTTGCGCCATCACGCCGTCGTCGCAGGCCACCACCAGCAACGCATGATCGATGCCGCCGACGCCCGCCAGCATGTTGGCGAGGAATTTCTCGTGGCCGGGCACGTCGATAAAGCCCAGCACCCGGCCGTCCGGCTGCGGCCAGTAGGCGTAACCCAGATCGATGGTCATGCCGCGGCGCTTTTCTTCCGGCAGGCGATCCGCGTTGATCCCGGAGATCGCCTGCAGCAGGGTGGTTTTGCCATGATCGACATGGCCGGCGGTGGCGATGATCATGATGCGCTCAGCGCTGCGATCAGCGCCCCTTCCTGTTCCAGACAGCGCAGATCCAGCCACAGCCGGCCGTCGCCGAGGCGGCCGATCACCGGCTGCGGCAGACGGCGCCAGCGTTCGGCCAGCGCTTCCAGCGTGGCACCGCGGCCGTCGCGCGGCGTGAAGGTCAGGGCATAGCTGGGCAGGCGATCCACCGGCAGCGAACCGCTGCCAATCTGTGACCAGCATGGTTCGGCGCGCAGCTCGAAATCGGCGGTGAACCGTGGCGTCAGCGCCGTCAGCAGCCGCTCGGCCGTCTGTTGCATCTCCTGCTGCGGGCGGGTCAGCAGCCGCAGCGTCGGCAGCTGCTCAGCCAGTTTTTCCGGCTGCAGATAGAGCCGCAGCGTGGCCTCCAGAGCCGCCAGCGTCAGCTTGCCGACGCGCAGCGCGCGTTTGAGCGGGTGCTGCTGCAAACGCGCGATCAGCGCCTTTTTGCCGACGATGATGCCAGCCTGCGGGCCGCCCAGCAGCTTATCGCCGGAGAACGTCACCAGATCGACGCCGGCGGCCAGCAGCCGCTGCGGCATCGGTTCGGCGGGCAGGCCGTACTGCGCCATATCGATCAGCGAGCCGCTGCCCAGATCGGTGGCGGTCGGCACGCCCTGTTCGGCCCCGAGCTGCGCCAGTTCGGCCTCGTCGACCGCCGCGGTAAAGCCCTGAATGCTGTAGTTGCTGGTGTGCACTTTCATTAACAAGCCAGTCTGCTCGTTGATGGCCTGGCGGTAATCCTTCAGATGGGTGCGGTTGGTGGTGCCGACCTCGACCAATTGACAGCCGGCCTGGCGCATCACGTCGGGAATGCGGAACGCGCCGCCGATTTCCACCAGCTCGCCGCGCGACACCACCACCTCTTTGCCGGGGGCGATCGCCGCCAGCATCAGCAGCACCGCCGCCGCGTTGTTATTGACGATGCAGGCGTCTTCCGCGCCGGTCAGCCGACACAGCAGACTCGCCACCGCCCGATCGCGATGGCCACGCCCGGCGCCGTCCAGATCGTACTCCAGCGTCACCGCCTCCCCCATCACCGCGTTCACCGCATCCTTCACCGGCTGCGCCAGCAGGGCGCGCCCGAGGTTGGTGTGCAGCACGGTGCCGCTGAGGTTGAACACCGGCAACAAAGCCGGGCGTTGCTGCCGGGCCAGCTCGTCCCGTAGCGCCTGCGGCCAGTCGCCGCACCAGGCCGGCAAGCGTTGCCGTTGTTTGATCGCGTCGCGCGCCTGGGCCTGCAGCCGGCGCAGCAGTTCGCCGATCAGCGTCTGGCCATGCTGCGCCACCAGCGGTTCAATCGCGGGTTCACGCAGCAGGCGGTCGATGGCGGGCAGTTGGCTGTAAAGAAGGTGGGATTCAGTGCTCATGGTCGCTCGGTTTTCAGTTTAAACGTATCGGCATAGCAAAACCCCGCCGCGGCGGGGAGAAAAAACTCAGGGCGGCGCCGTGCGGGCGAAGCTTTCGCGGGCGAACAGGCGTTCGGCCAGTTTGACCAGCGCCGGGCGCTCGACGCACCAGTTGGGCAGGATGCGGCGGAAATTGAGGTAGCCCAGCGCGCAGCCGGTGGCGATATCCGCCAGCGTCAGCCGCTCGGCATTGAGCCACGTTTTTTCCCGCGCCAGCGCCTCCAGGGCGTCCAGGCCCTGCGTCAGCTTGTCGCGCTGACGCAGCATCCAGCTTTCGTCCTGTTTTTCCGGCGCGCGCCGGCTTTCACGGAACAGCGTCGCCGCCGCTTCGGTCACGCCGTCCGCCAACGCCGCCACCTGCCGGACGCGCAACGCGGCGGAGCGTTCGGCCGGCAAAAACGCCGGCTCCACCGCCAGCAGCTCGAGGTATTCGGCCACCACCGGCGAGTCGTAAAACACCTCGCCGTCATCGGCGATCAGCACCGGCACCTTGGCGAGCGGGTTCAACTCCTTCACCCGGCTGCCGGGCTCATACGGCGGATCGTTGACGAACTCGAACGCAATCCCCTTCTCCAGCAGCATCACGGAAATCTTGCGCACAAAGGGGCTGGTGTAACTACCGATAAGCTTCATCCGGTCTCCTCCGCTTCGTCCTGGCTGCGGCGTCCTTACTTCACCGCCAGGGTATCGATAATCCGCTGCACCAGCGCCTGATGCACTTCCGGCGTTTTGGCCGGCGACAGCATTTGCAACGTCACCACCCGCTTGTTGAACACCGTCAACACCAGGGTGGAGACCACCTTTTGCCCGTTGACGGTCTGTTCGGTATCCACCCGGCGAAACTTCTGTTTGCCGACGCTGAAGTTCTCTTCTTTGGTGGTCTGGATATTCTGATAGCGCTCGGCCAGCACCGTGATGGCGCTCTGCGTCAGCTCTTTCAGCATTTTGTCGCTGGTGTTGAGCTTCATGCCGTCCGGCGGGATCACTTCGGACGAGACCGCGCTCTGGCGCGACTTGCCGTCAAGGAAGCGCTGAATGGTGGAGGTGCTGTCGTTGATGATGCCGCTGTTCAGCGTTTGATCGCTAAAGCCCGGCGGCAGCTCGAAGGTGATCTTGCCCTTCTGCAGCGACACGTTCAGCCCCGGCGGCGCGGGCGGGGTTTCTACCGGCGCAGGCGGCGGCGGTGGCGCGGGCTGCGTCACGGTCGGCTTGGTGTCCGGCGGCGGCACCGCCGGTTTGGTGTCGTCTTTGTTGTCGCAGGCCGCCAGTCCAACCGCCAACACGGCGACCGCGGTCAGTTTTGCCAGGGTGTTTAACATCGTGGTTCCTTTCGCTTGGCGCGTTATGGCCTAAACGTAGCAACTCGCCCGGGCGATTGCCAGAAGCCCGTTCTGAAATTGCTCATCCGGCCCCGCGCGAACGGGGCCGGGCGGTTACTCCGCCGGGAACAGGAACGGATTGATGCTGCTGCGGCCGAAGCCTTCTTCTTCCATACGGGCATCCAGCACCAGCGAAGCCAGATCGTCGGCCACCGCTTCGACCTGCGGGTCTTTTTCCTGATAGAGGATCTTCAGGTAAGTGCCGCAGTCGCCGCAGCTCTCCGCCTTCACCGCCGCCTGCTCGCTGTCCAGCGACCAGTAGTTGAGATCGCGAGTCTGCTCGCAGTTGCTGCACTTCACCCGCACCACGTGCCATTCGCTTTCGCACAGGTTGCAGTGCAGGTAGCGCAGGCCGTTGACGGTGCCGATGTGCACCATGCTGGAGACCGGGATGCTGCCGCACACCGGGCAGAACTGGCGCTGCTCGCCGTATTCGGCGCGCGCCTTGCCGGGGATCAGGCTGGCCATCTGCGCCCAATAGAGCGACAGCGCGGCCCAGAGGAACGGCGCCTTCTCGCTGCCCACCTTGCCAAACTCGCGGTTGAGCAAGGCGTCGGCCATCAGCTCCAGCTCGTGCGCTGAGGCCTTCTCCAGGTTGTCCAGCACCGCCAGAATGTGCTCCGGCGCCTGCGGGCGCAGCTCGGCGATCAGCGATGTCAACAGCTTGCGCCAGTGCTCGCTGCGCGGGAACACGCTCAGATCGAGCGGCGGTTTGCCGCTGGCGGCGCCCTGCGCCAACGCTTCGCTAAGATCGAGCGCCAGCGGGTTATCGTGCAGCGCATGCTGCTGCGCCTGCGCCAGCTCGGCGGCAAAGTTCAGGTAGTCACCCAGCGGGTTGTCGACCGCCAGCTGACGCAGACGTTCGGCGCGGCGGCTGTACAGGCTTTTCAGGTTGGCGAAAAGTAACGGCGGGATGTTCTCCGCCGTTGTGGACTTCTCACGCTGTGCCCCTAACTGCTCTTTAGGAACGATGCGGATACTCATCAGGGTTTATCTTCCTGTCGTTTCTCGCGGACCTCACGGTACCAGCGCGGATGATGTTTCTTGGCCCAGGCCGCCGGCACCCAGCCTTCCACCATCGCGGTAATGGTGCCTTTTACCCACAATGCGGCGTAAATGTGCACCATAATCACGATGATAAGGCCGACCGCGGCCAGCGAATGTACCAGCAGCGCGATGCGGATCAGCGGAATGGAGAACGACGGCGCAAAATACGGCCGCCAGATCACCACGCCGCTGGCCAGCAGCAGCACCAGGCTGATAATCGCCGCCCAGAACACGCACTTCTGGCCGAAATTATAGCGCCCGGTATCACCCACTTCCTCGTTCATGGCGATTTTGTGGATGTTCTTGGCCCAGACGATATCTTCCCGGTTGATCAGGTTGTGCTTCCAGTAGCGCAGGAACATCAGCAGGAACGCGGCGAACATGATCACCCCGACAAACGGGTGCAGAATGCGCGCCAGCTGCGGCGTCCCGAAGATGTTCATCAGCCAGTTGAAGGAGGGGAAGAAGAACCCCAGCCCGCTGATGGCGGCGAACACGAAGCAGAACGCCACGATCCAGTGGTTGATGCGCTCCGGCGCGCTGTAACGCTGAATGGGCTTTTCCTTTCTCATTTGCGCGTCTCCTCGTCGTGCGACTCGTCGTGCTCGTCCTCATCTTCGACGCGGTTAGGCCCGACGCCGACATAGTGGAACACGCTGGCCGCGAAGGTGGCGGCAAAGCCGATGGCCGCCAGGGGTTTCCACACGCCCTTCCAGAAGGTCACCGCCGGGCTGATGCTCGGGTTGTCCGGCAAACCGTGGTACAGCTGCGGTTTGTCGGCGTGGTGCAACACGTACATCACGTGCGTGCCGCCCACCCCCGCCGGATCGTACAGACCGGCGTTCTGGTAACCGCGGGTATTCAGCTCGCTGACGCGATCCGCCGCCACCTGCTTCATCGCTTCCTTGGTGCCGAAGTGAATCGCGCCGGTCGGGCAGGTTTTCACGCAGGCCGGTTCCTGGCCGACGTCCACGCGGTCGACGCACAGGGTGCACTTGTACACCCGGTTGTCGTCCTTGTTCATGCGCGGCACGTCGAACGGGCAGCCGGCGATGCAGTAGCCGCAGCCGATGCAGTGCTCGGACTGGAAGTCGACGATGCCGTTGGCGTACTGAATGATCGCGCCTTCCGACGGGCAGGCCTTCAGGCAGCCCGGATCGGCGCAGTGCATGCAGCCGTCCTTGCGGATCAGCCATTCCAGCTTGCCGTTTTCCTCCACCTCGGAGAAGCGCATCACCGTCCACGACTTGGCGGTCAGATCGGCGGGGTTATCGTACACCCCGACGTTGTGTCCCACTTCGTCGCGGATGTCGTTCCATTCGGAACAGGCCACCTGACAGGCCTTGCAGCCGATACAGGTGGTGACATCGATCAGTTTGGCCACTTCTTCCTGGTGGTCACGGGCGCGCGGCGCCGGCGTGAAACCATTGGTGGCGGATTTACGAATGATGTCTTGAGATTGCATGGCCATAATTCGTCTCCGTTACACCTTTTCCACGTTGACCAGGAACGCCTTGAACTCCGGCGTTTGCGTATTGGCGTCGCCGACGAACGGCGTCAGCGTGTTGGCGATAAAGCCTTTCTTCGCCACCCCTTCGTAACCCCAGTGGATCGGGATGCCGATGGTGTCGACTTCCTGGCCGTGCACCTGCAGCGTGCGAATACGCTTGGTCACCACCGCCTTGGCCTTGATGTAGCCACGGTTGGAGCTGACTTTCACGGTATCGCCCTGCTTGATGCCCTTCTTCTCCGCCAGCTTTTCGCCGATTTCCACGAACTGTTCCGGCTGGGCGATGGCGTTCAGTCGCGCGTGCTTGGTCCAGTAGTGGAAGTGCTCGGTCAGACGATAGGTGGTGCCGACGTAAGGGAACTTGTCGGATTTGCCCATCGCCGCCAGATCGTCCTTGAACACGCGCGCCGCCGGGTTGGACACCACGTTCGGGTGCAGCGGGTTGGTGCCGAGCGGCGTTTCGAACGGCTCGTAGTGTTCAGGGAACGGCCCTTCCGCCATCTTGTCGGTGGCGAACAGGCGGCCCATGCCTTCCGGCTGCATGATGAACGGCCCGACGTCGCTGCCCGGCGCGGCGGTGCTGTAGTCCGGGATATCGGCCCCGACCCACTTGGCGCCGTCCCACTCCAACAGCTGGCGTTTCGGATCCCACGGTTTACCCTGCGGATCCGCCGAGGCGCGGTTGTACAGAATGCGGCGGTTGAGCGGCCATGCCCAGGCCCAGCCCAGCGTATTGCCGAGGCCGGACGGATCGGCGTTGTCGCGCCGCGCCATCTGGTTGCCGGCCGGCGTCCAGCTGCCGGCGAAGATCCAGCAGCCGCTGGCGGTGGTGCCGTCGTCGCGCAATTGCGCGAACGAGCTGAGCAGTTCGCCTTTTTTCACCAGCACTTTGCCGTCGGCATCCAGCAGATCCGCCAGCGCCTTGCCGTTGTTCTCCTGCGCCACCTCTTCCGGCGCCGGGTTGTCCGGCGTCAGGTAGTCCCAGGTCATGTTCAGCACCTGCTCAGGCACCGCGCCACCGTCGCGCGCATACATCTCGCGCAGGCGGCTGAAGATGCCCGCCAGGATCTCGCCGTCGTTCAGCGCTTCACCCGGGGCGTCCGCGCCTTTCCAGTGCCACTGCAGCCAGCGGCCGGAGTTGACGATCGAGCCGTTCTCTTCGGCGAAGCAGGTAGACGGCAGGCGGAACACTTCGGTCTGGATCTGCGACGGATCCACTTCGTTGAACTCGCCGTGGTTCTGCCAGAAGTTGGAGGTCTCGGTGTTCAACGGATCGATGGTCACCAGGAACTTCAGCTTGGACAGTGAAGCCACCACCTTGTTTTTGTTCGGGAACGACGCTACCGGGTTAAAGCCCTGGCAGAAGTAGCCGTTGACCTTGCCCTGCGCCATCATCTCGAAGTACTGCAGCACGTCGTAGCCTTTGTCCCACTTCGGCAACCAGTCAAAGCCCCAGCTGTTGTCCTTCTGCGCCTTGTCGCCGTAGAAGGTCTTCATCATGCTGACGAAGAATTTCGGGTAGTTGCCCCAGTAGTTCACCTGGCCCGGCAGCAGCGCCTTCGGCGTGTTAGCCTTCAGGTAGGTCTCGAGATCGGTCTGTTTCTCCGACGGCAGCGTCAGGTAGCCCGGCAAGCTCTGCGACAGCAGGCCGAGATCGGTCAGCCCCTGGATGTTGGAGTGGCCGCGCAGCGCGTTGACGCCGCCGCCCGCCATGCCCATGTTGCCGAGCAGCAGCTGGATCATCGCCATGGTGCGGATGTTCTGTGCGCCGACCGAGTGCTGAGTCCAGCCCAGGGCGTACAGGAACGACGCGGTCTTATCCGCCACGCAGGTTTCGGCGATGTATTCGCACACCTTGAGGAAATCGTCCTTCGGCGTGCCGCAGATGTTGCTCACCACGTCAGGCGTGTAGCGGCTCACGTGCTGCTTCAGCAGGTTCCACACGCAGCGCGGATCCTGCAGCGTGACGTCGCGCTTGGCGAAGCCGTTCTCGTCGAACTGGTAGTTCCAGGTGGTTTTGTCGTACTTGCGGTTTTCCGCGTCGTAGCCGCTGAACAAGCCGTCTTCGAAGGCAAAGTCTTCCCGCACCAGCAGGCTGGCGTTGGTGTAGGCCTCGACGTATTCGCGGTTAAATTTGTTGTTAGTCATCAGATACAGCAACACGCCCGACAGGAAAGCGATGTCGGTCCCGGAGCGGATCGGCGTGTAGAAGTCCGCCACCGATGCGGTTCGGGTAAAGCGCGGATCGATCACGATCAGCTTGGCATTGTTGTGTATTTTGGCTTCCATCGCCCAGCGGAACCCCACCGGATGCGCTTCCGCCGCATTACCGCCCATGACGATAATCAAATTCGCGTTCTTGATATCAACCCAGTGGTTGGTCATCGCACCGCGACCAAATGTTGGAGCAAGACTTGCTACCGTTGGTCCGTGTCAGACACGCGCCTGGTTGTCTACGGCAAGCATGCCGAGAGCGCGACTAAATTTTTGCGACAGAAAACCGGTTTCGTTGCTGGCGGCCGAGGCGCACAGCATGCCGGTGGTCAGCCAGCGGTTGACGGTAACGCCCTGGTCGTTGGTTTTGATGAAGTTGGCGTCACGGTCTTCCTTCACCAGCTTGGCGATGCGGGTAAAGGCGTCGTCCCAGCTGATGCGCTGCCATTTGTCCGACCCTGGCGCCCGGTATTCCGGGTACTTGAGGCGGCTTTCGCTGTGGATGAAGTCAACCAGGCCGGCGCCTTTCGGGCAAAGCGCGCCGCGGTTTACCGGGTGATCCGGATCCCCTTCGATATGGAAAATGCTTTCTTTGGCGTTTTTGGCGCCATCACCAAGGCTGTACATCAACAGCCCACAGCCGACGGAACAATACGTACAGGTATTACGGGTCTCGCGGGCGCGCAGCAGTTTGTACTGCCGGGTTTCCGCCAACGCCACTTCGGGGGCAAAGCCCAGCGCGGCCACCGTCGTTCCTGCCATACCGCCAGCGCAGATCTTAAAGAACTGCCTTCTGCTGACCTGCATGGGGGTCTCCTTTACTCTCGATTGTCACATTGTTCAAATGCGCCTGCCCGCTAGCGCGGCAAACGCGAATGTCACTGTTGTTATGCTTGCTACGAACGCCGGCCATATTACCACAGCGTGCTTGTGGTTGTTACACACTCGTGCTCATTCAGTGAACGCATTGGCACATTTCGATACATTTCGGCGTTGGCGCTCCCTACAGTATAGAGAGTAACCAACGCGCCGGGGCGGCGGTTCGACGCGGCACCCCAGCGCCCTCTTCTATCAGCATGTTAACGCAACGATTTGTTCATTAACCACACAGTTCACAGGGCATTGATAATCATTTTCAATATCATTTAATTAACTATAATGATCCGACTGCTTACGCGGTGCTCGCCCTTTGCGCCGCCCATACACCACTGGAGATGATGATTATGAGTTATTCACTGCCATCCCTGCCTTACGCTTACGACGCACTGGAACCGCATTTCGACAAGCAGACGATGGAAATCCATCACACCAAACACCACCAGACCTACGTCAACAACGCCAACACCGTGCTGGAAGCCTACCCTGAGCTGGCCAAATACAGCGTTGAAGAGCTGATCCAGGATCTGGATAAAGTGCCTGCCGACAAACGCACCTTCATGCGCAACAACGCCGGCGGCCACGCCAACCACAGCTTCTTCTGGAAAAACCTGAAAACCGGCACCACGCTGGGCGGCGATCTGAAAGCGGCCATCGAGCGCGATTTCGGCAGCGTTGAGAAATTCCAGGAAGAGTTCGAGAAAGCCGCAGCCACCCGCTTCGGTTCCGGTTGGGCCTGGCTGGTGCTGAAAGACGGCAAGCTGGCCGTAGTGTCTACCGCCAACCAGGACAGCCCGCTGATGGGCGAAGCCGTCGCCGGCGCTTCCGGTTTCCCAATCATCGGCCTGGACGTGTGGGAACACGCTTACTACCTGAAATATCAGAACAAACGCCCTGACTACATCAAGGCGTTCTGGAACGTGGTCAACTGGGATGAAGCCGCCGCGCGCTTCGCCGCGAAGAAGTAATTCGCTCCCGTTGATGAAGATGCCCGCCGCCGGCGGGTATTTTTTTGCCTGAAATCCGCTAAAGTTTGACCACTTCCTGCCGATGGTTTGTTCAATTGACGTTCGCCCGGAGAAGGAAAAACGCTATGGCGGCATTGCAAGCATTGGCAGGAAAGTTCACCCATCTCACCGTAGGTAAAAAGCTCGGTCTCGGCTTCGCGCTGTTGCTACTGTTGGCGGTCGTCATCGCCGGCACCGGGGCGCAATACCTGCACATCATCGAATCCCGCGCCGATCGCATCGACTTCAGCAACCGGCTGAACGAGGAGATCAACCAGGCCAAATACAACCGCGCCATGTACGGCCAGACCTACCAGCCGGAGTATCTGCAGAACAACCGCGCCAATATCGATAACGCCGTCAAACTGATAGATCAGGGGCAGGCGCTGGACTGGGACGCCCAAAGCCGCAAGGATCTGCAGCGTCTGGTGACGCTGATCGGGGAATATCAGCAGCAGCAAAAAGTCTTTGAGCAAGCGGTCTCGGCGAAAGACGCCGTGCGCCAGAGCTGGAACATGTCGGAAGTGCAGGCCAGCCTGAGCCAGGTGGAGCGCCAGCTGACCAACGGCGATCTGCAACTGGCCTTCATCCAACTGAACCAGAAGCTGACCCAGGTGCGCTACGGCGCGCGCGGCCTGCTGCTGAGCCTGAACAAGGAAACCGAAGCGCCGCTGATGGCGGCCATCGATGACGCGCGCGACGCGGCCAACGCCCTGAGCCGCCGGGTCAGCGACGCGCAGCGCCCGCAGCTGCAACCGCTGCTGGCCGCCCTGGACGATTACAAAAACCGCATTGCGGCCTACCTGCCGGCCTATGAGCACGAGCAGCAAATCAGCCGGCAGCTCGGCGAACGCGCGCATGAGATCGGCACGCTGGTGAACGCCTTTATGCAGGACGAACTGGCGCAGACGCGCAGCAACATCAACCTGGCGCAGCTGCAGATGAGCATCACCACCCTGATCGCGATTATCGCCGGAGTGCTTATCGCCTGGCGCATCACGCTGCAGATCACCCGTCCGCTGCAAAGTACGCTGGCGATGGCGGAACGCATCGCCGGCGGTGATCTGCGCCAGGCGCAGACCAGCACCCGCCGCGATGAGTTGGGGCAGTTGCTGAACGCGGTGGCGGCGATGAGCCAAAATCTGCGCACCATGATTGAGAAGATCCAGATGGGGGTCAGCCAGGTCTCCACCGCCTCCGCGGAAATCGCCGCCGGCAACACCGATCTCTCTTCCCGCACCGAGCAGCAGGCGGCGGCGGTCGAGGAAACCGCCGCCAGCATGGAACAGCTGACCGCCACGGTGAAACAGAACGCCGACAACGCCCATCATGCCAATCAGCTGGCCACCGACGCCTCGCAGACCGCGCAACAGGGCGGCAAGCTGGTGGAGAACGTGGTCAGCACCATGCGCGATATTTCCAGCAGTTCGCAGCGTATCGCCGAAATTACTACCCTGATCAACGGCATTGCCTTCCAGACCAACATCCTGGCGCTCAACGCCGCGGTGGAAGCAGCGCGCGCCGGCGAACAGGGACGCGGCTTCTCGGTGGTCGCCAGCGAAGTGCGCAGCCTGGCGAGCCGCAGCGCCCAAGCGGCGAAGGAGATCGAAGGGCTGATCGCCGAATCGGTCAGCCGGGTGAAAACCGGCACCGAACTGGTGGAAAGCACCGGCAATACCATGGAGCAGATCGTCCGCTCGGTCACCCACGTGCGCGACATCATGGCCGAGATCGCCGCCGCCTCCGATGAACAGACGCGCGGCATCGCCCAGATTGGCCAGGCGATCGTCGAAATGGACCATACCACTCAGCAGAACGCCGCGCTGGTGGAAGAGTCCGCCGCCGCCGCCGATTCGCTGGAAGAGCAGGCCGACATGCTGTTGCAGAGCGTTTCGGTGTTCCGTTTGGCGGAGCAGACCGAACCCGCCGCCGTGAAAGCCGCCGCGCCGAAAGCGCCGGCCGTAAAACCCGCGGCCGCCAACGCCGCAGCGGAAGAGAACTGGACCACCTTCTGACGCCATCAGGCGAGGAATATCCGTTCCTCGCCCTATCTTTGTGGCAACAGGTGGGTCGCAACTCCCCAATTCAACAAGTTAAAACCAGAGGCGGTCGCATCAAGCATTGCGTAGCCGCAATTGCGATGACCGTATCTGCGGAGGTCCTCCTGCGGGTCAGCCCCTTTAAGCCACCAAATCAGTGCCTGCAGAGCATGGCCGTGCGTAACCACACCAAGCGTTTGATTTTGTCCATCGACAGCCAGATCGGACAGACAAGCCATCAGGCGCCAGGCAACCTCATAAGCATTCTCCCCTCCCGGAGCCGACGCCTCTGCCTTACCGGCAAAGAGGCACTGCGTCGCTTCAGGATAATCGCGCATGGCCTGCGCATAAGATAATCCTTCCAGTCGGCCAAAATCTTGCTCCTGCAAACGCTTATCCATTTGCACAGTGCAGCCACATCTCTCAGCCAACGTCTCCGCTGTCGTAAAAGCCCGGCCAGCCGGTGAACTGATCAACAAAGTGACCGATAACATTTGCAAGCGAGCGCCAAGCCCAGCGATTTGACGTCGCCCCTCTTCTGTCAGCGGACTGTCACTTCGCCCCTGAATAATCCCCGAGCGGTTCCATTCTGACTCCGCATGCCTCAATACAATGAAACGCATGGTTTTTTCTCGACGATAAAAGCCTAAATATAGACAGGAAAAACACATCCTTCCGTACAGGTAAACGCCGGGTAGTGTACGGGAACAACTCAGGCTATGCTGAGCCCTCGACGCGAGACACGGAGGCGCACATGCATCACCCAGACGTTTACATCGGCAGCATCCAACCCTATGAAGGCGGGCGCCCCAGCGCCATCGCCAAACGCCAGGTGGATGGCGCCATCCGGCTCACGCCGCTCGGGCTGGAAGGCGACGAACAGGCCGAAAAAAGCTACCACGGCGGGCCGGACCGCGCGCTGTGTCACTACCCGCGCGAGCATTATGCCCACTGGCGCGAGCAGTTTCCGGCGCAGGCCGAGCAATTTTGCGCCCCGGCCTTCGGCGAGAATATCTCCACCGAAGGGCTGACCGAACACAATGTGTTTATGGGCGACATCTTCCGCTGGGGCGAGGCGCTGATCCAGGTCACCCAGCCGCGCTCGCCGTGCTTCAAGCTCAATTATCACTTCGCCATCGAGGACATTTCGGTGCTGATGCAGCAAAGCGGCCGCTGCGGCTGGCTGTATCGGGTGGTGTCGCCGGGCGCGGTCAGCGGCGATCGTCCGCTGGCGCTGGCGGCGCGCAACAGCGATGTGTCGGTGGCCGAAGCCATCGCCATCGCCTGGCACATGCCGTTCGATGCGGAACAGTATCGCCGTCTGTTGGCGGTGGCCGGCCTCTCCGCCAGCTGGAGCAAGACCATGCTCACGCGGCTCGCCGAAGGGCGCCTTGAGGATTTCAACCGCCGCCTGCTCGGCCGTTGAAAGCGCGAGCGGAAAATGAAAAACGTGCGCCGAATGCCGTGTTAACCCTTTTCTTCCGCCTATACTGTAGCCGCACGTTTTTTCAGCCAGGAGCCAGGTATATGACCACCCCGACCCATTCGATTCATCACGCCGCCGCCGAAGGCTATCAGGCCAATGCCGATCGCTATGTGAAAGGCCGGCCGGATTACCCGCCGGAAATCGCCGTCTGGCTGCGTGACGTCATCGGCCTGCACGCCGGCATGACGGTCATCGATCTCGGCGCCGGTACCGGCAAGTTCACCCCGCGCCTGCTGGAAACCGGCGCGCAGGTGATCGCCGTCGAACCGGTGCCGCAAATGCTGGAAAAACTGTCGGCGGCGCTGCCGCAGGTGAAAACGCTGGCGGGCACCGCCGACGCGATCCCGCTACCGGACGAGTCGGTGGATGCCGTGGTGTGCGCCCAGTCCTTCCATTGGTTCGCCACGCCGCAGGCGCTGGCGGAAATCCAGCGCATTCTCAAGCCCGGCGGCAAACTCGGCCTGGTGTGGAACATGCGCGATGCGCGCGTCGGTTGGGTGCGTAAACTGAATCAGATCGTCGATAGCCATGAAGGCGATGCGCCGCGTTTCTATACCGGCGAATGGCGCAAATTCTTCCCGTTCAAAGGCTTTGAACCGCTGCAGGAGCAGGTGTTTATGCTCGGCCACCGGGGGGCGGTGGAGGACGTGATCTACAACCGGGTACGTTCAACCAGCTTTATCGCCGCGCTGCCGCAGGCGCAACAGGAGCAGGTTATCGATCGGTTGCGCCAACTGGTGGCGGAAGAAGAGGAACTGCGGGGCCAGGACACGGTCACCGTGCCCTATCAGACCAAGGCGTATTTCACCACCAAGGTCTGACGCCCGGGATTCAGAACGCTTTCTTGGCGTAGCCGGTGACCGCTTTCAGGCCCATCTCGCGGCCCAGCGCGGTCATCGGGTGCACTACGATCAGCCCGCGCGCGCTTTTCTTCAGCGCGCCCATATCGGCCTGCTCTTTCTTGGTGATCTCGCGGCTGAACGGCAGCTGGCTCAGCTTCTGCGCTTCGGCGCTCAGCTTCTCGCCGCGCACGTTTTTCAGGCGCTCGATCTCCGTCGCCAGCTTCTCTTTCTCTTTGGTGTGCTGCGCGATCAACTCAGGGTTGCCCTGTTGGATCACGGTGGCGTCTTTGTGGTTCAAGGCGTCCAGCAGGTCGCTCAGACGCTTGATCTCTGCCTTTTCTTTCTCTTTCATGGTCTCTGGCCCATTGTGCCCAAAATGGCACGCTAATCAATGATACCGGCATTGTAGCAAAAGGCGCGCGCCGTTACCCGTCCTGCGCAATGCCGGGCGGCAGGCCGCTCATCTCGCAGGCCCTGGCGCCGAGCCGAGCCAGCGCCTGGGTGTAGCGCGCGTTGAACGGGTAGCAGCAGGAGAGCCGCAGCGCGTTGCGGTAGCGCCCGCTCGGGGAATACAGGGTGCCCGGCGTCAAACAGATCTGCTCCTCAAGCAGCTGATGGAACAGCGCCACGCTGTCCACGCCGGGGGGGAATTCGACCCAGAACACGAAGCCGCCCGCCGGCTGCGTGGCCAGCGTGCCGCGCGGGAAATGCCGGGCGATCAGCGCCCTCGCCTCGTCGACCTGCGCCGCATAGCGCTTGCGCAGGTTGCGCAAATGGTGATCGTAGCCGCCGCTCTCCAGGAAGGTCGCCAGCGTTTCCGACAGCAGCTGCGACTCGGACATCGACGACACCGCCTTCAGCTTGCGCAACGCCTCGTGAAAACGGCCGCCGCAGATCCAGCCGACGCGAAAATCCGGCGCCAGCGTTTTGGTGAAGCTGGAGCAAAACAGCACCCAGCCGTCGCGATCGAACGCCTTCACCGCCGGCGACAGCGCCCCGCCGAACTGGATCTCGGCATACAGCCCGTCTTCAATCAACGGCACCTGATGATCGTTCATCAGCCGCGCCAGCCGCTTTTTCGCCGCCAGCGGCATAGTGCAACCCAGCGGGTTTTGCACCGTCGGCATGGCGATCACCGCATTCAGCCGCTTCTCGTTCAGCAGCAGCTCCAGCGCGTCCAACGACAGCCCCAGCTGCGGATCGGTAGGGATTTCCAGCGCTTTCAGCCCCAGGCTGGCCAGCAGCGGCAGCAGATAAAAGTAGGTCGGCGACTCCAGCCCGACGCAGTCGCCCGGTTGGGTGGTAACGCGCAGCGCCAGCTGCAGCGCCTCCATGCAGCCGTGGGTCAACACCACGTCGCCCGGCTCCAACAGCATGCCGAGCGTCATTGAGCGGCGGGCGATCTGCTGACGCAGCCGCAGGCTGCCGGGCGGCAACGGATATTGTCCGATCAGACCCGGCTGGCGGCGCAGTTGGGAAGACAGCATGCGCCCCAGTTTGCCGCCGGGATAGAAATCGCTGGTCTGCGGGCAGGCCAGCGCAATGTTGGTGAAGGCCGGGTTCTGCTGGGCGGCGAACACCGTATCGATCAACGCCAGCACGTCGTCCGCCGGCGGTTCGATGCGCCCGCTGGGCGCCGAGGCCATCTTCAGCGCCGGCAGCGTGCTGCGGACATAAAACCCCGACTGCGGCCGCGCTTCGATCAGCCCGCGATCCTCCAGCGTGCGGTAAGCCGACACCACGGTATTGATGCTGACGCGATGGGTTTGCGCACAGCGCCGCACCGAAGGCAAGCGGTCGCCGGGCTGCAGCGTGCCGCGGCGAATGGCTTCGGCCAGCGTATCCGCCAGCTGCAGGTAACGGGTATCCGGGGTTTCATCGAGCAAGGTCACAGTTTCTCTCCAGGCAATGGGTACAGTTTACATTTCACACAACTGTAACCATGACAATATCCGATTTGTGGCTCTGTCACCATCCCATCGCAGCGATTATGCTGATCCTCTCGTTATCACCGTCATTTTCAAGGAACCTGCCATGCTGGACTCCGCCTTTGTCAGCTACGTCACCGTCATGTCGATCACCCCCGGCCCCAACAACCTGCTGCTGGCCTCGTCGGGCGTCAACTTCGGCCTGCGCCGCACCCTGCCGATGCTGTTCGGCATCTGCGTCGGTTGTGCAGTACAGCTGGCGATCATTATCCCGCTGCTGGCGCTGGCGCTGAGCTGGGCCGGCGTCATCCGCTTCCCGCTGGCGGTGATCGGCTGCGCCTACCTGCTGTGGCTGTCGTGGAAACTGTTTCAGGCGGCCTCGCCGGACGCCAAAGAGCAGGCGCAGCCGATGAGCCTGCTGAGCGGCGCGCTGTTTCAGGCGGTCAACCCCAAGGCCTGGCTGATGGTGATCAACGTGGCGATCCTGTTCACCCCGCGCGAAGGCGCCACCTTTGTCCATACGCTGTCTATCATCGCCGGTTTCGCGTTGCTGAACTTGCCGTGCGTGCTGCTGTGGGCGGTGTTGGGTGACCGGTTGCGCAACGCGCTGCGGGTCACCTGGAAACTGCGCGCCTTCAACGGCGTGATGTCCGGGCTGATGGCCGCCACCGCGCTGTGGTTGCTGTTCGACGAATGGCGCGCGGCCTTCGCTTAGCCGCGGCCGAGAGGAGAGAGTCGGGAAGGTTGTTTGGCACCGATGCCGGCGATCAGGTCGGTAATGGACAGCACCATGGTGGAGCGCACCATCTGCTGATAGCGCTGACGCTGCATGGCGATCAGCGCTTCATCCGCCTCGCCCGGCTGCAGGAAGGTCGGCACCGGCGGCAACGCGGCCACGCAGTGCAGCTCGCCGAACGGCCCGAGGATTTCGTCGTCGACGAAGCGGTATTCCGAACCGTCGTGGTTCAGCTCTTCGCGCATCGCCATCAGCAGCTCGGCGTCTTCATATTCGTGGCGGGAAATCACCCCCAGCCCGTACATCAGCTTCAGGCGCACCGACAGCTCCCCCAGCGGGCCGCTGCCGGACAATAGCGGTTCGACGGCATATTTCACCGCATAGTCGTCCTTGCGGAATACCTGCACCACCAGCACGTTGAGCGCTTCCGCCAGCAGCTCTACCGCCGCGATCAGGAAGCTGCGCACCGTTTTGCCCGCGTTCAGCTTTTCCAGAACCTGGTTTTCAAATGCCTGTGCTTCTTCCATCGTCGCTTTTCGAAAGGCGTGGGGAGGGCCGTCGATGCCGAACTCGGGTTCCAGGAGCGCAGCAAGCTGCGCTCGGGTGTTCATCATCACGATTCTACTTGTGCATGGCGTTATACACAGCAACGGCCTCTTCTACAACCTCGCTTTCCGCCGGCAGGCCGGAAATTTGCGCCAGCGCGGCTTTCGGCCCGAGCGTGTTCAGCAATTCCGCCAACTCCAGCGCCTGCGGATCCTGTTCGCTGCGGTAACTCATGGCGGCGGCGATGCCCTGGATCAGGTTGGCATGCGGCAGGCCGTATTCCAGCGTGCCCAGCAGCGGTTTGATCAGGCGATCGCCGGCGCTCAGCTTGCGCAGCGGCTGGCGCCCTACGCGCTCGACGTCATCGTGCAGATACGGGTTTTCGAAGCGGCCGAGAATTTTGTTGATGTAGGCGGCGTGCTTGTCGGCGTCGAAGCCGTAACGCTTGATCAGCACCGCGCCGCTCTCTTCCATCGCCCCTTTCACCACGCGGCGGATCGCCGGGTCGAGAATGGCGTCGCGAATGGTTTGCAGCCCGGCCCGTTGGCCGAGGTAGGCGGTGATCGCGTGGCCGGTGTTGAGGGTGAACAGCTTGCGCTCGACGAAGGCCATCAGGTTATCGGTCAGCTCCATGCCGGCGATCGCCGGAGGCTGGCCTTTAAACTGCGTCTGATCGACGATCCATTCGCTGAAGGTTTCCACCGTCACTTCCAGCGGATCGCTGCTGTCCGCCGGCGGCACGATGCGATCGACCGCCGAATCGACGAAGCCGACGTGCTGCTCAACCCATGCCTGCTCGTCCTGCGGCAGCGCGGCAAACACGTGCTGCTTCAGCTGGCTGGTGCCGCGCACCATGTTCTCACAGGCGATGATGTTCAGCGGCTGCACATTGCCCTGCTGATGGCGCAGCACCAGCCCTTTGGCGATCGTGCCGGCGATTTTGGCGAGAATTTGCGGGCCAACGGCGGTGGTCACCAGATCCGCCTCGGCGATCAGCGCCACCGCGGCTTCGCTGCCGCTGTTGACGGCGCTGACGTTGTTGACGCTCTCTACGCGCTCTTGCTCGCCCACCACGTGCACCTGGTAGCTTTTACGGCTGTTCAGCAGATCCAGCACCGTTTGATTGACGTCGGCGAAGGTCAGCTCAACCCCGGCGTCCGCCAGCAGCTTGCCGATAAAACCGCGGCCGATGTTCCCTGCGCCAAAATGTAATGCTTTCATAACTCTACCTTCTTAATGTCGAAGGGTGCAGCACGCTGCACCCTTGAAAATGATTCTGTTATCCGGCTTTTTTGCCGCCGAGCAGGTCCAGCACTTCCTGAACGCTGGTGGTATTCGCCAGCCGCTCGATCACGCTCTCGTCATCCAGCGCGTTGGTCAGGCTGGTGATCACCTGGATATGCTCGTTGTTGCGCGCGGCGATGCCGATCACCAGACGGGCCACTTCATCCTCTTCATCGCCGAAGCGCACGCCCTGCGGGTATTGGCAGAACACCACGCCGGTACGCAGCACCCGGTCTTTGGCCTCGATGGTGCCGTGCGGCACGGCGATCGATTCGCCCAGGTAGGTGGAGGTGAGCTTTTCGCGCTCCAGCATCGCCGGCACGTATTCCGGCTCAACGTAGCCGCCCTTCACCAGTTGCTCGCCGGCGAAGCGGATCGCCTGCTCTTTGTCGCTGGCCTGCAGGTTGAGGAACACGTTGCTCTCGCTTAGCTTGAACAGCCCCGGTTCGCCGGCCTCTGCAGCCGCGTGCGCGCCGCTCTGCGGGGCCGCTGCGGCAGCGGTGTTCACCGCCAGCAAACGCTCGACCAGATCGCCATACAGCTTGCTGTCGAGGAAGTTAGTCAGCGAAATGTGCTGGGCCTGCGGCGCATGGCGCATCGCGCGCTCGGTCAGATCGCGGTGCGTGATCACCAGATCCACATCGTCCGGCAGGCTGTTGATAGCGCTGTTGGTCACCGAGATGTTCTTCAGCCCGGCGTCGGCCACTTTCTTGCGCAGTACCCCGGCGCCCATGGCGCTGGAGCCCATGCCCGCATCGCAGGCGACGATGATTTTGCGCACGGTGCTCAGATCGCCATCGACCGCCGCCGGCGCGGCCGCGCCGCCCTTGGACTGCGATTTCATCTCTTGCACGCGACGGGTCGCGGCCTCCAGATCGTCCTCCTCTTTCACCTTGGAGGTTTTCAGCAGGAAAGCGGACACCACGAAGGAGACGGCAAAGGCTGCGCACACCGCCGCAATGTTGGCGAAGTAGGCGCCTTTCGGGGTCATCGCCAGCACCGCCAAAATCGACCCCGGGGAAGCCGGAGACACCAGGCCGCCGTTCAGCATCGTCAGGGTGAACACGCCGGTCATGCCGCCCAGGATCACCGCCAGCAGCAGACGTGGATTCATCAGCACGTAAGGGAAGTAGATTTCGTGGATGCCGCCCAGGAAGTGAATGATCGCCGCACCGCCGGCGGATTGCTTGGCGCTGCCGCGGCCGAAGAACATGTAGGCCATCAGCACGCCCATGCCCGGGCCTGGGTTGGCTTCGATCAGGAAGAACACCGATTTGCCGGCTTCCGTCGCCTGCTGGATGCCCAGCGGCGAGAAGATGCCGTGGTTGATGGCGTTGTTCAGGAACAGGATTTTCGCCGGTTCAACGAAGATGGACGCCAATGGCAGCAGGTTGTTCGTCACCATCACGTGCACGCCCGCCGCCAGCAGCTTGGAAAGCACCTCCACCAGCGGCCCGATGCCCAGGAAGGCCAGGATCGCCAACAGCATGCCGATGATGCCGGCGGAGAAGTTGTTCACCAGCATTTCAAAGCCGCTTTTGATCTTGCCGTCCACCCAGCGGTCGAAGTGCTTGATGGCCCAGCCGCCCAGCGGACCGGCGATCATCGCGCCGAGGAACATCGGCATGTCGGCGCCGACGATGACGCCCATGGTGGTGATGGCGCCGACCACGCCGCCGCGATCGCCGCCCACCAGCCGCCCGCCGGTATAACCGATCAGCAGCGGCAGCAGGTAGGTGATCATCGGGCCGACCAGCTTGGCTAAGGTCTCATTCGGCAGCCAGCCGGTTGGAATGAATAGCGCGGTGATAATCCCCCAGGCGATAAAGGCGCCGATGTTGGGCATCACCATGTTGCTCAGGAAGCGGCCAAAGTTTTGCACTTTAACCTTGATGTCTGGTGAAAACATAAAACACACCCCTATTGTTACGCGCTGACAATAGAGCGCGTGATTATTGTTGTGACGATCCAGCCGTGTTGCCGCTGTATGCGAAACGGACTCTATCACGCTGTTTTTGTCACGCGAACTTCACGAATTTTTTGTGATGCAGGTCACACACAACACCCCAACAACCCCTCATTTATGGTGATAAAGATCACATTTATGGCGTGTAAAAAAAGCACAGTGAGAAAAAAACCGCCCAAAAACCGACAATAAAGTGATTAATGTCACATTTTTAACTTGGTTGTTTGTTTTTAAATTGTGATAAACATCACAATTTATTTTTCGCTGCAGCGCCCGAACGCGACGCTCTGTTTGATCTTCCCTGTGAGCACTCATCCCGCCGGGAACTAGCGAAGTGATGAATGAAAGAAAACTACATTGCCGAATGAATGGATTAATTGAAGTGTAGTACAGAAGCCTGCGTAATAAACCAGCAAGCTATTGGAAACGCTGAGGGGAAATAAAACAGGCCGGCAATGCCGGCCTGTAGATCGTCGTAGGCGCGTTATTGCGTCACGCTTTGAATGGCTTTCTGCGCATTCACCAGGTTCTGCTGTTTGGCCACCAGATTCGACATCATGGTGTTGTACTGCGCCACCTGCTGCGCGGTGCGGAACTGCACGCCGTTGTTGTTGAAGCTGACCTGATTGCCCTGGCTCTGCAGGAAATCGCCAACCTGCACCAGATCCTGCACAAAGCTGGCGGTGGTCGGGATTGCCGGCATCAGGGCGTTGGCCGGCGCGGTGACGATTTTGTCATAGGCCTGGTTATACACCGCCTTCAGATCGTCGGGCTGTTTCAGCGCCGTGCGGGCGGTATCCGCCTGCGACTTGGCGGACTGGATCTGCTGGCCCAGCAGGTTTAACGCCCCGACCGATTGCTGCAGCGCATCGCGTTTGTTCAGATAGTCCTGCGCGGTGCGGATCTGGTTAATCTGATCCAGCGCTGGCGTCAGGCTGGCGCCGACCGACTTGGACAGCTGCTGTGAAAAGCCGACCAAAATCGCGTAATCGCCGGCATAGTTGCCGAACTTCTGCTTTTGGTCTTCGCTCAGCGTGGGGATGTTCGCCCCGCTGCGCATCACGGTATTCTGTAAGTAATCAATGAATGCTTTGCGCTGTTCCGGCTCTTTATCGCCGCAGGCGGTCAATTGCATGACCACCAACAATGCCAATACCGGTGCCAACCAACGCGCGAAACCTCTGCTCTGGATCCCTACCGCCATGTGACATAACTCCTGTTATAAACCTGCTTTTTCATTGGACTCCGCCCCTTTTTCCGCACTCCGTGCGCCTATAAGAATAGATCAACTGGCGGCGTTCCGATACGCGATTCCGTTTGCGGTGAACATTGTCTCGGCCGGAGGCGGTTGAACATCGTGCGCAAAACGCACTGAGGTTCATTGCCGTCAGCGACCGGATGCTTCAATTTCCCCAAGTCGCCCCCCAAGTCGCCCCCCAAGTCGCCCCCCAAGTCGCCCCCCAAGTCGCCAGGCGACCTTGCCTTCGCACCCAGGAAACGGAAATAAAAAAGGCGCCCGCAGGCGCCTTTTCACAGCACAGAGCCGTTTTACTGCAGTACGGAGATATCCGCCACCTGCAGGAACAGTTCACGCAGTTTGCTCAGCAGCGTCAGACGATTCACGCGCACTTCCGCATCGTCCGCCATTACCATCACGTTGTCGAAGAACGCATCCACCGGTTCACGCAGCGCAGCCAGTTCCACCAGCGCTTCCTGGTAATTGCCCGCCGCGAAGTACGGCTGCAGCTTGTCGCGCAGCACCACCAGGTGGGTCGCCAACTGGATCTCCGCCGCGTCCTTCAGCACCGAGGCGCGCACGCTGTCGTTCAGCGTTTCGGTAGATTTGGCCAGGATATTGGAGACGCGTTTGTTGGCCGCAGCCAACGCCGCCGCTTCGTCCAGCGTGCGGAAGTGGGATACCGCCTTGACGCGTGCGTCAAAGTCGGCCGGCTTGGTCGGACGGCGCGCCAGCACCGCCTGAATGGTATCGACCGCGTGGCCTTCTTCCTGATACCAGGCGCGGAAGCGGCCCAGCATGAATTCCACCACCTCATCGACCACTTTGGCGTTGGTCAGCTTGCTGCCGTACAAGCGCACGGCCTCTTCGGTCAGGGTCTGCAGATCCAGCGGCAGGTTTTTCTCGACGATGATGCGCAGCACGCCCAGCGCGGCGCGGCGCAGCGCGAACGGGTCTTTATCGCCTTTCGGATGCTGCCCGATGCCGAAAATGCCGGCCAGGGTGTCCATCTTGTCGGCGATCGCCAGGGAACAGGCCACCAGTGACTGCGGCAGCGCATCGCCGGCGTAGCGCGGCTGATACTGCTCGTTCAGCGCAACGGCGACGTCTTCCGCCTCACCGTCGTGGCGCGCGTAGTGCATGCCCATCACGCCCTGGGTGTCGGTAAATTCGAACACCATGTTGGTCATCAGGTCGCACTTCGACAGCAGGCCCGCGCGGGTGGCGTGGTTGACGTCGGCGCCGATCTGGCCGGCAACCCAGCCCGCCAGCGCCTGAATGCGATCGGTCTTGTCGCGCAGGGTGCCCAGCTGCTGTTGGAACAGCACGGTTTCCAGGCGCGGCAGGTTGTCTTCCAGACGTTTCTTGCGATCGGTGTTGAAGAAGAACTCGGCATCGGCCAGGCGCGGACGCACCACCTTCTCGTTACCGGAAATGATCTGCTGCGGGTCTTTCGACTCGATATTGGCCACAAAGATAAAGTTCGGCAGCAGTTTGCCCGCGGCGTCGTACACCGGGAAATACTTCTGGTCGCCCTTCATGGTGTACACCAGCGCTTCCGCCGGCACCGCCAGGAATTTCTCTTCGAATTTGGCGGTCAGCACCACCGGCCATTCCACCAGCGAGGCCACTTCTTCCAGCAGGCTGTCGCTCAGATCGGCTTTGCCGCCAATCTTCTGCGCCGCCAGTTCGGCGTCGCGTTTGATGAGGGCTTTACGCGCTTCGTAGTCGGCGACCACTTTGCCGCGCTCCAGCAGGATCTGCGGGTATTGGTCGGCGTTATCGAGGGTGAACTCGGCTTCGCCCATGAAGCGGTGGCCACGCACGGTGCGCGCGGATTCGATGCCCAGCACGGTGCCCGGGATCAGATCGGCGCCCAGCAGCATCGTAACGGTGTGCACCGGACGCACGAACTGCACGTCGGAGTCGCCCCAACGCATCAGTTTCGGGATCGGCAGTTTAGCCAGCGCGGTGCTGACCATGCCGGCCAGCAGTTGCTGCGCCGACTGGCCTTTGACGTGGGCACGGTACATCAACCACTCGCCCTTGTCAGTCACCAGGCGTTCAGCCTGATCGACGGTGATGCCGCAGCCGCGCGCCCAGCCTTCGGCCGCTTTGCTCGGTTTGCCTTCGGCGTCGAACGCCTGGGCGATCGCCGGGCCGCGTTTTTCAATTTCGCGATCGGCCTGCGCCGCGCTCAGGTTAGCCACTTTCAGCGCCAGGCGGCGCGGTGCGGCGAACCAGCTCACTTCACCGTGTTCCAGGCCGGCGTTGTCCAGCTCGGCGGTGAAGTTGGCGGCGAAAGATTCCGCCAGGGAACGAAGAGCCTTCGGCGGCAGCTCTTCCGTGCCGATTTCCACCAGGAAAGTCTGTTGAGTCATGGCTGCCTCTTAGTTCTCGTTCTTCTTGTTGCACATCGGGAAGCCCAGCGCTTCGCGGGAAGCGTAGTAGGCTTCGGCAACGGCTTTGGTCAGCGTGCGGATGCGCAGAATGTAGCGTTGGCGCTCGGTCACCGAAATCGCTTTGCGCGCGTCCAGCAGGTTGAAGGTATGGCCCGCCTTCAGGATGCGTTCGTAGGCCGGCAGCGGCAGCGGTTTTTCCAGCGCCAGCAGCGATTGGGCTTCTTTCTCGTACTGCTCGAAGCAGGAGAACAGGAAGTCGACGTCGGCGTATTCGAAGTTGTAGGTGGACTGCTCCACTTCATTCTGATGGAACACGTCGCCGTAGGTGGTGACGCCCAGCGGGCCGTTGCTCCACACCAGATCGTACACGCTGTCCACGCCCTGGATGTACATCGCCAGACGCTCCAGACCGTAGGTGATCTCGCCGGTCACCGGCTTGCACTCCAGGCCGCCGACCTGCTGGAAGTAAGTGAACTGCGTCACTTCCATGCCGTTCAGCCACACTTCCCAACCCAGGCCCCAGGCGCCGAGCGTCGGGTTTTCCCAGTTGTCTTCCACGAAGCGAATGTCGTGGATGGTCGGATCCAGACCCAGCTCTTTCAACGAGCCCAGGTAGAGTTCCTGAATGTTGTCCGGCGATGGCTTAATCACCACCTGGAACTGGTAGTAGTGCTGCAGACGGTTCGGGTTTTCGCCGTAGCGGCCGTCGGTCGGGCGGCGAGATGGCTGCACATAGGCGGCGGCCATCGGCTCCGGCCCCAGTGCGCGCAGGCACGTCATCGGGTGTGAGGTTCCCGCGCCGACTTCCATGTCCAATGGTTGAACGATGGTGCAGCCCTGGCGCGCCCAATAATCCTGCAGTGTCAGGATCAGGCCCTGGAAGGTCTTGGTATCAAACTTTTGCATGTTGAATTCGCACGCGATACAAGTGGATTTAGATGGAATGAGCCAGTATACCCGTTGACCGTAAGATATACAGCCAGAATCCGGCAACAAGTGCGAATCGGGGCGAGAAACGCTGGATTTTCGCGCGCGGCGCGCGCAGGACAGGGCGCCGGTTAGCCGGCTAATTTCACCGGCGACGAACGGGGCGAAAATACGACCCGCCAAAAACATTAGAATAACTTAACAAAAAACGAGACTAATCGTTGCTTAAATCGTCACTTATTCGCCCGCAGCTCCTGTTCTCACCAACCCTATTTACGCAGATTGAAATGCACACATGCTTATATTTGCCACAGGGCAAAGTTACGCCAATGTTATTTTTGTTAATTTTATCAACTAAAAAACTCGCCTCACCGGCAGATAATGTGACTAACCGCCAAATTATTTCTTATATCGTGAAAAATAAGGAGAGATCACGCGATGGGCCGCGGCAGCGACTCGAGGAGAAACAAGCGGATATGTAATACGCCAACAATGAGCCACATAAACCCATTGACAGTTAATCTTTGGTTATACAATAATAATTAAAATTTTCCCTGGTGTTGGCCAAGTGGCTACCTGATCCTTTCATAGGATCAGTTTTTTTTTGTATTTCCGTCAGCATCATGACGGCCCGCATAATTAATTCCCGTCCGCTTCCTCTTAATTAGCTTCCCTTATAAGAACGTATCGCTTACGCAATGCCATTTAGCGCGCCTTTGGCAAACGCGCTCTGCAGGCACCCCATTCAAAAACGCGCGCTGACGCCGACGTTATACATAAACTGCTCGCCGCTGCTCAGGCCGCCGGTTTGCGAGACGGTGGCGAAGGCCGACACCCTGTCCGTCAACGGCATGTTGGCCCCGAGCGTGACATCCACCCAGTTTTTGTCCTGGCCCGCACTGTCGCGAGTAAATGAGGTTTGCGTCGATTTCAGGCCGCCGCCGGCGCGGTAGACGTCATCGCCGAACTGATGCTGATAACTCACTTCCGCATAAGGGTTAAACACGCCGAATTGCGTATCCAGCCGCCAACCCAACGCACCGATCTGCGAGTGGTAGGTTTGATCGTTGAAGCGCATGGCGGTGCTGTCATCGCCGTCTTCGCTGTAACCGGAAACGCGGCTGTAATCCCAGGCGAACTGCGCCACCGGCCCGGTGGTCAGGTAAGAAGCGATCGGGAAGTCATAGCCGGCGGTCACGCGCGCCCCCCACTGCTTGCCGGAGGTCGAACCGGTTTCGGTGCGCGTCAGCGGCCCCAACCGCATGCTGCGGCGGATGTCGTCATAATCCATCGTCGCATAGTGCAGATCGGCATTGACCCATCCCTGCTCGAATATGGCCAGCGAACTGAAAGCCGAGAGCAGCAGCCCGCGCGCCTTGTAATCAAAGCGGCTGGAAGGATGCTGATCGTCGTTGGAACCGGCGATCAACGCACCGATCAACCAGCTGTCGGTCAGCTGATAGTCCACGCCGACGGTCAGGTTGTGGGTGGTAGCGTTGCCGTCCCCCGCGGCCCGGTTATCGGCATAGTCGTAGTGCTGGCCGGCGTAACCGCCGAACACGCCCAGCGAACCCTGCGGGTTGTCGCCGTTGCGCAACTGCTGGAAGCGGCTGTCGAGCGTGGCGCGGCTGTCACGCGCCATCGCCGCCGTCGCCTGATTCAGCGCCACCACCTGCGCCGGGCCATCCAACACCGCCTGGATATAATCCGCAATCAGCAGGTGCGCCTGTGGGCTGGGGTGGAAATGGTCGGAGAACAGATAGGACTGGCCGGCGTCGAAGCCGGGCATGTCGGAACGGCATACCGCCGAGGAAACGCCCGGCGGGCAAGCCATGCCGGCGGTGTTGGCGAAGCCGAACTGCGCCGGATTGGCGATCGCTTCGGCGAACAGCTTGTTGACGTCCACCCGCACGATATTGCCGCTCCCCTGCGCCAGCAAACGGTCTTCGCTTTGATTATAGAAATCGGTCAGCTGAGCGGCCTGCGCGCTCAGGCCGTCATACGCCGCGATAAGCTGCGCGGCGATCGCCTGCTGCACCTGAGGAATGGCGCTGCCCTGCTTCGCCGCAGCGGCCAACGCTGCGTGGATCGCCTGCGTGCGTGAAGCGTTGTCCGGCGTCGCCACCGAATTAAGCGTGGCGTAGGCCGCCTGGATCGCCGCCCCCTGCACCGGAGACAGCGCCTGTTGAATGATCAATTCCATCAGCTGCGGCGTGGAGCCGATGTTCGGCACCGTCGGCACGATCACCGTGCCGGCGCCGGCGTTCAGCAGCGAATGCACCTGCGCGGCCGCCGCGGCGGCGCTGTTATAGGCCACGCCGGGCGCGGTAGCGGCATTCAGCGCCGCCGCCGCCAGATCGTTGCCGCCGATCCAATGAATATACAAACCGTCGCCGTCGGCCTGGCCATTGACCCGGTTCAGATAGCGCTGCACCTGCTCCTGGGTGTTGTCGGCCGGGTTCAGGCCCGGCACCGCCACGGCGCCGCCGGCGGCGTAGTTCTCACCGCCGTTGTCCGAAGCCACCAGCGCCGCCCCGATGCGTTGCGCCAACGCTTCGTCGTACAGCAGGTGCTGGCTGCCGTCATAGGTGAACCGGCCGTTGTTGCCGGTATCGCTCAGACTGTCGCCAAAGACGTAGAGTTGATCGTACGCCTGAGCCGGAAGGGTCACACTGCAAAGTAACGCCACTGCAAGCGCCGCCGGGCGGGGCATGCACGTTATTTTTAGAGGCATGAATCGACTCCTGAGAGCCTGCAAATGAAGGCCATGTCGTTTTTATCGTTGGTCAGTTTTCCACCGGCCATGTAGTAACTATTGTCGGCTTTTTCGTCACGTCAAGCGGGCTGATGACAAAACAATCAGAGACTTGCCAAGTTCGGCGCTTCGAGCGATGATTACTGTTCATAAACACAGCATAAGGACATTCAGGATGGCAGACGAACGTTGCGGTTGGGTGACGGCCGATCCGTTGTATCTCGAATATCACGACAAGGAATGGGGCGCGCCCACCACCGACGCGCGCGAGCTGTTTGAAATGTTGTGCCTCGAGGGGCAGCAAGCCGGCCTTTCCTGGATCACCGTCCTGAAAAAGCGCGAGAACTACCGCCGCGCTTTCCACGGTTTCGATCCGCAGCGGGTCGCCGCCATGACCGAACAAGACGTGGAAAACCTGCTGCAGGACAGCGGCATCATCCGCCATCGCGGCAAGATAGAAGCCATCATCACCAACGCCAAGGCCTATCTGGCGATGGAGGCGGCCGGAGAGAATTTCGTTACCTTCATTTGGGACTTCGTCGGCGGCCGGCCGCAGCTCAACCGCTGGCAAGCGCTGAACCAGGTGCCGGCCAAAACCGAGCAGTCCGACGCCATGTCCAAGGCGCTGAAAAAGCGCGGCTTCAAGTTTATCGGCTCCACCATCTGTTACGCCTTCATGCAGGCCAGCGGGCTGGTGAACGATCATCTTACGGGGTGCATGTGTTACCCAAAGCCACGGTGATCCGCCCCTGTGGCCCGGAGGATATCGAACGGCTGATGGCGCTGTGGCTGCCCAGCACCATCGCCGCCCATCCGTTCGTGGCGGAAAAATACTGGCGTGAGAGCGCCGCGCTGGTGCGGGAAAACTACCTGCCGCGCGCGCAAAGCTGGGCCTGCTGGCACGAAGGCGAGATCGTCGGCTTTATCAGCGTGCTGGACGAGCAGTTCATCGGCGCGCTGTTTGTCGATCGGGCGTTTCACGGCCGCGGCGTCGCCCAGGCGCTGATGACGCACGTGCAGCAGCGCTACCGCCGACTCAGTCTGGAGGTGTACCAACAGAACCTGCGCGCCTGCGCGTTCTACCACAAGCACGGCTTTCAGATAACGCAGCGCCTGTTCAATGATGAAACCCAGGCCTATACGCTGATCATGAACTGGCCGGCAGTCGAAAACTCAACCGGTTACGCTTAAAAAAGGCGCATCCGCACCCCGGATGCGCACAATTAGGAATCCGCTGCATGGCGCCGCCCGGCGTTTTGCCGCATAACTCCCCCAGCACTTACCCGCGCTCATCATTTGTCACGTTTTTCTCCGGAACTGCCGGCGAAAGCGCGCGTCATAGGTAGCGCGGCGATGCGGGCTCCCTGCGTCACCCACTTTTTTGCGTCCCCGTTTTGGGCCGGCGCGTACAGATTCTGATGCCATTAAGGACAAGAACATGAAAAAACGCATTGCAATTATTGCCGGCGCCGTGAGCCTTACGCTCGCGCTGTCGGCCTGTACCACCAACCCTTACACCGGTGAATCCGAAGCCGGCAAATCCGGCATCGGCGCAGGCCTCGGCGCCGCACTGGGCGCCGGCGTCGGCGTGCTGTCCTCTTCCAAGAAAGATCGCGGCAAGGGTGCGCTGATCGGCGCAGCGGCCGGTGCAGCCCTCGGCGGCGGCGTAGGCTATTACATGGACGTGCAGGAAGCCAAACTGCGCGACAAGATGAAAGGCACCGGCGTCAGCGTCACCCGTCAGGGCGACAACATCGTGCTGAACATGCCGAACAACGTGACCTTCGACAGCAGCAGCGCCACGCTGAAACCGGCGGGCGCCAACACCCTGACCGGCGTCGCCATGGTGCTGAAAGAGTATCCGAAAACCGCGGTCAACGTGGTCGGCTACACCGACAGCACCGGTTCCCGCTCGCTCAACATGAACCTGTCGCAGCAGCGCGCCGACGGCGTAGCCAGCGCGCTGATCACCCAGGGCGTGGCGGCGAACCGTATCCGCACCACCGGCGCCGGCCCGGACAACCCGATCGCCTCCAACAGCACCGCGGAAGGCAAGGCGCAAAACCGCCGCGTCGAGATCACGCTCAGCCCGCTGCAGTAATCCCGTGCGGGGCGCCACCTGCGCCCCGCCGCCTCCCTGCGATTTTCTCCTTACCCTTCAACATTCCCGCCCGCACATCGGGTATGGTAGTCTCCTTGGCAATTAACCGCAGGAGGGATCGGCTGTGAGCACTGTCAAGGCAACGCGCGCATCGGGACGCGCCACCATCAGCGATGTGGCCAGCATCGCCAAAACCGGCAAGACCAGCGTGTCGCGCTATCTGAATGGTGAACAACACCTGCTTTCCGACGATCTCAAACAGCGCATCGAACAGGCGATCCAGCAGCTCGACTACCGGCCAAGCCAGATGGCGCGCAGCCTGAAGGGCGGCCAGACCCGTCTGATCGGCCTGATCCTCGCCGATATCACCAACCCCTACTCGGTGGACGTGATGCGCGGCATCGAGGCCGCCTGCCGCCAGCACGGCTTTACCCTGCTGGTGTGTAACACCAACAACGAAGTCAATCAGGAGCAGCACTACCTGCAGCTGCTCAGCAGTTACCGGGTGGAAGGCATTGTGGTCAACGCGGTCGGCATGCGCGAGGAAGCGTTATCCACGCTGCAACAGTCGATGCTGCCGATGGTGTTGATCGACCGCAAAATCCCCGATTTCGCCTGCGACGTGGTGGGCCTGAACAACCGCGAAGCGGCCACCGTCGCCACCGAACACCTGTTGCAACAAGGTTTCGAAGCGATCCTGTTCCTCAGCGAGCCGCTCGGTACGGTCAATACCCGCCTGGAACGCCTGCACGCCTTCAGGCATACCATGGCGCAGCACCCCGCGCTGTTGGCGGAGCAGGCCGAAACGCCGCTCAACGATCGGCAGAAACTGGAGCAGGTGCTGAGCGATTTCAGCGGCCGCCACCGCGGCATGCGCAAGGCGGTGATCTCCGCCAACGGCGCCCTGACGCTGCAGGTGGCGCGCGCCATGCGTCGGCTCGGCATCCAGTGGGGCAACGACATCGGCCTGCTGGGCTTTGACGAACTGGAGTGGGCGGAACTGGCGGGCGTCGGCATCACCACGCTGAAACAGCCCACCTACCAAATGGGGCACGCGGCGCTGGAACGGCTGGTGCATCGCATTCAGGGCCTGGCCGCCCCCAGCGGCGAGCAGATGTTCTCCGGCGAGCTGATCGTCCGCGGCTCCACCACCCGCTAACCCGCCTTTTCCGGGGCGTTAACCGTCCCGTCCTCACCGGCTGTTTTTTGCTCAGCTTCGTGATTGCGATCATATTTTTACACTCTGCCGCTTTTCGTTGGAACCGGTTCCATTTAACGTACCGGTAACAGCAGCGGCGGCGACAATGCCGCCTCAGGAGTCAAAATGAAAACAGAAATCATCGTGGTCACCGGCGCCTACGGCACCGATACCGTCAAACAACACGGCGGCCAGCGCGCGCTGTTGCCCCTCATCGCCGGCGCTGGCGCCGACGGGGTGGAGATCCGCCGCGAACTGTTCGCCGCCGGCGAGCTGGACAGCCTGCCGGCGCTGGCGCAAGAGATCGATCGCCAGCAGCTGTTCGCCGTCTACTCCGCCCCTGAGGCGCTGTTCACCCCGCAACATACGCTGAACCCCAACCTGCCGGCGCTGCTGGCGGAAGCGCAGGCGCTGAACGCGCGCCAGCTGAAGCTGTCCCTCGGTCATTTCCGCCCCGGCTTCGATTTTACCGAGCTGAAAGTGGCGCTGGAGCAACACCCGGTCAAGCTGGTGGTCGAGAACGACCAAACGCCGGACTGCGGCATTTTGTCGATGCTGAACGCCTTTTTCCACGCCGCGGAAGATAGCCATCTGCCGGTCAGCATGACCTTCGATATGGCCAACTGGCTGTGGGTGGGGCAAGACGCCTTCGCCGCCGCCGAGCGCCTGGCCCGCCACGTCGGTTACGTGCACGTCAAAGCCGCCACCCAAGGCCCGCGCGGCTGGCGCGCCGTCGCGCTGGACGATACCGACGGCAGCTGGCGCGATCTGCTGGCCCGCCTGCCGCACGATGCGCCGCGCGGTATCGAATTCCCGTTGCAGGGCGATGACCTGGAGGCCGTCACCCGTCATTACGTCAATATTTTGCGTGCGGAGTAACCCCATGATGACAACGTTAACGGCAACGACGGCGCAGCAGACGCCCCTGGATGTGGTCACGCTGGGCGAAGCCATGGCGATGTTCGTGGCGGCGCAAACCGGCGACCTGGCGGAGGTGGAAACCTTCACCAAACGCATCGCCGGCGCCGAACTGAACGTGGCGATCGGCCTGGCGCGTCTGGGCATGAACGTCGGCTGGGTCAGCCGCGTCGGCAATGACTCGTTCGGCCGCTTCGCCCTGCAGCAGCTGAAAAAAGAAGGCATCAACTACCGGCAGGTGACGGTCGATGGCCACTATCCGACCGGTTTTCAGGTGAAATCCAAAACCACCGATGGTACCGATCCCAGCGTGGAGTACTTCCGCAAGGGCTCGGCGGCCAGCCACCTGTCGATTGCCGATTTTAACCGCGAGTATTTCGGTTCCGCGCGCCACCTGCACCTGAGCGGCGTGGCGGCGGCGCTGTCCGGCGAATCGCTGGCGCTGTGCCACCATGCGGCGCGCGAGATGCGCGCCATGGGCAAAACCATTTCGTTCGACCCCAATCTGCGCCCGGTGCTGTGGCCCAGCCGCGAGGTGATGATCGAGCAGCTGAACCAGCTGGCGTTCGCCGCCGACTGGGTGCTGCCGGGGCTGAAAGAGGGGCAGATCCTCACCGGCCAATCGACGCCGGAAGGCATCGCCGATTTCTATCTGGAACGCGGCGTGCAGGCGGTGATCATCAAAACCGGCCCGGACGGCGCCTGGTTTAAAACCGCCGCCGGCGATAAGGCGGCGGTGGCCGCAGTCAAGGTCGACAACGTGGTGGATACCGTGGGGGCGGGTGATGGCTTTGCCGTCGGCACCCTCAGCGCCCTGCTGGAAGGCAAAACGCTGGTACAGGCGGTGCAGCGCGGCAACAAAATCGGTTCGCTGGCGATCCAGGCCATCGGCGACAGCGAAGGCCTGCCGACCCGCGCGGCGCTGGCCGAATAACAATAAAAAAACGACTTCTCCGCATGACGTCAGCCTCTGGCCCTACAACCGGGACGCGTCGGGAGAGCATCTGCCCCTTCTTCTGGCATGCCGGGCGAAGGGGATGCAACACCACTGAAGGATACTGAACATGAACAAAGCGACTGTCGCGGCCAAACGCTGGTGGTACATCATGCCCATCGTGTTTATCACCTACAGCCTGGCCTATCTCGATCGCGCCAACTTCAGCTTCGCCTCCGCCGCCGGCATCAATGAGGATCTCGGCATCACCAAGGGCATGGCCTCGCTGCTGGGCGCGCTGTTTTTCCTCGGTTATTTCTTCTTCCAAATTCCCGGCGCCATCTACGCCGAACGCCGCAGCGTCAAAAAATTGATCTTCTGGTGCCTGATCCTGTGGGGCGGTTGCGCCTCGCTGACCGGCGTGGTGAGCAATATCCCGATGTTGGCCGCCATCCGCTTTATCCTCGGCGTGGTGGAAGCGGCGGTGATGCCGGCGATGCTGATCTACATCAGCAACTGGTTCACCAAATCGGAGCGGTCACGCGCCAATACCTTCCTGATCCTCGGCAACCCGGTGACGGTGCTGTGGATGTCTGTGGTGTCAGGCTACCTGATCCACGCCTTCGGCTGGCGCGAAATGTTCATCATCGAGGGCATTCCGGCGGTTATCTGGGCGTTCTGCTGGTGGGTGCTGGCGAAAGACAAACCGGCGCAGGCCGGCTGGTTGAGCGCCGATGAGAAACAGGCGCTGCAACAGCAGTTGGACGAAGAACAGAAAGGCATCAAGGCCGTGCGCAACTACGGCGAAGCCTTCCGCTCACGCAACGTGATCCTGTTGTGCGTGCAGTACTTCGCCTGGAGCATCGGCGTGTACGGCTTCGTGCTGTGGCTGCCTTCCATCCTGCGCAGCGGCATGCAGATGGGCATGGTGGAAGCCGGCTGGCTGTCGGCGGTGCCTTACCTGGCGGCAACCATCGCCATGATCGTCGTCTCCTGGGCGTCGGACAAAATGCAAAACCGCAAGCTGTTCGTCTGGCCGCTGCTGCTGATCGGCGCGCTGGCGTTCTTCGGCTCTTACGCCGTCGGCACCAACCACTTCTGGATCTCCTACGGCCTGCTGGTGGTCGCCGGCGCCGCGATGTACGCCCCTTATGGGCCGTTCTTCGCCATCATTCCGGAAATGCTGCCGAAAAACGTCGCCGGGGGCGCCATGGCGCTGATCAACAGCATGGGCGCGCTGGGTTCGTTCTTCGGTTCGTGGTTCGTCGGCTATCTGAATGGCGCCACCGGCAGCCCGGCGGCCTCTTACATGTTTATGGCCATCGCACTGGTGGTGGCGGTGGTGCTGACGCTGATCGTCAAGCCCGCCCGCAACGAGATCCAGCCACAATTGGCTTGATCCGGTTATACTTTTTCTCTGTTAACCCAACCGGGGGGGCGCCATGCCCCCTTTGGCCCAGCTGGAGTTCGTGATGAAGCCTTCTATCGTATTGTACAAAAGCCTGCCCGCCGATCTGCGTGAACGTCTGGAACAGCACTTCACCGTGCACGCCTTCAACGGCCTGCAGCCGGAGAACCGCGACGAACTGCGCCAGGCGCTGCAGCAGGCCGAAGGGATCATCGGTTCCGGCGGTAAAATTGACGAAGCTTTCCTGCAGCAGGCGCCCAAACTGCGCGCGGCCTCGACCGTTTCCGTCGGCTACGACAACTTCGACGTCGAGGCGCTCAACGCCCATAACGTGCTGCTGATGCATACCCCGACGGTGCTGACCGAAACCGTCGCCGACACCATCATGAGCCTGGTGCTGGCGACCGCGCGCCGGGTGGTGGAAGTGGCGGAGCGGGTGAAGGCCGGCGAATGGCGCGGCAGCATCGGGCCGGACTGGTTCGGCGTCGACGTGCACCACAAAACCATCGGCATCCTCGGCATGGGGCGCATCGGCCTGGCGCTGGCGCAGCGCGCGCACTTCGGCTTCGGCATGCCGGTGCTGTACAACGCCCGCCGCACGCACGAAGAGGCGGAGCAACGCTTCAACGCCCGTCGCTGCGATCTGGATACCCTGCTGGCCGAATCGGATTTCGTTTGCATCACGTTGCCGCTGACCGAACAAACTTTCCATCTGATCGGCCGCGATCAGCTGGCGAAAATGAAGAAAAGCGGCATTCTGATCAACGCCGGCCGCGGGCCGGTGGTGGATGAGCAGGCGTTGATCGAAGCGCTGCAAAACGGCGTGATCCACGCCGCCGGGTTGGACGTGTTCGAGAAAGAGCCGCTGCCGGCCAATTCGCCGCTGCTCAGCATGCCGAACGTGGTGGCGTTGCCGCACATCGGCTCCGCCACCCATGAAACCCGCTACGGCATGGCCGCCTGCGCGGTGGATAACTTGATCGCGGCATTGACCGGCACGGTGAAAGAAAACTGCGTCAATCCGCAGCTGTTGCGGAAATAACTCAGCGCGGCCGGTGGTCTGCGGATAACCGGCCGTGTTGCTCTTCCTGCTGCGGCGCGAACAGCGCCTGCAGCTGATGTTCTTCGGCGAAGTGCTGCAATTCGGCATCCTGAATTGCCCGAACGATCTCTTCTCGCCAGTTTTTGTCCGTCATCGCTAACCTCCTTTGATGTTCATCGTTTAATCTGCCGCAGCGCGCGCGCAAAGCCAAGCCGAATCAATCCGAAAACGCTCCGCCCTTCTCCTCCTCCCCGAAAAACCCTCGCAGGGAGGAGGCCATTTTTCCGCCGTTTGCCACACTGGCGCTACCCAGCGGAAAAAACGCTTCCTGCCACGCGTAAGGAGAGCCATGAAACTGTTACCCCTGCCCTTGTTGATACTGCTGTCGCCTTCGGCACTGGCCGGCTGGACGTTGGCGGGTTTCCCGGCCTTCGACGAAACTGCCGCCGGGCTGTTCGCCAGCCAGGCCGCGCTGCCCAAAGGCCAACTGCCGCTGCGGCTGTATCAGGATAACCACTGCTGGCAGCCCGCCGAGGCGGTGAAGCTTAACCAAACGCTGTCGCTGCAGCCCTGCGGCGCCCATCCGCCGGCCAGCTGGCGGCAGTTCCGCGCCGGCGATTATCAGGTGCGCATCGACACCCGCAGCGGCACGCCGACGCTGCAGCTCAGCCTGAGCAGCGCGCCGGAAAGCGCCGCCGTTGCCGTGCGCAGCTGCCCGCGCTGGGACGGCAAGCCGGTCACGGTCGACGTCGCCTCCACCTTCACCGAAGGCGAAACGCTGCGCGATTTCTATTCCGGCCAAACGGCGCAGGTGAGCCAGGGGAAAATCACGCTGCAGCCCGCCGCCGCCAGCGGCGGCCTGTTGCTGCTGGAATCCGCCGCCACGGCGAAACCGGCGGCGTTCAGTTGGCATAACGCCACGGTCTACTTCGTGCTGACCGATCGCTTTGAGAACGGCAATCCGGCCAATGACCACAGCTACGGGCGCCGCAGCGACGGCCTGCAGGAAATAGGCACCTTTCACGGCGGCGATCTGGCCGGCCTGACGCAGAAGCTGGATTATCTGCAGCAGCTCGGCGTCAACGCCTTGTGGATCAGCTCACCGCTGGAGCAGATCCACGGCTGGGTCGGCGGCGGCACCCAAGGCGATTTCCCGCATTACGCCTATCACGGCTATTACGCGCTGGACTGGACGCGCCTCGACGCCAACATGGGCACCGAACAGGAGCTGCGCACGCTGGTCGAGCAGGCCCATCAGCGCGGCATTCGCATTCTGTTCGACGTGGTGGTGAACCATGTCGGCTACGCCACGCTGGCGGATATGCAAACGTTCCACTTCGGCTCGCTGTATCTGCAGGGTGCAGAGGTGGAGAAAACCCTGGGGAAAAACTGGAACGACTGGCGCCCCGGGCCAGGGCAAAACTGGCACAGCTTCAACGATTACATCAATTTCAGCGACAAGGCGGGCTGGCGCCCATGGTGGGGGAAAAACTGGATCCGCACCGACATCGGCGACTATGACGCGCCGGGCTATGACGACCTGACGATGTCGCTGGCCTTCCTGCCGGACATCAAAACCGAAGCGCCCGGCGCCAGCGGCCTGCCGCTGTTCTATCGCCACAAACCCGACACCGCCGCTCGCGACATGCCCGGCGCCACCACCCGCGATTACCTGACCGTCTGGCTCAGCCAGTGGGTGCGCGATTACGGCATCGACGGTTTTCGCGTCGACACCGCCAAGCACGTGGAAAAACCGACGCTGGCGCTGTTGAAGCAGCGCGCCACGGCGGCATTGGCGGCGTGGAAAGCGGAGCATCCACAGCAGGCGCTGGATGACGCGCCGTTTTGGATGACCGGCGAGGCCTGGGGCCACGGGGTGATGAAAAGCGACTATTACCAAAACGGCTTCGACGCGATGATCAACTTCGATTTCCAGGACCAGGCGTCGCAGGCGCTGGGCTGCTTTGCCGACATCGATGCCACCTACCGGCAGATGGCCGAGCGGCTGCAGGATTTCAACGTGTTGAGCTACCTCTCTTCACATGACACCCGGCTGTTCTTCGCCAGCGACGCCAAAGGCTCGCAGGTGCGCCAACAGCGGGCGGCGAACCTGCTGTTGCTGGCGCCGGGGGCGGTGCAGATTTACTACGGCGATGAAAGCGGCCGCCCGCTCGGCCCAACCGGTTCCGATCCGCTGCAGGGCACCCGCTCCGACATGAACTGGCCTGAGTTGCAGGGGGAAAAAGCCTCGCTGCTGGCCCACTGGCAACGGTTGGGGCAGTTCCGCGCTCGCCACCCGGCGATCGGTGGCGGCGTGCAAACCCCGCAGCCGCGCGCCGCCTACTATGCCTTCAGCCGTCGACTCGGCGACGATAAGGTGATGGTGGTATGGGCCGGCGAACGGTCACAATAATCCAGCGTAATATGCTGACAATCGGCTAATGAGCGAAGCTTTTGCCCATTGGTCGATTTGTCGGCCGCATTGCAGAGGAATTTGTCTGGCGGTATGGTGGGGGATTACCTGCTAAAAAACAGTACTGCTGCACCTATGACTTTCTCACTTTTCGGCGAAAAATTTACCCGTTATGCGGGCATTACCCGTTTGATGGACGACCTGAACGAAGGCCTGCGCACCCCCGGTGCCATCATGCTCGGCGGCGGCAACCCGGCGCAGATCCCAGAGATGGAAGCCTACTTCAAACAGCTGTGCCAGGAGATGCTCGACCAGGGCAAACTGACCGAAGCGTTGTGCAACTACGACGGCCCGCAAGGCAAGGACGCGCTGCTGAAAGCGCTGGCCAATCTGCTGCGCGACGAGCTCGGCTGGGAGATTTCGCCACAGAATATTGCACTGACGAACGGCAGCCAAAGCGCGTTTTTCTACTTGTTCAACCTGTTCGCCGGCCGCTACGCCGACGGTTCGCGCCGCCGCGTGCTGTTCCCATTGGCGCCGGAATATATCGGCTATGCCGATGCCGGGCTGGACGAAGGGCTGTTCGTCTCCGCCAAACCGAACATCGAGCTGCTGCCGGACGGCCAGTTCAAATATCACGTTGATTTCGAACACCTCACCATCGGCGACGACATCGGCATGATCTGCGTTTCACGGCCGACCAACCCGACCGGCAACGTGATCACCGACGAAGAGCTGATAAAGCTCGACCTGCTGGCGCAGCAGCGCGATATTCCGCTGGTGATCGACAACGCCTACGGCGTGCCGTTCCCCGGCATTATCTTCAGCGACGCCACGCCGCTGTGGAACCCGAACACCATCCTGTGCATGAGCCTGTCCAAACTCGGCCTGCCGGGCTCGCGCTGCGGCATCGTGATCGCCGACGAGAAGGTGATCACCGCGCTGACCAACATGAACGGCATCATCAGCCTGTCGCCGGGCAGCATGGGGCCGGCGATGGCGACGGAAATGATCGCGCGCGGCGATCTGCTGCGCCTGTCGAACGAGGTGATTCGCCCGTTTTACAAACAGCGCGTCGAACACACCATCGAGATTATCCGCCGCTACCTGTCGCCGGAGCGCTGCCTGATCCACAAACCGGAAGGGGCCATCTTCCTCTGGCTGTGGTTCAAGGATCTGCCGATCACCACCGAGGTGCTGTATCAGCGCCTGAAAAAGCGCGGCGTGCTGATGGTGCCGGGCCACTACTTCTTCCCGGGGCTGGAGCACGACTGGCCGCACACCCACCAGTGCATGCGCATGAACTACGTGCCCGACCCGGAGAAAATCGAGCGCGGCGTGGCGATCCTGGCAGAAGAGATCGAGCGTGCGCATCAGGAAGCGAACTAAGCGCAATCCATCAGGGCGCCGCTACGGCGCCTTTTTTTGGATTACAGCGTCCAGAACAGCACCGCCAGCAGCTGCGGCGACATGATGCGCAGGAACATCGCCAGCGGATAAACGGTGGCGTAAGACAGCGCCGCGGCGCCGCTGGTGGGATGCAGACCGTTGGCGAACGCCAGCGCCGGCGGATCGGTCATCGATCCCGCCAGCATGCCGGACAGCGTCAGGTAGTTCATCTTGCCCACCGTGCGCGCCAGAATACCGACGCTCAGCAGCGGAATCGCGGTGATCAAGGCGCCGTACCCGACCCACGTCAGCCCCTCGCCGTGCAGCAACGTATCGATGAAGTTACCGCCCGATTTCAAACCAACCACCGCCAGAAACAGCACGATGCCCAGTTCGCGCAGCGCCAGGTTGGCGCTCGGCGGCATAAACCAGTACAGCTTGCCGATGCTGCCGATGCGCCCCAGGATCAGCGCCGCCACCAGCGGCCCGCCGGCCAGCCCCAGCCGCAATGCCGCCGGGAAGCCGGGCACGAACAGCGGAATGGAACCGAGCAATACCCCGAGGCCGATACCGATAAAGACCGGCAGCATCTGCACCTGCTGCAGTTTTTGTTGGGCGTTGCCGACAATCGCCGTCACCGCGTCGATGGCCTCCGGCCGGCCGACCAGGTTGAGAATGTCGCCAAACTGCAGCGTCACGTTGCTGCCGGCCACCAGCTCCACGCCAGCGCGGTTGAGGCGTGAAATCACCACGTCATACTTTTGCTTCAGATTCAGATCGCGGATTTTCTTGCCCAGCACCTGCTCGTTGGTCACCACCGCCCTCACCACCTGCAGCGCAGTGCCGCGCGTCGACAGCGAGGCATCCACCTCTTCGCCGATCACCAACCGGGCGTTCTCCAGATCTTCGCGTTTGCCCACCAGATGCAGGTAGTCGCCAAGCTCCAGCCGCTCGTGCGGCGCCGGCACCATCAACAGCTCCCCGCGCTTGAGGCGCGAACAGACGATCGCTTCACCGTTGAGCAGCGGCACGCTTTTGATCGCCATGCCCTGCAGATTGGGGTTGCGCACCGCCACGTTGATGGCGTGCAGCAACTCGCGCTGATTGCCCAGACTGCTTTCAAACGCCTGAGCCTCACGCTCGATGTTGATGCGGAAAATCAGCCGGATCAGCCACATCACCAGCAGGATGCCGCATATGCCGAACGGATAGGCCATGGCGTAACCCATCCCCATGCCGTCCACCAGCGCCGGATCGGAACCGAGATCGGTCAGGATTTGCTGACCGGCGCCCAGCGCCGGGGTGTTGGTGACCGCGCCGGAGAACACGCCGAGGATGATCGGCAGCGGCACGTCGAACAGCTTGTGTACCGCCGCCGCCACGATGCCGCCGGTCAGCACCAGCAGCACCGCGAAGGCGTTGAGCCGCAGACCGGAGACGCGCAGCGAAGAGAAGAAACCGGGGCCGACCTGGATGCCGATGGTGTAGACGAACAGGATCAGGCCAAACTCCTGGATAAAGTGCAGCATGTCCCCATTCAGGCTGATTTGCCCGCTCTGGGCAAAGTGGCCGACCAGGATACCGCCGAACAGCACGCCGCCAATGCCCAACCCGACGCCATACAGCTTCCAGTTCCCCATCCACAGCCCAATGACGGCCGCCAACGCCAACATGCTGACGGTCAGGGCGATATCGCTCATAGGTCACATCCTTGCCAAAGTTGAACATGGGATTTGCGGCCAAAGACACACAATTAACAAGGATTATGGCATCGGGCAGACGGGGGGACTGTGGCGTGCGCCACATAACGCAACGGGGGAGATCCGTTTGGATCTCCCCCGCATGATGATGACCGTTTTTCAGCCGGTTATTTCGCTTCCAGCTCCGGCGTCGCGCCGATGGCGATGCGCTGAGGCTGCAAGGCTTCCGGCACCTGACGCACCAGATCGATGTGCAACAGGCCATTTTCAAATTTGGCCTCGGACACCTGCAGGTGTTCCGCCAGGGTGAAGGTCAACTGGAACTCTTTGCACACCAGCCCCTGATGCAGGTACTCGACCTGTTTTTCCGGCGGCGTGGGTTTACCGCTGACGGTCAGCCGCGGCCCTTCCACTTCAATATTCAGTTCGCTCTGCCGGAAACCGGCCAGCGCCAGAGAAATGCGGTAGTGATTGTCGTCACTTTTCTCGATGTTATACGGCGGGAACCCCTGGGGTTCCTGGCCGCCCATTGAACTGGCCAATTTATCAAAACCAATCCACTGACGCAGAAGCGGGGATAAATCGTAATTACGCATAGGAACAACTCCTTTCATTAAGCGAGATGTGTTTATTCAGCCCCCTGACGGCAGGCTAATCATGACTTCATATTTACCGGCAGCGTACCTGCCGGCGAAACGGAAATTTATTTAATTTCGATGCGGCGCGGTTTTAATGTTTCCGGAACGATGCGTTGCATGTCGATATACAACAGGCCATTCTCCAGTTTGGCGCCTTTAATTTGAATATGTTCGGCCAGCTGGAATTTACGCTCGAAATTACGCTCGGCGATGCCCTGGTATAAATAGGTTTTTTCTGCCGGTTCATTGTTGTGCGCCCCGCGCACGATCAGCAGATTGTCCTGCGTGGTGATCTCCAGCTCCTGCTCGGCAAACCCGGCTACCGCGATGGCGATCCGATAATGATTTTCATCCACCAGCTCGACATTATAAGGGGGATAACCGCCGTTGCCCTGACTCTGGCCAGCCTCCAGCGCGTTGAACAGGCGATCGAAACCAATGGCGGAACGGTATAGCGGGGAAAGATCAAAATTACGCATAAAACAGCCTCCTAAGGCACTTCAGCGAGGTTGAAATAAATACGCCTTCCACTCTGGACAGGCTAATTAAGCCAGAATTCCCTTACGGCGAATTCTCAATTCGGCTCTGATGATAAAATGGGGGTTGCTTTCATCAATTCAACAGGCGAGGATCAAAAAAATTTGCACCAATAAGGTAAAAGTTTTTTTTACCACTTACACTAAAGTGAGAGAGCCGCCACAGAGCGGGATTTTGCTTCTTTTAAAGCAGCAACAGGATGTTATAAATCAGCTTAATTTAGGGGCACAGCAACCCTGCAGGATGGATTAATGACGATGATGAAAGCGATAGCGACGGGCTGCATGTTGTTGGCGACCAGCGGTTGCTCCAGCGTGATGAGCCATACCGGCCCGAATCAGGGTTACTATCCCGGCACCCGCGCCAGCGTGGACATGCTGAAGGACGACAACACCAGCTGGGCGATGATGCCGCTGGTGGCGCTGGATCTGCCGTTCTCCGCGGTGATGGATACCGTGCTGCTGCCTTACGACTATCTGCGCTCCGGCAACGACGCCACCGCAGACTCGCCAAAAGCGCGTATCCTGCGCAGCGAGCAGCAGAATTTGGCGGCGACCGGCAATCCCGGCCAGGGCGACGACAGCACCGCCACGCACTAATCGCGCAAGCAGCGGGTCATCAGGCCCGCCTTACGCCTCAACCACGAAGATCTGGTTGAACCCCGCTATCTCGCGCATAAACGCCACTTTCTTGCCATCCGGCGAGAACACCACGGCATCCCCCGACGGCGGCTGCACGCTGCGCGGCGTCAAACGCTGCAGGCGACCGCTGGCCACCTCGCACAGCATCACGCTGTTGTCGCACACCAAGGCTATCGTCCCGCCCTGCGGGTGCCAGCTGAACGCCGACTGGATGTCATGCTCGCTGCGGCTCACCTGGTGCGGCTCGCCACCGTTAGGCGACACCGTCCACAGCTGCACCACGCCGCCGTCGTCCTTCATCAGAAAAGCTATCTGGCTGCCGTCCGGCGAACTGCGCAACCAGTGGCGCGGCGCACCAGCCACGCTAGGAAAACGGCGATCCCCGGTAAAGGTTACCCGCCGCTGCCTGACGCCAAGCGGCGGCGCCGGCAGCTCGCTTTCCGTCCCCTGCAGCGGCAGAGCGCCCGCCCGGGCGTAGTCGACGTCGTTCTCCGGCAGATCGACGATAAACACCTCAGACAGCTTCTCTCCGGCGGCGGACAACGTATCGCCGATAAATGCCAGCGCCCAGCGCTGCCGGCTGCCGTCGGCCTTACGGTAGCCTTCGCGGCCGATCCAGCCTTCTTCGTAAGCGCGATTGATCTGATCGCTACCCGGCTGTGGCTGCGGCACCGTCTCGCTGACCAACACGCAATAGTGGCTGCCGTCGTACTCGCGCGGGTGCTGTTTTGGCGGATTAACCCCGTGCAGCGGCACGGCCACGCCGACGTTGCGCAGATCGCGCGCCGGATCGCGTTCATGCATCACGTGATCGTTGTAGGTAAAGCTGAGGCGGCTGCCGTCCGGACTGAAAACGTGCACGTGGCTGCCGCCGCGCAGCGCGCCGGGGGTATAGGGCGCGGTGATATCCAGCGCGTCGAGGGTGATGGCCAACTCGCGATCCGGTTCGCTGACGATCACCCCGCGGCGGTGGTGAAAATCATACTGCCAGGCGCTGTCCGGGTGCTCAGGTCCGTGAATAAAGGCATAGCGCGCCGGCGCATCGGGGCTGACCGTGACCACGCCAACGTGGGCGCCGTGCTGGGCGCGATAAATCACCTCCACCGCGCCGCTGGCGACATTGACACGCTCGATGCTGAGGCCGGTGAAAGAGGCGCCGCGCGGGCGCACGTCATAAGCCAGCCATTGACTGTCCGGCGTCCAGACGTTGATATTGGTTAACTGATGCCCACGAGGGTCGAAAGTCAGTTGTTTTTCCCGATGGCTCATGGCGGCTCTCCTGCACCTGCTGGCACTGAGCCGTCATCTTACCGGATCGGCGGCAGCGTTTCATATCGCCGCCGCCGTTTGCAGGCAAGGTTACTTTTTCAGGGCGTTGAACTCCGTTTTGGCCCGTTGCAACTGCGCAGCGAAAGTGGGCTCCGCATGCAGCCGAGCAACGATGGCCGAAGCGACCAAGCGCGCGGCGGTCACGTCGCTCTGCCAGTGATAGCCGCAGATCACTCGGCTTTGTCCCATCTCATAACCACGCTGCAGTATCGCCCCCTGATTGGCGGGATTGATCTCCGCCAGCACCAAAGCGGTCGCCCAGCCGATGGTGGTATGCCCTGAAGGATAGGAGCCGTTCTTCGATAACGTGCCTTCATCATCCGGGCGACAGGTAGGTTCCTGGTAGAAAGCGAATGGCCGAATGCGCATATAGTGATTCTTGGCGCTGCGGGTAGCCAGATCGCCTGCATCTTCACGCATTTTCATCACCAGCTTGAACAGCTCCGGCGTTTTATCCTGCGCAATTTCCGTACCGAATGCGCCGGAAAAAGCGGCGGCAACGCCATCTCCGGTAACCTGAGCGTCGTTATAAGCCTGTTTGCCTCGTTCAGTATTACGCAATAATTTTCCTGCATCATATTGTGCCTTGTCATTCATAAAATCGATGCTGTCCATCGCGGGCGGCGGCGGTAATAACGCCAGGCTATCTATCGACTGCGATTCTTGCAGAAAATAAACCTCTGGCTGGGTGGTCACATCCTTGGCGGCGAAACAAAACGGCGTCAGCGCGGCATAGGTTAATGAAGCGAGCAATATTTTTTTCATTATCGTTCCCTAATTAAAAATAAATGAGAGACTGCGACTTCCTTAACGCAAATAAATAAAAAATCGTGCCGTTAAACTATAATTTAACGATTATTTTTAGCCGTAAGCGCGATCACACAATGCCATGACCGGTTTTGACCGACGGTTGTGGGTAGGGTTTACAATCAATACAAAAAAGTACAAACTGGATTTTTAAGTCCAATTAAATCTTCTGGAGCCGGTATGAACACCCTCTTCGATGCCATTGTTTCCGCTCATCAGCAACTGCGCCCTCAGGTGCGGGTCACGCCGCTGGAGCGCAGCGTGCTGCTTTCTCAGCAATTGGGTTGCGAGCTGTATCTGAAATGCGATCACCTGCAGCACACCGGTTCCTTTAAATTTCGCGGCGCCAGCAACAAGCTGCGGCTGTTGGATAACGAGCAACGCCGGCGCGGCGTGATCGCCGCCTCAACCGGCAACCACGGCCAGGCTGTCGCCCTGGCGGGGCAACGGATGGGCGTTGGCGTCACGGTTTATGCGCCGGAGACGGCGGCGAGCATCAAGCTCGACACCATCCGGGCGCTGGGCGGCACCGTGGAATTGGTGCCGGGCGACGCGCTGAACGCCGAACTGGCGGGGGAACAAGCCGCACGCGAACAGGGGAAAACCTACATCTCGCCGTATAACGACGAGCAGGTCATTGCCGGCCAGGGCACCTGCGGCATGGAGCTGGTTGAACAACTCGCCGATCTTGACGCGGTGTTCGTGGCGGTCGGCGGCGGTGGCTATATCGCCGGCATCGGCACCGTTCTGCGGCAACTGTCGCCGAACACGCAGCTTATCGCCTGCTGGCCGGAAAACGCCACCAGCCTGTACAGCGCGCTGGAAGCCGGCCATATCTTCCCGGTGGAAGAACAAGAAACCCTGTCCGACGGCACCGCCGGCGGCGTCGAGCCGGGCGCCGTGACCTTCCCGCTGTGCCAGCAGCTGATTGACCGTAAAGTGCTGGTCAGCGAGGCGGAGATCAAACACGCGATGCGCCGGATCGCCGCCAGCGATCGCTGGATTATCGAAGGCGCGGCCGGCGTGGCGCTGGCGGCGGCGATCAAACTGGCGCCGGAATACCGAGGTAAAAAGGTGGCGGTGGTGCTGTGCGGTAAAAACATCGTGCTGGAGAAATACCTCAAGGCCATCGCCGATGCGCATCCTTAATCAGCAGCAAATCCTCGCCGCGTTCGACGCCGAGGCCATTACGCCGCTGCTGAAGCAGGGTTTTATCGCCTACTCGCAACAGCGGGTGCAACAGCCGCCGGTGCAGCATTTCCTGTTCGAGCAGGCCGCCGGCGACTGCTGCATCAAGTCCGCCTGGTTGAAAGGCGACAAACTGTTCGTGGTCAAGATCTCTACCGGTTTCTATCGCAATGCCGAACACGGCCTGCCGAGCAATCAGGGGCTGATGATGGCGTTCTCCGCCCAGACCGGCGAGCCGCAGGCGCTGCTGCAAGATGAAGGTTGGCTGACCGCGCTGCGCACCGCCCTGGCCGGCCGCATCGTCGCCGAGCTGTGCGCGCCGCCGCATATTCAGGCGATCGGCATGGTCGGCACCGGCCTGCAGGCGCGGCTGCAGCTGCAATGTCTGAAACCGGTGACCGATTGCCGCGAGGTATGGGTGTGGGGCCGCAACGAACAGGCGCTGGCGGCGTATCGGCGCGATGCCGAGGCTGAGGGTTTTCGGGTGCGGGTCACGCAGGATGCGGCGGAGCTGGCGGCGCACTGTCAGCTGATCGTCACCACCACGCCCAGCCGCGAACCGATTTTGCAGGCGGCGGATGTTCGGCCCGGCACGCACATTACCGCAGTGGGTGCCGACGCGCCCGGTAAGCAGGAGCTGGCGACCGAGCTGGTGGCCCGCGCTGACGCGCTGTTGGTCGATGCGCTGGCTCAGTGCACAGACTATGGCGAGATCGCGACGGCTTATCGGCAGAACAAGCTGACTTCAACGCCGATCGTCGAAATGGGCGCCGCATTGGCGCAGGGCGGGCGGGTACGACGCGAGCCGCAGCACATCACCATCGCCGATCTCACCGGCTTGGCGATTCAGGATCTGCAGATCGCCAAAGGGGTGTTGGCGAAAGTATAAAGGGGCGCCGCAGCGCCCCGTTTTCTCAGGCGTTGAGCACGAACTTCTCGATAGCGCGCGCCACGCCGTCTTCGGTATTGGCGCTGGTGACAAACTGCGCCACCGCTTTCAGCTCGGGAATGGCGTTGCCCATCGCCACACCGACGCCGGCATATTCGATCATCGCCGTATCGTTAGCCTGATCCCCCAGCGTCATGATGTTTTCCCGCGCCACGCCGAGGTGCTCGGCCAGCATTTTCACCCCGGCGCCCTTATCGACGTTTTTATGTAAGATCTCGAGGTAGTAAGGCGCACTTTTCAAGATAGTGTAACGCGCGCGCGTTTCCTCCGGGATGCGCGCGATGGCGCTGTCCAGCAGCGCCGGTTCGTCGATCATCATCACTTTTGGAAAACGCATCTGGCGATCCATCTCTTCCACGCTGCGGTATTTCAGCGGAATGCCGGTCATTTCCGCCTCGTGTATGGTGTACTTGCCGATGTCCTTGTTCGGGGTATACAAGGTATCGAAATCAAACGCCTGGAAGTGAACACCTAACTCGCGCGCCATCTGCTCGAAATGCAGATAATCCTCGAAGCCCAGGGTTTCCTGCAGGATGCAGGCGCCGTCGACCGCGCGCAACACCAGCGCGCCGTTATAGGTGATACAGAAATCGCCGGGGCCCTGAATGTCCAACTGGCGCAGATAGTCCTGCACGCCGACATAAGGCCGCCCGGTGGCCAGCACCACGTGCACCCCTTTGCGCCGCGCCGCCGCGATAGCCTGCTTTACCGCCGGCGTGATTTGATGCTGCGGATCCAGCAACGTGCCGTCCATGTCGATCGCAATCAGTTCAATAGCCATTCAACGCTTCTCCCAGTGGTTTTTATTCATGCTAACGCGTTTCAGCCTCGGCTGTCAGCGCCAAAAAAGGCCAAAAAAAATCCGCGCGGGTCGCCCGGCGCGGATTTTCACAGCCATTAACGCATCAGATATCGATGTTCGCCGCTTTCAGGGCGTTTTCTTCGATAAAGGCGCGACGCGGTTCAACCGCATCGCCCATCAGCGTGGTGAACAGCTGATCGGCAGCGATGGCGTCCTTGACGGTCACGCGCAGCATGCGGCGGCTTTCCGGATCCATGGTGGTTTCCCACAGCTGCTCCGGGTTCATCTCGCCCAGACCTTTATAACGCTGCACCGACAGGCCGCGGCGCGACTCTTTCACCAGCCACTCCAGCGCCTGTTCGAAGCTGTCTACCGGCTGACGGCGTTCGCCGCGCTCGATGAACGCGCCCTCTTCGATCAGCCCGCGCAGCTGCTCGCCCAGCTGGCAGATCTTGCGGTATTCACCGCCGTGGATGAAGTCGAAGTCCAGCTTGTAGTCGGTATCCACGCCGTGGGTGCGGATGCGCAGCGCCGGCTCGAACATCTGGCGTTCGCGGTTCTCGAAGATCACGAAGTCATAGCTGCTGCCGTGCTGCTCTTTGTCGTTCAGCGCCTGCACCAGCGAAGCGATCCAGGTTTTCACCTTGGCTTCATCGCTGAGATCGCCTTCGTTCAGCGTCGGCTGATAGATCAGGCTGTTCAGCAGCGCGCGCGGGTAGCGGCGCTCCATGCGGCCGATCAGCTTCTGCACGCCGTAGTGCTCGGCCACCAGTTTTTCCAACTGCTCGCCGCCGAGCGCCGGTGCGCTGGCGTTGGTGTGCAGCGTAGCGCCGTCCATCGCGATGGCGATCTGGTACTGATCCATCGCCTCGTCATCTTTGATGTACTGCTCCTGCTTGCCTTTCTTCACCTTGTACAGCGGCGGCTGTGCGATGAATACGTGGCCACGCTCGATGATTTCCGGCATCTGGCGGTAGAAGAAGGTCAACAGCAGCGTACGGATGTGCGAACCGTCGACGTCGGCATCGGTCATGATGATGATGCTGTGATAACGCAGCTTGTCCGGGCTGTACTCGTCGCGGCCGATGCCGCAACCCAGCGCGGTGATCAGCGTCGCCACTTCCTGCGAAGAGAGCATTTTGTCGAAACGCGCTTTCTCGACGTTGAGGATTTTACCCTTCAGCGGCAAGATAGCCTGATTCTTGCGGTTGCGCCCCTGCTTGGCAGAGCCGCCCGCGGAGTCCCCTTCCACCAGGTACAGTTCGGACAGCGCCGGATCGCGTTCCTGGCAGTCCGCCAGCTTGCCCGGCAGGCCGGCCAGATCCAGCGCGCCTTTGCGGCGGGTCATCTCACGCGCTTTACGCGCCGCTTCGCGCGCGCGCGCCGCGTCGATGATTTTGCCGACCACGATTTTCGCGTCGCCCGGATTCTCCATCAGGTAATCCACCAGCTTCTCGTTCATCAGCGTTTCAACCGCGGTTTTCACCTCGGAAGAGACCAGCTTGTCCTTGGTCTGAGAAGAGAACTTCGGATCCGGCACCTTCACCGACACCACGGCGATCAGGCCTTCACGCGCGTCATCGCCGGTGGCGCTGACCTTGGCCTTCTTGCTGTAACCTTCCTTCTCCATGTAGCTGTTCAGCGTACGGGTCATCGCGGTACGGAAACCGACCAGGTGCGTGCCGCCGTCGCGCTGCGGAATGTTGTTGGTGAAGCAGTAGATGTTTTCCTGGAAACCGTCGTTCCACTGCAGCGCCACTTCCACGCCGATGTCGTCTTTCACGGTGGAGAAGTAGAACACGTTCGGGTGGATCGGGGTTTTGTTCTTGTTCAGGTACTCGACAAACGCCTTGATGCCGCCTTCGTAATGGAAGTGGTCTTCACGGTCGGTGCGCTTGTCCTTCAGGCGAATAGACACGCCGGAGTTGAGGAAGGACAGCTCGCGCAGACGCTTGGCCAGAATGTCGTACTCGAATTCGGTCACATTGGTGAAAGTCTGGTGACTCGGCCAGAAGCGCACCATGGTGCCGGTCTGCTCGGTTTCGCCCACCACGTTCAGCGGCGCCTGCGGCTCGCCGTGGCTGTAAGTTTGTTCGTGCACTTTGCCTTCGCGGCGGATCACCAGCTCCAGTTTCTCCGACAGGGCGTTAACCACCGAGACGCCCACGCCGTGCAGGCCGCCGGAAACTTTATAGGAGTTGTCGTCGAATTTACCGCCGGCGTGCAGCACGGTCATGATGACCTCTGCGGCTGAAACCCCTTCTTCCGGGTGAATGCCGGTCGGAATGCCGCGGCCGTCATCCTGTACCGATACCGAGTTGTCGGCATGGATGGTGACCTGAATGTCACTACAGTGGCCCGCGAGCGCTTCGTCGATAGCGTTGTCCACAACCTCGAATACCATGTGGTGCAGACCGGTGCCGTCATCGGTATCGCCGATATACATGCCCGGGCGCTTGCGCACCGCATCCAGCCCTTTTAATACCTTGATACTTGAGGAGTCATAAGAATTCGACATCAACGTTTCTCGCTCATTTTAGTCCTGTGGTTGAACCTCTATTTTACCCTGTTCCACGCGGAACATCTTGCCCTTTTCACCGGCCATGTCGGTCACTTGTTCAGCGCTGACCGCGCTGACAAAAACCTGGGCCTGGGTGGCTTTCAGGCGATCGGCCAGCAACCGGCGACGGCCGGTGTCCAGCTCGGAGGCAAAATCATCAATCAGATACAGGCAACGCCGCCCGCTCTGCCGGGTGAGAAACTCACCCTGCGCCAAGCGCAACGCGCACATCAGCAGCTTAAGCTGACCGCGCGATAACAAATCCTCTACCGGCGTGCCGTCGGCACGAATGCGAAAGTCCGCTTTATGCGGCCCCACCGCGGTATAGGTCAACGCCCTGTCGCGCTCAAACTGGCGCTCCAGCAGCTCGCCGTAGTCGCTCTCTTTGTCCCAGCCGCGCTGGAAGGAGAAGCTCAGGGCGAATTCAGGCAGAAACTGCGCGCAGGTCGCGGTGATATCCGCGGCGATCGCGTCGCTGTATTCCGCCCGCCATTCGCTGATGCGCTCCGCGAGCGGGATCAGTTCCTGATCCCAGGCGCGGATCTGCGCATAGCGACTCACCTGGCGCAGCGCGGCATTGCGCTGCTTCAGTAACCGTTTCAGGTTGCTCCAGGCGGTGAAAAAACCGGGTTCGTTATGAAAACAGCCCCAGTCCAGGAAAGCGCGCCGGAATTTCGGCCCGCCGTTCAGCAGGGTAAAACCTTCGGGGGTGATCAGCTGCATGGGCAGCAGCTGCGCCAGCTCGGCCACCTTGTGGCCGTCGCTGCCATCGATGCGTACTTTGCTGTCACCCTGACGGCTCTTGCTCAATCCTACCGACAGCTCGCGCTCCGCGCCTTCGATGCGGCCATGCAGCACGAACTCCGGTTGGTCGTGGCGGATCACCCGACCGGCCTGCAGGCTGCGGAAGGCGCGGCCATGGCCGAGCGTATACACCGCCTCCAGCACGCTAGTCTTGCCGCTGCCGTTGGCGCCGACCAGGAAGTTGAATCCCGGCGCCAGCGCCAAATCCGCCGCCTCGATATTGCGGAAATCTTTAATCAATAAACGCGTCAGAGCCATGCAATCTCTTTACCGATGACGGTGCTGTAATTCAAGGTAACGAGACTACAACCGCATTGGCATGACAACGTAGGCCGCCGCCTGGCTGGCGCCGTCTTCGATCTGCACGCTGGAGACCGAGTCGGTCAACAGCAGGCGCACGTCTTCACACTTGAGCGCGTTCAACACGTCCAGCACGTAGCTGACGTTGAAGCCGATCTCCATCTCCGCGCCGTCGTAGCTGACGTCGAGGATCTCTTCCGCCTCTTCCTGCTCCGGGTTGTTGGCGGTGATCTTCAGCTGGTTCTGGCTGACGTACAGCCGCACGCCGCGGAATTTCTCGTTCGAGAGAATGGCAGCGCGGGCAAACGCCTGCTTGAGCAGATCGCAGCCGGCTTCCAGCGTTTTGTCCGGATTCTTCGGCAAGACGCGGCGATAGTCCGGGAAACGGCCGTCAACCAGCTTGGACGTGAAGATGAAATCGCCAACGTGGGCGCGGATGTTGTTGCTGCCGATCTGCAGCTGCAGCAGCGAGTCGCCGCCGTCCAGCAGACGCACCAGTTCCATCACCCCTTTACGCGGCACGATCACCGAATGCGATGGCAGCTGCTGGCCTATCGGCATCGAGCACACCGCCAGGCGGTGGCCGTCGGTCGCGACGGTGCGCAGCTCTTCGCCTTCGGTTTCAAACAACATGCCGTTCAGGTAGTAACGCACGTCCTGATGGGCCATCGAGAACTGGGTGGCTTCGATCAGGCGCTTCAGCGTCGCCTGAGGCAAGGTGAACTCCACCTCGCTCTGCCAGTCGTCCAGGTTCGGGAAGTCCGCCGCGGGCAGCGTGGACAGCGAGAAGCGACTGCGGCCGGACCGCACCAGCATGCGCTCGCTCTCCAGCGTGACGGCGATCTCCGCCCCTTCCGGCAGGCCACGGCAGATATCAAAGAATTTGCGCGCGGGCACAGTCGTCGCGCCCGGCTCGTGCGGCTGGGACAGGGCGACGCGCGCCACCATCTCCATCTCCAGATCGGTGCCGGTCAGCAGCAGGGAGCCTTCCGTCACCTGCAGCAGCAGGTTGCCCAGGATCGGCAAGGTCGGGCGGCCGCCCAGCGGGCTGCTCACCTGTTGCAGCGGTTTTAGCAGATGCTCACGTTCAACGATAAATTTCATAGCGCTATGAAGATAATGTTCTGATTAAATTGGAGAAATCTTCTTTGATGTCGTGACTTTCCTCACGCAACTGCTCGATCTTCCGGCAGGCGTGCAACACCGTGGTATGGTCGCGGCCACCAAACGCATCGCCGATTTCCGGCAGGCTGTGGTTGGTGAGTTCCTTCGCCAGCGCCATCGCCATCTGGCGCGGGCGGGCAACGGATCGCGAACGCCGCTTGGACAGCAAATCCGCGACTTTAATCTTGTAATACTCCGCCACCGTCTTTTGGATATTGTCGATGGTGACCAGCTTTTCCTGCAGCGCCAGCAGATCGCGCAGCGCTTCGCGCACGAAATCGATGGTGATGGCCCGGCCGGTAAAGTTGGCGTTGGCGATCACGCGGTTCAGCGCCCCTTCGAGCTCACGCACGTTGGAACGCAGGCGCTTGGCGATGAAGAACGCCACTTCGCCCGGCAGGCGAATGTCGTTTTCGTCGGCCTTTTTCATCAGGATCGCCACGCGGGTTTCCAGCTCCGGCGGCTCGATCGCCACCGTCAGCCCCCAGCCGAAGCGGGACTTCAGACGATCTTCCACCCCGTTGATCTCTTTAGGGTAGCGATCCGAAGTCAGGATGATCTGCTGATTGCCTTCCAACAGGGCGTTAAAGGTATGGAAGAACTCTTCCTGCGAACGCTCCTTGTTGGCAAAGAATTGGATGTCATCGATCAGCAACGCGTCGACCGAACGGTAGTAGCGCTTAAACTCTTCGATGGCATTGTTCTGCAACGCTTTGACCATGTCCTGCACAAAGCGTTCCGAGTGCATGTAGACCACTTTGGCGTTGGCCTTGCGCGCCATGATGCCGTTGCCCACCGCGTGCAGCAGGTGAGTTTTACCCAGGCCGGTGCCGCCATACAGGAACAAAGGGTTGTAGGCGCCGCCCGGATTGTCCGCCACCTGGCGAGCCGCCGCGCGCGCCAGCTGGTTGGACTTACCCTCGACGAAGTTGTCGAAGGTGTGTTTAGGGTTGACGTTGGAGCGGTAAGAGAGCTCGGGCTGCGCCGCAGCGTTGTCCCAGCTCGGGCGCGAAGGCGCGGCCGTGCGCGCCGCCGGAGCCGCAGGGGCGCTGCTGACGCTGGCGGTCACGGTCTGGCTGATCACCTGCGTGATCGGCTTGCTGCCGACTTCAAAACGCAGCAAAGGCGCATCCGTGCCGCAGAAATCATTCAGCAGACCATTGATGTTGTTTAAGTACTTATCGCGAACCCAATCCAGCACAAAACGGTTTGGCGCGTACAGCGCCAGGGTGTTGTCACTCAGTTCCGCCTGCAATGGGCGAATCCACATACTAAATTCTGTGGCAGGTAACTCATCCTGCAATCGGGCAAGACACTGCTGCCAAAGCGAAAGTGACACGGCGGACTCCACTCGAACAAGATCAATAAAGAAAAGAAACGGGCAACTTTTTTATAACTCATGATTTTTGACACATACCCGGCATCGGCTGTTTGCCTGTGGGGGATGCGAACCGCCTTTCACGGTTTGTGTCCCTCACGATCCCGGCATGAGGGATCGCGATCGGAATGACGGATCATAGCGCAATCCGCGCAAGAGATCCTCCCCTTCCTCACAGATTAGATCCATTTTATCCACAGGCCGCGGCCGGCGGCGATCTTTTCGCCGCCGGCGCCGAATGACCGCGCAGATCCCGGCCGCTGCGCCGCATTTTTTACATTGTCAACCGGTTATACCCTGTTATCCACGTCGGATCCTGCGATCGCGCGCAAAGGATCTCACGGGGATCCTTGCGATTTCACCCCGAGTCCGTATAATCTTCGCCCTACGTGTGATACCTGGTTCCTTATGGTGCGTCATTAGCCAGACAGGATTCTGCGGTGACCACGGGCCAAGAGCGGATTTTGTTCCGTTACTGGCAGACAACCAGGTAGGCTGGCGCGATGCGAATTGACTCAGGACTGTACAATTATTACAATCCCGCTTCTTTATGTATTGCGATTGAGGCGTCGGTCATCTTCACGCCGAGTAGCCAAACGCGTTTACTGATCAGTAATTATTTTAAGTTTAGGTAGAAATCGCTATGAAACGCACTTTCCAACCGTCCGTATTGAAGCGCAACCGTAGCCACGGTTTCCGTGCTCGTATGGCCACCAAAAATGGTCGTCAAGTTCTGGCCCGCCGTCGTGCGAAAGGCCGTGCTCGTCTGACTGTTTCTAAGTAATAAAGCTAACCCGCTGAGTGGTTAAGCTCGCTTTTCCCAGGGAGTTACGTTTGTTAACTCCCACTCATTTCACTTTCGTCTTCCAGCAGCCACAACGGGCTGGCACGCCGCAAATCACCATCCTCGGCCGCCTGAACCAGCTGGGGCATCCCCGCATCGGTCTTACCGTCGCCAAAAAACACGTCAAACGCGCGCACGAGCGTAATCGGATCAAACGCCTAACCCGCGAAAGCTTCCGCCTGCGTCAGCACGAATTACCGGCGATGGATTTTGTCGTGGTGGCCAAAAAGGGGATAGCGGATTTGGATAACCGCGCGCTGACGGAAGCTTTGGATAAATTATGGCGTCGCCACTGTCGCCAGGCTCCCGCATCCTGATCGGGCTGGTGCGGGCCTATCAGCTCGTCATCAGCCCGCTGCTAGGGCCTCGTTGTCGCTTCCAGCCGACATGCTCTCATTACGCAATTGAGGCATTAAGCAGGTTTGGCATGATAAAAGGCAGTTGGTTAGCATTGAAACGCGTATTAAAATGCCACCCTTTGAACCCAGGTGGCGATGATCCGGTGCCGCCAAAAACCGACGATAACAGAGAACACTAACGATGGATTCGCAACGCAATCTTCTTCTCATCGCTCTGCTGTTCGTGTCTTTCATGATCTGGCAGGCATGGCAAACGGACAACGCTCCGCAGCCGGCCGCACAGACCACGCAACAGACTTCGAACGCAGTAGCCGGTGATGCCGCCAGCCAGGCCGTGCCAGCCAGTGGTCAGGGTAAGCTGATTACCGTGAACACCGACGTGCTGTCACTGACCATCAACACCCGTGGTGGCGATATCGAGCAGGCTAAACTGTTGGCCTACCCGGATACTCTGGGTTCATCGACTCCGTTCCAACTGCTGGAAACCACCCCGTCGTTCGTCTATCAGGCGCAAAGCGGCCTGACCGGTAAAAACGGCCCGGACAACCCGGCCAACGGCGAACGCCCGCTGTATCAGGCGGCGCAAGACAGCTACACCCTGCCGGAAGGCCAGGACGAGCTGCGCATCCCGCTGACCTACACCGGTAAAGACGGCGCGATCTACACCAAGACCTTCGTGCTCAAACGCAACCACTATGCGGTCGGCGTGGATTACAGCATCGACAACAAAGGCGCGACGCCGCTGGAGCTGACCCTGTTCGGCCAGCTGAAGCAGACCACCGAATTGCCTAAGCACCGTGACACCGGCAGCAGCAACTTCGCGCTGCACACCTTCCGCGGCGCGGCGTACTCGTCCAGCGAGGACAAGTACCAGAAATACGCGTTCGACAAAGACGAAAACCTGAGCGTCACCACCAAAGACGGTTGGGTTGCGATGCTGCAGCAGTACTTCGCCACCGCGTGGGTGCCGGCGACCAAGGGTGACAACACCTTCTACACCGCCAAACCGGGTGACAACCTGTCCACCATCGGCTTCAAATCTACACCGGTCGTGGTGCAGCCGGGCGCTCAGCAACAGCTGAACGCGACCCTGTGGGTCGGCCCGGAGCTGCAGGACCAGATGGCTCAGCTGGCGCCACACCTGGATCTGACCGTGGATTACGGTTGGCTCTGGTTCATCTCCCAGCCGCTGTTCAAACTGCTGAAGTTCATCCACGGCTTTATCGGTAACTGGGGCTTCTCCATCATCATCATCACCTTCATCGTGCGCGGCATCATGTACCCGCTGACCAAGGCGCAGTACACCTCGATGGCGAAAATGCGCATGCTGCAGCCGAAGCTGCAGGCGATGCGCGAGCGCATCGGCGATGACAAACAGCGCATGAGCCAAGAGATGATGGCGCTGTACAAGGCGGAGAAAGTGAACCCGCTCGGCGGCTGTCTGCCGCTGATCATTCAGATGCCGATCTTCCTGGCGCTGTACTACATGCTGATGGGTTCGGTCGAGCTGCGCCACGCGCCGTTCGCCCTGTGGATCCATGACCTGTCGGCGCAAGACCCGTACTACATCCTGCCAATCCTGATGGGCGTGACGATGTTCTTCATTCAGAAGATGTCGCCGACCACCGTGACTGACCCGATGCAGCAGAAAATCATGACCTTCATGCCGGTGATCTTCACAGTGTTCTTCCTGTGGTTCCCGTCCGGTCTGGTGCTGTACTACATCGTCAGCAACCTGGTGACCATCCTGCAGCAGCAGCTGATTTACCGTGGTCTGGAAAAACGCGGTCTGCACAGCCGCGACAAGAAAAAAAGCTAAGCGTAGTGTAGGGGTTCGGCGCGCCGACCCTTGCAGTCACACCAAAGGCGGTCATTAGACCGCCTTTTTGCATCTTAATCGTCAGAGAGAACCGTTATGAGCACCACCGATACCATCGTAGCCCAAGCCACCCCGCCGGGACGCGGCGGCGTCGGCATTCTGCGCATTTCCGGAAGCAAGGCCAAAGACGTCGCTCAGGCGTTGCTCGGCAAGCTGCCGAAGCCGCGCTACGCTGACTATCTGCCGTTCCGCGACGCCGCCGGCGCCACCCTCGATCAGGGCATCGCGCTGTGGTTTCCGGGGCCAAACTCCTTTACCGGCGAAGACGTGCTGGAGCTGCAGGGCCACGGCGGGCCGGTGATCCTCGATCTGCTGCTCAAGCGCGTGCTGGCGCTGCCCGACGTGCGCATCGCCCGGCCCGGCGAGTTCTCCGAGCGCGCGTTTCTCAACGACAAACTCGATCTGGCGCAGGCCGAAGCGATCGCCGATCTGATCGACGCCAGCTCCGAGCAGGCGGCACGTTCGGCGATGAACTCGCTGCAGGGCGCATTTTCCATCCGCATCCACCAGCTCGTGGAAGCGCTCACTCACCTGCGAATCTACGTGGAAGCGGCGATCGACTTCCCGGACGAGGAAATCGACTTCCTGTCCGACGGTAAAATCGAGGCGCAGCTCAACGACGTGATGGCGGATCTGGACAGCGTGCGCGGCGAAGCGCGCCAGGGCAGCCTGCTGCGCGAAGGGATGAAGGTGGTGATCGCCGGGCGCCCCAACGCCGGTAAATCCAGCCTGCTCAATGCGTTGGCCGGGCGCGAGGCGGCGATCGTCACCGATATCGCCGGCACCACCCGCGACGTCTTGCGCGAACATATCCATATCGACGGCATGCCGCTGCACATTATCGACACCGCCGGCCTGCGCGACGCCAGCGACGAAGTGGAGCGTATCGGCATCGAACGTGCCTGGAACGAGATCGAACAAGCCGACAGGGTGCTGTTTATGGTGGACGGCACCACCACCGCCGCCACCGAGCCGGCGGAGATCTGGCCGGAGTTTATGGCGCGCCTGCCGGCAACGCTGCCGATCACCGTGGTGCGCAACAAAGCCGACATCACCGGTGAAACGCTGGGCCTGACGGAAGTGAATAACCACTCACTTATTCGCCTGTCGGCCCGCACTGGCGAAGGCGTCGATGTGCTGCGCGATCATCTGAAACAGAGCATGGGCTTCACCAGCAACATGGAAGGCGGCTTCCTGGCGCGCCGTCGCCACCTGCAGGCGCTGGAACTGGCGGCGCAGCATCTGGTGCAGGGCAAAGAACAGTTAGTGAGCGCTTACGCGGGCGAACTGCTGGCCGAGGAACTGCGCCAGGCGCAGCTGGCCTTGAGCGAAATCACCGGCGAATTCACCTCCGACGACCTGCTGGGCCGCATCTTCTCCAGCTTCTGTATCGGGAAATAACGCGCTGCCAGAGGCCTTCACGGCCGGGATAAGCCCTTGTTCCGGCCGTTTTTCTTTCCCGCTCTCGCTCTGCGCGCTGGCTCACAGCGCCGCTGCAACTGCCCGCGATATACTGGACGGTCAGGTGTCTTTCTCAGGAACGAGTCAACATGGCGTTAACCCTCAAGGTATTGCTGGAAAACCGCCGCGCCGCCGGCGCCAACCCGCTATTGCAGGCCAAGGCCGGGTTAAGCCTGCTGATTGAGGACGAGACGACCTCCATACTGTTCGACACCGGCCCCGACGACAGCTTCCTGCGCAATGCGGCGCTGATGGGCGTCGATCTCTCCCGTATCACCGCGACGGTGCTCTCCCACGGCCACTATGACCACTGCGGCGGCGTCGCCTGGCTGCCGGACAACAGCCGCATCATCTGCCACCCGCAGGTCGGCGATGAGCGCTATGCGGCGCTGAAGGTGCTGGGCCACACCCGCAAAATCAAAAAGCTCTCTTTGGACATCGACTACTCACGCCACCGCATGCACTACAGCCGCGAGCCGCTGGCGATCGGCGATCGCTTTATGTGGTCAGGTGAAATCGCCGTGCCCGCACCGCGCGCCTACGGGGTGATTACCGGGGAAAACGCGGCGGTGGATTACGTTATCGACGAAGGGGTGCTGATTTACAAATCGGATCGCGGTCTGGTGATCGTGACCGGCTGCGGGCATCGCGGGATCGTGAATATCGTGCGCCACTGCCAGAAAATCACCGGTATCGATCGGATCCACGCCTTGATTGGCGGTTTTCATCTGCGTTGCGCTTCCCCGCGCACGCTCTGGCGCGTCCGCCGTTTTTTACGGCAGCACCAGCCGGAAAAGATCATGGGTTGCCACTGTACCGGCGCGTGGGGCCGGCTATGGCTGCCGGAAGGGATCGCGCCGGCCACCGGCGATAGCTGGATCCTGGAATAACGCCTGCGCAGCTCATCACTGAAATCGGCAACAAATCGGATAAAACGCATAGTGTTTTTTGATGATAAATCCTCAACTTAGTCTTAATCTAACACCCCTGCGTTCTTAGCGACTCTCTGTCATGGAGTGAACAATGGCGTGTCATTTTGCCCGATGGACCCCGGCCTCCGCTGTCCTGGATACCCAGAGACTCGCCGACGAAGTGATAGCCGCCACCCGCACCTTTTCCGTTAAGCGCCGCACGCGCTACCTGCAAGGGCGCATTCTGCTCGCCGAAATGATGTTCTACCTGTACGGCCTGCCGACGCTTCCCCCTATAGCCACCACGCCCACCGGCCGCCCCTGCTTCGCCGACCATCAACTGCCCGATTTTAGCCTCGCCTACGCCAGCAACACCGTGGGCGTGCTGCTCAGCGACGAAGGCAAAGTCGGACTGGATATCGAAGTGATGCGGGCGCGCGGCAGCCGGCAAAGCGCGCTGCAGAACGCGCACCAGACGCCGGCGGAAAGCGCCTGGATCGGCGCGCAGGACGATCGGCTGGAGGCGGAGACTCAGCTGTGGAGCATTCGGCAAAGCGTGCTGAAAATTTCCGGCCTCGGCAACAGCGGCCAGTCTACGCTGCGTCTGCATCCCTTCTCCGGCCACCTGCGCTCCAGCGCCACGCCGGACGTTCAGGTGATGAGCGATGCCGACGAATATCTGAGCTGGGCCTGCGCCGGCAGCCCCGGGCTGGATCGCCTGCTGTGCTGGCGTTACGAAGAGCGCGGCGGCCTGCACAAAGACGGGGAAATCTCGCCGCGCAGCCCGGCGGCATCCTCACGCTTCGTTAAACTGACGGGCCTGAAGACGCCAGGTTGACGCGGCGCAAAGCGGATAACGCGGTCTTTACCGCACCAGTTACTGGATTAAATTGTAAAGACAGCTAAATGTTGAGCAATCGCCTATTCTCGACCAGCGCTTTAGCCTACTATTCGCCCATGTTGTACGCTGAATCTGCTCATTCGAAAGGGAGAATCACCATGTCAGACCAAGCCTTAAAAATCGTCACTCTACTCGGCAGCCTGCGCAAAGGCTCCTACAACGCCATGGTGGCCCGCGCCCTGCCTGGCCTGGCCCCGCAGGGCGTCACCATTGAAGCGCTGCCCTCCATCCGCGATATCCCGCTGTACGACGCCGACATGCAACAGGGTGAAGGCTTCCCTGCCGCGGTCGAGGCGATCGCCGAGCAGATCCGCCAGGCCGACGGCGTGATCATCGTCACCCCTGAATATAACTATTCCGTGCCCGGCGGGTTGAAGAACGCCATCGACTGGCTGTCTCGCGTACCGAATCAGCCGCTGGCCGGCAAGCCGGTCGCCATTCAAACCAGCTCAATGGGGCCGATCGGCGGCGCGCGCTGCCAATACCATCTGCGCCAGATCCTGGTGTTCCTCGATGCGATGGTAATGAACAAGCCTGAGTTTATGGGCGGCGTGATCCAGAGCAAGGTCGATGAACAGGCCGGTGAACTGAGCGATCAGGGAACGCTGGATTTCCTGACCGGCCAGCTGTCCGCGTTCAGCGATTTTATTCGCCGCGTGGAGTGAAGGTCTCGCGGCGCCCGCTGGGCGCCGCAACAGGACATGACGTCCGTCAATTTATTGAAATTAAAGCCATAGCATCATGTATTTATTCATTTTAGCGTTATTTTTCGTTTCCATCACCAGTCCCGCTTTCGCCGCAGACATGCGTTATCCCGCCGGTGAAGAGCCGCTGGAGCTGCCGGCGCACAGCGCGCTCAACGCCCAACTATCGCGTTCCGCGCAAACCCAGGAAGACAAAAAGCTCGGCGCCATGTCGCTGTACCTGACGCTGATGCGCGAAGACGGCCGCAACGTCTGGGCGCCCTACCAGCTGGCGGTGTCGTCGGCGGAGAAAGGGCAAACCGAACTGGCGGAGCGTTACCTGCAGCTGAGCGCCGACCGCGGCCTGTGGTACTACTACAACCTGCTGGAGGACGACGCCTTCAACAGCATCCAACACTCCGCCACTTACCAATCCATTTTGGCCGCCACCAAAGCGCGCTATCTGCAGCACGCCCGTCAGTATGAAGGCAAAGCCAGCTACGCGGTGCCGGACGGCGAAGCGCCGCCCGAAGGTTGGCCAACGGTTATCTTCCTGCATACCTACGGCAAAGCCGCCGCCATCAGCCCCGAGGAGCGGCTGCTGTTCGGCGAAATGGGCGTGGCCTACATCGAGATCAACGGCACGCAGATGCTGTCGGAAAACAGCTTCCGCTGGTCAAATTACAGCGACGAGAGCACCCAAACCACCCTGCAGCGCACGGTGCAACAGCTGGCTCCGCAGCTAAAGCTGGATCCCCGGCGGATTTACCTCAGTGCCCGCGGCCAGGGCGCGTTGCACGCCGCCAACCTGATCGCGAAGTACCCGCAGTTTTACGCCGGCGCGCTCCTGATCGCCCCCCACGGCGAGATCAAGCCGGCCCAGCAGTCGCTGGCGGCGAAAAAGAAAATCGTGATGGCGTATTACGATCGGCAGACCTTCAGCGAGCAGGCGCTGGCGCTACATTTCGCCAATCTGTTCGGGGAGGAGAATCAGGTGCAGACGCTGCACTTCGCCCAGGGAGAGGATGCCGCCGGCAGCTGGCAGGCGCGCTTCAGGCGGCCGTTGCAGTGGGTGTTGGATCAGGCGCCGGATGCGACGCCGGGCGTCTAGGGATTCAGGGCCGACCGCCGTCGGCCCTTTGGCTGTCAATGGCCGTCGACGAAGACGATCTTCAGCACGAACAGCAGCGCCACCACCACCACGCACGGGCTGATTTCACGCCAGCGGCCGGTACCCAGCTTCATCACGCAGTAGGAGATAAAGCCGAGCGCGATGCCCTCGGTGATCGAGAAGCTGAACGGCATCATCACCGCGGTGACAAACGCCGGCACCGCTTCGGTCAGATCGTCCCACTTCACCCGCGCCAGGCTGGAGGTCATCAGCACGCCGACGTAGATCAGCGCACCGGCGGCGGCGTAAGCCGGCACCATGCCCGCCAGCGGCGACAGGAAGATCACCAGCAGGAACAGCAGGCCGGTGACCACCGCCGTCAAACCGGTACGGCCGCCGACGGCGACGCCGGATGAGCTTTCGATATAAGCGGTCACGGAAGAGGTGCCAGCCAACGAACCGGCCACTGAGCTGATGCTGTCAACGTACAGCGCCTGCTTCATGCGTGGGAACTTGCCCTGGTTGTCGGTCAGACCGGCTTTATCGGTGACGCCGATCAGGGTGCCGGAGGAGTCGAACAGGTTCACCAGCATAAACGAGAAGATGACCCCGGCCAGCCCGATGTTCAGCGCGCCGGCCACGTCGACCTGGCCCACCACCGAGGTAATGCTCGGCGGCAGCGAGAACAGACCGCCGTATTTCACGTCGCCCAGCATCCAGCCGATCAGGGTAGTGACCACGATCGACACCAGCACCGCCGCGTGGAAGTTACGCGAAGAGAGCACGGCGATAATGAAGAAGCCGAGCGCCCCCAGCAGCACGTTGTGCGAGGTCAGGCTGCCGATGGTCACCAGGGTGTCCGGGTTGGCCACCACGATGCCGGCGTTTTTCAGCCCCATCATGCCGATGAACAGGCCGATGCCGCTGGTGATGCCGACCCGCAGGCTGACCGGAATGTTGGCGATCATCCAGTAGCGAATGCGGAAAATGGTCAGCAGCAGCAGGCCGACCGCGCCCCAGAAGATGGCGCCCATGCCCACCTGCCAGGAGATGCCCATCGCCCCGACCACCACGAAGGCGAAGAAAGCGTTCAGCCCCATCGCCGGCGCCAACGCCACCGGCAGGTTCGCCAGCAGGCCCATAAAGATGCTGCCGAAGGCGGCGATCAAACAGGTGGTGACAAATACCGCCTGGGTATCCATGCCCGCCGCGCCTAAAATTTGCGGGTTAACGAACACGATATACACCATGGTGAGGAAGGTGGTGATACCGGCAATCGTTTCCGTACGCGCCGTCGTGCCATGTTGCTTGAGTTTAAACACGCGCCCAAGCAAGCCTTGCTCAGCGTCAAGGCCAGATACTGGTTTGGTCATTATCAGAATTCCGAAAATGGGAATGGACAGTCGCCGGCTATCCTATAACAAAAAGTGGGGCTTTTGACGCCGGTCACAGGTTTTTTTCGCCGTCTTTACGGCTAAATGCGTCAACGGCTTGTATTTACAGACATTCATCCCCCGACCGCCCGCTGCGTTGCCGTTTGTCGGCACGGCCGATAAAATGGCCTATCGCCCCCTCTTTCCCTATCCGTTAACAAACAGGAATCCGCATGTCTTCGACCTTTATCGATAAGCTGGCGTTGATCGCGCTGAAAGATGACAAAGTGGCGCTGGTGCGCTCACACAACAAGACGCTGTTTTATATGCCAGGCGGAAAGCGCGAAGCGGGTGAAACCGACGAACAGGCGCTGTGCCGCGAAATCGACGAAGAGCTGACCGTCGCGCTGCAGCCGAACTCCATCGCGTTTTACGGCGAGTTCTCCGGCCCGGCAGACGGCAAGCAGGACGGCACCCAGGTGCGCATTCGCTGCTACCAGGCCGGCTTTACCGGGCAGTTGCAGCCGGCCGCCGAAATCGCCGAGCTGAAGTGGTGCGACAGCCGCGATCTGCCGCAGTGCTCACACGTCGCCGCGCTGATTTTGCACGATCTCAAGGCGCGTAACCTGATCAAGTGATCGCTGAGTCGCCTCAGCGGCGTTAACCCGAAGGAACCTGTCCCGCATGAATCAGATTGACTGCATTTTGTTCGACTGCGACGGCACGCTGGTGGACAGCGAAGTGCTGTGCAGCAAAGCCTATGTGCACATGTTCGCCCGCTACGGCATTCATCTGTCGCTGGAAGAGGTGTTCAAGAAATACAAAGGGGTGAAGCTGTACGAGATCATCGATCGGGTCAACGCCGAGCAGGGCACTGACCTGGCAAAAGAGACGCTGGAGCCGCTGTATCGGCAGGAAGTGGCGCGGTTGTTCGACAGCGAGCTGCAGCAGATTGCCGGCGCCCGCGAGCTGCTGGCGCAGGTGACGGTGCCCGTCTGCACCGTCTCCAACGGGCCGATCAGCAAGATGCAGCACTCACTCGGCCTGACCGGCATGCTGCCTTATTTTGATGACCGGTTGTTCAGCGGCTATGACATTCAGCGCTGGAAGCCGGATCCGGCGATCGTGTTTCACGCCGCCGAACAGATGCGGGTGTCGGTGACGCGCTGCATCCTGGTGGACGACTCGCCCGCCGGCGCGCAGGCCGGCATCAATGCCGGCATCCCGGTCTTTTACTTCTGCGCCGATCCGCATAACCCGCCGATCGATCACCCGCTGGTGACAACGTTTGACGACCTGGCTCAATTGCCCGCGCTGTGGCGCGAACGCGGCTGGCGGCTGACGGCCGATTAACTGGCCGGCAACGGCGGCTTGTTGCGCCACCAGCGCCAGGACCGTTTCAGCGCGCGGGTTTGCGCGCCGAAGCGGCGGTTGACCGCGTTGGCCAGCAGATCGAGCGCCAGGCAGAACACGAAATAGACCAGCGCCACGAACAGGAACACTTCCATCGGGTAGACCATGCTGCGGTTGTTGACCTGGGTCGCCAGGAAGGTCAGTTCGCCAACGCCGACGATATAAGCCAGCGAGGTGTCTTTGATCAGGGAGATCCACTGGTTGATGAACGACGGCACCATCATGCGCAGCGCCTGCGGCAGCACGATCATGCGCAGCGTCTGCCAGCGGGTCAGCCCCAGAGAGAGCCCGGCCTGCCACTGGCCGGGGCCGATGGCGGCGATGCCGGCTTTCACCGCATGGGCCAGATAGGCCGAGGCGATCAGCGCCAGCGCGCACACGACGGTGGTGATTTCCGGGATCTCGACGCCAAACACCATTGGCAGCAGGAAATAGGTCCAGAAGATCAGCATGATGACCGGAATGGCGCGGAAAAAGCCCAACACCGCCGCCAGCAGCCCGGCGGCGATGCCGCGCGACATCGCCAGCGCCACGCCGAGCAGGGTGCCGAGCACCGCCGAGGCCACGCCGGCCATCAGGCTGATCGCCAACGTCAACGCCGCGCCGCCCAACGGCCCGTCCGGCCAGGTGCCCCACAGCAGGTAACCCAGGTTGTCGTGAATCACGCTGAAATCCATCTCAATGTCCTCCCAGCGGTTTACGCTGTTGTCGCCACATGCCCCAGCCTTCCAGCAGCGCGATGATGGCGATATACAGTACCGTCGCCACGCCGAACGCCTGGAAAGTGCGCAGGGTTTCGGTTTCGACCTGACGCGAGGCGTAAGAGAGTTCGGCCACGCCGATCGCCATGGTCAGCGACGAGTTCTTGATCACGTTCATGTATTGCCCCAGCAGCGGCGGCAGCGCGATTTTCAGCGCCTGCGGCAACACCACGTAGCGCATCGCCTGCCAGCCGGTCAGCCCCAGCGCCTGAGCGGCATATTTCTGCCCGCCGGCGACGCCGCGAATGCCGGAACGGATCTCTTCGGCGATAAAGGCGGTGGAGTAGAGCGTCAGGCCGAAGAAACCGGCGAGAAACTCAAACGACGGCCACTCAAGCGGGCCGATCTGATGGGCGCTGTTCAGCCACTGCATGGCGGCGGACGGCAAGATCTGGCCGGCGGCGAAGTACCAGAAGAACAGCTGCACCAGCAGCGGCGTATTGCGAAACAGCGAGCTGTAGCCCATCGCCAGCCAGCGCAACGGCCGCAGGCTGCTGTCGCGCATCGCCGCCAGCACGAAGCCCAGCAGCGTGGCCGCCAGGCCCGCGCAGGCGGAAAGCCACAGCGTCAGCAGAAAGCCGTGCCACAGCCAGCTCAGGTATTGCGGCGCCAGCAGCCAGTCCAGGTTCATGTTCAATCCTTGTCTTGCAGAATGCATCAGGGGCGCAGCAAGCTGCGCCCCTCCGTACCGATCTCACCGCGCGCGGTTAAATCAGGCTTTCGGTTGCTGATCCAAAGGCGCGATTTTGAAATCGCCGCGCGGCTGGGCGGATTGGGTTTCCGGCCCGAACCAGCGATCGTAAATCTTAACCGCTTCACCGTCTTTTTCCAGCTTGATCAGCGTCTCGTTCACCGCGGCGGTCAGGCGATCTTCGCCCTTGGGAATGCCGACGCCCTGATACTCTTTGGTCAGGCTGAACGGCGAAATTTCAAACTCCGCCTTTTGCGCTGCCGGCAGGTTGCCGAGCAGGCCGACCAGCTTGGCGTCGTCCTGAGTGATCGCCTGCACGTTGCCGTTACGCAGTGCCACGAACGCCAGCGGGGTATCATCGTAGGAGATCACTTTCGCCGTCGGGAAACGCTCGCGCAGGGTGATTTCCTGCACCGTGCCCTTATCCGCGCCGATGCGCAGCTTCTTGATGTCTTCCGGCGTTTTCAATACGCCTTTGCGGGCGATGAATTTCTGGCCGGTGGCGAAATACGGCACGCTGAAGTTCACTTCCTTGGCGCGCTCGTCGGTAATGGTGAAGTTGGCGGCAATCAGGTCAACCTTCTTCGACACCAGCAGCGGAATGCGGTTGGCCGGGTTGGTGGCGCGCAGCTCCACTTTCACCCCCAGCGCTTTGCCGATCGCGTCGGCGACATCCACATCGTAGCCCACCAGCTTCTTGCTCTGCGGATCGATGTAACCGAACGGCGGATTGCTGTCGAACACCGCGATGCGCACCACGCCGGCTTGCTTGATATCGTCAAGTTTGTCCGCGTGCGCGGCGCCGGCGGCGAAACCGGTCAGACTGGCTAACAACGTTAAGGCCAAAGCGCGATGTTTCATAGAAAGCTCCTAAGTGGTTGATGTCCTGCTGGCGGATAAGCTAGCAAGCGCCACATAGGTCAGGAAATAATATAAAAAGCTATATTTATAACCTTTTTATCTTTACGCGCTTAAGATGGAATAAAGGCGCGGGAAACCGCGCCTTGGAAGGATATTACCCGGAAAGGGTTAGTCGTCTTTTTCGTCTTTACCGCCCGGAGACAGCAGCTTTTCCAGGGCGTCGCCGCCCAAATGACGGAAATCCTGTCCTTTGACGAAATAGAAGATAAATTCGCAGATATTCTGGCAGCGATCGCCGATACGCTCGATAGAACGGGCGCAGAACAGCGCGGTCAGCACGCTCGGAATGGTGCGCGAATCTTCCATCATGTAGGTCATCAGCTGACGCACGATGCCTTCATATTCCTGGTCGACCTTTTTATCTTCCCGGTAAATACGGATCGCCTCGTCCAGATCCATGCGCGCGAACGCGTCCAGCACGTCGTGCAGCATCTGCACGGTGTGGCGCCCCAGCGACTCCAGGCTGACCAGCAGCGGCTGGTGCTGGTGCGAGAACTTCTCCAGCGCGGTGCGGCAGATCTTGTCCGCCACGTCGCCGATGCGTTCCAGTTCGGAAATGGTTTTGATGATCGCCATCACCAGACGCAGATCGCTGGCGGTCGGCTGGCGCTTGGCGATAATGCGCACGCAGGCTTCGTCGATCGCCACTTCCATCATGTTGACCTTGGCGTCGCCTTCGATCACGCGCTTGGCCAGCTCGCCATCCTGATTGTGCATCGCGGTGATGGCGTCGGTCAGCTGCTGCTCCACCAGCCCGCCCATGGTCAGCACCTGGGTGCGGATATGCTCGAGCTCTGCGTTGAACTGGCCGGAAATGTGTTTGTTTAAATTCAGGTTATCCATGATGCTTCCTATCAACCATAACGGCCAGTGATGTAGTCTTCAGTCTGCTTTTTCTGCGGCGCAGTGAACAGGTTATCAGTATCACTGAACTCGATCAGCTCGCCCAGATACATAAATGCGGTAGAGTCGGAGCAGCGCGCCGCCTGCTGCATGTTGTGCGTCACAATCACCACGGTGTAATCGGCCTTCAGTTCGCTGATCAGCTCTTCAATCTTGCCGGTGGAGATCGGATCCAGCGCCGAGCAAGGCTCATCCAGCAACAGCACTTCCGGACGAATGGCGATGCCGCGGGCAATGCACAGACGCTGCTGCTGGCCGCCGGAGAGGCTGTAGCCGCTCTGGTGCAGCTTGTCCTTGGTTTCGTTCCACAGCGCCGCCTTGGTCAGCGCCCACTGCACGCGCTCGTCCATATCGGCGCGCGACAGCTTTTCAAACAGGCGAACGCCGAAGGCGATGTTGTCGTAAATCGACATCGGGAACGGCGTCGGCTTTTGGAACACCATGCCGACCTTGGCGCGCAGCAGCGCGATATCCGAGTTGTCGGTCAGGATGTTCTGGCCGTCCAGCAGGATGCCGCCTTCCGCACGCTGTTCCGGGTACAGCTGGTACATCTTGTTGAAGGTGCGCAGCAGGGTGGATTTGCCGCAGCCGGACGGGCCGATAAACGCGGTGACCTTGTTCTTGGCGATATCCAGCGTGATGTTCTTCAGCGCATGGAATTTGCCGTAATAGAAGTTCAGATCGCGTACCTGAATTTTGCTGCTGGAAGCGTCAGTAACCATACTCATCAAGACTTCTCTCTTTTCATCAGCGCCGCCAAAGCGGCGCTCAAAATTTTATGAATGCTTTTTCTTGGCGAAAATCACGCGCGCCAGGATATTCAGTAGCAGTACGCACAGGGTGATCAACAGCACCCCCGCCCAGGCCAGCTGCTGCCATTCGGCGAACGGGCTCATGGCGAATTTGAAGATGGTCACCGGCAGGTTGGCGATCGGCTGCATCAGGTCGGTGCTCCAGAACTGGTTCGACAGCGAGGTGAACAGCAGCGGCGCCGTTTCCCCCGCAATGCGCGCAATCGCCAGCAGCACGCCGGTGATGATGCCGGACACCGACGCCTTCAGCGTGATAGCGGAAATCATGCGCCATTTCGGCGTGCCCAGAGCATAGGCGGCCTCGCGCAGCGTATCCGGCACCAGCTTCAGCATGTTCTCGGTGGTGCGAATGACGATCGGCACCTGCAGCAGCGCCAGCGCCACGATGCCGGCCCAACCGGAGAAGTGCTCCATCTTCGCCACCACGATGGTGTAAACGAACAGGCCCACCACGATCGACGGTGCGGACAGCAGGATGTCGTTGATAAAGCGGATCACTTCCGCCAGCCAGGATTTACGGCCGTATTCCGCCAGGTAGATGCCGGCCATGATGCCCAGCGGCGTACCGAAGAGGGTCGCCCACAGGATCAACAGCCCGCTGCCGGCGATGGCGTTGGCCAGGCCGCCGCCAGCGGTGTTCGGCGGCGGAGTCATTTCGGTGAACAGCGCCAGCGACATGCCGTCGAAGCCTTTGGTGACGGTGGCGATCAGGATCCAGATCAGCCAGAACAGCCCGAACGCCATGGTCGCCATCGACAGGAACAGCGCGAGGCGGTTTTTCTGCCGGCGCCAGGCCTGCATTTTGCGGCGGCTTTCCGCCAGAACGACTGCGTTTTGCATATCCATCGTCGCCATGTTAACGCCCCTCATTCTTGGCCAGACGCATGATCATCAGTTTCGACAGCGCCAGCACGATAAAGGTGATAACAAACAGAATCAGGCCCAGCTCCATCAACGCGGCGGTGTGCACGCCGGACTCGGCTTCGGCGAATTCGTTGGCCAGCGCCGAGGTGATGCTGTTGCCCGGCATGTACAGCGAAGCGCTGTCGAGCTGGTAGGTGTTGCCGATGATAAAGGTCACCGCCATGGTTTCCCCCAGCGCGCGGCCCAGGCCCAACATCACGCCGCCGATGACGCCGTTTTTGGTGAACGGCAGCACGATGCGCCAGATGACTTCCCAGGTGGTGCAGCCGATACCGTAGGCCGACTCTTTCATCATTACCGGGGTCTGTTCGAACACGTCGCGCATCACCGCGGCGATGTAAGGAATGATCATGATAGCCAGGATCACCCCGGCGGCCAGGATGCCGATGCCGAAGGCCGGGCCGGAGAACAGCTCGCCGACGATTGGAATGCCCGACAGTACTTCGCCCACCGGCGTCTGGAAGTATTCGGCGAACAGCGGGGCGAACACGAACAGGCCCCACATGCCGTAGACGATGCTCGGAATGGCCGCCAGCAGCTCAATGGCGATGCCCAGCGGCCGCTTCAGCCAGTTCGGCGCCAGTTCGGTCAGGAACAGCGCGATGCCGAAGCTCACCGGCACGGCGATGATCAACGCGATAAGCGAGGTGACCACGGTGCCGTAGATCGGCACCAGCGCGCCGAACTGCTCCGCCGGCGCGTCCCATTCTTTGGTCCACAGGAACGCAAAGCCGAATTTCTGCATGCTTGGCCAGGAGGCGAAGATCAGCGAAACGATGATGCCGCCCAGCAACAATAGGGTAATCAGCGCAGCCAGTCTCACCAGCGCGCTGAAAATGATGTCACCGTTTTTGCCCGGTGCTTTGATGGTCGGCTTGTACTCAGCCATAGATTACTCTCTGTTTGAACCCTGGCAGCCCCAATCGGGATCGGAGCCTGAAGAACTGTGTGGGGCGCGGCGAACCCGCGCCCCTGCGTTGTTAGTACAGCGCTTTACCTGAACTGTCTTTTACGTTGGTTTTCCAGGCCGCACGCACCTGCTCAACCACTTCTGCCGGCAGGGTGGCGTAATCCAGCTCGTTAGCTTGTTTTGCACCGGTTTTATACGCCCAGTCGAAGAACTTCAGCACTTCGGCGCCCTGAGCAGGGTTTTTCTGCTCTTTGTGCACCAGGATGAAGGTGGTGGAGGTGATTGGCCACACGTTGTCGCCTTTCTGGTCAGTCAGATCCTGAGCGAAAGTTTTGCTCCAATCCGCGCCTTTGGCGGCGTTGCTGAAGCTCTCTTCGGTCGGGCTGACCGGTTTGCCGTCGGCGGACACCAGCTTGGTGTAAGCCAGGTTGTTCTGCTTGGCGTAAGCGTATTCTACGTAGCCGATAGAGCCTGGCAGGCGCTGAACGAAGGCGGCGATGCCGTCGTTGCCTTTACCGCCCAGACCGGTCGGCCAGTTAACGGTAGAACCGGCGCCAATCTTTTCTTTCCACTGCGCATTGGCCTTGGACAGGTAGCTGGTGAACACGAACGAGGTGCCGGAACCGTCGGCGCGGCGCACTACGGCGATGTTCTGGTCAGGCAGTTTCACGCCTGGGTTCAGCTTGGTGATAGCCGGATCGTTCCACTTTTTGACGTTGCCCAGGTAGATATCGCCCAGGGTTTTGCCGTCCAGCGTCAGTTCGCCGGATTTGATGCCCGGGATATTCACCGCCAGCACCACGCCGCCAATCACGGTCGGGAACTGGAACAGGCCGTCGGCCGCCAGCTTGTCGTCAGACAGCGGGGCGTCGGAGGCACCAAAGTCAACGGTGTTGGCCACGATTTGCTTCACGCCGCCAGAGGAGCCGATGCCCTGATAGTTAACTTTGTTGCCGGTTTCTTTCTGATAAGAATCTGCCCACTTGGCGTAAACCGGAGCGGGGAATGTCGCACCTGCACCGGTCAGGCTGGCAGCAGCGAACGCGGACACGGCGGTCAGGGAGAAGGTCGCTGCCACAATACTGGCGACGGTGGTACGCATCAGTTTCATAATCCCTCCTAATGGGATACTTAAAATCGACTTCGAGTCGTTTTAATCAGAGTAAGTATTGCTGCAGGAGGGAAAATAGGACAGTTTGGTGACAGAAAAATGTACGCAATATGACAGTTATATTACAGCGTATTTGATAGGTATTTGTTTTTATGTAAATCAGAAGGTTAGCCGTGAAACAGCACATTTCCCAAGCAATAAAAAACCGGCTTGGCGCGGCCTATCCGCTTGAATATGACAACGTTTATCACCGAAACGGCAGCGCTGTCATCTTTAAGGTCACTCATGAAAAAAGCCGGCGCTAAGGCCGGCTTTTGCAGTTTACCTGTGACAAATTACTCTACGGTGACAGACTTCGCCAGGTTGCGCGGCTGGTCAACGTCGGTGCCCTTGATCAGCGCCACGTGGTAAGACAGCAGCTGCAACGGCACGGTGTAGAAGATCGGCGCGACGATTTCCTCGACGTGCGGCAGAGGAATGAGGGTCATGCCTTCGCTGCTGACGAAGCCGGCGTCCTGATCGGCGAACACGTACAGCTGGCCGCCGCGCGCGCGCACTTCTTCAATGTTGGACTTCAGCTTTTCCAGCAGTTCGTTGTTTGGCGCCACCACGATCACCGGCATATCGGCGTCGATCAGCGCCAGCGGGCCGTGTTTCAACTCACCCGCCGCATAAGCTTCAGCGTGAATATAGGAGATCTCTTTCAGCTTCAGCGCCCCTTCCATGGCGATCGGATACTGATCGCCGCGGCCGAGGAACAGCGCATGGTGCTTGTCGGAGAAGCCTTCCGCCAGCGCTTCGATCTCTTTATCCATCGACAGCATCTGCTCGATACGCGCCGGCAGCGCCTGCAGACCATGCACGATCTCGTGCTCCACGCTTTCCGCCATGCCTTTCAGACGGCCCAGGCGCGCCACCAGCATCAACAGCACGGTGAGCTGCGTGGTGAAGGCTTTGGTCGAGGCTACGCCGATTTCCGTACCGGCTTTGGTCATCAGCGCCAGATCGGATTCGCGCACCAGCGAAGAGCCGGCAACGTTACAAACGGCCAACGAACCGAGATAACCCAGCTCTTTGGACAGGCGGAGCGCCGCCAGGGTGTCGGCGGTTTCGCCGGACTGCGACAGAGTGATGATCAGGCTGCCCGGACGCACCGCCGATTTGCGGTAACGGAATTCGGACGCGATCTCGACATCGCATGGCACGCCGGCCAGCGCTTCGAACCAGTAACGCGCCACCATACCGGAGTGGTAAGAAGTCCCACAGGCGATAATCTGCACGTGCTGCACCTTGGCGAGCAGCTCGTCGGCGTGCGGCCCCAGCTCACTCAGGTTGATTTGGCCATGACTGAAACGCCCTTCCAGGGTGTTTTTCAGCGCCAGCGGCTGTTCGTAAATCTCTTTTTGCATGTAGTGGCGATAAGCGCCCTTGTCGCCAGCGTCATACTGCACCTGGGATTCGATCTCAGGACGCTCGATGGCGTTGCCCTGTTTGTCGAAGATGTTGACGGTGCGGCGAGTCACTTCCACCACGTCGCCCTCTTCCAGGAAGATGAAGCGGCGGGTGACCGGCAGCAGCGCCAGCTGATCGGAAGCGATGAAGTTTTCCCCGACGCCGCGGCCGATAACCAGCGGGCTGCCGGAACGCGCCGCGACCAGCACGCTCGGATCGCGGCTGTCCATCACCACGGTGCCATAAGCGCCGCGCAGCTGCGGGATCACGCGCTGAACCACTTCCAGCAGCGTACCGCCTTGCAGTTGTTCCCAGTGCACCAGGTGCGCAATCACTTCGGTGTCGGTTTCAGAGCTGAAACGGTAACCGCGTTCAATCAGCAGTTCGCGCAGCGGCTCGTGGTTTTCGATGATGCCGTTATGCACCACGGTAATGTAGTCGGAAACATGCGGGTGCGCGTTCGCTTCGGTCGGTTCACCGTGCGTAGCCCAACGGGTGTGAGCGATGCCGGTACCGCCGTGCAGATCGGTTTGTTCCGCCGCTTCGGCCAGCTTTTGTACCTTGCCAACGCGACGCAGGCGACTGACGTTGCCTTTTTCATCGACCACCGCCAGACCAGCGGAGTCATAACCGCGATACTCGAGACGACGTAAACCTTCCAACAGGATTTCTGCGATATCACGTTGCGCTACTGCGCCTACAATTCCACACATCAGTTATATTCCTAATGAACGCCCTTCATGGGCGCTTTCGATGCCTTGACCTGATTTTTGCCGGTTTTTACCGTGCGTCCCCCGAGCCTGTAGATGGTGGGGGTTATTATGTTTTGTATTGGGCTCTGAACGGAGCCCAACGCAAAACACACTATGGCTTCTTCTTCACCGGACGTTGCCAACCCTGAATGTGCACCTGCTTGACGCGGCTCAGCACCAGTTCGTTCTCGGCGATATCGCGCGTCACCGTGGTGCCGGCGGCGATGGTGGATCCTTTGCCGACCGACACCGGCGCCACCAGCTGAGTATCGGAACCGACGAACACGCCATCGCCGATCAGCGTTTTGTGCTTGTTGGCGCCATCGTAGTTACAGGTGATGGTGCCGGCGCCGATATTCACGTCATCACCGATTTCGGCATCGCCCAGGTAGCTGAGGTGGCCGGCCTTGGAGCCTTTGCCCAGACGCGCCTTTTTCATTTCCACGAAGTTGCCGACGTGAGCCCCTGCCGCCAGCTCCGCGCCTGGGCGCAGGCGGGCGAACGGCCCCACCGTGCAGTCTGCTTCCAGCACGCTGTCTTCCAGCACGCTGTAAGGGCTGATCTCGCAGTTATCGCCAATCACGCAGTTTTTCAGCACGCAGCCGGCGCCGACTTTCACCCGGTCGCCCAGCTTGACGTGACCTTCGATAATCACATTCGCATCAATAGTGATGTCACGGCCGTGAACAAGTTCCCCGCGCAGATCGAAACGCGCCGGATCCAACAACATCACGCCGGCCAACAGCAGCTTTTCAGACTGTTCCGACTGGAATACGCGCTCCAGAGTCGCCAGCTGCAGACGGTTGTTCACGCCTTCCACTTCACTTAAACGCGACGGGTGCACGGCTTCGATTTTCTTGCCGTCGGCATGGGCCAACGCAATGATATCGGTGATGTAAAACTCGCCCTGTGCGTTGTCGTTATTCAACATTCCCAGCCAGCGCTTCAGATCGCGCCCGTTCGCCACCAGGATGCCGGTATTGATCTCGTTGATCTGGCGCTGTGCCTCACTGGCGTCCTTGTGTTCGACGATGCCCACCACGTTGCCCTGCTCACGCACGATGCGGCCGTAACCGCTCGGATCGTCCAGCTTGACCGTCAGCAGGCCGATGCCGCCCTGCGGCTTGGCCGCCAGCAGGCGTTGCAGCGTATCCACGGAGATTAACGGCACATCGCCGTACAGCATCAGCACGTCTTCATCGTCGGCAAAGTGCGGCGCGGCCTGCTGCATCGCATGGCCGGTACCCAGTTGCTCGGCCTGCAGCACCCAGTTCAGCGCGCCTTCGGTCAACGTGCTTTTCAACAGATCGCCGCCGTGGCCGTATACCAGATGAACCTGTTGCGCGCCCAGTTTCATCGCGGCATCAATGACGTGTTGCACCATCGGCTTGCCGGCCAACGGATGTAAGACCTTGGGAAGATCGGAATACATGCGTGTTCCCTTGCCCGCGGCGAGGATGACCACGCTCATTGCGCTGTTCGACATAAGCAACCTGATAACTCCATTTTGATAGACGAAAGTAAAACCGTTTAGCGGCGATATTACTACATATTTCTCTGCACGAACCCGGCGCAGGCCGCGTGGGCCTTGGTCTGCCGCTATCACGGCTAATTCGGCGTCGGGACGAAAAAACTGTCGGCGATCGGCGACGTTTATTTCCCGATATCAGCGGTTATACACCACACCGCCCGCCGGGCTGAAATGCTTATTTTAAAGTAAAAAAAAAGCGACCCTATAGGCCGCTTTCTTAAAGTTGGGTGCCGGGCACCCAAACATTACATCGCTTTTCTGGTGAGCTCGATAACGCGCAGTTTTGCGATCGCTTTCGCCAGTTCAGCGGATGCCTGAGCATAGTCGACATCGCCATGAGAGCTGCGAATGTGTTCTTCAGCTTTACGCTTAGCTTCCAACGCTCTCGCTTCGTCGAGGTCAGTACCACGGATAGCAGTGTCCGCCAGCACGGTAACCACGCTCGGCTGCACCTCGAGGATGCCGCCGGACAGGTAGATGAACTCTTCTTCACCGTGCTGCTTAACAATACGCACCATGCCAGGCTTGATGGCAGTCAGCAGCGGCGCATGGCCAGGGAAGATCCCCAGTTCACCTTCGCTGCCTGTCACCTGGATCTTCTGCACCAGGCCGGAAAACATCTGTTTTTCCGCGCTGACTACATCCAGATGGTAAGTCATAGCCATATCACCCTCCTCTCAAGGCGTTACAGTTTCTTGGCTTTTTCCACTGCTTCTTCAATGGTGCCAACCATGTAGAACGCCTGCTCCGGCAGGTGGTCATAGTCGCCGTCCATAATGCCTTTGAAACCACGGATGGTGTCTTTCAGCGATACGAACTTGCCCGGAGAACCGGTGAAGACTTCTGCCACGAAGAACGGCTGAGACAGGAAACGTTGGATCTTACGCGCACGGGATACGACCAGTTTGTCTTCTTCAGACAGCTCGTCCATACCCAGGATCGCGATGATATCTTTAAGTTCCTGGTAGCGTTGCAGAATGGACTGCACGCCACGCGCTACGTCGTAGTGCTCCTGGCCAACAACCAGCGGATCCAGCTGACGGCTGGTGGAATCCAGCGGGTCAACGGCCGGGTAGATACCCAGAGAAGCGATGTTACGGCTCAGTACCACGGTTGCGTCCAAGTGCGCAAAGGTGGTGGCTGGTGACGGGTCAGTCAAGTCATCCGCAGGAACGTAAACGGCCTGTACGGAAGTGATGGAACCGGTCTTGGTCGAGGTGATACGTTCTTGCAGAACGCCCATCTCTTCCGCCAGCGTTGGCTGATAACCTACCGCGGATGGCATACGGCCCAGAAGTGCGGACACTTCGGTACCGGCCAGGGTGTAACGGTAGATGTTGTCAACGAACAGCAGAACGTCACGGCCTTCGTCACGGAATTTCTCCGCCATGGTCAGACCGGTCAGCGCAACGCGCAGACGGTTACCTGGTGGCTCGTTCATCTGGCCGTAAACCAGAGATACTTTGTCCAGAACGTTGGAGTCGGTCATTTCGTGGTAGAAGTCGTTACCCTCACGAGTACGCTCGCCCACGCCCGCGAACACGGAATAACCGGAGTGCTCGATCGCGATGTTACGGATCAGCTCCATCATGTTTACGGTTTTACCTACGCCCGCACCGCCGAACAGACCGACTTTACCGCCCTTGGCGAATGGACAAATCAGGTCCATTACCTTGATACCGGTTTCCAGCAGTTCCTGGGAGCTGGACAGCTCTTCGTAGCTTGGCGCCGCGCGGTGAATCGCCCAACGCTCTTCTTCGCCGATGTCGCCTTTCATGTCGATGGGTTGACCCAATACGTTCATGATACGGCCCAGGGTAGCTTTACCCACCGGCACTTCAATCGGGTGGTCCAGGTTGTTCACTTTCAGACCGCGACGCAGACCGTCGGAGGTCCCCATTGCGATACAGCGAACCACGCCACCGCCCAGCTGTTGCTGAACTTCCAACACCAGTTTTTCGGTGCCGTTTTCTACCTCAAGGGCGTCGTACACTTTTGGTACGGCATCCTGAGGGAACTCGACGTCCACCACGGCGCCGATTACCTGGATAATCTTTCCAGTAGCCATCTTGAATCCTCTACGTAATTCGTAAACCTAGCTTAAACCGCGGAGGCTCCCGAAACGATCTCGGTGAGTTCCTGAGTGATGCTGGCCTGACGCGCCTTGTTGTATACCAACTGCAGCTCTTTGATCAGGCTACCGCCGTTATCGGTTGCGGCTTTCATCGCGACCATTCGTGCGGCCTGCTCGCTGGCCAGGTTTTCCACGACGCCCTGATAAACCTGCGACTCCACATAGCGGCGCAGCAAGGTATCAAGCAGCACTTTTGGATCCGGTTCATACAGGTAATCCCAAGGCGTTTTCTTCAGCTCTTCGTCATCGGCTGGCGGTAACGGCAGCAGCTGAAGCACCTGCGGCTCTTGGGACATCGTATTAACAAATTTGTTGCTGACAATGTACAGCTTGTCCAAACGACCTTCGTCGTAGGCCTGCAACATCACTTTCACCGGCCCGATCAGATCCGACAGGGAAGGTTTATCCCCCATGCCGGTCACCTGGGCAACCACGTTGCCGCCCACGGAACCAAAGAAAGAGGCCGCTTTAGAGCCAATCAGCGCCAAATCGGTTTCGACGCCTTTTTCGGACCAGGCTTTCATCTCCGCCAGCAGCTTTTTGAACAGGTTGATGTTCAAGCCGCCGCAGAGACCACGGTCAGTAGACACCACCAGATACCCGACGCGCTTAACGTCACGCTCATCCAGGTACGGGTGCTTGTACTCCAGATTCCCTAACGCAAGGTGACCAATCACTTTGCGCATGGTCTCTGCATAAGGACGGCTGGCCGCCATGCGATCCTGCGATTTACGCATTTTGGAGGCGGCGACCATTTCCATCGCTTTAGTGATCTTTTGCGTGTTTTGCACGCTAGCGATCTTACTACGTATCTCTTTTGCGCCGGCCATCTCTGCTTCTCCTCAGTGCCAGACGGCCTGCTGTCTTTCAACAGCAGGACCGTTCGGCGTTACCAGGACTGGGTTTTCTTGAAGGTCTCGAGGATGTCTTTCAACTTGCCCTCGATCTCATCATTGAAGTTGCCAGTTTGGTTGATGTGGTTCAGCAGTTCGGCGTGCTCGCGGTCCGCATAGGCTACCAGCGCGGCTTCGAAGCTCACCACTTTGGCGACTTCGACGTCGTTCAGGTAACCGCGTTCTGCGGCAAACAGCACCAGAGACTGTTGTGCAACCGACATCGGCGCATACTGTTTCTGTTTCAGCAGCTCGGTCACTTTCTGACCGTGGCTCAGCTGTTTGCGGGTCGCGTCGTCCAGATCGGATGCGAACTGGGAGAACGCAGCCAGTTCACGATACTGCGCCAGCGCGGTACGGATACCACCGGACAGTTTCTTCATGATCTTGGTCTGCGCGGCGCCACCAACACGGGATACGGAGATACCCGGGTTAACTGCCGGACGAATACCGGAGTTGAACAGGTTGGATTCCAGGAAGATCTGACCATCGGTAATCGAGATTACGTTGGTCGGAACGAACGCGGAAACGTCACCCGCCTGGGTTTCAATGATCGGCAGAGCGGTCAGTGAACCGGTTTGGCCTTTAACTTCACCTTTGGTGAAGGCTTCAACGTATTCGGCGTTGACGCGCGCTGCGCGCTCCAGCAAGCGGGAGTGCAGGTAGAATACGTCGCCTGGGTAAGCTTCACGACCTGGCGGACGACGAAGCAGCAGGGAAATCTGGCGGTAAGCAACGGCCTGTTTGGACAGGTCATCGTACACGATCAGCGCATCTTCACCGCGGTCACGGAAGTATTCGCCCATTGCGCAACCGGCATATGGCGCCAGGTATTGCAGTGCAGCGGATTCGGAAGCGGTCGCCACCACCACGATGGTGTTGGCCAGTGCGCCGTGCTCTTCCAGTTTGCGCACCACGTTAGCGATGGTGGACGCTTTCTGGCCGATAGCCACGTAAACGCATTTGATGCCGGAGTCGCGTTGGTTGATGATCGCATCGATCGCCAGCGCGGTTTTACCGGTCTGACGGTCACCGATCACCAGCTCACGCTGGCCACGGCCGATTGGAATCATGGCGTCAACGGATTTGTAGCCAGTCTGAACCGGCTGATCAACGGACTGACGCTCGATAACGCCTGGCGCGATAGCTTCTACCGGAGAGAAACCGTCGTTCTCAATCGGGCCTTTGCCGTCGATTGGCGCGCCCAGGGTGTTAACTACGCGGCCCAGCAGACCACGACCGACTGGAACTTCCAGGATACGGCCGGTGCATTTCACCTTCATGCCTTCGGCCAGATCCGCGTACGGACCCATGACCACGGCACCGACGGAGTCGCGCTCCAGGTTCAATGCGATTGCGTAACGGTTGCCAGGCAGCGCGATCATTTCGCCCTGCATAACTTCGGCCAGGCCGTGTACGCGGATGATCCCGTCACTGACGGAAACGATAGTACCTTCATTGTGAGCTTCGCTCACTACATTGAACTGAGCAATGCGCTGCTTGATCAGTTCGCTGATTTCGGTGGAATTCAGTTGCATGCTCCAGTCCCCTTAAGACTGCAAGACGTCTGTCAGGCGTTCAAGACGACCGCGAACGCTGCCATCAATCACCATATCGCCGGCGCGAACAACGATGCCGGCCAGTACAGACTTGTCAATTTTGCAATTCAGCTTAACTTTGCGTGACAGACGTTTTTCCATCGCAGCGGCGATTTTCGCCTGCTGTTCGTCGTTCAGCGCGCTCGCAGAGAGCACTTCGACTTCGACGGTGGATTCCAGCGAGGCGCGCAGTTCGATGAACTGCTGCAGCACGGCAGGAAGAACCAGTAAACGTCCATTTTCGGCCATTACACGGATAAAGTTCTGGCCATGTTCGTCGAGCCGATCGCCACAAACCGCGATGAACGTCTTGGACAGCGTTTCTGGCGCAACCGCGCCAGACAGCAGTTCAGAAATCTGTTCATTGCGAGTGACTTCAGCCGCAAACGCCAGCATTTCCTGCCAGCGCTCTACGCTTTGGTGCTCAACGGCAAAGTCAAAAGCTGCTTTGGCGTAGGGGCGAGCTACAGTTACAAATTCAGACATCAGCCCCTCCCTCCTTACAGTTCAGCGACCAGTTTATCAACGATGTCGCTGTTAGCAGCTTCATCCACGGAACGTTCGATGATCTTCTCGGCGCCGGCAATTGCCAGCATCGCGACTTGCTTACGCAACTCTTCACGAGCGCGCTTACGTTCGGCTTCGATCTCAGCCTGAGCCTGCGCCACGATTTTGTTACGTTCCTGCTCGGCTTCGGCTTTCGCTTCATCCATGATCTGAGCTTTGCGTTTGTTCGCTTGCTCGATGATCACCTGAGCTTCTGCTTTGGCAGTTTTCAGCTGGTCGGTCGCATTGGCTTGCGCTAAGTCCAGATCTTTTTTGGCACGCTCTGCAGAAGCGAGGCCGTCAGCGATTTCTTTCTGACGCTTCTCGATGGCAGCCATGATCGGCGGCCATACGTACTTCATGCAGAACCAGACAAACAGAACGAACGCGATGGCCTGGCCGAGGATTGTTGCGTTAAGATTCACAGCACAATGCCTCTTTAAAAGTTAATAGTTTGGTTACGTCGTAGAGGGTTGCTCTACTTACGCGACGGCGAACATCACGTACAGACCCAGACCTACAGCGATCATCGGGATGGCGTCGACCAGACCCATAACGATAAAGAACTGTGTACGCAGCAGAGGAATCAGGTCAGGCTGACGAGCAGCGCCTTCCAAGAATTTACCACCCAGGATGCCGATACCGATCGCAGCACCGATTGCCGCTAAACCCATCATCACAGCGGCAGCCATGTACAGCAGATCCATACTCAGGTTTTCCATGACAGTCTCCAGTTTGTTTCAGTTTAAAAGTGCAAGTGTTTTAAGAAAATCAGTGCTCTTCAGACGCCATCGACAGATAGACGATCGTCAGAACCATGAAAATAAAGGCTTGAAGCGTAATGATCAGGATGTGGAAGATAGCCCAAGGCAAGCTCAGGACCCACTGTGACCACCACGGCAACAGGCCGGCAATCAGGATGAAGATCAACTCACCCGCATACATGTTGCCGAACAGTCGCAGACCCAGTGAAACAGGTTTGGACAGCAGGCTGACACCTTCAAGAATCAGGTTGATAGGAATGAATACAGGGTGGTTGAACGGCTGCATGGTCAACTCTTTAACGAACCCGCCAACGCCTTTCATTTTGATGCTATAGAACAGAATCAGGATAAACACGCCCAGCGCCATCGACAGCGTGACGTTTACATCGGCGGTAGGCACTACGCGCAGCGCAGGCAGGCCGAGGATGTGTTCGCCAACGTAAGGCAGGAAGTCGATGGGCAGCAAATCCATCAGGTTCATCAGGAACACCCAGACGAACACGGTCAGCGCCAGCGGCGCAATCACCTTGCTCTTGCCGTGGTACATGTCGCGCACGCTGCTGTCGACGAAACCGACCACCAGCTCCACGGCGGTTTGCAGTTTACCCGGCACGCCGCTGGTGGCGTTTTTGGCCACTTTGCGGAAGATCACCAGGAAAAGCGCCCCGAGGACGACGGAGAAAAACATCGAGTCGATGTTGATCGACCAGAACCCAGTCCCGACCTGAAGCTGCGTCAGGTGGTGACCGATATACTCCTGTGGAGTCAAGACTTCTCCTGCAGACATGATGCCTCTTACCCTTATTTAGTTAAGTTCGGTAACTGTTAATCACGGCCGGTGCCACTATCTGCACCACTAACACCGCTAAATAGGTCAGGCCAAGCGGTATAAACTCCGCCTTGAACACCCCCAGCGCCACGATCAGCAAAACGATGGTGATCACGACCTTTAGCCCCTCGCCGATGGCGAACGACCAGGCAACCCTACCGGGCGCCGGCGTTTGCGCCTGATGGCGCAAGGCAAACAGCATAAACATTGCACTCGGCAACCAGGCGGCGAGACCGCCTGCCAACGCCGAAGCGCTCCATTCCGGGCTTTTCAGCCAGAAAGCAACGCTGATCAGAACAAAAGTCATTAACTGCAAAAACAGCAGTTTGCGTGCGACTTTCCCGCTGTAAAGGGACACAGACATGACGTTTGTTCTCTCCGTACCCCAGAGGGGGTATGCTGAGTGACGTATACAACTGTTTTTGCTGTCCTGAGTCAAGCAGCAAAAAACGAGCAAATTATACGGGGCATACCAACGAATTCAATCGATAAGTAGCGAAAAGGTGAACAATTATTTAAATTTCCCTATTCCAGCCTATTTTCACAAGAAAACGGTCGGAATAATAGGGCGCATTTAATTGTCTGATTATTCCAGCGTTGCGTTTAGAAACGCGAAGCTGATCACAGTAATGTCCCTTCCTGATTTATAGCCGATGGTCAACCAAACCGTCTTTAGCAATTTGAGCGATCAAAAAATTATATAAATCAAAACATTACTAGTTAACTGTTCAAAAACAATCCGTATACCCGATGAAAACCTTTTATTGACAAGCAGCGGGGCAATATTCCAACAGCCAATTAACATTAGCAGCAAACGCCAATCTTTCGCACATGATTGCTAACGTGACTATTTCTAAATGCAATTACTCTATTGTCGCTAATTAGCCGCGTTTTTTGTGTTAATAGAAAGTAAATTAACTAAAAAAAGCGACCAACTAATTAGCCTGCTTATCTTTCTGCTGGGTACGACCTTTAATTCACGCTTGTTTGATCAAAAGCAAACTCAGTTTGCCTTAAGAATCACCAGATGACGTTCGCCTTCCAGTTCAGGCACCTGCAGCCGCACGATAGACTCCAGGCTAACGCCAGCCGGCAGCTGCGTCAGTTCTTCATCCGGGCGCACGCCTTTCAACGCGTAAAAACGCCCCTGCCCTTTCGCCGGCAGGTGATGGCACCAGGACAGCATATCCTGCAGCGAAGCGAATGCCCGGCTGATCACGCCATCGAACGGTGGCTCGGCCGGAAACGCTTCGACGCGGCTCTGCACCGGCTCGATATTGTTCAGGCCCAGCTCATGCTGCACCTGGCGCAGGAAACGCACGCGCTTGCCCAGGCTGTCGAGCAGCGTGAAATGCGCATCCGGGCGCACAATCGCCAGCGGAATGCCCGGCAAGCCGGGGCCGGTGCCGACATCGATAAAACGCGAGCCCTGCAGATGCGGATTGACCACAATACTGTCGAGGATGTGGCGCACCAGCATTTGCTGCGGATCGCGCACCGACGTGAGGTTATAAGCCTTGTTCCACTTATCCAGCATGCCGACATAGCCCAGCAGCTGCTGTTTCTGCTGATCGGGCAGCTCAATGCCTGCTGCCGCGAGCAGCGAGTCTAATTTTTTTTGCACAACGGATCCTCTGGCAGGCGCTGAACGACCAGCGGATGGTTAGCTGGCGCAATGAGGCGACTATGATAATTCAGGGCGCAAGTGATGTCAGCGGCCGTTTGGCTACGGGTTGAGCAAACGGCCGCCTGGATGCGGGATTTATGCGCTGCGGCGCAGCAGTCCCTGCTTTTTCAGCCAGATCAGCAAAATCGAGATCGCCGCCGGTGTAATGCCGGAGATGCGCGAAGCCTGGCCGATGGAGTTCGGTTTGTGATCGTTCAGCTTGGCGATCACTTCGTTCGACAGCCCCGAAACCTGACGGTAGTCAAGATCCAGCGGCAGCACGGTGTTCTCGTTGCGCTGCTGTTTTTCGATCTCTTCCTGCTGGCGAGCGATATAGCCTTCGTATTTGACCTGGATCTCGACCTGCTCGGCGGCTTGTACGTCGTCCAACGGCGGCGCGAAGGCGTCGATGCCGGTCAACTGCGCGTAATCCATCTCAGGACGGCGCAGCAACTCTTCACCGTTCGCTTCACGCGACAGCGGCGCTTTCAGCAACGCATTGACCTGTTCGACGTTCTCGGCATGCGGGTGCATCCAGATGTCGCGCAGGCGCTGACGTTCACGTTCGATCCGCTCCAGCTTTTCGCTGTAGCGCGCCCAGCGCACGTCGTCCACCAGACCGAGTTCACGGCCTTTTTCCGTCAGGCGGAGATCGGCGTTGTCTTCGCGCAGCATCAGACGATACTCGGCGCGTGAGGTAAACATACGGTACGGTTCTTTGGTGCCGAGGGTGCTGAGGTCGTCCACCAGCACGCCGAGGTAGGCCTGATCGCGACGTGGCGCCCAGCCCTCTTGTTCATCGGCGAAGCGGCCGGCGTTCAGGCCGGCCAGCAGGCCCTGTGCGGCGGCTTCTTCATAGCCGGTGGTGCCGTTGATCTGGCCGGCGAAGAACAGGCCCTGAATAAATTTGCTTTCCAGCGTCGGTTTCAGATCGCGTGGATCGAAGAAATCGTACTCGATGGCATAACCAGGGCGAATAATACGCGCGTTCTGCATCCCTTCCATTGAACGAACGATCTGCATCTGCACGTCGAACGGCAGGCTGGTGGAGATCCCGTTAGGGTAAATCTCGTTGCTGGTCAGGCCTTCCGGCTCAAGGAAGATCTGGTGCGCGTTGCGATCGGCAAAACGCATGACCTTGTCTTCGATCGACGGACAGTAACGTGGGCCGATCCCTTCGATGATCCCGGCATACATCGGGCTGCGATCGAGGTTATTGCGGATTACGTCATGGGTTTTTTCATTGGTGTGGGTTATGTAGCACGCCATTTGTTCCGGGTGCTGGCTGGCATCGCCCAGGAACGAGAATACCGGCACCGGCGTATCGCCGTGTTGAGGTGCCAATACGCTGAAATCGATAGTGCGGGCGTCGATGCGCGGCGGCGTACCGGTTTTCAAGCGGTTAACGCGCAGCGGCAGTTCACGCAAACGCTGCGACAGCGAGATCGAAGGAGGATCCCCTGCGCGGCCGCCGCTGTAATTCTCCAGGCCGATATGGATCTTGCCGTCCAGGAAGGTGCCTACGGTCAATACCACCGCCTTGGCGCGGAATTTCAGACCCATTTGGGTGACGGCACCCACGACGCGATCGTTTTCGACGATCAGATCCTCAACCGGCTGTTGGAAGATCATCAGGTTGGGCTGGTTCTCCAACGCGGTACGGATCGCCTGCCGATACAGGACGCGATCCGCCTGAGCGCGAGTGGCGCGAACGGCAGGGCCTTTGCTGGCGTTTAGTATCCTAAACTGTATGCCGGCATGGTCGATCGCCGTTGCCATCAGGCCGCCGAGCGCATCAATTTCCTTAACCAGATGCCCTTTACCAATACCGCCAATCGCCGGGTTGCAGGACATCTGTCCCAGCGTATCGATATTGTGTGTCAATAATAAAGTCTGACGTCCCATGCGCGCCGCGGCCATGGCGGCCTCGGTACCTGCATGGCCACCACCGATGATGATGACGTCAAATTGATCTGGATAAAACATGGAACTGCACCTCGCCGTATTGCGAACGATCGTATTTGCCCTGGGGTCGGGGATTCTACTCAAGTTTAGACGATCGACCAAGTGGTCAGGATCGTCGGTAATTAAAAGAAGATCTTTTTTATTTAAAGATCTCTTTATTAGATCTCTTATTAGGATCGCGATCCTCTGTGGATAAGTGACTATTCACGATGAAGATCAGCAGATTAAGGAGGATCGTTTGCTGTGAATGATCGGTGATCCCGATGCAGATAAGCTGGGATCTAAAAGGCTTGTTATGCACAGGACAAAAAGCGCACTACGGTTGTTATTGGGATAACTACGGCTTTTACCCTGCTTTTAAGTATAGTTATCCACAATCGTTCGCACGATCTTTAGACGAATTAGAGTAAATTAATCCAGTTTTTTACCCATTCCTCGGCCGGATCCTCGGGAATTTCATGCTCGGTCACGTCGATCTCGAGACGATCGCCGATCCTTTTAGCGCCTCTGGCGATCAACAGATCGTCGATCTGTTTGATTGCGCCGCAGAAGGTATCGTATTCCGAACTGCCCAAACCGACGGCGCCGAACTGTACCTCGGAAAGATCCGGCTGCTGCTCAGCGATCTGTTCCAACAGCGGTTGAAGGTTATCTGGCAGTTCGCCGGCGCCGTGCGTGGAAGAGACCACCAGCCAGCGGCCGGTCAACGGCAGTTCATCCAGTTCAGGGCCGTGCAGCATCTCGGTAGAGAAACCCGCGTCTTCCAGCTTTTCAGCCAAATGTTCAGCCACGTATTCGGCGCTGCCAAGCGTACTGCCACTGATCAGAGTAATGTCTGCCATGAACCAACGATCCCAACCTTCTCACTCAAAGTGGCTGCATTGTACGCTGTGAATCGGCTGGGATCTACCTGTGGATAATGTGGGTATGCAATTTGGCGGGTTACGGCACGATGGTGCGCATAATGGGGTTCTGCAGTGAGATCAGCGTTTCGGTGGACTGGATCTCGTCGATGGTCTGGATCTTGTTGATAAGTACCTGTTGCAACGCGTCGATCGATCGGCACATTACCTTAATAAAGACGCTGTAGTGGCCGGTGGTGTAATAGGCTTCCACCACTTCTTCCAGGCTTTCCAGCTTCTTCAGCGCCGAAGGGTAATCCTTGGCGCTCTTTAATATGATGCCGATAAAGCAGCACACGTCGTAGCCCAGCTGTTTGGGGCTGACGTCGATGCGCGCGCCGGTGATGATCCCGGCCTGCTTCATCTTCTCCACCCGCACATGAATGGTGCCGGGGCTGACGGCGAAGTTTTTCGCCAGTTCGGCGTACGGTGTGCGCGCATTGTCCATCAGGGCGTTGAGAATGCCGCGATCGAGATTATCGATCTGATAAATTTCCGCCATTTAATCCCCCATTAATTAACGATTGTTGAATTCTGTCCGGGTAAAAATGAACGATTAAAAGTGAAAAGGCAATATTGATTAATGGATATTGAATTGTCGTGTCATTTTGTTGCTTAATCGATGGCAACAGAGACAGGTTTACAAGAGATACGGCAATGAAAAAACAGTTTATCCAAAAACAACAACAAATCAGCCAGGTCAAAGCCTTCTTCTCCCGCCAGCTGGAGCAACAGCTCGGTCTGATCGAAGTGCAAGCCCCGATCCTTAGCCGCCTGGGCGACGGCACGCAGGATAACCTTTCCGGCAGCGAGAAAGCGGTGCAGGTCAAAGTCAAAACCTTGCCGGACGCCACCTTCGAAGTGGTGCATTCGCTGGCGAAATGGAAACGCAAAACCCTGGGCAGCTACGATTTCGGTGCCGGCGAAGGCCTGTATACCCATATGAAGGCGCTGCGCCCGGATGAAGACCGCCTGACGCCTATCCACTCGGTGTACGTCGATCAGTGGGACTGGGAACGGGTGATGGGCGACGGTGAGCGTAGCCTGGACTACCTGAAAAACACCGTGCGCAGCATTTACGCTGCGATCAAGGCGACGGAGGCGGAAGTCAGCCGCGAGCATGGCCTGACCCCGTTCCTGCCGGAACAGATCCACTTTGTGCACAGCGAAACCCTGCTGCAGCGCTACCCTGATCTGGACGCCAAGGGGCGTGAGCGGGCGATCGCCAAAGAATTGGGCGCAGTGTTCCTGATTGGCATCGGCGGCAAGCTGTCACACGGTAAATCGCACGATGTGCGGGCGCCGGACTATGATGACTGGACCACGCCGACGGCGGATGGCCTGGCGGGCCTGAACGGTGATATCGTGGTGTGGAACCCGGTGCTGCAGGACGCTTTCGAGCTGTCCTCCATGGGGATCCGCGTTGACGCCGCCGCGCTGAAACATCAGCTGGCGCTGACCGGCGATGAAGAGCGCATGGCGTTGGAATGGCACCAGTCGTTGCTGCGCGGCGATATGCCGCAGACCATCGGCGGCGGCATCGGTCAGTCGCGTCTGGTGATGTTGTTGCTGCAACTGTCGCATATCGGCCAGGTGCAATGCGGCGTGTGGTCGCCGGAAGTGCGCGGCGCGGTCGAAGGCCTGCTCTAATCTCGCCTAGCGCCGCCAGCGGCGCATCAAACGGCTTTTCAGCCCGGTATCAAAGCGCCAGATATGATCGAAGATGCGCATGATGCCGGGTTTGCCGTAGGCGGACATCGCCACCGCGTGGAAACGTTGCTGGTGGCTTTGTTGCTGCTGTTTCACCTTCTTTATTACCTCCTCCGGCAACCGCTGGGCAATAAAATCGGAAATGATCACCGCATCGGCGTCGAACCAGCCGCTCTCCGCCATTTTGGTGACGGTGGCGTTCAGGCAGGCCGCCAGATCGGTGCCGCCACGAAACTGCTGGCCGAGAAAGCGCACTGCCTGCTCGATGCCGCTGGCGGCGGTGAGTTCGTAATGCACGATCTGGTTGGCGAACAGCATGATATAGCAGCGGCGGTTGTCCGCCAGCGCAATGCGCAGCAGCGCCAGACAGAACGCCTTGGCGCACTGTTCGTTGAAACCGCCCATCGATCCGGAGGTGTCCACGCAGACGATAAACGGCCCGCGCGGCTGTTGATCCTGCTGCTGGTGAGTGACCTGGCGGATCAGGATCTGTTCCTGCCAGACGTCGCCCTGCAGACGGTAGCTCAGCAGCCGCTTTTCCAACAGGCGGCGATAAAACTCGAATTCCAGCTCTTCAATCCCCAGCGTCGCCAGCTCCGGCGGCAGCAGGCGCAGAATGTCGTCGCTTTGATGAATGCCGCTCACTTCTTCCGGCAGCGTGGCCGGCACCTGCACCATGACCCTGAACGGCTCCGGCTGCGCGTCCTGTTGCTGCACCGCCTTGGCCTGATAGCTGCGGCCTAGCTGTTGCGCCAGTTTTTTCAGCTCCGGCTGCTGCTGCAAAAAGTTGCCGTACTCCACCAGCCGCTGATAATCGCCACGCTGCAGCTGGCCTTTGCTCATGTCCCACAGCCTGCCGGCGGCGGTGTCGTTTTCCGACAGCAGAGGTTCCAGCGCGCCGCTCAGCGCCAACCGCTCCTGCAGTTCCGCCATCAGCTGCTCGCGCTCTTGTTCCAGCAGTTGGTGGTGCAGCATGGTGGCCTGCAGCGTCAGGCTGATGCGCCAGCGCTGCAGAAACAGCGTTTGAAAGCTGTCGTCCAGCGGATGATTGGGCAGATCGGCGGCGTCCACCAGCGCGCGCGCCTGTTCATAAAACGGTGAGGCCAGCTGGCGCAGCAGCTCCATGGTGTCGTTGAGGTTGTGATAGAACTGGGTGTTGTTCTCCAGCTGGCACTGCTGGTAGCGATAGAATTCCTGCGCCAGCGCCGGCGGCACCATCGCCTCCTGCAGGCGTTCCTTAAGCTGCAGCTTCCAGCGCGGCAGATCGCGATCCAGCGCTCGGCGAAGGGCCGGAAACTTTTTAAAGAATACCGACAGCTGCGGCGCCGCCAGCATGCCGACGATCATCTCTTCGATCATCTCGCCTTCGGTGATCGCCAGCAGCAGATCGAGCGTCTCCAGACTGAGCATGGTTACTGGCCGCGCATTTGCTGCAGTTGCTGTTTAACCTGTTCCGCGACCTGCAGCAGACTGGCTTCGATCTTGGCCAGGCCGGCGGCGGGGGTGAACAGACAAGGCTGATGTTGGCTGAAGGCGCGGCGTTGCTCCGCCAGGCGCTGGGCCAATGCGTCCATTTCATCCAGCAGCGCCTGCGGCGTGGCGGTGGCCTGTTTGCCCGGCAGCGCCAGCAACGACGGCTGGCGGCTGACGTCCAACACCGTGAGGTGCAGTTGGTCATCCACTTCCAGGTCGATCGGCTGCGCAAAGCCGATGCCGTTCAGCTTGGCGCGCACGTCGCCGCCTTTTTGCAGCCAGTTGTCCAGCGCGCTGCTTTCGATGCTCAGATGGTTGACCTGAATGTCATGCAACTGCAGCGGCTTTTGCAACAGCAGAGTGAGGGTGCCGCCGGCGAACGGCGTGGCCGGCGCGTATTGCGGTTTGCGGCTGAACATGCCGCCTTTTTTCACCAGGCTGATGGCCTGCCGGTCGCTTTGTTGCTGCTGGTCCTGCAGCCAGCGAGTGTGGATCTGTTGCAACTGGATCAGCATCGACTGCTGCTGATAGGCCGACTCGGTCAGCAGCTGATCTATCTGCTGTTGCAGCAGCTTCAGCGAGGTGAGATCGTGCCACAGGCAGTCCTTCAACAGCATCAGATCGAGCGGGGCGATGGCGTCGCGCCCGCTGAAGAAGGCGCAGGCCTGCAGCAGGCGCAGGGCTTTTTTCCAGCGTCGATCGGAGACGTACGGCGCCTGTTCCAGCGCGTCCAGCCGCTGGCGCAGTTGGAAAATCAGCTCAAAGCAGGCTTCCGGCAGCGCCACCTTATCGATCTGCGGCTGCCACTGCAGAAACTCTTCGTCGCTGATGCTCAGCGCCGCCGGCACCGGGTTTTGGCTTTCGCTCTGGCGGTTGACCAGCAGCGAGCGGAAATTCTGTTTATCCTGCACCTTGTCCAGCCACAGGCGGATCAGCATGCGGTCATATAAGGCTTCGAGGCTGTTGTCCGATTCGGGCAGTTCGTTGGAGGCGGTGACCAGCAGGCGCAGCGGGATCGGTTCTTCGCTGTTGCCGTTGCGAAAGCGGCGTTCGTTGATCGCCGTCAGCAGGGTGTTGAGGATCGCCGGGCCAGCCTTCCAGATCTCGTCCAGAAACACGATCTCCGCTTCCGGCAGATAGCCGGCGGTCAGACGCTGATAGCGCCCCTCATCTTTCAGCGCCTGGATAGAGAGCGGGCCGAAGACCTCTTCCGGCGTGGAAAAACGCGTCATCAGGTATTCAAAGGAGCGGGCGTTGCGGAAGGCAAACTTCAGCCGGCGCGCGATCAGGCTCTTGGCGATGCCGGGCGGGCCGAGCAGGAATACGCTTTCGCCGCTCAGCGCCGCCAGCAGGCACAGACGGATTGCCTCTTGCCGCTCATAAAGACCGCTCTCCAGCGAGCTGCTGAGGCGGGAAATTCGTTCTGCCAGAAGGGATGATGGCGTCATATAATTGTCGCATTGTCCGAGAGTTAGCCAATCTTGGTCGATAATCCGATGATAAACCACCATTATTTTTAGTGGTATAGCCCGTTGATTAGTAATATTTTTCTACGTTAAGCCGGATATTCGGTTCACATTTTGTTTATTTTTCGGCTCTGATATAAGGGTAGGCAAGCGGTATAAATGGTGCATACTGTGCGGCTTTCTGGTGGGCGTGACGGATCTTTGAGCCCGTATTTTGCCTGATGCGGATGCATCGCTAACGGATGTTCTGATAAAGAAACGAATTATGAGCGCAGAGCATAAGCAGTCCTTATCGGCGGTAACCCTGGCTGCCATCGGCGTGGTCTACGGTGATATCGGCACCAGCCCTCTCTATACGCTGAGAGAGTGTTTCTCCGGCCATTACGGCTTCGATGTTCGTCCAGACGTGGTTTTCGGCTTCCTGTCGCTGATTTTCTGGATGCTGATCGTGATCGTTTCCCTCAAATATCTCACCTACGTGATGCGCGCGGACAACGCCGGCGAGGGCGGTATTCTGACGCTGATGTCGCTGGCCGGGCGCAATACCTCGGCGCGTACTACTGCGGTGCTGGTGATACTGGGCCTGATCGGTGGCAGCTTCTTCTATGGCGAGGTGGTGATCACCCCGGCTATCTCGGTGATGTCGGCGATAGAGGGGTTGGAAATCGCCGCGCCTGCGCTTGACGCCTATATCGTGCCGCTCTCCATTCTGGTGTTGACGCTGCTGTTCGTTATCCAAAAGCACGGCACCGGCAGCGTCGGCAAGCTGTTCGCCCCGGTAATGCTGCTGTGGTTCATCGTGTTGGCGGTGCTGGGCACGCGCAGCATCATTTCAAACCCGGAAGTGCTGCAGGCGCTGAATCCCAAATGGGCGCTCAACTTCTTCATTGAATATAAGAAGGTGTCGTTCTTCGCACTGGGGGCAGTGGTGTTGTCGATCACCGGCGTCGAGGCGCTGTATGCCGATATGGGGCACTTCGGCAAGTTCCCGATCCGCCTGGCCTGGTTCACCGTGGTGCTGCCTTCGCTGGTGCTCAACTACTTCGGCCAAGGGGCGCTGCTGCTGAAAAATCCGGAGGCGATCAAAAACCCGTTCTTCCTGCTGGCGCCCGATTGGGCGCTGATCCCGCTGCTGATTCTGGCGACCCTGGCGACGGTGATCGCTTCGCAGGCGGTGATTTCCGGCGTCTTCTCGCTGACTCGCCAGGCGGTGCGCCTGGGCTATCTGTCGCCGATGCGCATCATTCACACCTCGGAAATGGAATCCGGCCAGATCTACATTCCGGTGATCAACTGGACGCTGTACATCTCGGTGGTGCTGGTGATCATCGGCTTCGAGCACTCCAGCAACCTGGCGGCGGCGTACGGCATCGCCGTCACCGGCACCATGGTGCTGACCAGCATTCTGGTCACTTCGGTGGCGATTAATAACTGGCACTGGAACCGCTTCCTGGCGATCGGCATCGTAACCATCTTGCTGATCATCGACGTGCCGATGTTCTCTGCCAACGCCCTGAAGCTGTTCTCCGGCGGCTGGTTACCGCTGACCCTGGCGCTGGTGATGTTCATCATTATGACTACCTGGAAGAGCGAGCGTTTCCGCCTGTTGCGTCGTCTGCATGAGCACGGCAACTCGCTGGAGGCGATGATTGCCTCGCTGGAGAAATCGCCGCCGGTACGGGTGCCGGGCACCGCGGTCTTCTTGTCGCGCGCCACCAACGTCATTCCTTTTGCGCTGTTGCATAACCTGAAACACAACAAGGTGCTGCACGAGCGCGTGGTGCTGCTGACGCTGCGCACCGAGGATGCGCCTTACGTGCACAACGTGCGCCGGGTGACCATCGAGCAGCTGTCGCCGACCTTCTGGCGGGTGGTGGCCAGCTACGGCTGGCGCGAAACACCGAACGTCGAGGAGGTGTTCCACCGCTGCGGGCTGGAAGGGTTGCCGTGCCGCATGTCGGAGACGTCGTTCTTCATGTCCCATGAATCGCTGATCCTCACCAAGCGGCCGTGGTACCTCTACCTGCGCGGCAAACTGTTCGTCGCCCTGAGCCGCAATGCCCTGCGCGCGCCGGATCAGTTCGAAATCCCGCCGAACCGGGTCATCGAACTCGGTACGCAGGTCGAGATCTAATCTGCCTGACAGGGGCTCAGCATGGCTGAGCCCCTTTTGTTTGCGCTTTCTCCGTGCGCGAACGAAACGTTTCGATAACGATCACACTTCTGCATTGTCCGGGTTGCCTTCCCCTGACGTTTTTTTAAACTCCCCCAAAGAGCGAAACGTTTCGCTAGCGGAGTGAGAAGATGAAAAAAGGCGTATTACTGAATTCTGACGTGTCTGCCGTGATTGCCCGGCTGGGGCATACCGACCAGCTCACCCTGTGCGATGCGGGCCTGCCGATACCGGCGGCGACGCAGCGCATCGATCTGGCGTTGACGCAGGGCGTGCCGACCTTCATGCAGGTGTTCGCGGCGGTCACGCAAGAGATGCAGGTAGAAAGCGCCATCCTGGCGGAAGAGATCGTGAAACAGAATCCGTCGCTCCACGAGGCTCTGTTGGCTGAACTGACCGCACTGGGCCAACGCCAGGGCAATACCATCAGCGTGCGCTATATCAGCCATCAGGCGTTTAAAGCGCAAACCGAGCACAGCCGGGCGGTGATCCGCAGCGGGGAGTGTTCGCCTTACGCGAACGTGATCCTGTGCGCCGGCGTAACTTTCTGAGGCGTTTATGCAACCTTTACTGCAACTGAAAGGGATTGATAAAGCCTTTCCCGGCGTGAAGGCGCTTTCCGGCGCTGCCCTCAGCGTTTATCCCGGCAAGGTGATGGCGCTGGTGGGGGAAAACGGCGCCGGGAAGTCCACCATGATGAAAGTGCTGACCGGCATCTACCAGAAAGACGCCGGCAGCCAGTATTTTCTCGGTAAAGAGGTGGCGTTCAACGGGCCAAAGGATTCGCAGGAAGCGGGCATCGGCATTATTCATCAGGAGCTGAACCTGATCCCGCAGCTGACGATTGCGGAAAACATCTTCCTCGGCCGCGAGTTCGTCAACCGTTTCGGCCGCATTGACTGGAAGCGCATGTACGCCGAGGCCGATCGCTTGCTGGCGCGCCTCAATCTGCGCTACAGCAGCCACCGGCTGGTGGGCGAGCTGTCGATCGGCGATCAGCAGATGGTGGAGATTGCCAAGGTGCTGAGCTTCGAATCGAAAGTGATCATCATGGACGAACCGACCGATGCGCTGACCGACACCGAAACCGCCTCGCTGTTCAAGGTGATCAATGAGCTGAAGGCCGAAGGGCGCGGCATCGTCTATATCTCGCACCGTCTGAAAGAGATCTTTGAAATCTGCGACGACGTGACCGTGTTCCGCGACGGGCAGTTTATCGCCGAGCGGCCGGTGAGCGAGCTGCAGGAAGATTCGCTGATTGAGATGATGGTCGGCCGCAAGCTGGAAGAACAATATCCGCGCCTGGATTTGCCGCGTGGTGAAAAGCGGCTGGAAGTCAGTCATCTTTCCGGCCCCGGCGTTGAAGACGTCAGCTTTACGCTGTACCGCGGCGAGATCCTCGGCGTGGCCGGGCTGATGGGCGCCGGGCGCACCGAATTGATGAAGATCCTGTACGGCGCCGCGCCGCGCAAGGCCGGCACCGTCAGCCTGGACGGCCGCGAGGTGGTCGCCCATTCGCCGCAGGATGGGTTGGCGAACGGCATCGTCTATATCTCGGAAGACCGCAAGCGCGACGGCCTGGTGTTGGGCATGTCGGTGAAGGAAAACATGTCGCTGACCGCGCTGCGCTACTTTAGCCGCGCCGACGGCAGCCTGAAACAGGCCGACGAGCGGCAGGCGGTGGGGGATTTCATCCGGCTGTTCAATATTAAAACGCCGTCGATGGAGCAGCCTATAGGTCTGCTTTCCGGCGGCAATCAGCAAAAAGTGGCGATCGCCCGCGGCCTGATGACCCGGCCGAAGGTGCTGATCCTCGATGAGCCGACGCGCGGCGTCGATGTCGGCGCCAAAAAAGAGATTTATCAGTTAATCAACCAGTTCAAACAGGAAGGGCTGAGCATCATTCTGGTGTCTTCGGAAATGCCGGAGGTGATGGGCATGAGCGATCGCATTCTGGTGATGCACGAAGGGCATCTCAGCGGCGAGTTCCCGATTGAACAGGCCACCCAGGAAGCGTTGATGGCGGCAGCCGTCGGCAAGCAATACGGCGTAAAGCAGGAGTAATCAGATATGAGTTCCCAGACTATCGCAGCTAAGCGCTGGTTCAGTAAAGAGTGGCTGTTAGAGCAGAAGTCGTTGATTGCGCTGCTGGTGCTGATCGCTGTGGTCTCTTCCATGAGCCCGAACTTCTTCACCCTGAACAACCTGTTCAATATTCTGCAGCAGACCTCGGTCAACGCCATCATGGCGGTGGGGATGACGCTGGTGATCCTCACTTCCGGCATCGATCTGTCGGTGGGATCGCTGCTGGCCCTGACCGGCGCGGTGGCGGCGTCGATCGTCGGCTTTGAAGTCAACGCGCTGGTGGCGGTGGCGGCGGCCTTGGCGCTGGGCGCCGCGATTGGCGCCTGCACCGGGGTGATCGTCGCCAAAGGCAAAGTGCAGGCCTTTATCGCCACGCTGGTGATGATGCTGCTGCTGCGCGGCGTCACCATGGTGTACACCAACGGCAGCCCGATCAATACCGGTTTCACCGACGTGGCCGACACCTTCGGTTGGTTCGGCATCGGCCGTCCGCTGGGTGTGCCTACGCCGATCTGGATCATGGCGATCGTGTTCATCGCCGCCTGGTATATGCTGCACCATACGCGCCTGGGCCGCTATATTTATGCCTTGGGCGGCAACGAGGCGGCGACCCGTCTGTCCGGCATCAGCGTCGATAAAGTGAAGATTATCGTCTACTCGCTGTGCGGCCTGCTGGCGGCGCTGGCGGGGGTGATCGAAGTAGCGCGCCTGTCGTCGGCACAGCCGACCGCCGGTACCGGCTATGAGCTGGACGCCATCGCCGCCGTGGTGCTGGGCGGCACCAGCCTGGCTGGCGGCAAGGGGCGCATCGTCGGCACGCTGATCGGGGCGCTGATCCTCGGCTTCCTGAACAATGGCCTGAATTTACTGGGTGTTTCTTCCTACTACCAAATGATCGTGAAGGCAGTGGTGATACTGCTGGCGGTTCTGGTAGATAACAAAAGCAACAAGTAACCTCCCCCTACAGGAATCACGATGATGAAAATGAAAAAACTGGCAACCTTAGCCTCCGCCATCGCGCTGAGCGCCACCCTGAGCGCCAATGCCATGGCCAAAGAGACCATCGCGCTGGTGGTGTCCACCCTCAACAACCCGTTCTTCGTCTCGATGAAGGACGGAGCGCAGCAAGAGGCCAATAAGCTGGGCTACAACCTGGTGGTGCTGGACTCCCAGAACAACCCGGCGAAAGAGCTGGCCAACGTGCAGGATCTGATGGTGCGGGCGCCTAAGCTGCTGCTGATCAACCCGACCGACTCCGATGCGGTCGGCAACGCCATCAAGATGGCCAACCAGGCTAAGATCCCGGTCATCACGCTGGACCGCGTGGCGAGCAAGGGTGAAGTGGTGAGCCATATCGCTTCGGATAACCGCGTGGGCGGCAAAATGGCCGGCGACTTCATCGCCAAGAAAGCGGGCGCCGACGCCAAGGTGATTCAGCTGGAAGGCATTGCCGGCACCTCCGCCGCGCGTGAACGCGGCGAAGGCTTCAAACAGTCGCTGGATCAGAATAAATTCAAGCTGCTGGCCAGCCAGCCGGCCGATTTCGACCGCACCAAGGGCCTGAACGTGATGCAGAACCTGCTGACTGCGCATCCGGATGTGCAGGCGGTATTTGCCCAGAACGATGAAATGGCGCTGGGCGCGCTGCGTGCGCTGCAAACCGCCGGTAAAACCGACGTGATCGTGGTAGGCTTCGACGGCACCGCCGACGGCGTGAAAGCGGTTGAAGGCGGCAAGCTGGCGGCGACCGTGGCGCAGCGTCCCGATCAGATCGGCGTGATAGGCGTGGAAACCGCCGATAAAGTGCTGAAAGGCGAAAAAGTGCCGGCGACCATTCCGGTCGATTTGAAACTGGTCACTCAGTAAGTCATACCAGCGCCATCGGGACGGGGCGTTTACGATGGCGCGCAATTCAGGAATCAATGCGATGGAAACAGGTAAGCTGGTGGTTCTGGGCAGCATCAATGCCGACCATATCCTCAATATTGAACAATTCCCCCACCCGGGCGAAACGGTGATCGGGAAGCAGTATAAGGTGGCGTTTGGCGGCAAGGGCGCGAATCAGGCGGTGGCGGCCGGGCGCAGTGGGGCGGAGATCGCCTTTATCGCCTGCGTGGGCGCCGACGATATCGGCGAGCGTGTCCGCCGGCAGCTGGCGAGCGATCGCATTGATACCCAACCGATTGAAGCCATCGCCGACAGCACCACCGGCGTGGCGCTGATCTTCGTCAACGCCGAAGGCGAGAACGTGATCGGCATCAATGCCGGCGCCAACGCCGCGGTAACGCCGGATTACCTGGCGCGCTACCGGCAAAAAGTCATCGACGCCGATGCCCTGCTGATGCAGCTGGAGTCGCCGTTGGAGACGGTGATCGCCGCCGCCCGCCTGGCGAAGCAACATCAAACGCAAGTGATCCTCAACCCGGCCCCGGCGCGCGAGCTGCCGGACGAGCTGCTGGGGATGATTGATATGATCACCCCGAATGAAACCGAAGCGCAGCGCCTGACCGGCATCGCTGTGGACAACGACGCCGATGCGGCGCGCGCGGCGCAGGCGCTGCACGACAAAGGCATCGCGACGGTGATCATCACCCTCGGCAGCCGTGGCGTGTGGCTGAGCGAAAACGGCAACGGCAAACGGGTGCCCGGCTTCAAAGTGCAAGCGGTGGATACCATCGCCGCCGGCGATACCTTTAACGGTGCGCTGGTGACCGCCCTGTTGGAAGGCAACAGCATGGCCGACGCGGTGCGTTTCGCCCATGCGGCGGCGGCGATCGCCGTAACCCGCCCCGGCGCGCAGCCTTCGGTGCCGTGGCGCGAAGAGATTGACGCCTTCTTGCAGCAACAGGGGTGATCCTTTGGCCACCATGAAAGATGTCGCCCGCCTGGCGGGCGTTTCAACCTCTACCGTTTCGCATGTGGTCAACAACAATCGCTTTGTCAGCGACAGCGTGCGCGACAAGGTCATGGCGGCCGTGGAACAGTTGAACTATGCGCCTTCTGCGCTGGCGCGCAGCCTGAAGCTTAATCAGACCCGCACCATCGGCATGCTGGTGACCGCCAGCAACAACCCGTTTTATGCTGAAGTGGTGCGCGGCGTGGAGCGCAGCTGCTATGAACGTGGCTACAGTCTGATCCTGTGCAATACCGAAGAAGACGCCGCGCGCATGAACCGCAGCATGGAGACGCTGCTGCAAAAGCGCGTCGACGGTTTGCTGTTGATGTGCACCGAAAACCACCGGCCATCGCAAGATGCCCTGAGCCGTTACCCGTCATTGCCGATCGTGATGATGGACTGGGCGCCGTTCGAGGGCGCGAACGATATTATTCAGGATAACTCGCTGCTGGGCGGCGAGATGGCGACCGATCATCTGATCGCCCGCGGCTACCGCAAGATCGCCTGCATCGCCGGCCCGCAGGATAAAACCACCGCCCGTCACCGGCTGGAAGGCTATCGCAACGCGATGCGGCGCGCCGGATTACCGGTTCCGACAGGGTATGAAGTGCATTGCGACTTTGAGTTTGAGGGCGGCGTGAACGCCATGCGCCAACTGTTAGCGCTGGACGAACCGCCGCATGCGGTGTTCGCCGGCAACGACGCGGTGGCGGTAGGCGTTTATCAGGCGCTGTATCAGGCCGGGCTTTCCGTGCCGCAGGATATGGCGGTGATGGGGTACGATGATATTGAGCTGGCGCGTTATCTGGCGCCGCCGCTGAGCACCATTCATCAACCGAAGGATTCGTTGGGCGAGCTGGCGATCGATGCGCTGATCAACCGCCTGCAAAACCCGGAGCGCGCGCCCCAGGTGCTGGTGCTGACGCCCGAGCTGGTGGAACGCGCTTCGGTGGGCCGCCGTTAACTGGCCGCCTTCGCTTCTTTCTTGCTTTCCTGGCCGCTGATCAAATTGCGGCCATCTTTCCTTCTCAGCAACATAAACACCAGCGCCGACGCCACGGTGACGATCCCCATGGTGATAAAGGTGTAGTGGAAGTGGTCGATCATGGTGCCTAACGACAGGGATTCGTAAAAACGCAGCACCGCCGCGCTGATCGCCACGCCGAAGCTGATGGACAGTTGTTGGGTGACCGCCAGGACGCTGTTGCCGGCGCTGGCGTTGGCGTCGTTCAAATCCGCCAGGCTGATGGTGTTCATGGCGGTGAACTGGGTGGACATCGCCATGCCCAGCACGAACAGCGGCAGGATCATCAGCCACAGCGGCATGCCCGGGCTTTGCAGGGCAAACTGGGCGATCAGCACCCCGATGATAACGGTGATGCCGACCAGCGTTTTACGATAACCGAACCAGCGCAGCACCTGAGTGACGGTGGATTTCGCCATCAGTGAGCCGATGGCGGTTGGCGCCATCATGCAACCGGCGACGATTGCCGTGTAACCGAATCCCACCTGCAGCATGAGCGGCATTAAAAACGGCACGCAGCCGGTGCCCAACCTAGAGGCGACGTTGCCGGCGATGCCGACCGAGAAGGTGCGGGTTTTGAACAGGTCGAGACCGATCAGCGGCTGAGGGTGGCGGCGTGCGTGCGCGATGTAGCCGAACAGCATCACGAAGCCGCTGAGCAGAATGCCCAGCGAAACGTAGCTCGCCAGCACCCGCTCGCCAAACAGTTCCAGCCCGGTAGAGATCAGCACCAGACTCAGGCCGAACAGCATAAAACCAAGGAAATCGAAGCGGCGTTTGGGCGTGGTGAAGTCCGGCATGTATTTGCGTGCATAGAAGATGCCGAGCAGACCGATAGGGATATTGATCAGGAAAATCCAGTGCCAGGTGGCGTAGGTTACCAGCCAGCCGCCCAGCAGCGGCCCGAGAATTGGCCCGACCAGGCCGGGCATGGTGACGAAGTTCAGCACCGGCAGCAGTTCGCTGCGCGGGTAGGCGCGCAGCAGCGCCAACCGCGCGACCGGCATCATCATCGCGCCGCCGATGCCCTGCAGCACGCGAGAGGCAACCAGCACGCTCAACGTGGGGGAGAGGGCGCACAACAGCGAACCGAGGGTGAATAACGTGACGGCGAAGATGAACACGCGGCGGGTGCCGAAGCGGTCCGCCAGCCAACCGCTGACCGGGATCAGCATCGCCACCGTCAGCGTGTAGCTGATGACGGCCGATTGCATCGCCAGCGGCGAACGCCCCAGGCTTTGGGCGATCGCCGGCAGCGCGGTGTTGAGGATAGTGGCGTCCAGCGCCTGCATAAAGAACGCCATTGCGGCGATCCACGGTAGTCCTGCCATACTGCGCGCGGATTGGGTCATGGTCGGTCCTGGTTAAATGGTCGTCTGTCCCTCGTCTCTTTCTTCTATATATAAGCGGGGAGCGTGTCTAGTCTTTCTCTTTCAGCAGCACCTGGCAGGCGACGAGTGCGCCTGCGCTGTCTCCGGCGAGTATCGCATCGACGATAGCCTGATGATGGCGCAGCTTGATCACTTCATTGCCGGTGATGGCGCGGAAGTAGCTTTGGTACACCGAACTGAACAGGTTGGCGAACGAGGTCAGGAACGGGTTGCCGCTGGCCTCGTAGATAAGCTGGTGGAATTGGGTATCGACCTGGATCCAACGCTCGCGATCAAACTGGGTATGCAGCGCGCGCATTTCCGCCATCAGCCCCGCCAGCAACTTGGTTTGTTGCGGGCTGGCGTGGTTTGCCGCCAACGCGCAGGCCTGCGGCTCCAGCGAGGTGCGCAAGATAAGGAAGTGTTGCATCACCTGATCGAAGTTTTCCCGCGTCATCCACCAGGTCAGTAAATCTTGATCGAGGAAATTCCATTGGCTTTGCGGCATCACGCGGGTGCCAATGCGCGGGCGCGGCAACAACATGCCTTTGGCGGCTAACATCTTTACCGCTTCGCGCACCGCGGTGCGGCTGACGCCGAATTGCTCGCCCAGTTCCATTTCACCAGGCAGGATGCTGCCGGCCTGATAATCGCCTGCCAGAATTTGTTGGCCGAGTTTTTCTGCAAGCAGATAAGAAAGATTGCGTTGGGCGGCCTGTTGTTGTGCATTTAACGGCATGGCTGCGGATCCTTACTGACATCGTTATTTCTATTTTACTCCAGTGATCGCCAGCTTTTATGGCTGTTTACCTGAAAAAGTGACATTAATTCGCCGCTTTTTCGCCCTTTTGTTGAAAAAATCCGCGCTTGAAAAGTTTTTTGCAATTAGGGGTTGCGGCCTGCCGAGAACTCCCTATAATGCGCCTCCACTGACCGGGAACAACGACTGACAAGCCGCCGGGTCAACGAGAAGAAAGC
>NZ_JBXUNV010000004.1:66622-427138 GCF_057196085.1 Serratia sp. DFXYC6 | reverse complement strand
AAGTGAAACGCCGTAGCGCCGATGGTAGTGTGGGGTCTCCCCATGCGAGAGTAGGACACTGCCAGGCATCAAATAAACGTTATCAGTGTGACGACTGGTAATGCGCAAGTCGCAGAGCGCGATATTGCCGGTATCGAAAGATACAACGTAAAAGAATCGGTGGAGCGGTAGTTCAGTTGGTTAGAATACCTGCCTGTCACGCAGGGGGTCGCGGGTTCGAGCCCCGTCCGTTCCGCCACTTAATTGATAAGCCCTGAGTTTCGACTCAGGGCTTTTTCATATCTGCATTTTGCGCTTTTCAGACTGGAATTGTTCCTCTTTACCGCCTCGCCTTTCTCCATATTATTGCCTTTAGATCAAAAGTCTTATGCCGAACCAGGCGTTTTTGATCAATAAAAAAGTTGCCATAATCTTCCTCATACCACATCTACCTGTTAATGAGAGAAAACATTATGAGCATCCCTGCATTTGGTTTAGGTACTTTCCGCCTTCAGGATCAGGTTGTTATCGATTCTGTCAGCACTGCACTTGAGCTGGGCTATCGCACTATCGACACCGCGCAGATCTATGAAAATGAAGCGGCTGTTGGCCAAGCTATCGCTGCCAGCGGCGTGAAACGTGAAGACCTGTTCATCACCACCAAGATTTGGATCGCGAATCTGGCGAAAGGCACACTGATCCCAAGCCTGCAAGAAAGCTTGAAAAAACTGCAAACCTCCTACGTTGATCTGACGCTGATCCACTGGCCGTCACCCAACGACGAAGTGCCAGTTGCCGAATTTATGGCTGAGTTGCTGGAAGCGAAAAAGCTGGGGCTGACTCGCCAAATTGGCGTATCTAACTTCACTATCGACTTGATGCAGCAAGCGATTGACGCGATTGGCGCCGATGAAATCGCCACCAACCAAATCGAGCTGTCACCGTTCTTGCAGAACCGCAAGGTGGTAGAATTCGCGCAGCAGCACGGCATCGCCATCACCTCTTACATGACGTTGGCCTATGGCAAAGCGCTGCAGGATGAAACGATTAAAAGCATCGCCGCTCGTCACAATGCAACTCCTGCACAGGTTGTCCTGGCTTGGGCATTGAAGCTGGGTTATGCAGTTATTCCTTCCTCGACCAAACGTGAAAACCTGGCGAGCAACCTGTTGGCACAGCAACTGATGCTGACCGACGAAGATATGGCGCAGATCGCCGCACTGGAGTGCAACGGCCGTCTGGTTAGCCCGGAAGGCCTGGCGCCAAACTGGGATTAATCTTTCCTCGCAGTGGTTAGCATAAGGCGTCCATCAGGGCGCCTTTTTTATCGTTTCAGGTATTCACTCACAAAATCAATAAAGCTGCGCAGACGGTTGCTAACGGCGCTGTCGCTGTAATAAACCGCGTTGATCGGCATGGCGACCGGCAGTGTCGCTTCCACCAGAATCGGAACCAAATCTCCACGTTTGATATCTTCGTCGCTCATAAAGTCCGACAGGCAGGCGATACCGTTGCCATGCAGACAGAGATGGCGCTGGGTTTCTCCACTATTAGTGGTCAAGCCGGGAGCGATTTCCAACTGGCTGCCATCTGAACAAGCCAGTGGCCAGCGGTTCAAACTGGGCAGGTCGTTGAAGCCGATGCAGCAGTGATGTGCAAGATCTTCTACCGTTAGCGGCGTGCCGTGCTGCGCCAGATAGGCGGGGGAGGCGAGCACATGCCGGTAGCTGGTCATCAGTTTGCGCGCTTTCAGCGTGGAATCGGTCAGTTCGCCTACGCGGATCGCAATATCCACTTTTCGCTCGATCAAATTGATAAAGTTTTCCGAAGACACCAGCGATAACGACATTTCAGGATAACGTTCGCGGAACTCCGCCACTAAAGGCGTCAGCATGTGCAGCACCACCGGCGTTGCCGCGTCGACGCGCAGCAGGCCTTGCGGGCGTTGACGGCTTTCCATCAGCGCATTTTCTGCCGCGGCCATATCGTTCAGTACCTTCTGCACCTGGCGAAAGTAATTCTCTCCTTCCTGAGTCAGGCTGATTTGGCGCGTGGTGCGGTTGAGCAGCGTAACGCCCAGTTTGCTTTCCAGTTTTTTCACCGTTCGGCTAACCACGGAATTCGCTTGTTCCAGGCGTTCAGCCGCCCGACTGAAACTGCCGCTTTCCACGACGGTGACAAAGGTGATCAGCTCGTCTGAGTTTGCTTTCATTTTTGCTCCAATGGCAAAGTTAATTTGAAATTTTGAGCATTTTTATCATTTAAGCATAGGCCGATAATAGCCGTCATCAACTTGAATGCTATTTCGGAGTAAAAAATGCCACTCGCATTACTTGCCTTAACCATCAGCGCTTTTGCTATCGGCACGACCGAGTTCGTGATTGTCGGGTTGATTCCGACTATCGCGGAGCAGTTGGGAGTGACTGTACCGTCCGCTGGGTTGCTGGTGACTATCTATGCCCTCGGCGTAGCCATTGGCGCGCCGGTGCTGACGGCCCTGACCAGCCGTATACCGCGCAAACTGCTGCTGGTTGGCCTGATGGTGCTGTTCACTCTCGGCAACCTGCTAGCCTGGCAGTCACCCAGTTATGAATCGCTGGTAGTGGCTCGGTTGTTGACCGGCCTGGCGCACGGCGTGTTCTTCTCTATCGGTTCCACTATCGCCACTAGCCTGGTGGCGAAAGAGAAGGCGGCCTCCGCCATCGCCATCATGTTTGGTGGCCTGACGGTGGCGCTGGTGACCGGCGTACCGCTGGGGACGTTCATCGGCCAGCAGTTTGGCTGGCGTGAGACCTTCCTGGCCGTTTCTCTGATTGGCGCGGTCGCTACGGTGGCCAGCATTATTCTGGTGCCGAACAATATCAAGAACCAGGGCAGCGCCGGCGTGCGGGAACAGATGAAAGTACTGACCCATCCTCGTCTGCTGCTGATTTACGCAATTACCGCATTGGGATACGGCGGAGTCTTCACGACTTTTACCTTCCTTGCGCCGATGATGCAGGAACTGGCGGGCTTCTCTGCTCCGACCGTGAGCTGGATACTGTTGGCTTATGGCGTCGCGGTGGCGGTGGGTAACATCTGGGGGGGCAAGCTGGCCGATCGCCATGGGGCGGTGCGTGCGTTGAGCTTTATCTTTGCCGCGTTGGCCGTTTTGTTACTGGTGTTTCAGTTTACCGCCAGCCACAGTATCGCCGCTTTGCTGACGGTGATTGCGATGGGCGTGTTCGCTTTCGGCAACGTGCCGGGGCTGCAGGTCTATGTGGTACAAAAAGCCGCGCAATACACGCCAAATGCGGTGGATGTGGCGTCCGGTCTCAACATCGCGGCGTTCAACATCGGCATTGCGCTCGGCTCGGTGATAGGCGGCCAGACTGTTGCCTCACTGGGGCTGGCGCAGACCCCCTGGATTGGCGCGCTGATCGTGGTGGTTGCATTGTTGCTGGTTAGCCTCAGTGGCCGCCTGGATAAAAAGTCTCAGCTGCAAACGGCTTAATTCGTAAAACCCTTGCTGCCTGGCCCGCGTTTTGCGGGCCTTTTCGCATTTTTCACCTATTACCCCTCACCTTTACACAGCTATACCGTCAGAAGATTGAAATCGCTGCAGGCGGCCCCTATAACTGAAAAGGTGATGCCCGCAAAAGCCATGCCCTCTATGCAGGGTAGGCGTATAATCAATTCATCGTTGGCGAGTGTTCATCGCCAGTTTTCATGTTAATGGGTAATAGGCGAATCGCGTGCCGAAACGAACTTATGCAATGAGGTATGTTGCAGGTCAGCCAGTTGAGCGAATCTTTCCTGGCGCCGTTAACCAGCCGTTGCCGCCAGGGGCGGCGCTGCCGACGACCGGCGCCTTGCGCGTTATGGTGTGGAATATTTTCAAACAGCAGCGAGCCGACTGGCTTTCGGTGCTGAAAAACCATGGCAAAGACGCGCAACTGGTGCTGTTGCAAGAGGCGCAAACCACGCCAGAGTTGGTGAGCTACGCTACCGCCAACTATCTGGCGGCCGATCAGGTGCCGGCCTTTGTGCTACCGCAGCACCCTTCCGGCGTGATGACGCTGGCGGCCGCTCATCCTGTTTACTGTTGCCCGCTGCGCGAGCGAGAGCCGCTGCTGCGGCTGTCCAAGTCGGCCCTGATCACCGTTTATCCGCTGTACAACGGCGAGCTGTTGATGGTGGTGAACATCCATGCGGTGAACTTTAGCCTGGGCGTCGACGTCTACAGCAAGCAGTTGGGGCCGATAGGCGAACAGATCGCCAGTCACCGGGGGCCGGTGATTATGGCGGGGGATTTCAACGCCTGGAGCCGCAAGCGCATCAATGCGCTGTATGACTTTGCCGGAGAGATGGCGCTGCGCGAGGTGAGTTTCACCGACGACCATCGCCGCAAGGCCTTCGGGCGTCCACTGGATTTCGTATTTTACCGCAATCTGGGGGTGGTGGAGGCGTCGGTGCTGGTGACCAGCGCGTCGGATCACAACCCGCTGTTGGTGGAGTTTCATCCGGAGAAAGACTCACCGGTATGGTGAATCGCAGCTAATAAAAAAGCACCCCGAAGGGTGCTTTTTTTGTGCCGAACATTTAAGTATCCGGCGTTAACTTGTTGCCGACAAACAGGGTCAGCTTCAGACCTGGCTGCAGGTTGCCTTTGGCGAGCGTTGAATTCCAACGCATCACGTCGTTAATATCGACGCCGTGACGACGTGCGATACTGGCGAGCGAATCACCTTTACGAACCTGGTAGGTGATACTGCTGTTACTGCCAGTATTGCTGGCCACTTGCAGGGTTTGCCCAACTTTTATGGCGCTCTTGGCGCGTAAGTTGTTCCAACTCTGCAAATCGCTGGTCTTAACGTTCAGCCGTTTGGCAATGCCCGATAAGGTGTCGCCGGAGCGCACTTTATACGAACTGCCACCGGTCAAACCGCTGTTCTTCGCCAACTGCGTCGTTGGCTGAGTCACGGCGATCTGGCCATCGGCCAGCGAGTCTTTCAGTTGCTCGGCATGTCCTTTGGGAACCATGATGTAATGGGGCCCGTTGGGTGCCGTAACGCCTTTTTTGTAGCCTGGGTTATACGCTTTCATCTTGGTGACTGAAAGCCCAGCCATCTCAGCCGCCTGAGTCAGCTGGATCTGCTGTCCGACATCGATACGCGCCAGCGCACGGGTTTCATCCGTTTTCGGGAGTTTCACGCCGTACTTCTTGCTGTTCTTGATGATGTCGCTCAGCGCCAGCATTTTCGGGACATAGATTGACGTTTCACGCGGAAGCGACAATGCCCAGAAATTGGTTGGCTTACCCTGGCGTTTGTTTGCCTTCACCGCTTGCATCACGCGGCCTTCACCACTGTTATAGGCGGCTACGGTCAGTAACCAGTCGCCGTTAAACATGCGGTTCAAGCGCTGCATCATGTTAAGCGCAGCGGTTGTCGAGGCGACGACATCGCGTCGGCCGTCATACCACTGATTGTTTTTCAAACCATAATTGCGACCCGTTTGCGGCACGATTTGCCATAGCCCTGCGGCGTTGGCACTTGACGTGGCGTGTGGGTCAAAAGCGCTCTCCACTATGGGTAGCAGTACCAGTTCCATCGGCATATTACGTTTCTTAATCTGCCCGACTATCCAGTACATGTACGGCTCTGCCCGTAATGTTACATCGTGGAGATAGCTCTTACTTTTTAAGTACTTTCTTTTCTGATCACGGATCCGGGAATTTTCCGGAACCTCCATCTTCAGCTCGTCGCTAATGAAGTTCCACAGGTCCTGTTGCGCGGCGGGACTGTTGTTATCCAACCACCGCGCCGAGCTCGCTCGGCCATTTGCTGTGTACTCTCCTGCTTCACCATCTTGACCAGCCGAAGACAAACTCTGTGCATGCTGTTCTGGCGCCGGTGCGTCCTGCCTGGACGACTGGCAACCCACTAGCAAGACTGAGGCGAGAAATATCGCTTTAGCCTTCATGTGTGTGTCAATGTAGTTGCTTAAAAGACGAGCAATAATACTTTGCTTCGCCAAATAACACAACTAAAAGCTTAGAAGTTATCTTTCCGCAGGCGTAATTCGGAAAAAACTGAATGAAGGCTTTTCGGTGGTGAATTAAAGCCTAATTTCTTTTGTAAATCAGTATCATGGCAACGTAAAAACAGGTTAATTTTGCGCTCTAATTGCAATGTAGTCGGCACGCTGGCTTGGCCTTTTGCCCTTAACGCTTCAACATGTTGTTGATATGTTTCAATCTCTCGATCTTCCGGCAAAATAGCCCGCGCAAACTTAAGATTTGAAAGAGTATATTCATGCGCGCAGCAAATTAAGGTGTTATCGGGAAGTTGCGCGAGTTGTTGAAATGAGTCGTACATTTGTTTGGCGGTGCCTTCAAACAGCCTGCCGCAGCCGGCGGAGAAAATGGTGTCGCCGCAGAACAGATAAGGGGCACTATAGAATGCCACATGGCCCAGCGTATGGCCGGGAACGGCGATAGTCCTGTATTGGCGGCCATCGATATCAAAGGTGTCGCCGTCATGGACGATGTGGTTGGCGCCTTTGTCCGCGGTTTCCTGCGGCCCATAGACGGCCAGGCCGGGGTACTGCGCGACAATCTGCGCCACGCCGCCGACGTGATCGTGATGATGGTGAGTCAGCAGGATCGCCGCCGGCGCCAGCTGCAGGCGCTGCAACGCTTCAAGTACCGGCTGCGCTTCACCCGGATCGACGATAATGCAGCGCCCCTGTCGGTCATCCAATAACCAAATGTAATTGTCCTGGAAGGCGGGAATGCTGATAAGATTCATGGTGTACCTCTCGTTGGCAACGGCTTGAAAGAAGATAATAAATCATGAAACCAGCCCATACTCTACAAAAGCTCACCGGCCCGCAGTCCTGGGCTGAGCTGCCGTGGGGGGAGTATTATCGTGAAGCGCTCGAGCGGCAGTTGCAACCCTGGTGGCCCAAGCTGTTCGGTTTCCATCTGTTGAAGATGGGCATGCTCAGCGCCGAGCTAGCCACGGATAAATGCGCAATCTCCCATCAGGTTAACGTAGGGCTGGAGGGGGAGGGGCTGCAGGTGGTCGCCGACGCTTATCAACTGCCGTTTGCCGCCAAGTCGGTAGATGCCTGCCTGTTGGCGCATACGCTGTCCTATGCGGACGATCCGCACCGCATGCTGCGTGAGGTGGACAGGGTGTTGATCGACGACGGCTGGTTGGTCATCAGCAGTTTCAATCCGTTCAGCCTGCTGGGGTTGGGCAAGCTGGCGCCCGGGTTGCGTCGTCGCCAGCCCTATGTCAGCCGCATGTTTACCCAGATGCGGCTGCTGGATTGGCTCAGCCTGCTGAATTACGAGGTGTTGCACCAGGCGCGTTTTCACGTACTGCCGTGGCACCGCAAGGGCGGCAAATTTTTATGCACCCATTTGCCGGCGCTGGGCTGCATGAGCGTGATTGTGGCGCGTAAGCGCACCTTGCCGCTGACGCCTACGCCGATGAAACTGGGGGCGAGAAAGCCGTCTCTCAGCCGCGCGGTGGGCGCGACCAAGAGCTATCGCAAGCTGCCTTAGGCTTCCGGTTGGTAACCGACGTCTTCCTGCGTCGGTTTACCGGCCGCTTCGCGCGCCAGCACGTCACAACGTTCGTTCTCCGGATGGCCGGCGTGGCCCTTGACCCATTCCCATTTCACCTCGTGGCGCTGAATGGCCTGATCCAGCCGCTGCCACAGATCGACATTTTTGACCGGTTTTTTGTCGGCGGTTTTCCAACCGCGTTTCTTCCAGTTATGGATCCAGCTGGTGATGCCCTGGCGCACGTATTGGCTGTCGGTGCTGAGCGTCACGGCGCAGGGCACGGTCAGCGCTTCCAGCGCCACGATCGCCGCCATCATTTCCATGCGGTTATTGGTGGTCAGACGGAATCCTTCGCTGAAGGTTTTTTCCGTCTGTTTATAGCGCAGTATCGCGCCGTAGCCACCGGGGCCGGGGTTGCCAAGGCAGGAGCCGTCGGTGAAAATTTCTACCTGTTTGAGCATCTCTGGTAGACTCTTCCTATCAGTTTTATAAAAGCCAAGTCTGACATAAACGAGCGCTGTGAGCACTGCAATATGATCTCTACAACCACCAGACAGATTGTCCTCGATACCGAAACCACCGGTATGAACAAGCTTGGGGTGCACTACGAAGGGCACCGCATCATCGAAATCGGTGCGGTGGAGGTGATTAACCGCCGCCTGACCGGGCGCAACTTCCACGTATACATCAAGCCGGATCGGCTGGTGGATCCGGAAGCCTACGGCGTACACGGCATCAGCGACGACTTCCTGGCCGACAAGCCGACCTTCGATCAGGTTGCCGAGGAATTCCTCGACTTTATCCGCGGCGGCGAGCTGGTGATCCATAACGCGGCGTTCGATATCGGCTTTATGGATCACGAATTCCGCATGTTGCAGCAGGGCATCCCGAAGACCGAGACCTTCTGCACCATCACCGACAGCCTGTTGATGGCGCGTCGCCTGTTCCCGGGCAAGCGCAACAACCTCGATGCCTTGTGCAGCCGTTATGAGATAGACAACAGCAAGCGTACGCTGCACGGCGCATTGCTCGATGCCGAGATCCTGGCGGAAGTTTATCTGGCGATGACCGGCGGTCAGACCTCGATAGCGTTCCAGATGGAGGGGGATACCCAGCAAAATGACGCCGCGCAAGAAATACAGCGCATTGTCCGCCCGGCGACGGCGATGAAAGTGGTCTACGCCAGCGACGAAGAAGTGAAGGCGCATGAGGCGCGTCTGGATCTGGTGGCGAAGAAGGGCGGTAGCTGCCTGTGGCGCGGAGCGCCGGCGGAATAACGGCGTTTTTGCGTGAAAAAACCTCACCGGATGAATCTTCGTTGAAAAACTGTGCAAACGGTTCATTTGCGGAGAAAAAGGCGTTGACGGAACCGAGAGGCGTCCGTAATATGCGCCTCGTTCCCCCGCAAGAGGGAATGGCGCGGAGCGGTAGTTCAGTTGGTTAGAATACCTGCCTGTCACGCAGGGGGTCGCGGGTTCGAGCCCCGTCCGTTCCGCCACTATTCAGAAGCCCTGAGTTAGCGATAACTCAGGGCTTCGTCGTTTCCGTTCTCTGAAAAACGGCGCGGCCCAATGAACGGGGCCGGCAGACCGGCCCCTTATTCTCAGAATAACACCGAATAGTTCAAGCCGAAGGTGCGTCCGCGGCCTTTATAGCTGTACAGCTCAGGCGATCCGTAGGTCGGGCTGTACAGGATCGGCGCGCGTTGGCCCCAAACGGTGGTGTATTCCTTGTCCAGCAAGTTTTCCACGCTGAAGCTGATTTTCCCTACCGGCAGGGTATAGCTGCCGAGGAAATCGAGGGTGTTGTAGCCATCGATTTTGCGGCCCTGGGTGGAATTGGCCTTGGTGTAATCGCCATCGTCCGACACGTCGAAGGTTTGCTGCGACTGTAAACGCAGATTCCAGTCGCCCGGCGCCCAGCCGACATAAGCGGTGACTTTCGATGGGCTGGCGGTATCGACCACCAGCTTCTTCCATTCGCCGTTGACCTTGGTTTCGGAGCGGATAACGTTGAAGTTGGTGCCGGCGCTCCAGTCGCTGTCTTCAAAGAAGTAGTCCACCGCCCCTTCCAGTCCATAGATGCGCCGCTTATCCGCATTGACGTTAATGGTCATGTCGGTTTTATTGATGGCGATGCTCTTGTCGGACAGCGAGTAGTAGGCGGCGATTTGCGTGCGCAGGTTATCGCCGGTATAGCGCCAGCCCAGCTCGTAGGCATTGACCTTGATGCCTTCCAGCTTGGAGTCGCCGACGTTGACACTCTTCAGCAACTGGTAATGTCCGCCGTTCAACGCGTAGGTGCCGTTACCGTAATATTTGCCCGGATCCGGGATCTCAAAGCCCTGAGAGAAGTTGAACCAGGTTTGCTGGCGCTCGGTCAGGTGCGCCAGCAGGCCGGCATTGAACAGCGCGTTGTTGTAGTCGGTTTTCCCGCCCGGTATAGCGTCGGCGGACGTCGCGGCGCCGGTGGCGATTGCCTGCTGCTGGTTATAACCGACGAAGTCATCAATCTTGTTTTCGGTGTACTGATAACGCACGCCGCCGCTCAGGGTGAAGATCGGGTTGATGTCGTAGCTGGCCTGCAGGAACGACGCCAGGTTGCTGGTGGTATAGCTCGGGTAGCGGCCGGTGCTGTAAGCGTTCTCCAGCGTCATGCCGCCCGACTGCTGAGCCTTCGCCAGGTTGAAGAACTGCTGGTTGGCGTTGAAGCTTTCATGCTCGGCGTCAATGCCGTAAGTCAGCGTCAGTGCGTCGACAGGTTTGCTGTTTAACGTCAGCTTGCCACCGTAGAAATCGGTTTTTTGCTGCGAAGCGCCAATGCTGCTGACGTAATAGTTCGGCGCTTTGCCCGCCAGCGTCGGGAACGGGTAGAAGGTCAACGTTTCGTCGCGGTAGTAGACCTGCGCCACCAAATCCTGGCCGAGGAAATCAGTGTTGGAATACTGCAGGTTGATGAGATGTCGTTCGGTGCCGGGGATGCGATCGGAGTTTAAGTTACCGCTGTTATATGCCTTGGCATTGCCGGTCACCGCCGCAAAGTTCTCTCCCAGGAACAGGCCGTGATCGCCGTCGGATTGGCTTTTGTAGTATTGGGTGGTCAGCTGCAGCTGTTGATGATCGTCGATGTTGAGGGTGCCGGTGCCCATCACGTCGAGGCGATCGGAATACTGCAGGCCGGTTTGGGTATTGTCGATCAATACCTCATTGCCTTTGCCGTCATACCAGCCGCCATAGCGCTGGTAAGAAACGGACAGGCGCCCAGAGGCATTGTCGTTGCCGCCGCTGACCGCCGCCGCCACGTTCTCGTCGTGATCGTTATGGCCGCCAAAGCCGGTTTTACCGCCGACCTGCAACTCGACCTGCTGTTCCTGTTGTCCTTTTTTGGTGACGATATTGATCAGGCCGCCGGTGCTGCCGCCGCCGTACAGCGAGGTCGCGCCGGAAATCACCTCGATATGATCGATATTGAACGGATCGATCGAATCCAACTGGCGGCTGTCGCTGCGCGATGAATTCAGGCGCACGCCGTCAATCATCACCATCATCGAGCGGCCGCGCATATTCATGCCATAGTTGGTGCGGCCCTGGCCGCTGACGTCCATGCCGGGGATCAGCTGCGCCAACATGTCCTTGATCTCTTTGCCGCCCTGAACCTGCTGTTCGATCTCCTGGCTTTCGATCACCCAGGTGGTCTGCGCCATTTCCGCCGTGCTGCGGTGTGAACGGCTGGCGGAGACCACCATCTGCTCTTCGGCGCCGGCTTTCTGATCTTCTGCCCAAGCCGTTGGCGCAAGCATCGCCAGCAGACAAGGATTCAAAACCCAAAGGTGTTTGCGTTTCATCGTTATTTATTTCCCAGGTGATATTGTTATTGCGTTATTTTTGAGAATGATTCTTTTATCAATAACGTTTCTTGTTATCAATAAAATCATGATATGATTTTTTGCGATACATTAACGTAATTAATTAGTTTTATTAACATTTTACCCACTGCGCGATCGAGCAACCCACGCCGTCAACACGGCAGCCGATCGGCCATACGTTCAAGCGACAGCCGTTGCCGGAGAATCGAGAACATGTCCGCCAGCTACAGAATTTTTGATATCACCTTGAAAAGCAAAACGCTGATTTCACCTTCGCTGGTGCGCTGCGTGTTTGAAGGTGCGGATATTCATCGGATGAAGTTGGAAGCGCCGGATCAGCGCATCAAACTGCTGTTCCCGGCGGCGGACGGCCAGATCCCGCAGTTGGCCAATAGCCCGGACTGGTATGGCGATTACATGGCGATCCCCAAAGAGCGACGCCCGGTGATGCGCACTTATACGCTGCGTGCGCTGCGCCGTGAGCAGAATCAGATGGACGTCGAGTTCGTGCTGCATGGCGTGAACGGCCCGGCCTCCGCCTGGGCGACTCACGCCGAGCCGGGTGATGCCATCCAGACCGTCGCCCCCAACGCTGACTTCGACGGCGACAGCGGCGGCTACGAATGGGCGCCGCCGGCGCAGTTGCAGCAGGCGCTGTTGATCGCCGATGAAACGGCCGTGCCGGCGGCGATGGGCATTCTGGAGCAATTGGCGCAGCAGACCAATCCGCCGCGCGTGCAGGCGTTCTTCGAAGTGCCGCAGGCGGGGGATTGCCTGGATTTGACCCGCTTCCCGTTCGCCGAGGTTTACTGGCTGCCGCGCGATGTGGGCCGCCAGTTGGCGCACGGCACGTTGCTGGTGGAAGCGGTGCGCCAGCGGGTGGATATTCCCGCTTCGGCGTGCGCGCAAGCGCAGTCTCTGGCGGAAAGCAGCCTGAGCGATGAGGTGTTGTGGGAGCGGGCGGCGGGCGGCAACGCTTTCTATGCCTGGGTGGCGGCCGAGTCTTCGGCGGTGAAAACCCTGCGCCGTTATCTGATCGGCGAACGCGATCTGGACCGCGCTACCGTTAACTTTATGGCCTACTGGTGCTGAGTCGGCCGCTGTCGCCGCGCGATTGCATCATGGGTTCTACCGCCTGGAGCCCTGTGAAGGCTAAGGCGCGTCGAGCAGGCTGACGTGCGCCGCTACGATGCGCCAGCCACAGGGCAGTTTGACCCAGGTTTGCATTTGCCGCCCCCTGCGATTGCTGCCCGGCCGATGAAATTCCGTGCTGGCCACCGCCATATCTTCACCAAAAGTCGTGATTTGGGTGTTTTCCAACAGCCGCTCCAGTCCGTTGGCCGGGCGCCGTTGACGAAAATCGCGGATCTCGTCGATACCGTAGAGGCTTTCGGTGGCGCCATAGCGCACCGTGCGCGCGTCGTGCCAGAACAACTCGTCCAGCACATCGATGTCATTGCTGATTAACGCCTGCTCATAGCGGTAAAAGGCGGCGTTGACCTCCGCCAGCACCGCCGGCCGATCGATATGTTCATTGTTCATTGATTACTCCTGTTTGCAGACGCAAGTGGCGATGCCGGCGCATTCCAGCGCATAGGCGGCGCGCAGCGCCAAATCTTCGCGCCACGGCGGGGCGATCAGTTGCAGGCCGATCGGCAGACCGGATGCGCTTTTCAAAGGAACCGTCACGACCGGCAGGCCAAGGAAGGAAATCGGCTGCGTCAGCAGGCCCATACTGGCGCGGATCGGCAGATCGACGCCGTTGATGCGCATCGTTTCCTGGCCGATCGGCGTGGCGCTGCATGGCGTCGCCGGGGCGATCAAAATGTCCCAGTGCTTGAACAGCGGCGCGGCTTGCCGGCGAAACGCGTGACGAAAGCGCTGTGCCTGCAAATACCAGGTGGCGGGGAGCATGGCGCCGGCCAGCAGTCGTTCTCGCGACAGTGGCTCGAAGCGTTCGGGTTGGCTGCGCAACTGCGGCAGATAGCGATGGCCGCCCTCTGAGGCGCTGAGGATAAAGGCCGCCGATCGAGCCAACTCGGCCTGCGGCAGCTCGACTTCGGCGCTGGCTGCCAGCGCTTGCGCCACCTGGTTGACTGCGGCTTTGGCGTCATCATTGCACCATTGCAGGAAATAGCCGCCTAACACGGCGCAGCGCAGGTTCTGGCTGCCCTGCGTCAGCAACGTTTCGGTGCGGGTAATCGGCCGATCGCTCTGGAACGGATCTCCGGCGTCGATGCCCTGCATCGCGTCATACACCGTCGCGAGATCGTGCACCCGGCGGGCGAACGGGCCGATGTGATCCAGGCTGTCGACAAACGGCTGGCTGCCGCTGCGCGAAAGACGGCCGAAGGTCGGTTTCAGACCATAAATACCGCACAGCGAGGCGGGCACGCGTATTGAGCCATTGGTGTCGCTGCCGAGCGAAAAGGTCACCAGGCCGGCAGCCACCGCTGCGGCCGAGCCGCCCGAAGAGCCGCCGGCGATGCGTCCGAGGTCATGCGGGTTTCGGGTGGCGCCGTAATGGCTGTTCTCGGTGGTGAAACCGTAGGCGTAGGCGTCCATGTTCAACATGCCGCAAAGCAACGCGCCTTGATCCGCCAGCCGGGAGACGCCCCAGGCGTCGCGGCCGGCCGGTGGCCGCTCGCTGAACAAGCGGGCGCCGGCCAGCGTGGTTTCACCGGCGACGTCGAACAGGTTTTTTACCGCATAGGGAATGCCGGCCAAAGCGGGCAGCGTTTGCCCAAGCGCGCGCGAACGGTCGAGGCGATCGGCTTCTTTTTGCATGCGTTCCCGGGTGATGTGCGTAAAGGCGTTCAGCGCGGGATTCTGACGGTCGATGTGATCGAGCGTATGCCGGACGATCTCGCGCGCCGAGAGCGCGCCGCGTTCAAGGGCCGTACGGATCTCGGCGAGCGACAGGGCGCTTAAGGGGTTCATGGGCGATATACCCCTGCGATTTCCTGGCGCGGATCCAGCGGTAAGGCCATCAGCGGTTCGGCCAGCGCGGCTATGCGTTCGATCTGTTTCAACAGTTCCCGGCGGCGGACATCGTCCAGTTCAACGGCCAGCACGGTTTCCATCTGGTGGATATAGGCCGCCCAATCGGCGGCGTGTTGATTGTTCATAAGCGATCCCGATAAACAAGAGAGTCAGAAGCCGGCGGCGCTGCCGTTGCTTCGTGGATCGAAAGCGCCTTCGAACATGCCGTTGGTGTGGCGTACGATGGCGCCGGCATGGCCGACCGTTTCGCTGAACGCCGGCAGCAGTTCAACGGCGTGGCCGCGCTGTCGCAGATAGTCGAGGGTCGCCGCGTTAAAGCGCCCCTCAAGCTTCAACGAGTCCGAACTTTCTCCCCAGGTTCGCCCCAGCAGCCAGCGCGGCGCGCTGATCGCCTGCTGCAGCGGCAGCCCTTGCACCACATGCCGCACGAATAACGCCGCTTGAGTCTGTGGCTGGCCGTCACCGCCCATCGAGCCGTAGATCAGCGTGCGTCCGTCATACAGCCGGGCGGCGGCCGGGTTCAGCGTATGAAACGGCTGCTTGCCCGGCGCCAGCGCCAGCAGATGATCGGCGTCCAGGCTGAAAGAGGCGCCGCGGTTTTGCCACAGGACGCCGCTGTTCGGCAGAACCACGCCGCTGCCGAATTCGTGGTAGATGCTCTGAAGGAAGGAGACCGCCAGCCCGCTGCTGTCCATCACCCCCATCCAGACCGTATCGCCGGGGCCTTTGCCCTGGCCCCAGTCGGCCGCTTTTTGGCCGTCGATGCGCCCGGCCAGCCTATCCAAATGGTCGGCCGCCAGCAGCGCCTGCGGATCCTGCGTCATGTGGCGCGGATCGGTGATGAAACGGTCGCGCAGATCGAACGCCAGCTTGGTGGCCTCGACCACGGCGTGCACCACGGCGCCTTCGCTCTGTCCGACCAGCGGCAGGCGGTCGGTCAGCCCGAGGATGGCAAGCGACACCAGCCCTTGGGTCGGGGGAGCCAGATTGAATATTTCACCTTTTTGGTGTTCAAGGCGCAGCGGAGGACGGCGGCATGGCCGATAACTCGCCAGATCCTGAGCGGTAAGCGGCATGCCCAACATCGCCATGTCCGCCGCCATGCTTTCAGCCAGCGGGCCGCGATAAAAACTGTCGAGCCCGTCCTCACTCAGTGCGATCAGCGTATCGGCCAGCTGCGGTTGGCAGAATCGTTGGCCGGCAACCGGGATCTTTCCCTGCGGCAGGTAAATGCGGGCGAAGGGGGCGAACTCCTCCAGCTCGTGGCGTTTGCTGCGCGTCGCCGCCTCTTGGGAGGCGGTGACCGGAATGCCGTCGGCGGCGTAGCGTATGGCGTCGGCGAGCAGCCGCGACAGCGGCAGCGGCGTTTCGCCCAGTTCGGCCGAATAGGCCAACGCCTCCTGCCAGCCGCCGACGGTGCCGGCCACGGTCAACGCCGCTTTTGGGCCGCGCTGCGGGATGCGGCTTTCTCCGGCGTACAGCGCCGGCGTCGCCAGCGAGCCGGCGGCGCCGCTGGCGTCGATGGTCAGCGGCTCGCCCTGCGGCGGCACGATCAGCCAGAAACCGTCACCGCCGATGCCGTTCATGTGCGGATAGACCACGGCGATGGTCGCGGCGGCGGCCACCATCGCCTCAATGGCGTTGCCGCCTTCGCGCAGCACCGCCAGCGCGCTTTCGCTGGCGAGATGGTGTGGCGTGACCGCCATGCCCTGTGGCGCGGTATTGCTGTTAATCATGTTTCTGCCCTTGTCTGAGGTGAGCGTTTGGATAACAGAAGCAAGAGGCGTTCCACTTTTAATCAGGACGATTAATTGCTTGTCAGTGAGGGGCCGGGGCGTGCTATGTTCCGGTGAAACAAAAGTTACAGCGAGAGTGATGATGCAGCCCTTCGATGAACGCCTGCGCAACGAATATCCGCAATTGGCGCCGCAGGAACAGCGCGTCGCCGACTTTATCCTCGATCATTTCGATGACCTGATCAGTTACAACAGCGCCGAGCTGGCGCGCTTGAGCGGGGTTTCTAAAGCCACGGTCAGCAGGCTGTTCAAGCGGTTGGGGTATCGCAGCTACAAGGACATGCGCGCTGAGCTGCGCACCCTGCGCCAGAGCGGCATGCCGGTGACCGACGAGAGGCATGCGGTGCAGGGCAATACGCTGCTGGCGCGGCATTACAAGCAGGAAATGGCTAACCTCTCGCACTGGGTGAGCCATCTCGATGTGGAGCAATTCGGCGCGGTGATCGCCGCGCTGGCGCGGGCGCGGCGGGTCGCGCTGCTGGGATTTCGCAACAGCTATCCGATAGCCATGCATCTGCGTCAGCAACTGATGCAGGTGCGGGAGCGGGTGCTGCTGATGCCGCAGCCCGGCCAGACGCTGGCGGAGGAGCTGGTCGATCTCGCGCCGCAGGATATGGCGGTGGTGGTGGCGTTTCGGCGCCGGCCGCGTCAGCTCAAGGCGATACTGACGCAGCTGCAAACTCGCCGGGTGCCGACGCTGTTGATCTGCGAACCGCAGGCGCAGGCGCTGATCCCGCTGGCGGACTGGCATTTGGCCGCCTCGCTGGACAGCGTCTCCGCCTTCGACAGCTATTCAGCCGCCATGAGCTTATGTAACCTGCTCAGCAACGCCCTGCTGCATGAGATGTTGGAGCAGGGGCGATCGCGTATTCATCATATTGCCGGTCTGTATCAGGATTTGGACGAACTGGAACCGCGCTAACCGGCGCTTTTTTGGTGCTGATGCACATTTTTGGTGCAAATCTGGCCTGCCTGCCTTCCCTTTCTCCGTCGCCGGCCCGCTGAGGCCGGCAGGTTTTTTCTCGTTAATCAGCGCCAGTTAAGGCATGGGTTCGACGTATTTTCGATTGGCACATTAGTTGCAGAGGTTGTGGTGTAAGAATCTTTTGTTTCATCTTTTCACCATCGGGGATACGCTATGAACATCAAAAAAACGCTGTGGACGGTTTTCACCGGGATCGCCTTGCTGGCGCAGGCCGCGCCGACCATGGCGGATCAATTGCAGGAGATCCGGCAGCGCGGCGTCCTGCGCGTGGCGGTGCCGCAGGATTTCCCGCCATTCGGCTCGGTGGGCACCGATCTGCAGCCCCAGGGTTATGACATCGATATGGCGCGTTATCTGGCCGATAAGATGAAACTTAAGTTGCAGTTGGTGCCGGTCACCAGCGCCAACCGGGTGCCTTATCTGCAGACCAATAAAGTGGATCTGGTGATCTCCAGCCTGGGCAAAAATCCGGAGCGTGAAAAGACCATCGCCTTCAGCCGCGCCTATGCGCCGTTCTTCCTGGGGGTCTTTGGTCCGAAAGACGGCGCGTTGGCGAACATGGCGCAGCTCGATGGCAAGACCGTCGGCGTCACGCGCGGCGCGGTGGAGGATATGGTGCTGAGCGACGGCGCGCCTAAAGGGGCGCAGATCAAGCGTTATGAGGATAACAACACGACGCTGTCGGCCTATCTCTCCGGGCAGGTGCAGTACATCGCCACCGGTAACATGGTGGTGAGCGCCCTTGCGCGCCAGAATCCGGGCAAGGCGCCGGCCGCCAAGTTCATGTTGAAAGATTCGCCGTGCTTCGTGGGGTTGCGCCAGGGAGAACCGGCCTTGAAAGCCACAGTGGATGCGCTGATTGGACAGGCGCTGGCGGACAAGACGCTGAATGGCCTGTCGGAGAAATGGTTGAAGGCGCCGCTGCCCGATGGTTTTGGCGCATAACGGGAGCGGCGGATGACCTATCAGCTGAATTTCTCCGCGCTCTGGCCCTACATGCCTGAGCTGTTGGCGGGGTTACTGACGACGATGGCGCTGACGGCGCTGGCGACGTTGATGGGGGTTGCGTTGGGCATTTGCGGCGCGGCGATCCGCAGCGGCCGGGCCGGCGCGCTGAGCCGCCTCTGGGGCGTTTACGTCGAAGTGGTGCGCAACACGCCGTTCGTCGTGCAGTTGTTCTTCATCGTGTTCGGCCTGCCGAGCCTGGGCTGGAAACTGACGGCCGGGCAGGCGGCGCTGCTGGCGATGGTGATCAACCTTGGCGCCTACAGCACCGAAATTATTCGCGCCGGCATTCAGGTCACGCCGAAGGGGCAGTGGGAAGCGGGACGCGTGTTGGGGCTCAGCCGCAGCCAGACCTTTTTACGCATCGTACTGCCGCCGTCGCTGCAGCGTATTTATCCGGCGTTGGTGAGCCAGTGCATCATCGTGATGCTGGGATCCTCGGTGGTGTCGCAGGTCTCGTTCGAAGAGCTGACCTTCGCCGCCAACCTGATCCAGTCGCGCACCTTCCTCAGCTTTGAAGTCTATCTGGTGACGGCGCTGCTTTATCTGTTGTTGTCGCTGTTGATGCGTCAACTGTTGCTGGCCGCCGGGCGGCGTTTTTTAGGGAGCCGAAACTGATGCTGACGTTTACCGATTGGGACATCGTGCGCAATCTGCTGTTGGCGGCTCGCTGGACGCTGCTGCTGTCGTTGACGGCGTTCTTCGGCGGCACGCTGGTGGCGCTGCCGCTGGTGTTGATGCGCCTGAGCAAGCGCCGCTGGGCAATGCGTTTTGTCCGCGTTTACGCGGAACTGTTTCAGGGCACGCCGCTGCTGATGCAGCTGTTTTTAGCGTTTTTCGGTCTGGCGCTGTTCGGCGTCGACGTCAGCCCATGGACCTCGGCCGCGCTGGCGCTGACGCTATTCACCAGCGCTTTTCTGGTGGATATCTGGTCCGGCAGCATCGCCGCCTTGCCGAAAGGTCAGTGGGAGGCAGCCCGTTGTCTCGGGCTGAGTTTCGCGCAGACGCTGATGCGCGTCATCACGCCGCAGGCGGTGCGTATCGCCATTGCGCCGACCGTCGGTTTCTCGGTTCAGGTGATCAAGGGCACCGCCTTGGCGTCGATCATTGGCTTCGTCGAGCTGACCAAGGCCGGCACCATGCTGAACAATGTGACTTATCAGCCCTTCAAGGTGTTTGGTCTGGTCGCGTTGGGCTATTTCCTGATGTGCTATCCCTTGTCGCGTTACAGCCATTATCTGGAGAAGAAATGCCATGCCGATCATCACCATTAATCAGGTTCAAAAATATTACGGTCAGAATCATGTGTTGAAGGGCGTGGATCTGGATATCGACATGGGACAGGTGGTCTCGATCATCGGCCGCAGCGGGTCTGGTAAAAGCACGCTATTGCGCTGTATCAACGGGCTGGAAGGGTATCAGGAAGGGAGCATCAAACTGGGCGGCATGACCATCACCGAACGCGATTCGCAGGCGCGTGAAATCAGCCGCTCGATTGGCATGGTGTTTCAGAACTTTAACCTGTTCCCGCATATGACGGCGCTGGAAAACGTGATGCTGGCGCCGCGCCGGGTGCTGAAAAAAAGCGCTGCCGAGTGCCGCGAGTTGGCCGAACAGATGCTGAACAAGGTGGGATTGGGTGAGCGCATGCATTACGCGCCGGCCAACCTTTCCGGCGGGCAACAGCAGCGGGTGGCGATCGCTCGGGCGCTGGCGATGAAACCGAAGGTGTTGCTGTGCGATGAGATCACCTCGGCGCTGGATCCCGAGCTGGTGGGTGAAGTCCTGAAGGTGCTGGAACAGTTGGCGCGAGAGGGCATGACGCTGATTCTGGTCACTCATGAAATGAGCTTCGCCCGCGAGGTGGGCGACCGGGTGGTATTCATGCACCAGGGCAAGGTGTGGGAGCAGGGAAATAGCCGCACGCTGTTCGCCAATCCGCAAACGCAGGAATTGAAGCAGTTTATCGCTTCTGTGCGCGGGTTGTCAGAAGCCTGATCTCGGCAAATAAAATGACAAGTTATTAAGCTGGTAAGGAAATAACATGCTAACTACTCCGCAGTTCGAACAGATTAACCCGCCGGCGCGCCTGTTGATGGGGCCGGGGCCGATCAACGCCGATCCGCGCGTGCTGCGCGCCATGTCGAGCCAACTGATCGGCCAGTACGATCCGGCAATGACCGGTTACATGAATCAGGTCATGGCGCTATATCGCGCGCTGTTCCGCACCGAAAACCGCTGGACGATGCTGGTGGACGGCACCTCGCGCGCCGGCATCGAAGCGCTGCTGGTTTCCGCCATTCGCCCGGGCGATAAGGTGCTGGTGCCGGTATTTGGCCGCTTCGGACATCTGCTGTGCGAGATCGCCCGCCGTTGCCGTGCCGAGGTGCATACGATCGAGGTACCGTGGGGTGAGGTGTTCAGCGCCGATCGCATCGAAGACGCGATTAAGCGGGTGCGTCCGCGCCTGCTGCTGACGGTGCAGGGCGACACGTCCACCACCATGCTGCAGCCGCTGCATGAGCTGGGTGATATCTGCCGCCGCCACGGCGTGCTGTTTTACACCGATGCGACCGCTTCCTTCGGCGGCAACCCGCTGGAGACCGACGCCTGGGGGCTGGATGCGGTCTCTGCCGGGCTGCAGAAGTGCCTGGGCGGCCCTTCCGGCAGTTCACCGGTCACCCTCAGCCCGCAGTTTGAAGAGATCGTGCGCCGCCGTAAATGCGTGGAGCAGGGGATCCGAACCGCCGAGCACGCCGACGGCGACGACGAGATGATCTACTCCAACTATTTCGACATCGGCATGATCATGGATTATTGGGGACCGGAGCGCCTCAATCACCATACCGAAGCCACCAGCATGCTGTTCGCGGCGCGGGAATGTGCGCGGGTGATCCTCGAAGAAGGGCTGGAGCACGCCATCGCCCGCCACCGGCTGCACGGCGCGGCGCTGCTGGCGGGCATCCGGGGCATGGGGCTGGCGGTATTCGGCGATCTTGAACACCGCATGAATAACGTGCTCGGCGTGATGATCCCGCCGCAGGTGCAAGGCGAACAGGTGCGGCAGATGATGCTGAACGACTTCGCCATCGAGATCGGCACCTCGTTCGGCCCGCTGCAGGGAAAAATCTGGCGCATCGGCACCATGGGCTACAACGCGCGCAAGGATTGCGTGCTGCAAACGCTGGCGGCGCTGGAGGCGGTGTTGAACCGCCTCGGTTTCGCCAGCAGGCAGGGCGAGGCATTGCAGGCCGCCTGGAACGTTTATGATGCGGGACATCATTGATGACGCCGCTGGAGGCGCAGCAGGCCGCCGTACGAGTGATGGCGCGCTGTGACGAGCTGGCGGCGATCAGCGCGGAGCCCGATCGGCTCACGCGCCTTTATCTTTCTGCGGAACATCGGCGCGCCAACCGGCTGGTTGGCGAATGGATGCGCGAGAGCGGCATGGCGGTTTGGCAGGACAGCGTCGGCAATATCTGCGGCCGCTATGAAGGTTTAACGCCCGGCGCCCCCGCGCTGCTGCTCGGTTCGCATCTGGACACGGTGCGTAACGCCGGGCGCTATGACGGCATGCTCGGCGTGCTTACGGCGCTGGAAGTGGTGGCGCGCTATCACCGCCAGGGGTGCCGATTGCCGTTGGCGCTGGAGGTGATCGGTTTTGCGGATGAAGAAGGCGCTCGCTTCGGCGTGACGCTGCTGGGCAGCCGCGGCCTGACCGGCCAATGGCCGCAAGAATGGCTGGCGCAGACTGACGCGGACGGGGTGAGCATCGCGCAGGCCATGCGCGACTTCGGGCTGGAGCCGACGGCGATCGCGCAGGCGCGCCGCGCGCCGCAGGAAATCCGCGCTTATCTGGAATTGCATATCGAACAGGGCCCGTGTCTGGAGGCGGCCGACCTGGCGCTGGGGGTGGTGACGGCGATCAACGGCGCGCGTCGGCTTAACTGCGTCTTTAGCGGGGAGGCGGGCCACGCCGGCACGGTGCCGATGGGGCAGCGTAAAGATGCGCTGGTGGCCGCGGCGGAATGGATGATGGCGGTAGAAACCCTGACCTGCGCCGCCGATCCGCACCTGGTGGCCACCGTGGGCTGCATCGAGAGCCTGCCGGGCGCGGTCAACGTGATCCCCGGCGAGGTGCGCTTGACGCTCGACGTGCGCGGCCCGCAGGATGCACCGCTGGCGACGCTATTGACGGCGTTGCTGGCGCAGGCGCAAGCGATCTGCGCGCGGCGCGGAGTGCGCTTCGCCAGCGAGGCGTTTTATCGCATCGACGCCACCGCCTGCGATAGCGATCTGCAGCGCCGCTGGCAGGCGGCCGTCGAGCAGGTACAGGGGCAGAGTTTGGCGCTGCCGAGCGGCGCCGGACACGACGCCATCGCCGTGGCGGCGCACTGGCCGGTCGGCATGCTGTTCGTGCGTTGCGCCGGCGGCGTCAGCCATCATCCGGCTGAAGCGGTGCGGCAGGCGGACGTAGCGCTGGCGATCCAGGCCTATTGCCTGATGATCGCCGGCTGGGAGAGTGTTTGATCAATCAAGACGCAGAAAGCTGTCGGCATCGCGCCAGGCCGGGAAGGCGTTGCGGTAACTCTGCAGGCTTTCCAGCGACAGCTCGGCGTCCAGCCGCGCGGCTGCGCCGGGCTCGGCATCCGCCAGGATCTCGCCCTGCGGGCTGATGATCAGGCTGTCTCCGCTGTAGTTCAGGCCGTTCGGATCGTCGCCCACCCGGTTGCAGCCCGCCACATACACCTGATTTTCAATCGCCCGCGCCGCCAGCAGCGTTTGCCAATGGCGGCTGCGCGGCGCCGGCCAGTTGGCGACATACAGCGCCAGATCGTAATCCTGCTGATAGCGCGCCCAGACCGGGAAACGCAGGTCGTAGCATATCTGCGGCAGGATGCGCCAGCCGCGCCACTCGACGATTTCGCGCCGGTTGCCGGCCTGATAGTGCAGGTGTTCGCCAGCCATGCGGAACAGATGGCGTTTATCATAGGCATGCACCTGGCCGCCCGGCTCCACCAGCAGGAAGCGATTGACCGCGCCTTCGGCGGTTTTCAGCGCCACGCTGCCGCCGATCAACGCGTGGCTTTTCACCGCCCAGCCGTGCAGCCAGTCGATCACCTGCTGTGCGGGCAGGGCGCTCTCGCCGGCATCCATGGCAAAACCGGTGGTGAACATTTCCGGCAAGACGATGAGATCGCGCCCGACGATCGGCGCCAGCAACGCGTCGAAGGCGGCCAGGTTAGCGGGGCCGTCGCGCCAGACCAGAGGTTGCTGCAACAGGGTAATTTTTAAAGTCGACATAACCGCTCCGCAGCTGCATCCAGCGTGGCGTCCTGTTTAGCGAAGCACAGCCGGATCAATTTATGGGGGAAAGGATCGGCACAGAAGACCGACAGCGGAATGGCCGCCACGCCCACGTGCTCAGTTAACCAATGGCAGAACGCCACATCGTCCAGATCGGAGATGGCGCTGTAGTCCGCCAGCAAGAAGTATGTACCGGCGCAGGGTAAAATTTCCAGTCGGCTGCTCGCCAGCGCCTGCACAAAGCGATCGCGCTTGGCGCGATAGAACGCCGGCAGCTGTCGCCAGTGCTCCGGTTCGGTGCGCAGGCTATCCGCCAGCGCCAGCTGCGCCGGAGTATTGACCGAAAAGGTCAGGTATTGATGCACCTTGCGCACCTCGGCGCTCAGCGTGGTGGGCGCCACGCAGTAACCCACTTTCCAGCCGGTCATGTGGAAGGTTTTACCGAAGGAGGACACCGCGATCGCCCGTTGGCGCAATTGCGGGTGGGCCAATACGCTGGCGTGGCCGCCTTTGGCGAAGCAGATGTGTTCGTAGACTTCGTCACTGAGCACGTAGATCTCGCGTTCGGCGATGGCGTGCCACAGCTGCTGCATGTCTTCCGCCTGCCAGGCGGTGGCGGACGGATTGTGCGGCGTATTGACGATCACCAGGCGGGTGCGCGGCGACAGCGCGGCGGCGAACCGTTGCCAATCCACGGCAAACGCGGGCGGCTGCAGGGCGAGGCGTTTGAGTACGCCGCCGGCCAGCGTCACCGCCGGCGCGTAGCTGTCGTAGCTCGGATCGAAACAGACCACCTCATCGCCGGGGCGAACCAGCGCCGTGATGGCGGCGAACAGCGCTTCGGTAGCGCCGGCGGTGACGGTCACTTCGGCGGTGGCGTCCGGCTGCCAGCCATACAGCTCGGCGGTTTTGTCGGCGATGGCTTCGCGCAGCGCCGCCACGCCGGTCATCGGTGCATACTGGTTGGCGCCCTGGGCGACATGCCAGGCCAGGCGTGCTTTCAGGTAGTCCGGCCCGTCGAAATCGGGGAAGCCCTGCGACAGGTTGATCGCCTGATGCTGCTGCGCCAGCGCGCTCATCTGGGTGAAGATGGTGGTGCCCAGGGCAGGCAGTTTACTTTCGGGAATCAATGCGGAAGTGCTCATAGCAGGTGAATACTCCAGGCGCTTATATTGCCGTCAATATAACACGATGCTAGTATTTGGCAATCAAGACGCTTAGATGGCTAAATGCGAAAAAGTGCTTAGCCTGCCTGCTGACTGCTTTAGCGAACGGGAAACGATAATAATGACGGAGAATCCGCAAATTGCCGCGTTACTGGCGGCCTGCCACTGGATTGGCGACAAAGGCTGGTGTCCGGCGACCGGCGGCAACATGTCGCTGCGCCTCGACGAACGTCAATGCCTGGTTACCGAGTCCGGCAAAGACAAGGGCAGCCTGAGCGCCGCCGATTTTCTGCGGGTGGATATTGCTGACAATCATGTGCCGAGCGGCCGTACGCCGTCGGCGGAAACCGGGCTGCATACGCTGCTCTATCGCTTGTACCCGCACCTTGGTGCGGTGCTGCATACCCATTCCGTCAACGCCACCGTGTTGTCGCGGGTGGAACGCGGCGATGCGTTGGTGCTGCAGGGGTACGAAATGCAAAAGTCGCTCGCCGGCCAGCGCAGCCACCTGGACGGCGTGGCGATCCCCATTTTCGATAACGATCAGGACATTCCCCGCCTGGCGTCGCGCGTGGCGGCCTATGCCGAGGTCACGCCGCTGCAGTACGGTTTTCTGGTGCGCGGCCACGGTCTCTATTGCTGGGGAAGCCAGGTGGCGGAAGCCCGCCGCCATCTCGAAGGGCTGGAATTCCTGTTCCAGTGTGAACTGCAACGTCGCTTGCTGGAGGCGAAATGATCCGCGCTATCGTGACCGATATTGAAGGCACCACCAGCGATATTCGCTTCGTGCATCAGGTGCTGTTTCCCTATGCCCGTGAACGGCTGGCGGATTTTGTTCGCCGTCACGCCACGGAGAGCGAAGTCGCCGCGCCGCTGGCGGCGCTGCGCGCTGAAATTGACCAGCCACAGGCGGATCTCGACGCGCTGATCGCCGCGCTGTACCGCTTTATGGATGAAGACCGCAAATCCACCGCGCTCAAGGCGCTGCAGGGCATCATCTGGCGTAGCGGCTATCGCGAAGGGGATTTTCGCGGGCATCTGTACCCGGAGGTCGCGGGGCAGCTGGCCGCCTGGCAGCGTCAGGGGCTGCAGCTTTACGTCTATTCCTCCGGTTCGGTGGAGGCGCAGAAGCTGCTGTTCGGCCACAGCGACGCCGGCGATCTGCAGCCGCTGTTCAGCGGCTATTTCGACACGCACGTCGGTGCCAAGCGTGAAACCGCGTCGTACCGCAACATTGCGCAGGCTATCGGCATCGCGCCCGACGAACTGCTGTTCCTGTCCGATATCCACCAGGAGCTGGACGCGGCGCAGGCCGCCGGCTGGCATACCTGCCAGCTGATCCGCGATGAGGCGGACGCACAGAGCCGGCATCCGCAGGTCAGCCGTTTTGATCACATCGATTTAGGGGAGTTTGTCTCATGAGTGGATTGACCATTTTCAGTGATACAGCGCCGCAGCAGCCGCTGTGGCAGAGCCGCGACGCGCAGGAAATCCAGCGCCAGCTGGCGCAGATCGGCGTGCGTTTTGAGCGTTGGCAGGCGGATCGCGAGCTGGGCGACAATCCGCAGCCGGAGGCGGTGATCGCCGCCTACCAGCATGAGATCGACCGGCTGGTGGCGGAAAAGGGCTACCAGAGTTGGGACGTGATCAGCATGCGGCCGGACCACGAGCAGCGTCAGGCGCTGCGGGAAAAATTCCTGTCCGAACACACGCACGGCGAGGATGAAGTGCGCTTTTTCGTTGAAGGGGCGGGGCTGTTTTGCCTGCATCTGGACGGCAAGATCTTCCAGATCCTGTGCGAAAAGAACGATCTGATCTCGGTGCCGGCCAACACCCGCCACTGGTTCGATATGGGCTCGGCGCCGCACTTTACCGCGATCCGGGTGTTCGACAACCCGGAAGGCTGGGTGGCGCATTTCACCGGCGACAAGATCGCCGATGCCTATCCGCGTCTGGACTGATCGTTAACCGGCGGGCGTTAACCCAGCGTCCGCCGGAAGATCCCCGCTTCAACCTGTTGCGGCGTGATCACGCCGCTGTCGAACACCCACCCGCTGATGAGTTTTGCCGGCGTGACGTCGAACGCCGGATTGTAGACCGGCGCCTCGGCCGGCGCCCACTGGCAGGCGCCGAAGCTGCCTGAAACGCCGGTGACTTCGGCCGCCGCGCGTTGCTCGATCGGGATGGCGGCGCCGTCCGGACAGTGCGGATCGTGGGTGGTATGCGGGGCAGCCACGTAGAATGGAATGCTATGGTAGTGCGCCAGCACCGCCAGGCTGTAAGTGCCAATCTTGTTGGCGACGTCGCCGTTGGCGGCGATGCGATCCGCGCCGACCCACACCGCATCGACCTGGCCCTGCGCCATCAGGCTGGCGGCCATCGAATCGCAGATCAGGCGATAGGGAATGCCCAGCTCGCCCAGTTCCCAGGCGGTCAGACGGCCGCCCTGCAGCAGCGGCCGGGTTTCATCGACCCATACCTGTTGCACCTTGCCCTGCTGGTGGGCGCGCAGCAGCACGCCGATGGCGGTGCCGACGCCGGCGGTGGCCAACCCGCCGGTATTGCAGTGGGTCAGCAGGCGGCTGCCGGGCTTGACCAGACCAGCGCCGCGATCGGCGATGCGATCGCACAGCAGGCGATCTTCCTCCACCAACCGCAGCGCTTCGTTCACCATCGCCGGCGCCCAGTCAGACTCCGCCAGCGCCAGCTTCATGCGATCCAGATTGTTCATCAGGTTAACCGCCGTCGGGCGGGCGGCGCGCAGCGTGTGCAGCGCCTGCTCCAGCTCGGCGCGCGGCAGACCGCGCTCCGCCAGCAGCGCCAACAACAGGCTGGCGGACAGCCCGATCAGCGGTGCGCCGCGCACCCGCAGGCTGTGAATGTGCCCGACCAACTCCTCCACGCTGTCGCAAGCGCGCCACCGCTTTTCCTGCGGCAGGGCTTGCTGATCGAGGATCCAAAGGCGGTTGTCCTGCAGGGTCAAACTGGTGGTGTTAAGCGCTTGCATCGGCGGTTAATTCCTTGTTGCGAGGTTATTGCATCTGAAACGCTATTCTGCCAACATGACTTCCAGATGTATAGACGTCCAAATGCTTTTACGTCTAAATAAACAGAATCGCTGGGGGCAGCGAGAGAGAACAGAGGGGTTGGGGAATGTCGCTTTATCGTACGTTTACGGCTGCCGATGCCGTTGAATACGCCCGCCAATACGGGCAGGTGGCCGATCCGCAGGCGCTGGTCAGCGCCGACGAGATCGGCGACGGCAACCTGAACCTGGTGTTCAAGATCCGCGATCGCGAAGGCGTGAGCCGGGTGATCGTCAAACAGGCGCTGCCCTACGTGCGCTGCGTGGGCGAATCCTGGCCGCTGACGTTGGATCGGGCGCGCATCGAAGCGGAAACGCTGTTGATCCACGGCGGTTTCTGCCCGCGGCATACGGTAAAAGTCTTGCATCACGATCCCGAGTTGGCGGTGATGGTGCAGGAAGATCTCTCCGATCATCGCATCTGGCGCAGTGAACTGGTGCAGGGGAACTATCATCCGCTGGCGGCCGGGCAGCTGGCGGAATACCTGGCGCAGACGTTGTTTCACACCTCCGATTTTTATCAGCCGGCGCAGCAGAAAAAGGCGGAAGTCAGCCGCTTCACCAACCCCGAGCTGTGCCAGATCACCGAAGATCTGTTCTTTACCGATCCCTATATCGACCATGAGCGCAATCAGTTCGAGGCGGCGCTGTTGCCGCAGGTGCAGGCGCTGCGTGAGGATGCGCCGCTGAAGCTGGCGGTCGCCGGCCTGAAACACCGCTTCCTCAGCAAGGCGGAGGCGTTGTTGCATGGGGATATCCACAGCGGTTCGATCTTCGTGGCGGAAGGGCGATTGAAAGCGATCGACGCTGAATTCGGTTTCTACGGCCCGATCGGTTTTGATGTCGGCACTGCGTTAGGCAACCTGCTGCTCAACTATTGCGGCCAGCCTGGGCTGTTCGGGCCGCGCGACGCCGCCGCCGGGCGCGAGCAGCGTCTGCAGGATGTGCGCGAGCTGTGGCTGATCTTTGCCGATCGTTTCCTGGCGCTGTGCCATCAGCAAAGCCGCGATGCGGCGCTGGCGACGCCGGGTTACGCCGAGCAGTTCCTGCTGCAGGTCTGGACTGATGCGATAGGGTACTGCGGTACCGAGCTGATTCGGCGCACTATCGGCCTGGCGCACGTCGCCGATCTGGACAGCATCGCCGACGCCGACATGCGCCTCGGCTGTCAGCGTCATGCGCTGGGCTTGGGGCGCACGCTGATCGTCAATGCGCCGCAGATCGAGCATATCGATGCGCTGTTGGCGCGTATTCGTCAGCAAGGCTGAAAAGGCGGGTGCTCGTGGATCCTGCCTGACATCATCAGCCAACGGGCGGGGCGAACCCCGCCGTTGGGTTGCCTTACCGTTCGGATTCGTAAGCCAAAGTGGCCGCAACCTCCGAGTCTCCCAACCTGATGCGCAGTTCGCACAGCGAACCGCGGGTGAGCCAGATGAACGCGATCAGCGTCATACAGACGATCACCAGTTTAAGCACGACCCGTTTTTGCTGCATTTTTGACCTCCCTATCCTTGCCTTGCGGCGGGTAAGAGGCTAACCTGATGTTGCTTGGCATCAGAGTGGCCTCGGGTTGATAATATCGACTCGGGGCCTTTCTCTTTCTCTCCTTTGCCAAGGCGCCGGACAGAAAGATCCAGAGCACCCGCGGCGCAGTCTACCCGAACTTCCTTCCCGTTAAATCCGCCGTTGCGCCAACCTGCGGCGCGGTGCGCAGTTTGTCATGAAAGCAAAAGAAAAAGGGGCGATGATGATCGCCCCTTGGATGCGTGAAGTGAACCTTAAGCCGCTTCGGTCTGCTGCTGGCGCTTAGACTGCGCCGCCGGCTTTTCCGGCTTGGCGGCCGCCAGCGCGTCCGGCGCGAAGTCGTCTACGTTGATGGAGCGCAGGCGGCTCTCTTCGGCTTTCACCAGGATCTTCGCCTCGTCGGCGCTGATCTTGCCTTCTTCCAGCGCGCGCTCCGCCAAACGATCCAGACGGGTGAACGGCAGGTTTTTGCCGGCTGCCTTGCACAGGCGTTCGTGAATCGGCTCAGCGGCCATCACGTCGGCCAGCGCCGCTTCCAGCAGGCCGATTGGGTTATGCTCGCTCGGCGTCAGGTACTGGCCGCGCCCCAGACGGCTGCGGGTGGCGGAAGGCACCTGCAGGATCTTGGCCAACTGATGATCCAGGCGATCGGACGGTGCGGTATGCACGCGGCCGAACGGGAAGACCACGAAGCGCAGCGCGCCGGCGATAAAGCGGTTCGGGAAGTTGCGCAGCAGATCATCCAGCGCCTGTTCGGCTTTATGCAGGCTGTCTTGCACGCCCCAATGTACCAGCGGCAGATCTTCTTTCTGACGGCCTTCGTCGTCAAAGCGTTTCAGCACGGCGGAAGCCAGGTACATCTGGCTGAGGATATCCCCCAGGCGAGCGGAGATGCGCTCGCGGCGCTTCAGGCTGCCGCCCAGCACGCCCATGGAAACGTCCGACAGCAACGCCAGGTTGGCGCTCAGGCGGTTCAACTGCTGATAGTAACGACGGGTCGCGTCCTTGGTTGGCGTGGCGCTGGTGCGGCCGTTGGTCAGACCCAGCCAGAAGCTGCGTACCTTGTTGCTACCGACGTGGCCCAGGTGGCCGAACAGCGATTTATCGAAGGCGTTCAGATCGTTGTTCTGCGCCGCCGCCATTTCATCCAGCACATAAGGATGGCAGCGGATCGCGCCCTGACCGAAGATCATCATGGTGCGGGTCAGGATGTTCGCGCCTTCCACCGTGATGGCGATCGGTGCGCCCTGATAAGCGCGAGCCAGGAAGTTGGATTCGCCCAGCATGATGCCTTTACCGCCGGCGATGTCCATGGCGTCAACGATCGACTGCTGGCCGCGGTGCGTACAGTGGTATTTGACGATGGCCGACAGCACGGCCGGTTTCTCGCCCTGCACCAGTGCATAGGTGATCAGCGAAGCGGCGGCGTCCATCACATAGGTGTTGCCGGCGATGCGCGCCAACGGCTCTTCGATCCCTTCCATCTTGCCGATGGAGATCTTGAACTGACGGCGAATGTGCGCGTAGGCGCCGGTCGCCAGGGCGATGGATTTCAGGCTGCCGGTGGAGTTGGACGGCAGGGTGATGCCGCGACCGACCGACAGACATTCAACCAGCATGCGCCAGCCCTGGCCGGCCATTTTCGGCCCGCCGATGATGTAATCGATCGGCACGAACACGTCGGTGCCGCGGGTCGGGCCGTTCTGGAACGGCACGTTCAGCGGGAAGTGGCGGTTGCCGATTTCCACGCCCGGCGTGCTGGTCGGGATCAGCGCACAGGTGATGCCCGGGGATTCGTTGTCGCTCAGCAGGCGGTTAGGGTCATGCAGTTTGAATGCCAAACCCAGCACGGTGGCGACCGGCGCCAGCGTGATGTAGCGCTTGTTCCAGGTCAGGCGCATGCCCAGCACCTGCTTGCCTTGCCATTCGCCCATGCACACGGTGCCCACGTCCGGGATCGCGCCGGCATCGGAACCCGCTTCCGGGCTGGTCAGCGCGAAGCAAGGGATCTCGTCGCCGCGCGCCAGGCCCGGCAGATAGTGGTTTTTCTGTTCTTCGGTACCGTAATGCTGCAGCAGTTCGCCCGGGCCGAGGGAGTTTGGCACGCCGACGGTGATCGCCAGGATGCCGGAAACGCCGGCCAGTTTTTGCAGCACCATCGCCTGAGCGTAAGGGGAGAATTCCAGGCCGCCGTACTCTTTCTTGATGATCATCGCGAAGAAACGGTGTTCTTTCAGGTATGCCCAGAGTTCAGGCGGCAGATCGGCCAGTTCATGGGTGATCTGGAAGTCGTTGGCCATGCGGCAGGCTTCTTCCACCGGGCCGTCGATAAACGCCTGCTCTTCTTCCGTCAGGCGTGGTTTCGGGTAGCTGTGCAGTTTGTTCCAGTCCGGCGCACCGCGGAACAGATCGCCTTCCCACCAGGTAGTGCCCGCGTCGATCGCTTCCTTCTCGGTGGTGGACATCGGCGGCATCACCTTGCGGAAGGCGCGCAGCGCCGGCGCGGAGAGCAGAGAGCGACGCACAGAGGAAAGGTTCAGCGGCAGCAGCACGATCGCCAGCGGCAGCAACAGCCAGAAGCTCCACAGGCCGATCGCGCCCATGGCGGCAGTGTACGCCACCAGGATCAGGCTGCTGAGGGTAAGGTTCACTCGGTGGTAGAACACCACGCCGAGGAGCGCCAGTAAAACGACAATACTAAGAACCATCATAAGAAGCTCCGAAGTAGTAAGAGGTCTGACCTGTTGTGTGTATGTAATAGGTTTTAGTACAAGGCAGAATTTTTATCAATGCGTTTACAGTTTAATTACAACTCAGGTCACAAACTGACAGCACCAATCATCAAAAACCTCTCCGCTTCCTTAACCGGCGCGCTGTTTGGCTGAGAATGCTTCTCGCTGTTTCCGCGATCCGGTACACTGCGGAGCGGAAGATTTGACGATAACAAGAGGTTCCTCATGTACCACGACCTTATTCGCAGTGAACTGAACGAAGCGGCTGATACCCTGGCGAAATTTATCAATGACGACGCCAACATCGACGCCATCCAACGCGCGGCGGTGCTGCTGGCGGATTCCTTCAAAGCCGGCGGTAAAGTGATTTCCTGCGGCAACGGCGGTTCCCATTGCGACGCGATGCACTTCGCCGAAGAGCTGACCGGCCGCTACCGCGAAAACCGCCCGGGCTACCCGGCGATTGCCATCTCGGACGTGAGCCACCTGTCCTGCGTCAGCAACGACTTCGGCTATGAGTATGTGTTCTCGCGCTATGTGGAAGCGGTGGGCCGCGAAGGCGACGTGCTGCTGGGCATTTCCACCTCCGGCAACTCCGGCAACATCATCAAGGCCATCGACGCGGCGCGCGCCAAGGGGATGAAAGTGATCACCCTGACCGGCAAGGACGGCGGCAAGATGGCGGGTTCCGCCGATGTGGAAATTCGCGTGCCGCACTTCGGCTACGCCGATCGCATCCAGGAGATCCACATTAAAGCGATTCACATCTTGATTCAGCTGATCGAAAAAGAGATGGTTAAGGCGTAATAGCCTTCGGGGGGCTGCAGCTCCCCATGAATAAGACTGCGGGCGCCGCATATATGCCGCGCCCGCACAGCCTGTGTCAGTGTGGTTAAGGAGTGCTGGCGATGTGTGAACTGCTCGGGATGAGCGCAAACGTACCGACCGATATCTGCTTCAGCTTTACCGGCCTGGTACAGCGCGGCGGCCGCACCGGGCCGCATAAGGATGGCTGGGGCATTACCTTCTATGAAGGGAACGGCTGCCGTACATTCAAGGATCCGCAGCCGAGCTTCAACTCGCCGATCGCCCGCCTGGTGCAGGACTATCCGATCAAGTCTTGCGCGGTGGTGTCCCATATTCGCCAGGCCAACCGCGGCGAAGTGGCGCTGGAAAACACCCATCCGTTCACCCGCGAACTGTGGGGCCGCAACTGGACCTACGCGCACAACGGCCAATTGAAAGGCTATCGCCAGCTGGATACCGGCACGTTCCGCCCGGTCGGCCAGACCGACAGCGAATACGCGTTTTGCTGGCTGCTGCATCAGCTGGCGTTGAAATACCCGCGCACCCCGAGCCAGTGGCCGGCGGTATTCCGCTACATTGGCCTGTTGGCGAGCCAGCTGCGCAAGAAAGGGGTGTTCAATATGCTGTTGTCGGACGGGCGCTTCGTGATGGCGTATTGCTCCACCAACCTGTATTGGATCACGCGCCGCGCGCCGTTCGGCAAGGCGACGCTGCTTGATCAGGACGTGGAGATTGATTTTCAGCAGCAGACCACACCGAACGATGTGGTCACGGTGATCGCCACCCAACCGCTGACCGCCAACGAAACCTGGCACAAGATTGAGCCAGGCGAGTTCGCGTTATTTCACTTCGGTGAGCGGCTTGTTCTGAGCGAAGGGGTTGGTGTTGGGCGTCGGGCTGGCTGACGCGTACTGCGTCATCATGCCGCCGCTGCTCATCAGCGGTTGACCCAAGACGTACTGGCCATTGACCACGCCCATTGTCGGCGGTTGGCGGTTCTTCGCGAAGTAATCGTAGCCCGGCTTCAGCTGGCGCCAGAAGGCGATATAGCTGGATGACGCATGGCGTTTCAGGTTCTGTTCGGTCATGCGGAACGGGTAGATGCTGATGTCGACGCGGCTTTGGCCATAGGCGAAGGCGGCTTCGACGTAGCGATAGATCTCATCCATATAGGTGTTGGTCATCGCGTAACAGCCGATCGATTTACATTCGCCGTGGATCATCAGATAAGCGCCGGAATAGCCCTGCGACTTATCGTAATCGTTAGGAAAACCGATATTGATCGCCCGATAATACTTGCTGTCGGGTTTCAGATGGCGCGCGTCAACGCTATAAAAGCCTTCAGGACTTTTAAAGTCGCCTTCACGACGTTTAGGACCCAGCCCGCCGGAGAAATTACAGATCGGGAACGTGTTGACCAGGCGGAATTCATTGCCCATTCTGGCATACAATTCCAGCTTGCGTTCCTCTTTGAAGATCTGAATATAGACCGGCGAACCCAATAATTGCTGTTTAACTACCGGCGCTTCGGGTACCTGCTCGCTGGCGCTGCAGGCCGTGATCATCGGCATAGAAACAAGCATCGCAAACAACAGCGCGATTTTGCTCATTATAATTCCTGCTTATATTTATCTGCCGGCGCAATCAACCTGGCCAGCATGCCACTGATTATTGTTTTTACTGCTGCAAAACACCGCCAGATTACCAGCGCGTTTATTTTTAGCAATACGTGATATGTATAAAAAAACGACAAAGCTCGATAAAAGTGAAATGACCGGCAGATTTTAACGATAAGTAGTGAAAAACCGGCGAAATTTAATTGCGTTTGCTTGACCCAAGTCACGACGGAACGCAGAACAATGTTGCGAACAATGTTAATATTCCCTCTTCAATTTAACGCGCGGTAGCGATTGAAGCGGCAGGGATTATGGCATATAACCCGGCCGTTTTGGTGGTTATTTGGCTACAGGCCGTTAACACATCGATTATCACGCAAACAACGGAAAGGGGGGAATCAAGGGAATGCGCGTTACCCCATATATTCACTGCGAGAAAGTTCATGTTGGGCGTGCCGCCATGCGCACTGCCCGGCAATCCTGGCATCGTCCGCACCCGCCTCTGGGGCCGGTCAGACGTGTAAACCAAACTACATCGTATAAATCCTATGATTAAGATCAGAAAAGGGTTAGATCTGCCGATAGCCGGGGTTCCGGTTCAGGCGATCCAAGATGGCCCGAACATTCAGCATGTCGCCCTGCTTGGGGAAGAGTATGTCGGAATGCGCCCCTCCATGCTGGTGCAGGAAGGCGATACCGTTAAGAAAGGCCAGGCGTTGTTCGAAGACAAGAAAAACCCCGGGGTTTTCTTCACGGCACCCGCCAGTGGCCGCATCGCCGCGATTAACCGCGGCGAGCGGCGCGTATTGCAATCGGTGGTGATTGCGCTGGAAAACGGCGGCGACGATCAGCTCGAGTTCGCGCACTACCCGCTGGGTGAACTGAGCCAGCTGCCGCGCGAACAGGTCGAAAGCGAACTGATCGCCAGCGGACTGTGGACCGCGCTGCGCACCCGTCCGTTCAGCAAGACGCCGGCTCCCGGCAGCGAACCGCGCGCCATTTTCGTCACCGCTATGGACACCCAGCCGTTGGCCGCCGATCCGCAGGTGATCATCGCCGAGCAGCAGGCGGCGTTCAACGCCGGGTTGGTGGTGCTGGCGCGCCTGACGGCAGGCAAGGTGCACGTGTGCCATGCCGCCGGCGCCTCAGTTGGCCAGCAGAGCGGCCCGCAGATCGCCTACAGCGAATTCGCTGGCCCACATCCCGCCGGGTTGGCAGGCACCCACATTCACTTCCTCGAACCGGTCAGCCTGAAGAAAACCGTTTGGCACATCGGTTACCAGGACGCGATCGCCATCGGCACGCTGTTCACCACCGGCAAGCTCGACACCCGCCGGGTCGTGGCGCTGGCCGGGCCGCAGGTGACGCAGCCGGCGCTGCTGCGCACTCGTCTGGGAGCCAGCCTCGATGAGCTGACCGCCGGCCGCCTGAAAGAGGGCGAGAACCGGGTGATCTCCGGTTCGGTGCTGAACGGCATGCACGCAGCCGGGCCGAACGCCTGGCTGGGCCGTTTCCACTCGCAGGTGTCGGTGCTGGAAGAAGGGCGCGACAAAGAGCTGTTCGGCTGGATCGTGCCGTCGCCGAACAAGTTCTCCATTACCCGCACCACGCTGGGCCATTTCCTGAAGAACAAACTGTTCGCCTTCTCGACCACCACCAACGGCGGCGAGCGCGCCATGGTGCCGATCGGCAACTACGAGCGGGTGATGCCGCTGGATATTTTGCCGACGCTGCTGCTGCGCGATCTGCTGGCGGGCGACAGCGACAGCGCGCAGGCGCTGGGTTGTCTGGAGCTGGACGAGGAAGATCTGGCGCTGTGCACCTTCGTTTGCCCCGGCAAGTATGAGTACGCGCCGGTGCTGCGCGAGGTGCTGACCAAGATTGAGCAGGAAGGATAACCGATGGGCCTGAAGAATTATTTCGAGAAGATAGAGCATCACTTCACGCCGGGCGGCAAACTGGAAAAGTGGTACCCGCTGTATGAAGCGACCACCACGGTGTTTTATACCCCCGGCACGGTGACGCGCGGCGCTTCGCACGTGCGCGACGCCATCGATTTGAAACGCATGATGATCCTGGTGTGGTTGGCGGTGTTCCCGGCGATGTTCTGGGGCATGTACAACGTCGGCCAGCAGGCGATCCCGGCGCTGCACCATCTGTACAGCGGCGACGCGCTGCAACAGGTGCTGGCGGGCGACTGGCATTATCGCCTGGCGCAGTGGCTCGGCGCCTCGCTGGCGGCCGACGCCGGCTGGGTCAGCAAGATGGTGCTGGGCGCCTGTTACTTCCTGCCGATCTACGCCGTGGTGTTCGTCGTCGGCGGCTTCTGGGAAGTGCTGTTCGCCATTATCCGCAAGCATGAGGTCAACGAAGGCTTCTTCGTCACGTCCATCCTGTTCGCGCTGATCGTGCCGCCGACCCTGCCGCTGTGGCAGGCCGCGCTGGGCATCACCTTCGGCGTGGTGGTGGCCAAAGAGATCTTCGGCGGCACCGGGCGCAACTTCCTCAACCCGGCGCTGGCCGGCCGCGCCTTCCTGTTCTTCGCCTATCCGGCGCAGATCTCCGGCGATCTGGTGTGGACTTCCGCAGACGGTTTCTCCGGCGCGACGCCGCTGGCGCAGTGGAGCGCGGGCGGGGCGCACGGCCTGAGCAACGTCGCCACCGGCCAGTCCATCAGCTGGATGGACGCTTTCCTCGGCAATATTCCCGGCTCGATCGGTGAGGTGTCCACGCTGATGATCCTGATCGGCGGGGCGATTATCCTGTTCGGCCGCGTGGCCTCCTGGCGCATCGTCGCCGGCGTAATGCTCGGCATGGTGGCTTCCGCCCTGTTGTTCAATGCCATCGGTTCGGACACCAACCCGATGTTCGCCATGCCGTGGTACTGGCATCTGGTGCTGGGCGGCTTCGCCTTCGGCATGATCTTTATGGCGACCGACCCGGTTTCAGCCTCCTTCACCAATAAGGGGAAATGGTGGTACGGCATTCTGATCGGCGTGATGTGCGTGCTGATTAGGGTGGTCAACCCCGCCTATCCGGAAGGCATGATGCTGGCGATCCTGTTCGCCAACCTGTTCGCGCCGCTGTTCGATTACCTGGTGGTGCAGGCCAACATCAAGCGGAGACAAGCCCGTGGCGAATGAAGCGAAAAATGACGGCATCGGTAAAACGCTGCTGGTAGTGCTGCTGCTGTGTCTGGTGTGTTCAGTGGTGGTGGCTGGCTCCGCCGTCGGCCTGAAGTCCAAACAGCAGGAGCAAAAGCTGCTCGATAAGCAGCGCAATATTCTCGACGTAGCCGGCCTGTTGCAGCCGAAAATGGAGAGCGAGCAGGTCAAGCGCCTGTACAGCGAGCGCATCGAACCGCGCCTGGTGGATCTGAACAGCGGCGAGTTTGTCGCCGGCAAAGCGGCGGCGTTCGATCTGGGCGCTGCGCTGCGCGACGACGCCAAAAGCGTGGCGCTGGCGGCGGGCGACGATCCGGCCGGCATCAAGCGCCGCAGCAACCAGGCGGAAATCTACCTGGTGCGCGATGAAAGCGGCCAGGTGAACAAGATTGTGCTGCCGGTGTACGGCACCGGTCTGTGGTCGATGATGTACGCCTTCGTGGCGCTGGATAACGACGGCAACACGGTCAAGGGCATCACCTACTACGACCAGGGGGAAACCCCGGGGCTGGGCGGTGAGGTCGAGAACCCGTCCTGGCGTCAGCAGTGGGTCGGCAAGCAGCTGTTCGACGATAACGGCCAGCCGGCGATCCGCGTGGTGAAAGGCGGCGCGCGCCAGGGGGATGTGCACGGGGTAGATGGCCTGTCCGGCGCCACGCTGACCTCCAACGGCGTGCAGCATACGTTTGATTTCTGGTTGGGCGAGCACGGCTTCGGCCCGTTCCTGAAAAAAGTTCGTGAAGGAGCGCTGAAAAATGGCTGATTCCAAAGAGATAAAGCGGGTTCTGCTGGGGCCGCTGTTCGACAATAACCCGATCGCCCTGCAGGTGCTGGGCGTCTGTTCGGCGCTGGCGGTGACCACCAAGCTGGAGACGGCGGTGGTGATGACCATTGCGGTGACGCTGGTGACCGCGTTCTCCAGCTTCTTCATCTCGCTGATCCGTCACCATATTCCCAACAGCGTGCGCATCATCGTGCAGATGGCGATCATCGCCTCGCTGGTGATCGTGGTCGATCAGCTGCTGCGCGCCTATGCGTTCGAGATCTCCAAGCAGCTGTCGGTGTTCGTCGGCCTTATCATCACCAACTGCATCGTGATGGGGCGCGCCGAGGCCTACGCCATGAAGTCGCCGCCGATCGAGAGCTTTATGGACGGCATCGGCAACGGGCTGGGCTACGGGGTGATCCTGGTGCTGGTCGGTTTCCTGCGCGAGCTGATCGGCTCCGGCAAGCTGTTTGGCGTGCCGGTGCTGGAAACGGTGCAGAACGGCGGCTGGTATCAGCCGAACGGCCTGTTCCTGCTGGCGCCGAGCGCGTTCTTCATCATCGGCCTGCTGATCTGGGTGCTGCGCACCCTGAAGCCGGCGCAGATCGAAAAGGAGTAAAGGCCGATGGAACACTATATCAGCCTGTTTGTGCGCGCGGTGTTCGTCGAGAACATGGCGCTGGCGTTCTTCCTCGGGATGTGTACCTTCCTGGCGGTCTCGAAGAAGGTCTCGACCGCCTTTGGCCTGGGCATCGCGGTGACCATCGTGCTCGGCATTTCGGTGCCGGTGAACAACCTGGTCTACAACCTGATCCTGCGCGACGGCGCGCTGGTGGAAGGCGTCGATCTGAGCTTCCTCAACTTCATCACCTTCATCGGCGTGATCGCGGCGCTGGTGCAGATTCTGGAGATGATCCTCGATCGCTTCTTCCCGTCGCTGTATAACGCGCTCGGCATCTTCCTGCCGCTCATCACCGTGAACTGCGCCATCTTCGGCGGCGTGTCCTTCATGGTGCAGCGCGACTACAACTTCGCCGAATCGGTGGTGTACGGCATCGGTTCCGGCACCGGCTGGATGCTGGCGATCGTCGCCATGGCGGGGATCCGCGAAAAACTCAAGTATGCCAACGTGCCGGCAGGGCTGCGCGGCCTGGGCATTACCTTTATCACCACCGGACTGATGGCGCTGGGCTTCATGTCCTTCTCCGGTGTTCAGTTGTAAAGGCGGGAAGAATTTATGGAAATTATTTTAGGCGTAGCGATGTTCACCGCCATCGTGATGGTGCTGGTGTTGCTGATCCTGTTCGCCAAATCGAAGCTGGTGAACACCGGCGACATCGCGGTGGAAATCAACGGCGATCTGGATAAGAGCTTCCATGCGCCGGCGGGCGACAAGCTGCTCAACGTGCTCTCCAGCCAAGGGATCTTCGTCTCCTCGGCCTGCGGCGGCGGCGGCTCCTGCGGCCAGTGCCGGGTGGTGATCAAAGAGGGCGGCGGCGATATCCTGCCGACCGAGCTCTCGCACATCAACAAGCGCGAAGCGAAAGAGGGTTGCCGCCTGGCGTGCCAGGTGAACGTGAAGCAGAACCTGAAGATCGAGCTACCGGAAGAGATCTTCGGCGTGAAGAAATGGGAATGCGAAGTTATCTCCAACGATAACAAAGCCACCTTTATCAAAGAGCTGAAGCTGAAGATCCCCGATGGGGAAGACGTGCCGTTCCGCGCGGGCGGTTTCATCCAGATCGAAGCGCCGGCGCACGACATCAGCTACGCCGACTTCGACGTGCCGCAGGAGTATCGCGGCGACTGGGACAAGTTCAACCTGTTCCGCTACCGCTCGACGGTGAACGACACCACGGTGCGCGCCTACTCGATGGCCAACTACCCGGAAGAAAAGGGCATCATCATGCTCAACGTGCGTATCGCCACGCCGCCGCCGAACAATCCGGACGTGCCGCCGGGCATCATGTCTTCCTATATCTGGTCGCTGAAGCCGGGCGATAAGGTAACCATCTCCGGGCCGTTCGGCGAGTTCTTCGCCAAGGACACCGACGCCGAAATGATCTTTATCGGCGGCGGCGCGGGCATGGCGCCGATGCGCTCGCACATCTTCGATCAGCTCAAGCGTCTGAACTCGAAGCGCAAGATCACTTTCTGGTACGGCGCGCGTTCGCTGCGCGAGATGTTCTATGAAGACGACTTCAACCAGCTGCAGGCGGAGAACGAAAACTTCACCTGGCACGTGGCGCTGTCGGATCCGCAGCCGGAAGATAACTGGACCGGCTACACCGGCTTTATCCATAATGTTCTGCTGGAGAACTACCTGAAGAACCACCCGGCGCCGGAAGACTGCGAGTTTTACATGTGCGGGCCGCCGATGATGAACGCCGCGGTGATCAAGATGCTCAAAGATCTGGGCGTCGAAGACGAAAACATCATGCTGGATGACTTTGGTGGCTAAATTGCGCGCATTGGCGACGAAGAACTGGCTGACGGGCGTGGCGCTGAGCGCCACCCTGCTGCTGACCGGCTGCGGGCCGGAACAGGTGGATCTGACGGGTAAAACCATGGGCACCTCGTATTCGATCCGTTACGTGACCGGCGACGATACGCCGTCGGCGCGCGAGATGCAGGCGGAGATCGACAAACGGCTGGAACAGGTGAACGATCAGATGTCCACCTACCGGCCGGATTCCGAGCTAAGCCGCTTCAACGCCAGCCGCGACATTGACCGGCCGTTCCCGGTTTCGCCGGCCACCGCCGAAGTGGTGCGCGAAGCGCTGCGCATCAACCGCGTCACCGATGGCGCGCTGGACGTGACCGTCGGGCCGCTGGTCAACCTATGGGGTTTCGGCCCGGAAGGGCGACCGGACAAAGTGCCGAGCGAGGCGGAACTGGAGCACCGCCGCGCCTGGACCGGCGCCGACAAGCTGTCGGTGCAGGGCAGCGCGCTGGTGAAAAGCATCCCCGAGCTGTATGTCGACCTGTCTTCGATTGCCAAAGGATACGGCGTGGACGTGGTGGCGGAGTATCTGCAATCGCAACACGTGAAAGACTACATGGTGGATATCGGCGGTGAAGTTCGTACCCGCGGGCGCAACGGCGAGCAAAAGCCGTGGCGCATTGCCATCGAGCGCCCGACCGCCGGCGCGCAGCAGCAGGCGCAGCTGGTGATCCAGCCGGGGGAGATGTCGATCGCCACCTCGGGTGACTATCGCAACTACTTCGAACAGGACGGGGTGCGCTATTCGCACACCATCGATCCGGTCACCGGGCGGCCGATCCATCATCGGCTGGTGTCGATCACCGTGCTGAGCCCGACCTGCATGACCGCCGACGGCCTGTCCACCGGCCTGAACGTGATGGGGCCAGAGCGCGGCATGGCGCTGGCCAACCTGCTCGGTATCCCGGTGTTCATGATCGTGAAAACCGCCGACGGGTTTGAGGAGCGTTATTCGGACGCGTTCAAACCCTATCTGAAAAAGCGTTCGTGAGGTTGCTATGTTGACGGTATTCGCCGCTACCTTCGTGTTGTTCCTGCTGATCGTCGGCGGGATGTCGCTGGGTTACGTGTTCAAACGCAAAAGCCTGCAGGGCAGCTGCGGCGGCATCACCGCGCTGGGCATGGAGAAAGTCTGCGACTGCCCGGAGCCGTGCGATGCGCGCAAAAAGCGCGAAGCCAAAGCGGCGCAGCGGCGCGAGCAGTTGGACAAGCACCGCATTCTGTAGCGAAGCGAAAACCCGGCCTTGGCCGGGTTTTTTATTTGATAGGAAAAATGTACATCCTCTATTTTGTTCTTATCAAGCTTTAGGTCTTAAGGTTGATACAGCTCTCATTTTAAAAACATCCGGATTTTTCTGTTGCTTCTCAGTTGGTTAGCTCGTTGGCTCGGTTGGTTAAAATGTCGTCTCATTAGGTTTCTTTTGGATTCAGGGAGTTCCAGGATGGAACAACAAGAAGGGATAAAACGGGTGTTAACGGTGGGTGAAATTAATTTGGCCCGTTCCGTGTTTGGCAGGTCAGTTTTCTATGAGAAGGTGTTTGTCCACTGCGATAGCTATCTGCCGTTTGGATTGCAAGCCAGCAGAACGGCGATGGCGCCCAACGGAGAAGTCTGGTTTAGACAAGCTTTGTATAAGGCTGATTTTTCCACGGCTGCTGCAGGTTTCCAGCATGTATTTATCCACGAAATGAGCCATGTCTGGCAGCACCAAAAAGGTATGTGGGTGAGAACCCGAGGTTTATTGAGTTGGGCTGCTGAATACAAATATCGACTCGATGGTAAACAGCTATTGCATAACTACTCTATGGAACAGCAAGCTTCTATCATCGCTGATTATTGGTTCCTGAAGAAGTATGGTTACACTATCTGGCTGGGCGCGATTAACAATGGCGTGAATTTTCAGGGAGTAACGGATAAAACGATCGCCAGAAAATACGAATATACGCTTTCTCAGTTTCTTAAGCAGAGGTAACAGGATGAACCGCATTATTTTGGTTGGAACTCTGGCTTTGCTGCTCGCCGGCTGCATGCACATGAACGATCCGAGGCCAAAAAACTACTTGGCCAACGCCACTGTCGTTGATAACCACGTCTGTGTGCGGGTTCAACCTGAAGGGGACGAGCGGTTGGCCGGCGTTATTATCGAAGAAATCGGCAACGCCAACGCTATCTTCGGCAAGCACTTCACGGATAACGAGATGCCTGCGGTCACCGCAGCTACGTGTATTCCCGACGATAATTATAAATTCGAAGACGGGAAGTCTTATGGGGTATCGGTGACGCTGTTGTCGCCGGATAAACGAAATAAAGGTCTTGAGCCTGCCGCCCGGCTATTCGGCGCTGGGTTTAGTGTTCGCAATGAAAATGGCATCATCCAGGTAGTTCCTGCTCACTAACGGATGTTGAAAGCCATAAGGGCATAAGGTGGGATGTCGAACCGCCTTATGCCGTAGCCGGTTATTTATTTCGCCTTGCGGAAGCTATTCGCCTCGGCCGGCGAGTTGACCATCACGCCGTCGGCGCCCAGCGCCAGCGCCTGCTGATACTCCTGCGGCGTGTTGACGCCGAACAGAATGATGTGCGCCGGGCCCTGCGAGCGGAAGCAATCCATCGACTCTTTATCCCAGGTCAGAAACGCCTTCGAGCGCCCTTCGCCGAGGGTGTACTTCTCTACCACTTCCACCTCGCGCTTCAGCTCCAGCCCATACCAGCGCGGCTGTCGGTTGTCCGGTTTGACATCGCACTGGTGCGCCATGGTGACGTTGGCCAGCAGCGTGCGGGTCTCGTCGCGGCTTTCAAAGCGCGGGACGGCCGGCGGCAGCGCCTGCAGGTATTTGGCATCGGTAGAGTAAACGCGGGTGCGGTTCAGGCTGTCGGTGCTTTCCAGCGTCGCCAGCAGCGCCTGGCCAAACTGCGCCGGATCGGCGTCCGGGGATTTGATGTCCAGATAGAAGGTGACGTGCGGAAACGCCTTTAGCACCTCGTCCAGCCGCGGAATGCCGATGCCCTGGCCGCGGAACGGATGCGCATCGCCTTTGGCGAACGCCCAGCCGGCATCGGTCTCGGCCAATTGCGCGGCGGTATAGGCAGAGACCGGGCCCTGCCGGTTGGTCAGCGCCTTCAGATCCGAGGGGCGATACAGCACGATGACGCCGTCTTTGGATTCTTGCAGGGTGATCCAAATGGCGTCGGCACCGTTTTTCAGCGCGGTTTCGATGGCGATGCGGGTGTTTTCCGGCGCATCGGCGGTGCCGCCGCGATGGGCGACGATCGCCGGCGCGTGACCGGTGGCGGCGCTGGCCGCCAACGCGCTCAGCGACAGCGCGGAAGCCAGCAGCCAATGAGAAAATCTGATCATGTAGAGTACCTTGTCGTTATCGTTGTGGTGAGCCGCACGGGATGACGGAAATCATACTATTGAAAAATTAAGCTTTTTTAACAACGCGGAAATATCTGGCGGAAACGGCGCTTTCATCGAAGCCTGCGGCCTTGAGCTTTCGGTATCTGACTGTATACTTATACAGTGTTACTGGAGGGTGCGATGCGTAAAATCATTCATGTCGATATGGACTGCTTCTTCGCGGCGGTGGAAATGCGCGACGATCCCAGCCTGCGCGATATCCCGCTGGCGATTGGCGGCAGCGCCGATCGGCGCGGGGTGATCAGCACCGCCAACTACCCGGCGCGGCGCTACGGCGTGCATAGCGCCATGTCTACGGCGATGGCGCTCAAGCTGTGTCCGCATCTCACCCTGCTGCCGGGGCGCATGGCGGCCTACAAAGAGGCTTCGTTGCATATCCGTGAAATCTTCGCCCGCTATACCCCGTTGATCGAGCCGCTGTCGCTCGATGAAGCCTATCTCGACGTGACCGACAGCCCGCAATGCAACGGCTCGGCGACGCTGATCGCTCAGGAGATCCGTCAGGCGATCGCCGATGAGCTGAATCTCACTGCGTCGGCCGGCGTCGCGCCGATCAAGTTTCTCGCCAAAATCGCTTCCGAGATGAACAAGCCGAATGGGCAATACGTGATCACCCCGGCGCAGGTGCCGGCGTTTTTGCAGCAGCTGCCGCTCAGCAAAATCCCCGGCGTCGGCAAGGTGACCGCCAAACGGCTGGAGGAAGTGGGGCTTATCACCTGCGCCGACGTGCAGCAATACGATTTGGCGCAGCTGCTCAAGCGCTTCGGCAAGTTCGGCCGGGTGCTGTGGGAGCGGTGTCAGGGCATCGATCGGCGCGAAATCTCGGCGGAGCGGCTGCGTAAATCGGTGGGCGTGGAGCGCACGCTGGCGGAGGACATTCACGACTGGGAAGATTGCGAAACGCTGATTATCGACAAACTCTACCCCGAGCTGGAGATGCGGCTGCGTAAGGTGAAGCCGGATCTGCATATCGCCCGGCAGGGCGTGAAGCTGAAGTTTCAGGATTTTCAGCAAACCACCCAGGAGCACGTGTTCCCGGTGTTGAATCAGCAGGATTTGCTGGCGGTGGCGCGGCAGGCGTGGCGCGAACGGCGTGAAGGGCGCGGCGTGCGGCTGGTGGGGCTACATGTGACGCTGCTCGATCCGCAGCTGGAGCGGCAGCTGGCGCTGCCTTGGGAATAAAAAAGCCGGCGATTAGCCGGCTTTTTGCGTTAAGCGCGCAGATTACGCGCGCTCAGGGATCGCTTTCAGCAGCGAGGTCAGCAGCTTCCAGTACAGACCGACGCTTTCGATATGCACCTGCTCATCCGGCGAGTGCGGGCCGGTGATGGTTGGCCCGATCGATACCATATCCATGTTTGGATACGGCTTTTTGAACAGACCGCATTCCAGGCCGGCGTGGATCACCATGATGTTCGGCGTCTTGTTGAACAGCTCCTGATACAGCTCGCGCACCAGGTGCATCACCGGCGAGTCGGCGTCCGGCTGCCAGCCCGGGTAGCCGCCCTTCGGCGCCACCTTGGCGCCGGCCAGCTGGCCCAGCGCGGTCAGCATCTCGACCACGTAATCTTTGCCGCTGTCGATCAGAGAGCGGATCAGGCAGATGATTTCCGCTTCGTTTTCGCTGGTGGTGACCACGCCGACGTTCAGCGAGGTTTCCACTACGCCTTTGACCGCGTCGCTCATGCGGATCACGCCGTTCGGCGTGCCGTTCAGCAGCGCCAGGAAGCGTTGCTGGCTGTCGGCGCTCAGCGCCTGCGAAGCGCTGGTGGCCGGCTCCAGCAGCACGGTGATGTTCTTCTCTTTGGCGGAGAGTTCGTTCTGCAGCACCGCCAGGAACTCCTGGCTCAGCGCTTTCAGCGCGTCGGCTTTTTCCGCCGGCACCGCAACCACCGCGGAGGCTTCACGCGGAATGGCGTTGCGCAGGGTGCCCCCGTTCAGATCCAGCACGCGCAGGTTCAGCGCCGCCGCATGGGCGAACAGGAAGCGCGCCAGCAGTTTGTTGGCGTTGCCCAGCCCGACGTGGATCTCGGCGCCGGAGTGGCCGCCTTTCAGGCCCTTGAGGGTCAGCTTCAGGGTTTGGTAGCCGGCCGGCACCGCTTCGCGCTGCAGCGGCAGGGTGGTGATGAAGTCGATACCGCCGGCGCAACCCATGTAGATTTCGCCTTCTTCTTCGGAGTCGGTATTGATCAGGATGTCTGCCTGCAGCCAGTTTGGCTGCAGCCCGAAGGCGCCGTCCATGCCGGCTTCTTCGGTCATGGTCAGCAGCACTTCCAGCGGGCCGTGCTCAACGCTGTCATCGGCCAGCACCGCCAGGGCGGAGGCCATGCCGATGCCGTTGTCGGCGCCCAGCGTGGTGCCGCGCGCTTTCACCCACTCGCCGGCGATATAAGGCTGGATCGGATCCTTGGCGAAGTCGTGCACGGTGTCGTTATTCTTTTGCGGCACCATGTCCAGGTGCGCCTGCAGCGCCACCGGCTTGCGGTTTTCCATGCCTTTGGTGGCCGGTTTGCGCAGCAGGATATTGCCGACCTGATCGCGCTCGGCGTGCAGGTTCTTCTCTTTGGCCCAGGTGAGGATGTGCTGCGCCAGCGCTTCTTCATGATAAGAAGGGTGCGGGATAGAACAGATCTTGGCGAAAATATCCCACAGCGGCTGTGGCGAAAGCTGAGACAATTCAGACACTATAAGTCTCCTGTGACGGCAGGCTCCGACAGGACGGGCGTGCCGCGCGGTTGAGGTGAGCGGGTATCTGTGCGTCGTGGCACGATCGTTAGAGAATATCACTTTATTTCCGGCGGCGCGCGCCCCGTATTGTGCGGTTTAAGCGCTTGATCACACGGCTTCGCGGCGGGAACGTTCGCTTTTTCAGCATCAATCACCGAAAAGCCGCGCGGCGGAAATCGCGAGGTTTTCCTCGGTACAGCTGGAATTCAACGCGGCCAGTCTCTATAATCTCGCGCAACCTTTTTTCCCCTGAACTATAAAGTAAGCCGCTTCACCAGCCGGCTGGGACACGATTCTATGAGCGAAAAATACGTTGTTACCTGGGATATGCTGCAAATACATGCACGCAAGCTGGCGCACCGCCTGCTGCCTGCCGACAAATGGACCGGCATCATTGCCGTCAGCCGCGGCGGCCTGGTGCCGGCGGGCCTGCTGGCGCGCGAACTGGGCATTCGCTATGTGGATACCGTCTGCATTTCCAGCTACGACCATGACAACCAGCGCGAAATGAAAGTGCTCAAGCGCGCCGAAGGCGACGGTGAAGGCTTCATCGTGGTGGACGATCTGGTGGATACCGGCGGCACCGCAAAAGCGATCCGCGACATGTACCCGAAAGCGCATTTCGTCACCATCTTCGCCAAGCCGGCGGGCCGTCCACTGGTGGACGACTACGTGATCGACATCCCGCAGGACACCTGGATTGAGCAGCCGTGGGACATGGGCGTCAGCTTCGTTCCCCCTATCGGCGGTCGCTAAGCTCAGCCAGTTCCAAGTCAACGCCCGGTTATGTCGGGCGTTTGTTTAAGGATAAACGTGATGGCGTTGTCAGGCTTACCGAAGGCAAGATATAAAAAATAAGGAAAATCAATTTATTGATTTTCGGCCGTTGACCACAAAGGAGGAAAAACCACGCTTTTTCCTCCTTTGTCAGCCGCCTGACGCCCGGTTATGCCGGGCGTTTGCGTTATCTTGGTTTATCCCGCCAGAGTTAGGTACACTACCTCCAGTTAAGTAGGCCTGTTGCGGCCTATCGCCAGATTTACGGAGGCTGTTGTTACCATGGCACAGGCCAACCTTTCTGAAATTCTTTTCAAGCCCAAATTCAAACACCCTGAAACCTCGACGCTGGTGCTGCGCGCGCGCAACAAAGTGAGCGCCGCCATGCATTCCGCATTGGAAGGCGACACCACCGGCAGCTGGTACCGCATGCTGAACCCGCTGCTGTGGGCCTGGCGCGGCGTCAGCCCGATCGAAATCCACGAAGTGCTGGCGCGCATCGCCGCCTCCGACGCCGAGCGCAGCAACCCGCAGCGGCTGGATACCGTGGTGGGCTACCGCAACGGCAACTGGATTTACGAGTGGATCCATCAGGGCATGCAGTGGCAACAGCGGGCGACGGAGCAGCAGGATCCGCTGGTCGGCGGCGAGTACTGGCTGAAGGCCGCAAGCCTGTACAGCATCGCCGGCTACCCGCACCTGAAGGGCGACGAACTGGCTGAACAGGCGGAGATGCTGGCTAACCGCGCGTACGAAGAGGCGGCGCTGCTGCTGCCGTATCAGCTGAAAGAGCTGGAGTTTCGCATCGAAGGCGGCGGCAGCGTCACCGGGTTCCTGCACATGCCGGAGAAGGGCGAAGCGCCGTTCCCGACGGTGCTGATGTGCGGCAGCCTCGATACGCTGCAGACCGACTATCATCGCCTGTTCCGCGACTACCTGGCGCCGCACGGCATCGCCATGCTGACGCTCGACATGCCGTCGATCGGCTCCTCCTGCAAATGGAAGCTGACGCAGGACTCCAGCTACCTGCACCAGCAGGTGCTGATCCAGCTGGCCTCGGTGCCGTGGGTGGATCATCAGCGGGTGAGCGCCTTCGGCTTCCGCTTCGGCGCCAACGTGGCGGTGCGATTGGCCTACCTGGAGCCGCAGCGGCTGCGCGGCGTAGCCTGCCTGGGGCCGGTGGTGCATCGCCTGCTGTGCGACAGCAGCACCCAGCTGAACGTGCCGGACATGTATATGGACGTGCTGGCGAGCCGCATGGGCATGGCTAACGCCTCGGACAACGTGCTGAAGGTGGAGCTGAACAGCTACTCGCTGAAAATGCAGGGGCTGCTGGGGCGCCGTTGCCCGACACCGATGATCTCCGGCTACTGGGAGCGCGATACGCTCAGCCCGAAAGAGGAGTCGCAGCTGATCGTCACCTCCTCGGTGAGCGGCAAGCTGATCGCTATCCCGCGCACCCCGGTCTACGACAGCTTCCACCGGGCGTTGCTACAGATGTCCGGTTGGCTGAGGGACAAAATGCGTTAATTAGTTGCTAAATTTTAACAGTTTGTTAAAAAGAGTGGTCTACATTGAGGAGGTTAGAGAATGACGTTACCGAGTGGTCACCCTAAAAGCCGACTAATGAAACGTTTTGCCAGCTTGGGGCCGTACCTGCGTGAAGGGCAATGTGAGAACGACCGGTTTTTCTTTGATTGTTTGGCCGTCTGCGTCAATGTAAAGCCCGCTCCGGAGAAGCGCGAGTTCTGGGGCTGGTGGATGGAGCTGCAGGCGGAAGAGGCGCGCTTCACCTATTCGTACCAATTCGGCCTGTTCGACAAGGAAGGCGACTGGACGGCGCAAAACATTAAGGATGATGAAGTGAACGCCAAGCTGGAAGACACCCTGCGCGACTTCCATCGCCGCCTGGGCGAGCTGCTGGCGACCATGGAGCTGGGGCTGGAACCCGCCGACGATTTCAAAGAAAAACTGATCAAACTCTCCGCCTGACCCCGTTTGACCACGTATTGTGCTGATTTCGCGTTGTGCCTGTTGGCATAACGCGTCTCTCCTGTTACAAAGACCTTTGCACTCTTCTTCTCATCATTACACACGGCAGAAATACTATGAACGGCAGCCAGACATTGGTTGTGAAATTGGGCACCAGCGTGTTGACCGGCGGATCGCTGCGTCTGAACCGCGCCCACATCGTCGAATTGGTGCGCCAGTGCGCGCAGCAACACGCCGCGGGCCACCGCATCGTCATCGTCACCTCCGGCGCCATCGCCGCCGGGCGCGAGCACCTGGGCTATCCCGAGCTGCCCGCCACCATCGCCTCCAAGCAGCTGCTGGCGGCGGTAGGGCAGAGCCGGCTGATCCAGCTGTGGGAACAGCTGTTCTCCATTTACGGCATCCACGTCGGGCAGATGCTGCTGACGCGCGCCGATCTGGAAGACCGCGAGCGCTTCCTCAACGCGCGCGACACCATGACGGCGCTGCTGGACAACCGCATCGTGCCGGTAATCAATGAGAACGACGCCGTCGCCACCGCCGAAATCAAAGTGGGCGACAACGATAACCTGTCGGCGCTGGCGGCCATTCTGGCCGGGGCCGATAAACTGCTGCTGCTGACCGATCAGCAGGGCCTCTACACCGCCGATCCGCGCAACAACCCGCAGGCCGAACTGATCCGTGAAGTGCACGGCATCGACGACGCGCTGCGCGCCATCGCCGGCGACAGCGTCTCCGGTCTGGGCACCGGCGGCATGGGCACCAAGCTGCAGGCGGCCGACGTGGCCTGCCGCGCCGGCATCGACGTGGTGATCGCCGCCGGCAGCAAGCCGGGCGTGGTGGCGGACGTGATCGAGGGCAAACCGGTGGGCACCCGTTTCCACGCGCTGGAAACCCCGCTGGAAAACCGCAAGCGCTGGATCTTCGGCGCGCCGCCGGCCGGTGAGATCACCGTCGACGACGGCGCGGTGGAAGCGATGATGGCGCGCGGCAGCTCGCTGCTGCCGAAGGGCATCCGCGAAGTGAAGGGCGACTTCTCGCGCGGTGAAGTGATCCGCATCCGCAACCTGGCGGGGCGCGATCTGGCGCACGGCGTCAGCCGCTACAACAGCGATGCGATGCGCATGATCGCCGGGCACCACTCGCAGGAAATCACCGAAATCCTCGGTTATGAATACGGTCCGGTGGCAGTGCACCGCGACGATATGATTGTCAGTTAAGGAGTGAGCATGCTGGAGCAGATGGGGAAGGCCGCCAAGCAGGCCTCCTGGCAGCTGGCGGTGCTGAGCACGGCGAAGAAGAATCAGGTGCTGTCGGTGATGGCCGACAGGCTGGAAGCCAACAGCGAAGCGATCCTGCTGGCGAACGAACAAGACATGGCGCAGGCGCGCGCCACCGGCATGAGCGAAGCGCTGCTCGATCGCCTGCTGTTGACCCCGGCGCGGCTGGCGGCGATCGCCAACGACGTGCGCCAGGTGTGCCGCCTGAACGATCCGGTCGGCCACGTGTTGGACGGTAACCTGCTGGACAGCGGGCTGAAGCTGGAGCGCCGCCGGGTGCCGCTCGGCGTGATCGGCGTGATTTACGAGGCGCGGCCGAACGTCACCATCGACGTCGCCAGCCTGTGCCTGAAAACCGGTAATGCGGTGATCCTGCGCGGCGGTAAAGAGACGCACAACACCAACCAGGCGACGGTGAAAGTGATCCAGCAGGCGCTGGAACAGTGCGGCCTGCCGGCGGCGGCGGTGCAGGCTATCGACAGCCCGGATCGCGCGCTGGTGAACGAACTGCTGCGCCTGGATCGCTATGTCGACATGCTGATCCCGCGCGGCGGCGCCGGCCTGCACAAGCTGTGCCGCGAGCAATCGACCATCCCGGTGATCACCGGCGGCATCGGCGTGTGCCACACCTACGTGGATGCCGACGTCGATTTCGACAAGGCGCTGACGGTGATTGAAAACGCCAAGATCCAGCGCCCGAGCGCCTGTAACTCGCTGGAGACGCTGCTGGTGAACCGCAGCATCGCCGCCGAGTTCCTGCCGGCGCTGAGCGCCAAAATGGCGGCGGTGGGCGTGACGCTGCACGCGGCGGAAAACGCGCTGCCGCTGCTGCAGGGCGGCCCGGCGACGGTGGTGCCGGTGAATGCGGAGGATTACGACGACGAATGGCTGTCGCTGGATCTGAACGTGCTGCTGGTGGACGATATCGATCAGGCCATCGACCACATCCGCACCCACGGCACCAACCACTCCGACGCGATCCTCACCCGCTCGCTGAGCAGCGCCGAGCACTTCGTGCGCGCGGTGGACTCCTCGGCGGTGTACGTCAACGCCAGCACCCGCTTCACCGACGGCGGCCAGTTCGGCCTGGGCGCGGAAGTGGCGGTGAGCACCCAGAAACTGCACGCCCGCGGGCCGATGGGCCTGGACGCGCTGACCACCTACAAGTGGATCGGCTACGGCGACGATCTGGTGCGCAGCTAAGGCCGCATTGCGGTCATAAAGACGTCAGGGCGCAGCGTGCTGCGCCCTGATTGTTTTTGGAAAAGGGGGCTGCACGATAGTCTGGTTGCTTGCAAAACAACCAAACGCCCCGGCGGCTATTGACTCATTTCGCGCGCAGGTCTACCTTGTTCAACGCACTTCCGGCTTGCCCCGCAGGCCCGGCTCGATGCCGATATAGCTCAGTTGGTAGAGCAGCGCATTCGTAATGCGAAGGTCGTAGGTTCGACTCCTATTATCGGCACCATCCTCTCTTCCTGTAACGTCCGTAATCATCCAAAAATACATTAAATAACAATACATTGATTGAGTTTTATGTCCGTGACTGTCCGGCGCCGTCCTGTGGAATCCAATATCAGGTGTGTGTAGAATTGCGTGTACTTCTGTTCGGTCTTGAGTTTCTATACACATGCGACTTAATAACTTACAAATCCGGAATGCTAAACCCACCCCTAAACCTTACACGTTGAGTGATGGGTTGGGCTTATCCCTTTTGGTTGAACCCAATGGCAGCAAGAGCTGGCGCTTTCGTTATCGCTTTGCTGGTAAGCCCAAGATGATTTCATTCGGCGTCTATCCTGTCGTTTCGTTGGCCGATGCTCGGTCAAAGCGCGATGAATCCAGAAAGTTAGTTGCTGAGGGGCAGAACCCCAGCACAGTTCGTAAAGAGAAAAAGCTGGCGCAGCTATACGGGAATGCAAACACCTTTGAAGCGATCGCGAAGGAGTGGCATCAGTCCAAATTGGCGACGTGGTCAGCAGGGTATGCGGCCGATATTATGGACGCGTTCAACATTGATATTTTCCCCTATCTGGGACAGCATCCCATTTCGGCGATAAAGCCGCTTGAGCTACTCACAGTGCTTCGCAAAATTGAGGCGCGTGGGGCGCTTGAGAAAATGCGTAAGGTCAGACAGCGCTGCGGTGAGGTCTTCCGATATGCCACGGCAACCGGGCGGGCGGAGTTCAACCCAGCCGCCGATCTCTCCAGCGTTTTGATTAGCCCAAAATCTACTCATTATCCTTTTTTATCCGTTGACGAAATCCCCGATTTTCTTGCGGCGCTGGAGATGCACTCCGGCAGTCGGTTGGTACAGCTGGCGACGAAGTTACTGATGTTGACCGGAGTCAGGGGGATTGAGCTGCGCATGGCGCAATGGCATGAGTTTGATCTGGATAACGCGCTTTGGGAAATTCCGCAGGAGCGCATGAAAATGCGTCGAGCCCATCTCGTACCATTATCGACGCAGGCGGTGGCCATCCTGAATGAACTGAGAACCTATACGGGCAACTATCGCTATGTTTTCCCGGGCCGTAATGACGTCAACAAGCCGATGAGCGAAGCGAGTATCAACCAGCTCCTTAAGCGTATCGGCTATCACGGTCGACTCACCGGCCACGGCTTCAGGCACATGATGTCCACGATTTTGCATGAGCAGGACTTCAATACCGCCTGGATAGAGATGCAGCTCGCCCACGTGGACAAGAACGCCATTCGCGGCACTTACAACCACGCGCAGTACCTTGAGAAACGCCGTGAGATGCTGCAATGGTACGCCGATTTTATCGCGGGCCTTGCTCGCTAGAAAATGCCGCCAATAAATCGTTAAAACCCCCTGGCGCGCAATGCTACCCCCGCCTCGCCTGCGCACTTCATGTGTCGCTTTTCATGCAGGTGCATTAAGGGGCACAGACCGCGCCGTTGCTGGCACGGCAGGGGATAAAAAATGCATTTTCTTGCATGCAAAATCATGCACTCTAAGCATGCACGCGTTCTTTGACACCCGCTAGCCAGAAAAAGGCTGTTTTCGGGGGAAGGATAGAGGGCGTGCGATGGACGCGGGCGTGATTATCCCATCATAGCGAGGCCCGTGATGGGGACTTGCGCCGCCTTTCTTCCAGCCTGCGTTTTTGTTATGCGGCCGCCTCAGATATTGATTGCAAAATCACCTTTGCGATTTTAGTTCTTCTTTAAACTCTTCACTACTGTTCACTCAAATAAAAAAGTAGTTAAATCAACAAATAAAACTGTGATGAGTCATTTCTTTACTCATCACCCGGTGTTCACTACTGTTCACCCGGCTAAGAAGGGTCTTTTCTCTGGCTAGCCTGGGGTTGCACCTGTGAGCCTGTTTCTGCCTATTAATAAACGGCTATTCATGGCTCGTTTATTCCTTTAGGGTTGCCAAGGTTTGCCAATAAAGGTCAATATTAACCTATATGCCCATTTGGTTGAAAAATAGGCATAAAAGCTGTCCCACCACACAACAACACCTTGTTGCTACCCCGATAAATATTCACATAATAGGGCGCTACCGAAGTTCACACAGTCCCGGCCAGCGTTGGCCGGAAACAAAGAGGTAGCGTTTTTATGATGCCCGTTTCCACCCCCACCCCATCCACCCCGTCGCCGGTGCTTCCTGGCGGTTACACCCCGCGCGAACGTTTTATCCGTCTGCCTGAAGTGCTCTACACCACCGGCCTGTCCCGTTCCACCGTGTACGAGATGATGAGCCGCAAACAGTTCCCGGCCCAAGTCTCCCTCGGCGGTAAAAACGTCGCCTGGCTGGCCTCCGAGGTCGAGCAGTGGATGGACGAACGTATCGCCAACCGTCACCAGGGGAGCGCTGAGTGATGCAGTTAACCCTCGGTCGACACTGTTTTACCCTGAGCGGCAACGACGCCTTGTTTGTGGCCGAAGCCATCTTGTTGCAGCGCAAGCACCCGGATATCGTCTTGCCTGAACATTGCAGTGAAAAACACGGTGTGATTTGCCTGACGAACCGGCAGGCAGTGGTGCGTCGTATCTGTGCTGACGAAGTGGTTGATCACAATGCGATCGATTGAACGCCCGGGGGCGTCTTACGGCTTGCCCCCACGTCCGGCTCTGCGCTATAGTCCTCCCGCTGCCGCAAAATCGGCAGCCGGGCGTGGAAACCCGAGCTTAATCTTGGCGACAAATGAACACGCGCCACGCGTGTTTTTTTATGTCGCGGCCTTAGTGCGCTCATTTTTTGCGCGGTGGATGTTATGCTATCGCAGCAGTCAATCAATGGTGGCTCAGGCGGGGCTGACTTCGGTCAGGCCGGTTCCCAAGGTTGCCGGTATTTCCACCCCCGTCTGGGCTACCACCCATAAGCGTGGAAACTTCGGTGGTAGCGGTAATCCATTAACCTTGGAGGCTGCCACCATGGCTACGACCCTCACCCCGACTCACCCTACATTCTGCTTCCTGTTTGCGGCCGTGCGCCGTTCTGCGCTGACGGCTTCACCGCGTATGGTGCGCACCGTGGCGGATTCTGAGCACAACGCCCGCCGCGTGCTGGCCCGTGATTACGTGTTGTCCTTTGCCGGTCGTCTGCCGGTTAAGGCGGCAGCATGAATACCCTGGCCGACCGCTACTACCGCGACACCCATTACCCTATCCCGCATGCCGATTTTCTGCGTCTCCAGCATGCGCACGCTACCGGCGTGCTGTTCCTTGACCTGCTGGACACCCTCGACTCGAGCGGGCAGCGCCCCAATCCCGTGCAACAGGCCTCGCTCGCCTCGGTCATTGCCCTGCTGACCGACCAGCTCGGCCACGTCGTCAACACCTGTGAATCCCAAATCCTTGCCCGCATGGAGGCCACCGCCGCATGAACACCTCATCCTGTTTACCGATTGAAGTCCGTACCGCCGTTTTCCGCCGCGCCGTGGCGCAGGCCTATCTAGATACCTGCGCCTTTTACCGGGTGAGCCTGGGGTACACGCTGGACGAGCTGCAGATGACGATTGCCCTGCGTTTGGAAGGGCACTTTGTGCGTCAGTACGGCGCAGAGGACGGCATGGACATGGCGTGCACCATGCTGAGTGACATGGTGCAGCCCGACGTTCTGGTGGCCGCACCGCGCCTGACCGCGCTGGGGCAAAAGATGATGGACGAGCTGTGCTGCGAGCGCCTGTCGGCGGCACAGAACACCACCGTACACTGAGGAGAAGAGCATGAGCGCCCAGTTCGTTTCCCAGACCGTACGCATCGTCACCGGCCACTGGCCGGTGATACTCCCGGCTCTCGGCATTACCTTGCAGCCGAACGGCAAGCCGCAGCCGTGCCCGACCTGCGGCGGTAAAGACCGCTTCCGTTTCGACAACCAGGACGGACGCGGCACCTGGTTTTGCAATCAGTGCGGGGCCGGTGACGGCCTCAACCTGGTGGAAAAAGCCCTGTCACTGTCTGCCCGGGCCGCCGCTGAACAGGTGGCTGCCGTGATGGGGGATAATGCCAGCACTTTACCACCGGCCGCTGAGGCCGGTCATTCACCACAAGACAAGGCCGAGGCTCAGCGCAAGACCGCGCGACAGGCACAGGCTCTGGTGGCTGCCGCTCAGTGCAAAAGCGGCAATGCCTACCTGAGCGCCAAGGGCTGGCCGGAGGTGGACACCCTGACCTTGCAGGGCCAGTCGCTGCGTGTTGGCGGTATCACCTTCCGGCCCGGCGACCTCTTGCTGCCGCTGCATAATGCCGGAGGCGAGGTGGTCAACGTGCAACTGATTAACGCCAACGGTGACAAGCGCATGCTGGCAGGCGGGCAGGTGAAAGCCGCCTGCCACACCCTCAGTGGTCCGGACAATGCGGTTATCTGGCTCACCGAAGGTTATGCCACCGGCCTCACCGTGCACCGCCTGACCGGTGAGACGGTGTGCGTAGCGCTCAGTGCCAACAATCTGGTGGCGGTGGCGGAGCAGGTACGCAGCCACTACCCGGATACGAGGCTGCTGCTGGCGGCCGATAATGACCGCAGCGGCACCGGGCAGACCCGCGCCGCCGAGGCGGCAGCACTCACCGGCGGTGTCCCTGCGTTGCCGCCAACGGAAGGCGACTGGAACGACGTTTACTGTCAGCAGGGCGCTGAGGCCACACGTACGCAACTCCAGACGCTCAGCCAGCCGCCGCAGCCGAGCCCGTTCGACACGCTGAGCGATGCCGATTTGAAAGCCATGAGTGCCAGCGAGAAAGCCGAGCTGTTGGCCGAGCACTACGGCAACACCCTGGCGGTGCCGCCGGTGGGGGAAGAACTCTGCCGCTATACGCGCGGCGCCTGGCAGGTGCTGCCGCACCGGCAATTGAGCCGGGAGATTGCCGCGCTGTTCCAGAAGGTGCGTGCGCCGTTCTCTGCCGCCGGTATCAACAGCATTTTGGACACCCTCAAGCTGATGGTGCCGCAGATGGGCGACCCGGCCCGCCGGTTAATAGGCTTTCGTAACGGGGTATTCGATACCGTCAGTGGCCAGTTCAGCGCCCACCGACAAGAGCACTGGCTGCGCACCGTCAACAGCGTGGACTACACGCCGCCGCGCGCCGGGGAGAACCTGGCCGACCATGCACCGCACTTCTGGCAGTGGCTGACGCGGGCTGCCGGGAGCAATCACGACAAGCAAGAACGTATCCTCGCGGCGCTCTTTATGGTGCTGGCCAACCGCTACGACTGGCAGCTGTTCCTCGAAGTGACCGGCCCCGGCGGCAGCGGCAAGAGCGCGATGGCGGCCATCGCCCGGCTGCTGGCGGGAGCCGATAACACCACTTCGGCCACCATCGACAACCTGGAGTCGGCGCGCGAACGGGCCAGCGTGGTCGGCTACTCGCTGATACTCCTGCCTGACCAGGAGAAGTGGAGCGGTGACGGGGCGGGTATCAAGGCCATCACCGGCGGCGATGCGGTCGCCATTGACCCCAAATACCGCGATGCCTACGCGGCACACATTCCGGCGGTGATACTGGCGGTCAACAACAACCCGATGCAGTTCAGCGACCGCAGCGGCGGTGTCTCCCGGCGACGGGTGATTATTACCTTCCCGGATACGATACCGCTGGCCGAGCGCGACCCGCAGCTGCTGGACAAAATTACTAATGAGCTGGCCGTCATCGTGCGTCACCTGATGCAGCGCTTCGCCAACCCGAACGAGGCCCGTACCCTGCTCCAGGCGCAGCAAAGCTCGGACGAGGCGCTGACCATCAAACGCCAGGCCGACCCGCTGGTTGATTTTTGTGGCTACCTGACGGTGCTCGGCACCGCAGAAGGCATGATGATAGGCAATGCCAACATCATACCGGCCAACCCGCGTCGCTACCTGTATCACGCCTACCTGTCATTTATGGCGGCACGGGGCTATCAGCACGTGATGAACCTGACGGCCTTTGGTTTGGCGGTGCCGCAGACGTTAAGGGAGTATGAGAAAACCCTGCTCAAGCGTAAAACCCGGCTGGGGATGCAGACTAATGTGGTATTGAGTGAAGAGTGCGAAGCGGACTGGCTGCCGAAATGTGGGGCGGTGTGACGATGAGCAGGACGATCGGCCGGGCCGATCAATTGTCCTTTATTGATCTGCCGAACCCATTGGACGCTCACTCGCCGCGCCGCCTATAGTGACAGTGAAAAATACGCAGCAACACCAGGGCATTACCCCGGCCGCAGAGCGGCCGGTATCATAACGACAAGCGCTCCCAAACCGGCTCAGGCCGGTTTTTTTATATCCTCGTTTCGCCCCCTATTGACGCTGTACTGAGTCGCAGGACAGCCCGACAGTCAGTCGGTTGAGGGAACGGCGGAAGGCTTAACCACCGCCCCCCGACGCTGCCCCTGCGTCGGCATCACCACCCCCCAGGGATAGGCCGGTTGCTGTTCTTTCTCATACTGATAAACAATGAGTTGCGCAAGGTTGCGGTGGTCATAACGGCGGCCAAAATTGAGCGCAATGCTACTGGGGGCGGCCAAAATCACGTGGATGCGTTCGGCGCCGCACGCCGTCAGCATTTTGACCTGTTCGATAAATTGCAGTGCCAGCCGGGTTTGTTTGGACAGCGACCAGTGATTACCGAGCGTTGTGGAGCTCAGCGAGAGATGCGACAGCGGGTAGGCGGGGAAGGTTTGGCGTATGGCCGTAATGTCGGCCTGGTAGGACACCGAGACCGCCAGCACCACATCTTTGGCCGCTGAGGTGACGAGGCTTTCCATCAGGGTAAAATTGGCGCGGTCATCATCGGCATTGTTGTCAATCAACCGCCAGGCCTCTTGCGTTCTGTCCCAGTCATAGACGCAGACCGGGCCATTGTCATCGAGAATGGCGCCAATGTAGAAGGTGAACGGAACCGGCAATTGCCCGCCGTACACCAGCGTCAAATCCTGATGGTCGATACCGTCAATGCGGGTGGCGATATTGCTGGCCAGCGTGCTGATATTGTCGTCAAAGGCCTCTTCCGGGTGACTGATTGCGCCATCCCGCATCCGCTGCGTCATATCGAGGGTTAATGCGTCTATCTTTCCGTTGAAATGACGGGAGACCGTTTTATGCAGCGGCGTTGTCGCGACTTTGCGCAGCGCTCTCCCTTCGATAACCACCCCCTTTTTGCGCACCGTGATTTTAGCCTCCCGGTAGGCGTCGACCAGCAACCAGACAAATCCCCCCAGGATGATGGATGCAGCCACGAAATTGACGAAATAGTCCGTGATGACATTCCCCTCCGAGACGGCCAGCGAGAAGCGGGCATCGCCTTTCTCCAGCGTTAATGCCCTTCCCAGCGAGTTATTCACACTCAGGATCCCGGCGCCGAGCAGCATGATGAGGTATTGAATTTTCCGCTGGCGCGTTTTCCAGTCGACCAGCTTAATCAGAATGTATTTTACCGTTTCCATGTCAGTGCATTTCCCTCATGTATGCGTTGATTTTCACAAACATCTCAGCCTGATACAGCGCGTCATCCAGCGCGTTGTGGCTGCCGTGGTTTTTGAGATTAAATCGGGCGTCGATACGGCTGGAGCGGGTGTCCTGCCAGTCGCAGCCGGTGGCGCCCATGTACAGGGCTTTGATATCGAGGGCGGCAAAGCCAAATGGGTTATGACCGAGATAAACGTGAAAGTAGTAATTGATGAATGACCAGTCGAACGCCGCATTGAAACCGACCAAAATCGGTTTGCTCGTGGCGTTGGTGACGGAAGTTACCCAGTGGGCAAATTGTTGCATGGCCTCTTTCGGGTCGATGCCGCGCGTTATTTGGGTCTGCAGATTGAAACCGGTGACAGCCAGCGCCTCAGGCTCGTAATGCAGATTCAGCGGCTGCACTTCAATGTAAAAACGTTCCGCCGGGCGGTCGATGACGCAGGCGCCAATAGAGAGGAGGCTGCACATGCCGGGTATGGGCCCGGCGGTTTCAATATCGACCGAGATAAAGCTTTCATGTTCAACGCTCATTTTTTACCTCGCTGGTGCGTGGGTGCTTGCCGCCGCCTTCCCAGTGGCCGGTGTACAGCCACTGTTCAAAATAAAACAGCCAGAGCGACGCCCAGGGAATGAGGGTGTCGCTAATTTTTAACTGGGCGCGCCATTCGCTGAGCCCGTCGTCGGCCTGTGAACGGGGCAAAAACAGGCACAGCCTGGCGCCGGGAATATGCTTGTCGGCGGGATACAGGTGCGGGATGGCCCGTGTGCCAGCCAGCGTGAAGAGATCCGGTTCTGTCACCACGCAAATCGGTGGGGTGCCGAGGCTATACCGGACCGCGACCCTGTAGCGGCGGCTGAACACTGAGGGTTGCAACCATCCTTCCCACAGCAGGGTGCGGTCGTGATGGATAATGCGCAGCCGTTCATACGGGCCGCCAGCTTTCAACGCGCGATATTGCTGAGCGATGGTCAGCGGTTTGCAGTGATGCCTGATAACCACGTTATTCACCGTAGAAGGTGTTTTTAGGCACGCCGGCCTGGGTTGCCGTACCGGCGAGGCCGGTGGCAATCAGCCCGCCGGTTTTCTTATCAATATGCAGGCTGCCTTGTTCTCTGGCTGACTGCATATGTTCCATCAGACGTTGCCTGACGACATCGACCGGGTCTTTGCCGAAGCTGTCTTCGAGGCTCAGGAACAGGTTATCTTCCCCCACGCTGGCGGCGATGGTGTTAAACGTCGCCTGGGCCGCGGTATGCCACTGGTAAAAGGTTTCACTGCGCTGAGGGCCCTCATCCTGCTCTGAACGGTTCCACTTCTCGGCGAAGTTTTCCTCCGGCATGTGCGGGTTGCTGACCTGTATTTCTCCCTGTGTCGACACGATGAAATCCGGCATCAGTTCCAGCACGTCTAACAGGATATCCAGGTCGTTGTCGTAGGCGCGCCTGTCAGCAATGATGTTGTTGTAGGCATGGCACGCCAGCGTGGTAATGATGACCGAAATCGGGCGGCAGCGCTGCCGGACCTCATCCTGCTCGACGGCCCATTCGTCACGGTGGCGTTTGAGAATTTGTACGATGCGATTAAGCAATTTCTTGTCGGTGCTGTCCGGCAATGGGAGTAACGCCTCGGTGCCGACGCGGCTGGCGGAATCCATGACCAAAATGGAGCGCAGGGGCTGCGCGCTGGCGCTGCTCTCGAACCACTCGGCGTAGCCGCTGGGGTTGGACTCCTTCCAGGCGGTTTGTGCATCCACGACCCACAGTGGCTGACCTAAACGTTCTGCTGCACCGGTGTGATCGCGGCCCGGTGTGATATCCAGATGGTAATCCCCGGCGTAATTGATGCGAAACCCGCGCGGTAACTCGCTTAATAGCGTTTTGTAGGTTTTATGTGATTCCAGCCGCTGGCGAATGGCCGATATCACGCCGGTATAATCCGCCTGGGTGGCATGGGGCAGATAACAAATCAGGTCAATGTCGTATTGCTCTTCATTTTTGGGTTTTACGGTGGTGTTGAGCCGCACGCTGCCCTGCGGGTAAATAACGGCATCTTGCAATAGCGGGTCGTCGCCTTCAGCCAGGAAGGTGCCGACGCCGTTATAGGCGCTTTCGATGTTGGCATATTGGGTTTTGGTGAGATCCAGCGTTTCAATAATTTGCGATAATAAATCGGCGATACGCTGTTTTTTCCCTGCAGGCAGGTTTCTGGCGGTCGCGGAACCGTACATAGTATTTCCTTATGCTATGGGGCCGCTGTACTGCGGGCGTGAGAACGCCACAGCGGCCAATAATAAAAAGGGGGGAAGCGATGGGCCGCAAGCGGCCCCACAAACCGTATCAATCATGAAACTCGGGTTGCGTCAGGGGCATTCCGGCAGGCTCAGCAGGTTATTGGGTTGTTCGCCGTCATTTTGCGTTTTGAGGTATTTATTCCCCGCCGCGCTGGTTGAGACAATCACCCAGACGGAATGGCCATTCGCCGTGACCCAAAACCGCCAGGTGCCCGCCTCGATACCGGCAATGGCGTCTGCCTGGGGCAGTGACCAGCGTGTGCCATCGGCATTGACGCCGCCAATAGCTTGAATGCGCTCATGCGCGTTTTGGCGATCGGATTTTTTGATGCAGGTGACTTGATGGTCCGACATAACAACTCCTTGGTTAGGGGAATATTTACGCATAGGCGTAAGGGAAAACAGAAACAATGGGCCTGGATATCCGTTTACGTAACCTGGGGTGAAATCACTGCTATAAATGTATAGCCGGCTAATAGTGGTGCATTCAATAGCCAGTCTATTATGGGTAATGAGGTTTCTAACTATCTGTCGCATTAATCATGTTTTTTCTCTCCTTACAGTCAATAATATAGGATGGTTTTTTAATTTATTACCATATAATTTATATTTAATTTGATAATATGTTGATGGCGACTCTGAATTGAATGTGTTTATGTTCGTAATTTAATTTAATTTAATTTAATTTAATCGCTATGCCGGGTTTTATCTGTCATTGATAGGGTGCACATTAGCTGGATATCCCTATTAAACTCATGAGAGATATCAGGGCTAGTGGGGCTAGGGCTGCGTTTTAGCTTGAGCGGTTGGGTATACCTCCGCTATGCGCAAGGTGTAGATCATGGTGGCGTTGGGGGGAACTTTAGGTGGATAGCCTTTCTCTCCGTAAGCCTGCTCTGGAGGAACCACCAGGGTCATCGTGCCGTGGTTTTTCAGCAGCGAAATTGCCTCTTTAAACAACGGTGGGAAATCTGCCACCGGTTGCGACAGCGTGGCACCAGTCGCTTCCATATCTTGCACTACGGTGCCGTCGACCAGCGTTTCTTTTACCACCACATCCACCGAGGCGGTAGCGGGGATCTGCGCATCGCCCGCATAGTCGATACGGTACCAGAACCCGGACGATGCCTGGTGAGCACGCTTATCTTTCTTGAACTCCCCTAGATAGGCCGCGCCTTTTTGCCGTTGGGCTACACTGATTTTTTCTCTTGCGGATACCACCTTTTCCTCGGCGGCGGCCAGAGTGTTATTGAGTTCATCATCCGACAACATCCGCTTGCCCGCAAAGGCATCTGCAATGCCGGCCAAGAGCATTCCCTTCTCCGATTTTACTCCCCAACGCTGCCGTTCTTCCTGCATTTGCAGAATTTCCTCTCCCAGTGAAACGCCTGCGGCGTAATCCTCACGCTGTTGTGCGCCTTTGAGCGCATCGGCTGTCACCAGACGGGGGCTTCGCGCTTGCAAAGAAGTTATGTCGGCTCGCGTATCTGCCAGTTTCTTGACGGCATCATCCAACTCGGCTTGCATCAGTTGGCGCTGCGAGCGCAATTCAGCCTGTTGCTCCCGCTGCGCCGCCTCGCGCTTTTCTGCTTCCAGCAGCAAATTTTTTTGCTGGTTGGCTGCCGCTGATAAGATCTGGTTTTCTGCTTTTGCTTTGGACAACTGTTGCTGTAATACCGCCCGATCCTGATCCCACCGCTGCTGAATCTGTAATAGGTTGGCTTTTGCCTGGCGTTCTGTCTGAGTCATCCCCAGCGCCTGGCGCAAGCTTTGCGCCAGTTGGGATAGCGCAGCCCAGTCGGGCGTAACCCTTGCCGTTACGGCGTTTTGCTGCAGACGGGTTATCTGTAATTTTAGCTGGGCGATTTCCGTGCGCTGTTGCTGGATCTCCTTATCCTTAATTCGCCAGGTTTCGCGCTGTGGTGCCGGTTTTTTATAGAGCTTACCTTTCTCAGCAGCTTGGGTTGGGCGTTTTTCAGTGCGAGGGCTATCCCGCGCGGCAGGGGCTTTTTCTGCCGCATAGCTTTTTTCGCTGTACTGCTCGGCAAATTGCAGCAAAGCCGGAATATCGGCATTACCCTTGCTTGGCGCTGATGAAGCTGCTGGCAGCATCATCCCCCCAACCAGGCAGGCCAAAAAACGGTAGGTCAGCCGTTTCCAGACGATCATTTTATCGCACCACCGCGTTTCGCCAGTTCGGTAAGTAATGCCTGATTAATGTCGGCGCATTGATAGCTCACCTGATAACGATAGAGGGCATCAACGGTCTCTTGCATGCGCTCGTTGACCTGGGTGCGCACACCGGCATATTGCGAAGCGCCGGACATCAGGTTGTCGAACACCTGTTTTTTAGCCGGGTAATCCGCCGTTTTCAGCGTCCCCAGTGCGTTTAAATTCTGTTGGCACTGCTTTAAATCCTGGGTTTCACGCTTGGCCTTTTCATCCTGCAATGCGCTGGCCGAGGCGGCTTTTATCTGCGGCGTTTTGGGGGACTGGCAACCGCTGACCAACAGTACGCCCATCAATACCGCCGTGATGGATAGAGACGAATAGCTCATGTTCAATTTCCTTTTCTCGGTTGGTGGTGGGTTAATCCACCCTGGATCATCCAATGGAGCAGTTCGCTGGTTCGTTTAAAATTCAGCTTTTTCATAGCAGCGCGTTTGTGTGAGCTGATGGTTTTGACCTTTATCCCCAGACTGGTTGCCACGCAGGCAGGTGTTTTACCCTCTTTCAGTTGATGCAGCACTTCGCGTTCTCGCTGTGTAAGTGGGTTAGGAAGCAACGTTGCTGAAGAGGGGGGGGATTTCTCCGGTGCTTTCTGTAGAGAAATCATGATGTTTTCCATAAGCTTCAAGATTAGGCTCACCGATTGGTGTCGATAAAGGATGTTGGATTTATTAACGTTGCGGTATAAGTGTTGCAAATGTGCATCCTTTCTTTCAGCGATGGCGACATACAGGGGCTTATCGTTGTTCGTACAGGTTGAGCTGTGAGGCGCGATGAACGTGCCGCAGCGTATTGCCTGAAAAACAATATCTGTCGTTTTTCCTAAAGCGTGATTAGAAAAGAACTCTGCTTTCTGGCCTCGGTTTTTTAAGTACATCGTCAACATCATCGCTAATCCAGCGGTGTAAAATTTATCCTCATCAAGGATAACGATGTTCAATGTTTTATTCATGATTGCATTTTTTCGTGCTTTTTTGGGGTTGATAAAACTTCACTGCTTTTTACGATAACGATAGCAGACTAGCCAACCAGCCATGCGGCATGCAATTTAATCAATTTTATTGGTGTTCTTTGTGATTTAATTTTTCAATTTTATTGATTTAAGGTGTTTTGTATCGTCATGCGAGGGTCTTAATCTAATGGTTTGGTGATTAATATGGGGTGCTTTGGGGTGTAATTAGAAGGGAAGGGATTTAATCGCTTGTAGGCAAGCGATTAAATCGTGGTGAGGGTCACTGTTTCGTTATGGTGCACGTAAATATTGGATTGTCTAGTCCTTTATAAAGGATTAAGTTTTTCCTTAATTTTTTTGTTTCTACGTAGAATGGGACGCCTGGAACTTCTGGTAATATGTAATGTTGCCAGAGTGTTTCGGGTACGTTGTCTTTAGGATGGCGTTTCTCATTCGTAATCACGGTTGCACTATAACCATTAATATCAGAGGGTTTATGGGTGACAAATACCCTCCTATAGACAGCGTAACTTTCACTATTCACCTTAAGGGTGCCTATCACGAGAACTTCACTATAGTCTTTATGAAAGGCAATAACATTTATATTCACGTTGAACTTAATTCTGTTACTGTTTTTTGTTGCCATATCTGCGCTCACTTGAGTGTTACAGCGGAACGGTTTCCAGCTGATGCTGTTCAGATAGAAGAAGAACAGGCTCGCGGCGATGACGGTAAGAATAGACATCCAGATAATTACTCTGTTCATATCAATTTACTCAACCAGTTTATAGTTATTGCAGTTTTTATAGTTCATATCGGCGCTTTGATTACAAACCGCCATAAACTTAATTTTCAATGAGTCATTGGCAGGGCGTGCTTCAATATAGTAGATGTCATGATTTTTGTGCATGCAGTCTATCTTTTCATCGTAGAGCATTTTTCGTGCACGAACAGATTGTTCATTATTTTTCTTATTATCCCCAGGAGTATAAATCTCGCATTTATCCTGAACACCGACGAGCATAGGTTCGTCATCTCTGTTCAGAGTAATCAGCTTTATTGCCGCAGTAATGGCGAATAAACCAAGGGCAAGTGCCAGGCTTGGCTTCAGCATGCGGCGCAGCGTGGTTTTGTGGCCCGAATCTGTGAAGTTAGCCGTTACATTATCCTGTATTGCCGGCTCACTAGCAGCAACCGTGGGCTCAATCATTTCAACGGTCGGTAGTTTGGTTTCGGGGTGAATTTCTGCTTCCATTTTAAAGCCTACCCGCGGCACCGTGATCAGAATGTCTTTGCTGCCTCCTAACGCCTCAAATGCTTTTCTCAACTCACTGATATGGTTGCTCAATGTGGCGCTCGACGGAGAGAACCCATAATCCTCCCAGACGTGCTTGATCAACGTTTCACGCGTTAGTTCATTTTTATTGTTTTTTATTAGCTCGATTAACAATCGGGTGGCTGGCTTGGATAACCCGATAGTAATTTGGTCATTGTTTCTGAGCATTAATAACCGGCTGTCCGGGTCGAAGGTAATGATTAGATTTATTATGTATTTCATGGTGTTATCTTTTTATTCCTGGTGCTGAAGCTTTAATTTAACTAACGTTAAGAATAGTCTTGTTTAGAGATTTATAAAACTTATTGGATGAAGGTGCTCTCCGTCAACTTGTTTTTATGCTGGTGCTTTTTATTGCCAATGTGTTTGAAAATCAATAAGAATTACAATTTAACCAATTGATATTTTTTGAATTAAAAATCTATTTTTATTGCCTTTTGGTGTATTTTTTGGTTTTTTAATCTAATTTTTTGCTATTAAATAGATTATTTATCTTTTTTTGTTTTTTGTGATTACTATGTTCACCAGTTGCCGGCAGCCGTAACGTTGCAAGTTAACTGTTAACTGGTAGGTGCCGAAATAATGGCGACTTCACGAAATGGGATAGACCTTAATAAGGATAAAGTAGAAATGAAATTGAATAAAATCATGATGGCAGCCGTACTGGCATTTGGCACTATTTCTGGCGCACAAGCTGCTGATGAAGGGCACGGTAAAGTAACCTTCACCGGATCTATTATTGATGCACCTTGTTCAATTGACCCGAAGTCAATTGATCAGACTGTAGATCTGGGGGCAGTGTCAAACGTTTCTCTGCTGAACGGCGGTAACTCTGACCCGAAACCGTTTGAAATCCATTTGGAAAAATGCAGCCTGGAAACAGCGAAAACTGTAACCACCACCTTTGACGGTGCGGCGGGTAAAAATGGCTTGCTGGGTATGACTGGCGATGCCAAAGGTGCCAGCATTGCGATTACCGATGGTAGCAATAATGTCATTGAATTGGGCAAACCAAGCGCTGGCCAGCTTATCAGCGCCGGTGCTTCCGAAGCGACTTTGGCTTTCAGCGCCTATCTGAAAGGCGATGGCGGCGATGATAAATCTATCGTTCCAGGTAAATTCCAGAGCGTGGCTAACTTTATCCTGAACTACAAATAATTTGATTTGTTAAACGGATTAATCATGCATGCGGGGATGCCCCGCATGCATTATTGTCGGCGTACAGGAGAATGATGAGATGAAATCGCCAAAAAGGTGTTATTCGGCATTTTGCCTGTTAATGCTGTTACCGATGCAGAGCAGCCTTGCTGCGGCAGGTTGGGGACGGGTTAACATGCAAGGTGCTGTAATAGAAACGGCCTGTGCCATTGATACTGAGAGCCGCGATCAGACTATTGATATGTCCATAGCGCCGTTGAACCAAATAATACGTGATGGGAAAGGGGCTACGCGCGCATTCAGTATTCGCTTGGTTAATTGTGTATTGGAGCGCATAGACGAAAATTTACCGAAGTGGCATCGCTTTCAGGTGACGTTCGATGGCCGGGTGGATAATGGGTTATTCGGTGTCGATGGGCAGGCGCGTGGTGTTGCTCTCCAACTTGCCGACAGCGAAGGCAATATAGTTTCGCCAGGCAACCCAACGCCATTAATGGATATTACCGCAGGTAACAGAGAATTAAATTACTCGCTGCGGTTGGTCAGTAATCAACAGCTATTGCGCAGTGGAGAGTTCACCTCGAGTATTAGATTTAAAATAGACTATTACTGAGTGGATTCTAACGACACGTTAAATTTTAACTTGCAGGGTATGCCCTTGGATTATTCCGTTTTCATGGGAATAAAAGGGTTTGCATTGATAGCCTTGGCGTAAAAATAATAATGAAGGGATTGACAAGAATGATGATGCCGAACTGGTCTTTATTACCCTTCCGTCCGCGTGTCATGGGTGTTTATATTGCCTGCGCATTGGGTTTTTTTGGGTATTACGCCAGTGCGGAAGAGGTACAGTTCAATACCGATGTTCTGGATGTCAAAGACCGCGAAAATATTGACCTGGGCCAGTTCTCGCGTGGCGGTTACATCATGCCGGGCGATTATATGATGTTGATCCGCATTAATAAGCAGGAGCTGCCAGAGCAATCAGTAATTTTTTATGCGACGGAAGCGGATGCTAACGACAGTGCCGCGTGTATCAGCCCGGAAGTGGTGGAGCAGTTTGGCCTGAAACCGGACATGAAAGAAAAGCTCACCTGGTGGCATAAGGGCCAATGCCTATCTTTGGATAGCCTACCGGGCATGTCGGCGCGCGCCGATTTGGGTTCTGCCAACCTGACCCTGAACATACCGCAGGCCTATCTGGAATATGCCGCCGATAACTGGGATCCGCCGTCGCGTTGGGATGAAGGCGTGCCGGGTTTACTGCTGGACTATTACCTCAACGCACAGACCCAACGGCAACAACAACGGGGTCAGCAGGGGTATAACCTCAGCGGCAACGGCACGGTTGGCGCTAATCTGGGGGCATGGCGTCTGCGAGCGGACTGGCAGACGCGGTTGGATCATCAAACCGGTAGCGGCGTGGGCACGCGCCAAAATTGGGACTGGAGCCGTTATTACGCCTATCGCGCAATACCGCGTTTGGGGGCAAAGCTGTCGGTTGGGGAGAATTACCTATATTCCGACATCTTTGACAGCTTCCGCTTTACCGGCGCCAGTCTGATCAGCGACGACAGCATGTTGCCGCCGAACCTGCGTGGCTATGCGCCAGAGGTCACCGGGGTGGCACGCACCAACGCCAAGGTGGTGATTAGCCAGCAGGGGCGGGTGCTATATGAAACTCAGGTCGCATCCGGCCCGTTCCGCATTCAGGACATCAACGATGCGGTTTCGGGGCAGTTGGATGTGCGGGTGGAAGAACAGGACGGCAGCGTACAGGAGTTTCGTATCGACACTGCCAGCATCCCGTATCTGACCCGACCGGGGACGGTGCGCTACAAAGTGGCTAGCGGTCGCCCTTCGGACTGGAAGCACAACACCAACGGACCGCTGTTTGCGACCGGTGAGTTCTCCTGGGGCGTCAGTAACGGCTGGTCACTTTACGGTGGCGGTGTCGCGGGCGGAGATTACAACGCCCTTGCGGTCGGTATCGGGCGGGATCTGATGATGTTCGGTGCGCTGTCGTTCGACGTGACTCAGTCGCGGGCACGCTTGCCGCAACTGGAAGACGGTACCCTGACAGGCGGTTCCTACCGGCTGAGTTACTCGAAAAACTTCGACGAGTATGACAGCCAGGTCACCTTCGCCGGTTACCGTTTCTCGGAACGGAACTACATGTCGATGAGCGAATACCTGGATGCGCGTACCTACGGTACGCGTAACCAGAACAGTAAAGAGATGTACACCATCAATTTCAGCCAGCACTTCCGCGATCTCGGGTTAAGTGCCTACCTGAACTACAACCATCAGACTTACTGGAACAGCGCGGCCAACGATCGATACACCCTGACGCTGTCGCGCAATTTCGATATTGGTGAGTTCAGGAACCTGAGCCTGTCGGTGACGGGGTATCGCAATAAGTATAACGGCGTCAACGATGACGGCATGTATCTCTCGCTGTCGATGCCGTGGGGCGGCAGTGGGTCGCTCAGTTACAGCGGCAGTTTCGACCGCAACGACAACACCCACCAGGTGGGGTATTACGATCGGCTGGACAACGGCGACAGCTATCAGTTGAGCAGCGGCATCACCCGCAACGGTGGAACGGCAAGCGGTTATTACACTCATCAGGGCGATATCGCGCAGGTTAACGCCAACGCCAGCTATCAGGAAGGGCGCTATTCGTCCGCCGGACTGTCGCTGCAAGGAGGCGCGACCGCCACCTTGAAAGGTGCGGCGCTGCACCGGTCAGGGATGATAGGCGGAACCCGAATGATGGTGGATACCGGCGGCGTGGCGGATATCCCCATCGGCGGTTATGGGGCTGTGACGCGTACCAACCGCTTCGGCAAAGCGGTGGTGACCGACGTCAGCAGCTACTACCGCAACCGGGTGAGCATTGATGTGAACAAGCTGCCGGAGAATGCCGAAGCGACACGCTCCGTAGTACAGGCCACATTGACAGAAGGGGCGATTGGCTACCGCCGATTTGAAGTGATCGCCGGTGAGAAAGCGTTGGCGGTGATCCGCCTGGCAGACGGCTCCACGCCGCCGTTTGGTGCCACGGTGCAAAACCACAAAAAGCAGGATGTGGGCATCGTAAACGACGACGGCAATGTATACCTGAGCGGCATTAACCCGAACGAGGATATGACCGTGCGATGGAATGGGCGGGCGCAGTGTGCGCTGACCTTACCGGCGCAAATACCGCAAGGCGATGTGGCCAACCTGCTGTTGCCGTGCCGCCTGCTGCCGGAGAACGCGACAGCGGAATAACGGCGGAAACGAAAACGTATTTAGCCACAGTGGCAGGCCGGAACTGCTTCTCTACCTCTCCGGCCATTTTATTGAATTTAAAGAAGTGAGAAATTAACGGTGAACCTAATGAAACAATCCTTTTTTCCGCTGATGGGCGGCCTGCTGGCTAGCGTGCTGGGTATTCAGCAGGCTCAGGCGGCGATAGCGCTGGATCGCACCCGCGTAGTTTTTAACGGTGGCGATAAATCGACCAGTCTGAGTGTCAGCAATGAAAACAAACAGCTGCCTTACCTGGCGCAAGGCTGGGTAGAGGACGCTCAAGGCAATAAAATCACCACGCCATTGACGGTATTACCGCCACTGCAGCGCCTGGAGCCGGGGGCAAAAAGTCAGATCAAGGTACAGGCCTTACCGGCCGCAAACCTGTTGGCGCAAGATCGCGAGACGCTGTTCTATTTCAACCTGCGTGAGATCCCGCCAAAGAGTGAGAAGCCCAACACGTTGCAGCTGGCACTGCAGACACGCATCAAACTGTTTTATCGGCCAAAAGCGCTGAGCAGTACCGAGGGTGCAGCCCCCTGGCAGGAGCAACTGACGCTGACCAAAATGGGCGACAAATACCAGGTTAATAATCCAACGCCGTATTACATCACCATCGTAGATGCCAGCAATAAACCGGGGGCGGTGAGCGCCAAGGGGTTTGAACCGGTGATGGTCGCGCCGAAAGGCAAAGAGATGCTAAACGTTGGTGTATCGGCGTTGGGCAATGCGCCGGTGCTGACGTATGTCAATGACTATGGTGGTCGCCCGCAGTTGCAGTTCAACTGCAGCGGAGTGGAGTGCAAGGCCAACCCCGTCAAGCCAAGCTGATCTCCGGCTGTAAACAAGGAACTGAACATGCAACCACAAAAACAAAGGAACGGCTTCCTGTCTTGCCCTGAGCGGCAATACCTGTTGGCCCGAGTGGCAGCGGTACTGATGGTGCCGATTGTGATCGGCAGCATGCTGGCGCTGATGCCTGCGGCCTGTGCGGCAGATAACTGGAACGTAGACGGTGCCAATGGGGTGTTGCATGTGCATGGTGCCTTGACCGAAAGCGCCTGTCGCCTGGAAATGACCTCGGCTTATCAGGATGTGTGGCTGGGGGAAACCGGTACTGCCAGGTTGGCGAAGATCGGGGCGCAGGGTACGCCGGTGGCGGTTCAGTTGCGTTTGCAGGATTGCCTGCGCAGCCCGGCGAATAATCGTGATGAACGCAGCGGTAATCTGTTGTGGAGTGCTCATCAACCTGCGGTGTCACTCAGTTTTGTCGCCCCGGCGGACGCGGACAACCCGCAGTTAATCGCGGTGCGTGGGGCATCCGGTGTGGCATTGCGGATGGTAGACACCCAAGGCAGGGAAATTCGCCTGGGTAGCCGTGGGGCGCCGCTGATGCTGGCCGTGGGCCAGAACATGCTGGAGTATATCGTGACGCCGGAACGAACCCGAGCAGCGTTGCAGGCGGGGGCCTATTCGGCCCATGTGGATTTCAGGCTCAATTATGACTAAGGCGGGTGCCATGGGGGCAGATAAGTCATACAGATCAAACCCGGCATGTGTTGCGGCGGGTCTGGCGCTCATGTTCTGGGGCGGATGTTTCCCTGTATTGGCGAAAACGGCCACCGCAACGGTGACGGTTAAAATTACGCTGACTGCGCCGCCATGCGAGGTCAATAACAATAACCTGATCGAAGTGAATTTCGGCAATGACGTAATGACCACCCGTGTGGACGGCGAGTACAAAAAAATGCCAATCAACTACACGCTGCAATGCCAGGGGGGAGCGTCCAATGCGGTGCGGATGCGGATTGACGGCCAGGGGGCTTCGTTTGACGGTGGGGTTTTGAAAACCGACAAAGCGGATTTTGGCATTGCGCTGCTGAATAACGGCAAACGCTTTCCCATCAACGGCTGGTCGAACTTTACTTATCCTAATCAACCCATGCTTGAGGCGGTACCGGTGAAGCGCAGCGGCACCAGGCTGAGCGGTGGGGCGTTTTCCGCCGGGGCGACGATGAGGGTGGAATATCAATGAAACGCTTTTCAGGTATTGCCTGGTTGCTGGCCTTTGGTGCGCTGAGCTCGCCGGGGCAGGCGGCGGAGAACATGAAATTCTTCGGCACCCTGGTCGAGCCCCCGGCTTGCACCATTAATAACGGCGGGAATGTTGACGTCGATTTCGGCAATCGGGTGGGGGTTAAAAAGGTGGATGGGGTGAACTATTTGCAACCGATGAATTACCAGATCACCTGTGATCCCAGTGCCAATGCCTGGCGGATGACGCTGGAGATCGCCGGAAAAGCGGCGAGTTACGATAAAGCGGGCGTTGTCACCAATGTCACCGATTTGGCGATCCAGATCCGGCAGAACGGCGTTCCTTTCGAGCTGAACAAACCGATAGCCATCAGCCTGACTAATCCGCCGCAGCTGGAGGCGGTGCCGGTGAAACGGCCAGGGTCGACGTTAAAAGAAGGGGCGTTTGAGGCGACGGCCACTCTGAAGGCGGTTTACCAATGAGCGGGTTCGGGGCAGGTTTTCATGCGGCTTTGATCGCCGGGGTGTTGGCATTTAGCTGTTTGGCGCAGGCCGACAACGTTCGCTTGCACGGTGCATTGGTCGCCGAACCCTGCGTGATTGCGCCAGGGGATGAGAACGTGCGGCTGGATTTTGGCACGGTGATCGATAAATACCTGTATGCCAATGAGCGCACCCACGGGCAGGCATTCGATATACGCCTGGGAGAATGCGACCTGAGTTTGGGGAAAACGGTGAAAGTGACCTTCCGAGGCCCGGAAAACTCAAGCCTCAAAGGGTTACTGGCGATTGACGGCGGCAGTCGGGCATCCGGCATAGCGATCGGTATGGAGACCCTGGGGGGCCAACCCTTGCCGTTGAACAAGGCCGGTGAGGGCTACCGCCTGATTGATGGCAACAACATCCTGACGGTGCTGGCCTATGTGCAGGGTGAGCCGGAGGCGATTGCCCAACGCAGTATTGTGCGTGGGCCGTTCAGCGCCGTCGCCACCTTTAGCCTGGAATATGAATAAGGCTGAACGCGATTGGCTTGAAGCCTATAGCTGGTTGGGAAAACGACGGCGACATGCGCCGCCCAACGCGGATGTTTGGCATCTGCGGTTTCATTGGCGGGAACATGGTGAGTCGTTGTATCAGCAAGTGCGCAGCGGCAAGTACCGTTTGCAACCTATGCAATTGTACCGTCATCACGACAAAAGCTGGGTACAGTGGAGCTCACAAGATGCGTTGGTGCTGAAATGGGTCACTTTGCAGGTGGAAGAGCAATTGCCCACCCATCCACGTTGCGTCCATCTAAAAGGACGCGGTGGGGGCAGGCAGTCTGTAGCGCAGGTCTGGCAGGCGCTCACCTCGGGTGAGTACGCGTTCGTTTATCGGACGGATATACGCGGGTATTACCGCCATATCCACAAAGCGCAGGTGCTGAGCCTCGTGCAACAGCACATTGATAATCCGGTGCTGACCGGCCTTATCGCACAGTATTTGTATTACAGCGTTGAGGATGGCGGCGAGATTTTTACTCCGCAGCACGGCATTTGTCGCGGTTGTGCGCTTAGTCCGCTGATTGGTGCCAGTTTATTGCACCACGTGGACAGTCATTTTGCCGCGCAGCAGGGGATCTACTATGTGCGGTATATGGATGACTTTGTGTTGCTGGCCCGCACGCGCTGGCAACTGCGGCGCTGCGTTAAGCAATTACATCAATATTTCAATTTGGCGGGCTTTGAAACGCACCCGGATAAAACCCAATTGGGGAGAATTGAACATGGATTTGATTGGCTGGGCGTGTGGTTTACCCCCACGGGGACCGCCATTGCGCCACGCGCGTTAGAAAATCACCGAATAAAGCGCCTGCGGCTTTACGAGCAGGCCCGTCGACGGGGGCTGTCAATAGCAGACTCTGAGTCACGGGTGCGGGCGTATGAAGCTCGGTGGATGTTATGGGCGAACGAACTGTGTTCGTAATGAACCGCCCACCCTAAACCAACCAGGGGGTAACTTGTACCGGTTATTGAAATTACTAGGCTTATTTATGGCAGGAATGTGGTCGAACCATGTGATCGGAATGGAGATTACGGTAAGTCCGGGGCATGAGTGTGTGTATTGTGATCAACGAGTGTCTGATCCCTCCATTCCGAGTACAACGCGTACGGTGCACAACGGCAGGCCGTACTGCAACGTTACCTTGGAAATGAAGGATCAGGACGCAGTGGGGGCATGGGTGTATCGGGTCTACCGCAGGTATGGGGATGCTGAACGAACCCAGCGGGGATTAAGTTGCGACGGGTATGAGGTAGGAGGCTATGGGAATGTTCAGGATGGATTGAAAAGCTGGATAGCAGCTGGGGTGGTAATGCGTTATGAGTCGACGATTTCGTGGGGGGGGGGAGAAGGGTCGGGGTCTGATTGTCATTTGGAGGTGGCTGTGTCAGACGGGAGAGGGTGGGAGGGACGGACTTGGTCTAACCGCAAGTGTGATGTCAAGCCCGACCCTGTAACATGCAAAATAGAGCAGATACCCGATGTTGTACACCCGACGTCGAACAGCGGGAGCGTACGGTCTACCGCCTATGGAGAGATACGGGGCGTGTGTAGCGGGACCGCGTCGGTGAAACTGCTGGTAGATGGGACCACCATGGAGCTGCAGGATAATACTGCATCGGCTAGAGTGACGGCACAGATATACGTGGGGGGGGTGGGCAATGGGTCGATTGTGACTACTGCATCACCGGGCTTCATGGAGAAGGTAGTTAGTGTTATTAACTCGACCGGGACTGCACCGGGTGCGTATAAAGGCTCTAAGGTAATCATCGCGTCGTGGGATTGAGTGTAAGGACTGAAAAACAGCATGGTCACAAAGGGTCAACTGAAGAAGACTCTGAAGTAGAACGAATGGGGGCGGCTCGTCGGCTTGTTTAAGTCGCTTCTTGAAAATGCTGACAGTATGGGGGTCAAGCCGAAGTGATTTAGGGGCCCCGTGAGGGATCCGGTTTATGTATAGATACCGGCTACGAGAAATGACCAATGGCTGATGCGAGTTCTGCGCCGATTGACGCAATATTTCCAGCGCAGAGCAAAGGGTGACAGCTGGTTGGCCGAGATTAATGGATAAGCGCGTCAGACGTTGAATTGCGTACACCAAAAACCTGTTAGGCTTTTTTAATATCGTATCTGCACCGAGGCGGCGAGCCTGCTAATAGTGAACGAATACGGTGCTAGATGCACCTGGAAATGGGGCCGCAGAGGGTGTGATCCCCTGACGCCTGGATTCAGCTGGCGCTACCACATTAGCGAGCGTAGTGGCGCCGACAATCATCACCTAACCCGATTGCCGATAATGGTGTCGCTATCATCTAGGGGCGTTCCAGTTGGAACCTATGGCTGAAGTACGTTTAATTTTTCTTGTTCATAAATCGCCTGATTCATCTGGTGAGAATGTCAACATGCGTGGTGGCCAAATTTACAGTGCCAATACATTACGTGCTGATTACGTGGGGTGGCAATGGCTGAGTCTTGGCCTATATCTGTATACGGTTGCTGTTAGTTCTATTGATTTCTGGCCATTCACCCAACGTCCACAGTAATGCATAGTAGAGTGATGAGCAGTTTTAAATTAATTGTTTGATTTAAATAAATCTAATGAGTGAATAGTGAGTATAGTTTCCGCGCGAATCTTTCTTGCAGAAGTGTGCTCGAGAGTGGGGTGTAAATTTGTAAAAATAAATGTTCGTAAGGGGTATACTTTTGTATTTCAGTTCTGATCCGGAAAGGAAACCGAGATTGTAAATATGCTCCAAATTTCGGATCGGAACTCTGCCTGTGCTTGGAGCAAAACTTTCTCTGGGGGCATCAAAAGGGGAAAACGCCTTCTTTTTGATAATTTAGTATTTATTTTTCAACTTGTTGGGGTTGTTTAAGTCCGGCCGCGGATTCGTGTGTCATGCCGGTGCGACTGGTTTCGACCGACTCAGAATGGCGATGAGCTGGTGCTCGGTGGATCTGATTTTAGGAGAGATCACCTCAGGAACGTATGTTGGAAACTCTCTAAAAGTGAACGGCTATGCATACATTGAACTAACCATTCCCTATATAATGTTCTGATTTATAATCACATTATTAACAGTGACTACTGTGACCTGTTTTTCGATAAATCTTTTTCATGTCAGTGCCGATTTGTAGAGGTTGAGTAAAAATTCTTCGTGGAGGTGTTTGTGTATAGTGTGGTGTATAAAAACAATTTTTTGATTAAAATTTATTTAATATCAATATGATAAATTAAAATTATCACTCCTGTGATCGGACGGATATACGTGGGTATTATCGCCATATCCGCAAGGCGCAGGTGCTGAGTCTGGTGCAACAGCACGCCAAAGCCTCGGCGCTAACCTATCTTATCGCGCAGTATTTGTATTACAGCATTGAGGATGGCGGCGAGATATTTACCCCGTAGCACTGCATTTGTCACTATTGTGCCCTTAGTCCGATGATTGGTGCCAGTTTATTGCACCACGTGGACAGTCATTTTGCCGCGCAGCAGGGGATCTACTATGTGCGGTATATGGATGACTTTGTGTTGCTGGCCCGCACGCGCTGGCAACTGCGGCGCTGCGTTAAGCAATTACATCAATATTTCAATCTGGCGGGCTTTGAAACGCACCCGGATAAAACCCAATTGGGGAGAATTGAACATGGATTTGACTGGCTGGGCGTGTGGTTTACCCCCACGGGGAGCACCATTGCGCCACGCGCGATAGAAAATCACCGAATAAAGCGCCTGCGACTTTACGAACAGGCCCGTCGACGGGGGCTGTCAATTGCAGATTCTGAGGCGCGGCTGCGGGCGTATGAAACACGGTGGAACATATGGGGAAATGGCATGTTGCCATGATCCCCCCTCAACTGAACGGGATTACCGCGAAATGATAATTAAGGTGCTGGTACTGATATTGGGGATGTGGACAATGTATTCGTGGGCGCTTGTGGTAGAAGTGGCTGGATGGGAGGCCGTTAAGGCTGCCGGTGTGACCGCGGTGGCAGGGGCGTCTGTTGCTGAATCGGAAATCGCCTATGGGAGCGCGAACGGGAATCCAGGTGTGGCATCAGTGGTTGTTACCTATATTCAAACGAGTCCCTATCGGTGGGTACGGTTTAGAACCTCGTGCTACAGTAATATATCGACCGGTTGCTGGGGCGCACCGGTAAACGACTACACGCGCGCGACCGCTAGGGGGGTATTTGCTCAACCGAAAAGGAACCTTACTTATGATAGCGGGACTGTAAGTATTGCAGGACTAACTCCTGACCGGTGTACGGTGATACAAACGTTTACGAAGGAACACGCCGGGAATGGTAGTCCGTGGGGATGGGTGGCGAATACAGAATTGGGAGGGACATGCGCAATGAGGCCCGTTCTTACACGATGTGAAATGAAAGTCCCGCCGGTCATGCAACACAAAACCATGGTCGCGGGTGGTGGGCAGTCCGTGGCTGAAATTACCGCGGAGATTTCATGCAACAGGATGACGAACGTGCGGGTGACCGGGCCTCGAAGTATCAAGATGTCCGACGGGAACAGAGAAATAGCCTCAGCGGTAACGGTGGGGGGGGAGTCATCGACCATCGTGATCCCAAACCCCACAACCACGTTCCAGGTCAAGAGTACGATTGATACAACCGGTGCCTCGGCTGGAGCGTACGCCGGATCCTTCGTTTTGGTTGCTGAATGGGACTGACAATCCGGGATAGAACAAGGATGTGCTAACGGCCTCATACATGAAACGAGGTGGGTACCCCCTTATTTGTCTGAAATCGCAAGTACGAGCTCGGATCACGTCTCCTAGATAGCCATGGATTTGGACTATCCGGAGTAAGCAGAATGGCGTGGAGGTGGATTGAGAAATGGTGGCGTACGGGCCGAAGGGTTAACTGGTGTTCTACCCATAATCTCTTCGCAATGCTCCACTCGGCTGATAGGAGATGTAGTATAGGAAATGTTCGGTATCCGATGAGATACCCATACATTCAAAAGAGAATGTATGGGTCAATTGTCATGGTGATAATACTAGAGTCTTGCCCTATAACCTATAAAGGACTGCTGTTAGTTCTATGGATTCTGAACAATCACATAACATGCACAGTGATGCATGGTCGAGTGATGAGTGCTTTTTGATTAAACGTTTGTTTTAAAAATATATTTTTCATGAGTGAACAGTGCGCATGGTTTCCCTGTAAATCTTTCTTGCAGAAGTAAATTCGAGAGTGTGGTGTAAATTTGTTAAAAGAAGTGTTCGGAAGGGGTATACATTTAAATTTCAGTTCTGCTCCGGATAGGACTGAGATTGTAAATAAGTTCCAAATTGCGGGTTGGAACTTTGCCTGTGCTTGGAGCAAAACTTTCAATGGGGGCATAAAAAGGGGCATATGTATTATTTTTTATAAATTAATCTTTATTTTTCAATTTGTTGGTGTTTTGTGTGAGTCCGGCTGCGGGCCATGTGACATGCCGGTACGTCCGGCTTCACAGACTCGGAATGGCGATGAGCTGGTACTTGGTGAATATAATTTTACGAGAGATCAGCTCAGGAATATATGCTGGAAGCTCTCTATATAGTATGAACTAACCATTTTCTATATAACAATATAATTTAAAATTACATTATTTAATGGTGACAACTGTGACATGTTTTCGATAAATCTTTTTCATGTCAGTGCCGATTTGTAGAGGCTGAGTAAGAATTGTTCGTGGAGTTGTTTGTGTATAGCATGGTGTATAGTATCAAAATTTTTAATTAAAAATATCTTATATATCAATTGAATGTCGTATCTTCACCACTCCTATTATCGGCACCACCTCATTTTTTAACTTTTCCTTTCGTACGCTCCGTCACCGACTCTGCCGCAACGCTAAAGCCCATTAATCCGGTGCATGATGCAATGCCTGGGCTTGTGTGCCATAAACCGCACAACACACAAACGTCGTAAACGGGAATATGCGTTGCTACGTTGGGACCTCACCGCCTTTTTCTTATCTGAGAAGAAAGGCATTGACGCGATTAATTCATTTAAACAAGTGAGGTTGTTATGTGTGAAGATTTAATTTCAAGAACGAAGTGCTTTGTCTTTAATGGTCAAAGATACAGAGTCTTTATCTCTCACCGCAGGGGGACTGGCGGTAATTTGAACCCGCTGTATCTTTTGGATGCTAACTCCCAGTTTTCGGTCGTGACGGAACGTAACAACAGAAAACGCGATGGGGATATTCTTTATATCGGCATTGGCTATCAAGACGGGGTGGATATCTTGAAGGCAAGAACCCGTGATTATACGGTTCCCTCAGGAGAGAAAGAGTTTGCGGAGGGGGGCGGAGCGGCAGCGTTTTATCAATTTATTGCCGCATGCGTTAAACCATGGATCGAAGCGCATTATCCTGTCAACGTAGACCAGCAAACGCTGGCAGGCCACTCGCATGGTGGTCATTTTGTGTTGTATACCCTGTTTAATCATCCTGATGCATTTCAAAATTATTTAGCGGCCAGCCCATCCATTTGGTGGGGCAATGGGGCGTTGATTCCTGACGGCAAGTTAACCATTGATGAGCATGTCAATCAGGTCACGCTGATGGTGGGAGAGTATGAAGAAAAACTTCATCCCCAAAGTAATGAAACAGAGAAAATGCAGATCCTTAGAATGAACGCCACGCCTAATCTGCGAGCCAGAAATCTGGCGGAGAAGTTGATCGGTAATGAACAGCGCTGTAGCTTTGTTTTTTGCACCGGGCGGCGCCATCCCGGCGTTATTAAGGATTATGCACAGGTGGCAAACCTGATCGCTGGGCATCGTCCCCAGAATGACGGGCTTTAGAATAGACATCGCGTTATTCAAGATCGATTTTATTGCTGTTAGTCCGGGCTGACGCTGCGAATCCTATCAATGCGAGTCACCTAGATTGCCAGTGGGAAGTCACCAGGGAAAATAAAATAGTCGACAGGGATCTGGCCCCCGAAGAGGCAACACGCTTAGCGCGGCGTCAACGGCTGGCGTGATAGTCATGAATGTATGCGAATTATTTAATTTAAAAACAAAAAGATATTAAAGCATTGAGCCTTCGCCGCAGGAATATTCCTCCTCTTGCCGTACGTCATTTGCCTGCCTTTCCCCGGTTAAACAACCGTTTAATTAATCACTGTTATAATTACTCCTGTTGAGCCTTGATGGGTGAATGTTTTCCTCCTCAAGCATTGCGATGCGGCGCTCTGTGGCGCGGCATCCGTTTTTGGACATGCCGGTGGTTCGGTGAGAAGTAAGGAGAAGTGCACTATGAGCAGAAAAGACAAGCTCGCGGCGGCCCTGCTGGCCATCTTCCTGGGTGGGCTGGGCATTCACAAGTTTTACCTGGGCATGAAGTGGTGGGGGTTGTTCTACCTGCTGTTCTGCTGGACGGGGATCCCGGCGATTGTCGGCTTTATCGAAGGCATTATTTATCTGTTCCAATCGGAAGATAAATTCAACCAGAAATACAATTCTGGCCTGATTTAATGCTTTTATGACGGTGCTTCCTGTTAAGGGACGCGCCGTCTTTCATTCCATTACTGTTTTTTATCATTATCTTACCGTGGGTCTCTTTGCTCATCATTTTATTCGAACTGGAGAGCACGCGGGTTGACCATCATAATCCGCCAGGCCCAGCGCGGTGAGATCGGTCGCCAGTTCCATCGGCTGTTTGTTGTTTGGCGCTGGGAACATCGATTTGGCCGACATCATCATGGTGCAGCTGTTGATGGTGTAATCGGTTTTGACCTTCATGCCGATATATTTCGACTCCGGCATTTGCCGGCGACGTCGTGCTGCGGCGCCGGGCTGCCATTTTCCATCACGGCGTGCGCGTGTTCCGGCATTACTTCCGCGCTGCCGGTAGTGGGTTCTGCATCGGCCACGTAGGACGCGCCGCTAAAGGCGGCCACAGAGATAAGGATAATGCCTGTAACGATTTTAATCGTCGCTCCCCAGAATATTGTTGATGAAATATTTTATCGCCCGATAAAAACGGAATTTTTAAATTTCTGCAAGTGTGCTTGCGTGTGTTTGGATACATGTAAATAGTATATCTAAACATAGTCAATGATTGGAGTGTGTACAAATTATTGCGGTTTTTTTTCGCTTTCATTTTCCAGTTTTTTACAAGGAGTAAATGTTATATTGAAATGCGGGGAGTTATCTTTTTACGTTAAAAGCACTCTGTGAAGCGTTATTTATGTGATCTTCATAGTCACAGAAATAATGCTGAAATTACTACCTTTCTATCTAACGGCTAATTATTCATGGCATAGGCTTCAACCCCTTGCGTTTCCTGCGCTAGAATCAGGCGGTTTTCTCTTGGAAAAGGATATCGCCATGGCCGCCTGGGCCCTTTTGATCGTCGGTTGGGTGTTGATTTGGCAGGATCACCCGATTGTCGGCGTGCTGTGCATCGCGCTGTTTGCCGTGCTGCAATGGGCGAAGTACGCCGCTAAAGGCGCGCAAGACCCCGAAGAGGTGGCAGAGTGGCGCAAGACCGACTGGCGTTCGCAGCCGATTGAAATGGCGCACGCCGGTGACTGTGACCGGCAGATAGGCGGCGTGGGGGAGTTGGGCATGGGCGGCCCCAGTTTTTGGACGCTGCTGCTGCGCGACGGGGCGATGGTGCATGGCGCCTGTGCCGAGCCGCAGGACGTGGACGGCGGCAGGTTGCGCCTGATCCCGACCCGCAGCCGCGAGGGAGAGGGGCTGACGGTGTACGAGCCTGCCGCCCGGGTGATGTACGCGCTGCCCGCGCTGACCGATCGTGAGCAGGGAGCCTTAGCCGCCGGTTCCGCCGAGGCGCTGGCGCGGCTGCGGGCGAAGTGTCGGCAGGTGGAGGCCACGCCGTTGCGGCAGGTGCGCGGTCTGTGGGTGCCGCAGTGGATAGAGGAACCGGCGGATCGTCTGGAGATCACCTTGCCCAGCGGCCGCGCGCTGGCGGCGCGTTTGATGTTGCCGCCCGATCTGCGCTATGCAGACGATCCCGCCGCGCTGCTGCACGCACCGCCTTATGCGTTGTGGCTGGATAACCGGCCGACCGATCGCTTCGTGTGCGATCTCGAACGCGTGGCGGAATCCCCGGCGGGTGATGCCTTCAGCGTCGGCGGTTGCCAGTTCCGCGGCGAGCATATCGTGGATGGCCTGTACCACCTCTATTTCGCCGGCGAGTGGTTCTGCCTGCTCTCTTATGCGCACAAACCTGCAGGTGGGCGTGGTTCAGACACCACCTTTTTCGTTGAACGAGTTGAACCGCAAGACGGCGGCGTGTTCGTGATTGAATGGGATGCCTACAGCGTGGGGCCCGACGGGCGTGAGCCGCGCGTGCCGGCCCCGCCGGTCTTGGTTATCGCGGTGAGCTGGCAGGAAGCGCCGCTGCAGCTGCCCACGGCCAATAACCGCGTGACCGTGCGCCTGCCCAACGCTACGGCGTAATGCAAGATGGTGAGCTCGCCGGCCTGCAAGGCGCGCGTTAATGCTCACATTTTGATTCGCTTAAGGGCGTTTCTTCCTGATCTTGCCGGGAGACTCGCCAAAATAGGTTTTACACACGCGATTGAAGTGTGAAACATCGACAAAGCCTGCCCGTTTGGCGATATCTGCGATGGAGAGTTCGTCAAATTCTTCGGTATTGAGCATACGTAATGCGGAGTTGGCGCGGTAGTTGATTAACGCCTGGCCGAAACTGGTGCCTTGATTGGCCATCACGCGGTGTAATGTTCTGGTTGAAATGCCGACCTCTCGCGCGATATCCGTTGCGGTCAGAACTAAATTCATGTGTCTTTGATGCAGACTTTCCACGATTTTCTGATAATTTCTATCGCGGCTAAATTTGCGGGACAAGGCATCTTCGCTAACCAAATCGTGATAGAGCAGCGAGAGCAGCATGCCGATTTGATCCAATATCATTGGCGGTTGAAAGTCGATTGTGCTCAGATAAGGCGGAGAAATCTGTTCCAGATAGGCGGCTAATACTTTCCCCCAGCCTGAAAGCTCGCTCAGGTTTTGTTCGATCATTTTTTCGGGATTGGCGACCCAGGTGTTGAGCCACTCAGCAGGCAACGCCAGCGTGCGGTTAAGGAAACCCTCCGGCAAAAGTGAAATATATTCCTTGCGCGTATCGAGCAAGATTGCGCTGCCCGCAGGCACGGTGATCTCTTGGCCGTATCGATTGATAAATCGCCATGTGGCGCCGGCATACACGAGGTGGTATTCGTCGCTGGCGCTACGTAGAATATTCTTTCTATCGCGCTGTGAGCGTTTGGCTGAACCATTAATGTCAGTAATGGAGAATTGCCCGGCCTTGAGCGTTGACAGATGGCACCAGAAGCGGGAGTGATCGTCGATGGTGGTTGTAACGCTGATCAGGCTTTGTTTCAGCAGGCGATCAAATTCACTCAGCCGCTCTTCTGCAAGCATGCCGGCAGTTGACCAGTTAAATAAGGAGGACTTGTCCTTTCGCATTGCACCGCTCTCCATTTTACGTTGTCCGTTAACGTTTATTTTTCTCACATTGCCTAAAAAATGACTGTCTGACTGGGAATGTTCCTATTGTCTTTTATTAAAGTTACAGCCCTTTTCCTCTGTGCCGTAAGTCATCATCCTATAATGATAAGAGATAGGTTCCTTCTTAAGATGTAAATATCATAAATTATAGTTGATTGCATCGCTTGAACGGGGATTTATCAGATGATGTTTCTGATGTCATTAAATTCTCTTATGTAATACAAAGGGGATTGTTTTAAGGGGCTTAAGTAAACCGCCGTGATGATAATTATTTCAACCGGAATTTGCTTTGGATGCCACTCAATTGGCTGTGAGTGACAGGTTGCGGGGTAATTTGACAGCACATTCTTTTTCTGCCATTGGTTATTTGTGCAATGAAGTTAATTAAATGAGGAGGGAGAAAATGTCTGACGAATTTAACGGAAAGATCAGCGAGCGCGTCGTTCGAGAAATTATTATTTGGATTGATAATAACTTAGGTGGGGATTTGAGTATTGATGCCATATCCAGAAAGTCAGGTTATTCTAAATGGCATCTGCAGCGAGTGTTTAAAATGCGAGCCGGTATCAATCTGGGCGGTTATGTCAGGGAGAGAAGGGCGCTCTTTGCGTACTATGCTTTGACGGAAACAGATATACCAATAATTGATATTGCTTTTATGTTAGGCTTCAATAGTCAACAGGCATTTAGCCGAGTGATTGATAAAACATTCACGCTTTCACCCGGTGTTATTCGTCGGCTAAGCAGAAACGGCACGGTTTCTTTTCCGGCATTGATTAATAACAGCTACTGTTCAACGATCGCCATGAATCCCGCCATGCGGGTCTCTGTCATGGAGGGAATGCGTAAATTATTAATATAGTTAAATTCTAATTTTAATTGGCGTCTGGTGATTGCCCCTTTTGCTTTTGATGCCTTGTCACTTTGAGCAAAAAAAATGGCACGTTTAACCCTATTAAAAAGGACGCTCTCCATTAGACTGAAAACAGTGGAATGCACATGGCGATCATGGAAAGGTAAAAATTTGATTTTTTTAAATATTTTTCCAATTTTTACCGGGTTTTAAGAGCTGTGAGTCCCCCCTGGTTATATAAGAAAACGTTGATTTATTTTAAGATTTTTTTCACAAGACAAGCCAGCTTTGTTTCAGGTGGGAGGTAAATGATTGATGGAGTGGCTTATTTAATCAGCTTTTTGTTAATATTCCGATTTTGTGCCTTCAATTTGCTTCTCTGCTGAAAGAGACTAAAATTTATTCTATGCTTTGTCATCTTTAAGCTGGTCTTGGCGCTGTAGTTCTATACCCGGTCCGTTCGGTCCATTTAAAGGAGTGAGATATGTCAAAGAAATATGTTCGCCTTGATAAAAATGATGCCGCTGTGCTATTGGTCGACCATCAAACGGGGTTGCTTTCTCTCGTTCGTGATATCGATCCCGATAAATTTAAAAATAATGTCCTGGCTGTGGCTAATTTAGCAAAGTATTTCAAGCTGCCTACGGTGTTAACAACCAGTTTTGAAGTTGGCCCGAACGGCCCGTTAGTGCCGGAGCTAAAAGAGATCCATCCTGATGCTCCGTTTATTCCTCGCCCTGGGAATATCAACGCTTGGGATAATGAAGATTTTGTTAAAGCCGTCAAAGCTACCGGTAAAAAGCAATTGATTATCGCCGGGGTCGTTACGGAGGTTTGCGTCGCATTCCCTGCGCTGTCGGCGCTGGAAGAAGGCTTTGATGTATTCGTCGTGACTGATGCATCAGGCACCTTCAATGAACTTACGCGTGACTCCGCATGGGACAGAATGTCTCAGGCTGGCGCGCAGTTAATGACCTGGTTTGGCGTTGCCTGTGAATTGCACCGTGATTGGCGTAATGATATTGAAGGATTGGGCGCGCTGTTCTCAGCACATATCCCAGATTACAGAAATCTGATTACCAGCTTTAATAAAATGAGCGAGAAGTAATCTTCTAACGCTCTTTTTTGCATATATTTGGCATGATGCATGTGTTGCGTTGCATCATGCTAGTGTTTTTTCCCTTATCGCAGAGCTCTGTGATTGAGCTTAAATCGACAGGCCTTTTTTCTTTATATTCATCCATAAAAGTTTCTGGGCATAGGATGGGAAATTATGAATAACAAATTCAGTGTGATGTTCAACGCGATTGCCATATCTCTGATGACCTGCGGTATGGCCTATGCGGCGGATGCTTCTCACTCGCCGAAAGGGGAACAAGCGGTTGTTCAAACGGCAGAACCTTTCAAGGCCCATGTTTTGATTAATGGGCTTGATGCGCCCTGGGACATGATTTGGGGGCCAGATGGCGACCTCTGGGTAACGGAGCGCAAGGCTGCGTCAATCGTTCGTATCAACCCGCAAACGGGTGAAAAGCAGGTGGCGATCAAGATTGACGGCGTGCATGTCGGGCCGCAGCATGAAGGGGTATTGGGGCTGGCGCTGTCCCCGAACTTCATGAAGCCGGGAGGGGATAACTATGTCTACGCCTCCTATACCTATATGAATGGCAATGACGAGCACGCAAAAATCGTCCGTTTCGAGTACGACGAGAAAACCAAAAAACTGGGGAATGAGAAAGAAATTCTGGCGGGTTTCCCGGCAGGCAACGATCATAACGGCGGGCGCCTGCGTTTTGGGCCTGATGGCAAGTTGTATTACACGATCGGCGAGCAGGGCCACAACCAGGGTGCCAATTTCTGCAAGAAAATTGACGCTCAGCGAATCCCGACCGAAGCCGAGCTGGCTAAAAAAGATTATTCCTCTTACGCCGGTAAAGTCATTCGCTTAAATGTCGACGGCACTGTTCCAAGTGATAATCCGGTGATTCACGGGATAAAAAGCCATCTTTTCACCTACGGTCACCGTAATCCGCAAGGTCTCGTTTTCGTCGGCAATACGCTGTACGCCACAGAACAAGGGCCTTCATCCGACGATGAGTTGAATATCCTCGAAGCCGGCGGCAACTATGGCTGGCCTCATGTCGCAGGCTATCGCGACGATCAAGCATATGTTTACGCGAACTACTCCGAGGCTAAAAATTGCCCGTCTCTGCAATGGGATCCGAACCATATCCCGGCGGGCGTACCGATCCAGAAAGAGACCGAATGGAGCGCACCTGATTTCAAAGCGCCGTTGAAAACCTTCTTTACCGTAAGAGAAGGGTTTACTTATAACAACGCCAGTTGTCAGGGCGATTCATCCTATATGTGTTGGCCGACAATCGCGCCTTCCAGCATTGCGTATTATCCTGAGAATGGCGTGATAAAAGCTTGGCGCAACTCGGTTATTATCACTTCCATGAAAATGGGGGCATTGTACCGAGTGCCGTTAAATGCGGATAAGAAGGATGTGCAGGGGGATGTGATTAAATATTTCCACACCGCGAATCGTTACCGTACGGTGTTGGTGAGCCCTGATACGCGGAAAATCTATGTAGCGACAGATAATTTTGGCAACGTTATGGATGAAACCAACCATCCTACGCACGATCACAGCAACCCCGGTTCGATTCTGGTCTTTGAATATACCGGGCAGTAGTCGTGAATAAGGGAGATATCTGATGATATCTCCCTGAATTGAGCCGGAATAGAACGGATTTTTTGGCTTAGCTGCCGTTACTTTACATAAAGAGGGTAAACATCATGCTGTTATGGCAAAAACCTGAGTTTGTTGACCTGCGTCTGGGGCTGGAAGTGACGCTGTACATTTCCAACCGTTAATCGCCCGTCTGCCCGCCTTTCGCGCGGGCATTTCTTTCCCTCTTTTTCTGGTTCAGACATGCAGATAAAAGTTCTCGGCTCGGCAGCGGGCGGCGGCTTTCCCCAGTGGAATTGCAACTGCGACAACTGCCGCGGCGTTCGCGACCACAGCATCACCGCCACGCGCCGCACGCAGTCCTCCATCGCCGTCAGCGATGACGGTAAAAACTGGGTGCTGTGCAACGTTTCCCCGGACATTTGCCATCAGCTGCTGGCCTCGCCCGAATTGAACAATCCCGACGTGCTGCGCGGCACCGGCATCGGCGCGATCGTGCTGACCGACAGCCAGATCGATCACTGCGCGGGCTTGCTCAATTTGCGTGAGGGCTGCCCGCACCACGTCTGGTGCACCCCTGAAGTGCATGACGATCTCAGCACCGGTTTCCCGGTGTTTCCCATGCTCTCTCACTGGAACGGCGGGTTGATTCATCACCCGGTAACGCCCGGCGAACCGTTCCGCACGGCGGTCTGTCCAAGCGTGCGCTTCACCGCCATTCCGCTGCTCAGCAACGCGCCGCCCTATTCGCCGTACCGCGATCGCCCGCTGCCGGGCCACAACGTGGCGCTGTTTATCGAAGATACCGCGCGCGGGGCCGGTCTGCTGTACGCACCGGGCCTGGGTGAGCCGGACGAGGCCTTGATGCCCTGGCTGCGCCGGGCGGATTGCCTGCTGATCGACGGCACGTTGTGGCGCGACAACGAGCTGGCCAACGCCGGCGTGGGGCGCAATACCGGCAAGGACATGGGGCACCTGGCGCTGGCGGAAGAGCACGGGCTGGCGGCCCTGCTCAGCGCCTTGCCCGCCAAACGCAAGATCCTGATCCACATTAACAATACCAACCCGATCCTCAATGAAGACTCCGTGGAACGGCAGAGCCTGACCGCCGCCGGCATCGAAGTGAGCTGGGACGGCATGAACATCGAACTGTAGGGAATCGCCATGACGCAACCACGCCCCCTGACGCCGCAGGCATTTGAAGCGGCGCTGCGCGCCAAAGGCGCTTATTACCACATCCACCACCCGTATCACATCGCGATGCACAACGGCGAAGCGACGCGTGAGCAGATCCAGGGCTGGGTGGCCAACCGTTTCTACTATCAGACCAGCATTCCGATCAAGGATGCGGCGATCATGGCCAACTGCCCGCAGCCGGAAACCCGTCGCAAATGGGTGCAGCGCATCCTGGATCACGACGGCTACGGCGGCAGCGAAGGCGGCATCGAGGCCTGGCTGCGCCTCGGCGAGGCGGTTGGGCTGCAGCGCGACGCCCTGCTATCCGAGCAGCGGGTGCTGCCCGGCGTGCGTTTCGCGGTGGATGCCTACGTCAACTTCGCGCGCCGCGCCTGCTGGCAGGAAGCCGCCTGCAGCTCGCTGACCGAACTGTTCGCGCCGCAGATCCATCAGTCGCGCCTCGACAGCTGGCCGCAGCACTACCCGTGGATCGACGCCGCCGGTTACGACTATTTTCGCAGCCGCCTCGGCCAGGCCAACCGCGACGTGGAACACGGCCTGGCGCTGGCGCTGGACTATTGCGATACCGTTGAAAAACAGCAGCGCATGCTGGAGATCCTGCAGTTCAAGCTGGACATTCTGTGGAGCATGCTGGACGCCATGAGCATGGCCTATACCCTGAACCGCCCGCCTTACCACAGCGTGACCGCCGCGCGGGTCTGGCACAACCAGAGGCTGGTGTAATGACGCTGAATCCTGAACACACCCCCGCCTTCCGCCGCGGCTACCGCCTGCAATGGGAGCCGGTGCAAAACAGCCACGTGATCCTCTACCCGGAAGGCATGGCCAAGCTGAACGACAGCGCCGCCGCCATCTTGCAGCTGGTCGACGGCCACACCACGCTGAACGGCATCATCGCGCAGCTGAACGCCCGCTTCCCCGGCGCCGAAGGCTTGGCGGACGACGTGCTGGAGTTTTTCCAGCGCGCCTACGAACAAAAATGGGTGACCTTCCGTGACTGAACCACGTGCGCCGGCGGTGAATCCGCCGCTCTGGCTGCTGGCGGAGCTGACCTACCGCTGCCCGCTGCAGTGTCCGTACTGCTCCAACCCGCTCGATTTTGCCGCGCAGGAAAAAGAGCTGACCACCGCGCAGTGGATCGAGGTGTTTCGCCAGGCGCGGGCGATGGGCAGCGTGCAGCTCGGCTTCTCCGGCGGCGAGCCGCTGGTGCGTAAAGACCTGCCCGAACTGATCGCCGCCGCGCGCGATCTCGGGTTTTACACCAACCTGATCACCTCCGGCATCGGCCTGACCGAGAAGAAACTGCAAACCTTCGCCGACGCCGGGCTGGATCATATTCAGATCAGTTTTCAGGCCAGCGACGAAACGCTGAACGCCGCGCTGGCGGGCTCCGCCAGGGCGTTTCAGCAGAAGCTGGCGATGGCCAGGGCGGTCAAGGCGCTCGGCTACCCGATGGTGCTCAACTTCGTGTTGCATCGCCATAATATCGGCCAGATCGACCGCATCATCGAACTGGCGATCCAGCTGGATGCCGACGACGTCGAGCTGGCGACCTGCCAGTTTTACGGCTGGGCGCACCTGAACCGCGAAGGGCTGCTGCCGACCCGCGAACAGATCGCCGAGGCAGAAGCGGTGGTGAAACGCTATCGCGAGCGCATGGCCGCCGACGGCAAACTGGCCAACCTGCTGTTCGTCACGCCGGATTACTACGAGGAGCGGCCTAAAGGCTGCATGGGCGGTTGGGGTGCCATCTTCATGAGCGTGACGCCGGAAGGCATGGCGTTACCCTGCCACAGCGCCCGTCAGTTGCCGATTACGTTTCCGTCGGTGCTGGAGCACGATCTGCAGCATATCTGGTACCACTCCTTCGGCTTTAACCGCTATCGCGGCTATGACTGGATGCCGGAGCCCTGCCGGTCCTGTTCGGAGAAAGAGCAAGACTACGGCGGCTGCCGCTGCCAGGCGTTCATGCTGACCGGCAACGCCGACAACGCCGACCCGGTGTGCGGCAAATCGCCGCACCACGGCACCATTCTGGCGGCGCGTGAAGCGGCGAATCGCTCGCAGATCGGTATCGATCAGCTGCGCTTTCGCAATCAGACCAACTCCCGACTGATCTTCAAGGGATAGCGTTGGTGCTGTCTTCACTGAGATCTGCCGGAACGGCCTTTTGAAAATTACGCCACGGTCTAACGCTTAAGGCAGCACCCTGACTTCGCCGTGCTGCAAGGTCAGTACTGCGATAGGGCTGCCGGAGAAGCACTCCTTAAAGAGCCAGCCGCTGGGCCGAAACGCCGCTGCGGGCAGCCCGGCCTGCCACTCCTCCCACTGCGGGGTCGGCTGATCCGACGGCAAAGAGAAAGAGACCAGCCAACCGGCTTCGCAGTGCGCCCTTTGGCCGGTTGGACGGGTGAAGGTATGCGCATCTGCCAGCTCCATCACCGGCGGTAAAACCTCAAAAGCGATGATCGGCACGCCGGCCACGCTTTGCGGCTGAGGGAAGCGCACGGCGGTTACACCGTCCATCGTGATGGGGCTGTCTTCGGTGCCGGGCTGGCGCGGCTCCTGCCGGTTTACCCAGCTTCCCTTTGGCAGGGTGATTTCGCCGAACGGCCTGGCCGCCTCGAGCGTCAGGTAGCTGCGCCGATTCCAGCGTTCTTCCGCCCGCTGGCTCTTGAGATCCTGGATGGCAATGTCGATCAGCATCAGCGCGAACGCTACCGGGTAGATCGCCAGCGCCGAGGCCAACAGATAGCCGCCCCAGGAAAGCGGCGGGCGCGGGCGGCCGCAGCGGGCGGCGGCATATCTCCAGCCCCACCAGGCGAGCAGGATGCCGGCGAGCAGCAGGGCCAATAACAGCGCCAGCAGGCCGGCGACGCCGGCGCCATAACCTAACAGCATGGCAAGTTCCTTATGTTCACGGCGTGGTGGAGCGATAGCGAATGAAGTAGGGCAGCGCCGGGGTCTCCCCGTCATCGCCATAGTGGCTTTCCGGTTCGATCACGGTTTGGCGTGCGTCGTCGCGCCCGTTGTAGCGGTACTCCAACGGCTGTCGGTAGCGCACTTCGGATGAGCGCAGATCGAAAATCAGCGAAAGACGGGCATCGCCGTTATCCGTTTGGGCGACCAGCTTATCGTTGCCCGCCCAGAGCTGATACAGCGATTTATCGCCGGTCTCCAGCAGCACCTTCAACTGCCCGTCGGATTGATAACGCAGAAGCTGATACACTCCTCTGTCCAGCGTTTGGGCGATCAGGTAGATGCCGCCATCCGGAGCCTGCGCGCTTTCCTCCACGCGCACCAGCAGCCAATGCGGTTCAATCACCTCGCCGGTTTTACCGTTAACGGCGATGTGTAACGCGCCGGATCCGAGCACCGGGTTCATCCAGAAATGCACGCGATCGCCATCAACGGCGGTGAAGATCTCGGGTACGGATTTGCGCTTACCGGAGGCGTAAGCCGTCGGTGAGTCCTCCTCGCCGCGCTCAAAGCCCAGCAGTTGCCGCGCGTCCAGCAGCGCCGGCAGATCCAGCGTCTGCCGCCAATGGGCGCCGAAGTCCGGGCTGTAGAATACGCCTTCGGTGCTGATGAGATACAGCGCGCGTTTTCCCGGTTGCGCCACCAGTTTGCCGCCGACAAAGGAAGGCCGGTTGTCGTCGCCCTCCGGCCAGGGGATCAGCGCCCCGATGGTGCCCCGTTGCACATCAACCAGTCTGCGGCCCTTAGAGAGAAAAAGCACGCACTCCTGCTCGCCGCAAACCGCATCATGGATCAAGTCGTCGAGTTCCCCCAGCATCTGTAACCCTTTTGGGCCGGCAAACAGCACCTGGCTGAGGTAGTTGGCCGCCCAGCCGTAAAAGCTATTGTACGCGCGGTCTTCACTTCTTTTGCTGGTGAGCAGCAGGGCGCCGTCCTGCACCGGGTAGCTGTGGATGAGATCGTAACGGGCTATCGTCGGCAACGCCTGGTCGCCCTGAGTCCATTGCCACTGCGCATAGCGTTGCTCAGGGGCGAGCAAATAGACGCCCAGCGCGCTGGCCAAAAACAGCGTCAGGATAATAAGGGGTCTTTTATAAAGCGCTAACGTCATCATTTCAGCTCCGTCACCTGAGCCTGCCGCCATAAACTGCGGCGCAGATTTCTCAGGTATTTAAACGTTTTAAACGTGCGGTGCTGGTCAAAAGAGTACAGGCGGCAGATCTGGGCGAACCCCTCGATCAACAGCGCCAGGCCGCTGACCATCAGCATCAGCAGCAGAATAATCGGCGGCAATTCGCTGCCGAGACGCTTCAGGGTCCAGGCATCCAGGTGAAAGCCGGCCGGGGTATCGGCGTTATCCACCACCATCATGCCGAGTACAAAACACGCCACGATTGCCCCAAAAATGAAGACAACGCGCGCGCACAGGTTAAGACCGGCTTCGGTGAAGTAGCGGCTGCCGCCGATGAGATAGGTTTGGCGATCGCGATGATTGATGATCCCACGCACTTTGGGCAACTCGGGAATGACGTCGTTCTCGCAATACAGCACCTGCAGCGGATCGCCTTTGGCGATGAAAAGCGGATGTTGCCGACGAAATACCGGATGCAGTTTGGTATTGGGGACATTGAGCGCGCGGGTCGTCAACGCGAAGTGCGTCTCCTTCTGACGCCACGCATACGTATCCAAATACTGCACCTGCCGCGGGATCTCATAGTGGCAGAGTTCGTAGTTCAGGGCGTTGACCGTCTCGATGCCGGAGGTCTCGACGCCGTCCGGGAGAGGGGGCGCGGTCTGCAGCGGTGCGGTCGCCGGCACAGCGTCTGCGCGGACGGCCCGGTATTTGATGCCGGGGATTTTCAGGCTGAGCGAGCCGGGCGGCGTGACGTCTTGCCCCAGCAGCACGCGATCCAGCGCCCGGAGCAGGCGCCTGCGGCCGCGGTGTCCGATCAGCAGGAGCTCCGAACCGACGAACAGCGCCATGCCGATGCCGATAAGGCCGGCGATGATGGCGATAAAGAACAGGACGATGGTCAGCCAGGAATCTTCCCCGTCCATGATGAAAAAGGCCGCCGGGAAACCGCCGGCCAGCACCGCGCCCAGCAGCAGCAGGGCGAAGTATTTCAGCTTGTATTTCAGCGTTCTGTCAGGCTCCAGCCGGCCTTTCGTGCCGTGCAGCAGCCAGTGCAGCCAGTAGCTGCCGTCTTGCAGGCGGTGGGCACCGATCTTCACCCGATCGCCGGCGGCGAGCCTGGCCAGCAGATTTTCGCTGTCGCTGAAGTCGTCGCGGTAAAAAAAGAACGTCTGGCCGGAGGCGATGATCCTCACCAGATTGTCGGGCGCCGTCTGCTGGCAGGCGCATTGTTCGACGGTCACATTAAAAAATTGGGTTTGCATGTCATTCCCTGTCAGTGGGCGTGGCCCGAAAATTCATCCCTGGCGCCGGGTATTCAGCGTTTTTTCATCAGCGGCAGCATGCGTACCAGCGCATTGTCCTTGACGATATAGTGGTGGAACAGCGCGGCGGCGGTATGCAGGCCGATCAGCCAGTAGCCGAATGACGCCAGCGTTTTGTGCCAGCCGATAATCATTCGTGCCTGCGGCCGATCGGCCACGTCGGCGAACGGCATCGACAGGCCGAACAGATACCACTCCTTGCCGCCCAGATAGCGCGAATACACCCCCAGCACTGGCAGCGTCAGCAGCAGCAGGTAAATCAGGGCGTGCGTCAGGTGCGCCAGGCCGGTTTGCCACTTCGGCGGTTTGGGCGCGATGGCGGGCGAGGGGTAGCGCCAGCGCAGGAACAGACGGGCGATCATCAGCGCAAACACCGTTACGCCGCAGCTGAAGTGGGTGACGACCAGCGTGTACCACGGTGCGCTGCCCGGTTCGGCAAAGCCCCGCAGCTCGATGGTGACGCAGGTGATGACCAGCAGGATCGCCACCAGCCAGTGCAGGCGAATTTGCCACGGCATATAGGTGTTCTGCACCGGGTTACCTTTTGATGTTAAAGGGTCTGTGCGCCGATGGTAACTAAATGTTACAGGCGAGGAAAGCGCCTGCATGCAGTTTAAGCAAAATGCCAGGGATTACGCCGTTTATTAAGCTATGAATTTAGTGGGTTAAGTGCCTGGAGACAGGGGAGGCAGTTAGCATCGTAAGTTGTGAAGTTAATGCGCGGTAGGTTCAGAGGCTGGCAGCTTATTAAGCGATGAGGCGGGTAGCGCCGCAGCTCTCGCCGCGGCGCCTGGGATCAGTTCAATTTGGCCTTGGCGAAATCGCTGCCGTTCACGTCCACCACATAGCCGCTCAGGTTGCTGCGGGTGGCGTAGAACACTTTGCCGGTGGCCAGCGGCAGCCACGGCGCCTGTTTGGCGAAGATCACCTGCGCCTGTTGATACAGCCTGGCGCGCGCCTGCGGCTGGTTCTCCTGGATCGCCTGCTGGATCAGGCTGTCATAATCCTTATCGCACCAGCGCGCCACGTTGGCGCCGCTCTGCACGCCGGCGCAGCCGAGCAGGGTGGCGAAGTTATCCGGATCGCCATTGTCGGACACCCAGCCGTACAGCGCGCTCTGTTGCTCGCCTTTGCGCAGCCCGGCCAGATACTGGCCCCACTCCCAGGTGACGATCTTGGCCTTCACGCCCACCTTCGCCCAGTCGCTCTGAATCATCTCGGCGATGCGCTTCGAGTTCGGGTTGTAAGGGCGCTGTACCGGCATCGACCAGATGTCGGTCTCAAAGCCCTGCTCCAGCCCGGCTTGCTTCAGCAGTTCGCGCGCCTTCTGCGGATCGTAGGCGTACTCCGGCAGTTTATCGTTGTAGCCCAGCATGCCCGGCGGCAGCAGCGAGTTGGCCGGGGTGCCGCTGTCTTTGAACACGGCGGCGACGATCGCTTTCTTGTCTACCGCGTAGCTCAGCGCCTGGCGCACCAGCAGGTTGTCGAACGGTTTTTTCTGGGTGTTGAACGCCAGATAGCCGACGTTCAGCCCGGTAATGTCGTGCAGTTGCAGATTGCCGTCGGCCTTGATGGCGGCGAATTGCTCCGGCAGCGGTGCCGGGATGATCTGGCATTCGTTGGTTTTCAGCTTGGCCAGCCGGGTTTGCGGATCCGGCGTAATCGAGAAGATCAGGTGCTTGCTGGCCACGTCGCCCTGCCAGTAGTGCGGGTTGGCGATGTAGCGGATCAGCGAATCCTGCTTGTACTGCTGCAGCGCGAACGGCCCGGTGCCGATCGGCCAGTTGTCGACGTATTCCGGTGTGCCCTTTTTCAGCATCGCGTCGGCGTACTCGGCGGACAGGATCGAGGCGAAATCCATCGCCCAGTCGGCGACGAAGGCGGCGTTGGGCTGACTCAGCGTGAAGCGCACGTGGTGCTCGTCTACCGCTTCCACCTTGGTGATCAGCTTATCCAGACCCATGTCGGTGAAGTATTCATAGTTGCCGCCGGAGACCTTGTGATACGGGTTGGCGGGATCCTTCTGCCGCATCACGGTGAACACCACGTCTTCGGCGTTGAAGTCGCGCGTTGGGGTGAAGTATTTGTTGCTGTTGAATTTCACGCCCTGGCGCAGGGTGAAGGTGTAGGTCTTGCCGTCCGGGCTAACGCTCCACTCGGTGGCCAGCGAAGGGGCGGGCGTTTTATCGCTTTCGCGCAGCGTCACCAGGCGGTTGTACAGCACCTGCGAGGTGGCGATAAAGGTCGGCCCGGAGCTGGAGAGCTGCGGGTTGAACGATTCCGGCGAGGCGACGGTGCAGTACACCAGCGCATCGGAAGCGGCCAGCGCGCCGCCCGCCGACAACAGGCCGCAGCCGGCCAGCACCAATCCGGCGATAGGGTGTTTTAAAAACGTCAAGGCAAGATCCTCAGGTGGAATGAGCCGTTACCGGCGAATTGATCTAACTATAGATAACGGATGGCGAGATGGGGAACAAGCGCCTCATCGGTGCATTCTGTGCGCCCCGCGTTGCCTGCCATTGCGGCGCAGATCTACACTGCTGGGCAAACAGTCACTCGCAAGGATTTCCCGATGAGCCACTTTCGCCCTGTCGCCCTTGAACACGCCAGCCGCCTGCTGAACCATGGCCCGACGGTATTGATCACCAGCCGCAGCCGCGACGGCGCCAAACGCAACGTGATGGCCGCCGCCTGGTCGATGCCGGTGGAGTTCAGCCCGCCGCGCATCGCCATCGTGGTCGATAAAGGCGCACACAGCCGGCAAATGATCGAGGAGAGCGGCGCATTCGGCATTTGCGTGCCGGCGGCCATGTTCATTGACGCCACCTACGCGGTCGGCAGCGTGTCCGGGCTGGATGAAGACAAATTTTCCCGTTTCCATATCGCCGCGACGCCGAGCGCCACGCTGCAGGTGCCGCTGATCGAAGAGGGTTGCGTGGCGTGGCTGGAGTGTCGGCTGCTGCCGGAAAGCGGCGCGCAGGAAAAATACGACACCTGCTTCGGCGAGGTGCTGAGCGCGGCGGCGGACGAGCGGGTGTTCCAACAGGGGCACTGGCACTTCACCGCCGCCAATGCGGATCTGCACACCATTCATCATCTGGGGGCGGGCAACTTCGTGCGCAGCGGCGAGACGCTGCGGGCCAAACCGCTTTAATCGGCCTCGCGTTTGCGGTCTGCATCATAGCGCTCGCGGGCGGCGTCCAGCTCGGGGAAGTGGTATTCCGCCCACTTATCCAGCGCCGTCAGTGTCTCGACCAGCGAGCAGGCGACGGCGCTGAGGCGGTATTCCACATGGGCCTGATTCTTTTCACTTAAATCCAGCCGCTCGAGCAGCCCGTTGCGTTCCAGCTGGCGCAGCGTTTGCGTCAGCACCTTCTGCGAAATGCCGTCGATGCGGCGCAGCAGCTCGCCGTTGCGCATCGGCCGCTGCGCCAGCGCGGGCAGGATCAGCATCACCCACTTGCCGGAAATCAGCGCCAGCGCATCGCGCGCGGAGCACTTGCTCGAATAGACGTCGCCGGGATAAGCCATTGGGGGTTACCTTCAGGTGCGTAATTGCCAAGGGGGCGATAAAGCCACAGCATAACAGCACCACCTTACAACGGGAGAAACAGGATGAACGTGCTGATTGTGCTGGCTCACCCCGAGCCGCATTCTTTCAATGCCCATTTGGCCGAACAGGCGCGGCAGGCCTGGCTGGCGCAGGGGCATCAGGTGAAAACGGTCGATCTGTATCAGGAGGGGTTTGATCCGCGCGAGGGCGCCGGCCACTACCCCAGCAGAAAGCAGGCGGACCGGTTCGATGCGATGCAGGAGCAGCGCCATCACTGGACGATCCAGGCGCTGCCGGCGGAGATCCGGCGGCATATCGAGCTGCTGCGCTGGGCGGATACGCTGGTGCTGCAGTTTCCTTTCTGGTGGTTCGGCGCGCCGGCCATCATCAAGGGCTGGATGGATCGGGTGTTCGTTTACGGCGGGCTCTACGACAGCCGCCACCGCCATGAGAACGGCGTGATGCGCGGCAAGCGGGCGCTGCTGACCGTCACCGCCGGCGCTTCCGCACAGGCCTGCGCGTCGGACGGGCGCGACGGCGACATGCGGCTGATGCTGTGGCCGATCATGCATGCGCTGCACTATATCGGCTTTAGCGTGCTGGAGCCGTTCCTGGTCTATGGCGTGCGCGGCGGGCTGGCGGGCGAGGAGCGGCAGGCGCAAAACGCCGCGTTGGCGCAGGTGACGCAGGCGTATCGGGCTGGCATAAGCGACCTTGCCGCCTGGCCGGCGGTGCCGTTCAACCGTAATGAAGATTTTGACGCCGATCTGGCGCTGAAGCCCGGCGCGCCGGTCTACAGTCCGTTCGTGCGGCACCGAGATCCGGCTTAGAACCCGGCCTTCAGCAGTTCCTCGCGCAAATCGTCGATAATCGCCGGTTCGATGTCGGGGAACTGCTGCTGAATATCGGCGATGGCTTCGGCCACGCTCGGGCCGGCGAAGGTGCCGGAGAAGGGCAGCAGCGGCAGATTGGCGTCGCTGTCCGGCAGTTCACCGCGGATGGTGCCGGTGATCATGCCCGCTTTTTTTTCCGCCGTGAGGTCGTACTCCCCCACGCTTTTGTCGATCGGTTTCATTGGCCGCCTCGCTGTCGGTGAGTGTTTACCCTGTTCTGTTAAAGCATAGTGTTTCAGGCAATGAATACCAATCAATGTATATAATATTAATATAAAACAAAGTGATGCGTATTTTGTCGTTTGACGTTCACCGGGGGCCGGCGCTATGCTCTTGGCGCTAAAGGAACCTTCCTCACTGACAGGGACAGACGACATGAAAAGACTGAAAAGCGCGGCGCTGCTGTTGCCGCTGTTGGCGCTCAGCGCCTGCACCCCCCCCCTCAGCAGCGCCGAGCAACATGCCAAACACTACGTTTATCAAACCCGCGACGACTTCGATCCACAATTCCGCACCGATGTGAACGGCAGCATTAAAAAAGCCGTGCCGATGTTCGAACAGTTCTATCAGCAGGGGAAAAAGGATCGCGCGGCGGGCGTGGTGCGCAGCGAAGCGCAGAAAAAGGCCGACTACCTGGCCAGCCCGGAATTCCAGCAGAATATGGAACACAAAACCATTTTCATCAATCGCGCCTACAGCAGCACCGACAATCCTAAACGCCGCCAGGTGCTGTCGCAGGAAGCGGTAGGCGCCTATTGGGACGGCTACGAAGGGCGCTGACTTAATCCCACATAAACAGAAGGTAATAAAAACTGGCCTTCTGGCGGTTATTTGATTATAAAAACCGCCGCTAAGGACGATGTTCATAGAAGAAACCAGGAGTGTTTATGTTGGCAAAAGTTAAGCGTTCGTTCGCCGCCGCCGTCGTATTGATGTTGGCGCTGCCCGCGGTGCAGGCCGCGGATTACCGTGCGGGCGAGCAATATACCCGGCTGGATAAGCCGGTGGCCGCCGCACCGGCGGTGGTGGAGTTTTTCTCCTTCTACTGCGGGCCTTGCTATCAGTTCGCCGAAACCTACCGCGTAGGCAGCACCGTGGCGCAGGCGCTGCCCGCCGGTGAGAAAGTCACCAAATATCACGTCAGCCTGATGGGCAAACTGGGCAATGAGCTGACCGAAGCCTGGGCGGTGGCGACGGTGCTGGGCGTGGAAGACAAGATTGAAGGCGCGATGTTTGACGCGGTGCAGAAACAGCGCGCCGTCAACGGCGCCGACGATATTCAGCGGGTGTTCACGGCGGCCGGCATCGATGCCGCCACCTATGAAAACGCGCGCCACAGCCTGCTGGTCAAAGGGTTGATCGCCAAGCAGAATGAAGCGGTGAAAGCGTTCGAGGTTCGCGGCACCCCGTCGTTCTACGTGGCAGGCAAATACAAGATAGATAATGCCGGCATGGCCAGCACCAGCGTCGAAGGTTACGTCAAAGAGTACGCGGCGGTGGTGCGCCATCTGTTGGACACGCAGCCTTAAGGCGATGCTTCCCCGGCGCCCGGTGATCTGTGATCGCGGCGCCAAATCCCCCGTTCGCCATTGATTGTGTGTTAACGGATTGTTATGGTGTTTTTCTGTTCAACGGCGCAGCACCGCTGTTGTTTGAAGGGAGAGATCATGACGGCATTGGCAACGCTCCGGGACGTCGGCTTCGAAGAGTGGCTGGGGAAAATCAACACCGCCTGCGGCCGATTCTGCGCGAAAACGTTGGGGCCCGGCTTTCGCGGGGCGATGCAGGAGTTTCGCGCCCATGCCCTGCGCCTGAGCGTGGTCGACGTGTCTCAGGCCCGGTTGTACCGCACGCCGCGTGAGATCGCCCGCAGCGACGGCGCGCACTTTTTCACCGTCATCCAGTTGCGCGGCAGTGCGTTGATGGAGCAGGGCGATCGCCAAACGCTGCTCTCCCCCGGCGACATGACGCTGATCGATGCCTCACGGCCCAGCAGCTTCACCTTCCAGCGCGATTCGCGCCAAATATCCCTGTTGTTGCCGCGCGGCTGCCTGCCGCTGCCGCCGCCTGGTGCGCAACGTCTCGGGGCCGAGCTCAGCGCGGTGCGCCTCAGCCGCCAGCTGGTGCTGAGCAGCATGCAGGATCCTCAGCTCGCCGCGGCGGAAAGCGAGGCGGTGCTGAATGCGCTGGCGGCGCTGCTGCGCCCGGCGTTGGCGCTCGAACAGGCGCGTCCGGAGGGGCAGCAACCGGTCTTCGACAAGGCGCTGGCGTTGATCGACAGGCATATTCAGTCGGCGCAGCTGCGCCCTGAGTGGGTGGCGGCCGAGTTGGGGGTGTCGCTGCGCAGTCTGTATCGGTTGTTCGCCCGCCAGGGGCTGGTGGTGGCCCAGTACATCAGGAACCGCAGGCTGGATCTGTGCGCGCAGGCGCTGCGCAGCGCCGCCGGGCAAGAAAAGCTGGCCGGAGTCAGCCTCGACTGGGGCTTCGCCGATCACAGCCATTTCTCGACCGCTTTCAAGCAGCGTTTCGGCATGTCGCCGAGCGAGTACCGTCGGCAGTATCAGTAAGTCAGGGCGCGGGCCAGGCCCGCGCCGCTTCACTCAATATCGGATGCAGACCGATTTGGTTTCGGTGTAGGCATCCAGCCAATCCGGGCCGAAATCACGGCCGCTGCCCGACTGTTTGAACCCGCCGAACGGCATGTTCGGGTCGATCAGCGTATGGGTGTTGACCCACACGGTGCCGGCCTGAATGCGCGGCGTCAGCGCCATCGCCTGCTGCAGGCTGGTGGTCCACAGGCTGGCGGTCAGCCCGAAGTCGGTGTCGTTGGCCTTGCTCAGCGCTTCTTCGGCGCTCGCCACCCGGATCAGGTTGACCACCGGGCCGAACACTTCTTCGCGCGTCAGGTTCAGCCGATCGTCCGGGTTGATCACCAGGGTCGGCGGAATGTAGAAGCCGTTGGCGTCCGGCCCGGCCGCGCCGCCGATAAGCTCGGCGTTTTTCGCCCGGGCGTCGTCCAGGTAGGCCGCCACCTTGTTGCGGTGCGCGAGCGATACCAACGGGTTGATTTGCGCGCCGGTATCCATCCCCGGCCCGACCGACAGCGATTTCACCGCCTGTTCGAATCCGGCCACCAACCGATCATAAATCGGCGCTTCGATATAGATTCGCGAGCTGGCGGCACACACCTGCCCCTGGTTGAGGAAGCTGCCGAGCATCAGGCCTTCGATCACCTGCTGCGGATCGGCATCTTTCAGCACGATGGCCGGGTTTTTGCCGCCCAGCTCCAGCGTCACGCGGGTCAGGCGATCCGCCGCCGCGCGCGCGATGCTTTTGCCCACCGGCGTGGAGCCGGTAAAGCTGACTTTGGCGATCAGCGGATGTTCGGTCAGCACCTTGCCGCACACGGTGCCGCGGCCGGTGACCACGTTGAACGCGCCCGGCGGCACGCCGGCTTCGCTCGCCAGTTCGGCCATGCGCAGCAGGGTGAGCGGGGTGGTTTCCGACGGCTTGATGACGATGGAGCAACCCGCGGCCAGCGCCGGCATCACTTTCCACATGCCGATCATCAGCGGGAAGTTCCAGGGCACGATGCCGGCGACCACGCCGATCGGCTCTTTGCGGGTATAAACCTGATATTTGGCGCCCGGTGGCATCGGAATGGAGACATCCAGCGTCTGGCCGGTGATTTTGGTCGCCAGCCCGGCGGTGTAGCGCATCCAGTTCAGGGTGCTGCCGACTTCGAAGGCGCGGGCGATGTTGATGGATTTGCCCTGTTCAAGGGTTTCGAGCTGCGCCAATTCTTCGGCGTGCTGCTCCACCAGATCGGCGAAGCGCAGCAGGATGCGTTCACGCTCTACCGGCAGACGCTGCGCCCAGACGCCTTCGCTGAAGGCTTTGTGGGCGGACTGCACCGCCAGCGCGACGTCGTGTTCATTGGCGTCGGCGGTGGTGGCGATCTGCTGCCCATTGGCGGGGTTGTACACCGCCAGGCGGCCTTCCGCGGCGGACGCGCGCCACTGGCCGTCGATATACAGCCCATGCTGACGATCGAGAAAACGCGACACGCTATCCAGCACGGCTACGGTATTGTCAGACATATATCCTCCGATCAGGCTCATCAGGTTATCGTTAACCCTGCAAGTCTAGATCAGTGGGAAAGCGGCGGCTTTGCTCTGCCTGACATTCGGTTTGTCCTGCGTGTCATTTTGCCGTGACGGGAGAGTAAACCGCGGCCGGCGGGCGCCGGCCGGGAGGGATCACGAGCTCAGGGTCGCCAGACGGGTGGCGAAACCGAGGAACAGCAGGCCGATCAGGCCGTTGCCGAGCTTCGCCAGGCCTTTCTTGTGGTTGAAGAAATGCGCCAGCATCGCGCCGGAGAAGATCAGCGTGCTCATGTAGATAAAGCTGACGGCTTCGAGGATCAGCGCCAGAATGGTGAACGACAGCCCGGTGTGCGCGTAGTTGAAGTCGATGAACTGCACGAAGAACGACACGTAAAACAGAATGGCTTTCGGGTTGGTCAGGCTCAGCGTCAGCGACTTGCGCAGAATGCTGTGGCCGCCTTCAATTTGCTGCTGTTGCGCCTGTGCCTTCTGCACGAAGGTGGCGTAGAGGATTTTTGCGCCGAGGAACAGCAGGTAAATCGCGCCGAGAAAACGCACCAGGGTAAACAGGAACGGCGTGGTGCGGATCAGCGACGCCACGCCGATATAGGCGCAGAAGATCAGGATCGCATCGCCGATAAACACGCCCAGCGCCGCGGTGTAGCCGGCGCGCACGCCGCGCGATATGCCGGTTTTCAGCACGTACAGCGTATTCGGCCCCGGCAGAATGATGATGAAGACCACCCCGGCCAAATAGGTCCATAAATTCAGGACGCCAAAACTCTCTAACACAATAACCTCTCCATGCGCGCAACTAACAGGCAAAAACACTGGCCACGCCCGTGGCCGGCCGCGATCCTAACGCCGTGCAAGCGGGTTGGCAACGTAATAAACTTCATGTTGTTGGTTAAAAATTGTCGAAACATTGTTGAAAACGTCGGCGTCGAATTAAAAAGCAAGAGTCGGCGTGTTTCGCCAACGGCCCGTCACTATGCTGGTTAACATCGAAACCGCAGTGAGGAACGGATGATGAAAAACGTAATCGACAGCGCCGATCCGCGCTGGCTGGCGATCGTCAGCCGCGACAAGCACGCCGACGGCCGCTTTATCTACGCGGTGAAAACCACCGGCGTGTATTGCTCGCCTTCCTGCCCGTCACGCCAGCCGAATCGGCAAAACGTGGAGCTGTTCGACGATGCGGAACAGGCGGAGGCGGCGGGTTATCGGCCCTGCAAACGCTGCCGCCAGGGGCTGACGCCGTTGACAGAGCAGCATGCGCGGCAGATAGCCGAGGCCTGCCGCTATATCGAACGGGCGGAGAAAGCGCCGTCGCTGCAGATGCTGGCGCGCCACGTCGGGTTGAGCCAATACCATTTCCACCGGCTGTTCAAAGCGATCACCGGCCTGACGCCGAAAGGCTACGCCGACGCGCAGCGTAGCCAGCGCTTGCGCACCGGTCTTTCGCAGCAGGAGACGGTGACCGACGCGATCTTCGACGCCGGCTATGGCGCCAACGGCCGCTTCTACCAGCAAGCCAACGCCGCGCTGGGCATGACGCCGAAGGCCTACCGGGCGGGTGGCAAAGGCATGCGCATCCATTTCGCCGTCGGGCGCTGTTCGCTGGGCGATATCCTGGCGGCGCAGAGCGAGGTGGGCATTTGCGCCATTCTGCTGGGGGACGATGCGCAGCAGCTGGTGCAGGATCTGCAGGATAAATTCCCCAACGCCGAGCTGATCGGCGGTGATGCGCAGTATGAAGCGCTGATGGCGCAGGTGGTGGGCCTGATCGAAGCGCCGGAGAGCGGGCTGGCGCTGCCGCTGGATATTCGCGGCACTGCGTTTCAACAGCGGGTCTGGCGGGCGCTGCAGGCGATACCGGTCGGCGAAACCGTCAGCTATGCCGATATCGCCCGGCGCATCGGCGCGCCGAAAGCGGTGCGCGCGGTGGCCGGCGCCTGCGCCGCCAACGTGCTGGCGGTGGCAATCCCCTGTCACCGGGTGGTGCGCAACGACGGCGCCTTGTCCGGTTATCGCTGGGGCGTCGAGCGCAAGAAAGCCTTGCTGGAAAAGGAGGCGCAGCGATGAGCGGCGCGCTGGCGGCGCGGTTGGCCGAATTGGACTGGGCGGCGATCGAACGCGAACTTGATGCGCAGGGGGGCGCGCGCCTGCCGGGCGTGCTCAGCGCCGAGCTGTGCCGGCAATTGGCGGCGCTTTATCCGCATGGCGAGCACTTCCGCAGCCGCATTGTCATGGCGCGGCACGGTTTTGGTCGCGGCGAGTACCAGTATTTTGCGTATCCGTTACCGCCCCCGGTGGCCGAAGTGCGCGGCCTGCTGTACGCGCGGTTGGCGCCGTTGGCCAATCGCTGGAACGCCATGCTGGGTCTGGCGGCGCGTTATCCCGCCGAACACGAGGCCTACCTGACTGAATGCCATCAGGCCGGCCAGCGGCGGCCAACGCCGCTGCTGTTGCGTTACACGGAGGGGGATTACAACTGCCTGCATCAGGATCTGTACGGCGAACGGGTGTTTCCGCTGCAGGTAGCGTTTTTGCTCTCCGCCCCTGAACGGGATTTCACCGGCGGCGAGTTTGTGCTGACCGAGCAGCGGCCGCGGATGCAGAGCCGGCCGGAGGTGGTGCCCTTGCAGCAGGGCGACGCGGTGGTGTTCGCGGTGCATCATCGGCCGGTGGCGGGGGCGAGAGGCTACTATCGGGTCAATCTGCGCCACGGCGTCAGCCGGATACGCACCGGCCAACGCCACACGCTAGGGGTGATCTTTCACGACGCGTTATAGCTTGCGCGCCAGCAGGGTGGCGAAGCGCAGCGAGATGCGGTTGCCGGCGGCGTCGGTCTTGTGCAGTTGCCCGACGTCCTCGTTGTATTTGAGGATCTGCCAGTCGCGGTAATAGTGCTTCAGCTCGCCCGGCTTGAAGGTGAACGGGAACGGCAGCGGGCAGGGATAATCTTCGGTATCCATCGCCGCCACGATCAGATTATGGCCGCCGGGCACGGTGCTGTCCTGCATGTTTTGCACGATATGCGGGATCTGCTGGCGCTCGAGGAACATCAACACCACGGTGGACAGGATGAAGTCGTACTCGCCGCTGAAGCGGTGAGTATTGAGATCCTGCACCCCGGCGCTCAGGCGGGTCAGCTGCTCGGCGTCGATGATCTGATTGAGGCGAGCTATCGACGGCGCGTGCTTGTCCCAGGCGGTGACGTCGAAACCTTTCAGATTGAGATAGAGCGAATTGCGGCCGCCGCCGCAGCCCAGATCCAGCGCCTTGCCCGGTGCGATGCGCGCCGCCGCCTCGATCACTTCGGAGTGGGTGCGCGTCAGTTCGTATTTCTTGTGGTAGTAATCTTCCGGCGTGCAGTAGAACGCCAGCCGGCAGGTCATGTCGTCCGAGAAGGAAACGATGCGATGCCACTGCTGCGGTTCGATAAACGGCGGCTGGCTTTCGGGGCTAAACTGCCAGGTCTCGGTGGTAGCGCCGTCTTCGGTCATCATGGCGAACGTCAGGTTGCCGCTCAGCACGGTGAGCTTCGCCCAGGTGCCGCTCTGGGTGTTGTGGCGCTGGCGAAAGGCTTCCGGCAGTGTGTCGCTGTTCCATTCCGGCAGGGTTTTATAGCAAAGCAGCTGCTGCTCCATAGGGGGGCTCCTCTGGCTGGGCAAACAAAGTGATTTATATGATGCATATAAAATACATCTTTATCGATCGTTTGAACATAGCGGCCTGACGGAAAGGCGCGGCGATATCTTTATACTGGATTGTGCGCGGCGGCTGGGCTAATTTCAGTGCTGTTCATGTCATCACGTTCAGGGAAAAGATGCCGATATCTCGTTTATTCCACCCGATGCCCTTCCGTTTGCTGAGCCTGGCCGCGCTGCTGGCGCTGGCGGGCTGTACCAGCAAAACCACCACCACGGTGCCGGCGGCGCGCCCCGCCGACGTCAAAGCCCGACTGATGACGCTGATCCCGGCCAACGCCGGCGATCGTCAGGGCTGGGCCACCGATATTACCGCCGCCTTCGCCGCGCAGGGCATTGAACCGAGCGATGAGAACCTGTGTTCGGTGCTGGCGGTGACCGAACAAGAGTCGACGTTCCAGGCTAACCCGCAGGTGCCGGGGCTGCCGAAGATCGCCTGGAAAGAGATCGACCGCCGTGCCGATCAGATGCACATCCCGAACTTTTTGGTGCATACCGCGTTGAAGATCTCGTCGTCGAACGGCCAGAGCTACAGCGAGCGTCTGGATAAGGTGCGCACGGAGAAGGATCTGAGCGATATCTTCGATGACATGATCGACCGCGTGCCGATGGGACAGAAGCTGTTCGGCCATTTGAACCCGGTACATACCGGCGGCCCGATGCAGGTGAGCATCGCCTTCGCCGAGGCGCACGCCAAAGGGTATCCTTATCCGGTCGACGGCTCGATTCGCCGCGAAGTTTTCAGCCGGCGCGGCGGCATGTACTTCGGCATTATGCATTTGCTGGGGTACCCGGCCGATTACAGCCGGCCGATTTACCGCTTTGCCGACTTCAACGCCGGCTGGTACGCCAGCCGCAACGCGGCGTTCCAAAACGCGGTCAGCCGGGCGAGCGCCATTCCGCTGGCGCTGGACGGCGATCTGATCGATTTCAGCAGCGACAAGCCCGGCTCGACCGAGCTGGCGGTGCGTACGCTCGGCAAGCGCCTGAACATGAGCGACAGCGCCATTCGCCGGGCGCTTGAGAAAGGCGATACGGCTGACTTTGCCGATACCGATCTGTATAAGAAGGTCTTTGCGTTGGCGGGCGGCAAGCTGCCGCGTGAGATGCTGCCAGGTATTCAGCTGGAAAGCCCGAAAATCACCCGCAAGCTGACCACCGCCTGGTTCGCCAAGCGGGTGGATGAACGCCGCCAGCGCTGCATGGCGCGCGCCGGCGGGTAACGGCATGAAAAACGCCGCCGGTGGCCTGAACCACCGGCGGCGCGATCATCGCGCCTCAGGCGCTGCGGCGCGGGTTGGTCAGGCCGAAGTTAAAGCTGTTGCAGCGGTTACAGAACTCTTTCATCACCGGCGGCGTGTCCATCATCGGCACTTTCACCTCGATAAACGCCAGCCGATCCTGCCGCGAGGCATGTTCCAGGGCCATTTCCAGCTGTTGTGTGGTTTCCACCGCCACGCTGAACGGCTGCGCCTGGGTATTCAATACCGCCGGCAGTTTGGCGTAGTCCCACGGGCTGATGTCGTTGTAGGACGAGTTTTCGCCGAGGATATAGCGTTCGATAGTGTAACCGTCGTTGTTGATCAGGAAGATGATCGGCTTTTGTTCGCAGCGCAGCAGGGTGGACACTTCCTGCGCGGTAAGCTGGAAGGAGCCGTCGCCGATGAACAGCAGGTGACGGCGCTCAGGGGCCGCCATCAGGGTGCCGAGCAGCGCCGGCAGGGTATAACCGATCGAGCCCCAAATCGGTTGGTTGACCACCTTGACGCCGTCCGGCATGCGCATGCCGCCGATGGCCGCGCCGGAGGTGCCGTTTTCCACCACCACCACGTCATCCGCCCGGATGAAGCGTTGGATCCGCCGCCACAGATAGGCCTGGTCGATAGGCGCGTCGCTCGGCGTCGCCAGCTTGTCACGCGGATCGGCCAGCGGTGATAAAAACTGCGCCGGCGCGTCTTCGCTCAGATCCAGCAGCGCCTGCAGCAGATCCGCCGTCGCTACCGCCGGGTAGGAGGTGTTGTCCAACGTCATCGAGAACGGCTGAATATCCACCTGAGCGGCGGCGGGAATTTGCTGCGAGAAATAGCCGGTGGTGGAGTCCACCAGACGCACGCCGAAACTCAGCACGCAGTCTGAGTGGGCCATGCGTTCATACAATTCGGGGCGCGACAGGTTGCCGCTGTAGCCGCCCATCCAGCCGGCGGTGTTTTCCGGGATAATGCATTTGGCGGTTGGCATGTTGGTCAGCGGTATGGCGAAGCGGTGAGCGACATCGATAACCTGCTGCTGCAACTGGTAGCGATCCACCATTTGGTCGACCAATATGATCGGGCGCTGCGCGCGCTTTATTTTGGTTAACAGCGCCATTGCCGCCAATTGCACATTGTATTTATCGCTCGCCGGCAATTGCGGCGCTGCTGCGGCTGCGGTGATTTCAATTTCGACGTCGCAAATATCAGACGGCAGCTGTAAATACACCGGTTTCTTCTCTATCCAGGCGCGAGAAATAACGCGTGGAATTTCCTGCGCGGCATTTTCCGGCGTGATAAGAGCCTGAGCGACGGTGAATTGTTTAAAGCAGTTCATGACGTTGTCGAAATTGCCGTCGCCCAGGGTATGGTGCAATAGCTGATGATTCTTCATCGCGTGCAGCGGCGGCGTGCCGGCGATGCAGACCACCGGCGAAGATTCGGCATAGGCGCCGGCGATGCCGGACAGCGCGGCCAGATCGCCAACGCCGTAGGTGACGATCAGCGCGCCGGCGCCTTTCATCCGTGCGTAGCCGTCGGCGGCGTAGGAGGCGTTCAATTCATTGCAGTTGCCGACAAACGCCAGCCGCTCGTCGTTTTCCAGCAGCTCCAGCAGGCTGAGGTTATAGTCGCCGGGCACGCCATAAATACGATCGACGTTCAGGGCGTGAAGCTGTTGCAGAATGAATGACCCGATAGTTATTTTCATTGATTGCTCCGGATTATTTATCTTTATTTTGTCAGGCGAAAATCAGCAAAAATAAATTGCTGGCGATGTTGTGTCGTTAGCATTAACAGTTATTTAAAGTGTCGGCTTGTTCAAGATAGGGTTGGCAGCCGGAAAATGGGCGGTTTGTATTCGGCGCTTTACGCGATTGAGTAATACATAAAAAGTAGGGGTATTGCGTATTGGCGTGCGGCGGTATTTTTCCTTGATGGAATATCAGCAGAGAAACGGCGCCGCGTTGGCATTTATCATGACGCAGGGGGAGTTACCCGGTACTTTTGATGCCGCGTTAAATCCTGCCTGGCGGCACCCGGCTGTGAGTCTGAGAAAGAAAAACCGACGCTGACGTAAAGGGGGATTTTGGTGATCCGCCGCACGCTTATTTCAAGAAACTATCCTGCAACCAATTAAAAACAAAAAATTAACAATGAGGTTTTTTTATTCGGTCATGGTTGTCAGTTTTGCTTTACAGATGCCGCAATGCGCGCCACGTCGGGCCGGCGTTAAAATACGCCGTCACGGGCGCTAATATAACGTGGCGGTCGTCACATTCTGTGGGAAGTGATACGTAAACTTTTCTCTACGTGCGCACGGATGGCGTATACCTACCAGAGGGGCTCATGTCCCAGCGGTGCTGGCCTGAGAGGGGGGCGTGTGATGAAAAGCTATCGACACATTCTGGTACTGATTCACGATGAGCGCGATGGGCTGCCGTTGCTGCGTAAAACGGTGGCGATGGTGGGTGGGCTGCCGATCGCCATCACCGTCGGCCACCTTAACGCCGACTATGCGGAGCTGGAGTACGGCAGCGATGCGCTGGTCAAAGATCGCCAGGCGCAGGAGGTGATCGCCGCCAAGGCGATGCTGAGCCGGCTGGTGAGCGCCGTCGAGGCGCCGGTTGCAGTCAAGGAAATCGTCACTATCCGGCGCTTTAAGGACGTCAGCGATTTCATTCATCAGGCCGGTATCGATCTGGTGGTGGTCGGGCACCAAAATCGCCTGTTCGGTCTCTATTCCTCTTATTCCCTGGAGTTTGTGAATCGTCTCGATGTCGATGTGTTGGTCAAGCACCTTGCCCGCGAGTCGTGTGCGACAAAGCGGACTTTTCCCACGGCTTTGCCGCCCGAAAGGCGATAGCATACGCAGGCCGGTGCAGCCTGTTAAAAGTTATCGGGAATTTTCCGGTGCTAAACTTAACCAAAGCACAATGGGCGTTGGATAAATTAGATACAGCTTGATCTTGCCTGGGCTATCGGTAAAAATCTGCGGCCGTATTTTTACAGGAGCTTTACGATGTTTCTCAAACGGACTCTTTTGGCATGTTCTCTGGCGTTGATATTTCCTGCACTGCCTTCTTACGCTGAGGTTGGTACAGAAAGTGGCAATACCGCGCAGGCTGAAAAACCGGGTCTATGGCAGCGTTTTACCCATAACGTGGCGGAGACCTGGAACAACTCGCCTAACCACGATCTCTATATCCCGGCCATCACCTGGCACAACCGTTGGACTTATGATGATGAGCATATCGATAAGTACAACGAACGCCCGTGGGGCGCCGGTTACGGCATCTCCCGCTACGACAGCGACGGTGACTGGCACGGCATCTACATCATGGCGTTCAAGGATTCCTTCAACAAATGGGAGCCGATCGGCGGCTACGCCTACGAGAAGATCTGGCGCCCGCTGGATGACAAGGATTTCCGCCTGGGGCTGGGCTTCACCGCCAGCGTCACCGCGCGCGATAACTGGAATTACATCCCTATCCCGGCGCCGCTGCCGCTGGCCTCTATCGGCTATCAGCGGCTGACGTTCCAGGCGACCTACATTCCCGGCACCTATAACAACGGCAACGTGTTCTTCGCCTGGCTGCGCTGGCAGTTCTAAACTTCCTGAATTCCGAAAAACGGCGCGGCGGCGAGATAAAAGGAACTTGTCGCCGCAGGCGGCGTCGGAGAGGTATCCCGGCGCGCTGCGCCGATTGCATGCCGTTATGACAGGAGTTTCACCACTATGATCACCAAACATCGTTTATTGCTGGCTTTGGCGTTGTCCGCGACCCTGGCCAGCGGCGCCACCCAGGCCGCCGGGCTGATGGATTCCCTCAGCAGCGCGGCGGGCGAACTGAGCAAGTCGGGCGGCGACAGCAGCGGCGGCATGTCGCTCTCCTCGTTGACCGGCCTGCTGAACGGCGGCGACAAGGCGTTGAGCTCCAGCAGCATGACCAATGCCGCCGGTATCCTGCAGTACTGCGTGAAAAACAACGTGCTGTCGGCTAACGGTGCCGAAGGGGTGAAAGATCAGCTGCTCAGCAAGCTGGGCATCACCAGCACCGAAAACGCCAAGAGCCAGGATTATCAGCAGGGCCTGGGCGGCTTGCTGCAGACCGGCGAAGGCAAGAGCCTGGATCTGAACAGCCTGGGCACCTCGCAGATCACCGAGAAGGTGAAGCAAAAAGCCTGCGATCTGGTGCTGAAACAGGGCAAATCCTTTATTTCATGATCAAAGAACGGCGGAGCGCTCCGCCGTTCGTTTTTGTATAAGCTGGAAAAATGAAAAAAACGTTGATGCTTTCCCTGCTGGCAGGGATGACGATGTTGCAGGGGTGTTCCGTGAAATCCAACGATGCGCCGCCACCGCCGCAGGTGAAACCGATCGGCATGGCGAACCCGGCCGACGTGTACTGCACCCAAATCGGCGGCAAGCTGAACGCCAAAGAGAATGCGGCAGGCCAGTATTCTACCTGTACCTTGCCGAGTGGGCAGGAAATTGAAAGCTGGGAACTGTTCCGCCGCGATCATCCGGTGAAAAAGTAACCCTATGCGGCGCCGGCTCTGCTGCCCGGCGCCCGATCAGAATTGGCGATCGCCTATCGGCTGCAGCTGCAGGCTGCCGTCCTTCTGCAGCGTCAGCGGCATGCGCCAATCACGCTGTTTATCCAGGTTGAACGGCCGGGAGCGGAACATGCAGCCGGTCTTGATATTCTTGATTTTCATCACGTGTTCCGCGTTCGCATTGATTTTCACCTCGAAGCTGCCGGCGGGCGGAATAAAGACTTCCGCCAGCTGTTGCGGCGCCGCTGGCGTTTCCAGCTTGACCAGCACCGCGAAATCGTTGCCCTGATTATCCAACGTCAGCCGATGCAGGCCGGATGCGGGCAGCCGCGTTGGCTGATGCAGATAACCCGCTGAAGCGGGCCACGGCTGCCCGGCATTGTCATGCAGCGGCCCGCCGCACTGTTCGCGCGCTTCCCGCAGCGGCATTTCGCGCTTGATGGCGCGATTGTAATCGGCGGGGGCGGCGAGACTGAACTCGTCGTCATATTGGTGGGCGCGCAGATAGCGCTTGGCGCCGAGCACCCCAACGGCGACCAGCATGAAGAACAAAAATATCCTCAGGCGATTTTTGAAAATCAGCCCGAACAGCTTCCCGGGGAGTTGAAACAGCCACCTTGCGATCGTCAATAACATCGTTTCCCTTAGCGTCCAAGCCGTTACGTCTGCGGTAACTTCGCTTGCCTCAGTATAGCCAACATCCCGCAGGCGAAAATCCTGCCCGGCGATTTTTCTTCCGCTCTGCATTGTACGTTTGTGTTTGTTTGTGTACATTTGTGATCACTTTAGCGTCACCGGATTGAAATGATGTCCAAACTGTTACCGAATGAGCGTCACCAGGCCATTCTTGACACGCTCCGCCAACAGGGGCGGGTGCTGGCCCTGGAGATGGCGCAGCGGCTGAACACCACCGAAGCGACCATTCGCCGCGATCTGCGCCAGCTGGCGGCGCAGAACCTGTGTAAACGCATCTATGGCGGCGCGTTAGCGCCGACGCCGGCCGAGGGGCCCGTTGCGGCGCGCATTGCGCTCAGCGGTGACGAGAAGCTGACGCTGGCGCAGACCGCGCTGGGGGTGATCGGTGAAGAACAGCTGATCTTCCTCGACGCCGGCAGCACCCACCTGTATCTGGCGGATCTGTTGCCGCGCGACCGGCGTTTGACGGTGGTGACCAATGCATTGAGCATCGCCGGCAAAATGCTGGAGCGGCCGGGGATCCGCACCATCCTGATCGGCGGCGAGTTGGATGCGCAGGTCGGCGGCTGCGTGGACGCCAAGGCCGCGGAAGAGATCGACGGTTTCCATTTCGATTTGGTGTTTACCGGCATCTGCGCCTACGACCCGGCCGGCGGCTTTTCCGCGCTGAGCTACCAGGACGCCACCTTCAAAAAGCGGCTGTTGACGCGCGCCGGCAGCGTGGCGGTGCTGTGCACCCGCGACAAGCTCAATACCTACGCCCCTTACCCCTTCCTGCCCGCCGGGCGGGTGGATCATCTGGTGACGGCGCGCGGCGCGCACCCGCAGCTTGAGCTGCAGGTGGCGCAGGGCGGCGGCCAGGTTTGGCACAGCGATTTACCGACCGGAGAATGATGATGAAAATAGCCCATGTTGCTCTGTGGACCCGTGACATCGACGCGCAGCTGGCATTTTGGCAGCGTTATTTCAATGGTGCCGCGGGGGAGGAGTATGTCAGCCGCAACCGGCCGGGGTTCGTTTCCCGCTTCGTCAGCCTGGCGGCCGGGCCGTCGCTGGAGATCATGCACGTGCCGACGTTGCTGCCGGCGCAGGAGCAGGAGGAGCGGGTCGGTTGGGCGCACATCGCGCTGTCGCTGGGGGATGAGCGGCAGGTCGAGCGGTTGGCGCAGCGCGCGCAGCAGGAGGGCATTTTGCTGTCCGCGCCGCGCTGGACCGGCGACGGCTTCTACGAGGCCGTCATTCGCGATCCAGACGGCAACGCGATCGAAATCACCGCCTGATCACTCTTCTTCAATGCTGGCGAATTGCTCGCCCAGATAGTCGAGCAGCAGCCGCACCGCCGGCAGCAGGCCGCGGCGCGACGGGTAAACCGCATGCACCACGCCGCCCTGCGGCTGCCAGCCCGGCAACAGTTGCACCAGCTCGCCGCGCAGCATGTCGTCGCGCATCATCATCGCCGGCAGTTGTACGATGCCGGCGCCGGCGATGGCGGCGGTGCGCAGCATCAGCATGTCGTCGGTGACCAGCCGCGGCGTGTGTTCCCACTCCACCCGTTCACCCTGTGGGCCGGTCAGCCGCCATTGGTGCTGACCGCGCGCCGGGCCGAGATCGAGCGTCGGGTATTTACGCAGGTCTTCCGGCGTGTGCGCCGGCCCGAGGGTGCGCACCAGCGCCGGGCTGGCGGCGACGCACCAGGTGCGCTGCGCCAGGATTTTCAGCACCAGATCGCTGTCCTCCAGCGGCGGCGGCCGCACGCGGATCGCCAGATCCAACCCTTCCCCCACCACGTCCACCCGGCGGTTGGTGGCCTCCAGATGCACCGTCACCTTGGGATAATCGGCCATAAAGGCCGCCACCATGCTGCCGACGCGGGTGTGCAGGATCGCCACCGGGCAGGACATGCGCACCGTGCCGCAGGGCTCGGCGCGCGTCTGCTCGATCGCCTGCTGCGCCGCTTCCGCTTCCACCAGCATTGCCTTGCAGTGCGCGTAATAAGTTTGGCCGACCTCGGTCACCGAGAAGCGCCGCGTCGAGCGCTGGATCAGGCGCACGCCCAGCCGCTCCTCCAGCAGCGCCACGCGGCGGCTGAGCTTGGATTTGGGAATGCCCAGCGCCCGGCCGGCGGGGGCGAATCCCTGGTGATCGACCACGCTGGCGAAGAAAAACAGATCGTTCAGATCGGTCAGCATCGCATTCCTTATCGTTCTATCAGTAGAACGCTGAGTGTACATCTTGCCCACTACTGCAGCAAACCCCGGCGGATTAAACTTCTGGCATCAACTTAAGGCCGTGAGGTCTGAAACGGGAGTTCAAGATGAAAAAAATCCTCGGTATTCACAACAGCCCGGAAGCACACTGGGTCGGTAACGGTTTCCTGGTGAATTCGCTGTTCTCTTATAACGATTTGGGGGCGGAAATGAGCCCGTTCCTGCTGCTGGATCACGCGGCGCCGACCAAATTCCGTTCCGCCTCCGGCACCCGTGGCGTGGGGCAGCACCCGCATCGCGGGTTTGAAACGGTGACCATCGTCTATCAGGGCGAAGTGGAACACCGCGACTCGACCGGCAGCGGCGGGGTGATTGGCCCCGGCGACGTCCAGTGGATGACCGCCGCCTCCGGCATCCTGCACGAAGAGTTCCATTCGCGGGACTTCTCGCGCAACGGCGGCACCATGGAAATGGTGCAGCTGTGGGTCAACCTGCCGGCCAAGGACAAAATGGCCGAGCCGGGTTACCAGACGCTGCTGAACGCCGATATTCCGGTGGTTCCGCTGGCGGACGGCGCAGGGCAGGTGCGGGTGATCGCCGGTGACTTCGGCGGCCATGCCGGCCCGGCGCGCACCTTCAGCCCGCTCAACGTGTGGGACATGAAGTTGAATGCCGGCCATACCACCACGCTGACGGTGAAAGAAGGCCATACGCTGGCGCTGGTGATGCTGCACGGCGCGATCCTGGTTAACGGCGAAGATGTGGTGCGTGAAACCCAAATGGTGCGTTTCGACCGGGCGGGGGATTCGATCACTATCGAAGCCAACAACGACGTCGCTCTGTTGGTGCTGAGCGGCGAACCGATCGATGAGCCTATCGTCGGCTACGGCCCGTTCGTCATGAACAGCGAAGCGGAAATCCAGCAGGCGTTCCGCGATTTCAACAGCGGCAAGTTCGGCAGCATGAACGCCGAAGCGAGCGCCGGTTGAACCTTGGCATCTGGGGCGGGAAGTGTTCTCGGTTCCAGACGCCACACTTAAACCTCAACGCCCCGCCACACCGGCGGGGCATTTCATCCGCAACATCAAACCCCACAGGAGTAAAACCATGACTGCAAATTACAAACGCCTCGACAAAGATCAGGCCGCCGTATTGCTGGTGGATCATCAGGCAGGGCTGCTTTCGCTGGTGCGCGACATCGATCCCGATCGGTTTAAAAACAACGTGCTGGCGCTGGGTGATTTAGCGAAGTATTTCAACCTGCCGACCATTCTGACCACCAGTTTTGAAAACGGCCCCAACGGCCCGCTGGTGCCGGAACTGAAAGCCCAATTCCCCGATGCTCCCTTCATTCCGCGCCCTGGCCAGATCAACGCCTGGGACAACGACGACTTCGTCAACGCGGTAAAAGCCACCGGCCGCAAGCAGCTGATCATCGCCGGCGTGGTGACCGAAGTGTGCGTGGCATTCCCGGCACTGTCTGCGCTCAATGAAGGTTTCGAAGTGTTTGTGGTGACCGACGCCTCCGGCACCTTCAATGAACTGACCCGTCAGTCGGCCTGGAGCCGCATGGAAGCCGCCGGCGCGCAGTTGATGACCTGGTTCGGCGTCGCCTGCGAGCTGCACCGCGACTGGCGCAACGATATCGAAGGCCTGGGCACGCTGTTCTCCAACCATATCCCGGACTACCGCAATCTGATGACCAGCTACAACACGCTGACCAACGGTAAGTAACGCGACGGCCCTTTACCCAACCTTTCGCCTTTCATCACGTTAGACGCGGGATGTAAGCAAAGCGCAGCGGGGCGAAAAGGTAGCGAAAAGCGGCTTTCTCATTGGCCGGGGGCGGGGTAGCGTAATCCCGAACCCGGCAAATGAGGCTAATTCAATGAAACAAGCAATCAAGATCCTGGCGCTGCCCTGCATGGGCATGGCGCTATTGTTCAGCGCGAGCGCGATGTCGGCGCCTGAGAAGCCTGCGGCCAACGCGTTGCCGCCTTTGATGGATGCGCCGATGCGCATGCCACCTTTCCCGGGCGGGCACCCGCCCAAGCCGGGGTTCTGCCACGGCGGCGAGCTGTTCTGCGCCACCTCGGCCAGCGACAATCCGGTGGAAACCATCAACAAACTGACGGCGGTGATCCCGGCGGGCAGCGCCAAACATTACGAAGTGCGCGTCGCGGTGGTGGCCGTGCCTGACGCACCGCCTGCGCCTTAACGGACTCTGTCATCCCGCTCTGGCCTGAGCGCGCCAGGCGCGTTAGGCTAAGGAGAGCGTTTTACGGGAGGCGGGATGACCCCTTTATCACAGCTGCCTTATCTCCAGCCCGGCGAGCGCGCGCTGTTGTTCGACGGCGAATGCAATCTGTGTCACGGGCTGGTGAGATACCTTATTCGCGCCGATCGGCAGCGGCGTATTCTGTTGGCAACGGTGCAATCCGTCGAAGGGCAGGCGATCCTGCTGGCGTTGGGGTTGCCGACCGATCGTTTCGATTCCGTGGTCTATGTTGAGCAGGGGCGCTATTGGCTGCGTTCGGCGGCGCTGTTTCGGTCGCTGCGTCAATTAGGTTGGCCGCACCGCGCGCTGGCGCTGGCGCGTTTTCTGCCACCGCGGCTGGCGGACAAGGTCTATGATGCGGTTGCCGGCAATCGCTACCGACTGTTTGGCCGTAATGACGGCGCCGGTCTGCCGGGTGCCGATCAGCCCGGGCGCTATCTGCCGCGGCGACGGGAACCGCCGGCCTGAGCTTTACGCTTCTTTACCATCCAACCGCTTGAAATATCAGCACTCCAGCTCCATATAATGGAACATTCAACCAACAAGGAGCGCGTATGGGAATCAGTGAAGAAGAGCGCATTCGCCGTTTGACCCAGGAGAAAAACGACATGGGCAATACGGCGAAATGGGTGGCGATCGTTTCCGCCGTGTACTTTGCCTTGATGGTGTTTTACGGCCACCCGACCGGCGTGTTGGCGATGTCGGGCGCGGTGTTCATCGTGTCGACCACCACCTGGCTGAAAAAGCGTAAGAAGGTCAAATCTTATCGCATGGCATTGGCCAGAATCAGCGACGATCAGCCCTGATAGTCGCCGCGCTTTAGTGTATACACCAGGCTCGGCGCCGCGCCGGGCACGTCATCCAGCGTATCCACCCGCCGCATGCCGATCTTTTCCAGCACTCGCCACGACGCCTGATTCTCCGCGCGCACAATGGCGGAAATTTCCTCCATCGCCAATCCGACAAAACCATATTGCAGCGAAGCCCGCGCCATCTCGGTGGCCAACCCCATGCCCCAGACGCGAGTATCGAATCGATAGCCGAGGTTCACGGTGCGCTGCGCGCCGAGCGGTTTCCAGGACAATCCGCCAAAGCCGATGATCCAATCCGGCCGTTCGCGCAGGGCGATCGCCCAGGAACCGTAACCGTGTTGTTGCCACCCGGAAATTCTCTCTTGCAGCGCCGAGATAGCCTGCGCTTCGCTGGTGAGCGGGCCGGCGGGATTGAAACGCTGGGTTTGCGGATCGCCGAAGATGGCGTAGAAGCGTTCGAGATCCGCCATCACCGGCGGGCGCATCTGCAGGCGTTCGCTGAAAAAAGGGTCTGAAGGAGTAAGGCTCATCATCGTTTCTCCCGGCTGGATAAATGAACAGTGTTCACTGTAGACCAGATTGGTGAAACGGGAAATCCCCCTCTGCGGGTGAGAGGGGGCGAAGTGAATTACAGGAAGGAGTCGTCGTCGTCGCTGTAATCGTCGTCGGCGTAATCCGTGTCGTCCTGATAGCTGGCGTTCTGGAAGCCGTTGTCCTGGTTCAGGAAGCTGCCACCATCGCCGTTGTTGAAGGTATCAAGGTTGTTGGAGGCGTCGAAATTGCGCATTGCGCTGTCGTCCAGCGGCGCCGGGGTTTCCTCGATAATATTTACGATTTCCTGTGGTTGCGAATGGCGGAACATGCCGGTCAGCATGTCGGCCAACACCACGCCGCCGGCGACGCCCGCCGCCGTTTGCAAGGCGCCTCCCAGGAAGCCGCCGGCGCGTGAGGGCGCCGCCTGCTGCGGTTGGGCATAGGCAGGCTGCTGCTGCGCGTAGCCCCCCTGCTGCGCGTTGTTCCAGGCCGCCGTATTTTGCTGCTGCGCCTGATACTGTTCACGCGGGCTTGGCGTGCGGCTGCCGCCGCCGAACAGACCGGCCAGGAAGCCGCCGCTGCTCTGCTGGCCGTTGGCGGTTTGCTGCAGCTGCGCCACCTGGGCCTCCAGCTCTTTGACCCGCTGATCCATCTGCTTGAGCGCCGCTTCCTGAATGATCATCGCCTGCGCCATGTAATAAGGGGCGGAAGGCTGCTCGCGAATATGCTGGTTGATTTGCTGCTCTGCCTGGAGATCCCGTGGGCCCGTCTTGGTCTCGGCTTCTTTCAGGCGGCCAAACAGACCATCGATAAGGCGTTGTTCTTCGGATTGCATAGGAGTACCTCAGGAGATAAATAACGGTGCTGGATGATCATTATCATCGATATTAATCACCCTAGCGCGTTTACATGAACCAATAAATAAATGGCGGGTAAACTTGCCTATGAATTTGTTACCAATTGCGGCAGCGGGATCAGCATCACCAGCTTCAGACCGGCGTGCTCTGCCGGGTGGAAGGTCAGTTGGCGATAGCGCAGTGTGCCTAGCTGAGGATGCTCGAACGCGCGTTCGCCGCCTTCGCGCGCCATGACGTCATGTTGCTTCCACCAGTGATTAAAGTCTGCGCTGTTGTGCGTCATGTTGCGCACGAAGGCGCGCATCTCTTCGGTATTTTGATGATGGCTGGTCTCGGCGCGAAACTCGGCCACCACGCGGCGCGCGCGCTCTTCCCAATCGCTGACCAGCGTTTTCGCCAATGGGTGGAAGAACATGAAGTGCAGCAGGTTGGGGCTGTTGGCCACATCCAGCCAGCCGCTGAACAGCGCCGCCGCCTGCGGGTTCCAGGCGACGACGTTCCAGGTCACGTCCAGCAGGTAGCAGGGCACCGTCATCTGGTGCACGCTTTGCAGCACCGCGTCGTTGGCGGTTTCGCGGTGTGTTTCCTGCTCGGGGTCGGCGATGCGCGCCAGGGTAAACAGGTAATGGCGTTCGGCCGGGCCGAGCCGCAGCGCCTTGGCGATGCGTGCCAGCGTATAGGGGGAAATGGATACCTCGCGGCCCTGTTCGATCCAGGTATACCAGGTGGCGCTGATGCCGCTGATTTGCGCCAGCTCTTCGCGCCGCAGGCCGCTGGTGCGACGGCGCGAGGAGCTGGGCAGGCCGAGCATTTCCGGCGTGATGCGTTCGCGGTGCGCCCGCAGGAACGCGCCGAGGGCCTTTGGCCCGGATAAGGCTTCTGATGACATAGCGTGGTACCTATTTATACCAGGATAACTGCTTATATTGTACCCGTATAGTAGCCTGATTATAGTAGCCGAAAGCCTTCAGGCACAGGCGCAAGCCGGATAATAACGGGAGCAAACATGAGCATCAGCAACAGCCATAAAAACGCGGTAGACCGGCAGTTCGGCGAGCAGGCCAACGCCTACTTAACCAGCGCGGTACACGCGCAGGGCAAGGATTTGCAACGCCTTGCACAGTTACTGGAGCCGCACGCCGGCGCGCGCCTGCTCGATCTGGGCTGCGGCGCCGGGCATGCCAGCTTCACGGCGGCGGCCAGGGTGGCGCAGGTGGTGGCCTACGATCTGTCGGCGCAAATGTTGGCGGTGGTGAAGCAGGCGGCGGCGGAAAAAGGCCTGAATAACATTCAGCTGCAGCAGGGCGTGGCGGAGTCTTTACCGTTTGAAGACGCCAGCTTCGATCTGGTCATCAGCCGCTATTCGGCGCACCACTGGCACGACGTCGGCCAGGCGCTGCGCGAGGTCAGGCGGGTACTCAAACCGGGCGGCAGAGCGATCTTTATGGACGTGGTCTCGCCGGGGCATCCGCTGCTGGATATCTACCTGCAAACCGTGGAAGTGCTGCGCGACACCTCGCACGTGCGCAACTATGCGCCGGGCGAGTGGCTGACGTTACTGACCGAGGCCGGGCTGATGGTACGCGAAGTGACGGCGGATCGATTGATGCTGGAGTTCGGCAGTTGGGTGGCGCGTATGCGCACGCCGGCGCATTTCGTCACCGCGATCCGCGCGCTGCAGCAAAGCGTGTCGGAAGAGGTGGCGGCGCATTTCGCCATTCAGCCGGACGGCTCCTTTACCAGCGATATCATGATGTTTGAAGTGACGAAGGGCTGAAAGCAACGGGGCAGCCGATGAAGGCTGCCCCGTGAAACGCAATCGACTGCGATACGCTTATTTTTTGTCTTCCAGCAGGCAGCGGTAGATCAGGCCGCCGATAATGCCGCCGACCAGCGGCACCAGCCAGAAGACCCACAGCTGCTGCAGCGCCCAGGTGCCCTGGAAGATCGCTACGCCGGTGCTGCGCGCCGGGTTGACGGAGGTGTTGGTCACCGGGATGCTGATCAGGTGGATCAGCGTCAGCGTCAGGCCGATCGCCAGCGGGGCAAAGCCTGCCGGCGCGCGCTTGTCGGTCACGCCGTGAATAACGATCAGGAAGAAGGCGGTCAGTACCAGCTCAATCACGATCGCGGCTTGCAGAGAATAACCGCCCGGTGAGTGTTCGCCGTAACCGTTGGAGGCGAAGCCGCCTGCGGTGGCGTCGAAACCGGCTTTGCCGCTGGCGATCAAATACAGCACCGCCGCTGCGGCGATACCGCCGATGACCTGAGCGATAACGTAAGGAATAACGTCTTTCGCCGCGAAACGGCCGCCGGCGAATAAGCCGACGGTGACGGCCGGGTTAAAATGCCCGCCGGAAATATGGCCGACGGCATAGGCCATCGTCACCACGGTCAGACCGAAAGCGAGCGCGACGCCGAGGAAACCAATACCCAGCTGTGGGAATGCCGCTGCCAATACTGCGCTACCACAACCACCAAACACCAACCAAAATGTGCCAAAAAATTCAGCAAAAAGTCGCTTTGACATAGATTCCATCCTGCGGAATAGACTAACGGGCGTTAGCACTAAAAACTATAGAACAGCTTTTTGAGTTCATGCAGATATTCTATAGAATTTTCTTAATGCACCTTGAATAACGGCGGTATTAAATCCCCGGTATTTTATTTTGTCTATGAGAAAAACACCGTTTTTCCACGTGCCGACGCGCGTTTGCCGATTTTTTTATCTTTGCTATAAGAATTTACCCTAAGCAAAATGGCGGGCTATTTTCGGGTGGTTTTTTCCAGCGGTTTTATCCATTCAATACGCTCAGGTTAATTGCTAATTTCTATTTGCCAGCCAACCTTATTGCTTGTTTTACATTTGACGAAGCGCCTGTTGTCATCTAAGTGTCATGCTAAATTAATATCTTCTTCTGCCTGATAACGCTTCATTCAACCTCGGGTAAAAAACATGAGAATAAAATCGCTCTCCCTGCTGTTGGCTTCGCTGTTTCCGGTATTCACCTACGCTGCAGATATTGAGGTGGCGCGTTATGTGGTCGGCTTCCCCGGCGGGGAACGCGTCGCCTATCAGGGGGCGTTTGCCAAGCATTTCCCGCAGGGGTTGCCGGTGGGGATCGGCTCAGGGCTGTCGTTCAATCGCAAGCAGGGCGACGATCTGGTGCTGACGACGCTGACCGATCGCGGCCCGAATGCTGATGCCCCTGCGGTGGGCAAGCAAGAAGCCAAGATTTTCGCCAATCCGCAATTCACGCCTCTGTTGATGGACATTCGTATCGGCGGCGGCAAGGCCGTGGCCGAGAATGCGCGGCCCTTGCATGACGAAAAAGGGCCGATTAGCGGGCTGCCGCTGCCGAGCGAGCTGATTGGTTCCACGAACGAAGTGGCGTTGAACGACGCGCTGCAACCGCTGTCCGGCGATCGCCGTGGGTTGGATACCGAAGGTATCATCGGTGACGGCAACGGCGGCTATTGGCTGTGTGACGAGTATGGCCCGTTTCTGATCCATGTCGACGACAAAGGCAAAATTCTCGCCAAATATGGCCCAACGCCGCAGGCCGGCGAGCAGGCGGTGGCGAGCGGTTTGCCGAACATCCTGAAGTGGCGCCAGCCTAACCGCGGTTTTGAGGGGCTGACCCGGATGCCGGATGGGCGCATTCTGGCGGCGGTGCAGAGCACGCTGGATGTCGATGGTAAAAGCAAAAACAAGGCGCAGTTTACCCGGCTGGTGAGCTTCGATCCGCGCAGTGGCAAAACTGCGATGTATGGCTATCCCATCGATATCGACCGCTATAAAAAAGCCAAAGACGCCAAGATTGGCGATGTGGTGGCGTTGGACAATCAGCGCATCCTGTTGATTGAACAGGGAACCGATAAAGATAAGGCGATGATCAACAAGATCTATCTGGTGGATCTCGCGCAGGCCAGCGATCTGAGTACGTTTGACGGCCAGGGTAAAGCGCTGGAGTTCGACGACGCGCAAGAGCTGGCTAAACGCGGCGTGAAGCTGGCGCAGAAACGGGAAGTGGCGGATCTGCGCCAGTTGGGCTGGCGCCAGGAGAAAGCGGAAGGGTTGGCGCTGATCGACGATCGCACGCTGGCGGTGATCAATGACAACGATTTCGGCTTGCAGGCGAAGCTGGTGGATGCGTCGCCAAAGAGCAAAAAAATCGGTGACTATCAGCTGGAGAAAGAAGGGCGGTTGAGCCTCGACGGCGACAAGACCGATGCCCGTATCGAATTGCGCCCTCTGGAGCAGCCGGAGTCGCTGAGTGAGCTCTGGGTGCTCACCTTGCCGCAACCTTTGAAGTGATCGAGAGGGGGCGACAGCGCCCCCGTCAGACCGTTGAAAAAGGAGGAAAAAACGTGGTTTTTCCTCCTTTGTGGCCATCAGCCGAAAATCAATAAATTGATTTTCCTTGTTTTTTTATCCGCTGCTCTCTGCAAACCCGGCAATGGCATGAGGTTTGTCATCAATCTCACAGCGGGGGCGGTGACGCCCCCGTTGGCTTCAGGTCTCCGCGTGCCGCTGCGGCGCTCTGCCGCGCGAGATGCTCTCCCACACCGCCACCACCACCATGATCAGCGTCGTCAGGCCATTGACCATCAGCAGATCGGTTAAATAGGCGGCGGGGGCCAATACCGCCAGCGCCAGCAGCCCAACCAGGTGCGACAGCGGGAAGCGGCGATACACCAACCGTTTATACAGCGCGTTGGCGAACAGGTAAATCGCCGGGCCGAGCAGCAGCACCGCCGCTGTGGCGTGTTGGATGCGGCCGTCAGGATGGGCGATCACCAGTTCGTTGGCCACGGCGCAGACGATGATGGCCCCCACCAGCGCGACGTGCACGTAGTGGAAATAAGCGCCCAGCTGGCCGGGGTTTTCCGCCTGGCTGATGGCGTGGCTGCCGGCTTTGCTGCTGGTGTCGAAGTAAACCCACCACATCGCCAGGCTGCCGAGAAAGGCCACCAGCGAAGCGATGAGCACCGGCAGGCTCCAGCTTTCCATTTCGCTCAGGGTGGCGCCGGTGATCAGAATGGTTTCCCCCAGCGCCACGATCACGAACAGCTGGCAGCGCTCCGCCAGATGGTGGCCTTCGATGGTCCATTCGCTGCTGCTGTCCGAGCGCCCCAGCACCGGCAGACGGAAGCCGAACATCGGCGAGACGTATTCGCACAAGACGGCGATCGCCCACAGCGCCAGGCGAGTATGGCCTTCCGCCAGCCCGCCGGCGATCCAGAAAACGGCGGAGATGCACAGCCAGCCGAGGATGCGGCGAAAGTTTTGTTTCAACGGGTGGCCAGGCGCCAGCAGGCGCAATACCGTGGCGGAGCGGCCGACCTGAATAGCGACATAAAACAGCGCGAAGATCAGGCCGCGCTCGCCAAACGCCTGCGGCAGCGCGGCGGCGGCGAACAGCCCCAGCAGCATGATCGCGAACAGCAGCAGGCGGATCTGGCGGGTATCCGGATTGAACCAGTTGGTGACCCAGGCGGTGTATTGCCAGGCCAGCCAGACGGCAAACCACAGCAGCAGGGTTTCCAGCGCGCCGGTCAGCGTCAGGTGATGCAACAGATAGTGGGAAAGTTGGGTCACGGCGAAAACGTAGATCAGATCGAACAGCAGCTCGGAAAATGAGACCGAAGCGCCCTGACCGTCACGCACGCGCAGCAGGTTTTGCGACATAAGCGTTCTTCCTTAAAAGGGTAAGCCACAAAATCAGCGTAGCTCAGCGCGCTCCGGCGGGTAAAAAATCTTAAATAGACGCGGCGCGCATGCTTTATCTCGCACCGTCTTTAATTGTTCATCAAATAGGGGTAAGGTGAGGTCTATAAAGTCATTCCCGCCTGAAAATACACACCCGCTCTTACTTCCTCCTTATTCTCCTCACAATGATTGATGTTCTTTACGTTGCATGACGTCCGTTTTCATTGGCTAGCGGATAATTAACATCACTGACCACGAGCTAATAAACAAGAACACCTGGAGTCAATCATGAAACTCATCCCAAGCATCGCAGCCGTATTGATCGCCGCCGCTTCTTTCTCCACTTTCGCCGCGCCGCTGTCGTCGGTGAAACAGGTCAACAGCGAGCAGGCCGCCAATCTGCAAAGCATCGGCGTCGTGTCGGTTTCCGGCATTAGCGGCTCACCGCATGATGCCATCACCGCCCTTAAAGAAAAAGCCGCGGCGGACGGCGCCAGCCATTATCGCATTATCGGTCTGGACACCCCCGGGGATTCCAGCAACTGGCGCGGCAATGCGGAAATTTATCGCTAAGCATTGGTTTTTTTACGCTCTGGCCGCGGCAACGCGGCCAATAAAATAAACGGTCGCAATAATTATCTGAATAGTCGGTGTATAAACGACTTATTCTCAGGTCATTATTACGGTCGTTTTTCTTTGCGTGCCGTTGATGAGGTTGCATTTTATTACAACTGTGTCTGCCGCTTTCGGAATCATGTTAATGATTACTTAAGAAATTCGGCTCACATTGAGGGCTTAACCCAAGGAGGCCTCAATGTTAAATGCGACCCGGCTGCAACTGATGAATCACTTCGCTTACCTGCAGCAATTTATGGCTTCACCGCGCACCGTCGGTACGCTGGCGCCTTCTTCCCCGTGGCTGTGTCAGGCGATGCTGAATCAGGTTGAATGGACCCGGGCGCTGTCGATCGCGGAACTGGGCGCGGCCGACGGGGTGTTGACCAAACGCATTCTGGGGCGGATGCGCGCCGATGCGGCGCTGGAGGCCTTCGAAATCCAACCCCATTTCGTGCATCGGCTGCGCGGGATTGACGATCGGCGGCTGCAGGTGATGGGCCATTCGGCGACCCGGATGGCCACCGATTACGACGTGGTGTTTTCCTGCCTGCCGCTGTTGTCGATCCCGGTCAGGATCAGCGTGCGCATTCTTCAGCAGGCCCGGCAGCGGCTGCTGGCGCGCAACGGCACGCTGGTGTTGTTCCAATACAGCCACCTGTCGGAAAAATTGCTGTCGCGCTATTTTCACTGGAAGCGCCTGCGGGTAGTGCGCAACTTCCCGCCGGCGCTGGTGTATGTCTGTACGCCGCGTTAGCTACAGCGTTTTCGCCATCACCACCACCTCTTCGTCATGCTGCCGCCGGCGTTCCACGGGATGCCAACCCCAGCCGGCGTACAGCGCTTCCGACTTGTCGGTGATGAGATGCAGAACCGAGTGATGGCGTTGCCGCGCCGCCTCGACGATGGCCATTTCAAGACGGTGGGCGATGCCCTTGCGGCGGTGATCGGGATGCACGAAGACGCCGGCCAGCCACGGAGTGAGATCCTGACGCTGGCGATCGTCGCTGGGCCACAGGCTGGCCATGCCGACCGGACGATCGCCGTCGATCATCATCAGCGTCAGGTGATCGTCGCTTGGCCGGCTGCATTGGGCGAAACGCAGCTGGGTGCGCGCCAGCGAACCGCCGCGCTGTGAACCCCATTGTCCGAAAGCCCAGGCGGCGCACACATCGGCAAACTGCGGGCACTCCGACAGCGGAATGATGCGTTGAGTCATGGAGGTCTCCCGGTTTTTTTGCTGTTTCCCCCTCCTATTTAACCGATTTTTCCGCCATTTTTTTAACTTTTTAAAGCCGCTATTTTAGCGGTTTTACGGTGTTTTACCGCGTGCCCGGCACCGTTTCCCGGATTTCTTTTGGCAATCGCGGCGTGGGATTGCAAGTGCTAATGAGAGTGATTATCATGCGCACACTATTTCCCCCGTTTCGGCTCAATCATGCGCAATTCCCTCATTTTACTGCTGCTTTCCCTGTGGTTCGGCATGTTCTCCGCCCAGGCGAAGACGGTGACCGATATCACCGGCCGCCAGGTCGCGGTGCCGGACAACCCGCAGCGCATCGTGGTGGGGGAGAGCCGCATGTTGTATACGCTGGCGCTGCTGGAGCCGGGCAACCCGGCGCAGCGCATCGTCGGCTGGCCGGCGGATCTGGCGCGCTTTGATGCGCAAAGCTGGCAGCTGTATACGCAGAAGTTTCCACAGATAGCCCAGATCCCCGTCATCAGCGGTAATAACTTTCGCCAGGTCAACATCGAAAGCCTGCTGCAGCTGAAGCCGGATCTGGTGATTCTGGCGCGCTACGCGCGTGAAGACGGCGACAACGATCTGCTGGTTTCCGCACTGAGCAAGGCCGGCGTGGCGGTGATCTACGTCGATCTGCGCATCGATCTGCTGAACAACACCGTGCCGAGCGTGCGGCTGCTGGGCGAAGTGCTCAATCGCCAGCAACGCGCCGAGCAGTTCATCGCGTTTTATCAGCAGCATATGACGGTGATCCGGCAACGGCTGGCGGGCTATCAGGGGCCGAAGCCCAAGGTGATGCTGCACCTGCATCTGGGGCGGCGCGACACCTGTTGCACCACCGCCGCGCACGGCAACCTCGGCGATCTGCTGACCTTCGCCGGCGGCGACAACATCGCCAACGCCAGCGTCAAAGGGGTGTATGGCGAGCTGAACCCGGAAACCATTCTGAGCGCCAATCCCGACGTGTACCTCGCCACCGGCATGGCTGGGCCGCAGGGCAAACGGCTGTCCGATCTGCGTCTCGGGCCGCAGGTCAGCCCACAGGAGGCCGCCGACAGCTTCCGCCAACTGATCGCCAAACAGCCGATGCTGGCCAGCCTGCAGGCGGTGAAAAACCACCGCGCCTGGAGCGTCTGGCACAACTTTTACCTCAGCCCGTACCATGTCGTGCTGGTCGAGATGTTCGCCAAAGCGTTTTACCCGGATCTGTTCGCCGACATCAACCCGCAGCAGACCTTCCAACAGCTGTATCAGCAGTTTTTGCCGTTACCTTTTTCAGGGACCTATTGGAGTCAGTTAGATAATGAATAACAACAAGCGCGGCTGGTGGTGCGCATTGCCTTTGGCAGCCTGCGCGACATCGCCGGCGTGGGCGGCGGAAAAAGCCGCGCCGCAGGAAGAGAGCCTGGTGGTGGTCGGCCGCAAAGACGCCGACGGCGTGCAGAGCTATCAGCCGTTGACCAGCGTCACCGGCACCCGCAGCGAAACCAACCTGCTGAACGTGCCGCAGGCGATCGACGTGGTGCCGCAACAGGTGATTACCGATCAGGCGGTCAGCAGCCTGGACGAAGCGCTGTACAACGTCAGCGGCATAACCCAGGCCAACACGCTGGGGGGCACCCAGGACGCGGTAATGAAACGCGGCTTCGGCGACAACCGCGACGGCTCCATTCTGCGCGACGGCGTGCGCTCGGTGCAGGCGCGCAACTTTACGCCGACCACCGAGCGGGTGGAGGTGCTCAAGGGGCCGGCCTCGATGCTGTACGGCATGGGCGAGCCGGGCGGGATGATCAACATGATCACCAAAAAACCCCAGCTGCAGCAGCATACCCACGTGGAAGGCTGGGGCAGCAGCTTCAACGGCGGCGGCGGCCAGCTCGACGTCACCGGGCCGCTCGGCACGTCGGGATTCGCCTATCGGATGATCGTCGATCACGATGAAACCGACTACTGGCGCAACTTTGGCCGCAATCGTCAGACGGTGATCGCGCCCTCGCTGATGTGGTACGGCGAGAACACCACCGTGCGGCTGGCCTACGAGCATATGGAATATCTGGTGCCGTTCGATCGCGGCACCATTATCGATTCGCGCACCGGCAAACCGGTGAATACGCCGCGCGATCGCCGTTTCGACGAGGCTTATAACGCCACCCGCGGCGATCAGGACAGCGTCACTCTGCAGATCGATCAAACGCTCAATGAGCGCTGGAAAAGCTCGCTGACCTACGCCTACAGCCGCAACAGCTACAGCGACAACCAGGCGCGCGCCACGGCGCTGGACCCGGAGAGCGGCGCATTGAGCCGCCAGGCCGACTCGACCGCCCATGCCGTCAGCCACGCCAACGCGGTGCAGCTGACGTTCAATGGTGACGTGGACTGGGGCAGCATCAACCACCAGATGCTGTTCGGCTTTGATTTTGAAGATAACCGTACCTACCGCGGCGACATGATCCGCGGTAAAAAGAACAGCGATTTCAATATTTATCATCCGGTATACGGCCTGATGCCACCGTCGACCGCGGTCAGCGCCAAAGACAGCGACCAGCGGGAAAATCTCACCAGCTACGGCTGGTTTATGCAGGATTCCATCCAACTGACCGATAAATGGCTGGTGATGGGCGGGCTGCGCTACGACGCTTTCGACGTCTATGCCGGCAAGGGGCGGCCGTTCCAGACCAATACCGACAGCTCGGACGGCAAGCTGGTGCCGCGCGCCGGGGTGGTCTACAAGCTGACGCCTTACGTGTCGCTGTACAGCAGCTATACCGAGTCGTTCAAGCCGAACTCTTCCATCGCCACCCAGATTGATTCGCTGCCGCCGGAGCAGGGCAAGTCGTGGGAAGTCGGCGGCAAGCTGGCGCTGCCGAACGGTGTTACCGGCACGTTGGCGCTGTTCGACATCACCAAGCGCAACGTGATGGTCAGTGAGCTGGTGGCGGGCGAAACCGTGACGCGCACCGCCGGACGCGTGCGTTCGCAGGGCGTGGAGCTGGACGTGGCCGGTAATCTCACCGACTCGCTGAGCCTGATCGGTTCCTATGCGTATACCGACGCACGGGTGGTGGACGATCCGGACAACAAGGGCAAAGAGATGACCAACGTGGCGCGCCACACCGCCTCGCTGTTCCTGACCCAGAACCTGGGCAGCCCGGGTCTCTACAGCGGCGATGAGGTGCGCATTGGCGCCGGTGCGCGCTACGTAGGGCGCCGCCCGGGTGACGCTGCCAACAGTTTCTACCTGGATAACTACACCGTTGCCGATGCGTTCGCCGCTTACACCATGCCGATCAACGGCTATCGGGTGAAATGGCAACTGAACGTGAAGAACCTGTTCGATAAAACCTACTACCCGTCCAGCGGCGGCAATTTGCGCGTGGCGGTGGGGGAACCGCGTGAGGTGGTGCTGCGCGGTAGTGTCGATTTCTAAGCCACGGGCGGTGAAATTTGCTTAAATAACCGCCCCAACGTTAAGGAGAACCCATGAGCCTGCAGATTCGTTTGGCGCAGCAGCGGGATATCGCGCATCTGATGGCGGTTGAACGCTCGGCGGCGCAGTTGTTTCGCCAACAGCCGGAATGGCGCTTTATTGCCGAAGGCGAGGTGATGGCCCCGCAGCAGCATGCCGCGTTTATCGCCGAGCGCCGTGAATGGCTGGCGGAAAGCGACAACGGCGAGTGCGCCGGTTTCATCGCCGTGCTGGCTCAGGGGGAAGATTGGCACATCGCCGAATTGTCGGTCGCCGGCACCTGGCAGCGGCAGGGCGTCGGCCGCCGCTTGATCGGCGCGGTGGCGGAAGAGGCCAAACGGCAGGGTGCCGGCCGCCTGACGCTCACCACCTTCATTGAGGTGCCGTGGAATGCGCCTTACTACCGGCGGCTGGGATTCCGGCCGCTTGAGGGCGCGCAGCTCACGGCCGCCTTGCGGCGGCATCTGGATGAGGATCTGGCGCACGGCTTTGCCGTCGGCAGTCGCTGTGCCATGGAATTTACACTATCGTAAATATTGAAATACAGAGCGGGCAGGGTATGATGCTGCCACCACGCCATCGCACCCGCTCGGCATTTTGGTATGCAATGCACTCAAGTCACCGCATAAGGGACAACCCGTAATGACACAAACCCTGTTCATGATAGGCGCTCGCGGAGCCGGCAAGACCACGGTAGGCCACGCATTGGCGCTGGCGTTGGGCTATCAATTCGTCGATACCGATCTGTTTATGCAGCAGGCGGCGCAGATGAGCGTGGCGGAAATGGTCGAGCGCGAGGGTTGGCTGGGGTTCCGCCGCCGTGAGACCGTCGCGCTGCAAACCGTGACTAAGCCGTCAACTATAGTTGCCACTGGCGGCGGGGCGATCCTGGCGGAAGAGAATCGTCAGTTTATGCGCCAGCATGGCACCGTTATCTACCTGCGCGCGCCGGCCAGCGTGTTGGCGCAGCGGTTGGAAGAGTACCCGGAAGATGCGCAGCGCCCGACGCTCACCGGCAGGCCGATCGCCGAAGAGATGCGCGAGGTGCTGGCCGCGCGGGAAGCGCTGTATCAGGATGCCGCACATTACGTGATGGACGGCGCCGCCGATCCGCAGCGGGTGGTGGAACAAATCCTCGCGGTGCTGCCGCGTGAGACGGTGAAATAACCTTTTCTTCTCTTCGGGCGCTGTGCGCCCGTTTTTCTATTCCGTTTGCCGAGCGGCCGCAAAGTAGGCCCCGGGCGTGACACCGAAGCGGCGGCGAAAGGCGGCGATATAGGCGCTGACGTTGTCATAGCCACAGGCGTCGGCCACCTCGCCAACCGCTTTGCCGCGTGATAACCCCTCCAGTGAACGCAATACCCGCGCCTGCTGGCGCCACAGCGCGAAGCTGATGCCGGTTTCCTGCAGAAAACGGCGGCTCAGGGTGCGCGGGCTGAGCCCGGCCCAGATGGCCCAGTCGCGCTGGCTGCGCGGGCTGGCGGGATCGTTCAGCAGCGCCCGGGCGATGTTCAGCAACCGGGCGTCCTGCGGCAGCGGCAATTGCAACGGCGCGCGGCTTGCCGCGTGCATTTCGTCCAGCAGCACCTGCAGCAGCCGCCGTTGCGGCGCACTCAGCGGGCCGGCGGGGAACTGCGCGATGCGCTCCACCAGGGCTTGCAATAACGCAGAGGCCGTGAACAGCTGCGGCAGCGGCGGCATCTCCGGCACGCTTTCCACCGGCAGATACAGGCTCCAGCCCGCCACGTCGCCACAGGCCAGCGCCTGATGGGCGCATCCCGGCGGCAGCCAGCCCAGCGTGCCGCCGGTGATCGCCCATTGCCGGCCCGGGAGTTCCATTGCCAGCATGCCGCGCGTCAAGAGATAGATCTGGCCGCCTTCGTGCCGGTGCCAGGGCGTCAGGTGCTTTTTTTCATGCTGAAGGCGTTGGCTGCGGATCTGCGTCATGTTGGCCGTTTAACGTTATTGAAAGTCTTTATGTGGTTATTATGCCATCGCCTGGCCGGGATAGGATCGCCGTTCACCCTATTTCGGAGAAATGTGATGACTCAACTTACCCCATTGAACCTGGTGCTCGATACGCTGCAGCAGGTGGTCGCCAGCCCGGAGCATCGGCCGACGCAGCTCGCCGCCCGTTTCAGCGCAGGCTACCGCCAGCAGGTGGATGGCAAGGTGCTGAACTTCGAGCAGTTTGAGCAGCATATGGCGCTGCTGAAGCGGCAAACTCGCCGCATGACGCTGAGCGTGATCGCGGCGGCGGAGCAGGGCGAGGCGGTACTGACTCACCATCTGGTCGAGGTGGAAAAGCGTGACGGTTCCCGCTGCCGCGTGCGGGTGCTGGCGCACTTCACCGTGCGCGAAGGCCGCATTTGCGCCTGCGACGAATTGATCGAGCTATTGGCGGGCCCCCCTGGCGATCGCGATCTCGGCTCGCGCGTGTCGGAATGAGGACGGCTGCTATACTTGCTACTGTGTGAAACACACGGGAGAACGGCATGCGCGAAAATGATCAACCTGCTTATCCACGGAGCGCCCGCGTCGTAGAGGTGTTTCGGGGGGACCCGAACCTGCATCTGCGCCGTTTTGAGGTGCGCACCGACGACATTGAGCCAAATACGCTGCTCAGTGAACATGAAACCGAGCAGGAAGCGCTCGACGCCAAGCACCGCTATGAAGACGAGGCGCTAGAGCACTGACCTGCAGCCCAGCGGAAACCGGCGCCAGGCCGGTTTCCTGTTTATCCCCCCGCGTTAGCACATATTTCCCAGAACAATATTGATAATGATAATCATTTATGTGATTTTTATCGCCCCTATTGGGTGTTTCACTTCTGGGAAAAGAGATGTCCAATTCCGAGTTGCAGGCGCTGTTTCTGCGCCATATGCGACCGCTGCAAGCCTATTTGAACGCCAAACTGCGCGACCCTCAGCTGGCCGCGGACTTGGCGCAGGAAAGTTTTACCCGCCTTACCGAGCAATATCCGCAGGGTAACATTCTCGATATCGAAGCCTACCTGTATAAAACCGCCAAAAACCTGATGCTCGACCATCTGCGCCAGCAGCAGCGGCGGCAGACCGAAGCGGTCGAAGACGACATTCTGGCGCAGTATCCCTCCGGTGAACCGGCGCTTGAACAACTGGCGATCGATAGCCAATTGCTGCAGCTGTTGCAGCAGGCGCTGGCGGGCATGCCGCCGCGCACGCAGCAGATTTTCCGCCTTAACCGGCTCGATGGCCTGACCCAGGCGCAGGTGGCGGCGCAGCTGGGCGTGTCGCTCAGCACAGTGGAAAAACACCTGGCCAGCGCGCTCGAGCGGCTGATGGCGCGGATGGAAGAACAATAATGGCAATTTTTTTACGGGTTTATCCGCGCTCAGACGTCTTAACCTATAACCAGAAAAAACAGAGGTCTATGCCATTATGAAACCGCTAACCGCACAGGTGCGACAGCAGGCGGCCGCCTGGGCCGTGAGCCTGGCCGAAGGGGCGCTGCCGGCCGATCGGCGGCGAGCGTTGGACGCCTGGCTGGCCGCCGATCCGCAGCATCCGGCGGCGCTGCGTCAGGCTCGCCTGCTGTGGACGACGCTGGGACAGCTGCCGCCTGAGCAGCGGCAGGCGTTACAACCGCAGGTGGCGACGCTGAAAACGTCATCCCATCGCAGGTGGCCCCGCTGGGCGGTGGCGGCGGCGGTGGCGATCGCCGTTTCCTTCGGCGTTTATCACGGGCCGGATCTATGGATTGGCATGCAGGCGGATTATCAAACCGTTCGCGGCGAGGTGCGCGAAGTTGCGTTGCCGGACGGCAGCCGGGTGGCGCTGGACAGCGGCAGCGCGATCGCACTGGCGTATTCCGCAGGCGAACGCAAGGTGCGGCTGCTTAGCGGCGCCGCCTATTTTGTCGTCGCGCCGTTGGGCGGGCCGGAAAGTCGCCCGTTCAGGGTGGAGGCGGAAAACGGCGTCACCCAGGCACTGGGCACCGAGTTCAGCGTGGCGCGCACCGAGCAGGGCGTCGACGTCAGCGTGCATCAGCACAGCGTGCGGGTAACGCTTGAGCGCGGTGAGCGTTCGCTGGTGGTCGCGCAACGCCAGGCGGCGCATTACCGCAACGGGCAGCTGCAGCTGACGCGGCAAACGGCCGGTGATGACGCCTGGCGGCGCGGCTGGCTGGTGATCGACCGCCAACCGCTGACGCAGGCGCTCGCGCAGCTCAACCGCTATCGCGAGACCCGCATCGTAGCGATCAATCCCGAACTCAGATCGCGTACGGTCAGCGGCGTGTTCGCGCTCAATAAACTCGACGACGGCGTCGGCGCCATTCGTCAGGAACTCTCCGCCCGCCAGCTGAATCTCCCCGGCATCACGCTGCTTTACTGAGCGGTGCAGGCGGGCCGGGATGCCTGTTTCGCCGCTATTTTCACTTTCTGTAAAAAATCTTTACGGGTTTTTGCCTCCCGGAACGTCCTTATGTTTAAACGAGATTGATTTCCATTATCACTTGGTTTGACATTCTTTCGGGTGGAACACACACGCATGCTTATTCACAAGGGAACCACGCCGGCCGGCCGCTTGGCCACGGCGGTACGCGCCGCGCTGGCGGCGATGATGTTGACTCAGCCGGCTGTGGCGCTCGCCGTCCAGGCTGAGGCGAACGGTGCGCAGGCCGCACAGCAAAAGCATTTCAACATTGCGGCGCAGCCGCTGCAGAGCGCCATGTTGCGCTTCGCCGAGCAGGCCGGCATGCAGGTGTTTTTCGACGAGGTGAAGCTCGACGGCATGCAGGCGGCGGTGCTGAACGGCAGCATGAGCGTTGAACAGGGCCTGAGGCGCTTGATCGGCGGCAATCCGGTGGCTTTCCGCCTGCAGCCGCAGGGGCAGATCGTATTGAGCCGGCTGCCGACGGCTAACGTAGAGGGCGGCGCGCTGGCGCTGGACAGCCTGACGGTGCTGGGCGCCGGCGGCATCAACGCCAACGATTGGGTTTACGACGAACCGCGCTCGGTCAGCGTCATTAGCCGCGAACAGATGGACAACCGCCCGGCGCGGCACGCGGCCGATATTCTGGAACAGACCACGGGGGCCTATTCCAGCGTCAGCCAGCAAGATCCGGCGCTGTCGGTCAACATCCGCGGCATACAAGACTATGGCCGGGTGAACATGAATATCGACGGCATGCGGCAGAATTTTCAAAAGAGCGGCCATGGCCAGCGTAACGGCACCATGTATATCGATTCCGAGCTGCTGTCCGGCGTAACCATCGACAAGGGTACCAGCGGCGGTATGGGCAGCGCCGGCACGCTCGGCGGCATCGCCACCTTCAATACCGTCAGCGCGAGCGATTTCCTGGCGCCGGGCAAAGAGCTGGGCGGCAAGCTGCACGCCAGCACCGGCGATAACGGCACCCACTTCATCGGCAGCGGCATACTGGCATTGGGCAACGAAACCGGCGATATCCTGCTGGCCGCCAGCGAACGCCACCTCGGCGACTATTGGCCCGGCAATAAGGGCGACATCGGCAACATTCGCATCAATAACGACACCGGCAATTACGATCGCTACGCCGAGAGCATCAAGAACAACAAAATCCCCGACACCCATTACCGCATGCACTCGCGGCTGGCCAAGGTGGGCTGGAACCTGCCCGCCAACCAGCGCCTGCAGCTGAGTTATCTGCAGACCCAGACCGCATCGCCGATCGCCGGCACCTTGACTAACCTGGGCACTCGCCCGCCCTACGAACTGGGCTGGAAGCGCACCGGCTACACCGACGTGATGGCGCGCAACGCGGCGTTCGACTACAGCCTGGCGCCGGAAGACGTCGACTGGCTCGATTTTCAGGCCAAGCTGTATTACGTCGATACTCAGGATGACAGCGACACCTACAGCACCAGTTCGCTGCTGGACAACGGCTACGCGACGCGCACCCGTCTGCGTACCTATGGCGCACAGGCGCAAAACACCTCGCGCTTCAGCCTGGCGCCGGGGCATGACTTCCGCGCCAATTACGGGCTGGAGTTCTATTACGACAAAGCCACCAGCGACTCTTCCCGCCAAGGCATGGATGGGGTGACGCCGGCCGGCAACCGTTCGGTAGCCAGCCTGTTCGCCAATCTGACCTATGACTACGACGGCTGGCTGACGTTGGAAGGCGGGCTGCGTTACGACCGCTATCGCCTGCGCGGCCAGACCGGTCTGAGCTACGCCGACTTCCCGTATACGGCGGAGAATCCCTGCAAACAGCTGCGGCTGCGCAACTGCCTGGCGACGACCACGCAGCAGGAGTGGAACGTCGATCGCGATCAGGGCAAGCTGTCGCCGACGCTGGCGCTGGCGGTGCGCCCCGGCGTGGAGTGGCTGGAGCTGTATACCACCTACGGCAAATCCTGGCGGCCGCCGGCGATCACTGAAACGCTGACCAACGGCAGCGCGCACAGCACCTCTACGCAATATCCCAACCCGTTCCTGCAGGCCGAGCGCTCGCGCGCCTGGGAAGTGGGGTTCAACGTACAGCAGCCTGACCTGTGGTTTGAGGGCGATCGGTTGGTGGCCAAGGTGGCCTATTTCGACACCAAAGTGGATAACTACATCAACCTGGCGATTAACCGGGACAAGCCGGGGCTGGTGCAGCCGAGCATCGGCAACGCCGCCTACGTCAACAATCTGTCGAAAACCCGTTTCCGCGGGCTGGAGTACCAGCTCAACTATGACGCCGGGGTGTTCTACGCCGACCTGACCTACACCCACATGATCGGTAAAAACGAGTTTTGCTCCAGGAACGCCTGGCTGGGCAATCGCCTGCGTTACGGCGCCAACTCCCGGCCGGGCAATTTCTACGCGGAGCAGGATCCGACGGCGAATGACGCCGTGTCCTGCGACGGCGGCTCGCAGTTCGGCACCGCCGCTTACCTGCCGGGCGATCGCGGTTCGGTGACGCTGGGCGGCCGCGCTTTCGATCGCAAGCTGGACGCCGGGGTGACCGTGCGCTTCGCGCCGGGCTATCAGGACAGCTCGGTGCCGTCCAACTACCCGTATCTGGCCGACTGGCCGAAATACACCCTGTTCGATCTGTACGCCAGCTACAAACTGACCGACAGCCTGACGCTGCGCGGCTCGGTGGAGAACCTGACCAACCGCGCCTACGTCGTCAGCTACGGCGAGACGCTGGCCAATACCCTGGGGCGCGGCCGCAGCGTGCAGGGCGGGGTGGAGTACCGTTTTTAAGCAGTAAAAGGGCGTTGCTCATCGTTGAGCACAGAGGTCGCCTCGCAAGGGGCGCCGTTCATCAATGGAGATAGAGAAATGGCATTTTCAGTCAATTATGACAGCAGTTTCGGCAGCTACAGCATCCATAACTATCTGAACGAGTGGGCGTCGTCGTTTGGCGATATCAACCACACCAACGGTAATGTCACCGACTCCAACAGCGGCGGTTTCTACGGCGGCAGCCTGTCCGGCAGCCAATATGCCGTGACCAGCACCGCCAACAACATCACCTCGTTCGTGGCGGGCGGCAACCTGACCTACACCCTGTTCAACGCACCGGCGCACACCCTGTACGGTCAACTGGACTCCCTGTCGTTCGGCGACGGCCTGAACGGCGGCGGCTCTACACCGTACAACATCCAGGTTCCTGACGTCAGCTTCGGCGGCCTGAATCTCAGCAGCCTGCAGGCGCAGGGCCACGATGGCGTGGTACACCAGGTGGTGTACGGCCTGATGTCCGGCGATACCGGCGCGCTGGAAACCGCGCTGAACGGCATCCTCGACGACTACGGTCTGAGCGTCAACTCCACCTTCGATCAGGTGGCGGCGGCGACGGCGGTGGGCGTGCAGCACGCCGACAGCCCGGAATTGCTGGCGGCCTGATCGCGGCCGTTTGCCCGCCGGCGCCGCGTGCCCCGGCGGGCGTTTTCTCGTTTTTAGCCGATGGAAAACGCCATGAAAAACGCCGTCAGGCGCGGAGAAGTGATGAGCGTGCTGGCCGCATACCGGCGCGGATTTTGGGGCATTGCGCTGTTTACCGCAGTGATCAACCTGCTGATGCTGGCCCCGGCGCTGTATATGCTGCAGGTCTACGATCGCGTGTTGCCGTCGGGCAACCGCATGACGCTGGCGATGCTGACCCTGATGGTGGTCGGCCTTTACCTGTTTATGGGCCTGCTGGAGTGGGTGCGCAGCCAGGTGGTGATCCGCCTTGGCGCCCAGATGGATATGCGCCTCAATCAGCGAGTCTATGACGCCGCCTTCGAAACCAATTTGAAAACCGGCAACCCGCTGGCGGGGCAGGCATTGAACGATCTGACCAACCTGCGCCAGTTCGCCACCGGCAATGCGCTGTTCGCCTTTTTCGATGCCCCCTGGTTCCCGGTTTATCTGCTGGTGGTTTTTCTGCTCCACCCCTGGCTTGGCGCGTTGGCCAGCGCCGGGGTGATCCTGCTGGTGCTGCTGGCCTGGCTCAACCAGCGGGTGTCGCAGGCGCCGCTGGCGGAGGCCGGCCGCGTCGCGCTGAGCGCCACGCAGCAGGCCAACGGCAACCTGCGCAATGCCGAAGCCATCGCCGCCATGGGCATGTTGACCGACTTGCGCCTGCGCTGGCTGCGGCAGCATCAGCAGTTCCTGCTGCTGCAGAACCGCGCCAGCGAGAAAATCGCCGCGGTCACCGCTTGGTCGAAAACCGTGCGGCTGGCGCTGCAGTCGCTGATGTTGGGCTGCGGCGCGCTGCTGGCGGTCAACGGCGACATTACGCCGGGCATGATGATCGCCGGATCGATCCTGATCGGCAGGGTGCTGGGGCCGATCGATCAGCTGATCGGCGCCTGGAAGCAGTGGTCATCGGCGCGCCAGTCCTTGCAGCGGCTGGAGGTGATGCTGGCCGCTAACCCGCCACGAATACCGAGTCTGCCGCTGCCGGCACCCGGCGGTACATTGGTCGTGAATCAGTTGACCGCTAGTGCGCCAGGCGGCACGGCACCGGTGTTGCACGGCGTCAGTTTTCGCCTGGAGGCCGGCGAGGTGCTGGGCGTGATTGGCGCGTCCGGCTCCGGCAAAACCCTGCTGATGCGCCAACTGGTTGGCGCGCTGACGCCGCTCAGCGGCGACGTGCGGCTGGACGGTGCAGACATTCAGCAGTGGGACAAGCAACAACTCGGGCCGCATATCGGCTACTTGCCGCAGGATATCCAGCTGTTCGCCGGTACCCTGACGGATAACATCGCCCGCTTTGGGCAGGTCGACGCCGAGAAGGTGGTGGCGGCGGCGGCGCTGGCCGGCGTGCATCAGCTGATCCTGCATTTACCGAAAGGCTATGAGACCGAGCTGGGTGAAGGCGGCAGCGGCCTGTCCGGCGGCCAACGTCAGCGGGTGGCGCTGGCGCGCGCGCTGTATGGATCTCCGGCGCTGGTGGTGCTGGACGAACCGAACGCCAACCTCGATCGCGAAGGGGAAGGGGCGCTGCAGCGGGCGATCGAAGCGCTGAAGGCGCGCGGCACCACCATCGTGTTGGTGACCCACAAACCGGCGATCCTGGCGACCACCGACAAATTGCTGGTGCTGAGCGCCGGCCAGATACAGCACTTCGGCCCCAGCGACGCCATCCTGAAAAAACTGCCTGGTTTTGCGCCCGCCGCTGCCGCCGCACCGGCCAATGCCGGGCGCAGCAACGGCGGCTTCAACGTCAATTACGCCAACTTCGCCAAAACGGCCAGCGGTGAACGAAAAGTATGAGCAATCAGAGTGTGATCCCCGGCGATATCGACGCCCTTTCCCGGCAGTTCGACGAAGGCCGTTATCTGCGGCTGGGAGGCTGGCTGGTGCTGTTGGGGTTTGGCGGTTTCCTGCTGTGGGGGCTGTTGGCGCCGCTGGACAAAGGCGTGCCGGTTTCCGGCAGCGTGGTGGTGGCCGGCAACCGCAAGGCGGTGCAGCACCCGAGCGGCGGGGTGGTGTCGCAGATTCAGGTGCATGAGGGCGACCGGGTCCGCGCCGGGCAGGTGCTGTTGTTGATGGATACCGTCGACAGCCGCACCCAGCGCGATGCGCTGCGCAGCCAGCAGTTGAGCAACGCCGCGCAGCAGGCGCGGCTGCAAGCCGAGCGCGACGGTCTGCAAGCGATCGCTTTCCCGCCATCGCTGCAAACGCGGCGAGAAGAGCCGGAGGTGATGTCGCTGATGCTGCTGCAGCAACAGCTGTTCACCAGCCGCCGTGCGGCGCTGCAGAGCGAGCTGGCGGCGATCGCGGAAAGCATCGCCGGATCGCAGGCGATGTTGGAAGGGGTTCGGCAGTCTTACGCCAGCAAGCAACGGCAAAAGGCCATGCTGCAGGAGCAACTGGGCGGCATGCGCAAGCTGGCGGCGCAAGGGTATGTGGCGCGCAATCGGCTGCTGGATCTGGAGGGGCAGCATGCGCAGATCGACGGCCAGGCATCCGAGGACAGCGGCAATATCGGCCGTCTGGGGCGCCAGATCCTGGAGCTGAAACTGCGGGCGATCCAGCGGCGGGAGGAGTATCAAAAAGAGGTCAGCAGCCAATTGGCCGAGGTACGGATGAAGCTGGACGAGCTGGATAACCGCCTGGCCAAGGCGGAGGCCGATCTGGGGCATACGCAGGTGAAAGCGCCGGTGGCGGGCACCGTGGTGGGGTTGAGCGTGTTCACCGAAGGCGGCGTGATTGGCGCCGGTCAGCAACTGATGGAGATCGTGCCCAGCGATCGCGGGCTGCAGGTAGAAGCGCGCATCCCGGTCGAGTTGATCGATAAAGTGCAGGTGGGGTTGCCGGTCGAATTGTTGTTCTCGGCGTTCAACCAAAGCACCACGCCGCGCGTCGAGGGCGAAGTGACGCTGGTCGGGGCCGATCGCCTGACCGACGAGAAAAGCGGCGCGCCTTATTACAGCGTGCGCGCCAAGGTCAGCGAAGAAGGATTGCAACGCTTGAGCGGGTTGGAGATCCGCCCAGGGATGCCGGTCGAAGGCTTCATCCGCACCGGTGAGCGTTCGATGATGAACTATCTGTTCAAACCGCTGACCGATCGCCTCCATTTGGCGCTGACGGAAGAGTGAGCATGTCGGTTTCGCCGCTGCCTTTCGCCGCACCCGGCACCGCCATGCCCTGGCGCCGTTGTCTGGTGTTGGTGCTGGCGCTGCATCTGCTGGTTGCCGCGCTGTTTTGGTCCTGGAGATACAAGGCCGAGCCGCCGTGGGTGCCGCCGCCGGCGGTGATGGTGCTGATGGCCGCCGCGCCGCAGGCCCCGGCCGAGGCGAAACACCCGCCGGGACAAAGGACGCCGCCGCCTCAGGTTGAACCGCCGGCGCCGCCGAAGCCGTTGCCGCTAGTGAAAGCGCCTGACGCCGCGCAGCCGAACATCGCCGTGCCGCTGAAACAGAAAAAACCACCTAAGCCGGTGAAGAAAAACAACCTGCCCCGCACGCCGCCGCACGAGAGAATCATCGCGCCGCCGAAGGTTCAGGAACAAAGCGTCGGCGCGCCGCCGCCGGGCCGCGCGGATAAAACGGCCGCGCCGCAAACCCGCCTGACGCCCTATGCTCAGGCGGGGGAGGACAACTGGCGCAGCCGCATCAGCGGCCGCCTGAATCGCTTTAAGCGTTACCCCAAAGACGCACTGCGGCTGAAGCGCCAGGGCGTCGGGCAGGTGCGTTTCACGTTGGACAGACAGGGCCACGTGCTGGCGGTGACGCTGGTCAGCAGCGCCGGGCTGCCGTCGCTGGATCGTGAAATCCAGGCGCTGGTCAAACGCGCTTCGCCGCTGCCCACGCCGCCGTCGGACGCCTACGTCAACGGCACGGTGGAATTGACGCTGCCGATCGATTTCAGTTTGCGCGGCGCGGGTTTTTGAGTCGCGACGAGATATCCCCCGAACAAAACCATTTTTCAGCAGCTTGTCCTGCTATTCATTATTTTCAAAGCGTATCGTTATTTTAATCAACGTGACGAAGTTGGCGTTCTGCGCGATATTTTAATTTAAAAAGCACGAATGCCTTTTATTTTTCTGCTGATAAAAAATAAACAGCTTGACGCTGTGGAGTTCGGGTTTTAGTTTTTAATTATAAAACAGGAACTGAGTTCCATATAGTGGAACAAGGCGGATCATGACAACGCTGGAAAATGCCGCTGCGGTATTAAAACTCTTTTCTCAACAACGCGTGATGCATGGCCAGCCGGGTATAGCATTCAGCGACGTGGTGGATCAATTGGCGCTGCCAAAAAGCACGGTGTCGCGCCTGCTGCAGACCATGGAAAATCAGGGCATGCTGGAGCGCGATCCCGATAGCCGGCGTTACCGCATCGGTGCGCTGTTGCTGGCGGTATCCAGCCACTATCTGTCGATGCCGCTGGTGGACAGCCTGGCGACCAGTATGGCGCAGCTGTGTCGCCAGACGGCGTGTACCGGCTACCTTTCGGTATTGGAGGGGCAGGAGATCATGGTGATGCGCATGTTTCCCGGCCGCCACTTTTTGCAGGTGGTCACTCCGGCGGGTTACCGTTCACCGGCGGCGGAAACCTCGGTCGGCCGGGCGATACTGGCGCGTGAAAGCGACGAGCAGGTTCGAGCGCGTTATGCCGGCGGTTATCGGGCGGCTTCGCCCAATGCGCCGCAAACGCTGGATGCGCTGTTGCAGAAGTTGCAGCAGGTGAGGCACCAGGGATGGTCGTTGGCACGCAATGAAACCCTGAACAGCATCAGTTCGCTGGCGACCGCGCTGGTGAACAAGCACGGCAGCGAGACGGTGGGGCTGTGTCTGTCCTTCCCTTCGCAGGGTGAGGAACAGCCGTTCGTACCGGAAGTTCTGGCCGAATTAACCGCAGTCACCTGCCAACTGGCGGAAAAATATGGCGATGATTATTGGCAGCAGATCAAATAACGCGTCAGAGCTGTAGCATTCCATCATAATTAACGAGTGCCGACACCAGGGAACTCATTAGTTATATTCCACCGTATTTTATTGGTGGGAGTAGATAGGCTGAGTAAGAGAATAATAATGTTATGACGCCAGCAGTTCCAAATAATGGAACTGCTGCGGCGAGCTATCGCCTGGCGTTATTTCCGTCATGCGGCAGGGAATATTCAGGGAAACCAAGCATGAAATCAAATAATCCGCTAAAAGCGGCCGGCACGCTGTTGGTCATGGCGCTACTTTCGGTGATGGGGGCGATCATCGGCGTTCAACTGATCACCACGCTGGGCGTGACGCCCAACACTTCGATCATCGGCGCGCTGATCGCCATGCTGTTGGCGCGCATCCCGCTACAGATGTTCCAACGCTATCGTTCGGTGCATACCCAGAACCTGGCGCAAACGGTGATCTCCTCCGCCACTTTCGGTGCAGCCAACTGTCTGCTGATGCCGATTGCGGTGCCTTACGTGATGGGGCAACCGCAGCTTATTTTACCGATGTTCTGCGGCGTGGCGGCGGCGATGCTGCTCGACGCCTATCTGCTTTATCGTCTGTTCGATACCAAAGTGTTCCCCGCCGCCAATGCCTGGCCGCCGGGCGTCGCCGCCGCAGAGGCGATTAAAGCCGGCGATCGCGGCGGCAAGCAGGCCTGGCTCCTGGTGGTGGGCGTAGTGGTGGGCATCGCTGGATCAATGCTCAAGATCCCCATGGCGGCTTTCGGCACCGCCTTTATCGGCAATATCTGGGCGCTGAGCATGTTCGGCGTCGGGCTATTGCTGCGGGCCTACGCCGAGCCGGTGGCCGGATTCGATATTAACGCCCATTTTATTCCGCACGGCGTGATGGTTGGCGCTGGCCTGGTGGCGCTGATCCAGGTCGCGCAGGTGATCCGCAGCCGCCGCGCTGATAGCGCCGGTTATACCCAACCCGACAGCGCCGTAAGCAAAGCGCTCGGTCTGGGCGCGGTCGGCTATATCGTCATCGCCGCTTTTTTGGCCCTGATCGGCGGGCTGTTTAGCGAGATGTCGCTGCCGATGTTGGCGCTGTTCGTGATTTACGCGGCGTTTGCCGCTTTCGTTCATGAGTTGATCGTCGGTATCGCTGCCATGCACTCCGGCTGGTTTCCCGCGTTCGCGGTGGCGTTGATCACCCTGATAGTCGGTATCCTGATCGGTTTCCCACCGCTGGCGCTATGCATCCTGACCGGTTTTACCGCCGCCACCGGGCCGGCCTTCGCCGACATGGGCTTCGATTTGAAAGCCGGCTTCATCCTGCGCGGCTACGGTGAGGATCTGCAGCAAGAGCTGCTGGGGCGTCGCATTCAGCTGTTTGCGGCGTTGATCGCTTTCATCATCGCCATTCCGGTGGTTTACCTCTCTTACCACAGCTATTTCCTGCAGGATCTGATCCCGCCGGTCGCGCGCGTTTACGCCAAAACCATCGAGGCCGGCGCGCAGCCGGGCATCGCCTGGAGTCTGTTGATCTGGGCGATCCCCGGCGCCGTGGTGCAGCTGGTCGGCGGCCCTAAACGCCAGCTCGGCGTGCTTCTGGCAACCGGCCTACTGATCAACAACGCCTTGGCCGGGTGGGCGGTGCTGGTCGGCATCGCGCTGCGCGTGGCGATCCTGCGACGTTGGGGGGATCGTGGCCGCACGCCGATGGAGATTATGGCGGCCGGATTTATCGCCGGCGATGCGCTCTACAACTTCTTCAGCTCGATTTTTTCCAGCAAGGGCAAATAGCTCCTGCCGATGACATTGGTGAGGTAAAACGACCATGAGTTTGCAACAAACGCTGCAGGTTTTTGAATTGATTGATAGCGCATTCGTCAGCGGCCAAGACGTCGTCGACCTGTTTGCGTCTTACCCGGCGATCCGGGCCAGCACCTTGCGCGCCGAGGGGCCGAAGGGCGGCACCGATTTCGTGCGTATCGAGATCCCCGGCAGTGCAGGAAAATTCGGCGGTGGTGCGGCGCCGACGCTGGGCATTATCGGCCGCCTGGGCGGCATTGGCGCGCGGCCGACGCGAATCGGGCTGGTGTCCGACGGCGACGGCGCGATCGCCGCCATTGCCGCCGCGCTGAAGTTGGCGGAGATGCAGCGCAAGGGCGACATGCTGCCGGGCGATGTGATCGTCACCACCCATATTTGCCCGAACGCGCCGACCCGGCCGCACGATCCGGTTGATTTTATGGATTCACCGATCGATGACGTGACGATGAACGATAACGAAGTGGTGCCGGAGGCTGACGCCATCCTGTCGATCGACACCACCAAAGGCAACCGCATCATCAATCATAAAGGCTATGCGCTGTCGCCGACGGTGAAAGAGGGGTACATCCTGCGGGTGGCGGAAGATCTGCTGCGCATCATGGAGATGACCAGCGGCCGGCCGGCGGTGACTTTCCCGATCACCACGCAGGACATCACCCCTTACGGCAACGGTGTACATCACCTCAACAGCATCTTGCAGCCCTCGACCGCTACCGCAGCGCCGGTGGTCGGCGTGGCGATCTGCAGCGAATCAGTGGTGCCGGGCTGCGGTACCGGCGCCAGCCACGAAACGGACATCGCGTTGGCGGTCAAATTCGCGGTGGAAGTCGCCAAAGAATTCGGCCGCGGTACCTGCCGGTTCTATGATGCCGCCGAATACGACCGGCTGCTGGCGCTGTACGGCAGTCTGAGCCACCTGCAAAAAAGGAGATAGACCCATGACGGCTTCATTCGCCACGCTGACCATCGGTCAGGCGCCGCGCAGCGATATCATGCCGCTGCTGTCTGCTTATCTGCCGGCGGAGCGAGTGAGGCACGTCGGTTTGCTGGACGGCCTGGATATCGGGCAGATCGCCGAGCGTTATGCGCCGCAACAGGGCGACAAGCTGCTGGTGTCGCGTCTTTTGGACGGTACGCAGGTGACGCTCGGCGCCGCTCGCGTCGAAAGCGGGTTGCAGGAGAAGATCCGCGAACTGGAAGCGACGGGATGCGAGGTGATTCTGTTGCTATGCACCGGCGAATTCGGTCGATTGCAGGCGGAACGGGTGCTGTTGCTGGAACCGGATCGCATTATCCCGCCGTTGATCTCTGCGATCGTCGGCACACACCGTGTCGGCATCGTGGTGCCGGTGGCTGAACAGGTTGGGCAGCAGGCGCGCAAATGGCGGCAGCTGGCGGCGCCGCCGATCTATGCCGTCGCCAGCCCCTATCTGGCGGATGACGCTGCGCTGGAGCAGGCGGCTTGCACCCTGCTGCGGCAGGGGGCGGAGGTGGTGGTGCTCGATTGTATCGGTTATCACCAGCGTCACCGCGCTTTTCTGCAGGCGCGTCTGTCGGTACCGGTGCTGCTGTCGAACGTACTGGTCGCCAAGCTGGCCGCAGAGTTAATCGACTGATTCAAATAGCCATAAATCTGCGCTCGACGCGACTACGGGCGTTTTGCGCCCGTGAGGCGCCCCGGGCTTCAGCAGCCCTGACTGTCGGCGAGAGGGCCTGTAGCGTTTTACTCTGCGCCGCGATCGCATTTCGCGCGAAAAACCAGTGACAGATCAACCGCAATCCCCCAATATGGATTTTCCATCAAGATGATTACGCGGGTGCCAGTCTATGCTGAAAGTGAATGAGTATTTTGCCGGAAAAGTGAAGTCTATCGGTTTTGACAGTAGCAGCATCGGTCTTACCAGCGTGGGTGTGATGGAAGAGGGCGAATACACCTTCTCCACCGCGCAGCCGGAAGAAATGACGGTGATCACCGGGGCGCTGAAAGTGCTGCTGCCGGGGGCGCCGGACTGGCAGGTGTTTACGCCGGGCGAGAAGTTCTTCGTGCCGGGGCACAGCGAGTTCAACCTGCAGGTGGCCGACGCCACCGCCTATCTGTGCCGCTACCTGAGCAAATAAACGTTGCTCGTTAGGGGAACGCAGGGCTCAGCGAAGGCTGGGCCCTGGTCGTTTCTGCGGCGGGATTAACGCTGGGCTTCGCCGCCGAGCGCTTCGATGGTGTTTTTGATCAACGCCGCCAGCTCGCTGGTCATCAGGATAAAGTCGGCGTCAAAGCGCTGGGCGAAGTCATCGCGATCGATATCGTCGTTCTGCTCGCGCAGCGTGTCGGCGAACTTCAGGCGCTTGAGCGAACCGTCGTCCGACAGCATCAGCTGGATGCGCTCCTGCCAGTCCACCGCCAGCTTGGTCACCAGCTTGCCGGCTTCGATGTGCACCGCGATTTCGTCGCTGATCAGATTCTGTTTCTTGCAGCGGATCACGCCGCCTTCTTCCAGAATCGCTTTCAGTTCCGCTTCATCCTGAATGGCGAAGCCGGCCGGCATCTCACCGGAACGCACCCATTCGGTCAGCGTCAGTTCGATCGGGCTTTCCATGGTCAGCGGCACCACCGGCAGCGAGCCGAGGCTTTTACGCAGCAGCGCCAGCGTGTCTTCGGCGCGTTTAGCGCTGGCGGCGTCGACCATGATCAGGTCGTTGACGGTGTCGATCCACATGAAGGTCTGGTTGAAGCGGCTGAACGCGCGCGGCAGCAGGCTGTGCAGCACTTCATCCTTCAGCGCGTCTTTCTCGGTTTTCTTCAGTTTGCGGTGTTGCTCCGCCTCCAGGCGCTCAATCTTGGCCTGCAGCTCTTGCTTGATCACCGGCGACGGCAGGATTTTCTCTTCCTTGCGCGCGCAGATGACGATCTGGCCGTTGACCGCGTGCGTCAGCGCATCGCTGTGCGAGCCCATCGGGGAAACCCAGCCGGTCTTCGCCATGTCCTGGCTGCCGCACGGCGTGAAGGCGAACGCGCTGAGTTGTTTTTCCATTTCATCCGCGTTTAACGCCACTTCGCGGCTCAAACGGTAAACCATCAAATTCTTAAACCACAGCATAATGTTATCCCTGGCTGGGCGTGCGTTCGGCACGCTGATTCGTCAAAAGCAGGGCGGCATGATAACGAATTGACGCTGAAAAATCGCCCCATTCTCTCCGAATTGCGTCGCTTTGCGCATCGGGAAAGGACGGGACGGAGAATGGGAAACAGGTGATTCATTCGCGCGCTTACATTAGGCTGTGACAACGCTGCGCGGCATCGAGGAGAAAAAATACGTGCGCATTGGCATCGACTTGGGTGGAACGAAAATTGAAGTGATCGCGTTGGCGAATGACGGGCGGGAGCTGTTTCGCCATCGCATCGCCACGCCGCGCCATGACTACCGGCAAACCCTGGCGGCGATCGCCGGGCTGGTGAAACTGGCGGAGGATCATACCGGCGAACGAGGATCGGTCGGGATCGGCATTCCCGGCACGCTGTCGCCGTTTACCGGGCGAGTAAAGAACGCCAACTCGGTGTGGCTCAACGGCCAGCCTCTGGATAAGGATCTGTCGGCGCTGCTGGCGCGCGAGGTGCGCATCGCCAACGACGCCAACTGCCTGGCGGTGTCGGAAGCCACCGATGGCGCCGGCGCCGGCGCGAAAACCGTGTTTGCGGTCATCATCGGCACCGGCTGCGGCGCCGGCGTGGCGCTGAACGGCCAGGCGCATGCCGGCGGCAACGGCATCGCCGGCGAATGGGGGCACAATCCGCTGCCGTGGCAGGATGACGATGAGCTGCGCTACGCCCGCGAAGTGCCGTGCTACTGCGGCAAGCCGGGCTGCATCGAAACCTTTATTTCTGGCACCGGTTTCGCCACCGACTATGCGCGCCTGAGCGGCAATGCGCTGCAAGGGCATGAGATCATGGCGCTGAGCGAGCGGGGCGATGCGTTGGCGGAGCAGGCGATTGGCCGCTACGAAATGCGATTGGCGAAATCGCTGGCGCACGTGATCAACATGCTGGATCCGGACGTGGTAGTGCTCGGCGGCGGCATGAGCAACGTGGATCGTCTGTATCGCACGGTGCCGCAACTGGTGAAAGGCTGGGTGTTCGGCGGCGAGTGTGAAACGCCGATCCGCAAGGCGGTTCACGGCGATTCCAGCGGCGTGCGCGGTGCGGCCTGGCTGTGGCCGCAACAGCAGCGCTAAGCGTTGCAACAAAGCGCGAGGCTGCTCGCGCTTTAAACCCTTCACTGTACAAAAACTGGACGGCGCTTTATGCTTTAGCTAACTTAGCTAAGGAGGACGCGTATGCCGATTCAGGCCAATATGCACGAAGCCAAATCCAATCTGAGCCAACTGGCGGACAGAGCCGCAGAGGGAGAAACCGTGATTATTGCAAAAGCAGGGAAGCCGTACGTACAGCTGGTCGCCATCAAGGGGGAAGCGCGCCGCCCTGGCGCCGCCAAGGGCAGGTTCACCGTGCCGGCGGATTTCAACGCCGGGGATGCGGCCATTGCGGCGCTGTTTGAGGGCGATGAATGAAGCGCCTGCTGCTGGATACCCACGCGTTGCTGTGGTGGCTGATCGATGACGCCTGCCTGGGCGCGAACGCCAAAAGGCAGATCGCCGATCCGGGCAATGCGGTGTACGTCAGCGCGGCCAGCATTTGGGAGATCTCGATTAAGCAGGCGCTGGGCAAGCTGGCGCTGCCGGAAGACATCTTTGCGATCATCGAGGCCGAAGATTTTCTGTCGCTGCCGATGGACGCCTTTCATTGCCAACAGGCCGGGCAGCTGCCGCCACACCATCAGGATCCTTTCGATCGCATGCTGATCGCGCAGGCGCAGGCCGAGGGGCTGACGCTGATTTCCGCCGACGCGGTGTTTCCGCAGTACGGCGTGCGGGTGGCGGACGCCCGCCGTTAAACCGGCTTTTCCTCGCTTTCGCTGCGCACCCGTTCGATATGAATGGTCAGGAACATCATCTCTTCCGTGGTGAGCTGGTGCTGATAGTGCTTTTCGATGTGGCGGTTGATCTTACCTGCGCAGGCGAATGACTCGCGGTACTTCTCTTTCACCACCTGATACAGCGAGTCGTCGTCGCTGTCGACGTAGTTTTTCCCCAGCAGCCGTTGGGCGAAAAATTTCAAGTGGGTGACGAACCGGTGGTAGCTCAGGGATTCCTCGTTGTAATCAAAGCGGAAATGGTATTTGACCAGGTTGAGGATCTCTTGCATCACGCGGGTAATGTGCAGCGTGTTGTGCATCTCGTCGTTAAGCTGGGCGTTGACCAGGTGCAGGGCAATAAATCCGGCTTCGTCTTCCGGCAGCGCGGTATCCAGCCGCTGGGCGATCAGAGCCAGCGCCTCCAGCCCGACGGCGAATTCGGCCGGGTAGAGTTTTTTAATCTCCCACAGCAGCGCATTTTTGATATCCAGCCCTTGCGCATGGCGCTGCAGGGCGAAGTGGATGTGATCGGTCAGCGTGATGTAGACGATGTTATGCAGCTTGCCCGGCAGGCGTTCGCGGGCGAGAGTAATAATCCTGTCGGCAGTGGTGACGCAGGCCAATGGGATCTCGGCGAGCAGCTCTTTATAGCGCTCGGCGATTTCTCCGCCGTTATGGGTGAAGACCTTTTCGATCAGGCTTTCGTCCAGCGTATCGCCGGGCTTCTTTTTAAAGCCGATTCCTTTTCCCATCACCACCGTCTCTGCCTGACGGTCGTCCAGCGTAATCACCACGTTATTATTGAGTATCTTAGCGATTTTCATGGTTTTTCCCGGTGTTTCAGCATCCTGAAAACGAAAAAACCTGACGCCCGGAAGCGATCCCGGGCGTCAGGTTTTGCCTGTATTTTATGTTTCTGTCCTGCGGCCTGAGCGGCGGAGGGGATACAGTAACAATCCTGTTATGCTGGCATAATAACCCGTGCCCGCCGCGGCTCAACGCTTTTCACCGCGGAGTGCCGCCGCGGTCACACTTCTGCGCCGCAAGCCGCGGGATCATTCCAGCCTGAAGTGCGCCTCCAGCCGGCTGACGCCGAGCCCGTTGACCTTTTTCACTTTGATCTGCACCGGAATGCGCTCTTTCATCGCCTCGACGTGGCTGATCACGCCGATGGTTTTGCCGGAGGCGTTCAGGCTGTCCAGCGCATCCAGCGCGGTATCGAGGGTTTCGGCGTCCAGCGTGCCGAAGCCTTCGTCGAGGAACAGCGAGTCGATGCTGGTTTTATGGCTGACCAGATCGGACAACGCCAGCGCCAACGCCAGGCTGACCAGGAAGCTCTCGCCGCCGGACAGGGTGCGGGTATCGCGCAGCGCGTCCGCCTGCCAGGTGTCCACCACCTGCAGCTCCAGCGCGTCGCTGGTCTTGCGCTGCAGCAGGTAGCGCCCGTGCAGCCGGCCGAGCTGAAGGTTGGCCAGATACACCAGATGATCGAGCGTCAGCCCCTGAGCGAAGCGGCGGAACTTGTCGCCTTCTTTCGAGCCGATCAGTTGGTTGAGGTAGCTCCAGTCATCGTAGTCTTGCTGGCTGCGGGCGATCTGCTCGAACAGCGCCTGCTGATTGAGACGGCGTTCGGCGTCGCTTGCCAGCTGATTGCGCAGTTCGCCCTGACGCAGCTGCAACGTTTTCAACTGCTGCGCCAGCTCGGCCAGCGATTGGGTGAGCGCATCGAGATCCGCGTTGGCTTCATCCAGCCCTTCAGGGCGGTTCTGCCGGTGCTGCTCCAGCGTTTGCGTCGCCTGTGTCAGCAGGGCGGTGGCCTCTACCTGCCGCTGTTGCAACTGCTCTTTGCGCTGCTGCAATTCGCGGCGCAGGACATCGTCCAGCAGCGCGGCGGCGAAGGCGGTTTCATCGGCGAATTCGCTGTCGGCCAGCGCCTGCTGCCACTGCTGCTGCGCCTGCTGCAGCCGCTCCTGCATCTGGGTGTGTTGTTGTTGCAGCCCGGACTGCTGGCCGGCCAGGCGCTCGCGCAGTTCCTGCGCCTTTTGCCACTGCTCGGCGGCCTGCAAACTGGCCTGTTCACAGGCGGTTTGTTTGGCGCGCAGCTGTTCGCGCACCTCGGCGACCTGCTGTTCGCCGAACAGCGCCAGCCGCAGCGCGCGTCGTTCGGCAAGGGTTTTCTCGCCTTCTTGCCAGCGTTGTTGCAGCTCTTGCTGCTGTTGCAGGCTGTCGGCGTGGGCTTTCTGCAGCAGCGTAAAGCGTTCTTCGAGCAACGCCAGCTGTTGCTGCGTCTGCTGCTGCTGCGTTTGCAGAGCGATGAGCGCATCCTTCGCCTGCTGTACCGCCTGCGCCGCCTGTTCATGCTGCTGCAGCGCCTGTTGCCCGCGCCGTTCTTCGTCGTCGCAGCCGTTCAGCCAGGCGCTGAGTTGCTCGCCATCCGCCAGCGTAAAGTCGAACGCCAGCGGCGCGCTGAGCTGCCGCCACTGCTGCTGTTGGCCCGCCAGCTGTTGTTCATCCTGCGCGATGGTTTGCTGCTGACGCTGCAATTGCTGTTGCAGGTTGTCGTAACGGGCTCGCAGCTCGACGCCTTGTTTTTGCAATGCTTCGGTCTGGACTTTCATTTGCTCCAGACGTTGCGCGGTTTCTGACAGTTTTATCTCTTGGTATTGTTCTACCGCCGGGTGCTCGCATGAGCCGCACAGCGGGCAGGGGGCGCCGGGTTGCAAACGGGCGCGCTCGGCCTCCAGACCCACGATCCGTTGTTCCAGCGCATAGGTTTTTTCAACATCGGCCTGGTGGGCTTTCTGCTGCTTAAATCGCTGACGGATGAGTTCTAGCTGTGGTTCCAACTGGGTAAGTTCATGTTGACCGCTGTTTAGCTCTTGCCGCTGTTGTTCCAGCCGTTTAACGATTTGCTGCGATAAAGAGGATAGAGTAAACAGCTGCTGGCGCGTCGGGCGCAGATCCGCCAGGACGCTCAGGCGCTGGCGCAGCGGGGCCAGCGGCGTTTGCGCCTTCAGCGCCTGCTGCTGTTGCTGTTGAACGGCCAGCGCTTCGGTCAGCGTGTTCAACTGCTGCTGATGCTGTGCGGCCTGCCTCGTCAGTTGGCTGCGCTGAGCGGTGAGCTGCTCCAGCGCGGTCTGCTGCTGGGCGCACTGCTGTGCGGCGGCATCGCCGGCCTGTCTACGTTCGGCCTGTGTCGACTGCAGTTGGGCTATTTGATGGTCGAGCGGGGCGACCTGCTCGTCGATCAACTGTTGCTGTTGCCGCATGTGTTCGGCATGCGCTTGCTGCGCCTGGCGGGTTTTCTCCACCGCCTGCTGCAGCGGGGTCAACTGCGCCGACTGCTGTTCCTGCTGTTGCGTCAGCTGGGCTGCCTGCTGTTGTATCGTCTGCAGCTCGGCGCGGCAGCGATCGCGTTCACCGCGCAGCGGCCGCAATTTCTCGGCCGGTTCGCTGAGCGCCAGCCGCTGCAGCTGCGGGGCGGCCTCCTCCTGCTCGCGCTGGGCGGTGTCCAGCCGCAATTGCCCCTCGCTTTGCTGTTGCCGGAGGCGTTGCCATTGCTGCAGCCAGCTCAGCGCCTGTTGCTGGCGCTGGGTTTGTTCGCCGAGAGCGATTTCCTGCGCGCTCAGCGCCGCCAGCTGTTCGGTCAGAGACTGGCGCTGCTCGTCGTTCAGCAGTTCGATGCCGCTGGCGCGTTGGTGCAACGCATCCAGGTCGGTTTTGGCCTGCTTGTGCGACTCGAACACCTGTTCGGACAACCTCCCGTAGATTTCGGTGCCGGTCAGCTCTTCCAGCAGCTCGGCGCGATCGTTGGCGTCGGCGTTGAGGAACGCGGCGAACTGCCCTTGAGACAGCATCATCGATTTGGTGAAGCGGCCAAAGTCCAGCCCGGTGATGGCGGCGGTAAGCTCCAGCTTGTCGCGCACTTTGTCCGCCAGGATCTTGCCGTCCTCGCGGCGCGCCAGTTCGACCTTCGGCGCCTGCAGATTGCCGTCCGGCGCGTTTTTGGCGCGGCGCTGGCTCCAGAAGGCGCGATAGCCGACGCCCTTGACCTCGAATTCGACCTCCGCCAGCGATTCGGCGGTGTGGCGGGTCATCAGTTCATTCTGGCTTGGCGTGACGTTGAGACGCGGCGTCTGGTGGTACAGCGCCAGGCAGATGGCGTCCAGCAGGGTGGTTTTGCCCGCGCCGGTCGGGCCGGTAATGGCGAACAGACCGTTGCTGGCGAACGGCTCGGCGGTGAAGTCAATTTTCCATTCGCCCTGCAGCGAGTTGAGGTTTTTTAACCGCAGGCTGAGGATCTTCATGAATTCGTCTCCTCGGCGTTGTGTTGCACCGCCTCGACCACCTGGCGGAACAGTTGGTGCATCCGCCGTTGGCGTGCTTCGGGCATGTCGGCCTCCTGCGCCAGGCGCCGTTCGAACACCTCGTTGACGCTCAGCTCGTTGAGCGTTTCCTTATCCTGCTGCGCAATCGCCTGGCGGCGCTGCTCTTTGCTGCGCCGCAGCAGCACCACTTCCACCGGCAGCGCATCCGCCATCAGCTGGATGCGGCGTTGGATATCGCTGAGGTAGTCCTGCGTCGCCACTTCGATATCCAGCCACACCGGCAGCTCGCCGGCATAGTCGGCAAATTGCCGCAGCTGCCGTTCGATCTCGGCCAGATCGCCTTTGATCAGCTGCATGGGCTGAAACTGCGGGATCGTTAACGTTTCTACCCGCTGCAAAGCGCCGTCGGCGAAATCCACCAGGAAGACGCTTTTGGCTTTGCCCAGCTCATCGAAGCTCAGCGGGATCGGCGAGCCGCTATAGCGAATATGCTCCGATTTGGCGACGTTCTGCGCGCGGTGAATGTGGCCCAGCGCGATATAGTCGGCGGGGGGGAAGGCCTGCGCCGGGAAGGCGTCGAGGGTGCCGATATAGATGTCGCGCACCGAGTCGGAGGTGGTAACGCCGACGGTGGTCAGGTGGCCGGTGGCGACGATCGGCAGCGGCTGGCCCAACTGGTCGCGGCGCTCGCAGGCCGCCTGATACAGCGTCTGATAATGTTCGGCGATGGCTTCCTGCAGCGCCTGCTGTTTCTGCGCGCCGGATTCGCCGGCGCGGCTGGTGAGCAGATCGCGCGGCCGCAGGAACGGGATGGCGCACAGCACCGCGCCCGGCTGGCCGTCGCGTTGGTTAAGCACCACGATCTGCTGTTCCGGGGCGCCCTGCGCGCTGGCGATCACCGTGGTGTTCAGGCAGGAAAGCAGTTCACGCGATTCGTTCAGCGTCGCGACCGAATCGTGGTTGCCGCCCAGCACCACCAGCTGGCAGCCGGTACGCTGCAGTTCCACCACGAAGCGGTTGTACAGCTCGCGGGCATAGCTGGGCGGCGAGCCGGTATCGAACAGATCTCCGGCGACGATCAGCGCATCCACCTGCTGCTGATCTACCTGTTCGATCAGCCAGTTCAGAAAAGCCTGGTGCTCGGCGGCGCGGCTTTTGGTGAAAAAGTACTGGCCAAGGTGCCAGTCAGAGGTGTGGATCAGGCGCATGACACTCCCGGATGCAAAGATAATGGCGATGATTATAAAGGCCGCGGCGGCGGCTGTCCCGGCGCAATGATGATGACAACCGGATGATTTTTCTTTACTGCGGGAAATAATCGCTATGCTTACTGCCTATAACAGCCGGTTTTTTTCATAAAAGTGTCACAAAACTGACGCATAATGGCGCCCGAAAAGTCGCTAACACATTGGCAGGATTGACGATGGCAAGACGCATACTGGTGGTGGAAGACGAAGCGCCGATCCGTGAGATGGTGTGCTTTGTGTTGGAACAGAATGGTTACCAACCGTTGGAAGCCGAAGATTATGACAGCGCCGTGACGCGTCTGTCTGAGCCGTTCCCTGATTTGGTGTTGCTTGACTGGATGTTGCCCGGTGGTTCCGGCATTCAGTTTATCAAACATATGAAGCGCGAAGCGCTGACCCGCGATATCCCGGTGATGATGCTGACCGCGCGCGGCGAAGAAGAAGACCGGGTGCGCGGCCTGGAAGTGGGGGCGGATGATTACATCACCAAGCCGTTCTCGCCCAAGGAGCTGGTGGCGCGCATCAAAGCGGTCATGCGCCGCATTTCGCCGATGGCGGTGGAAGAAGTGATTGAAATGCAAGGGTTGAGCCTGGATCCGTCCTCCCACCGCGTAATGGCGAACGATCAGGCGCTGGATATGGGGCCGACCGAGTTCAAGCTGCTGCACTTCTTTATGACCCACCCGGAGCGGGTTTATAGCCGCGAGCAGTTGCTTAATCACGTCTGGGGCACTAACGTTTATGTGGAAGACCGTACCGTTGACGTGCATATCCGTCGGCTCCGCAAGGCGTTAGAAACCAGTGGGCATGATAAAATGGTTCAAACCGTTCGGGGCACCGGCTACCGGTTCTCAACGCGCTACTGATCGCGCCGCGCTGGAGAATATGCCGTGTTAGAACGTCTGTCGTGGAAGAGGCTGGCTTTGGAGCTGGCTCTTTTCTGTCTGCCCGCCTTACTGCTGGGGCTGATTTTCGGTTATCTGCCCTGGTTCCTGCTGGCCTCTGCGCTGGCTGCGCTGGTGTGGAATTTCTACAACCAGCTCAAACTCTCCCATTGGCTGTGGATCGACCGCAGCATGACGCCGCCGCCCGGCCGCTGGAGCTGGGAGCCGCTGTTCTATGGCCTGTATCAGATGCAGCAGCGCAACCGCCGCCGCCGGCGCGAGCTGGCGCTGCTGATCAAGCGCTTTCGCAGCGGGGCCGAATCGCTGCCTGACGCGGTGGTGATGACCACCGTCGAAGGCAATATCTTCTGGTGCAACGGGCTGGCGCAGCATCTGCTCGGCTTTCGCTGGCCGGAAGACAACGGCCAGCACATCCTTAACCTGCTGCGTTATCCGGAATTCAGCCACTATCTGCAACAGCAGGAGTTTTCGCGCCCGCTGACGCTGCAGCTGAACAACGAACACTACGTCGAATTCCGCGTGATGCCGTATTCCGAAGGGCAATTGCTGATGGTGGCGCGCGACGTCACCCAGATGCGTCAGTTGGAGGGCGCGCGGCGCAACTTCTTCGCCAACGTCAGCCATGAGCTGCGTACGCCGCTGACGGTGCTGCAGGGCTATCTGGAGATGATGGGCGACGAAGAGCAGGATGGCTCGCTGCGCAGCAAGGCGCTGAGCACCATGCAAGAGCAGACTCGCCGGATGGACGGGCTGGTCAAGCAACTGCTGACGCTGTCGCGCATCGAGGCGGCGCCCAATGTCGACATGAACGAGCGGGTGGATATTCCGCTGATGCTGCGGGTGTTGCAGCGTGAGGCGCAATCGCTGAGCGGCGGCAATCACGAGATCACCTTCCGGGTGAACGAACAGCTCAACGTGTTCGGCAATGAAGACCAGTTGCGCAGCGCGGTGTCTAACCTGGTGTACAATGCGGTCAACCACACGCCGAAGGGCACCCATATCGAAGTCAGCTGGCAGCAGACGGCGCATGGCGCGCAGTTCCAGGTCAGCGACAACGGGCCTGGCATCGCCGCCGAGCACCTGCCGCGCCTGACCGAGCGTTTCTACCGCGTCGACAAGGCCCGCTCGCGCCAGACCGGCGGCAGCGGGCTGGGGCTGGCGATCGTCAAGCACGCGCTCAGCCATCACGACGCGCGGCTGGAGATCCTCAGCGAACCGGGGATCGGCACCCGCTTTATCTTTACCTTGCCCAATCGGTTGATTGTTCCCGCCGCTTTATCAGAGAATGCGGTGAAAAATTAACGCGAGACACCGGTATGACCCGAATCACCCGAGGGCTGTTGCTTTGCCTGGCGCTGCTGGCCGGACGCGGCGCGCTGGCGCAGCCTGACGGCATGTTGGCGGGCAACCTGTCCAGCGTCGGCTCCGACACGCTGGCGAATCTGATGGCGCTGTGGGCGCAGGATTTCAGCGAGCATTATCCCAACGTCAACCTGCAGATCCAGGCCGCCGGTTCGTCGACCGCGCCGACCGCGTTGGCGGCGGGCGCCGCGCAGCTGGGCCCGATGAGCCGGCCGATGAAGGCGGCCGAGGTTTCGGCGTTCGAACACCGTTACGGCTATGCGCCGCTGGCGGTGCCGGTAGCGGTGGATGCGCTGGTGGTGTTGGTGCATCAGGACAATCCGCTGCGCGGCCTCAACCTGCAGCAGCTCGACCGCATTTTCTCCGCCACCCGGCGCTGCGGCGAAAGCCAGCCGCTGACGCGCTGGGGCGAGCTGGGGCTGCGCGGCGACTGGGCGACGCGCTCGCTGCAACGCTTCGGCCGCAACTCGGCGTCCGGCACCTACGGCTATTTCAAACTGCGCGCGCTGTGCGGCGGCGATTTCATGCCGCGCGTCAATGAGCTGCCCGGTTCGGCCTCGGTAGTGCAGGCGGTGGCCGGTTCGCTCAACGGCATCGGCTACGCCAGCATCGGTTTTCGCGCCAGCGGCGTGCGGCTGCTGCCGCTGGCGGAGTCGGGAGAAGACTATGTCGCACCTACCGCCGCCAACGTGCGCAACGATCGCTACCCGCTGTCGCGCTATCTGTATATCTATATCAATAAAGCCCCCCATCAACCGCTGGAGCCGCTGACCGCCGCGTTTCTCGATCGCGTGCTGTCGACACCAGGGCAAAGCCTGGTCAATCACGACGGCTATCTGCCACTGCCGCCGGCCGCGCTGCAGAAGACCCGCCAGGCGCTCGGGTTGCCACCGCTCGCGCCGGCCACGATGCAATAAGCGACAAAAAGCGGCGTAATTTTCGCCTTTTTTCACGGCAAAACGGAGCTTATGCCACGCGAAAATCGGGCATTTATTGGCGTTTTCGCGCGGTAAAGTGATATATGCTTCACGTTTCGTGAATTCATTGTTCAAAAATGATACAAATCATGTAGTGTATATTTATTGATAGCCAATATGATCGACTGGTGGCTAAAGTTTATATGGTCGATAGCTCTGCTTTTCGCCGTGCGTCTTGCCTTGAAGCGCTATAAACGTTTACCTTAGCCTTCGTTGTCGGATTAAACCTCCATTTTTATAACTCCTAAAATTTTGCCCATCTTCATGAGCGGCCACTTTCGAATAGGGACATAAACGCCGGATCGACTGCGTTTAGGGTGCTTATTTGGCGCGGCGACGATCGGGCATGCCGGCAACCGGGTGGGGCGTTTCGCCACCACGCTATCGGACAATTTTTTTCATTTGAACAGGCAACACGACATCGTATGAGTCATCGTTTAACGTCAAAAGATATCCTGGCACTGGGCTTTATGACCTTTGCCTTATTCGTTGGGGCCGGGAACATCATCTTCCCGCCGATGGTCGGCTTGCAGTCCGGTGAACATGTCTGGACTGCGGCGCTGGGCTTCCTGATCACCGCCGTGGGCCTGCCGGTCATCACCGTCATCGCGCTGGCGCGCGTCGGCGGCGGCATCGACGCCCTCAGTTCGCCGATCGGCCGCGGCGCCGGCCTGCTGCTGGCGACCGTCTGCTACCTGGCCGTCGGCCCGCTGTTCGCCACGCCGCGCACCGCCACCGTGTCCTTCGAAGTGGGCATCGCCCCGCTGACCGGCGACGGCGCCATGCCGCTGTTCATCTACAGCCTGGTGTACTTCGCGCTGGTGATCGGCATCTCTCTGTATCCGGGCCGCCTGCTCGATACCGTCGGCCACGTGCTGGCGCCGCTGAAGATCGTCGCGCTGGCCGTACTGGGCATCGCCGCGCTGCTGTGGCCTGCCGGCGCGCCGATTCCGGCGACGACGGCTTATCAGAGCGTGCCTTTCTCCTCCGGCTTCGTTAACGGCTATCTGACCATGGATACGCTGGGCGCGCTGGTGTTCGGCATCGTTATCGTCAACGCGGCGCGCTCGCGCGGCGTGAAAGACGCCGGCCTGTTGACCCGTTACACCATTCTGGCCGGTTTGATCGCCGGCGTGGGCCTGACGCTGGTGTACCTGAGCCTGTTCAAGCTGGGTTCCGGCAGCGGCGCGCTGGTGCCTGACGCCACCAACGGCGCGGTGATCCTGCACGCTTACGTTCAGAACACCTTCGGCGGCCTGGGCAGCTTCTTCCTGGCGGCGCTGATCTTCATCGCCTGCATGGTGACCGCGGTAGGCCTGACCTGCGCCTGCGCCGAGTTCTTCGCGCAATACCTGCCGTTCTCGTACAAGACGCTGGTGTTTATTCTGGGCCTGTTCTCGATGGTGGTGTCCAACCTCGGCCTGAGCCACCTGATCCAGATCTCCATTCCGGTGCTGACCGCGATTTACCCGCCGTGCATCGTGCTGGTGGTGCTGAGCTTCACCCTGCGTTGGTGGCACAGCGCGCCGCGTATCATCGCGCCGGTGATGCTTGTCAGCCTGTTGTTTGGTATTCTTGACGCGGTGAAAGCGTCCAGTTTCCAGCAGCTGCTGCCGGCCTGGACCACTCACCTGCCGCTGGCGGAGCAGGGGTTGGCATGGTTGCCGCCTTCGCTGCTGATGCTGGTGCTGGTCGCGATTTATGATCGGGTGTGCACGCGTTCCCAAGTGACCGCGCACTGATAATCCCCCGGCTTAATCCAGGGCCACGGACATGTCCGTGGCTTTTTTACGTTTAAAACTATGGGTCATCTTCATGCAACAACAGTCACCCACCACCGCCTCCGACAATAAGCTGAAACGCGGCCTCAGTACGCGCCATATTCGCTTTATGGCGCTGGGATCGGCCATCGGCACCGGGTTGTTCTACGGCTCGGCGGACGCCATCAAAATGGCCGGCCCGAGCGTGCTGCTGGCTTACCTGATCGGCGGCATCGTGGCCTTCATCATCATGCGCGCACTGGGGGAGATGTCGGTCAATAACCCGCAGGCCAGCTCATTTTCCCGCTACGCGCAGGACTACCTCGGCCCGATGGCGGGTTACATCACCGGCTGGACTTACTGCTTTGAAATCCTGATTGTCGCCATCGCCGACGTGACCGCCTTCGGCATCTATATGGGCGTCTGGTTCCCGGAAGTGCCGCATTGGATCTGGGTGCTGAGCGTGGTGTTGATCATCGGCGCCATCAACCTGATGAGCGTCAAGGTGTTCGGCGAGCTGGAGTTCTGGTTCTCGTTCTTCAAGGTCGCCACCATCATCATCATGATCGCGGCCGGCATCGGCATCATCATCTGGGGTATCGGCAACGGCGGGCAACCGACCGGCATTCATAACCTGTGGTCGAACGGCGGCTTCTTCAGCAACGGCGTTATCGGCATGATCCTGTCGCTGCAGCTGGTGATGTTCGCTTACGGCGGCATTGAAATCATCGGCATCACCGCCGGCGAAGCCAAGGATCCGAAAAAATCGATTCCTAAAGCCATCAACTCGGTGCCGTGGCGCATTCTGGTGTTCTACGTCGGTACGCTGTTTGTCATCATGTCGATCTACCCGTGGAACCAGGTGGGCACCAACGGCAGCCCGTTCGTGCTGACCTTCCAGCATATGGGCATCACCGTGGCGGCAGGCATCCTCAACTTCGTGGTGATCACCGCTTCGCTGTCGGCGATCAACAGCGACGTGTTCGGCGTCGGTCGCATGCTGCACGGCATGGCCGAACAGGGGCACGCGCCGAAGATGTTCAGCAAGGTGTCGAAACGCGGCATTCCCTGGGTGACGGTAGTGGTGATGATGCTGGCGCTGTTGCTGGCGGTGTACCTCAACTACATCATGCCAGAGAGCGTGTTCCTGGTGATCGCCTCCCTGGCGACCTTCGCCACCGTGTGGGTGTGGATCATGATCCTGTTCTCCCAAATCGCCTTCCGCCGCAGCCTGAGCAAAGAGCAGGTGAAGCAGCTGGCGTTCCCGCTGCGCGGCGGGGTGTTCACCTCGGTGGTGGCGATCGTGTTCCTGGTATTCATCATCGGCCTGATCGGCTATTTCCCGACCACGCGCGTCTCGCTGTACGCCGGCCTGGTCTGGGTGGTGTTGCTGCTGGCGGGGTACTGGTTCAAGGTCAACCGCCAGAAAAAACGCGCGCTGCTGGCGACGCAGCAAGACTAAATGAAAAAACACCGGCTGAGGCCGGTGTTTTTTTAGGGTTTATCTTCCTCTTCCTCATCCCCGGCGGCGCGCGCTTCGATGCGCATACCGCTGTCGTTCAGGCGTTCCTCCTCTTCCTCGCCGGCGCAGCGTGCCAGCACTTCGCGAATGTCCTGCAGGTTGCTGCTAAGGGCGCTCAGCGAAGGTTGCAGATTGCGGGGCATGCGGCTTTCATCCAGCGATGCGCTGTGCAGGCAGCCGATAAACAGCAGCGTGGCCATCAGGGTAAACAGCCGATGACGTATCCGTTTCAGCAAGGGCTTTCCCTCTCGGTGGTGAAGGTGATGGCGCATTAACGCCGTTTTCGCCGGGGAAAAGAAGGGGATGGAGATATCTGCTGGCAATTGAAAGCGAATAATTACCAGCAGACACAGTTACGTCAGCCGACGTCAGGAAGCGTTCGCGCTTTGTTGCAGCATGCCGCGCAGGTCGTTGCCGGTCGGCGTCTGATGCACGCGCAGGCCGAACTCGTCGATCACCGCCAGGATATGGTCGAAAATATCCGCCTGAATGCTTTCATACTCCGCCCAGACCGTGGTGTTGGTGAAGGCGTAGATTTCCAGCGGCAGGCCCTCCGGCGTCGGCGCCAGCTGGCGCACCATCAGCGTCATGTTCAGGTGAATACGCGGATGAGCGCGCAGGTAGGCTTCCAGATAGGCGCGCAGCGTGCCGAGGTTGGTGAGACGGCGGCCGTTGAGCGGCGAGGCCAGATCGACGGCGCTCTCCTGGTTGTGCTGGCTCAGCTCCTGGGTTTTGTTATTCAGATAGCTGTGCAGCAGCGGGTTGCGCTGCAGGCGGCGCTGTTCCTCTTCCGACAGGAAGTGCACGCTGCTGGTGTCGATATTCAAGCTGCGCTTGATGCGGCGCCCGCCGGATTCCGACATCGAACGCCAGTTCTTGAATGAGTCGGAGATCAGCGCGTAGGTGGGGATGGTGGTGACGGTGTTGTCCCAGTTGCGCACTTTGACCGTGGTCAGGCCGATGTCGGTGACCGCGCCGTCGGCGCCGTATTTCGGCATTTCCAGCCAGTCGCCGATCTTGAGCATATCGTTGGCGGAGAGCTGAATACCGGCCACCAGCCCGAGGATCGGATCCTTGAACACCAACATCAAGACCGCGGTCATGGCGCCCAGGCCGCTGAGCAGCAGCAGCGGCGATTTGCCCATCAGCAATGAGACGATCATGATGCCGATCAGGATCGCCGCCACCAGTTTCAGGCCCTGGAAAATGCCGCGTAGCGGCAGCTGATTGGAAATCGGGCTTTGGCGCAGCAGCGCTAGCAGTGTATCCAGCAGCGAGAACAGCGACAGCAGGGTGAAGGCGAGGATCCACACCTGCGCGGCGGTGACGATCACCGCCTGGGTCTGGCTGCCGCTCTGCAGCCACAGCGTCGCCTGGATACTGATGATCACCCCTTGCAGCAGCAGTGCCACGCGCTGGAACAGTTTGTATTGGGTGATGGCCTGTTGCCAGACGCGCTGCGATTGCTGGCCACGGCGCTGAAGAGCAGCCAACACCACCCGGTGCAGCACCAGGTGGATCGCTACCGAGATCAGAACAATCAACCCCAATACCATCAACAGCGACATCACTCCGCCGAATTCCAAACCAAACTGTTCCAGCCAGCGCGTTATCTGTTGTTGCATTACCGCTCCTTAAAAAATGCGCAAAAAATATCCTGTAAACTTAAAACGCGTTAGCCTAAGGGGTAACGTGCAGGATTTGTACCTGTTTACCTTTTTTTACATCAAGTTAGCGTTATTTTTCGGTCTCCGCCCCCCGGCTCATCCCCGGGTTTTGCGGCCAGAGAGGAGGGGGAGTTGCACTTAACGTGGCATTGTTCGTTTCTTGAAGAACGCCGTCGATTTCGTTTGGTACAGCAGGAGAACAGTATGCTTAACGCCTGGCATCAACCGGTCCCGCCTTTTGTTGTAAAGCAAGGGCAACGTTTGGATATCACGCTGTGGTTACAAGGGGATGAACTGCCTGAACGGGTATTTTTGCGCGCCGAACCGGACAATGAAGAGTGGCTGCTGGTGATGAAAGCGCAGCGCCACGAGGGGATGCGGCGCTACCAGGCCAGCCTGACGCTGAATGAGGGCGAGCCGACGCGGCGATACTGCTTCAAGCTGCTGTGGGCCGATCGCCAACAGTGGTTCGGTCCGCAGGGCTGGTCGTCAACGCCGCCGGGCCAGCTGGCGCAGTTCGCCGTCGACGATCCTGACAATGGCCCCGAGTGGGTGGCGGATCAGCTGTTCTACCAGATTTTCCCCGATCGCTTCGCCAGCAGCGGCGGCGAGCACGGCATCCAGAGCGGCAGCTATCGCCATCATGCGGCCGGCGCTGAGGTAATTCGGCGCGACTGGCAGCACCCGTTGGAGGATCGCCACGCCGCTTCGACCTTTTACGGCGGCGATCTGGACGGCATCAGCGGCAAACTGCCGTACCTGCAGCAACTGGGCGTGACGGCGTTGTACCTGAACCCGATTTTTACCGCGCCGAGCGTGCATAAGTACGATACCGAGGACTATTACCAGGTCGATCCGCACTTCGGCGGCAACGCGGCGCTGCAGCGTTTGCGAGTAAGCACTCACAAGGTGGGCATGAAACTGGTGCTGGACGGGGTATTCAACCACACCGGCGATTCGCACCCGTGGTTTGACCGCCATCGTCAGGGCGAAAACGGCGCCTGTCACCACCCCGATTCGCCGTATCGCGGCTGGTTCAACTTCTACCCGGACGGCCGCGCGCTCGACTGGAAGGGCAACGCCAGCCTGCCGAAGCTCAACTTCGCCGAGCCGCAGGTGGCGGAAGCGATCTATCGCGGGGAAGGCAGCGTGGTGCGTCACTGGCTGCGCCCGCCGTACAGCATCGACGGCTGGCGGCTGGACGTGGTGCATATGCTGGGGGAGAACGGCGGCGCCACCGGCAATCTGCGCCACCTGGCGGGCATCTATCAGGCGGTGAAGCAGGAGAATCCGCAGGCCTATGTCTTGGGCGAGCACTTCGGCGACGCGCGCCGCTGGCTGCACGCCGGCGTGGAGGATGCGGCGATGAACTACATGGGATTCGCGCTGCCGGTGCGGGCGTTTTTAGCGGGGCTGGACGTGGCCTACCACCCGGTGCGGCTGGACGCCGCCGGTTGCGCGCAGTGGATGGACGGTTACCGCGCCGGGCTGCCGCACAGCCGCCAGCTGATCCAGTTCAATCAGCTGGACAGCCACGATACCGCGCGTTTCCTCACGCTGTTGCAGGGGAACGCGGCGCGCATGCAGATGGCGGCGGTGTGGCTGCTGAGCTGGATCGGTGTGCCTTGCCTCTATTATGGCGATGAGATTGGGTTGGACGGCGGCAACGATCCGTTCTGCCGCAAGCCGTTCCCGTGGGACGTCGGCGACTGGGACCGGCCGCTGCTGGCGCTGTTCCAGCGCATGGCGGCGCTGCGTAAACAGAGCCTGGCCTTGCGCCGCGGCGGCTGTCAGGTGCTGTACGCCAGCGGCGAAACGCTGGTGTTCGTGCGTCTGTATCAGCAGGAGCAGGTGTTGGTGGCGCTGCAGCGCGACGGCAGCGGCCAGGCGCAGCTGCCGCATAACCCGCTGTTGGCGCGTGGCCCGTGGCGGCGTGTGGAAGGGCGGGGAGAGTTGAGCGAAACGGCGGGCGGGTTGCGCCTGCAGTTGGCGGAAGAGTCGGCCACCGTATGGCGCTGCGAAGGTTAAAGAAACTGCGGGGGCCAAAGGGCCCCCGCGATTAAGGTAAGTGGGTATTTACATCAGTAACCGACCGCGGAACCTGCCGGACGGCGCACGTCGTTAGCGCCGTACAGGTAGCCTTCACGCACTTTACCGGAAACCGCCGAATCGTTGCCGGAGTTGGCCGGGCTGACGCCCGCCGCGCCCGGCAAACCGACCAGAATCAGTTCGGCGGCGCCCCACGGCGTTTGCTCGACCATCTTGTAGCCCATACCGTTCAGCAGCTTCAGCGTATCGGCGGAAACGCCGCGCTGTTCGTAGTACACCTCATCCGGCAACCATTGGTGATGGATGCGCGGCGCGTCCACCGCTTCCTGCGGCACCATGCCGTGGTCGATCACGTTCAACGCGGTCTGCAGGGTGATGGTGATGATGCGCGAACCGCCCGGCGAACCCAGCACCATAAAGATCTTGTTGTCCTTGGTCACCAGCGTCGGGCTCATCGACGATAGTGGGCGCTTACCGGGGGCAATGCTGTTGGCGGTGCCTTGCACCAGCCCGTACAGGTTTTTCTCGCCCACTTTGACCGTAAAGTCGTCCATCTCGTCGTTGAGGAAGAAGCCGGTGCCCGGTGCGATCACCACGGCGCCGAAGCGGCCGTTGACGGTATAGGTGGTGGAGACCGCGTTGCCGTCATGGTCGACAATCGAATAATGGGTGGTTTCCGGTTTCTCATGCGGCTCCATGCCGGGCTGCACGTTTTCCGACGGCGTGGCTTTGTCTGCAACGATTTTCTTGCGGATCTGCTCGGCGTAGCTCTTGCTCACCAGCCGGTCGATCGGGTTCTTGATGAATTCCGGGTCGCCCAGGTAGGTGTTGCGGTCCATGTAGGCATGGCGCATCGCCTCGGTCATGGTGTGAATGGCCGCCGCCGAGTTGAAGCCCATGCTTTTCAGATCATAGCCTTCCACCACGTTGAGGATTTCGCACAGCGTCACGCCGCCGGAGCTGGGAGGCGGCGCCGACACGAACTTGTAGCCGCGATAGCTGCAGGTGATCGGCGGCGTTTCGGTGACCTTGTAGTTGGCGAAGTCGGCCGCCGTCAAAATGCCGCCGCCCTGTTTGGCCGCTGCCTCCACGGCCTGCGGGATCTTGCCTTTATAGAAGGCGTCGGTTCCGCCTTTGGCGATGGCCTCCAGCGTGTTGGCCAGATCGGTTTGCACCAGTTTATCCCCCGGCTGCAGCGGGCTGCCGTCCGGGCGCAGGAAGATTTTGGCCGATTCGGGATCCTGCTTGAAGCGTGCGATGGTGGTGTCGAGGATATCGGTGTCGGCGCGGGTCAGCACAAAGCCTTCGCGCGCCAGCTTGATCGCTGGTGCCAGCACCTGTTCGCGGCTCAGTTTGCCGTACTTCTCGCGCGCGGTTTCCATCCCCAGCACGGTACCCGGCACGCCCGCCGCCAGATAGCCGTACAGGCTGGCATCTTTCTTCACCTTGCCGTCGGCATCCAGATACATGTTGGCGCTGGCCGCCGCCGGCGCGGTTTCGCGGAAGTTGATGAAGGTGTCGGTGCCGTCCGCCAGGTGGACGGTCATAAAGCCGCCGCCGCCGATGTTGCCGCAGCAGGGGTTAACCACCGCCTGCGCATAGCCGACCGCCACGGCGGCGTCGATGGCGTTGCCGCCCATTTTCAGGATATCCACCCCGACCTGCGAGGCCAGATGCTGCGAGGTGACCACCATGCCGTTTTGGGCTTCCACCGCCGGGTTGGATGCCGCATACAGGCTGCCGCTGACCAGCAGCGCCGCCATGGTCAGGGGTTTGCTCCATTTCTGTAAAAACATAGTTATTCCTACCCTGTCAGTTTTTTATTGTGTTGTGTTTGCTTGCCGTTGTTCGCTTGCAAAGCGCGAGCCAGCGTTATTGATAGTAGCCGCAGATGGGCGTACGCGCGGTGAACAGGGTAGGAAATGTGAGCGGAAACAGGGAAATAAAGCACTGAAGGCGGGCATATTGCCCTAAAAAGGGGCACAAAAAAACCGGCCCGTGGGCCGGTTGATTCACTATCAGGCTGAAATTACAGCTTGGCAGCGTTTTCAGACAGGTATTTTGCTACGCCGTCTGGGGAAGCGCCCATACCTGCTTTGCCTTTTTCCCACTGAGCCGGGCACACTTCACCGTGCTCTTCGTGGAATTGCAGCGCGTCAACGGTACGGATCATTTCGTCGATGTTACGGCCGATTGGCAGGTCGTTAACCACCTGAGCACGCACGATGCCGTCTTTGTCGATCAGGAAGGAGCCGCGCAGCGCAACGCCGGCTTCCGGGTGTTCGATGCCGTAAGCTTTCTGGATTTCACGCTTAACGTCAGCAACCATTGCGTATTTCACTTCACCGATGCCGCCTTTGTCGACAGGGGTTTTACGCCATGCGTTGTGAACGAATTCTGAGTCGAAGGAAACGCCAACCACTTCAACGCCACGCTTCTGGAACTCTTCATAGCGGTGATCGAAAGCGATCAGCTCGGAAGGGCATACGAAGGTGAAGTCCATTGGCCAGAAGAACAGGACGGCTGGTTTGCCGTTCAGGTGCTTCTTCAGGTTGAAGTTTTCAACGATTTCGCCGCTACCCAGTACGGCAGCTGCAGTGAAGTCAGGGGCTTGACGAGTTACCAGGACCATAATTACTCCTGTAATAGGTGTTAAAGGGTGGATGTAAAAAACAAGGGCCAGTATAGGGGCCGTGACTTGGTGAATAAAGGGTAAAAGACCAATCGATGAGATAGCTTTCACCTATCAAAGTCGTTGATATAATTTATCGAGCTTTAAAAATAACCTTTTCCCACAAAAGGGCAAGCGGCAAAACGTAAATTCTTGCAAGGCGCTGCAATTTCAAACGCTTGGGCTTGACCTCAGAGCGTTTTTTCCTTCGCCTGCCGCATCATTTGCGGATAAAACTGCCAGAATTGTGTTTCAAGCTGATGATAATGTTGTTCGACGTCGGCGAACGAGCCGGCCAGCGCTTCGAGGCGCGGGCGGCGGCTGGCCATGCCCTGCAGCACCCGGGCGATGAACGGCAATTCGGCGTAGCGTTCCAGCCAGCGCTCCGGCCACAGATAGCCGTTCAGGTTCTGAAAACGCGGCGGCGTGAGCGGCAGGTAAGGTTCGATCTGGCTGCGGGCTTCCTGGGTGAACTGGTGCAGATCGCGCGAGGGCTCCAGCTGCTGCCAGTGGCGCGCCAGAAAATGGTCCCACACCACGTCGAGGGTAATCGGCGCCACGCGGCGGTAGGGGGCGCTGAAATAGTCGCGGCAGGCTTTGACCTGCGGCAGGCTATCGGTCAACACGTCGACGCGGCGGTGCATCATGATGCCGGCCACCACATCGGGCTGGTAGTCGGCGGCGGGGTTGCCGCGCACGAAGTCGGCCAGCAGGTTGCCCAGCAGCGAGCTGTCCGCCAGCATGGCCAGGTGAAGATGAGCGAGAAAATTCATCCCTCAACTATACCTGAAGTCAGGCAAATCCTCCTTATTTCTTGCCGCTGACCGCCCCCGGCTTTAGACTAGGCCGCCTGTTTTTTACCAACCAGCCCTAAATTGAAGAAGTGAATACCCATGCGCGTCGCTGATTTTTCGTTTGAACTTCCCGAATCCCTGATTGCCCATTATCCCCAGGCCGAGCGCAGCGCATGCCGCCTGCTGCAGCTGGACGGGCCGAGCGGGGCGCTGACGCATGGCGTATTCACCGATCTGCTGGACAAGCTGGAGGCCGGCGATCTGCTGGTGTTCAACAATACCCGCGTGATCCCGGCGCGGATGTTCGGCCGCAAGGTCAGCGGCGGCAAGATTGAAGTGCTGGTGGAGCGTGTGTTGGACGACCATCGCGTGCTGGCGCACGTGCGCGCGTCGAAAGCGCCCAAGCCGGGCGCCGAGCTGCTGCTGGGGGATGACGAGAGCATCGCCGCCACCATGGTGGCGCGCCATGAGACGCTGTTCGAGCTGCGTTTCAACGACGAGCGCGACGTATTCACCATTCTCAACGCGGCCGGCCATATGCCGCTGCCGCCGTATATCGCTCGCCCGGATGAAGACGCCGACCGCGAGCTGTATCAGACGGTTTATAGCGAGAAGCCGGGCGCGGTCGCCGCGCCGACCGCCGGCCTGCACTTCGACGAACCGCTGCTGGCGGCGCTGCGCGCCAAGGGCGTGGAAATGGCGTTCGTGACGCTGCACGTCGGTGCCGGCACCTTCCAGCCGGTGCGCGTGGAAACTATCGAAGATCACGTGATGCACGCCGAATACGCCGAAGTGCCGCAGGAGGTCGTGGATGCGGTGCTGGCCTGCAAAGCGCGCGGCAAGCGCGTGGTGGCGGTGGGCACCACCTCGGTGCGTTCGCTGGAAAGCGCCGCGGCGGCCAGCAAAGAGGCGCTGATTGCGCCGTTCTTCGGCGACACCAGCATCTTTATCTATCCGGGCTATCACTACCAGGTGATCGACGCGCTGGTGACCAACTTCCACCTGCCGGAATCTACCCTGATCATGCTGGTGTCGGCCTTCGCCGGCTATAAAAATACCATGAACGCCTATCAGCAGGCGGTAGCCGAGCAGTATCGCTTTTTCAGCTACGGCGATGCGATGTTCATCAGCCGTAATCCGCAGGCGGAAAACGAATCCGTCGGCGGCTAAATTCCCGGGCTGCGCGCACGGCGCGGCCCCGTTTCAACGACATCAGACTGTTTCTCTGATGCTGGAGGCTTTGTGAAGTACGAACTACAAACTACCGATGGCCGCGCTCGCCGCGGCCGCCTGATTTTCGACCGCGGCGTGGTGGAAACCCCGGCCTTTATGCCGGTCGGTACCTACGGTACGGTCAAGGGCATGACGCCGGAAGAAGTGAAAGAAACCGGCGCGCAGATCCTGCTGGGCAACACCTTCCACCTGTGGCTGCGCCCGGGCCAGGAGATCATGAAACTGCACGGCGATCTGCACGACTTCATGCAGTGGCCAGGTCCGATCCTCACCGACTCCGGCGGTTTCCAGGTGTTCAGCCTGGGGGCGATGCGCAAGATCAAAGAGGAAGGCGTGTACTTCCGCAACCCGATCAACGGCGACAAGGTGTTCCTGAGCCCGGAAAAATCGATGGAGATCCAGTATGACCTGGGCTCCGACATCGTGATGATCTTCGACGAATGCACGCCATACCCGGCCGACTGGGACTACGCCAAGCGTTCGATGGAAATGTCGCTGCGCTGGGCGGAGCGCAGCCGCCAGCGTTTCGACGAGCTGGAAAATAAAAATGCGCTGTTCGGCATCATTCAGGGCGGCGTTTACGAAGATTTACGTGATGTTTCCGTCAAAGGGCTGGTGGATATCGGCTTTGACGGGTACGCTGTGGGCGGCTTGGCTGTAGGCGAGCCGAAAGAGGATATGCATCGCATTCTTGAACACGTTTGCCCGCAAATTCCGGAAGATAAGCCACGCTATTTGATGGGCGTCGGCAAGCCGGAAGATTTGGTGGAAGGCGTGCGCCGCGGCATCGACATGTTCGATTGCGTCATGCCGACCCGCAACGCCCGCAACGGCCATTTGTTCGTGACTGACGGTGTGGTAAAAATCCGTAATGCCAAGCACAAGGATGATACTTCTCCGCTGGATAAGGACTGTGATTGCTACACTTGTCGCCATTACAGCCGCGCCTACTTGCACCATCTCGACCGTTGCAACGAAATATTGGGTGCTCGACTGAACACGATTCATAACCTGCGTCACTACCAGCGCCTGATGGCGGGTTTACGCCAGGCTATCGAAGAGGGTAAATTAGAGCAGTTTGTTGCGGATTTCTATGGTCGGATCGGCAAGCCGATTCCGCCTTTAAACGCTTGATCTAATAATTGATAACTTAATGAGGGAATTTCAATGAGCTTTTTCATTTCTGACGCCGTCGCATCCGCAGGGGCTCCGGCTCAGGGAAGCCCGTACTCTCTGATCATTATGCTGGTGGTGTTCGGCCTGATCTTCTACTTCATGATCCTGCGCCCACAGCAGAAACGCGCGAAAGATCACAAGAAGCTGATGGACTCCATCGGTAAAGGCGACGAAGTGCTGACCACCGGCGGCCTGATCGGTCGCGTGACCAAAGTGGCCGACACCGGCATCATCGCCATCGCGCTGAACGACACCACGGAAGTGATGATCAAGCGTGACTTCGTGGCGGCCGTTCTGCCGAAAGGTACCATGAAGGCCCTGTAATCTTTTTTCCCGAAGGGAATTGCCGTGCTAAACCGTTATCCTTTGTGGAAGTATCTGATGTTGATCGTCGTGATCCTCGTCGGTCTGCTTTATGCGCTTCCCAACATCTACGGTGAGGATCCGGCCGTACAAATCACTGGCGCGCGCGGCGTCGCCGCCAGTGAAACTACGCTGGACCAGGTCCGTACCGTATTAGAAAAAGACAACATCGCGAGCAAGTCGATTGCGCTGGAAAATGGCGCCATCCTGGCTCGCTTTAAAGATCCTGACGTTCAGCTGCGCGCCCGCGAAGCGCTGGTGACCGAGCTGGGTGACAAATTCGTCGTGGCGCTGAACCTGGCGCCGGCCACGCCGACCTGGCTGGCCATGCTGGGCGCAGAGCCGATGAAACTCGGCCTGGACCTGCGCGGCGGCGTGCACTTCCTGATGGAAGTGGACATGGACACCGCGTTGAGCAAGCTGCAGGAACAGACCATGGATACCCTGCGCAGCGAGTTGCGTGAGAAGGGCATTCCTTACGCGTCTATCCGCAAGCTGGACAACAACGGCGTGGAAGTTCGCTTCCGCGACGATGCGGCCCGTGACCAGGCCATCAGCTACATCGGCCCGCGTCAGCGCGATCTGGTGCTGTCCGCCAACGGCGCCAACACCATGAAAGCCAACCTGACGGACGCCCGTCTGAGCGAAGCGCGCGAATACGCCGTACAGCAGAACATCACTATCCTGCGTAACCGCGTCAACCAGCTCGGCGTCGCCGAACCGCTGGTGCAGCGCCAGGGCGCCGACCGCATCGTGGTTGAGCTGCCGGGCATTCAGGACACCGCGCGCGCCAAAGAAATTCTGGGCGCCACCGCGACCCTGGAGTTCCGTCTGGTGAACACCAATGCGGACGCCACTGCGGCGGCCAACGGCCGCGTGCCGGGCGACTCCGAGGTGAAATACACCCGTGACGGCCAGCCGATCGTGCTGTACAAGCGCGTGATCCTGACCGGTGACCACATCACCGACTCCACTTCGAGCACCGACGAATACAACCAGCCGCAGGTTAACATCTCGCTGGACAGCGCCGGCGGCACGTCGATGTCCAACTTCACCAAGGACAACATCGGCAAGCCGATGGCGACCCTGTTCGTGGAGTATAAGGACAGCGGCAAGAAAGACGCCAACGGCCGTGCGGTGCTGGTGAAACAGGAAGAAGTGATCAACGTGGCGAACATTCAGTCGCGTCTGGGCAACAGCTTCCGCATCACCGGCATCGGCAACCCGAACGAAGCGCGTCAGCTTTCGCTGCTGCTGCGTGCGGGTGCGCTGATCGCGCCGATTCAGATCGTCGAAGAGCGCACCATCGGTCCAACCCTGGGTCAGCAGAACATCACCCAAGGTCTGGAAGCCTGTCTGTGGGGCCTGGTGGCGTCCATCGTCTTCATGGTGGTCTGGTACCGTAAGTTCGGCGTGATCGCCACCACGGCGCTGGTCGCCAACCTGGTGCTGATCGTCGGCGTGATGTCCCTGTTGCCGGGGGCGACGCTGACCATGCCGGGCATTGCCGGGATCGTGTTGACGCTGGCGGTGGCGGTCGACGCCAACGTACTGATTAACGAACGTATCAAGGAGGAGCTGAAGAACGGCCGGTCCGTTCAGCAGGCGATCCATGAGGGCTATAAAGGCGCGTTCTCCAGTATCGTCGACGCCAACATCACCACCCTGATCACCGCGGTCATCCTGTACGCAGTGGGCACCGGTTCGATCAAAGGCTTTGCGATCACCACCGCTATCGGTGTGGCGACGTCCATGTTCACCGCGATTGTCGGTACCCGTGCCATCGTCAACCTGCTTTACGGCGGCAAACGCATTAACAAGCTGTCTATCTGAGGAGTGCGTTGTGGCACAGGATTATACTGTTGAGCAACTCAACTACGGCCGTAAAGTCTACGACTTTATGCGCTGGGACTATTTGGCCTTCGGCATCTCGTTGCTGCTGTTGGTCGCGTCGATCGTCACCATGTCGGTGCGCGGCTTTAACTGGGGTCTGGATTTCACCGGCGGTACGGTGATTGAAATCAACCTGGAGAAGCCGGCTAACCTCGACCTGATGCGCGATACGCTGGAGAAGGCCGGGTTCCAGGAACCGATCATCCAGAACTTCGGCAGCAGCCGCGACGTGATGGTGCGCATGCCACCGGCGACCGGCACCGCAGGCCAGGAACTGGGCAACAAGGTGATCGGCGTGATCAACGACTCGGTGGATAAAAACGCCACCGTGAAGCGTATCGAGTTCGTCGGCCCGAGCGTGGGCAGCGAACTGGCGCAAACCGGCGGCATGGCGCTGCTGGTGGCGTTGATCTGTATCCTGATCTACGTTGGTTTCCGCTTCGAATGGCGCCTGGCGCTGGGGGCGGTTATCGCGCTGGCGCACGACGTGATCATCACGCTGGGCGTGCTGTCGCTGTTCCACATCGAGATTGACCTGACCATCGTCGCGTCCCTGATGTCGGTTATCGGTTACTCGCTGAACGACAGCATCGTGGTCTCCGACCGTATTCGTGAGAACTTCCGCAAGATCCGCCGCGGCACGCCTTACGAGATCATGAACGTGTCGTTGACCCAGACGCTGAGCCGTACGCTGATGACCTCCGGGACCACCCTGATGGTGGTGCTGATGCTGTACATCTTCGGTGGCGCGATGCTGCAAGGCTTCTCGCTGGCGATGCTGATCGGCGTGTCGATCGGTACCGTCTCCTCCATCTACGTCGCGTCCGCGCTGGCGTTGAAACTGGGGATGAAACGCGAGCACATGCTGCAGCAAAAAGTGGAAAAAGAGGGCGCGGATCAGCCTTCGATTCTGCCTTAACCGCCGCAGTATTCAGCGAAATGAGAAGGAGCGCCGCCGGCGCTCCTTTTTTTTGCCTCGAGTTTTCAGTGTTGCTGCACCACCGCCGGTTGGGCGGTCGAAACCAGACTGTGCAGACGGATATAGCCCAGCTGTTCCGGCGTCAGGCCGCTGAAGCGCAGCTCAAAGTCCTGGCCGGGTTTCGGCAGCAGCGAGTCGGCGCTGGCGATCGGTTGCGACAGCGCCTCGGCGGTCAACGGCCGCCCGGTGGCGTCGTCCAGTTGGCCCCATTCCACCACCGCGTTGAACGGCGGCAGCGTGGCCTGTGAGAGTGTGCGCACATGCAGCTGCGCCTGCGTGCCGTTGGCTTCGCTCTTGATGTGGCTCAGCGAAACGCTCAGCTCGCCGATGCCGCTTTGCAAACGGGCGGCGCTTCGGGCCGCCGGCAGCAGGTAGACGCCGTTGTCGGAGTGCTGATTGAGCATATTCTGCCGCTCCAGCGCGGTGGTTTGATCGGTCAGCACGCTCACTTTCTGGTTCAGCGCGGCGACCTGATGGCGCAGTTGAGGGACGGCGGCGTTGTGCGCGCAGCCTGCCAGCAACACGGCGGCGGCGAGCAGGGCGATTTTGGGGTAACAGGTTGTCATGACGGCGATTTCCTATGCTGAATCTCCTGTTATCAGCTTAGTCCGCCCGGAGGGGAAAGTCATATCGGCGCCGCTTCCCGGCTGCGTGTCGCAACAAATGGCCGCCGCCCTTTGTTGTGGCTGCACTTCGGGGTAAACTGCATTTATCTATAAAAACGTTTATCAGGACGTGTTATGCATTGCCCTTTCTGCGCCGCCGTTGATACCAAAGTCATTGATTCCCGCCTGGTGGGGGACGGTTCGCAAGTGCGCCGCCGCCGCCAGTGTCTGGTGTGCAATGAACGCTTCACCACCTTCGAGGTGGCCGAGTTGGTGATGCCGCGAGTGATTAAAAGCGATGAGGTGCGCGAGCCGTTCAACGAAGACAAATTGCGCCGCGGCATGCTGAAAGCGCTGGAAAAGCGCCCGGTAAGCTCGGACGACGTGGAAAACGCCCTTAACCATATCAAATCCCAACTGCGCGCCACCGGCGAACGCGAAGTGCCGACCAAACTGGTGGGCAACCTGGTGATGGACGCGTTGAAAAAGCTGGATAAGGTGGCCTACATTCGCTTTGCGTCGGTATACCGCAGCTTCGAAGACGTGCGCGAGTTCGGCGAAGAGATCGCCCGCCTGCAAGACTAAAGGATCTTTCATGCATCACGACGAATTTTACATGGCGCGCGCCTTCGAACTGGCGCGCCTGGGGCGTTTCACCACCGCGCCCAATCCGAACGTCGGCTGCGTTATCGTGCGCGATGGCGAAATTGTCGGTGAAGGCTATCACTTGCGCGCCGGCGAGCCGCACGCGGAAGTGCACGCGCTGCGTATGGCGGGCGACAAGGCGCGCGGCGCCACCGCCTATGTCACGCTCGAGCCGTGCAGCCATCACGGCCGCACGCCGCCCTGCGCCGATGCGCTGGTGGCCGCCGGCGTAACGCGAGTGGTCGCGGCGATGCAAGATCCCAATCCGCAGGTGGCGGGGCGCGGGCTGTACAAGCTGCAGCAGGCCGGCGTCGAGGTGCGTCATGGCCTGATGCTGGCCGAAGCCGAAGCGGTCAACCTGGGCTTCCTCAAACGCATGCGCACCGGTTTCCCCTATGTGCAACTGAAGCTGGGCGCGTCGCTGGACGGGCGCACGGCGATGGCCTCCGGCGAGAGCCAGTGGATCACCTCACCCGAAGCGCGTCAGGACGTGCAGCGCCTGCGCGCGCAGAGCGCCGCGATCCTCAGCACCAGCGCCACCGTGCTGGCGGACGATCCGTCGCTGACGGTGCGTTGGGATGAGTTGGATGCCGAGACCCAGCGCCTCTATCCGCGCGAAAATCTGCGTCAGCCGCTGCGCATCCTGCTCGACAGCCAAAATCGCATTACCCCACAGCACCGCGTGGTGCAGCAGCCGGGCGCCACCTGGCTGGCGCGGCTGCAGGCGGATGAACAGACCTGGCCGCAAGACGTTGAGCAGTTTATCTGCCCGGCGCACGGCGGCGGCGTCGATCTGGTGGTGATGATGATGCTGTTGGCCAAGCGCCAGGTGAATTCAATCTGGGTGGAGGCGGGCGCATCGCTGGCCGGCGCGCTGCTGCAGGCCGGCCTGGTGGATGAGCTCATTTTGTACATCGCGCCAAAACTGTTGGGCGATAATGGCCGCGGCCTGTGTCATTTGCCGGGCCTTGAGCGTCTGGCCGACGCACCGGAATTCGTCTTTAGCGACGTGCGCCAGGTCGGCCCCGATCTGCGTTTGCGCCTGCGGGCGAAACACTGAATCTCGCGCCCGCGCGCCGGTTTTACAAAAGCGCCGCGCAGGCGATGAAAGAATATGATAGAATCCGCCCCCCTGCGGGGTATTGAACCCATTTTTAAGGAAAGCCCATGAAAGTTATCGAAGGTGTTGTTGCTACTCCAAATGCCCGTGTGGCGATCGCAATTGCACGTTTTAACAATTTCATCAACGACAGCCTGCTGGAAGGCGCCATCGACGCGCTGAAACGCATTGGTCAGGTTGCTGACGACAACATCACCGTTGTCTGGGTCCCGGGCGCTTACGAGCTGCCGTTGACGGCGAGCGTATTGGCCAAAACCGGCAAATACGACGCGGTTATCGCGCTGGGCACCGTTATCCGTGGGGGCACCGCGCACTTCGAATATGTAGCGGGCGAAGCCAGCTCCGGCATCGGCAACGTTGCGATGAATGCCGAAATCCCGGTTGCCTTTGGCGTGCTGACCACCGAAAGCATCGAACAGGCGATCGAACGCGCCGGCACCAAAGCGGGCAACAAGGGCGCTGAAGCCGCGTTGACCGCACTTGAAATGATTAATGTTATCAAAGCTATTAAAGCCTGAATTTAGTTAAGGGGAATTCCGTGAAACCTGCTGCTCGTCGCCGCGCTCGTGAGTGCGCTGTTCAAGCGCTTTACTCTTGGCAGTTGTCTAAAAACGACCTTGCCGATGTTGAACACCAGTTCCTGACGGAGCAGGATGTCAAAGATGTTGACGTCGCCTATTTTCGCGAGTTGCTGTCCGGCGCGGCAGTGAATGCAGGTATGCTGGACGAACTGATGGCGCCATACCTGTCGCGTCAGCTCGAAGAGCTGGGCCAGGTGGAGCGCGCAGTGCTGCGCGTCGCGCTGTTTGAACTGAAAATGCGCGAGGATGTCCCTTACAAGGTGGCGATCAACGAAGCGATCGAGCTGGCGAAAACCTTCGGCGCGGAAGACAGCCACAAGTTTGTGAACGGGGTGCTGGATAAAGTGGCGCCAACCCTTCGCAAGAAAAAGTAAAACATTAAGGCCGGTATCCCCGGCCTTAATTTCTTCTCGTGGAATATCGATATGGCATGCGGCGAATTTGACCTCATTGCCCGCTATTTTGACCGGTTTAAGCGCGTGCGCCGGGATGTACAGTTGGGCATTGGAGATGACTGCGCACTGCTGGCAGTGCCGGAAAAACAGCTGGTGGCCGTCAGTACCGATACGTTGGTGGCGGGCGTGCACTTCTTGCCGGACATCGATCCGGCCGATCTCGGTTATAAAGCGCTGGCGGTCAATCTGAGCGATCTGGCGGCGATGGGCGCCGATCCGGCGTGGCTTTCGCTGGCCCTGACCCTGCCGGAGGTGAACGAGCCCTGGCTGAAGGCCTTCAGCGACAGCCTGTTTGATCAGCTCAACTATTACGGCATGCAGCTGATCGGCGGTGATACCACGCGCGGCCCGCTGAGCATGACCTTGACCATTCAGGGGCTGATCCCGGCCGGCCGGGCGTTAACCCGCAGCGGCGCGCGCATCGGCGACTGGATCTACGTGACCGGCACGCTGGGCGACAGCGCCGCCGGTCTGGCGATTCTGCAGGATCGTCTGGCGGTGCCGGAGGCGGCGGCGCGCGATTACCTGATCGCTCGCCATCTGCGCCCGCAGCCGCGGGTGTTGCAGGGGCAGGCGCTGCGCGATCTGGCCAGTTCGGCGATCGACATCTCCGACGGCCTGATTTCCGATCTGAAACACATCCTGAAGGCCAGCGACTGTGGCGCACGCATCGTGCTGGACGAGCTGCCGATGTCGCAGGCGCTGAGCAGCCACGCGGATGCCGAGCAGGCGCTGCGTTGGGCGCTGGCGGGCGGCGAAGATTACGAGCTGTGCTTCACCGTACCGGAAATCAACCGCGGCGCGTTGGAAGTGGCGCTGAGCCACCTCGGCGCCGACTACACCTGCATCGGCCAAATTGGTCCGCTGTCTGAAGGCATCCGCTATTATCGCAACGACGAAGCGGTAGAGCTGGACTGGGCCGGGTTCGATCATTTCAATGCGGAGCCGGGCACTCATGGATGAAGCCAAGCGTCGGCTGCGGATGAGCAATCCGTGGCACCTGCTGGCCACCGGTTTTGGCAGCGGTTTGTCGCCGGTGATGCCGGGCACCATGGGATCGCTGGCGGCGATCCCGTTCTGGCTGCTGCTGATCCAGCTGCCGTGGCAGCTCTACTCGCTGGCGGTGATGTTCAGCATCTGTATCGGCGTCTATATTTGCCACCGCACGGCAAAAGACATGAAGGTGCACGATCACGGCAGCATCGTCTGGGATGAGTTCGTCGGCATGTGGATCACGCTGATGGCGCTGCCGGTCAACGACTGGCGCTGGGGCGCCGCCGGTTTCGTCATCTTCCGCATTCTGGATATGTGGAAGCCGTGGCCGATCCGCTGGTTCGACCGCAACGTGCATGGCGGCATGGGCATCATGGTCGACGATATCATCGCCGGCGTGCTGTCCGCCGGTATCATCTACCTGATTGGCCACCACTGGCCGATCGGGCTGTTCTGACAGACGGGCGCGGCGTTTCGCGCCCGCTACTCTTTATTCAAACCCCGTCACCCGATGCGGCACGTAAGCCGTCTCCAGTTCCGCCACCTCTTGCGGCGACAGACTCAAATCGACCGCGGCGATGGCGTCATCTAACTGCTCGCTGCGCGAGGCGCCAACGATCGGTGCGCTGACCGCCGGTTTGTTCAGCAGCCAGGCCAGCGCGATCTGCGCGCGTGAAACGCCGCGTTCTTCGGCGAGGCTGGCGACGCGTTCGGCGATGATGGCGTCGATGCCTTCAGTTTCCTCGTACAGGCTTTTGCCGAACTGGTCGGAGACCAGCCGCGCGGTGGTTTCGCCCCAGGGGCGGGTCAGGCGGCCGCGCGCCAGCGGGCTCCACGGCAGCACGGCGATGCCTTCGGCGGCGCACAGCGGGTGCATCTCGCGCTCTTCTTCGCGCTGGATCAGGTTGTATTGATCCTGCATGCTGACGAAGCGCGTCCAGCCGTGCAGATCGGCGGTATACAGCGCCTTGGCGAACTGCCAGGCGTACATGGAAGAGGCGCCGATATAACGCGCCTTACCGGCTTTCACCACGTCGTGCAGCGCTTCCAGCGTCTCTTCCAGCGGCGTTTCGTAATCCCAGCGATGGATTTGCAGCAAATCGACATAGTCGGTGCCGAGACGGCGCAGGCTGTCGTCGATGGACTGCATGATCTTGGCGCGCGACAAACCGCGCTCCAGGTTGCTCAGCGGGAAATAGACCTTGGTGGCGATAACGACGTCCTCGCGGCGTGCATAGTCGCGCAGCGCCCGGCCGAGGATCTCCTCGCTGCTGCCGTCGGAATAGCTGTTGGCGGTGTCGAAAAAGTTGATGCCGGCTTCCAGCGCCTGTTTCAGCAGCGGGCGGCTGCTCTCTTCCGGCAGCGTCCAGGCGTGATTGCCGCGGTTCGGTTCGCCATAGGTCATGCAACCCAGGCAGATGCGTGAGACGTTCAGATCGGTGTTGCCCAGTTTCAGGTACTTCATGTTTGCCTCCCCATTCACAGCTCAGACAGTAACTGTAGCGCGGATCCCGGAGGGCGGAAACGAAAACGCCCCCGAAGGCGGAGGCGTTTTATCATGCGCGGGCGGCGATTACTGCGCCAGCCAGGTTTCGATTTGGCGCTGAATGCCGGCGGCGTCCAGCCCCAGATCGGCGCGCAGTTCTTCCTGGCTGCCCTGTGAGACGAAGCTGTCCGGCAGGCCGAGGTTCAGCACCGGCACCGGACGGCGTTTGGCCATCAGCAGTTCGTTGACGCCGCTACCGGCGCCGCCCATGATGGCGTTCTCTTCCAGCGTGACCAGCGTTTCATGGCTGGCGGCCAGTTCGAGCACCAGCTGCTCGTCCAGCGGCTTGACGAAGCGCATGTCGACCAGCGTGGCGTTGAGCGCTTCCGCCGCTTGCGCAGCCTCCGGCAGCAGGGTGCCGAAGTTGAGAATGGCGATCTTTTCCCCCTGGCGGCGCACCACGCCTTTGCCGATCGGCAGTATGTTGAGCGGCTCCAGCGCCGCGCCGGTGCCGGTGCCGCGCGGATAACGCACGGCGCTCGGGCCGTCGTTATAGTGATAGCCGGTATACAGCATCTGGCGGCATTCGTTTTCGTCGCTCGGCGTCATGATCACCATGGTCGGGATGCAGCGCATGAACGACAGATCGAACGCCCCCTGGTGGGTCTGGCCGTCGGCGCCGACGATGCCGCCGCGATCGATGGCGAACATCACCGGCAGGTTTTGGATCGCCACGTCATGGATCAGTTGGTCGTAGGCGCGTTGCAGGAAGGTGGAGTAGATCGCCACCACCGGCTTGTAGCCGCCGATCGCCAGCCCGGCGGCGAAGGTGACCGCGTGCTGTTCGGCGATCGCCACATCGAAATATTGCTGCGGATAGTCGCGAGAGAACTGCACCATGCCGGAGCCTTCGCGCATCGCCGGCGTGATCGCCATCAGCGAGCTGTCTTTGGCGGCGGTTTCACACAGCCAGTCGCCGAAGATTTTCGAATAGGTCGGCAGACCGCCGGCGCTTTTCGGCAGCGTGCCGCTGGCGGGATCGAACTTCGGCACCGCGTGGAAGCTGATCGGATCCTTCTCCGCCGGCGCGTAACCGCGGCCTTTCTTAGTCATGATGTGCAACAGCTGCGGGCCTTTCAGATCGCGCATGTTTTTCAACGTGGCGACCAGCCCCTGCACGTCGTGGCCGTCTACCGGGCCGATGTAGTTGAAGCCCAGCTCTTCGAACAGCGTACCCGGCACCACCATGCCTTTCAGGTGCTCTTCGGTGCGTTTCACCAGCTCCTTGATCGGCGGCACGCCGGCCAGCACTTTCTTGCCGCCTTCGCGCAGGGTGGAGTAAAGCTTGCCGGACAGCAGCTGCGCCAGATGGTTGTTCAGCGCGCCGACGTTTTCCGAGATCGACATCTCGTTGTCGTTCAGCACCACCAGCATGTCCGGATTGATGTCGCCGGCGTGGTTCATCGCTTCGAACGCCATGCCGGCGGTGATGGCGCCATCGCCGATCACGCACACCGTGCGGCGGCCTTTGCCTTCACGCTCTGCCGCCACCGCCATGCCGAGGCCGGCGCTGATCGAGGTTGACGAATGGCCGACCGACAGCACGTCATATTCGCTTTCGGCGCGCCACGGGAAGGGGTGCAGGCCGTTCTTTTGCCGGATAGTGGCGATCCGATCGCGGCGGCCGGTCAGGATTTTGTGCGGGTAGGCCTGGTGGCCGACGTCCCACACCAGATGATCGAACGGCGTGTTGTAGACGAAATGCAACGCCACCGTCAGTTCGACGGTACCCAGCCCGGAGGCAAAGTGGCCGCTGGAGCGACTGACGCTGTTCAGCAGGTATTGCCGCAGCTCATCGCACAGCTTCGGCAAGCTCTCTTTGGGCAGTGAGCGGAGTTCCTCGGGGTTTTCCGCTAGCGCCAGGGTTGGGTATTTGGCTATATCAAGACTCATTCGATACTCATATCAGAGGAGTTAACGTCACACGTTAATTGTCGCGTTCAATAATGAAGCTGGCTAACGCTCGCAATGGCGCTGTGTTATAAGATTGCGCTGCCAAAGTGTCTAATGCAGCTAATGCTTCCTGATAGAGATCCCACGCTTTTGCTTTCGCGCTGTCAAGCCCGAGTAACGCCGGGTAGGTACTCTTTCCGTGTTGTTGGTCCGCGCCCTGGCGCTTGCCGATTTTCTCAGTTTCGCCGACAACGTCCAAAATGTCATCCTGCACCTGGAACGCCAGGCCGACCGCGGCGGCGTAACGATCCAGCTGCGGCAGCGCCGCTCGTCCTGCTTCGCCGGCGCTCAGCGCGCCCAGACGCACTGCGGCGCGGATCAGCGCGCCGGTTTTGTGGCGGTGGATCTGTTCCAGCGCCTGCAGATCGACGCGCTTGCCTTCAGCTTCCAGATCCAGCGATTGGCCGCCGCACATGCCGGCGACGCCGCTGGCGGTCGCCAGTTCGGAGACCATCGCCAGCCGATCGCGCAGCGCCACGTCGGGCATCTCGGCATCGGCCAGGATCGAAAACGCCAGCGTTTGCAGCGCATCGCCGGCCAGGATCGCGTTGGCTTCGCCGAATTTAATGTGACAGGTCGGCTGGCCACGGCGCAGATCGTCGTCGTCCATCGCCGGCAGATCGTCATGGATCAGCGAGTAGGCGTGGATGCATTCCACCGCCGCCGCCGGCGCGTCCAGGTTGCTCAGCGACACGCCGAACATCTGGCCGGTGGTGTACACCAGGAACGGACGCAGGCGCTTGCCGCCCAGCAAGGCGCCGTGACGCATCGCCGCCACCATGTTGCCGTCGTTGAACGGCAGCGGGGCGATGAAGTCCAGCAGCGCGCGATCGGCCCGCTGGCGGAAAATCTGCAGTTGATCGGCAAAAGCGGCCGATGGGGCGATCTCAGACATGTCGGTTACTCGGCATCCGGTGTGAAAGGCGCCAGCGCCGCATCGTCGGCGCTGTCGTTAAGAAGTATCTGCACACGCTGTTCCGCCTGTTGCAGTTTCTGCTGGCCTTGGCGCGCCAGCTGCACGCCGCGTTCGAATTCGTTCAGCGCGTCTTCCAGCGGCAGTTCGCCCGACTCCAGACGCGTCACGATGCTTTCCAGCTCGCCGAGGGCGCTTTCAAAGCTGGCTGTTTGCTCTGTACTGGCTGATTGTGCTGGTTTTTTCGGCATAATTTTCTTTTTACGTCATCATGTGAACCGTGGCGCCAGAGCCTATCCTAGCGGATCTTGATTAGCAAATCATGGCGCTCATGTGTGGTTTTGTGCGCAGAGCGCGGCGATATGGTGATATACTCCGCGCCGTAATTCTTATCTGACAACAAAGACCGCCATGAAGTTTATCATTAAATTGTTCCCGGAAATCACCATCAAGAGCCAATCTGTGCGCTTGCGCTTTATCAAGATTCTCTCGACCAATATTCGCAACGTCCTGAAGCAGTATGATGAAACGCTGGCGGTCGTCCGTCACTGGGATCATATCGAAGTTCGCGCCAAAGATGAAAACCAGCGGCCGATCATCGCCGACGCGCTGACGCGGATTCCCGGCATCCACCATATTCTGGAAGTGGAAGATCGCGCTTATACCGACATCCACCACATCTTCGAGCAGACGCTGGAAGCCTACCGCGCCCAGCTGGAAGGCAAAACCTTCTGCGTGCGCGTCAAGCGTCGCGGCAAGCAGGCGTTCAATTCGCAGGACGTGGAGCGTTACGTCGGCGGCGGCCTGAACCAGCATATCGAGAGCGCGCGCGTTAACCTGACCCGCCCGCAGGTCACAGTAAACCTCGAGATTGAAGACGACAAGCTGATGCTGGTCAAACGCCGCCTCGAAGGCATCGGCGGTTACCCGGTCGGCACCCAGGAAGACGTGATGTCGCTGATTTCCGGCGGTTTCGACTCGGGCGTGTCCAGCTATATGCTGATGCGCCGCGGCTGCCGCGTGCACTTCTGCTTCTTCAACCTGGGCGGCGCCGCGCATGAGATTGGCGTGAAGCAGGTGGCGCACTACCTGTGGAACCGTTTCGCCAGCTCGCACAAGGTGCGCTTCGTCGCCATCGACTTCGAGCCGGTGGTGGGCGAGATCCTGGAGAAGGTCGACGACGGCCAGATGGGCGTGGTGCTCAAGCGCATGATGGTGCGTGCCGCTTCGCAAGTGGCCGAACGCTACGGCGTGCAGGCGCTGGTAACCGGTGAGGCGCTGGGGCAGGTGTCCAGCCAGACGCTGACCAACCTGCGCTTGATCGACAATGCGTCCGATACGCTGATCCTGCGTCCGCTGATTTCGCACGATAAAGAGCACATCATCAAGCTGGCGCGCGAAATCGGCACCGAAGACTTCGCCAAAACCATGCCGGAATATTGCGGCGTGATTTCGAAGAGCCCGACGGTGAAAGCCGTCAAGGCCAAGATCGAAGAGGAAGAGAGCCACTTCGATTTCAGCATTCTCGATCGGGTGGTGAGCGAAGCGAAGAACGTCGATATTCGCTCCATCGCCGAGCAGGCGCAGGAGCAGGTGACCGAAGTGGAAACCGTTGCGGCCTTCGGCGCCGACGAGGTGATCCTGGATATCCGCTCCAACGACGAGCAGGAAGAGAAGCCGCTGCAGCTGGAACAGGTTGAAGTGAAAGCGCTGCCGTTCTACAAGCTGAGCACCCAGTTCGGCGATCTGGATCAGAGCAAAACCTATCTGCTGTACTGCGAGCGCGGCGTGATGAGCCGCCTGCAGGCGCTGTACCTGCTGGAGCAGGGCTTCAGCAACGTGAAGGTTTATCGCCCGTAACGCGGGCAGCGGCGTAAACGAGAGGGGCTGAACTGGTGTTCAGCCCTTTTTTTATCGGCAAGCCGCTCAGTCGCGGAAATCGTACATCCCAGGGATCAGCACCAGCTGCGCGGCGATCTCCGCCGCTTTGGCCTTGCCGAGCAGCAGATCGATCAGCTTCAGCGCAAACTCCATCGCGGTGCCCGGCCCCTGGCTGGTGAGCAGGTTGACGCGCGCGTCATACACCACGCGGCGTTCCATCCATTTATCCGCCGGTATCTGGTCTTTCAGGCCCGGGAAACCGGTCATGTTGCCGACCGGGAACAGATCGTGGTGCTGCAGCACCAACGCCGGCGCCGCACAGATGGCGGCGACGATATTCCCCTGCAGGTGCATCTGCCGCACTTTTTCCACCAGCAACGGGCTGTCGCGGAAGCATTCTGCGCCTTTCAGGCCGCCGGGCAGCACGATGGCGTCGAAAGGCTCATCGACGATCGCCACCAGCGGCGCGTCGGCCAGCAGCTTGACGCCGCGCGAACAAACGATAGTCAGCTCGCCGTCACCGGCGACGCTGGCGGTAGTGACTTTAACGCCCGCCCGCACCAGCAGATCGATGGTGGTGACGGCTTCGGTTTCTTCGCTACCAGGTGCCAGGCAAACCAGCGCCGATACGCTCATATTCATTTTCCTTTCGTTTAATCAATTCAAACAGCCGCGCATTCTCCGGCAGCGTGAGGCCGTGACTGCGCGCACGGCGCAGCAGGTAGCCGGTGATGTAGTCGATCTCGGTATGCCGCTGGCTGCGGATATCCTGCAGCATCGACGAAACGTTGTCGGCGGTGCTGTGGATCACGTCCATCACATATTGCATCAGGCCTTCGCAGGAGGTGTGGTAGCCCTCCATCGCCATCACGCTGGCGACTTCACGACACAGCGTTTCGATCTGCTCCGGGTAGCGCTGCAGATCGCCGTTGCGGCAGCCGTACAGCGCCGTCAGCGGGTTGATCACGCAGTTGACCGCCAGCTTGCGCCAGTTGGCCGAGGCGATGTTGTTGTGCCAGGCGACGTCGGGCAGCGCCTGATGCAGCACTTCCGCCAGGTGGCTGAAGTGCTGGGCGGCCGGTGAGGTGGGGCCGATGTGGGTGATGCCGGTGGCGACGTGGATAATGGTGCTGCCTTCGTGGCGCGCGGCGTGGGTGGTGGTGCCCTGCAAGATGGGCTGGCCGTTCGGCGGCAGCTCCTCCTGAGTGCCCATGCCGTTGTGCAGCAGCAAGATGGCGCAGCGGGGGTTCAGCTTCGGCAACAGCGCGCCGACCGCGCTGGATACCTGCCAGGCTTTCAGCGTCACCAGCAGCAGCTCGCTCTGCGCGAGGTGCTCCGGATCGTTGGTGGGCAAATTGCGATTAAACGAGACGCCTTCCGGCTCTATCACGTTCACGGCGCAAAAAGGCTGCGGCACTCTTAGCCATCCCTGTACATCGTGGCCCTGCTGATACAGCCGGGAGAGCCACAGTTGTCCGAGCGCGCCGCAACCAAGAATGGTTATTTTCATTCAGTCTCCTTGGAAACACGGGAATACCGCTCAATTACCGTGATCTAACTATAGGCTTTATGGCAGCCTGAAGCGCTATCCCTGCGTGCGTTCAGCAGATTTTGTCTGAGGCGGCAAAGCGGTTATCATGCTCGGCATCAAAATCGCCTAAGCTATTAGGCACTCATTCAGGAGGAAGAAGTATGCCATCTTTCGACATCGTTTCCGAAATTGATATGCAGGAAGTGCGTAACGCCGTTGAGAACGCCACCCGCGATCTCGGCACCCGCTGGGATTTTCGCAACGTGCCGGCCAGCTTTGAGCTAAACGAGAAAAACCAAAGCATCAAGGTTGCCACCGAGTCTGATTTCCAGGTGCAGCAGTTGCTCGACATTCTGCGCGAAAAGCTGAGCAAGCGCAGCATCGACGGCGCCGCGCTGGAGATCCCGGAAGAGTTTACCCACAGCGGTAAAACCTACAGCGTGGAAGCCAAGCTGAAGCAGGGGATTGAAACCTCTGTAGCGAAGAAAATCGTCAAGCTGATCAAAGACAGCAAGCTGAAGGTGCAGGCGCAGATCCAGGGCGAAGAAGTGCGGGTGACCGGCAAGTCACGCGACGATTTGCAGAGCGTGATGGCGTTGGTGCGCGGCGGCGATCTGGGGCAGCCGTTCCAGTTCAAGAACTTCCGCGATTAATCTCGACGGGGCCGGCATTGCCGGCCCCGTTTCTTTACAGCGAATTGACCAGCGCTTCCAACTGACCGCGATTGGTCTGCTTGGTGTCCACCTTGACGTAGGCGCTGCGCTCTTCCGGCACCACGATCGCCTCGGCCACGCCGGGCTGCGCCTTCAGGCGGCTTTCCAGCGCCGAATCCTTCACCGCCAGTTCAGACAGCGTGATGCGCAGGCTGCTGACATACGGCGGTTCTTTCATGGTGCTGCTGACCAAGAACCAGACGGCGGCCAATACCGCGCCGGCGATAAACACCAGGCCTGCCCCCTGCAAACCGTACAGCCAGCCGCCGAGGCTGCCGCCGATCGCCACGCCGATAAACTGGCTGGTGGAGTAGACCCCCATCGCGGTGCCCTTATAGCCGGCCGGTGATTCTTTGCTGATCAGCGAAGGCAGAATGGCTTCCATCACGTTGAAGGCCATGAAGAACAGCTGCACGCCGGCGATGATGCCCCACAGGTGCGCGCCGGAGAGCCACAGCAGCACTTCGGCGCAAAACAGCACCGCCACGCAGCCCATAAACACCTGCTTCATGCGGCGATATTTTTCGGCATAGATGATGAAAGGCACCACGGCGGCGAACGACACCAGCATGGTCACCAGGTAGACGATCCAGTGTTCGCTGGCCGCCAGCCCGGCTTTCTCCATCGCCAGCGGCAGCGCCACGAAGCTCGACATCAGCAGGATATGCAGACACATGATGCCGAAGTTGAGCTTCAGCAGGCGCGAGTTGCTCAGCACTTTGCGGAAACTGCCGCGCACGATGCTGGACTCGCGGTTCAACAGGTGAGTATCGGCGGAAGGCACCACCGCCAATGTGATGGCGATGCCGGCCAGCGCCAGCACGGCGATCATCCAGAACAGCGCATGCAGGCCGAAGGCGTGGGTAATTATAGGGCCCAGAACCATGGCGATGGCGAAGGTGATGCCGAAGCTGACGCCGATGAACGCCATCGCTTTGGTGCGGTTCTGCTCGCGGGTCAGATCGGAGAGCAGCGCCATTACCGCGGCGGCGATCGCGCCGGAGCCTTGCAACGCGCGGCCGAGGATCACACCCCAGATAGAGTCGGTCGCGGCGGCGATCACGCTGCCGAGGGCAAAGATCAGCAGGCCGCCGACGATCAGCGGCTTACGGCCGATGCGATCGGACACCAGACCGAACGGGATCTGAAACACCGCCTGCGCCAGGCCGTAGATGCCGATGGCGATGCCGATCAGCGCTTCGCTGGCGCCGTTGAGCGCCATGCCGTAGGTGGTCAGCACCGGCAATACCATAAACATGCCGAGCATGCGCAGGGAGAATACGGTGCCCAATCCCCAGGTAGCGCGGCGCTCCTGCGGGGTCATTGAATTATCGTTCACATCAAACCTCGGTAAAAACCATGCCATCAGACGTTGAGACAGCGCCTGATGGCATGATTTCTGTAAAGCTGCGTCATTTTAGTGTGCGGGGCAGGGGGGGTAAATCGAATGTTGTTTAACAGATATTACAGTTTGGCCGCTTTTCGGCGTGACAAATAAAATGGGCCGCAAAAGCGGCCCATTCACAGATGATTTGGCTTACCAAACGTAGGTCACCAGCGCTTCAGGCGCCGCCGTGGCGCTGAAGTCGATCGACATCATCACGCTCAGCGAGGTGATGGCGACGATGGAGAACACGAACAGTTTGCGCGCCCAGACGCTGTCGTTTTCGGTTTTATAACCGCGCAGCGCCATGCCCAGCCACCATACGCTCACCGCCGCAGCGACGATCAGGTATTTGTAGCCGGCGTAGCCCACCAGGGTCAGCATCAGCGTGGCGATCATAAATGCCAGGATGTAGACCGTGATGTGGTTCTTGGCGACGGAAATGCCTTTCACCACCGGCAGCACCGGAATGTTGGCCGCCTGGTAATCTTTAAAGCGGAAGATAGCGATCGCATAAGAATGCGGCATCTGCCACAGGCTAAAGATAGCCAGCAGGATCAACGCGCCGGCGTCGAACTCGTTGGTGACCGCGCAGTAGCCGATAACCGGCGGCGCGGCGCCCGACAAGCTGCCGATCAGCGTGCCGTAGACCGAATGGCGTTTCATGTACAGGCTGTAAACGCCGACATAAACCACGAAGCCCATCACCGCCAGCCACATGGCCAGCGGGTTGGCCGCGATATACAGCAACGCGAAGCCCGCAATACCCAACACGGTCGCATAAACCAGGGTGACACTCGGCGCGATCAGGCCTTTTACCAGCACCCGATTCTTCGTTCTCTCCATTTTCTTGTCGATATCGCGGTCGATGTAGTTGTTAAACACACAGCCCGACGCGACCACCAACGAGACACCCACCAGGGTGGCGAGAAACAGGGGATAGTCGATGCTCCCTTTGGAAGCGAGCAGGAATCCCCCAACGACAGAAATTAAATTGCCGAAAATAATTCCTGGTTTAGTGACTTGCAGGTATTGCTTAATCATCACGTGCAGCTCAGCTCTTAATCGACCATCATATTGATGTTGAGGTTGTACATAATCCAGAGTGAACCTACAACAACGATACCGATGATCATAGCGGTGAACAGCAATGCCACCAGGTTCCAGCGCTCTTCCGATGAGGTGTTCATGTGCAGGAAGTAAACCAGGTGAACAATCACCTGGATAACCGCCATACCGACAACAACCGCCAGGATGGTTGAATGAGAGGCAGTGCCGTTCATTACCATCGCAAATGGAATTACCGTCAGGATGATCGACAGGATAAAGCCGATCAGGTATGACTTCACGCTGCCGTGGCTTGCGCCGCCGTGAGAGGTTTCATGGGATGAATGGCTCATTACATAACCCCCAGCAGGTAGACAACGGTAAATACGCAGATCCAGACCACGTCCAGGAAGTGCCAGAACAGGCTCAGGCACATCAGACGGGTTTTGTTGGTCGCGGTCAGGCCGAACTTGCTCACCTGAATCATCAGCACGATGATCCAAATCAGGCCGGAAGTCACGTGCAGACCGTGGGTGCCGACCAGCGCGAAGAAGCTGGACAGGAACGCGCTGCGATCCGGCCCGAAGCCTTCGGCGATCAGGTGATGGAATTCATAGATTTCCATCGCCACGAAGCCCAGACCAAACAGGAAGGTCAGGAACAACCAGGTGTTTACACCGCCAACTTTACCCTTGTTCATGGCGATCATCGCCATGCCGTAGGTGATGGAGCTGAACAACAGCAGGAAAGTTTCGACCAGGACAAACTTCAGGTCGAAGATGTCTTTGCCTGAGGGACCGCCAGCGGTCCCGTTCACCAGGACTGCATAAGTCGCGAACAAGCTCGCAAACAAAATACAGTCGCTCATCAGGTAGATCCAGAATCCGAAGACTTTGGTCTCTCCCGCGTCGTGGTGCCCATGCTCTGCATGGGCTGCGTTATGATTGGTCAGAGTTTCAGTTGACATGGTTCACGCCTGCTTTACGGATTTGTTCGTAGTGTTGGTTCTCAATGCGCTCGATTTCATCAACCTGCACATAGTAGTCAACATCGTGATCGAAGCTCTTGCCGATCCAGACAACGATCATACCGATGAAGCCGGCCAGAGCCATCCACCAGATTTCCCAAATCATTGCGAAACCGAATACCAGGCTGAAGAAGGCGATGATAACGCCGGCGCCGGTGTTCTTAGGCATATGAATCGGTTCGTATTTAGCCGGTTTCTTATAAGCTTCGCCTTTTTCTTTCATGTCCCAGAATTCATCGCGGTCATGAATCTGCGGCACTACGGCAAAGTTATAGAACGGCGGTGGAGACGAGGTTGACCACTCCAGAGTACGAGCACCCCATGGGTCACCGGTCAGATCGCGGTTTTGTTCGCGGTCACGGATACTGACGAAGATCTGGGTCAGCTGGCACAGGATGCCGCAGGCGATCAACGCCGCACCGCCGGCTGCAACCAGCAGCAGAGGGTGGAACTCAGGGTTGATGTTCTGGCTGATACGACGGGTCATGCCCATAAAGCCCAATGCGTACAGCGGCATGAAGGCGGTGAAGAAGCCGATGATCCAGAACCAGAACGCGCGGATGCCCCATTTTTCGTTCAGCGTGAAGCCGAAGGATTTCGGGAACCAGTAGGTCAGGCCCGCGAAGCAACCGAACACCACGCCGCCGATGATGACGTTGTGGAAGTGCGCGATCAGGAACAGGCTGTTGTGCAGCACGAAGTTCGCGCCCGGCACCGCCAGCAGAACGCCGGTCATACCACCCACGGAGAAGGTGATGATGAAGCCAACGGTCCACAGCATTGCGGAGTTGAGCTTGATGCGGCCCTGATACATGGTGAACAGCCAGTTGAAGATTTTCACCCCGGTCGGGATGGAAATGATCATGGTGGCGATACCGAAGAAGGCGTTAACGTTCGCGCCGGACCCCATGGTGAAGAAGTGGTGCAGCCAGACGATGAACGACAGAACGGTGATCGCGATGGTTGCCCATACCAGTGAGGTATAGCCGAACAGGCGTTTTCTGGAGAAGGTCGCGGTGACTTCGGAGAATACGCCGAACACCGGCAGAACCAGAATGTACACCTCTGGGTGACCCCAGGCCCAAATCAGGTTGATGTACATCATCATGTTGCCGCCCATATCATTGGTGAAGAAATGGGTGCCCAGATAGCGATCCAGGGTCAGCAGCGCGATGGTGACGGTCAGAATTGGGAAAGAAACGATGATCAGGACGTTGGTGCACAGCGCCGCCCAGGTGAACACCGGCATCTTCATCATAGGCATGCCAGGGGCACGCATCTTCAGAATGGTGGCGAAGAAGTTCACGCCGGTCAGCAGGGTACCCAGACCGGAAATCTGCAGACTCCAGATCCAGTAATCGACCCCGACGCCAGGACTGTACTCTTTACCCGACAGCGGCGGATACGCCAGCCAACCGGTCTGAGCGAACTCACCGACCCCCAGGGAGATGTTGATCAGCACCACACCCACCACGAAGAACCAGAAGCTCAGGGAGTTCAGGAACGGGAAGGCGACGTCGCGCGCACCGATTTGCAGCGGCACCACAACGTTCATCAGGCCAACCACGAAAGGCATCGCCATGAAGAAGATCATGATGACGCCGTGCGCGGTGAAGATCTGGTCGTAGTGGTGCGGCGGCAGGAACCCGGCTTCGCCGGCGGACGCCAACGCCTGCTGGCTACGCATCATGATGGCGTCGGCAAAGCCGCGCAGCAGCATGACCATCGCCACGATGATGTACATGATACCAATTTTTTTATGGTCGACCGAAGTCAGCCATTCGCTCCACAGCCACTTCCATTTACCGAAATACGTCAGCAGCGCCAGCACTGCCAGGCCCCCGACAATAATTGCGGCTACGGTGACCATGATGATCGGTTCGTGGTACGGAACCGCATCAAGTGTTAATTTTCCCAACATCAGTTATTCCTCGGCTCCGGCGTGAGCAGCATGTTCACCCATGTCCATACCTTGGCTCATGTCCATGCCTTCGTGCGCGCCAGCGCCCTTGTGCATATCCATGTCGCCCATGAATTTGGCAATTGTTTCTTTGAACAAATTCGGTTTGACAGCGGCAAAGTACTCAACCGGGTTGTTTTCACTCGGCTCTGCCAGTTTGTTAAAGTCGTCGGTGGTGTTCAGGTTTTTAGACGATGCCTTCACCTTGGCCACCCACTGATCGAAGTCGCCTTCGGTCGGGGTAACGATCGCGGTGAATTTCATACCGGAGAAGCCTGCGCCGCTGTAGCTGCTGGAGATGCCTTTGTAGGCACCGGCTTCGTTGCCGATCAGGTGCAGTTTGGTCTGCATGCCGGCCATCGCATAAATCTGTCCACCCAACTGCGGGATAAAGAACGAGTTCATTACCGAGTTAGAGGTGATCTTGAATTCGACTGGAACATCTTTCGGGAAAGCCAGCTCATTAACGGTCGCAATGCCTTGTTCCGGGTAGATGAACAGCCATTTCCAGTCGAGCGACACCACTTCGATCGTCATCGGCTTCTTGTCAGTGACAATCGGCTTGAACGGATCGAGTTCGTGGGTGGTCTTCCAGGTAATGGTGCCAAGGATGGCGATGATAATGATAGGAATGGTCCAGACGACCGCTTCGATCTTGTTGGAGTGGGCCCAGTTCGGACTGTACTTGGCGTCTTTGTTGGAAGCGCGATACTTCCAGGCAAAGGCGAACGCCATGAAGATAACTGGCACCACTACGATCAACATCAACGCGATTGCAGTGATAATCAGTGTCCGTTGCTCAACACCAATTGCTCCTTTGGGATTCATCAAAACCATATCGCAGCCACTGAGCAATACAGTGCCTGCGATTAATGACAGCATCCCAATACTTTTATTGTATTTCTTAAGTCTCATCTAACGACCTCAATAACAAAGGCTCAATTGTCGTTTCATGTGTGCGGGCATTTTACGGGAAGGTTGCAGTACTGTAAACATGCTTAAGGGAGTGTCAGCGGCTTGTTGACACTTTCTGTTAAGGGGGTCACAGATGTAACCCTGCGTGATAATTTACCAATGACAACAACGCGTTGGCACGCTGAATCGTGACGAGCAGCCCGTATGTTAAGGAAAACTAAAGGTATGATGAATTTGGCGAAGAAATGCGCGGCGGGGAAATACGCAGAAAAGGTTTGTTTAATGTAAAATAATTGTGTCTTAAAGGTGAATTTAATTTTATTTCCGAGTGCGGCAGTCGGATAAAAAAATAATTTCCGCGCCGATTATCTTTTTTTACCGAAATAAATATTCCCCCGGATCGCTTTTTTTTCGGCCGGCGAAATCACCGGCCGTTCAGATTATGCCAAACGGGTGCGGCGCAGGGCGAGGTAATCCAAAGTACTGCCCATGGCGACGCCGAGCAGGCTCAGCGCGGCGCCGACCTGCAGCAGCCGATCGGCCAACTGTGGGGCCTGCGTCCAATCCAGCGCATTGGCGATAAGCAACAGCAACCACAGGCCCAACAGCGAACAGCCTAGCGTCAGCAAGCGCAGCGCCCAACGGTAAGATTCTGAAAACTCGGTGCGCGGCATAAAATTGCCATGCTGCTGGGTGTGCTCCAACGTCTGACGACAGATACCGAGCAGCAGCAAGCCGGGCAGGGCAGCGGCGATAGAGAACAGGTAGAACAACGGCCAACCGTGGGCTTCAACGAACCAGCCGGCGATCGGGCCGACATAGACGCGCCCTACGGCGGACAACGCCGACAGCAGCGCGAACTGGGTGGCGGAGAACGACCGGTTGCACAGCGTCATCAGCAGCGCCACGAAGGCCGCGGTGCCCATGCCGCCACACAGATTTTCGAGGAAGATGGCGCTGCCCATGGTGAGCAGGCTCTTGTCGGTCACCGCCAGGATCCAATACCCGAGATTGGAGACCGCCTGCAGGACGCCGAACAGCATCAGCGCGCGGAACAGGCTGAGACGCTGCATCAGCACGCCGCCGAACAGGGCGCCGACGATGGTCGCGAACAGGCCGAGGGTTTTGTTCACCAGCCCGACTTCACCGGCGTCGAACCCCACGCCGCGGATCAGGAAGGTGGTACTCAGGCTTCCGGCGAAGGCGTCGCCCATTTTGTACATCACGATCAGCAGCAGGATCAGCCAGGCGTTGTTGCGGCCGAAGAAATCGCGCAGCGGCGCGACGACCGCCTGTTCCATGGTGCGCGGCGCCGGGATGCTTTCGTCCGGCTCCGGCGCCAACAGCGTGGCGGCCACGCCGATCAGCATCAATCCGGCCATCAGCCAGTAGGTGGCTTGCCAGCCGAAATAGCGATCCGCCAGCCACAGCGCCAGGCCGCCGGAAACCAGCATCGCCAGCCGATAACCCAGCACCGAGATCGCCGCGCCCGTGCCGCGTTCTTCGGCTTTCAGCAGATCGGTTTTATAGGCGTCGAACACGATATCTTGCGAGGCGGAGCAGAACGCCACCAGCACCGCCAACGCCGCCAGCCACCACAGGTGCTGCGCGGGCTGCATAAAGCCCATCGCCACAATCGCCGCCACCAGCAACAGCTGGCTGATCAGCAGCCAACCGCGCCGCCGCCCGAGAAACGGCGGGGTATAGCGGTCCATGAACGGCGACCAGAGGAATTTGAAGACGTAGGCCTGGCCTACCAGCGAGAAGATGCCGATGGTTTTCAGATCGATATTTTCGACGGTCATCCAGGCTTGCAGCGTGCCGGAGGTCAATGCCAGCGGCAGACCCGACGCGAAGCCCAGCAGCAGCAGAATGGCGGAGTTACGCTGGGTGAAGATGTTCAGATAGTGTTTCGACATGAGTTCCCTGTCTGCGCCGCCCGATCCGCCGGGCGGCGCCAGGCGCGCCGATTAGCGCGCGTTTTGCTTGATGAAATCGTTGACGCTGGTGTCCTGAGCCATGTCGGCGATCACGTCGCCCAGCACGGAGTTGACGGCGTCGGTGATCTTCTCGTTGGTCGCCGTAAAGGCGCCCTGCACGTTATAGGTCGAGCGGTAATTCTTCACCTGCTTGTTGCCGTTCTTCGCCTGGGCGATGATCGAGATGTCGGCTTTGGTGGTGATGTTGTAGCGCAGGTTACCTTCGGCGACGTCCGCGTACAGGTTATTGACGACGATTTGCAGCGCCACCGGGCCGTCGGCACCGATCATGTAGCCGCGTGCGCCCATCTGTTTCTCCAGCACTTCCTGCAGCAGGAAACGCAGATCGCGCGATGGCGTCAGCGTGACCAACTGGCCGTCGCGGTTCACCTTGGCCAGCGCCTGGTCGGTGCGCTGATCCGCGCCGTTGATGCTGACAGTGATGCCCTGCAGGGTAGGATCCTGCTGCGGCAGAACGATTTTCGGCGTGACGTTCAGGGTGTTGCTGCTGGTCGCGCAGCCGGCCAGCAGCAGGGCGGCCAGCAAAGGAAGACAAAGTTTCTTTAACATGTTTTCTGTCTCATTCTCGATGGATTTAGCAATAATCAGAGCGGGATAGCCGACAACAAATTGCCGACATCATAGCATCGCCGCCGTGCGGTGGAAGCGCGGAAGGCGCCTGAGTGACAAATTTTTACCTGCCGTTGATAAAAACACGCTTTTTTGGCCCGCTCAATCGGATAATCCCCCAAGCGGCGGGGATGGCGCTCATCATTTGACCGCAGAAAAGAGAAATTTGTCCCGGCGATGGTCTAAACGGGGGAAAACCGGCTAATATTGAACTAGATGGGCACGGTCCTCTGCCGGTGTTGTAAGGAGATCCTATGATTCGCGAGCAAATAGAAGCAAAGTTAAGGGCGGCGTTTGAGCCCGCGTATCTGGAAGTCGTTGATGAAAGCTATCGTCATAACGTTCCGGCGGGTTCAGAAAGCCATTTCAAAGTGGTATTGGTCAGCGATCGCTTCGTCGGCGAACGTTTTTTGACGCGCCACCGCTCCATCTACGGCGTATTGTCGGAGGAGCTGGCGGACGGCGTACACGCGCTGGCGCTGCACACCTATACGCTCAAAGAGTGGGAAGGTCTGCAGGATACCGTGCCGGCCTCGCCGCCGTGCCGCGGCGCCGGCACGCTGGCCTGAGGGGGAAATTTTCAGGTATCAGTGGAACTTTGCCCTTGAATTAGGGTATTACTACTGACGAATTTTGAAACGGCCTGCGGGCCGTTTCTGTTTTTGACGACGACACGGCCGACGCGCAATGTGGCCAACGTTCGGTCTGTTTTGGCGGCCTTTGGGCGATCGAATCGGCAAAAGTGTGAGTTTTAGCGCGCCTGCGCCGCCTAGCTTTCCTCGACTCGCCACGCATGCGTCGCTATAATGTCGCGTCTTATTTTTCCGGAATGGTTTCGGGACGCTTCTGTCATCAGGGAACTCGGTTCTTATCTGTAGCCGTCCTGGTTCTTGGAACGGAGTTGACCGAGCACTGTGATTTTTTTGAGGTAACAAGATGCAAGTTTCAGTAGAAACCACTCAAGGCCTTGGGCGCCGTCTCTCTATTACTGTACCGGCTGATACTATCAAGCAGGCGGTGAAGAAAGAGCTGATCAACGCAGCGAAAAGCGTGCGTATCGACGGCTTCCGCAAAGGCAAAGTGCCGATGAACATCGTGGAACAGCGTTACGGCGCCTCTGTTCGTCAGGACGTGCTGGGCGAAGCAATGCAGCGCAGCTTCGTTGACGCGATCATCAAAGAAAAGATTAATCCGGCCGGCGCACCAAACTACGTGCCGGGCGAGTACAAAGAAGGTGAAGACTTCACTTTCGCCGTTGAATTCGAAGTGTATCCAGAAGTTGAGCTGAAAGGCCTGGAAAACATCGAAGTCGAAAAACCTGTAGTTGAAGTGAACGACGAAGACGTCGACGCGATGCTGGATACCCTGCGCAAGCAGCAGGCCACCTGGAAAGAAACCGATCGCGCGGCGGAAGCTGAAGATCGCGTGACCGTTGACTTCACCGGTTCTATCGACGGTGAAGAGTTCGAAGGCGGCAAAGCGTCCGACTTCGTGCTGGCAATGGGCCAGGGCCGCATGATCCCAGGCTTCGAAGAAGGCCTGGTCGGTCACAAAGCGGGCGAAGAGTTCTCCATCGACGTGAACTTCCCGGAAGACTACCACGCGGAAAACCTGAAGGGCAAAGCGGCCAAATTCGCTATCGTGCTGAAGAAAGTTGAAGAGCGCGAGCTGCCGGAACTGACCGAAGAGTTCATCAAGCGTTTCGGCGTGGCGGACGGTTCCGTTGCCGGCCTGCGCACCGAGGTTCGCAAGAACATGGAGCGCGAGCTGAAAGGCGCCGTGCGTAACCGCATCAAGTCTCAGGCGATCGAAGGCCTGGTGAGCGCGAACGAAATCGACGTGCCTGCTGCCCTGATCGACGGCGAAATCGACGTGCTGCGTCGTCAGGCTGCACAGCGTTTCGGCGGCAACGAGAAGCAAGCGCTGGAACTGCCACGTGAACTGTTCGAAGAGCAGGCGAAACGCCGCGTAGTGGTTGGCCTGCTGCTGGGCGAAGTGATCAGCACCAACGATCTGAAAGCTGACGAAGACCGCGTGAAGACGCTGATCGAAGAAATGGCCTCCGCCTACGAAGATCCGAGCGAAGTCATCGAGTTCTACAGCAAAAACAAAGAGCTGATGAACAACATGCGCAACGTGGCTCTGGAAGAGCAAGCGGTTGAAGCCCTGCTGGCAAAAGCGAAAGTGACTGAAAAAGCCACTACCTTCAGCGAGCTGATGAACCAAACTCAACAGGCGTAATGCCTGCGTGCCGGGCGCGATGAACGGCGCCCCCGGTTTCGCCTGGCGAACCGGCGCACGATGAAAAAGCCCGCAACCTCAGGTTGCGGGCTTTTCTTTTTGCCACGTTGCTGATTAATCTCAGGTTAAGCGGGATAATATGCACTATATTTACCCTGTTGCCTGGGGAACTGGCTGGCATGATAAAGGTCAGAATAACGGCATCGTTTCCGGCGCGCGGAGAAAATCGGCCTCTGGGCTTGAAATCGCGCCGGGCTCCCCCCATCTGTAAAGAATGATTCTGGGGCTGTTTGCCAAAGTGCGCGGGATAAAACAACCGTCGGGTACGTGCGGCGCGGGTCGAATGCTTGAGCATAGTCATCATGGCCGTTCTCAAGTAGAATCGGCGTATTAGGGTGACACCCTGGCCGCCAAGGCAATTTCTATTAGGAGACGGTAATGTCATACAGTGGCGAACGAGATCAATTTGCACCGAACATGGCGCTGGTGCCGATGGTGGTAGAGCAGACTTCACGCGGGGAGCGTTCTTACGACATTTATTCCCGCCTGCTGAAAGAGCGCATCATTTTCCTGACCGGCCAGGTGGAAGATCACATGGCCAACCTGATCGTGGCGCAAATGTTGTTCCTCGAAGCGGAAAGCCCGGAAAAAGACATTTACCTCTACATCAACTCGCCGGGTGGGGTAATTACCGCGGGCATGTCAATTTACGACACCATGAAGTTCATCAAGCCGGACGTCAGCACCATCTGTATGGGCCAGGCGTGCTCGATGGGCTCCTTCCTGCTGACCGCGGGCGCCAAAGGCAAACGTTTCTGCCTGCCGAACTCGCGCGTGATGATTCACCAGCCGCTGGGCGGCTACCAGGGCCAGGCGACGGACATCGAAATCCACGCGCGTGAAATCCTCAAGGTGAAAGCGCGCATGAACGAACTGATGGCCGAGCATACCGGCCAGCCGCTGGAGCAGATCGAGCGCGATACCGAGCGCGATCGCTTTATGACCGCGGACGAAGCCGTGGAATACGGCCTGGTTGACGGCATTCTGACACACCGCAGCTAGAACCACGCGGCGCCGATGGACTATAGTAATCAGAGTGGGCAGGGGCTCGCTCTGTTGTAGCCCCTCGGCGTTCCCGATATGAGTTTGGGCGCACTGCCGCCGTGATTTTCCTGCGGGACAAGACTAAAGAAGAGGTTTGACTGATGACAGATAAGCGCAAAGACGGTTCAGGAAAGCTGCTGTACTGCTCTTTTTGCGGCAAAAGCCAGCATGAAGTGCGTAAGCTGATTGCCGGGCCGTCAGTGTATATCTGCGATGAATGTGTCGATCTGTGTAACGACATTATTCGCGAAGAGATTAAAGAAGTTGCCCCGCATCGTGAGCGCAGTGCGCTGCCGACGCCACACGAAATTCGCCACCACCTGGATGACTACGTCATCGGCCAGGAGCAGGCGAAGAAAGTGCTGGCGGTTGCGGTGTACAACCACTACAAACGCCTGCGCAACGGCGATACCAGCAACGGTATCGAGTTGGGCAAGAGCAACATCTTGCTGATCGGCCCGACCGGCAGCGGCAAGACTCTGCTGGCGGAAACGCTGGCGCGCTTCCTGGACGTGCCGTTCACCATGGCCGACGCCACCACGCTGACCGAAGCCGGTTACGTGGGCGAGGACGTGGAAAATATTATCCAGAAGCTGTTGCAAAAATGTGACTATGACGTGCAGAAAGCGCAGCGCGGCATCGTTTATATCGATGAAATCGATAAGATTTCCCGTAAGTCTGACAACCCGTCGATCACGCGTGACGTCTCGGGTGAAGGCGTGCAGCAGGCGCTGCTGAAGCTGATTGAAGGCACCATCGCCGCGGTTCCACCGCAGGGCGGGCGCAAGCATCCGCAACAGGAATTCCTGCAGGTCGATACTTCCAAGATCCTGTTTATCTGCGGCGGCGCATTTGCCGGCTTGGATAAGGTGATCGGTCAACGCGTCAACACCGGCTCCGGCATCGGCTTCGGCGCGACCGTCAAGGGCGAGTCCGAGAAGGCCACCGAAGGCGAACTGCTGCTGCAGGCCGAACCGGAAGATTTGATCAAGTTTGGTCTGATCCCTGAGTTTATCGGCCGTCTGCCGGTGGTGGCGACCCTGAGCGAGCTGAGCGAGGACGCGCTGATTCAGATCCTGAAAGAGCCGAAGAACGCCCTGACCAAGCAGTATCAGGCGCTGTTCAATCTGGAAGGCGTGGAGCTGGAGTTCCGCGACGAAGCGCTGAACGCCATCGCCAAGAAAGCCATGGCGCGCAAAACCGGCGCCCGCGGCCTGCGTTCCATCGTGGAAGGCGCGCTGCTCGACACCATGTACGATCTGCCGTCGATGGACAGCGTAGACAAAGTGGTGATCGACGAGTCGGTGATCGCCGGCCAATCCAAACCGCTGCTGATTTACGGCAAGCCTGAAGCCCAGGCGTCTGGCGAATAATTAGCCAGTTAAACCAGCGCGTTATCAGCAAAATGGGGGATTTCATCCCCCATTTCTTTTTCCTGCATTCTTGCCGTTGAATGTAAGAGATTCATCCCCATATACTCATTAACCAGATTTTATGAAACGTTAGATGCTTGCGTCTCATGAGATTCCCCCTCAACCTGGCGGAAATTAAACTAAGAGAGAGCTCTATGAACCCTGAGCGTTCCGAACGCATTGAAATCCCCGTTTTGCCATTGCGCGACGTGGTGGTTTATCCGCACATGGTGATCCCGTTATTTGTTGGCCGGGAAAAATCGATTCGGTGCCTCGAAGCCGCAATGGATCACGATAAGAAGATCATGCTGGTGGCACAGAAAGAGGCCTCAACGGATGAACCTGGCATTAACGACTTGTTCTCGGTCGGCACCGTAGCGTCGATCCTGCAGATGCTGAAGCTGCCGGACGGCACGGTAAAAGTGCTGGTCGAGGGGCTGCAGCGCGCACGCATCACTACGCTGTCCGACAGCGGTGAGCATTTCGCCGCGCAGGCGGAATACCTTGAGTCGCCGGCTATCGACGAGCGCGAGCAGGAAGTGCTGGTGCGCACCGCGATCAATCAGTTTGAAGGCTATATCAAACTGAACAAAAAAATCCCGCCGGAGGTGCTGACGTCACTCAACAGCATCGACGACGCCGCGCGCCTGGCGGACACCATCGCCGCCCACATGCCGCTGAAACTCAGCGATAAGCAGTCGGTGCTCGAGATGTCCGACATCACCGAGCGTCTGGAATACCTGATGGCGATGATGGAATCGGAGATCGACCTGCTGCAGGTTGAGAAACGCATCCGTAACCGCGTCAAGAAGCAGATGGAGAAGAGCCAGCGCGAGTACTATCTGAATGAGCAGATGAAGGCGATTCAGAAAGAACTGGGCGAGATGGACGACGCGCCGGACGAGCACGAAGCGCTGAAGCGCAAGATCGATGCGGCGAAAATGCCGAAAGAGGCGCGCGAAAAAACCGAAGCGGAACTGCAAAAGCTGAAGATGATGTCGCCGATGTCGGCGGAAGCGACCGTGGTGCGCGGCTACATCGACTGGATGCTGCAGGTGCCGTGGAATGCGCGCAGCAAGGTGAAAAAAGACCTGAACAAGGCGCAGGAAGTGCTCGATACCGATCACTACGGCCTGGAGCGCGTCAAAGATCGCATCCTCGAGTACCTCGCGGTGCAGAGCCGCGTCAGCAAAATCAAGGGGCCGATCCTGTGTCTGGTGGGGCCGCCGGGCGTGGGTAAAACCTCGCTGGGGCAGTCGATCGCCAAAGCGACCGGTCGCCAGTACGTACGCATGGCGCTGGGCGGCGTGCGTGACGAAGCGGAAATTCGCGGTCACCGTCGTACCTACATCGGTTCGATGCCGGGCAAGCTGATCCAGAAGATGGCCAAGGTTGGGGTGAAGAACCCGCTGTTCCTGCTGGATGAGATCGACAAGATGTCTTCCGACATGCGCGGCGATCCGGCCTCCGCTCTGCTGGAGGTGCTGGATCCGGAACAGAACGTGGCGTTCAACGACCACTACCTGGAAGTGGATTACGATCTGTCCGACGTGATGTTTGTCGCCACCTCGAACTCGATGAACATTCCTGCGCCGCTGCTGGACCGTATGGAAGTGATCCGCCTGTCGGGTTATACCGAGGACGAGAAGCTCAACATCGCCAAACAGCACCTGCTGCCGAAGCAGCTCGAGCGCAATGCGCTGAAAAAAGGCGAGTTGACGGTCGACGACAGCGCCATCATCGGCATTATTCGCTTCTATACCCGCGAAGCCGGGGTGCGCAGCCTGGAGCGTGAAATCTCCAAACTGTGCCGTAAAGCGGTGAAAACGCTGCTGATGGACAAGAAGCGCAAGCATATCGAGATCAACGGCGACAACCTGAAGGATTACCTGGGCGTGCAGCGCGTCGATTACGGCCGTGCGGATACCGAAAACCGCGTGGGGGAAGTCACCGGGCTGGCGTGGACGGAAGTGGGCGGCGATTTGCTGACCATCGAAACCGCCTGCGTGCCGGGCAAAGGCAAGCTGACCTACACCGGTTCTCTGGGTGAAGTGATGCAGGAATCGATTCAGGCGGCGCTGACCGTGGTGCGCGCGCGCGCGGAGAAATTGGGCATCAACGCCGATTTCTACGAGAAACGCGACATCCACGTGCACGTGCCGGAAGGGGCGACGCCGAAAGATGGCCCGAGCGCCGGTATCGCGATGTGCACCGCGCTGGTCTCCTGCCTGACCGGCAACCCGGTACGCGCCGATGTGGCGATGACCGGCGAGATCACGCTGCGCGGTCAGGTGTTGCCGATCGGCGGCCTGAAAGAGAAGCTGCTGGCGGCGCATCGCGGCGGCATCAAAACCGTGCTGATCCCTTACGAGAACAAGCGCGATCTGGAAGAGATTCCGGACAATGTTATCGCCGATCTGGAGATTCATCCGGTGCAGCGAATCGATGAAGTTTTGAACATTGCGTTGCAAAACCCGGCCTTCGGCGCACTGCCGGTAGCGGCAAAATAGTGACGAATCGCAAAAACCATTGATAAAACTTATACTGGCAAGCCATTTCGGACTTGCCAGTATTTTTTTGTACCGCTAAGTTAGATCTCTGTCGGCCCGCGTTTTGTCACCCAGTCGGTGGCTTGCCAAGGTTCGATGGGATTGATATAACAGCTGCGCTGTCGCAACCGTAGGGATTTTTCGGTGCGACGATAGAATTCTAGAGGGGATGATAGAGTGAATAAGTCACAACTGATCGACAAGATTGCCGCAGGTGCTGATATTTCCAAAGCGGCAGCGGGACGTGCTTTAGACGCAGTAATCGCTTCCGTTACCGACTCCCTGAAAGCAGGGGATGACGTGGCTCTGGTAGGTTTCGGTTCCTTTACCGTGCGTGAACGTTCGGCCCGTACCGGCCGCAACCCGCAAACCGGTAAAGAGATCAAGATCGCGGCAGCCAAAGTACCTGCCTTCCGTGCAGGGAAAGCGCTGAAAGACGCTGTAAACTGATTTAGCGTCTAACCGTTTAGCGTAACAGGGTTTTGTAATAAACAATCACCTGACGCAGCGGTGCTGGTAAGGTAAGATACAAGGCGCATCGGACTGATGCGCTTTTTTTATTTTTGTCGCAGGGAACGCGCCTGCGCAAGGGTTGTTAATCCACATCACAGCGGAGTGTTGTCACACTATGATGGACAATTTACGCGCGGCTGCCAATCACGTCGTGCTCAAAATCATCCTGGCCCTGATCATCCTGTCATTCGTTCTGACCGGGGTGGGTAACTACCTGATCGGCGGCTCCGGCGATTATGCTGCGAAAGTAAATGGTCAGACGATCGAACGCGCTCAGCTGGAACAGGCTTTCCAAAGTGAGCGCAGCCGCATGCAGCAGCAGCTGGGTGACCAGTTCTCTGCGCTGGCCGGCAACGAAGGCTACATGCAGCAGATGCGCCGTCAGGTGTTGTCCCAGTTGATCGACAACATGCTGCTCGACCAGTATGCCAAGAAGCTGGGCCTGGCGGTCAGCGACGATCAGATCAAGGACGCCATCCGCAAGGCGCCTTACTTCCAGACCAACGGCCAGTTCGATAACGCCAAATATCTCGATCTGATTGGCCGCATGGGCTACACCGCCGACAACTTCGCGCAGTCGATGCGTCAGCAGTTGGTCAATCAACAGGTGATCCAGGCCTTCGGCGAGTCCGGTTTCGTGCTGCCGTCTGAATCGCAAGCCATGGCGGCGCTGGTGCTGCAGGAGCGCGACGTGCGCCTGGCGACCATCGATTTGAAAGCGCTGCAGGCGAAACAGAGCGCCGGCGACGACGAACTGAAGGCGTATTACGATCAGAACAAGAACAGCTTCATCGCCCCGGAGCAGGTGAAGGTGAGCTATATCCCGCTGGACGCCGCGTCCATGCAGGACAAGGTGAAAGTGAGCGAAGAGGACATCAACGCTTACTACGACCAGCACAAGAGCAGCTACGGCCAGCCGGAGCGTAAAAACTACAGCGTGATCCAGCTGAAAACCGAGGCGGAAGCCAACGCGGCGCTGGATGAGCTGAAGAAGGGCGCCGATTTCGCCACCCTGGCGAAAGAAAAATCCACCGACATCATCTCACGCCGCACCGGCGGCGAGCTGGGTTGGCTGGAGCCGGAAACCACCGCCGACGAACTGAAGCAGGCTAACCTGACCGAGAAAGGGCAGCTGTCTGGCGTAGTGAAATCCTCCGTCGGCTACCTGATCGTGCGTTTGAACGACATCGAACCTGAGAAACTGAAACCGCTGAGCGAAGTGCATGACGCCATCGCCAAGCAGGTGCAGCAGGAGAAAGCGGTAGACGCCTATTACGCGCTGCAGCAGAAGGTGAGCGAAGCGGCGACCAGCGACAACGAATCTTTGGCCTCGGCTGAGGAAGCGGCCGGCGTGAAAGCGGCGCAAAGCGACTGGTTCACCCGCGACAACATCCCTGCCGCGCTGAACTTCAAACCGGTGGTGCAGGCGATCTTCGACGGCTCGCTGATCGGCGAGAACGGCGCGCCGGGCAGCAACTCCGACGTGATCACCGTAGACGGCGACCGCGCTTTCGTGGTGCGCGTGAGCGGCCACAAGCCGGAAGGCATCGAACCGTTCGACCAGGTAAAAGACCGCGTGGCGGAACTGGTGAAACGCAACAAGGCGCTGCAGGCAGCGAAGCTGCAGGGCGAGAAGCTGCTGGTTGAGCTGAAGCAGGGCAAGGGCGACGAAGCGATGAAAGCCGCCGGCCTGAGCTTTGGCGCCGTGCAGAAGATGGCGCGCGCGCCGGAAGACAGCCAGCTGGTGGAGAGCGTGTTCGCGCTGCCACACCCGCAGGACGGTAAGCCGGTTTACGGCATGTCGCAGGATCGTCAGGACAACGTGGTGCTGATTGCGCTTGATGCGGTGAAGCCAGGCACGCTGCCGGAAGATGAAATGAAAACCTTCGTCGGCAAGATGGAAGAGGGCGCGACCGGCGTTTCCTTCGATTCACTGCTGGCGAGCCTGCGTAAAGAAGCCAAGATCAAAATGGGCGCCGCTGAGCAACAGCCTCAGTAATCGCCGCATTTTTCTGCAACGCAGTGCAACAAACAAAGGCCGCTTTCGCGGCCTTTTCCATATCTGACATCCGTCGATTGCTGAATATTCGCCGCCGCGGCAAGGTAGCCGTGCTGTCACACACAAGGAGGATACAGCATGCAATATTCAGAGAAAAAAGCGTTTTTCGGTTACCGTCGTCACGTTAACGCCGCGCTGACCGCGCTGTTGTTATGCCTGGCCGGCCCGGCCGCCGCGGTGGAAAAAAACGAGGCGCCGATGCTCTCAACACCGGCGAGCCATGGCGGACAATCGGTGATGACCAAGGCAACCGAAGAGGCGGCGGTCAGCATCAATCAGGCCACTGCCGAACAACTGGCCGCCGCCTTGAGCGGCGTCGGCCTGAAGAAGGCGGAAGGCATCGTGCGCTATCGCGAACAGAACGGGCCGTTCACCCAGGTTGAGCAGTTACAGGAGGTACCGGGCATCGGGCCGGCGCTGTTTGAGAAGAACCGCACCCGGCTGAAAATGTGATCCCGGTCGCGGCTGCGTGGCAAAATGGCGCTGAGGCCGTGACTCCTCTGCTACATTTTACAGGTCTTACCAGTTTGGCGCGTTGACCAAACGGGCGAGGGAGCCAGCGCGGCTCCCTCTTTCTGTAATCACCAGGCAGGAGCGATCGTTCCCTATGCAAACCTTTATCAAAGTTCGCGGTTATCACCTTGATGTTTACCAGCACGTTAACAACGCCCGCTATCTGGAGTTTCTGGAAGAGGCGCGTTGGGACTGGTTGGAGAACGAAGCCGGGTTCCGCTGGATGACGGAAAACAACATCGCTTTCATCGTGGTGAACATCAATATCAATTACCGCAGCCCGGCGGTATTGGGGGATAAGCTGCGTATCGACAGCCAGATGGTGCAGCTCAACGGCAAGAGCGGGGTGCTGAGCCAAAAGGTGACGCAGGATCCGGCGGGGACGCCGGTGGCAGACGCGCTGCTGACTTTCGTGTGCGTCGATCTGAAAACGCAGCGTGCGCTGCCGATCGAAGGAGAATTGCGCGAGCACCTGGAGGCGCTCACGCTGAAGGATAATCCGCAGTAAGCTCACGGGCGGCATAGGCTGCCGCCGTCACTGCCCTCAGGCCAGGCCGGCTTTCTGCTTCAACGCCGCCATCACTTCTGCCTGGTTGGCCCGGTACTGCGTCAGGCCATTGGCGCGCAGGTTGCAGGCGGCGCACTCGCCGCAGCCGTCACCCTTGATGCCGTTGTAGCAGGTCAGCGTATCCTGGCGTACGCGATCCAGCTGGTGGTAATAATCCGCCAGCGCCCAGGTCTCGGCCTTGTTCAGCCACATCAGCGGCGTTTCGAAGCGGATATCGCGGGCGATGCCCAGCGTCACCGCCTTGTTCAGCGCTTTAACGAACTCGTCGCGGCAATCCGGGTAGCCGGAGAAATCGGTTTCACACACGCCGGTGATCACCGCTTCCGCTTCGACCTGGTAGGCGTAGATCGCCGCCAGCGTCAGGAACAGGATGTTGCGGCCCGGTACGAAGGTGCTCGGCAGCGCATTTTTCTGGTTGGGATCGTAGGTGGGAACCGGAATATTGTCGCGCGTCAGGCTGCTGACGGCCAGCTCATTGAGCAGCGTTACGTCCAGCACCTTGTGCGCCTTGGCACCGAGGGCTACCGACAGCTCTTGAGCCACTTCAATCTCGGCGCGATGGCGCTGGCCGTAATCGAACGTGACGCAGTGAACTTCGTCATACTGTTGCAATGCCTGGATTAAGCAGGTCGTGGAGTCTTGTCCACCGCTGAAAACGACAACCGCGCGCTTCATAAAATCACCTTTTTGGGCTTTGGCCTCTCCCGATACACATTCGGGCGGCAGGATAAAAATTGCGTTGCGGCGACAATAGTAGCAGAAAGGGCCGCCAGGCGCAGGGCGGTTCGGCTCAGGCCGGTGCGTTGTCCACCGGCGGCGGCAGCCACGCCTGGCAAAAATCGAACCAGCCGTGGGCGGTCAGCGTGACGCCATGCATGCGCGGCGGCGCGCTGATCTGATACTGGTAGTGGAACAGCGGCGTGATGATGGCGGCGGCCATCAGCCGTTGATAATAGGCCTGCAGCCGTGCGAAACGCGGTTGCTGCGCCTGCAGCTGCTGGATCTGCCGCAGCGTATCCTGTTGCTGCTGCCAGCGGCTTTCCGTCAGGATGCCGCGCCACAGCGTATCCTGCCGCAGCCAGCTCTCCAGCGTCGCCTCCGGCGCTTCGCCGATCAGGTTGTCCGCCAGCAGCAGATCGGCCTGGGCGATCTGTTCCTCGCTTTGCCAGCGCTTGCCGGCATAGTAACGCACTTCCAGCTCGCAGCCGTGCTGCGCGAGCAACCGCTGTAGCGCGGCCGTCACCGTTTCCAGCTCGACCGGCGGCCGATACAGCAGCGTCAGCCGGGCGGGCAGGGCGACATCCTCTTCGACCTGTTGGTGGGGGATGCGCCAGCCGGGCAGCATTTCATGGCTGGGGGTGATCACGCTGTTGGGGATCGGCAGATGGCTCAGCAGGCCGGACTGCTGGATCAGCATCAGCAGCTTTTGCCCCTGGGCTTCGTTCAGCACGCCGTGGCGCAGGTTCAGCGCCAGATAACACCAGCCCAGGCTCATGCTGCGCTGCACCGGCCGGGCCTGCGCCAAATCGTCTTGCTGGCCTATGGTGATGCGCACCGGATGCTGGCAACTGGTGTAGGTGCCGGCGGTAGGCAAATCGGGGGTGATCCAGTATTCGATGGTATCCAGATACGGATGCTGCAGATGATAACCGGCGTGCTGTTCCAGCCGCACCAGCTGCGGCTCATTCAGTGTCAGCTTGAACGGGCCGGCGCCGATGGCCGGCAGCTCCGGGTGAGTCATCAGGCAAGGCAGCTCCGCCAGCCGGTGGGCCATCCAGTAGTCCGGCAGGTGCAGATCGAACTGAATACACAACGGATGCGGCAGGCTGATGCGCGTGACGTTGGCCAGGCTCGGTTGGCTGCGCGGATGGCGCTGCAGTTTTTCCAGCGTTTGCAGCAGTTGGTGGCCGGTCAACGGTTCGCCGTTGTGCCAGCGCAGCTGGCTGCGCAGAAAGAAGCGCCAGCGCAGGCCGCGATCGCTAATCTGCCAATGGTGCGCCAGATCGGGCTGCGGTTCCGGGTTACCGGTCATCAGGCGCGTCAGTCCGGCGTGCAGGGTCGACACCAGATGTTGTTCGGCGCGGCCGGTCAACGTGAGCGGGTCGAGCGCTTCCAGCGTGCGGTAATAGGGAATGCGCAGCGTCGGGCTGCCGGCCTGCCATTGCCCGCCGAGGTGCGGGCTGAGCAGATCCTGCAGGTGCTGCGGATCGAGCTGCGCCATCTCCAGCGCCCCCTGATGATTGCCCTGTTGCAGCAGCTGTTGAAGCAGCTGCGCGCGCAGTTCATCCGGGGTTTTCAGGCAGTGCAGGCGAGCGCGCTTACTGCGGCCGGGCTGCGAATGCCAGCTCAGCCAGCCCTGATCCTGCAGCTGCTGCACCAGCGTGCGGGCATGGCGTTCGCTGCAGTAGAACATCGCCGCCAGCTCGCCGATGGTCACGGCGACCGGCGCGCTGCCGAGCTGTTGATACAGGCGTTGATATTGGCTGAGGCGGTGAACCAGGCGCATGGGCAGAAATCCGGAACAGTTTTCTCAAATTGTTCACTATTACTTCCGCAAATACCATCCCATACTGCAGTGATTGTAATCGCGTTCACATTCATGAGGTCTTTATGTATCGCCTGGCAGCTTTCGATATGGACGGCACGCTGTTGATGCCGGATCACCGGGTTGGCCCGGAAACGCTGGCGGTGCTGAACCAGCTGGTGGAGCGGGAGATGGTGGTGACGTTCGCCACCGGGCGCCACTACCTCGATGCGCAACCGATCATGGCGCAACTGGGGCTGCAGGGGTACCTGATCACCGGCAACGGCACGCGGGTATATGACAACCGTGGCCAACAGCTGCACGCCACCGACCTGCCGGCGGCGGTGGCCGAAGAGGTGCTGCATCATCATTGGCGCACCCGCGCCAGCATGCATGTATTCCGCGACGAAGGTTGGCTGACCGAGTTTCCCGTGCCGGAAGAGATGCTGCGGGCGCATCACCTGAGCGGTTTTCGTTTTCAACTGGCCGATGTGCGCCGTCTGCCGGCGTTCGGCAACAGCAAGGTGTGCTTTGTCGCGCCACATGAGGAGTTGCTGGCGTTGCAGGTGCAGCTGCGGGCGCAATTGGGCGATGAGGCAGACCTGTGCTTTTCCGCCTACGACTGTTTGGAGGTGCTGCCGCTCGGTTGCAACAAAGGCACGGCGCTGGAGCGGCTGAGCCGTTATCTGGGGCTGACGATGGCCGACTGCATGGCGTTCGGCGACGCGATGAACGACAAAGAGATGCTGGGAGCGGTGGGGCACGGCGTGGTGATGGGAAACGCCCTGCCGCAGCTGAAATCCCTGCTGCCGCAGCTACCGGTTATCGGCCATTGCCAACAACAGGCGGTGGCTCACTATTTACAACATTGGCTGCGTTCACCTTGCCTCACCTATTCCCCCGAAGAATGAGGTTCTCCTTACAGCCGGCCGGGTATGACTACCCGGCTTTTTTTTTACCCGAAGCCTGGCGTTACAAATCCGCCAGCTGCGCGAGATACGGCTGCAGATCGCCGATGTTGTTGCTGACCCATTCCGGGTTGTAATAAGTATCCAGATAACGCTCGCCGCTGTCGCACAGCAGGGTAACGATCGACCCTTGCTCGCCGTTTTCCCGCATCTGCTTCGCCAACTGCAGCGCACCCCAAACGTTGGTGCCGGTAGAGGCGCCAACCTTGCGGCCCAGCACGCCTTCCAGCCAGTGAATGGTGGCGACGCTGGCGGCATCCGGCACGCGCAGCATGTTGTCGACCACCGACGGGATGAACGACGGCTCGGCGCGCGGGCGGCCGATGCCTTCGATACGGCTGCCGCAGCTGCCGATCAGGGTGCGATCGCCGTGGTGGAAGCAGTCATAGAACACCGAGTTTTCCGGATCGACCACCGTCAATTGGGTGTCGTGCCCCTGATAGCGGATGTAGCGCCCCAGCGTGGCAGAGGTGCCGCCGGTGCCGGCGCTCATCACGATGTGTTTCGGCACCGGGAAAGGTTCGCGCGCCATCTGGCGGAAGATGCTGTCGGCGATGTTGTTGTTGCCGCGCCAGTCGGTGGCGCGCTCGGCGTAGGTGAACTGATCCATATAGTGGCCGTTCAGCTCTTTCGCCAGCTGTTCGGAGGCAGCGTAGATTTGGGCGGCATGATCGACGAAGTGACAGCGGCCGCCGTAAAAGGCGATCTGTTCCACCTTGCGGCGCGCGGTGCAGGACGGCATTACCGCGATGAACGGCAGGCCGATCAGACGGGCGAAGTAGGCTTCGGACACCGCGGTGCTGCCGGACGAGGCCTCGATGATGGTGGTGTTCTCGGTGATCCAGCCGTTGCACAGGCCATAAAGGAACAGCGAGCGCGCCAGGCGGTGTTTCAGGCTGCCGGTCGGGTGGGTGCTCTCGTCTTTCAGGTACAGGCAGATGCCGGGAAACGCCGGCAGGTTCAGGCGAATCAGGTGCGTATCGGCGGAGCGCTGAAAATCCGCTTCTATTTCACCGATAGCATATTTTACCCAAGAGTTTGTCATGATATGGCCTCAGAATAGGGGGCTGGTTTATGGCGTAGCATAGCCTGTCGGCGGGAAAAAAGGATTGCCATTTTCCCTGTTTAATCGCCTAATGGGAGAAAATTTTTCTCCGGGTGGCCGCTATGTTAGATAAAACAGACCGTAAGCTGCTGTGCATGCTGCAGCAAGATTGCACCCAGTCGCTGCAGGCGCTGGCCGATGCGGTTAATTTGACCTCTACGCCATGCTGGAAGCGCCTGAAGCGTCTGGAAGACGAAGGCTATATCCGCGGCCGGGTGGCCTTGCTGGATAATGAAAAGCTCGGCCTGGGGCTGACGGCGTTCGTGCTGATCAAGACCCAGCAGCACAGCAGCGAGTGGTATCAGGCGTTTGTGCAGCTGACCAGCCAGATGCCCGAGGTGCTGGCGTTCTACCGGATGGCGGGAGAGTACGACTACCTTATGCAGGTCGAAGTGGCGGACATGAAAAGCTACGACGGCTTTTATAAGCGCCTGGTGAACGGCGTACCGGGCCTTATTGACGTCACCTCGAGCTTTGCCATGGAAAAAATCAAATACACCACTGCGCTGCCGGTGCCGGAGTGAAAAGTTAACCGGACGGGCGGCTCAACGGTGGTATCCTGCTCTGCTGAAGCAGAAAAAGAGACAAATCCCATAAAATCCTGGAATCAAACTGCGTGAGATTATTTGCACAAATCGGCTGGTACTTCCGCCGGGAGTGGCGCCGCTACCTCGGGGCGGTGGTGCTGCTGATCGTCATCGCCATCCTGCAACTGTTGCCGCCTAAGCTGGTCGGCATCATCGTGGATGGCGTCACCGAAAAACAGATGTCCACCGGCGTGCTGTTGGCCTGGCTCGGGCTGATGATCGGCACCGCGATAGTCGTTTACCTGCTGCGCTATGTGTGGCGGGTGCTGCTGTTCGGCGCTTCCTACCAGCTGGCGGTCGAACTGCGCGAAAACTTTTACCGCCAGCTCAGCCGACAAAACCCGGCGTTCTACCTGCGCCATCGCACCGGCGACCTGATGGCGCGCGCCACCAACGATGTGGATCGCGTGGTGTTCGCCGCCGGTGAAGGCGTGCTGACGTTGGTGGATTCGCTGGTGATGGGGGTGGTGGTGCTGGTGGTGATGAGCACCCAAATCAGCTGGCAGCTGACGGTGTTGGCGTTAATCCCGATGCCGCTGATGGCGATCGCCATCAAATATTACGGCGACCAGCTGCACCAGCGCTTTAAATCGGCGCAGGCGGCGTTTTCCAGCCTGAACGATCAGGCGCAGGAAAGCATGACCAGCATCCGCATGATCAAGGCCTTCGGGCTGGAAGATCACCAATCCAACCGTTTCGCCGACGTCGCGGCGCAGACCGGGGCCAAGAACATGCACGTGGCGCGGGTGGATGCGCGCTTCGATCCGACCATTTATATCGCCATCGGCGCCTCTAACCTGTTGGCTATCGGCGGCGGCAGCTGGATGGTAGTGAACGGTTCGCTGACGCTCGGGCAACTGACCAGCTTTGTGATGTACCTCGGCCTGATGATCTGGCCAATGCTGGCGCTGGCCTGGATGTTCAATATCGTCGAGCGCGGCAGCGCGGCCTACAGCCGCATCCGCAGCCTGCTCGACGAGGCGCCGGCGGTGCAGGATGGCCCGCAGGCGTTGCCGGCCGGGCGCGGCGTGCTGGAGGTGGATATCCGCGCGTTCCACTACCCGGAAAACCCGCATCCGGCGCTGCACGATGTGGCGCTGACGCTGAAACCAGGGCAAATGCTGGGGCTGTGCGGGCCGACCGGGGCCGGCAAATCGACGCTGCTGTCGCTGATCCAGCGCCAGTTCGACGTCGATCAAGGGCAGATCCGCTATCACGGCCTGCCGTTGCCGCAGGTCAAACTCGACGACTGGCGTTCGCGGCTGTCGGTGGTGAGCCAAACGCCGTTCCTGTTCTCCGATACCGTGGCGAACAACATCGCGCTGGGCCAGCCGGGGGCGACGCAGGCGCAGATTGAACAGGCGGCGCGGCTGGCCAGCGTCCATGAGGACATTCTGCGGCTGCCGCAGGGCTATGACACCGAAGTGGGCGAACGCGGCGTGATGCTGTCGGGCGGGCAGAAACAGCGCATCTCCATCGCGCGCGCGCTGCTGCTGGATGCGGAGATCCTGATCCTCGACGATGCGCTATCGGCGGTGGATGGCCGTACCGAACACCAGATCCTGCATAACCTGCGCAGCTGGGGGCAAGATCGCACGGTGATCATCAGCGCACACCGGCTGTCGGCATTAACCGAGGCCAGCGAAATCCTGGTGATGCAGCACGGCGGCGTGGCGCAGCGCGGCGATCCGGCGGCGCTGGCGGCACAGCCGGGCTGGTATCGCGATATGTACCGCTATCAGCAGCTGGAAGCGGCGCTGGACGAAGCGCCGGAAAACGGCGAGGAGGCGTTGGCCGATGAATAAAGTGCAAAAGCTGTGGCCGACGCTGAAGCGCCTGCTGGCCTACGGTTCGCCGTACCGCAAACCGTTGGGGGTGGCGGTGCTGATGCTGTGGGTGGCGGCGGCGGCGGAAGTCGCCGGGCCGATCCTGGTGAGCTATTTTATCGATAATTACGTCGCCAAAGGGCAACTGCCGCTGATGATCGTCGGCGGGCTGGCGGCGGCCTACATTCTGCTGGAGCTGCTGGCGGCGGCGCTGCACTACTTCCAGGCGCTGCTGTTCAACCAGGCGGCGGTAGGCGTGGTGCAGCGGCTGCGCACCGACGTGATGGACGCCGCGCTGCGCCAGCCGCTCAGCGCCTTCGACACGCAACCGGTCGGGCAATTGATCTCGCGCGTCACCAACGACACCGAAGTGATCAAGGACCTGTACGTGATGGTGGTCTCCACGGTGCTGAAAAGCGCCGCGCTGATCGGCGCCATGCTGGTGGCGATGTTCAGCCTCGACTGGCGCATGGCGCTGGTGGCTATCTGCATCTTCCCTGCGGTGTTTGTGGTGATGGGCATCTATCAATACTACAGCACGCCGATTGTGCGCCGGGTGCGCAGTTATCTGGCGGACATCAACGACGGCTTCAACGAAGTGATCAACGGCATGGGCGTGATCCAGCAGTTCCGCCAGCAGGTGCGCTTCGGCGAGCGCATGAGCGCCGCCAGCCAGTCGCACTATCTCGCGCGCATGCAGACCCTGCGGCTCGACGGTTTTCTGCTGCGGCCGCTGCTCAGCCTGTTTTCGGCGCTGGTGCTGTGCGGTTTGCTGATGTTGTTCGGCTTCAGCGGTGAAGGCGTGATTGGCGTCGGCGTACTCTATGCCTTCATCAACTACCTGGGGCGTTTGAACGAACCGTTGATCGAGCTGACGTCACAACAGTCGATCCTGCAGCAGGCGGTGGTGGCCGGCGAACGCATTTTCGAACTGATGGATCGCAGCCAGCAGAGTTACGGTACCGACGATAGTCCGTTGGCCGGCGGCCGCATCGACATCACCGATCTGAGCTTCGCTTACCGCGCGGACAAAAAGGTGCTGCAGCATATTTCTCTGTCGGTGCCGTCGCGCGGCTTCGTGGCGCTGGTCGGGCACACCGGCAGCGGCAAGAGCACCTTGGCCAACCTGCTGATGGGTTATTACCCGGTCAGCGAGGGAGAAGTGCGTCTCGATGGCCGCCCGATCTCCAGCTTGTCGCACCGCACGCTGCGCCAGGGCGTGGCGATGGTGCAGCAGGATCCGGTGGTGATCGCCGATTCGGTGCTGGCCAACGTCACGTTGGGGCGCAATATCGAGGAAGACGCCGTTTGGCGAGCGCTGGAAACGGTGCAGCTGGCGGATCTGGTGCGTGGCTTCCCGCAGGGTATTCACACCCGACTGGGGGAGCAGGGCAATAACCTGTCGGTTGGGCAGAAACAGCTGCTGGCGATGGCGCGGGTCTTGGTGCAGGCGCCGCAGATCCTGATCCTCGACGAGGCGACCGCCAATATCGACTCGGGCACCGAGCAGGCTATCCAGCGCGCGCTGCGCGTGATCCGCGAGCACACCACGCTGGTGGTGATCGCTCACCGCCTCTCGACGATCGTCGATGCCGATTCCATTCTGGTGCTGCATCGCGGCCAGGCGGTGGAGCAGGGCAACCATCAACAGCTGCTGGCGCAGCAGGGGCGCTACTACCAGATGTATCAGCTGCAGCTGGCGGGCGAGCAGTTGGCGGAAGCGGTGCGCGAGGAGAGCCAACCCGCCTGATCCCACGGGCCGCGATCGCGGCCCTTATTTTTCCCAACGCACCACAAGCAGGCAACTCCGCCAGGCTACGCCCCCTTTCTGCACTTTTTCGACGCGACACGCACCAAATCAGTGCGCATTATTTAACCCATTCAAGGTATCGGTACTGCGCCGCGCCGCGGCGGCGCCCGCGTGCCCGCTAATCCGCTGAATCGCCATGCAAAATAAAATTTGGCACAGCCCTTGCTACATATGACGCGTACCAGGGGTGAGTTTGGGCTTAATTCGTGGAGGGGCAATATGAAGCTGGTGACCGTGGTAATCAAACCGTTCAAGCTGGAGGACGTGCGCGAGGCCTTGTCCTCCGTGGGTATTCAGGGGTTGACCGTAACCGAAGTGAAGGGCTTTGGCCGCCAGAAGGGGCACGCCGAGCTGTATCGCGGCGCCGAATATAACGTCAATTTCCTGCCCAAGGTCAAAATCGATATCGCCATCGCCGACGATCAGTTGGATGAAGTGGTTGATGTGATTAGCAAAGCCGCCTACACAGGCAAAATCGGCGACGGCAAAATTTTCGTTGCCGAGTTGCAACGTGTGATCCGCATTCGCACCGGCGAAACCGACGAATCGGCACTGTAACCGCGAACTCAGTTAAGTGATGGGGATGGATTGATAATGAAAAGACTGTTATCCATGTTGGGCCTGAGTTCGGTAACCCTGGTTCCTTCTTTGGCCCTGGCCGCCCCGGCGGTCGCTGATAAGGCCGACAACGCCTTTATGATGATCTGCACCGCGTTGGTGCTGTTCATGACGCTGCCGGGCATCGCGCTGTTTTACGGTGGCTTGCTGCGCGGCAAAAACGTGCTGTCGATGCTGACGCAGGTCACCGTCACCTTCGCGCTGGTCTGCGTGCTGTGGGTGTTGTATGGCTATAGCCTGGCGTTCAGCGAGGGCAATGCGGTGTTCGGCGGGTTCGAAACGGCGATGCTGAAAGGCATCGGCATCGACAGCGTCACCGGCAGCATCAGCCAAATGATCCACGTCGCCTTCCAGGCCTCCTTCGCCTGTATCACCGTGGCGCTGGTGGTGGGTGGCTTCGCCGAACGCATTCGCTTCTCGGCGGTGCTGATCTTCGCGATCCTCTGGTTCACGCTGTCTTATCTGCCGATCGCGCACATGGTGTGGGGCGGCGGTTACCTGGCCGCCGACGGCGCCTTGGACTTCGCCGGCGGCACCGTGGTGCACATCAACGCCGCCAGCGCCGGGTTGATCGGCGCCTACCTGATTGGCAAGCGCGCCGGCTTCGGTAAAGAGGCCTTCAAACCGCACAACCTGCCGATGGTGTTTACCGGGGCGTCCATCCTGTATATCGGCTGGTTCGGCTTCAATGCCGGTTCCGCCAGCGCGGCCAACGGCATTGCGGCTCTGGCATTCCTCAACACCGTGGTTGCCACTGCGGGCGCCATTCTCTCCTGGACCTTCGCCGAGTGGGTGCTGCGCGGCAAGCCTTCATTGCTGGGCGCCTGCTCCGGCATGATCGCCGGGCTGGTAGCAGTGACGCCGGCGGCGGGCACCGTGGGCGTGGGCGGGGCGTTGATCATCGGTCTGGTGGGCGGCGTCGCCGGCCTGTGGGGCGTCGTGACGCTGAAAAAATGGCTGAAAGTGGACGACACCTGCGACGTGTTCGGTGTGCACGGGGTGTGCGGCATCGTCGGCTGCCTGTTGACCGGGGTGTTCACCGCCTCTTCACTGGGCGGCACCGGTTACGCCGAAGGGGTGACGATGGGCCATCAGGTCTGGATCCAACTGGTGAGCGTGCTGATCACGCTGGTGTGGTCGAGCGTCGCCGCCTTTATCGCCTTCAAGATCGCGGGCGCCATGGTTGGATTGAGAGTGCCGGAGGAGCAGGAACGCGAGGGGCTGGACGTCAACAGCCACGGCGAGAGCGCCTACAACCAGTAAGGCTCAAAGCAGGGCAGTGCGCTAAAGACTAAAATAATGATGAAGCCAAAAGGGGCGATGGAAACATCGCCCCTTTCTTTATGCTGCGGATCAGGCGTCGCGTTGGCGAATCACCCCTTCCTGCACGGTGGTGGCGACCAGTACGCCGTCGCGGGTATAAATCTGGCCGCGTACAAAGCCCCGTGCGCCGGAGGCAGAGGAGCTCTCCACCGCGTACAGCAGCCAGTCATCCATGCGGAACGGACGGTGGAACCACATTGAGTGGTCAATGGTAGCCACCTGCATGCCCGGCTCGAGGAAGCCGACGCCGTGCGGCTGCAGCGCCGTCGGCAGGAAGTTAAAGTCCGACGCGTAGCCCAGCAGATATTGGTGGATGCGCTGATCGTCCGGCATGCTGCCGTTGGCGCGGAACCACACGTAGCGATGCGGTTCTTCCACGCTGCCTTTCAGCGGGTTATGGAATTTCACCGGGCGCATTTCGATCGGCTTCTGGCCGATAAATTTTTCGCGCACTTTTTCCGGCAGCATATGCGCCAGCTTCTGGGCGATCTCTGACTCAGACAGCAGCCCTTCCGGCGGCGGCACGTCCGGCATCTGGTTCTGGTGCTCGAAACCTTCTTCCGGGCTCTGGAAGGAGGCGGTCATATAGAAGATAGGTTTGCCGTGCTGGATGGCGCTGACGCGACGGGCGCTGAAGCTGTTGCCGTCGCGCAGGGTTTCCACGTCGTAAACGATAGGCTTGCTGCTGTCGCCCGGGCGCAGGAAGTAACTGTGGAACGAATGCACGCTGCGTTCGTCCGGCACCGTCTGTTTGGCGGCGTACAACGCCTGGCCGACCACCTGCCCGCCGAACACCTGGCGCAGCCCCAGATCTTCACTCTGACCGCGGAACAACCCTTCTTCGATTTTCTCCAGATCCAGCAGATCGAGGAGGTTTTGCAATGCCTGGCTCATAAAGTTGTTACCTTTCTAATAATCATTTTGCGCAGTGTGCGGAATATCACGGCGCGGCGTCAACATTTTGCGTTAAGGGGCCGATGAGAATGCTCTTAATCATGGACGCCTTGGGCTGTTTAAGTGATTAATAGGCGGGGTAAAGTGGATTTATCAGTGTTTTGTGCTAGGTTTAATAGGTGAGGTGGTGAAAGCCACCAACATGTTGATAATAAAAAAGGAGACCGATCCATGAAACTCTGGCAAATCGTAGGCGGTGCCGCGGCACTGACGATCACGCTGGCAGGATGCGCGCAAAAGAGTGCCGATGTGCCTACACAGACGGCCGGTAACCCGGCGGCTGCGCAAACGCAGATTCAGGGCCCGGCGGTGACAGGTTCGGTTAATATACGTCAGCGCATTGCGCTGCCGCCGGACGCCGTACTGACGGTCACCCTCTCTGACGCTTCGCTGGCAGATGCGCCGTCCAAAGTGATTGCACAGCGCGCGGTGCGTACTGAAGGACAGCAGGCGCCATTCAGCTTTACGCTGCCGTACAACCCGTCCGACATCCAACCGAATGCGCGCATCATTCTGAGCGCAGCGGTGACGGTCAACGGGCGCCTGATGTTCATTACCGACACCATCCAGGAAGTGGTTAACCGCAACGGCACCCGCGCCGATCTGCTGCTGGTTCCGGTGCAGGGCGTGCCGATGCAGGCTGCGCCAACCGCCATGCAGTAAACTTACTGCGGTACAGCAAGATGAAATCAACAGCCTTTGCGCTTCGGCCAAAGGCTGTTTTGTTTTACCAGCGCCAGCCGTAGCGTTCGAAATCGACCGTGCTGTGCGGGCCGAAAATTATCCCCTCCGCTAGCAGTGCCTGCCGTTGCCGTTGAAAATCCTCCCCCTGCTGCGAGATCTGTCCGTGGCGGTTGATCACCCGGTGCCAGGGCAGCGTGCTGCCTTCCGGCAAACGCCGCAGCACGCCGCCAACCTGACGCGCGGCGCGCGGCGAGCCGGCCAGCCGGGCGACTTCACCGTAAGTGGTGACTTTGCCGTAAGGAATGGCGGCCACGATATGGAAAACCCGCTGGCTGAAAGAGGCGTCTTCTGGTTGCATATTGCTGTTCCTGCGCGAATCAAAATCCAGGCGAAGAGTGTGCCACAATGCAGGTGGGCAAGAAAACAGCGGTTGGCCCCGGTTGGCTTGCTATTTGGTGGGGCATCGCCGATAATGCCCACCGCTTCGGAGTACAGAAGCCGTCAATGGGGGCCCTGTTGGTTCTCCCGCAACACTAACTTGTGAACTCGGTCAGGTCCGGAAGGAAGCAGCCGCAGCAGGTGACGTGTGTGCCGGGATGTAGCTGGCAGGGTCCCCACCCATTTGGGCTTCGCCAATCCGCGCTTTTGCCACCTCTCCTCCACGTATCTATTATCCATTTCTGTCATCAGGCAGAGCGACACGCATTTCTTTTCTTCCCGCCTTCAATTCTTTTGGATAATGAATTAGCGGTTCTGGGGAGCGGGCACAGTGAGGCGGGCGATGAGATAACCTGTCTCGATTAAAAAAGAAAATTGTTTCCGCGCAATATTATTATCGGAAGAGGGAACGCAAGTGAAGTTTTACTGTCAATAGGAAAAGTACGTATTCAACTTGAACATTGAAGCCGATAAAAGCATCGGCTCAACGCGTTGGGGGCTGATTATCTGACATATTTCCAAACGGAGGTGGGGATTTTGTCATACAGTTTGTTCATGGTGAGCTCTGCCAGACGATGATCTGCCGCTGAGTAAAACAGCTCCAGTTCATCATCGGAAAGCTCGTACTTATTTTTCTCAATAACACGTTCGAGAGTATCAATCGTGGTGCATTTACGTAAACGCATCAGATAGTCGGTTTTAGTCATGGTGGCCTTTAGTTTAATAACCGTAAAATAGCTTGGGAATAATTATCCCCTAAGTTTTCATTGTCGTACAGATGTCCTCTCCTGAGAACATTCTGAATAATCTCGCCTTGGTTTTTTGCCAGCGGCGCAGGTCGGAATCATTGATACCATAGCTGCTGAACAGCGTATAGGTATCGTCGAGATATTCTTCGACTAACTCCGACAGGTCAGATTCGTCCATGTATTTAATTTTATAACTCATCACAAACGAAGCGATATGTTCGATCAACTCATTAAGCTGCAGGTTGACGGAGGACGTCGGATCGTTGACCCACCCATGATGACTGTCTCCCAGGGTAGCGATACCTTCATCATACAAATTTTCGCACAAGAATTTGAGCTGAGCAATGTCGTGTCGCTTAGGCGAATACTCATCCATATCATCCCCTCCGTAAGTCTTAATTGCGGTGTGATAACACTATGTGAGTAAGCTGATTTACATCATGAACGGAGGCAGCTTAACGGTGGTTAAATAAACTTCCCGTAAAATGAATATAAATCATTTTTTCGCGTTTGGCCTGTAGTTATTACTTAAACTTACAATTCATCCGCAGTTGATGGGCGTGAGTTATCAATGATGTCGAAGATTAAACCCCGCGCCGTCACTCGAAACCGGACGCTGTCGTTGATGATATCTTCGCTGTTGATATCCAGGCAGGCATTAAAAATGCCCCACTTATAACGATAACTCATTGAATAATCGCTGTCGCCTTGCTGCACTATATCAAGTATTTCTAATGAATCTTCGGCATAGCGTGCGCTTTCAGAATAAAAGCTGAGTCCGCTGGTCAGCGCCGGCACTAACTCCGCAATATTGTCATGAACCACTTTCTTTAATTTTTTAACAGAAAGTGCGTTGACGTCCAGGTTACAGGCAAGGGTAACAAGCATTAATCTCGGCCAACAACAATGTTATCTGCTTATCTTACTCCTTTTCCGCCCTCGTCGGTAAATTTTTCGATTTACCGCTGTTCTTTACCTTACGCCAACATTCCAACCGAATGGAAATATCCCTGGGTTTTGTAAGGGGGCGGGGGGAGATCCGCTGTGCGAGGGATTGTTACGTTCCGTTGCATTATTGTCGCGCCATAGCTTGAGCTACGGTAGTTGTTGTGATGTTATATTATAACTCTTATCCATCATTTTGGTCATCACATTGATTCCCACTTCACGACATGGCGCCGCGTCGTCACTGAATTCGTTGTTCACCACCTCCGCCGCCGCGCGTTGTGCGGGGGCCGTTGTGCTGCTGGCTCTGCTGTGGCTCGGCATCTTTTGGGCGGTATCGCTGCCATGATCATCCTGCGTCAGCTGATGCTAGGCTATGGCGCCACGCCGCTTTTCCCGCCGCTGAGCGGGCAGTTTACCGCCGGCTCGTTAACCGCGGTGGTGGGCGTCAATGGGGCCGGAAAATCGACATTGCTGAAAACGCTCGCCGGTTTGTTGCCGCCGATGGGCGGCAGCCTGAATTTCAGTGGCGGAAAGCCGCCGCGCAGAGCTTACTTACCGCAGCAGGCGGAGCTGGATCGGCAGTTCCCGATCGCGGTAAGCGATCTGGTGGCGATGGGATGTTGGCCGCAAAGCGGCATGTTCGGCGGTATGAACCAGCATGCGGCGAGCCAGGTTAATGAGGCGCTGGCGAGCGTCGGCATGAGTGTGCTGGCGCACAGCCCGGTGGGCGAGCTCTCCGGCGGCCAGCTGCAGCGGGTATTGTTTGCGCGCCTGCTGGTCCAACAGGCGCCGCTGATCCTGCTGGATGAACCTTTTACCGGCATCGACAGCGCCACCACGCAAATTTTGCTGCAGGTGATTGCGCAGCTGCACCGGCAGGGGAGAACGGTGATCGCCGTGCTGCACGATATGTCGATGGTTGCCGAGCATTTTCCGCAGGCGCTGTTGCTGACGCCGCAGGCTTGCCACTGGGGCGCGGCCGAGCGGGTGCTGGAGCAGGTGCCGAGGTATCACGCCGCCGAACGGCAGCCGGATCTGCGGGCGGTGGCGCCATGATGCTGTGGCATGCGCTTATCGATCCTTTCCTCTCTTTCGGTTTTATGCGCCGCGCGCTCATGGCGTGCCTGGCGTTGTCGCTCAGCGCCGCCCCGCTGGGTGTGTTTCTGTTGCTGCGCCGCATGAGCCTGGTAGGGGATGCGTTGTCCCACGCGGTGTTGCCCGGCGCGGCGATCGGCTATCTGATTTCCGGCATGTCGCTGGTGGCGATGGGCGTGGGTGGCTTTATCGCCGGGCTGGCGGTAGCGATGCTGTCCGGCCTGGTGAGCCGCCGCACGCCGCTGAAAGAGGACGCCAGCTTCGCCGGATTCTATCTGGGCTCACTGGCGCTGGGGGTCACGCTGGTCTCGTTGCGTGGTTCCAGCGTGGATCTGCTGCACGTGTTGTTCGGTTCGATCCTGGCGGTGGATGCGCAGGCGATGCTGATGGTCGGTGCTATCGCCTCGGTTTCGCTGCTGGCGCTGGCGGCGCTGTACCGCGCGCTGGTTATCGAATCCTTCGACGTCACTTTCCTGCGGGTTAACGCGCCGCGCCGGTTGGCGCTGATCCACGGCCTGTTTTTGGCGCTGGTGGTGGTCAATCTGGTGGCGGGATTCCAGATCCTCGGCACCCTGATGTCGGTTGGGTTAATGATGTTGCCCGCCGCCAGCGCGCGCTTCTGGGCGCGCAATCTGCCGCAGACGCTGGCGACGGCGATGGGCATCGGCGCGCTTTCCAGTCTGATTGGGCTGGTGTGGTCCTATCACGCTTCGCTTCCCGCCGGCCCGGCGATCGTGCTCAGCGCCAGCATCCTCTTTTTTGTCTCGATCCTGTTTGGAACGCGCGGAGGCATTTACGCCTTTGCGCGCCGTTGAGAAGTGCCATTTGCAAGGAGAAAATATGAAACGTTTACCTATATCGCTGGCGGTAGCTGCTCTGCTGGCCAGCCCATTGGCGATGGCGAAGACCGTCGACGCCGTCGCCAGCTTTTCCATTCTCGGAGATATCGTCAAGCAGGTGGGCGGCGATCACGTCAAGGTCAGCACGCTGGTGGGGCCGGATGGCGATCCGCACAGTTTCGAGCCTTCACCGCAGGACGGCAAGAAGCTGGCTCAGGCCGATGTGGTGTTCGTCAGCGGCCTGGGGCTGGAAGGGTGGATCGATCGCCTGGTCAAGGCTTCGGGTTATAAAGGGCAGGTGATCACCGCTTCACAGGGCATCAACACCCGCCAGATGGAAGAGGATGGCAAACCGATTACCGATCCTCACGCCTGGAACAGCATGAAAAACGGCGTGCAGTACGCCACCAACGTGATGAACGCCCTGATCGCCGCCGATCCTGAGGATGCCAACTATTTTCGCCAGCGCGGCGCCGACTACATTCAGCAGCTGCAAAAGCTGGATCTGTGGGCCAAAACCCAGTTCGCCGCAGTGCCGCCGCAGAAACGTAAGGTGCTGACCAGCCATGATGCTTTTGGCTACTTTGGACAAGAGTATGGCGTCACCTTCCTTGCCCCGGTCGGATTTTCCACCGAAGCGGAAGCCAGCGCCAGCGACGTGGCGAGCCTGATTAAGCAGATTAAACAGGAGAAGGTTAACGCTTACTTTATCGAAAACCAGACCGATCCGCGGCTGGTGAAGCAGATTGCCGCCGCCACCGGCGCCAAGGCGGGCGGCGAGCTGTACCCTGAAGCGCTCTCCCGCGCTGGCGGCCCGGCGGCCACCTATGAGCAGGCGTTCAAACACAATGTCGACACGTTGCTGAGCAGCATGAAGTAATCTCTGCCCCCCGCCCGCGGGTGGGGGGCAGCTTGCAGGCACTTTCTCGCCATAAAAAAAGCCCCGTTGAGCAGCAACGGGGCTTTGCGACAGATGACACTTGGGAGTTAACGCTTTTTCTTACGTCCCTGTACCGCTTTGAATCGCGGATTGCTTTTACAGATCAAATAGATGCGGCCACGACGACGCACGACTTTGCAATCCGGATGGCGATTTTTCGCCGAACGCAATGAACTCAATACCTGCATGGGGTTTCCTTGTTACTTATTGCCGATAAAGCGGCCAAAGCGCTGCTGGAAGCGCGCCGTGCTGCCTTCTTTGGAATAGTCTTTCTGCTTACCGGTGTAATACGGATGCGAAGCGGAAGAGACGTCGAGGGTGACATACGGCCAGCTTTCGCCGTCCAGTTCGATAGTGCGATCGGTTTTGATGGTCGATCCCACTTTGAAGTAGGCATTGGCGCTGACGTCGTGGAACACCACGGTGCGATAATCGGGATGGATGCCGGGTTTCATAATGGCCTTCTCATGTAATGTTATACTATAACAATAATTATGCGCCGACCTGGCATCATGATCAAGCGTAAATTGCACTCACGAGCGAATTAATGAGAACGGTTTGCATTAACCTGCTGAAGCAAAAGAAAAAGGCCGCATGCGCGGCCTTTCGATTATCGGGTGGAGCTCACATCACTGAGCGATCAGTGGTGCTCTACCGGATGGCTGTGTTCCAGGTCTTCGTTCTTCTTGCTGAAGCGGCGGCGAACCACCACGAAGAACACCGGTACGAAGAAGATCGCCAAGACGGTAGCGGTGATCATCCCGCCCATAACGCCGGTACCAACCGCGTTCTGTGCGCCGGAGCCCGCACCGCTGCTGATAACCAGCGGCAGAACCCCGAGGATGAAGGCCAGGGACGTCATCAGGATTGGACGCAGACGCATACGCACTGCTTCCAATGTCGCCTCGATCAGGCCTTTGCCTTCTTTTTCCATCAGGTCTTTGGCGAATTCCACGATCAGGATGGCGTTCTTCGCCGATAGACCAATGGTGGTCAGCAGCCCTACCTGGAAGTACACGTCGTTGTTCATGCCGCGCATTGTCGCGGCCAACAACGCACCGATAACCCCCAGCGGCAATACCAGCATGACCGAGAACGGCACGGACCAGCTTTCATACAGCGCCGCCAGACACAGGAACACCACCAGAATCGAGATGGCGTACAGCGCCGGCGCCTGGTTGCCCGACAGACGTTCCTGATAGGACATGCCGGTCCAGTCGTAACCGATGCCGCTTGGCAGTTTGGACGCCAGTTGCTCCATCAGGTTCATCGCTTCACCGGTACTCTTGCCCGGTGCGGCCTGGCCCAGAATTTCCATCGACGGCAAGCCGTTATAGCGTTCCAGACGCGGTGAGCCGTATTCCCATTTCGCCGAAGAGAAGGCGGAGAATGGCACCATCTGGCCGCTGGTACCGCGCACGTACCACTTGTTGATGTCTTCCGGCAGCATGCGGAACGGCGCTTCGGCCTGTACGTACACCTTCTTCACACGACCGCGGTCGATGAAGTCGTTGACGTACGAGCCACCCAGCGCGGTGCTCAGCGTGCTGTTAATGGTGGTGATGCTGACGCCCAACGCCTTGGCTTTCTCCTGATCGACGATCAGTTTGAACTGCGGCGTATCTTCCAGGCCGTTCGGGCGCACGCCCACCAGCACATCCGGATGCTGAGCAACCATGCCCAACAGCTGGTTACGCGCTTCGGTCAGTTTTTCGTGCCCCAGGCCGCCCTGGTCAATCAGCTCGAAGTCGAAGCCGGTTGCGGTACCGAGTTCGATAATCGCCGGCAGGTTGAACGGGAACACCAGGCCTTCTTTAATCTGCGAGAAGGCGCCCATGGCGCGACCGGCGATCGCTTCTACCTTGTTCCCGGCCCCCGGCCGCTCGCCCCAGTCTTTCAGGCTGACGAATGCCAGGCCGTTGTTCTGGCCGTTACCGTTGAAGCCGAAGCCCGCGACGGTAAACACCGAAACCACGTTGTCCTTTTCCTTGTTCAGGAAGTAGTCAGAGACTTCTTCCAGCACTTTGTTGGTGCGGGACTCGGTGGCGCCGGCAGGCAACTGCACCATGGTCAACAGGATGCCCTGATCTTCGTCCGGCAGGAACGAGGAAGGCAGGCGCAGGAACAGCAGGCCCATGCCAACCACGATCAGCAGGTAGATGATCAGATAGCGGCCGGTGCTGCGCAGGATGTTGCCCACGCTGTCGGTATAGTGATGCGTGCTTTTCTCGAACATGCGGTTAAACCAGCCGAAGAAGCCTGTTTTAACCCCGTGATCGCCTTTCGGGATCGGTTTGAGCATGGTGGCGCACAGCGCCGGCGTCAGGATCAAGGCCACCAGCACCGACAGCGCCATCGCGGACACGATGGTGATCGAGAACTGGCGATAGATGGCGCCGGTTGAGCCGCCAAAGAACGCCATCGGCACGAATACCGCTGACAGCACCATGGCGATGCCCACCAGCGCGCCCTGGATCTGGCCCATCGATTTACGGGTGGCTTCTTTCGGCGGCAGCCCCTCTTCGGACATGACGCGCTCGACGTTTTCCACCACCACGATGGCGTCATCTACCAGCAGGCCGATCGCCAACACCATGCCGAACATCGTCAGGGTGTTTATCGAGAAGCCGAACGCCGCGAGTATCGCAAAGGTCCCCAACAGTACTACCGGCACCGCGATGGTTGGGATCAGCGTCGCGCGGAAGTTCTGCAGGAACAGATACATCACCAGGAACACCAGGATGATGGCTTCGATCAGCGTTTTCACCACTTCGTTGATGGAGATTTTAACGAACGGGGTGGTGTCGTACGGATAAACCACTTTCATCCCTTGCGGGAAGAATGGCGCCATCTTGGCCAGCTCGTCTTTCACACCTTTGGCGGTGTTCAAGGCGTTGGCGCCGGTTGCCAGTTTGATACCCAGGCCGGCGGCAGGCTTGCCGTTATAACGTGCGGTAACGGCATAGCTTTCCGCGCCGCGCTCGATGTGAGCGACGTCGCGCAGGCGCACCTGGGAACCGTCGGTATTCACCTTCAGCAGGATCTTGCCGAACTCTTCCGGCGAAGTCAGACGGGTCTGCGCGATGATCGAGGCGTTCAACTGCTGCCCCGGCACCGGCGGCAGGCCGCCCAGCTGGCCAGCGGCGATCTGGTTGTTCTGCTCGGTGATGGCGGAGGTCACGTCCGTGGTCGTCAGCTGGTAGTTGTTCAGCTTGTTCGGATCCAGCCAGATACGCATCGCGTACTGGGCACCGAACAGCTGCACTTCACCCACGCCGGACGAACGGCTGATCGGATCCTTGATGTTGGACGCCACGTAGTCCGCAATATCGTCCTGCGTCATGTTCGGATCGTCGGAAACGAAGCCGGCCACCATCAGGAAGCTGCTGCTGGATTTTTCTACTTTCAGGCCCTGTTGCTGAACTTCTTGCGGCAGCAGCGGGGTGGCCAACGACAGTTTGTTCTGAACCTGAACCTGCGCGATGTCAGGATCGGTGCCGGATTCAAACGTCAGGGTAATGGTGACGCTACCAGAGGAATCACTGGTGGAGGACATGTACATCAGGTTATCGATACCGTTCATGTTCTGTTCGATAATCTGTGTGACGGTATCCTGCACCGTTTTGGCATCTGCGCCCGGGTAGTTGGCGGAAATACTCACCGCCGGCGGTGCAATAGTGGGATACTGCGCGATCGGCAGTTTCATTATTGCAAGCACCCCCGCCAACATGACGATGATGGCGATTACCCAGGCGAAAATTGGGCGGTCTATAAAGAACTTAGCCATGTATTACAGGCTCCTTTTTATGACTTCTGCGCTTCAGACTGCGGCTGTTTTTGCGCCTGAGTGTCAACTTCCTGCACTTTTACCTGCGCGCCCGGATGCACTTTCATCAGGCCGGAGACGATCACGCGATCGCCGGCTTTCAGGCCATCGGTAACCAGCCATTTGTCGCCAATCGCCTGGTCCGCCTTCAGCGTGCGCAGCTCAACTTTGTTGTCTGCCCCTACCACCAACGCCGTCGCGTCGCCGCGCGGGTTGCGGGTGACGCCCTGTTGAGGCACCAGCAACGCATCGCTGCGTACGCCTTCGTCCAGACGGGCGCGCACGAACATGCCAGGCAACAGCGTATCGTTCGGGTTAGGGAACAGGGCGCGAATGGTAATGGAGCCGGTGGTCTCATCGACGGTGACGTCAGAGAATTCCAGCGTGCCTTCCTGCGCATATTCGGTGCCGTTTTCCAGCATCAGTTTCACCTTGGCCTTGCCGTTTTCCTGCTTCAGCGCGCCGCTGGCCAGTTCTTGCTTCAGGCGCAGGAAGTCGGTGCTCGACTGGGTGACGTCGACATACATCGGATCCAGCTGCTGCACGGTGGACAGGGCGGTCGCCTGGCCGTTGCTGACCAGCGCGCCTTCGGTCACGGCAGATTTGCCGATGCGGCCGGAGATCGGGGAGGTCACTTTGGTGTACGCCAGATTAATGCGCGCGGTTTCCACGGCGGCCTTGGCGGCCACCACGGCGGCATCCGCTTGCTGCAGTGTGGAGACGGCGTTGTCATAGTCCTGCTTACTGATATAGCTGGTACCCAGCAATGGCTTGTAGCGGTTTACCGTCACGCGTGCGATGGAAGCGCTGGCCTGTGCTTTGGCCAAATCGCCTTTCGCGCTGTCGTAGCTGGCTTGATAGGTTGCGGGATCGATTTGGTACAGAGACGTCCCGGCCTTGATATCGCTGCCTTCGACGAAGTTGCGCTTCAGGATGATGCCACTGACCTGAGGGCGAACTTCGGCGATACGATACGCAGCGGTGCGGCCAGGAAGATCGGTAGTGATGTTGAGAGGCTCGGCCTTCAAGGTGACTACGCCCACTTCAGGTGCCTGTTGTTGGGCACCTTGCTGTTGGGTTTCTTTATCGTTACATCCTGTTAGCACTAAGCTGCCTGAAAGCATCAGAACGGCCGCCAGAGGCGTTAACCCTCTGTTTTTGTTCATAGAAAAACCTCAAGTGTCCGATTTCAAAATGATCAATGGATCACAAGCTTTAAAACCCATTGCTGCGTTAATTATATGTGCGTGCTATGGTACATACATTCGCGAATGTATGTAAATCACACTCCCCCTAAATAACAATGCCATGGCACGAAAAACCAAACAGCAGGCGCAAGAAACCCGACAGCAAATCCTCGATGCTGCGGTGAGAGAGTTCTCTGAACGTGGCGTTGCTGCAACGTCACTGACAGATATTGCCACCGCTGCTGGGGTTACGCGTGGAGCCATTTACTGGCACTTCAAGAATAAGGTAGACCTGTTTAATGAAGTTTGGGAATCTACCGAGCCGAAAATTGACCAGCTCGAAACAGAGTATCAGGCAAAGTTTCCCGATAATCCACTGCGGGTTATCCGGGAAATTCTGATTTACGTTCTGACGTCTACGGTTGAAGACGGCCGCAGGCGGGCGTTGATGGAAATTATATTCCACAAATGCGAGTTTGTCGGTGAAATGATGCCGCTGCTGGATTCGCGCAAGGTGCTGTACCTCGCCGGTTACGAACGCATCGAAGCGGTGCTGTACAACTGCATTCACCACGGGCAATTGCCGGCCGATCTGCACACTCGTCGCGCGGCGATCATCCTGCGCGGTTATATCACCGGCCTGCTGGAAAACTGGCTGTTTATGCCGGAAAGTTTCGATTTGCGGGCCGAAGCCGAAGCGCTGGTGGATGCGTTTTTGGAGATGCTGCAGTTTTGCCCCACCTTGCGCCTCAGATCCGATATGCCGACGGCAGCACCGCCCAACGCCGGCTCCCTGCCTTTATAAGGAGAGATTTCATGTCATCAGTCGTTCTCATCGCCAATGGCGCCGCCTATGGCCACGAATCCTTGTTCAATGCGCTGCGGTTGGCCATCGCCATGAAAGAGCAGCAGAGCAGTCTCGATCTGCGGCTGTTTCTGATGTCCGATGCGGTGGTGGCCGGGTTGGCCGGGCAGCAGCCGCACGAGGGGTACCACCTGCAGCAGATGCTGGAAATCCTCACCGCGCAGCAGGTGCCGGTCAAGCTGTGCAAGACCTGCGCCGACGCGCGCGGCGTCAGCCGCTTGCCGCTGGCGGACGGCGTGGCGATCGGCACGCTGGTCGAGCTGGCGCAGTGGACGCTGGCGGCGGAGAAAGTGCTGACTTTCTGATTTCGCGACAATGGGACATCACCGGCAACGCTTTTGTTGTTCGTTGCCTGCCGGCTGTCGTGATAATCTTCAGGCTTCTTAACCGATCCGAAGCTAAATCATGCATCGCTGGTTGACTCTGCCCTCTCTGGCGCCGCGCTCGTTTGTCGGCGCATGCCGGCGGCGCATCGCCGCCGCGACACTTCTTTTCCTGATTTGCGCGCTGAGCTTGCCGACACAGGCGGCGCTGAACGGCGATCTGCCGCAGCGCAGCGAAGTGCAAAGCCAGCTGGAAACGCTGAGCAAGCAAAAAGCCCTGACGCCGGTCGAAAAGCTGTCCCAACAGGATTTAACCCGCACGCTGGAGCTGCTGGACGCCCTCGAGCGCAACCGGCAAGACGCCGCGCAGCTTAAACAGCAGGTGCAGCAGGCGCCGGCGAAGCTCAATCAGGTCACTGCCGAACTGGATGCGCTGAAGCAGCCGGCGGACAATGCGGCGGCGCGCGCTGCGCTGTTGCCGTTGTCGCTGCGCCAGTTGGAAAGCCGGCTGTATCAAACGCTCGACGAGCTGCAAAGCGCGCAGGAGAGCCTCTCCACCTACAACAGCCAACTGGTGTCGCTGCAAACCCAGCCCGAGCGGGTACAAAGCACCATGTACGCCGCCTCGCAGCGCCTGCAGGAGATCCGCAGCCAGCTCAGCGGCCAGACGCCGGGGCAAGATTCGCTGCGCAACAGTCAACAGGTGATGCTGAGCACCGAGCAGGCGCTGCTCAATGCGCAGCTGGAGCTGCAGCGCAAGAGCCTGGAAGCCAATACCACGCTGCAGGATCTGCTGCAAAAGCAGCGCGACTACACCACGGCGCATATCGACGCGCTGGATAAGTCAGTGCAGTTGCTGCAGGAGATCGTCAACAGCAAGCGGTTGACGCTGTCTGAAAAGACCGCCAAAGAGGCGCAGAACCCGGAAGACGCCACCGATATCCAGCACGATCAGCTGGTCAGCAAGCAGCTGGACGTCAACCGCCAGCTGAGCCAGCGGCTGATTGCCGCCACCGAAGAGAGCAACACCCTGTTCCAGCAGAATATTCGGGTCAAAAACTGGCTCGATCGCGGGCTGCAGGCGGAGCGTAACCTGAAAGAGCAGATCCAGGTGCTGAAGGGCAGCCTGGTGCTGTCGCGCATCCTGTATCAGCAGCAGCAGAGCCTGCCGCAGGGCACGCTGTTGGCGGATATGGACACGCGCATCGCCGATTTGCGGCTGGAGCAGTTCGATATCAATCAGCAACGCGACGATCTGTTCAAGGGGGAGGATTACATCAACCAGCTGGTGACCGAAAGCAAGGAAAAGGCCGGCCCGGAAGTGATCGACGCGTTGAACGAGATCGTCGACATGCGCCGCGAGCTGTTGGATCAGCTGAACAAACAGCTCAGCAACCAGCTGTCGTTGTCGATCAACCTGCAGATCAATCAGCAGCAGCTCACCAGCGTCTACGGTTCGTTGCAGGATACGCTGACCCAGCAGATCTTCTGGGTCAACAGCAACAAGCCGGTCGATCTGGCGTGGCTGAAGGCGATGCCAGAGGCGGTGCGCGATCAGCTTGCCGGATTAGATATCAAATTCGACGGCGGCAAGCTGGTACAGGGCGGGTTGAATGCGCTGGTGTTCCTGATCCCGATGCTGTTGGCGATCGGGGTATTGCGCTGGCGCTACCGGCTGATCGACGGCCATTTACAAAAGCTGGCCAGCGATGTGGGGCAACTGAAGCGCGACGGCCAACTGCATACGCCGAAGGCTATCGCGCTGACCTTACTGAAGGTATTGCCCGGCGCCGCGCTGCTGCTCGGCGTCGGTTTCTGGATGTATCGCGCCGATTTCGGCATCAGCGACTTTATCTGGGCATTGTCGCAGCAGCTGGCGCTGTCGTGGCTGGTCTTCGGCTTCAGCTATCGGATGCTGAAACCGGGCGGCATTGCCGAGCGGCATTTCAACTTCGGCGCCAATCTGTGCGCGCATTACCGCCGGCAGACGCTGCGGCTGGGATTGGCGCTGCAGCCGCTGATCTTCTGGTCGGTATTGGGCGAAAAAGCGCCGCTGCGCCTGGTGGAAGACGTTATCGGCCAGATCGTGGTGATGCTGACGCTGGCGCTGCTCGCGGTGCTGGTGTTCCCGCTGTGTCGCGACAGCTGGCGCGAAAAGGGCTCGCACGCCGTGCGGCTGATGGTAGTTACAGCCATCGCCGCCACGCCGCTGATCCTGCTGGGGCTGATGTTCGCCGGTTACTTCTATACCACGCTGCGACTGGCCAGCCGCTGGATAGACAGCCTGTATCTGTTTTTCCTGTGGAATATCGTGTACCTGACCGCGCTGCGTGGTCTGAGTGTGGCGGCGCGGCGTCTGGCCTACCGGCGCGCGTTGGCGCGGCGGCAAAACGTGGCGAAAGAGGGGGCCGAAGGCGGTGAACCGGTGGTGGAAGAGCCGCCGCTGGCGCTCGATCAGATCAACCAGCAGTCGCTGCGCCTGACCACCCTGGTGCTGTTCGCCATCTTCGCCAGCGCCTTCTATGCCATTTGGTCGGATCTGGTGACGGTCATCGCCTATCTGGACAGCATCACGCTGTGGCATTACACCAGCACCGTGGCGGGCAGCAGCGTGGCGCAGGCGGTGACGCTGGGCAACATGATGGTGGCGATCGCCGCAGTGATCGTCGCCTACGTGCTCACCCGCAACTTGCCTGGTCTGCTGGAGGTGGTGGTGCTGTCGCGGCTGCAGCTGCGGCAGGGGGCGTCCTATGCCATCACCACCGTGCTCACTTACCTGATCACCGCCGTGGGCGCCGTGGTTGCGCTGGGATCGCTCGGCGTCTCCTGGGACAAACTGCAATGGCTGGCCGCCGGTCTGACGGTCGGGCTGGGCTTCGGGTTGCAGGAGATCTTCGCCAACTTCGTCTCCGGCCTGATCATTCTGTTCGAACGCCCGATCCGCATCGGCGATACCATCACCATCGGCACCTTCTCCGGTTCGGTCAGCAAGATCCGCATTCGCGCCACCACCATTACCGACTTCGATCGCAAAGAGGTGATCATTCCGAACAAGGCGTTCGTCACCGAGCGGCTGATCAACTGGTCGCTGTCCGACACCATCACTCGCGTGCTGATCAAGGTCGGCGTGGCCTACGGCTCCGATCTCGACAAGGTGAAAAAGGTGTTGCTGCAGGCGGCGCACGACAACCCGCGGGTGATGACCGATCCCGAACCGCAGGTGTTCTTCCTCAACTTCGGCGCCAGCACGCTGGATCACGAACTGCGGCTCTATGTGCGCGAACTGCGCGATCGCAGCTACACGGTGGATGAACTGAACCGCTCAATCGACCGCCTGTGTCGGGAAAACGACATCGACATCGCCTTCAATCAGCTGGAGGTGTATCTGCATAACCAGCAGGGCAACGAAGTGCAGGAAGTGAAAAGAACGCTGTCGCCGGATGACGGCGGCCAGACGGCGGTGGATAAGCAATGAGAGGCGAAAGGGACAGCGGCGCTGTCCCTGGTTACTGTCCGGCGGGCAGATAGGGAGAGGTGACGCCGGCGCGCTGCAGCTTTTCCTGATAATCCCGTTTGACGATATCCAGCGCCGCCAGTGCGGTGACCGGATCGATCTCGTTGCATTCCAGCAGGTAAATCAAGTCTACCGCCAGCTGCAGTTCGGGTGAGGCGTTTTCCAGAGACATAGCACCTGCGCTTATTAATTAATGGGATGAATAACTCGCATACCGGCAGAGTATAGTGAACCTGGCGCGCAACCGGGAATAATCATTAAAATATTGTGATAAATCTTCAAAAACCGTTTTCTTTGCGCTCGATATTGCGCTCGATGCGCGCCAACGCCTGACGACAGCGCATCAGCCGCCCCTCCAGCGCCGCCAGCTCGTGCTGCAGTTTTTGCTGCGCCGCCAACGTGGTTTGGCGGCCGAGCAGGCTTTCCCGATCCTGAATCATGGCGATCAGCCGGCGTTCGTAGTCCTGATGCTCGGCCAGCTTGTGGTAAAGATCGGCCTCGGGGGCTTCTTTCGGCTGGTTCTTGCGCCGCAGCGCCTGGGTCGCCAGCTCGCGCTGCAGGGCGGCGATCTGAGCCACCAGTTTTTCGGCCAGAAAGGCCACCTGGCTGGTGCGGTTGTCGTTGGCGGCGCTTTGCAGCTGGGCGAAATTCTTCTCCACCTCGGCCAGGTAGTCGCGCAGCCGCGTGCCGCGATTGGCGAACAGGGCGGCGTCGAAGCGCGCCTGCGGGATCGGAACGTCGCCGCGCGGGGTCACTTCGGCCGCCAGCGCCGCGATCTGCTGTGCCAACACCTGTAATAGACGCTGAGTGCTCACATAAGCTCCCTCTTGATTTCAACAGGCGTAAGCTTGCCCGCGATGCTGTTGTGAAACAAGCGCCGCATGCATATTCCGCCGGCGCGGCGCCGATGCTACAGTAGGCCGCAACCGATTGAGGAGCGAAGAGCCGCATGACGCGTGGGTTATTGATCATTTTGGGCTGGTTGGCGGTGGTGCTGGCGACGTTGGGCGTGGTGCTCCCGCTGCTGCCGACCACGCCGTTCCTGCTATTGGCCGCCTGGTGCTTCGCCCGCTCTTCGCCGCGCTTTCATCACTGGCTGCTGTACCGTTCCTGGTTTGGCCCTTATCTGCGCCATTGGCAGCAGCATCGCGCGCTGCCGCCGGGGGCGAAGTGGAAGGCTGTGCTGGTGATCGTGCTGACCTTCGCCTGTTCGCTGTGGCTGGTGAAAATCTGGTGGGTGCGCGGGCTGTTGCTGCTGATGCTGGCCATTTTGCTGACCTTTATGCTGCGTCTGCCGGTTATTGACCTGCCGCAACAAAAACAGCGCTGATTGTGCGCCGCTGGTTGCATTTGTCCGCCAGTTTGCATAGATTTGGGCGTTTTCGTGCGCGGATCGCCTGCCATTTCTTCTCCGGTGTGTTTCTCCCGGGGGCGGCGGGTGAGCGGCGCGCCGGTTTTCAGGCAGTTTTATCAGGCAACAATTATGACCGCTACTGCGCAGCAGCTTCAGTTTATTAAAGACAGTATCAAAACCATCCCGGATTATCCGAAGCCGGGCATCCTGTTCCGCGACGTGACCAGCCTGCTGGAAAACCCGTTGGCCTATGCCGCCAGCATCGAGCTGCTGGTTGAGCGCTATCGCGAAGCGGGCGTGACCAAGGTGGTGGGTACCGAAGCGCGTGGTTTCCTGTTCGGCGCGCCCGTCGCGCTGGCGCTGGGCGTCGGTTTCGTGCCGGTGCGCAAACCGGGCAAACTGCCGCGCGCCACGCTCAGCGAAAGCTATGAGCTGGAGTACGGCACCGACAAGCTGGAGATCCACACCGATGCCATCACCGCGGGTGACAAAGTGCTGGTGGTGGACGATCTGCTGGCGACCGGCGGCACCATCGAAGCGACCACCAAACTGATCCGCCGTCTGGGCGGTGAAGTGAACGACGCCGCGTTCATCATCAACCTGCCGGATCTGGGCGGGGAAGCGCGTCTGAACAAGCTGGGCATCGATTGCTACTGCCTGGTGGACTTCGCCGGCCATTGATGCGGCATTGCCCCTTGGGCACAACGGCCTCGCGGATCGCCGCGGGGCTGTGTTAGCATGACCCTCCAGATTCCTCGACTTCTCCGGTATTAATGAGCTATCAGGTTCTCGCCCGTAAGTGGCGCCCTCAAACGTTCGCAGACGTGGTCGGCCAGGAACATGTCCTGACCGCGCTGGCCAACGGCCTCTCACTGGGGCGGATCCATCACGCCTATCTGTTCTCGGGCACGCGCGGCGTGGGAAAAACCACCATCGCCCGCTTGCTGGCCAAAGGCCTGAACTGTGAAACCGGCATCACCGCCACGCCATGTGGCCAATGCGACAACTGCCGCGAGATCGAGCAGGGGCGCTTTGTCGATCTGATCGAGATCGACGCCGCTTCCCGAACCAAGGTGGAAGATACCCGCGATCTGCTGGACAACGTCCAGTACGCGCCGGCGCGCGGCCGCTTCAAGGTCTACCTGATCGACGAAGTGCACATGCTCTCGCGCCACAGCTTCAACGCGTTGCTGAAGACGCTGGAAGAGCCGCCGCCGCACGTCAAATTCCTGTTGGCCACCACCGATCCGCAAAAGCTGCCGGTGACCATTCTCTCGCGCTGTCTGCAGTTCCACCTCAAAGCGCTGGACGTCGATCAGATCCGTCAGCAGCTGGAAACGGTGCTGACGGCGGAGCAGATCACCAGCGACGCCCGTGCGCTGCAGCTGCTGGCGCGCGCCGCCGACGGCAGCATGCGCGACGCGCTGAGCCTGACCGATCAGGCGATCGCCATGGGGCAGGGGCAGGTGACCGCCGCCACCGTCAGCCAGATGCTCGGCACGCTCGATGACGAGCAGCCGCTGGCGATCCTCGAAGCGCTGGTCAGCGCCGACGGCGAAAAGGTGATGGCGCAGGTCGCGCAGGCCGCTTCGCGCGGCGTGGACTGGGAAAACTTGCTGGTGGAGACGCTGGCGCTGCTGCATCGCATTGCGATGGTGCAGCTGTTGCCTTCGATGCTCGACAACCACTACGCCGCCGTGGAGCAACGGCTGCGCGAGCTGGCGCGCACCCTGCCGCCGGCCGATGTGCAACTTTACTACCAGACGCTGTTGGTGGGCCGCAAAGAGCTGGCCTATGCGCCGGATCGCCGCATGGGGGTTGAGATGACCCTGCTGCGCGCGCTGGCGTTTCACCCGAAAGCGGTGATCCCGGAGCCGGTGGCGTTGGTGCAGACCGCGCCGGCGCCGATGGCGCAGCCGCAGCAGGCCGCATCGCCACAGCCGCCGCAGTTTCAGGACGCGCCGCCGCCGCTAGGGCAGCCGGCCGTGCCGCAGCGACAATCATCGGCCCCTTTACCGGATGCCACCGCCCAGCTGTTGAAAGCGCGGTCCCAGCTGCAACGACAGCAGGGAGCATCCACACCAAAAAAGAATGAGCCGGCGGCGCCAGGAATAGCGCGGCCGGCAAACTCGGCGCTGGGGCGTTTGGCTTCGGTGACCGAGCGCAGCCAGCAGCGCCTGGCGGAGAAGAAGGTGCCGGAAAAACCGGCGAAACCGGAAGCTTATCGCTGGCGCGCGCAAACCGAGCCGGAAGCGGCGCCGGAACCGCTGGCGACGCCGAAAGCGCTGCGCACGGCGTTGGAACATGAGAAAACGCCGGAGCTGGCCGCCAAGCTGGTGGTGGAGTCGCTGGAGCGCGACGCCTGGGCGGCAGAAATCGATAAGCTGAAGATCCCGAAATTGGTGCAGCAGCTGGCGTTGAACGCCTTCAAGCAGCAGCCGGAGCCGGGCAAAATTAACCTCCATCTGCGGTCTTCGCAGCGCCATCTGAATTCGCCTTCGGCGCAGAAGACGCTGGCCGACGCGCTCGGTGAGCTGTACGGCGGCCCGATTGAGCTGACCGTGGTGGAGGACGATAATCCGGCGGGGCGCACCCCGCTGGAGTGGCGACAAGCCATCTATGAAGAAAAACTGGCGCAGGCGCGCCAGTCCATCGAAGCGGATACCAACATTCAGACGCTGCGCCGATTCTTCGACGCGGATCTGGATGAAGAGAGTATTCGCCCCCTTTAAACGCCGCGCGAGGTGCGCGGCCCTAGCGACGAGAGACGACTATGTTTGGTAAAGGCGGTCTGGGCAACCTGATGAAGCAAGCCCAGCAAATGCAAGAAAAAATGCAGCAGATGCAGGAAGAAGTCGCCAAATTGGAAGTGACCGGCGAATCCGGCGCGGGCCTGGTGAAAGTCACCATCAACGGCGCGCACAACTGCCGCCGCGTGGAGATCGATCCTAGCCTGATGGAAGACGACAAAGAGATGCTGGAAGATCTGATCGCCGCGGCGTTTAACGACGCCGCGCGCCGCATCGAAGAGACTCAGAAAGAGAAAATGGCCTCCGTCTCCAGCGGCATGCAGTTGCCGCCTGGCTTCAAGATGCCGTTCTGATGCAAACCAGCCCGCTCCTTGAATCCCTGATGGAGGCGCTGCGCTGTTTGCCGGGCGTCGGCCCGAAATCGGCGCAGCGCATGGCGTTTCAACTGCTGCAGCGCGATCGCAGCGGCGGCATGCGCCTGGCGCAGGCGTTGACGCGCGCGATGTCGGAGATTGGCCACTGCGCCGACTGCCGCACCTTCACCGAACAGGACGTCTGCACCATCTGCGCCAATCCGCGCCGCCAGCAAAACGGCCAGATTTGCGTGGTGGAAAGCCCGGCGGATATCCACGCCATCGAGCAGACCGGCCAGTTCGCCGGGCGCTACTTTGTGCTGATGGGGCATCTGTCGCCGCTGGACGGCATCGGGCCGGGCGATATCGGTCTGGATCGCCTGGAGCAACGGCTGGAAAAGGAAAGCATCACCGAAGTGATCCTCGCCACCAACCCGACTGTGGAAGGGGAGGCGACCGCCAACTACATCGCCGAGATGTGCGGCCAGTATGGCGTGCTCGCCAGCCGCATCGCCCACGGCGTGCCGGTGGGCGGCGAGCTGGAGATGGTCGATGGCACCACGCTGTCGCATTCGCTGGCCGGGCGCCACGCCATCAAGTTCTGATGTTTTCCCGGATGGGGCCGCCCGGCCCCATTGTTTTTTGCCAAAAAAATCCCGCCGTCCGCTTGAAAAACAACACCCTGACCCTCATCTGATCCTCATTGTTCGATTTTGGTAGCCATTGTCTTTTGAGGTAATCAATGAGTATGAAAGGTCAAGAAACCCGCGGGTTCCAGTCTGAAGTAAAACAGCTGCTTCATTTGATGATCCATTCGCTGTACTCCAACAAAGAAATTTTCCTGCGTGAGCTGATTTCCAACGCCTCTGACGCCGCCGACAAGCTGCGCTTCCGCGCTCTGTCCGCGCCGGAGCTGTATGCCGGCGACGGCGAGCTGCGCGTACGTTTGTCCTTCGATAAAGAGCAGCGCACCCTGACCATCGCCGACAACGGCATCGGCATGCGCCGCGAAGAAGTGATTGAAAACCTCGGCACCATCGCCAAGTCAGGCACTAAAGCGTTCCTGGAATCCATCGGTTCCGATCAGGCGAAAGACAGCCAACTGATCGGTCAGTTCGGCGTCGGTTTCTACTCGGCGTTCATCGTGGCGGACAAAGTGACCGTGCGCACCCGCGCCGCCGGCGCCGCCGATGACGAGGGCGTGTTCTGGGAGTCCGCCGGCGAAGGCGACTACACCATCGCCGACATCACCAAAGAGACCCGCGGCACCGAAATCACCCTGCATCTGCGCGAAGGCGAAGATGACTACCTCGACGCCTGGCGCCTGCGCTCGGTGATCGGCAAATATTCCGATCACATCGCTTTGCCGGTGGAGATCGAAAGCAAGAACGAAGAAGACGATACCGTCACCTGGGAGAAGATCAACAAGGCGCAGGCCCTGTGGACTCGCAGCAAGGCTGACGTGACCGACGAAGAGTACAAAGAGTTCTACAAACACATCGCCCACGACTTCACCGATCCGCTGAGCTGGAGCCACAACCGGGTAGAGGGCAAGCAGGAATACACCAGCCTGCTGTACATCCCGGCGCAGGCGCCGTGGGACATGTGGAACCGCGATCACAAGCACGGTCTGAAGCTGTACGTGCAGCGCGTGTTCATCATGGACGACGCCGAGCAGTTCATGCCGAACTACCTGCGCTTCGTGCGCGGCCTGATCGATTCCAACGATCTGCCGCTGAACGTATCGCGCGAGATCCTGCAAGACAGCCGCGTGACGCAAAACCTGCGCGGCGCGCTGACCAAGCGCGTGTTGCAGATGCTGGATAAGCTGGCCAAAGACGACGCCGAAGGCTACCAGAAATTCTGGCAGCAGTTCGGTCTGGTGCTGAAAGAGGGCCCGGCGGAAGACAACGGTAACCAGGAAGCGATCGCCAAACTGCTGCGCTTCGCCTCTACCCACGGTGACAGCTCGGCGCAGACCGTATCGCTGGAAGAATACGTCGGCCGCATGGCGGAAGGGCAGGAGAAGATTTACTACATCACCGCCGACAGCTACGCCGCGGCCAAGAGCAGCCCGCACCTGGAGCTGTTCCGCAAGAAAGGCATCGAAGTGCTGCTGCTGTCCGATCGCATCGACGAGTGGATGATGAGCTACCTGACCGAGTTCGACGGCAAGCCGTTCCAGTCGGTCAGCAAGGCGGATGAAGCGCTGGATAAACTGGCGGATGAAACCGAAGAGCAGAAGGCCGCCGAGAAGCAACTGGAACCGTTCATCGAACGCGTGAAAACCCTGCTGGGCGATCGCGTGAAGGATGTGCGCCTGACGCACCGCCTGACCGATACGCCGGCGATCGTGGTAACCGACGCCGACGAAATGAGCACCCAGATGGCCAAGCTGTTCGCCGCCGCCGGTCAGCAGGCGCCGGAGGTGAAGTACATTTTCGAGCTTAATCCGGAACATGCTCTGGTCAAACGCGCATCCGACGTGGGCGATAACGAACATTTCGCCGAATGGATCGACCTGTTATTGGATCAGGCGCTGCTGGCTGAACGCGGCACGCTGGAGGATCCGAACCTGTTCATCCGCCGCATGAACAAGTTGCTGTCCGCCTAAAGTTGAAGATATGCGCCCTTAACGGCACCGTTAGGGGCGCATTTTCGGTTTTTCCCCGCCTTTTCTCGCCTTTTGTTCGTCGGTTTTTTTGCACATTCCGCAATCGATTTCCTTCGCGCGCCTTGAGCCTGCCCCCCCTGAAATGGTATCGTTGAGCGTTTTCGCAATTTTATAAAAACTACATAGCAAGGGGATTTACGCAATGCGTATCATTCTGCTGGGCGCTCCGGGCGCTGGTAAAGGTACTCAGGCTCAATTCATCATGGAGAAATACGGCATTCCGCAAATCTCCACCGGTGATATGTTGCGCGCAGCCGTGAAGGCCGGCAGTGAACTGGGCAAGCAGGCGAAAGAGATCATGGACGCCGGCAAGCTGGTGACCGATGAGCTGGTGATCGCGCTGGTCAAAGAGCGCATCGCTCAGGAAGATTGCCGCAAGGGCTTCCTGCTGGACGGTTTCCCACGCACCATTCCGCAGGCTGACGCGATGAAAGAAGCCGGCATCAACGTGGACTTCGTGCTGGAGTTCGACGTGCCGGATGAGCTGATCGTTGACCGCATCGTTGGCCGCCGCGTGCACGCGCCATCCGGCCGCGTATACCACGTGAAATTCAATCCGCCGCAGGTGGAAGGCAAAGACGACGTGACCGGCGAAGAGCTGACCACGCGCAAGGACGATCAGGAAGAGACCGTGCGCAAGCGTCTGGTGGAATACCATCAGATGACCGCGCCGCTGATCTCTTACTACAGCAAAGAAGCGGCAGCGGGCAACACCCAATACCGCAAAATCGACGGCACCCGCAAGGTGGCCGAAGTGAGCGCAGAGCTGGCGACCATCCTCGGTTGATCGCAAGCGCATCGTGCATGACGCCGGGCCCGTGGCCCGGCGTTTTTTTTTGCCGTTTTCCCTTTAAATTGTGATCGCGGCGGCTTGTTGCAACCGTGCCCGTTAATCGCCCGCGCCAAATGGCGTATAACAAGCCTGCGTTTTCACCCTCAGCAGGGAGCCGGGCATGCTCAGACAAACCACTCTTCTGGCGGAAGCCACCGCGCGCCAGATCGTCCAGCGGGCGATGGGCATCATCAGCCATTCCGTCAACGTGATGGACAGCAACGGCGTGATCATCGCTTCCGGCAATCCGCAGCGTCTGTTTCAGCGCCATGAGGGCGCGGTGCTGGCGTTGGCGGAGAATCGGGTGGTGGAGATCGATCGCGCCACCGCCGAGCATCTGAAAGGGGTGCGGCCTGGCATCAACCTGCCGTTCAGCTTTCGTAATCAGCGAGTGGGGGTGATCGGCATTTCCGGCGAGCCGGCCGAGGTGCGCGCCTACGCCGAGCTGGTCAAGATGGCGGCGGAGATGATGGTGGAGCAGGCGGCGCTGCTGGATCAGCACCAGTGGGAAAAACGCTACCGGGAAGAGCTGGCGAATCAGCTGCTGCAGCCGCAGCCGAACACCGCGTCGCTGGAGGCGATGGCGGCGTATCTGGGGTTGGATCTGCGCCAGGCGCGCATCGTCTGGATCGTCGAACTGCAAGAGGCGCAGCCGCACCTGCTGCGCGAGCTGTTGGCGGAGCTGGAGGCCACCCAGCGCGACGCGTTGATCGCCATTACCGGCTTCAATGAAATGACTCTGTTGCGCCCGGCCTGCATGGCTCAGGGCGAATGGAGTTTGAAGCTGGAGCGCCAACAGGCGCAGCGTCTGCAAAACCAGCTCAAGCACCGCTTTCGGGTACGGCTGATCGTCGGCGGTTTCTACGACGATCCGCAAAGCGCCTACCGCTCCAGCCTGACGGCGCGCGCCACCCAGGCGATGGCGCAGCGCCTGAAATTGCGTCACGCCACGCTGTTCTACCACGACTATCCGCTGCCGTCGCTGCTGTGCGATCTCGGGGAGGACTGGCGCGCGCAAGAGCTGGGGCGTCCCTGGCGAACGCTGGGCGAACAGGACGAAAAAGGCGTGCTGCGCAGCACGCTGCGCCACTATTTTTCGCAGAATTGTGATCAGACGCAGACCGCCGCGCAGCTGCATATTCACGTCAATACCCTGCGTTATCGCCTGCAGCGCATCGAAGCGATAACCGGCATGAAAATCAATCAATTAACCGATGCTCTGCGGTTGTATATCGGCATGCTGATGCACGACTGAATTGTGCCAACCCACAAATTCCGCGCCGTTCCCCCGGCGATTTTTTGTTGTTTTCCCTCAGGTCTGCGCCGGGCGCGCGCGATATGTTGGCCTGCACATCAACCACGGAGAAAACAACAATGACAACCGTATCCACTCTGGGGGCGCTGGTGGCGTTAGCCGTCGCCATCGTCCTGATTCTACGCAAGGTGCCGCCGGCTTACGGCATGATTGCCGGCGCGCTGGCGGGCGGGCTGTGCGGCGGCGCCGATCTGGTGCAGACCGTGACGCTGATGATCGGTGGGGCGCAGGGTATCACCAACGCCGTGATGCGCATTCTGGCGGCGGGGGTGCTGGCCGGGGTGCTGATCGAATCCGGCGCGGCGCACACCATCGCCGAAACCATCGTGCGCAAGGTGGGCGAAACCCGCGCGCTGCTGGCGCTGGCGGTGGCTACACTGATCCTGACGGCGGTGGGGGTGTTTATCGACGTGGCGGTGATCACCGTCGCGCCGATCGCCCTGTCGATCGCCCAGAAGGCCGGCATTTCACGCGCGGCGATCCTGCTGGCGATGATCGGTGGCGGCAAGGCCGGCAACGTGATGTCGCCCAACCCGAACACCATCGCGGCGGCGGACAATTTCCACGTGCCGCTCACCTCGGTGATGATGGCCGGCATCGTGCCGGGGCTGTGCGGCCTGGTAGTGGCCTATCTGCTGGCGCGCCGCCTGAGCGATAAAGGCAGCAAGGTGATGGCCGAAGAGCTGACTCAGCATGCCGAAGGGGCGCGGCCGGGCTTCGCGGCGGCGATCAGCGCGCCGCTGGTGGCGATCCTGCTGCTGTCGCTGCGGCCGATCGCCGGGATCGCCGTCGATCCGCTGATCGCGTTGCCGGCCGGCGGTTTGGCGGGCGCGCTGTTGATGGGGCGCATTCGCCAGTGCAATCAGTTTATGGTCTCCGGCCTGTCGCGCATGGCGCCGGTGGCGATCATGCTGCTCGGCACCGGCACGCTGGCGGGCATCATCGCCAACTCGGCGCTGAAGGATGTCCTGATTAACGGCTTAACGCACACCGGGCTGCCGGCCTGGCTGCTGGCGCCGCTGTCCGGCGCGCTGATGTCGATGGCGACCGCGTCGACCACCGCCGGCACCGCCGTCGCCTCCGGGGTGTTCAGCTCCACGCTGCTGGAACTGGGGGTGAGCGGGCTAGCCGGCGCGGCGATGATCCACGCGGGCGCCACGGTGCTGGATCACCTGCCGCACGGCAGCTTCTTCCACGCCACCGGCGGCAGCGTCAATATGGCGGTGCACGAGCGGCTGAAGCTGCTGCCGTATGAGACGCTGGTGGGGTTCACCATCGCGGCAATCTCGGCGCTGATGTTTGGCGTATTTAACCTGGCGGGATAAGGAACAGTGATGAAAACGCTGAAAAAAGTGGTTATTGCCCCGGATTCTTTCAAAGAGAGCCTGAGCGCGCTCGGCGTCGCCGACGCCATCGAGCGGGGATTCCGTCAGATTTATCCGCAGGCGCACTACGTGAAGCTGCCGATGGCGGACGGCGGTGAAGGCACGGTGGAGTCGATGGTGGAGGCCACCGGCGGCGAGATCGTCCAGGTGACGGTCACCGGGCCGCTGGGGGAGCCGGTGCAGGGATTCTATGGCCTGCTGGGCGATGGCGAAACCGCGGTGATTGAAATGGCCGCCGCCTCCGGGCTGCATCTGGCGCCGCCCGGCCGGCGCGATCCGCGCATCACCACCAGTTACGGCACCGGCGAACTGATGTTGGCGGCGCTGGAACGCGGCGTGAAGGCGATCATTCTCGGCATTGGCGGCAGCGCCACCAACGACGGCGGCGCCGGGATGATGCAGGCGCTGGGCGTTAAATTGCTGGATAAGGATCGTCGCCCGCTGCCGGTGGGCGGGGCAGCGCTGGCGCAGCTGGCGCACCTCGATCTCGCCGGGCTGGACGCGCGCTGGCAACGGGTGAGCGTGACCGCCGCCTGCGACGTCGATAACCCGCTGTGCGGCGAAAAGGGCGCCTCGGCGGTGTTCGGGCCGCAGAAGGGGGCGACGCCGGAGATGGTGGCGCAGCTCGATGCGGCGCTGCACCACTACGGCGAGCTGCTGGAACGGGAAACTGGCCGCGCCGTGCTCACCCAGCCGGGCGCGGGGGCGGCGGGCGGCATGGGGGCGGCGCTGCTCGGCATGCTCAGCGCGCGCTTGCGGCCGGGCATCGAGATTGTCACTGAAACCCTGCGCCTGGATGAGGCGGTGCGCGATGCCGATCTGGTGATCACCGGCGAAGGGCGGCTGGACAGCCAGTCGATTCACGGCAAAACGCCGATTGGCGTGGCGCGGGTGGCCAAGCGCCACGGCGTGCCGGTGATCGCCATCGCCGGCAGCCTGACGCCGGATTATTCGGTGGTGCATCAGCACGGCATCGATGCGGCGTTTTCGGTGCTCGATCGCATTGTGACGCTGGAAGAAGCGCTGGCGGGCGCCGATCGCAATCTGCAGGTGACGGCGCGCAACGTGGCGGCGGTATGGCAGCTGGCGCAGGGAAGAAGCCCACAGGCATAGCCTGTTGCTGTTATCGGTTTCGATGCAGGACTTTTCCGTTACAATAGCCGGCATTAATGGCTGCTGACATCCCGACCCAGAACGGAATGCCGGCCGGAAAGGAAATGAGGGGAACTGAGATGAAGCAAGAGAAACACGGCGTATTGCTGGTGAACCTGGGCACGCCAGATGCGCCGACCTCGTCGGCGGTCAAACGCTATCTGAAGGAATTCCTCAGTGACGATCGCGTGGTCGACACGGCGCCGCTGATCTGGTGGCCGATCCTCAACGGTGCGATCCTGCCGATCCGCTCGCCGCGCGTGGCGAAACTCTATCAGTCGGTGTGGATGGAAGAGGGCTCGCCACTGTTGGTGTACAGCCGCCGCCAACAGCGGGCGCTGGCGGCGCGCATGCCGAATACGCCGGTGGAGCTGGGTATGAGCTACGGTTCGCCAAGCCTGGCGGAAGCCATCGACAAGCTGCTGGCGCAGGGCGTGACCAACCTGGTGGTGCTGCCGCTCTATCCGCAATATTCCTGTTCCACCAGCGCGGCGGTATGGGATGGCGTGGCGCGGGTGCTGAAAGGCTATCGCCGCTTGCCTGCTGTGGCCTTCATTCGCGATTACGCCGAACACCCGGCCTATATCGCCGCGCTGCAGCAAAGCGTGGAGCGCTCGTTCGCCGAGCACGGCCAGCCGGACCGGCTGGTATTGTCGTTCCACGGCATCCCCAAGCGCTATGCGCGTCTGGGCGACGATTACCCGCAGCGCTGCGAGGATACGCTGCGTGCGCTGAGCGCCACGCTGCCGCTGGCGCCGGAGCGGGTGATGATGACGTACCAATCGCGCTTCGGCCGCGAGCCGTGGCTGACGCCGTACACCGATGAAACCCTGAAGGGATTGCCGGCGCAGGGCGTGAAGCACATTCAACTGATTTGCCCCGGCTTCTCGGCAGACTGCCTGGAAACGCTGGAAGAGATCAAAGAGCAGAACCGCGAGATCTTCCTCAAGGCCGGCGGCGAGAAGTTTGAATATATCTCGGCGCTGAACGACGAGCCGGCGCATATCGACATGATGCAGCAGCTGGTGGCGCAGCGTCTGTAATCATCCATAATCTGTCTATTTAGGTGCATCGTGATCGGGCGGGGATGTGTTAACATTCTCCGCTTGTTAAACCGTCACCACCGCCAATCACATGAAATTTCCTGGTAAACGCAAGTCCAAACACTATTTTCCGGTGAGCGCCCGCGATCCGCTTCTGCAGCAGGCCCAGCCCGAAAGTGAAATCAGCACCTCGTATATTGTCGGCATCGACCAGACGCTGGTGGATATCGAGGCAAAAGTGGACGATGCTTTTGTCCAGCGTTACGGCCTGAGCCTGGGCCACTCTTTGGTGATCGAAGACGACGTCGCCGAGGCGCTGTATCAGGAACTGAATGAAAACAACCTGGTCACCCATCAGTTCGCCGGCGGCACCATCGGCAATACCATGCACAACTATTCGGTGCTGGCGGACGATCGTTCGGTACTGCTCGGCGTGATGTGCAGCAACGTGAAAATCGGCAGCTACGCCTACCGTTATCTGTGCAATACCTCCAGCCGCACCGATCTTAACTATTTGCAGGGCGTTGATGGCGCCATCGGCCGCTGTTTCACGCTGATCGGCGAAAGCGGCGAGCGCACCTTCGCCATCAACCCCGGCCAGATGAACCAACTGCGCCCGGAAAGCATTCCTGAAGAGGTGATCGCCGGCGCGTCGGCGCTGGTGCTGAGTTCTTACCTGGTGCGCTGCAAGGAAGGGGAGCCGATAAAGGACGCGACCCTGCAGGCGATCGAGTACGCCAAAAAACACGATGTGCCGGTGGTGCTGACCCTGGGTACCAAGTACGTCATTGCCGACAACCCGCAGTGGTGGCGCGACTTCCTGAAGGAAAATGTGACGATTCTGGCGATGAACGAAGACGAAGCGCTGGAGCTGACCGGGCTGAGCGATCCGCTGACCGCCTCGGACATGGCGCTGGAGTGGGTGGATCTGGTGCTGTGCACCGCCGGGCCGAATGGCCTGTATATGGCGGGCTACACCGAAGAAGCCAATAAGCGCCAGACCCAGCACCCGCTGCTGCCGGGGCATATCGCCGAGTTCAACCGCTACGAGTTCAGTCGCGCCATGCGCCGCGAGCACTGTGAAAATCCGCTGCGCGTTTATTCGCATATCGCGCCGTATATGGGCGGGCCGGAGAAGATCATGAACACCAACGGCGCCGGCGACGGCGCGCTGTCGGCGTTGCTGCACGATATCGCCGCCAACGGCTATCACCGCCACAACGTGCCGAACTCCAGCAAGCATGTGCGCAGTTACCTGACCTACTCCTCCCTGGCGCAGGTGTGCAAATACGCCAACCGCGTCAGCTACCAGGTGTTGAACCAGCATTCGCCACGCCTCACGCGCGGCCTGCCGGAGCGGGAAGACAGCCTGGAAGAGTCCTACTGGGAGCGTTAACCCGCTGAAAAAGAAAAGGTCCGGCATGCCGGACCTTTTTTTATGCGCGGTGCCTCAGATCGGGCAGCCGCCCATTTTTTCTTCTTCGCTCAGGGTGTCCAGCTGCAGGATGTTCAGCATGCTGTTGGCGATCTCGCGTTCGCCCATGACCACCTGATTGGCGCCGCGATCGGTGATGTAGGCCACTTCATCGTCGTAGTGGGCGCGGGCGATGATCTCGATGTTCGGCCGCTTGGTGCGCGCCGAGGCGACGATCTCACCGGCCTCGTAGCCATTCGGGATGGTCAGCAGCAGCCAGCGCGCGCAGTCGAGCCTAGCCAGATCCATCACTTCCGGATTGGCGGCGTTGCCCAGCACCGTCTTGATACCCTGTTCGCGCAACGCTTCCACCCGCGGGCGGGAATTCTCGATCACCACCAGCGGAATGCCCGCCTCGGCCAGTTTGCCGCCCAGCAGGCTGCCGACGCGGCCGTAGCCGACCACCAGCGCGTGATTGCACATATCCACCGGGATCTGTTTCTCTTCTTCCACCGCCTCTTCGAGGATTTGCTCTTCGATGGTTTCGGTTTTGGCCAGATAGCGTTCCAGCAGAGTGAACAACAGCGGGTTGAGCATGATGGACAGAATGGCGCCGGCCAGCACCAGATTGCGGCCGTGCTCCGACATCATGCCGAGCGCGATGCCGAGGCCCGCCAAAATAAAGGCGAACTCGCCGATCTGCGCCAGGCTGGCGGAAATGGTCAGCGCGGTGCGCTTGGAGTGACCGAACATTTTCACCAGCAGGAACGCGGCGGCGGATTTGCCGAACACGATGATCGCCAGCGTCGCCAGCACCGCCAGCGGTTCGTTAATCACGATCATCGGATCGAACAGCATGCCAACCGAGACGAAGAACAGCACCGCGAACGCGTCGCGCAGCGGCAGAGTGTCGTGCGCCGCGCGGTGGCTCAGCTCGGACTCGTTCAGCACCATGCCGGCGAAGAAGGCGCCCAGCGCAAAGGAGACGTCGAACAGCTTCACCGCGCCGTAGGCGATGCCGAGCGCCAGCGCCAATACCGCCAGGGTGAACAGCTCGCGCGAGCCGGTGCTGGCGGTTTTCGACAGGATCCACGGCACCAGGCGGCGGCCGACCACGATCATCAGCGCGATGAAGGCGATGACTTTACCGATGGTCAGCGCCAGCTCCATCAGCAACTGGCTGCTGCTGGCATTGTCATTGCCCAGCATATTGCCGAAGGCCGGCAGCAATACCAGCGTCAGCACCATCGCCAAATCTTCGACGATCAGCCAGCCGATGGCGATTTGCCCGCGCTGGCTGTCGATCAGTTGCCGTTCCTCCAGGGCGCGCAGCAGCACCACGGTGCTGGCGGTGGAGAGGCAGAGGCCGAACACCAGACCGGAGATCAGATCCCAGCCGAGCAGCTTGGACAGCCCCATGCCGAGCAGGGTAGCGACGGCTATCTGCGCCACGGCGCCGGGAATGGCGATAGATTTTACTGCGAGGAGGTCTTTCAAAGAGAAGTGCAGGCCAACACCGAACATCAACAGGATAACGCCGATTTCCGCCAGTTCCGGCGCCAGTGAGGTGTCGGCGACGAAACCGGGGGTGAACGGGCCGGCGAGCACCCCTGCGGCCAGATACCCCACCAGAGGGGAGATGCGCAGGCGGTTCGCCAGCATGCCGAGGAGGAAGGCGAGTACTAACCCTCCGACGATGGTGGTGATGAGCGGTGTTGAATTATGCATCCATACTCCTTCTGGCTATGCATCGCGGCACGGGAGAAACGCAACAAAGTTACGAAAAGATACATTTAGTTTATTGCATTTGTTCGCGGCTTGCTTGGCTAATTTGGCCTTTTTTGTAAAAAAGCAGAGGATTTCACTTAAGGCATGGCAATGAGGGGGTTTTGGGGAAGATAAACCAAATAACATTGATTTATCCGTAGGATAACCCGGATGAATAAATAATTTCATCCGGGCAGACAGCGGGGTTATTGCGCTTTATGCTCCATATTGGGCAGTAGCGCGGTAATAATGCCGATCAGTGGCAGGAAAGCACAGATTTGGTAGACCAGTTCGATACTGGTCAAATCGGCGACATAACCAAGAACTGCCGCACCTAACCCGCCCATACCGAAAGCAAAACCGAAGAATAAGCCGGAAACCATGCCGACTTTACCGGGGATCAGCTCCTGAGCGTAGACCAGAATGGCGGAGAACGCCGAGGCGAGAATAACCCCGATGATCACCGTTAAAATGCCGGTCCAATAGAGGGATGCATAGGGTAAAACAAGGGTAAACGGCGCAGCGCCGAGAATAGAGCCCCAAATTACGTATTTACGCCCTATCTTGTCGCCAAGAGGCCCGCCGATAATGGTGCCTGCTGCTACCGCAAACAGAAAGGCGAACAGGTGAATTTGGGCATTCTGCACCGAAACGCCGAACTTATGTATCAGATAAAAGGTGTAATAGCTGCTGATGCTGGCCAGATAGAAGTATTTGGAGAAAATCAGCACCAGCAGGATGCCCAGCGAGTAGGCAACGGTACGTTTTGGCAGCGGTTTCAGCAGCGACGGGCTTTTCGGCTGCCCTTTAGTTGCCCGATGCTGATGTTGATACCACTTGCTGACCTGCAGCAACACCACGATCGCCAGCAGCGCCGCCAGCGAGAACCAGGCGACGTTGCCCTTGCCGTAAGGCGCGATGATCAGCGCCGCCAGCAGCGGGCCGAGCGAGCTGCCGAAGTTGCCGCCGACCTGGAACAGCGACTGCGCCAGGCCGTGCCGCCCGCCGGAGGCCATGCGCGCCACGCGCGAGGATTCCGGGTGGAAGACCGATGAGCCGGTGCCCACCAGCGCCGCCGCCAGCAGCACCAGCGGGAAGGTGCTCGCCACCGACAGCAGCAGCAGGCCGGACAGGGTAAAGCCCATGCCGATCGGCAGCGAGTAAGGCTGCGGGTGTTTATCGGTGTAATAGCCGATCAGCGGTTGCAGCAGCGAAGCCGTTAGCTGATAGGTCAGGGTAATCATGCCGATCTGCACGAAGCTGAGATGGAAATCGGCTTGCAGGATCGGGTAAATCGCCAGGATCAGCGACTGGATCATATCGTTGAGCAGGTGAGACACGCTGATGGCGCCGAGGATGGAGAAAGCGGTCCTCTTTACCGTACTGCCCTTGGCGGGCGGCATCGCGCTTTGGCTACTGTCGGTCATATTATTATTAGCCTGATAAGTTGTTGAGCACAGAGATGACATCTTAGGCAGGGCGTTCAATTTTTACCATATCTGAAATAATCAGACTCACATCGCAAAAAATTGAAATCAGCTGTCATTAATTCGCGCTACAATTTCGCCCTCATCATAAAAGCCATTTAATACACGGAGATCCGCCATGCGTTTTTCGCTGAAAACCACCGCATGCGCGTTGGCCGTATCCCTGACGCTGCTGTCGGGGGCCGCCAGCGCCTGGGAAAAGGATAAGACCTACGCCATCACCATTCTGCATACCAACGATCATCATGGTCACTTCTGGCAGAACGATCACGGCGAATATGGCCTGGGCGCGCAGAAAACGCTGGTGGACGGCATTCGTCAGGAAGTGGCGGCGCAGGGCGGCAGCCTGCTGTTGTTGTCCGGCGGCGATATCAATACCGGCGTGCCGGAATCGGATCTGCAGGACGCCGAGCCGGACTTCCGCGGCATGAACCTGGTGGGTTACGACGCGATGGCGATCGGTAACCACGAATTCGACAACCCGCTGAGCGTGCTGCGCCAGCAGGAGAAGTGGGCGACCTTCCCGCTGCTGTCCGCCAACATTTATCAGAAAAGCACCGGCCAGCGCCTGTTCAAGCCTTACGCCCTGTTCGACAAGCAGGGCATCAAGATCGCGGTGATCGGCTTGACGACCGACGACACCGCCAAAATAGGCAACCCGGAGTACTTCACCGACATGGAGTTCCGCGTGCCGGCGCAGGAGGCGAAGCAGGTGGTGGAGCAACTGCGTAAGGACGAGAAGCCGGACGTGATTATCGCCGCCACCCACATGGGGCACTATGACAACGGCGAACACGGCTCTAACGCGCCGGGCGACGTAGAGATGGCGCGCAGCCTGCCGGCCGGATATCTCGACATGATCGTCGGCGGCCACTCGCAGGATCCGGTGTGCATGGCCGGCGACAACCGCAAACAGGCGGATTATGTGCCGGGCACGCCGTGCTCGCCGGATCGCCAGAACGGCACCTGGATCGTGCAGGCGCACGAGTGGGGCAAATACGTGGGGCGCGCCGATTTCGAATTCCGCAACGGCGAGCTGAAGCTGGTGCATTATCAGCTGATCCCGGTGAACCTGAAGAAGAAAGTGGAGAAAGCGGACGGCACCAGCGAGCGGGTGTACTACACCCGGCAGATTGCGGAAGATCCGGCCATGATGAAGCTGCTTACGCCGTTCCAGGATAAGGGCAAGGCGCAGCTGGAAGTGAAGATCGGCAGCGTCAACGGCAAGCTTGAAGGCGACCGCAGCAAGGTGCGCTTCGTGCAGACCAACCTGGCGCGGGTGATGCTGGCCGCGCAGAGGGAGCGCGCCGACGCCGACTTCGCCGTGATGAGCGGCGGTGGGGTGCGCGATTCGATTGAAAGCGGCGATATCACCTACAAGAATGTGCTCAAGGTGCAGCCGTTCGGCAACACCCTGGTGCATGTCGATATGAAAGGCAGCGAGGTTGAGCAGTACCTGGCGGTGGTGGCCAACATGAAGCCGGATTCCGGCGCCTACGCCCAGTTCGCCAACGTCAGCCTGGTGGCGGACGGCAAGGGCGTCAGCGAGGTGAAGATCAACGGCCAGCCGCTGCAGGCGGATAAAACTTACCGCATGGCGACGCTGAACTTCAACGCGCTGGGCGGCGACGGCTATCCGAAGCTGGACGGGCTGCCGAGCTACGTCAACACCGGCTTTATCGACGCCGAGGTGCTGAAGCAATACATCGAGAAACACTCGCCGCTGGATGCGGCGGCTTACGAACCGAAGGGCGAAATCGTGTATCGCTAGAAGCGTCGCGGAACGGCGCTCTCGCTTGTCGCGGGGCGCCGTTCCCGCCGTCGTTTTTCTCCTCTGAATCAACGCCTTTTGTCAGCGTTGCCGTTTTAAACGGCGTCTTACTTTCTTCTCTCCATATACGCCCTCGGCGGGCAGCCCGCCATATTCTTGAAAAAAGTGGCGAAGGCGCTGTCGCTGGAAAACGCCAGCCGACCGGCGACGTCGGATTGGCTCAGCCCTGCGGCCAGCATCTCTATCGCTTTGATCAGGCGCCATTGCTGACGCCATTGTTGATAACCGAGCCCGGTTTCACGGCGGAAAATCCGGCTGATGGTTTTCTCGGAAGCGCCGCTATAGCGCGATAGCTCGTGCAGCGGCGGAAGCATGTCCAGATTGGCCAGATGGCGCAGGCGGCGGTCGCTGGGCAGCGGCAGCAGCGTCAGTTCGCGCGGCGCGGCGGCGATCTCGTCCAGGCAGACCGCCAGAATATTGGCATAAGGCCCATGCTGCCAGTCGGTGTCGAAGGCGGCGAACGCGATGCGTTCCAACACCTCGCGCAGCAGCGGCGAGGCTGTCAGTACGGCAAGCTGCGCAGGCAGACAGGCATAGCGATCGGCGTCGAGATAAAGCGAACGGTAGCCGACGACGCCGTTGACCTGAACGCGGTGAGCCACCTGCGGCGGGATCCAGGCGACTCTGCCCGGCGGCAGCATACAGATGCTTTGGTTGAGCGTGATGCGCATGCTGCCTTGCTGACAGAACAGCAACTGCCCCCTGTCATGCCAATGCGTGCCCGAGTCGTGCTGCGCCAGTTCGGCGGCGATCCCGAGCACCCCGTTGTCGAGCGTATCCGGATTAAAACTGTCCTGCGCCTGAAGCCACGCCATAGTCTGTCCGATTTTGTAAATTTATTGTCTTTTATATTGTAATCGGCGATGGGACCAGATGCTACCTTGTGCAGCCTATTCTTGGCTACAGGATCTGTTATGCAACGTAAACTGACGCTGACGTTGGCGACGTCGATGATGATGTTTCCCCAGGTGGTGGAGACCATCTACAGCCCGGCATTGACGCATATTGCGCACGGTTTCCGGGTCAGTGCGGAGATGGCGGCGCAAACGCTCTCTTGCTACTTTTTCGCCTTTGCGCTGGGCGTGGTGGTATGGGGGCGGATGTGCGACGTCATCGGACGCCGTCCCACCATTTTGGCCGGGCTGACGCTCTATCTGCTGGCTTCTCTCGTTGCGCTGTTCAGCGGCAGCTTCAGCGTGCTGCTGGCCGCGCGGGTGCTGGCCGCCTTTGGCGCGGCGGTCGGTTCGGTCGGGACGCAAACGGCGATTCGCGATCGCTTCGACGGTTATGAATTGGCGCGGGTGTTCTCGGTGATGGGGATCGCCATGGCGATCAGCCCGGCGGTTGGCGTGTTGAGCGGCGCAGTGCTGACTCACTATTGGGGCTATCAGGGGGTGTTCGGCGGTTTGGCGCTGTTGGCGGCGCTGTTGCTGGGCTATGCCGGTTGGCAACTGCCGGAGACGCGTCCGCAACAGGTGGTGAAGAATTCATTTTTCGGCACGCTGGGACGGATGGTCAAGGACGGGGATATTTGGCTCAGCGCGCTGTTGGTGGCGTTGTTCAATATTTGCATGTTCAGCTATTACCAGCTGGCGCCATTCCACTTCTCGGCGTTGGCGCTGCCGGCGCAGTGGTTCGGTTATACCGGTTTGGTGTTGGCGGCCGGGGTGGGCATCGGCGCGGCGATCAACAAGTTTTTGATCGGTAAGCACTGGTTGTTCCCCGCACTGTTGATGCTGGCCTGCGGATTATCGCTGATCGGCGGCCTGCTGGTACTGCTGCTGGAAGGGAGCTTGTGGTTCGTTCTGCCGATGATGCTGGTGGTGATGGCGTACGGCATCGCCATTCCCAATATTCTGGCGCGCGCGCTGCGCCATTATAAAGACTGCATGGGTACCGCCGGCGCCATCCTTGGCCTGATGTATTACCTGATGCTCGGCGGTGGCTTGGTGTTGGCGGGGCTTTCGCAGCACCTGGGCGCCGTGCTGTCGCTCTGCAGCCTCTGCGTGCTGCTGTTGGCGTGGCGGGTGGTGCACAACGAGCGTCGTCTGGCGATGCCTGAGAGTGAAAACGCCTGACGGCTATATGCTGGCTGGTTCACTCAGGTGGCCTGCCAGCAACTGGTGAATGCCGGCTATCACGGCGTCGCGCTGCGTGGTGATATACATATGTCCGCCGGCAAAAGTGCGCTGCTGAAAATCGCCTTGCGCGATCCGGCGCCAGTCGAGCAAATCCTGCCGATCGATCAGCTCGTCGTTTTCACCATAAAACATCGCCAGCGGGGCGGGGTAACCCGGCTGCTCAGGAAAAAGCAATTGGCTGGACAGCATCAGATCGGCACGGATCAGCGGCAGATAGTAATCGAGCAGCGCGCTGTCGCCGATGAGCGACGCATCCAGACCCTCGCCGGCACATAGCGCGTTCAACAAAGCGGCACGCGGCATTCTCAGCAACGCACTGTGGCGCGCCAGGAAGGGCGATGAACTGGCGGAAATGATCAACTGCAGCGGCGGCTGAGGCAGCGCCGTCGCTAACGCCAGCGCAACCCGTCCGCCAAGACTGTGGCCGAAAAAGATCAGCGGTTTGTCCTGCAGTGGCTGCAGTGCCGGCATCAGTTGATTGATGAGTGATTGGGGGTGACAGAGCGGCGCTTCGTTTGCCCGCTCCTCTCGACCGGGGTATTGCACGGCATAGAGTTCGATGTCCTGATGCAACGAGGGGCTCCACCCCTGAAAGGCAGTGGCGCCGGCGCCGGCATGAGGAAAAGCGATCAGCCGCAGGCTGCCCTGGCGCCCTGGCGTCAGCGGTTTCAAGCTGCGTGGGGCGTTGGGGAAGTGGGTGCAATGCATGGCGAAATCCGTATTTTCAGGAGGCCAAGGAAGCCTGAGCTTCCTTGGCGTTAAGGAACGCATTCAGTTGATGGCGTTCCACAATTCATCGAAGATCGGCGTGAACAGCGTAGATTTCAGATAGTCCGAACCCGATGAACCTCCGGTACCTTTCCGCTGCCCGATAGTACGTTCCACCAGTTTCACATGGCGGTAACGCCACTCCTGCAGCAGTGAATCCAAATCCAGCAGTTGATTGAGCAGCAGCGACTCGCAGCTCGAACGCGTCAGCGATTGCCTGATGATGTCGTCGAAGCCCCGCGCCGCCTGATTGGGCTGGTCATTGAGACGCATCAGATGGCCGCGTATTGCCTGCCATAGTGAAACCGGTTGGATGATAGCCGCCAATCGGCGCTGTGCCTCTTCATCACCCTGATACTGCTGTAGTTTTTTCGGATTTTCCTTGCCGAGCAGCGCTTCTATGCCGGCGAACTGGTAGGATTGAAAACCGCTGGCGGTGCCGAGATAGCTGCGAAAACGCTGGAATTCGTGAAACTTCAGCGTGCAAATCACGGCGATCTGATTCACCACGGTTTGGGTAATGGCATTGACGCGCGTCATCGTTTCGATCGCCGCCGGTATATCTCCTTCTTCGATCTGCGCGATCGCCAGATGAAGCTCATCGATCAGCTGCTTGAACCAGAGCTCGTAGGTTTGATGAGTGATGATAAACAAGTTTTCATTGCGGTGTTCCGCAGACGGCGAGGCTGGCTGTTGCAGCGACAGCAGCTGGTTTAGCTGCAGATAGCTGGCGTAATTCATGATGTCACTTTCCCTGTAGAAAACGAAAATAAGATGGGCCGGCTGGGAAGGGCATCCCCGCTCAGATCCGGCAGTTGAATGGTCAGAAAATAGTGTCCCGCCGTGGCCTGCGCGGGAACCTGAATCAGCTCGGTCACGGAGGCGTATTTGCGCCCTTCTTGCGGCCTGTCGGGGGCCTCAAGCCCCCAAAAACGGCGATGGTTGTCCATGCGTCCGCCGTCGTATAGTCGGTCGATCGACGGAATGTCCACCAACAGATGCTGGACGCCGAGTTCGACGATGCGCGCCAAGGCTTGATGGCTGAAGTAGGGCGCGCAGGACGCGGCGCGGAATTCGCTCGGCGCCTCGATCGCAATCACCAAAGCCTGCAGGTAGTCGCCCGACAACGGCGCCAATGCGTCATCGAGCGCCGCCCGGGTAATCAGCCAGTCTTCGCAGACAGCGCTGGCGTTATAGCTTTCCGCGGTCGCGTCCGCTCGCTGCGGCCTGACGCGAATCAGGGTGGCGGCGATGAACGGTTCAAGCGGCAAATCAGCCACGTTGTGCGTTTCAGGAAGAATATGGCCGATGCATTCGGTGTGCGTACCATGGCAGTGCGGCACCAGGCTGATGCGCTCGGCGTTGCAGACCCCGCCATGACGCACGCTGGCGACGGTATCACCGTAACTCAGCGGCGCCGAGTCGGCGGGGGCCACACCATAAAGGTTGGTTGAGTTATCGGCGAAGTCCAGCCTGGCCGAGAGCCGCAGCGGCTCTCGGTGGTCAAGGTGATGACAACGCCCTTGGTGGTACACCTCAATGCGTTTCATCGGCGACCTCGGCAGTTTTGCTCAAGGCCAGAGCGGTAAGTTCGCGGATCTGGCTGTGCATGATGAATTCGCGGATAGTCAGCGAGACGCCCATCTGTTGACGAATGGCGTGCAGCAGCTGCGGGATCTGCAGTGAATTTCCACCCAGGCTGAAGAAGCTGTCGCAGACGCTGATCTGCGTCTGCGACAATACTTGTTGCCAGATATGCTGCATGGCGCTTTCCGCCTCGTTGGCCGCAGGCGTGTAGTCCGCTTCGGAAGCCGAGTAGCGGGTTTCCGGCGCTGGCAGCCGACGAATGTCGATTTTGTTGTTGTTGGTGAGCGGGAAGGCCGACAGCACCACAAAACCGGACGGGATCATGATATTCGGCAAACGGGCTTTCAGCGCCGTGCGTACCGCTTTTTCATTCAGCTCTTCGCCCGGCGTTAACTGCAGGTAGCTGACGATGCGGGCCTGCTGGCCTTCACCGACAATTAAACTGAGTGACCGCTCGATATTGTCGAGGGACGATAGACTGAGATCGATTTCGCTCAACTCAATACGGTGGCCGCGAATTTTGACCTGGTGATCGTTCCGGCCGAGATACTCCAGCTGCCCCTGTCGATTAAAACGCACAATGTCGCCGGTGCGGTACATATAGCGCTCGGCGCCGAACGCCTGACGCCGTAGAAAGACCTTATCGCTCAGCGTCGGGTTGCGCCAATACCCCGGCGATACCCCTGCGCAGCCCAGCCACAGCTCACCAAATGCGCCGCTTGGCAGCGGGTTGCCGGCCTGATCCATGACCAGAACCTCAGTCTTCTGGATCGGCGTGCCGATACAGTCGCTTGCGCCTTCGTGAGTCAGATCGGCGCAGGTCGACCAGATGGTGGTTTCCGTCGGGCCATACACCTGCAGCACCCGTGTCGCGATGCGTCGCAATTGCGTCAATAGGGCCTCCGGCATCTTCTCGCCGCCGCATAGCACGGTCAGGGGGCGTTGGCTCGCCGCCGGCAGATGGTGGGCGATGGTACTCCAGACGGTAGGTGTCGCTTGAATCACGCTGGGCTGCTGTCGCTCGATAAAGTGATACAGCTTGACCGGATCCATGGCGGTTTCTCGTGGACACAGCGTGACGTGCGCGCCGCCGGCGAGCGAGCAGAAAAGTTCCAACCCAAAAATATCGAAACTGATGCTGGTCAGGCTGAGCACCTTATCGCGCGCGCTCAGCGCCAGCCGTCCGACGAAGTCGTTGGTGAAATTGTTCAGGTTGCCGTGCGTGATCATCACCCCTTTGGGGTTACCGGTTGAGCCTGAGGTGTACATGATGTAGGCCAGCGTATCGTCGGCTGGGATCGGCAACGCGTCGGCCGCTGCAGGATGAGAAACCAGCGAGTCGAAACCGACGGCGGGACTGGCCCAACCTTGCTCTGGCTCACCATCGGTCACCAGCAACCGGGCTTGCGCGTTCTCGATCATGTAGCTCACGCGGTCGGCCGGGTAGTGTACGTCAATCGGCACGTAGTGTTTGCCGGCTCTCAGCACGCCGAGCAGGAGCACGGCGACGTGGCAACTTTTCTCCATCATGACGCCGACCGAGAAAGGCCGGCTGTCGATGCGCAGCAATGCATGTGCGACGCGCTCAGACTGCGCCCACAGCTGACGGTAGCTGTACTGTTGCCGTTCGCAGCTGACGGCGAGGCTGTCAGGCTGAGTATGTGCCAACCGGCCAATGTGCATCAGCAACGAGTCACGTGAACCTGCGTCGGCGTTGACGGCCAACTGTTGCAGCCAATGTTGTTCCCGTTCGCATAGCGGGTTGAGGGCAAGCTGCGCCGTATTGGCCGGCAGGGTGAGCAGTTGCCGCAGCGTTTGCTGATAGTTGTCCAACAGCATTTGCATGCTGGCGGGATAAAACAGTTCGCTGGCGTAATCGAGCTCGATGGCGACGGCGTCCTGTTCCACACTGAAGTTCCAGGTCATATCGAACATCGAGAAGCCGGACGAAAGCGGCAAGCGATGCAGCGTGCAATCGCGCAGGTTTTGTTGGCATACGTCACCGGCGTTCTGCAGGATAGCCATGATCTGGAATAACGGATTTTTGTTCGACATCCGTTCGTATTCGATCTGGTGCAAGATCCGGTCGAAGGAGAGCTGCTGATGCTGGTAGGCGCCGATGCAGGTTTCCATCATGTTACCGATCAGTCCGGCCAGAGTGTCCTGTTCGCTCAGTCGGATACGCAGCGGTACGGTATTGACGTGGAAGCCGCTGACCTGCGCCTGATCCAGGTTATCCCGCGCTGCGATGGCGGTGCCGATGACAATATCCTGCTGCTGGGTATAACGGCTGAGCAGCAAACTTAATGCCGCGCAGAGCAAGGCGAAAGGCGTGGCGCCCAGCGCTTTGCCTCGTGACGCCAGCAGACCGGCCACGTCAGGCTGCAGCTGATAATGGATGCGCTCTCCGGCGTGCGTCGGCATCAGCGGGCGCGGTTTATCCAGCGGGAAGTCCAGTTCGCGGCAGTCTTGCAGTTGCTGTTGCCAATAAGCGACATCCGCCGGCGCAGGTGACGCGATGCCGCTATTGACGATGTCGATAGTTTGAATCTGCGGTTGCGGTGCGTCCAAGCCGTGGTGATCGTCAAGCTCGTTATAGCGCTGCCACAGATCGTTAAGGATCAGTTGTTCGCTCCAGGCGTCGGTAATAATGTTGTGTTTTACCCAAATCAAAACATGGTGCTGCTGATGATACTGGACCAGCCGAAGCACCAGCGGCGGGCGAGCGGTGATGTCGAAAGGCGTGGCACACAGTTGGCGCACCCACTTTTCTGCCGACAGCGTTTGGCCGTCCACCCAGTGATCGGCAAGGCGAATCGGGGTATGCGGTTCTGCCAACTGATAGGCGACACCGTCGGTTTCGCTGAAACGAGTGCGCAGGCTTTCATGTTTTTCATAAATAAAATTGATCGCCTGCTCAAAGCGCCCCAGATCAAGCGGGCCCTGGATGTCTATCGCCAGCGGCAGGTTGTAACTGCAATCGTCAGGATTCAATGCGCTCAGGTACCAAAGCAGGTTCTGCTGTGGGCTGAGCGGCGCGCGGCGTTCGTCGCAGATCGCGATGGCGCGCTCTGCGGCAACGGCCTTATTCTCGATATATTCGGCCAGTTTGCGCACCGTATTGTGGCGGAACAGATCGGCGATGCTCAGGTGGCAGCAAAGATCGCGTGCGACGAGCGCGACGATTTTGCTCATTGTCAGCGAGTGCGCGCCCAGGTTGATGAACTCCTGGGTGACGTCGGCTTGCGGACAGCCGATCGCGTTGGCCACGATGCGCTCGAGAATGGCCTCCGTTTCGGTTTCCGGCGGCGTCAGGCGCTCATTCCGCTCATCCAGTGGCCAGTTTTCCAACTGTTGGCGGGCGATCTTGCCATTGATGGTCAGCGGCAGCGCCGGCAAGAAAATAAAGACGCTGGGGATCGCGGCGGGGTGGAGCAGTGTGACCAACGCGTGACGCAGCGCGTCGATCGTCAGCTCAGGCGAAGCGGGTTGCACGAAGGCGGCGAGAATTTTGCCCGAGGGCTGGCTGCGAGCGACCACGCAGGCGCTTTCAACCAGTGGATGACTGCGGACGGCGCTTTCCACTTCTCCCATCTCGATGCGCACTCCGCGTATCTTCACCTGGTGATCACGGCGGCCGACGAAAATAATGTTGCCCTGTTCGTCCCATTTGGCGATGTCGCCGGTTCGATAAAGACGCTCTTCGGCCGCCATATACGGCAGCCGACAGATAATGAACTTCTCTGCGCTCAGCGCCTCTTGATGCAGGTAACCGTGCGCCAGGCCGCTGCCGGCGATGCACAGTTCGCCCTCAAAACCGACCGGCAGTGGATTATGGTGGAGATCAAGGATGTGGCAACGGTAGTTTTTCAGCGGTTTGCCAATGCAGTTCCAGGGAACGCCGGGACGATACTCGCACAGCGAAGTGGCAATGGAAGCCTCGGTCGGCCCGTAACCGTTGCACAATCGGGTGCGCTCGGCCCACCAGGCGACGACGTCCGCAGGCGGGGCGTCTCCCATGACGATCATCGTCCGCAGTCCCGGCCACATTTCGCGGGGCAACAATTCCAGAATTGCCGGCGTAATAGTGATATGGCCGATATCGTGTTGAGTCAGATAGTCGTGAAGCGCGCCGACATCGGTATGCAGCTCCGAGGGCGCAAGATAAAGCGTCGCGCCGCTGACTAACGCGCCATAGACGTCCCAGCCGAAGGCGTCGAAACCCAGCGAGGCGATGGCCAGCACGCGGCTGCCTTGCGCCAGTCCAATGAAATCGCGGTGGTTTTGCGCCACGTTGCTCAGGCCTTCACGCCCGATCATGACGCCTTTGGGCTTGCCTGTCGTCCCGGAGGTATAGCAGACGTAAGCCAGAGCGTCTCGCGATTGAGGGAGTTGCTCCGCATGGATGTTCAGCGAACGGTAATCAATGCTTGATGGCGCAATGCACGGCGCGTCGCCGGAGTGCAATGGCGAGTCGGCCAAAATCAGCGCGGGCTGTACGTCGTCAAGAATGCTTTGATTGCGTGCCGCTGGCGCCTGCGGGTCGAGCAGTACATAGGTTTTATTGCTTTTCAGTATCCCCAACAGCACGATCAGCAGCGTCGCTGACTTGTCCATCGAGACGGCGACGACCGAACTGGCGGCGCCGCTGTGTTCAAGCAGCCAACAGGCAAACTGATCCGAGGCGCGATCGATTTCTCCATAGCTGTATGTCTGGCCATCGGCATGCAGCGCGGCCTGTTGCGGATGAGCGGCGGCGGCGTGGCGGAACAAAGCGATGACGTCGTGCGCCAGGAGCTCGGCATCGTCGGTTGCGTTGAATTGGCTCAGGCGATGTAACGTTTGAGGTTGAGTAACAATGGGCGCGGCGACGGGATCGGCCGGATCTGCCAATAGCGCGTCAAGATAGTCGGTGAACGCGTTGAAACGCATGTCGTCGCCATACAGGGTAAGCTGAGTGCCGTCACCGCAAGCCGCTACGTCGACCATCACTCGTGGCTGGGCGTAGCGTCCCTGTTTGAGCGCGCCGGTTTCATTAAAGAAGAAATGTTGCAGCTGTGCGGGGGACGTGATGTCCGCTACCGGCACCGTATGGAAGTCGGCGCCGGGTTGCCAGGTGAGATGGCAGAGATCGCTGCCGCAACGTCCCTGCATCTGATCGCCAAGACGTTCCATCAGCAATGCGGTCAATTCGCGCATGCGCGTCGGTGATTCGGCATAGTATTTACGCGCCAAGCGGTAGGGAAGTTCTTGTACCGGCGGTATACCGCCACGCGACAGCTCGACCACAATGTCGACAAGCCTTTCCTGCAGCAGGGGAAGTTGGGCGTCAGCGGCCATATCCGACAGCGCATCGCACAGATAAGCGGCCTGGCCGGCGGAGCTAAAGTACAGAGAAAAGTGTTCTTGGTTTTGCAGGGTGTCAATGTCGTTAATATTTTTTTTATTGGTTGCGAGCGTCAGCAGATTTTTTCCCTGCTGTTGCAGTCGTCGTATTGTTTCAGCGTTATTTTCAGTGGTGATAATAAGGTCGAGCTTTTCGGTTGGACGGTGTTCGAGACTGATAAAGCTAACCTGATGGCCGTATTCCCGGATTTCGTCGGTTAATAATTTACCGCAGGCACTGTCGCCGAAATAGCCAATATGAAGTAATTCCATTTTTGCTTCCTGAGAATAATGGTTTCCCTTGCGGAATATCAAAGGTGCTGGATTTTTATACCGGTTAATTAGATTGTTGCATGCAGCGCATCGGCGATAGGCAAATCAGCCAGAATGCCCGATTTATTCAGCGCCACCAACATTTGCTCCGTGACGATATTATTGGTTTCCCACGGTTTAACATGCGTTGCTGGATAAGTGTCTGCGATGATGTCGATAATTTCCGCTTCTGTCAGTCCTAGTTGGCGCAACATGCAGGCGCTGAAATCTTTGGCGATAGCGTCGGTTGCGTAGCCTTCCAGGAAAGCCAAAATCGGTTGTTGCAACGCTTGCTTGGTCGCCGCGTCGCTGTGGCACCAGATATGGCTCAGCACCTGCTGTGAGAAGCGGGCATGGCGGCCTTCATCCGCAACGTGATCTTTCATCACCAGATAGAAGGTCGGGAAAATATCTTCGTTGTTGATCACATCGATCAGATCGGTCGTCAGCGCCTGCTCCGACAGGGACACGCAAACCAGTCGCAGCAGTTCGCGCAGACGTTCGTCCCCCATTGCCAACGATTGAGCCAGGGCATAGGAGGCCTCGGTATCTTTTGGCATCGGCAGCGGCGCAATGGACGTCATCTGCTCTACCTGATTGATCAGATCCAGCGCCACCAGGGCGTGATAGGACTCATCCACGACCACAGTCAGCGCGTCTAAGCGCATTTCAAGCGGAAAGTCTACGCCGACCGCGTTTTTATAGAGCTTGTAACTGGAATCATTGATGATATCCAACTCGATGTTGGCGATGCCATTCAGGTAATGGTAGAGGGTTTGTACCTGAATATAGCGCAAGGCTTGTTCACCGAGCGCGGCAACGCGCGGATGGAGGCACAGCGGCAGACGTTCGAGGGGGAAGAAAAGGGTTGATTGGCTGTCCTGTTCGTTGAGAAGGCGACGCGGGCGGGAGCGAACAATCGCGGCGCGATCCCATTTTTTCAACGTGGTTTCAATGAGGCTCATCGGTTAATCCTTATTAATAGAGTTCTATTTCAATATCCGATTGTGAATAGGCGCAGCAGGCCAGAATAATATTCTCTTCTAACTCCTCTTCGCATAAGGCACTCTGTTTTTCATGGCGTATATTTCCGCTGATTAGAAGTAATTTGCAACAGCCGCACCTCCCCTTTCGGCATAGGTTGGGAATGTCGATATTTAATCTTTCAAAGTTTTCAAGCAGCGACGTTTCAGGACAAAAGTCACCGATGCCCGCGCCATCAAAAATAACTTGATGACCATCGGGCCCTGTATTTTCAGACATGGCGTGTTATTCCCTATGGAAGTCAGTGAGTGAGATCACATTTTAAAATTCATATAAGTAAATTGTTATTAATAATAGGTTGTGAGTTTTAATGGGGAGTAACGATAGCTTTGGCTTTGTTTATTGTCAACAAGACACATTAAAAACATTAACATTATATTAAAGGTTATTTCACATAATATAGTTCATATTCAAACTTTATTGCCTTGATTGTTTAGCAATTCTTATTATTGCTTGTTTTATAATATCAATAAGCAAAAATCGTTGTTTAGTGAATGGAAAACAGGACGCCGCCGCCTTCCAATGATAGCCTGAGCGACAATTTGGTTTTGATAACGCAAACAGGAAGATGACATGTTGAAAACCGCAGGCTGGCTGCTGCCCGCCATCGTGGCGCTGGCGGGGTGTTCGTCATCCGGCCAACGTCACGAACAAACCCTCAGCCAGGCGCTGGCGGCCCTCGGCCAGGACAAGGCGCTGGTTGGGGCGTCGAGCGGCGTGATGGTGCGCGATGCCGAGAGCGGCGCCGTGCTGTATCAGGCGCACGCGGATCAGCGTTTGGCGCCGGCTTCCAACATGAAGATGTTCACCTCTCTGGCGGCGTTCGGCGTGCTGGGGGCCGATTACCGCTTTGAAACCCGGCTGTTGACCGCCGGTAAACAGCGCGGCGACACCCTGCAAGGGGATCTCTATCTGCAGGGCAGCGGTGACCCGACGCTGCATCCGGACGATCTCGACACCTTCGCCGCAGCGCTGGCGCAGCGCGGCATCCGTCATATACAGGGGCGGTTGTTGCTGGATGCCGGCGCCTTCGATCAGACGCCATTCGGCGCCGGTTGGAGCTGGGACGATGAACCTTTCGCCTTCGCTGCGCCGATCTCGGCGCTGAACTACGCCTTTACTCCCGGCGGCGATATCAACGTGGTGCAGGTGGCGGTGCGGCCGGGCGCCCGCGCCGGCGCGCCGGGACGGGTGAGCTTCTATCCCGCCAATGACGCGGTGACGCTGGTCAACCGCACCACCACCGGTAGTGACACCGCGCTGACGTACGAGCGCCGGCCGGGCAGCAACCGGATCGTGGTCAGCGGCACCATCGCCGCGCAGGCGGAGGCCAACTCGCGATTGATTACCGTCGATCAACCGTCCCTCGTCGTCGGCGCCTTATTGCAACATGCTCTGCGCGCGCACGGCATCACTCTGCGCGGCAAGGTTGAAGAGGGCGTGACGCCGGCCGGCGCACAGCTGCTGGCGGAAAAAACCTCTCCGCCGCTCTCCCGCCTGGCCGTCACCTTCCTGAAAGTCTCCAATAACGGCTACGGCGAGATATTGACCAAGGCGATGGGCCGCAAGACGCAGGGTAAAGGGGATTGGGACGCCGGCCTTCGGGCGATAAACGGATTTGTGCAAAGCCAGGGCGTCGCGGCCGACGCGTATCGCCAGGTGGACGGCTCAGGGCTGTCGCGCATGAACCAGATCACGCCGCAACAGCTGACGACGCTGCTGCTGGCGGCCAGAAAACAGCCGTGGTTCGCCGACTGGTATCACGCCTTGCCCGTCGCGGGCGAGCCGGGGTTGCTGGTGGGCGGCACGCTGCAAAGCCGCATGGTGAACAGCGCGGCGGCGGGGCGCGCCCACGCCAAGAGCGGTTCCATGACCGGCGTATCGTCGCTCAGCGGCTATGTCGATTCGGCGACCGGGCGGCCGCTGGCATTCGCCATCATCAGCAATAACTATCTGGTGCCGGGCGCGCAGGTGAAGGCGCTGGAGGACCGCCTGGTGGAGACGCTGGCGGCCTGTGACGCCACGGTGGTGTGCCGCTGAGCGCGCGGCGTCAGTCGCGTTTGGCGATGTCGGCGAAGCTGCCGGCCAGCAGGCGGCACAGATCGGCGGCGGCCAGTTCGATGTCCAGCCCGCGTTTGCCGCCGGAAACGTAGATGGTGGCGAACGCTTGCGCCGGGCTGTCGATCACCGTCGGCAGCCGTTTTTTCTGCCCCAGCGGGCTGATGCCGCCCACCAGATAACCGGTGACGCGCTGCGCCAACTGCGGATCGGCCATCTCGGCCTTTTTGGCGCCGAGCGCGCGGGCGACCTTCTTCAGATCCAACTGGGTCGCGACCGGGGTGACCGCCACCGCCAGGTGTTTGGCGTCGCCGTTCAGCGCCACCAGCAAGGTTTTGTAAACCCGATCGGCATCCAGCCCCAGCTTTCTCACCGCCTCGTCGCCGAAGTTGGTTTCGTCGCTGTCGTGGTGATAAGGATGGAGGGTGAAGGCGACCTTTTGTTTCTCAAGCAGAACGACTGCGGGCGTCATGATGTGTTGTCCAAAATGTCCCCGGCGGGGAAAGGGTGATAACCAGCCTTAAAAATACAAAAATCCAACCTGCCCGGCAACCTGAGCGGCTGTTACATAAAGCGGGTTGCCAAGATATTCACCGGGTTGCTACCCTGTTTACTGTAACCGTTAACACGGTTGCTATGCGTATAACTAGAATACAAGAAATTCCTCTTTGACTGGCCAATAGCGATATTGGCCTCTTTTTTACCCCTGCGGCTGCAGCATCGCCGGCAGGTTATCCTCGCCGTACAGGTGCAATGCGCCAACCGCCACCACATAGTCACCGGCAGGCAGCGCCTCCAGCTGATGCCGCCAGTCGCGATTGCGCTGATGCATCAGCACGTCATACAGCCCGGCGCTGAAGGTGGCGGGCAGCGTGTCCAGCGTACCGCGCGGTTTGGCGTCCAGCCACCAGCTCACCATGGTTTGCAGCAGCCGCGCGTTGGTATGCCAGTGTTCCAGCGTATCGCGCAGCAGCGCAATGCCGCCCTCCGGCAATTGTTCCAGCATCGCCAGCTGCTGCTGCGCGCCTTCCAGCTCGATCACCGGTTTGTCCTGCGCCCGGGCGGCCTGCAGCAGCTGATAGTCCACGCCATATTCCGCGCGCAGCCCCAAACGCTGAGCCTGGCGCGCCTGCATCATCAGCGCCACCTGCCAGCCGGGCAGGGTAGCGAAGGCGTGCGGGTCGGCGCCCAGCTCATGGCACAGCGCCAGCAACCGTTGATATTCTTCGGCGGACAGGCGCTGTTCCAGCTCCGGCTGCAGCTCGGCGTGGTCGAAAGGGGAGGCGGAGTCGGTGATATCGGCTTCGACGATCAGCGCGTCGGCCTGCTGCAGCCGGGCGGCCAGCCGGGGCGGCAACGGCGACATATCGACGGTGCCCATATGGATGCTGCCCACCAGATGCAGCCGACGATCGCCAGGCAGGGTGATGTCCAACGCCGGATAAGCGTAACGCTTGGGCGAGATCAGGCCGAGAAAGGCGGCGAGGCGGCGTAACAGTTGACCCATACGGCGTGGCTCCTGAATAACGGGTGCGCGTTTCAGCATGAAAGGCGAGGGGAAATCGTTATTCATGCTAAACGCTATCCGCCGCGCAGGAAAGCCCGGAAAACAGCGGGGCGCCATGACGGCGCCCCGGCGATCACTTCTGCGGTTTAAAACGCAGCAACCGGTTGGCGTTGCTGACCACGGTAATGGACGACAGCGCCATCGCCGCGCCCGCCACCACCGGGCTGAGCAGCGTGCCGGTCAGCGGGTAGAGCACGCCGGCGGCGATCGGAATGCCCAGCGTATTGTAGATAAAGGCGCCGAACAGGTTCTGCTTCATGTTGCGCAGCGTGGCCTTCGACAGCTCCACCGCATCCGCTACGCCGTGCAGGCTGTGGCGCATCAGGGTGATGGCGGCGGTCTCGATGGCGATGTCGCTGCCGCCGCCCATCGCGATGCCCACGTCGGCCTGCGCCAGCGCCGGGGCGTCGTTGATGCCGTCGCCGACCATCGCCACGCGCTGGCCCTGCGCCTGCAACTGTTTGATCGCCGCCGCTTTGCCGTCCGGCAGCACGCCGGCAATCACCCGATCGATACCGGCCTCTTTGGCGATGGCGTTGGCGGTTACCGGGTTGTCGCCGGTCAGCATCACCAGCTGATACCCCTGCTGGTGCAGGCGCTGCAGCGCCGCGACGCTGTCCTCGCGCAGCGGATCGCGAATGGCGAACAGCGCGGCCGGTTTACCGTCCACGGCCAGCAGCACCGGCGTTACGCCGCGTTCGGCCTGGGCGCGCATCGGCGCATCCAGTTCGGCGGTCGCGACCTGATGCTGTTCCAGCAGCGCGGCGTTGCCCAGCAGCACCTGCACGCCGTCGATCTCCCCGCTGACGCCGGCGCCGCGCAGGGTGCGGAACTGCGCGACCTGCGGCAGCGTTTGCCCGGCGGCGCGTTCCATGATGGCGCGCGCCAGCGGGTGGTTGGAGCCTTGTTCCAGCGCGGCGGCCCAGCCGATCGCCTGCTGTTCGCTGACCTGATTGAAGGTCAGGATCTCCACCACCTGCGGTTTCCCTTCGGTCAGGGTGCCGGTTTTGTCGAACACCAGGGTGTCCAGCTGGCTGGCCTGCTGCAGGGCGTCGGCGTCGCGCACCAGCACGCCGAACTCCGCCGCGCGGCCGACGCCGGAGATGATCGACATCGGCGTCGCCAGACCCAATGCGCACGGGCAGGCGATGATCAGCACCGTGGTGGCGATCACCAGCGTATAGACCAGCTGCGGCTGCGGGCCAAAGAAGTACCATATCGCCGCGCTGAACAGGGCGATCGCCACTACCGCCGGCACGAACACTGCCGAGACGCGGTCAGCCAGTTGGCCAATCGCCGGTTTGCTGCTCTGCGCCTGACGCACCAGTTTGATGATGCGCGCCAGCGTGGTTTGGCTGCCGATGGCGGCGGCGCGGAACAGCACGCTGCCGTCGTCGACCACCGTCCCGGCATGCACCGTGTCGCCGGCGCCTTTCTGCTGCGGCACCGCTTCGCCGGTCAGCATAGCTTCATCGAGCCAGACCTCGCCCTGTACGATTTCACCGTCGACCGGCACGCGATCGCCGGTAGTCAGCCGCAGCGTCATGCCGAGCTGCACCTCCGCCAGCGGGATATCGCGCTCGCCGTCGTGGGTCACCAGGCGCGCGGTGGGCGGCGTCAGATCCAGCAGCCGCTCCAGCGCCTGCGAAGAACGCTGGCGGGCGCGCTGCTCCAGCGCATGGCCGAGGTTGATCAAACCGATGATCATCGCGCTGGCCTCGTAATAGAGGTGGCGCGCCGCCATCGGGAAGAAATCGGGCCAAATGTTGACGGCGATCGAGTAGAGCCAGGCGGCGCCGGTGCCGAGCGCCACCAGGGTGTCCATGGTGGCGCTGCCGTTCATCAGCGCGCGCCAGGCGTTGCGGTAGAAGTGCCCGCCGGCGAACACCATCACCGCCAGGGTGATGACGCCGACCAGCAGCCAGGGGCGCTGGGTTTCCGGCGTCAGCGTCATGCTGCCGCCGAACAGCCCCCAGGCCATCAGCGGGATCCCCAGCGCCAGACCGAGCGCCGCCTGCCAGCTAAAGCGCTTCATGTTGGCGCGAGCGGTCTGCTGCTGGCGTTCGCGACGTTCGGTTTCGTCCTGGATCATCTCGGCGCCGTAGCCGGCTTTTTCCACCGCCGCCACCAGCGCTTGCGCATCGGCGGCGCCGGTCACCAGCGCGCTGCGCTCCGCCAGGTTGACGCGGGCGTGCTCCACGCCGGGGACGCTTTGCAGCGCCTGCTGCACTTTATTGACGCAGCTGGCGCAGGTCATGCCGCTGAGCAGCAGCTGTACGCTGTCGTCCGCGCTGTCGGTTGCCGGAAGGGAAGGTTGCGCCGCTGGCTGAACGTCCGGCAACGAAGGTGTTGCGTCAGTCAACGGCTCAGTTTTTGGGACGACGGCACCCGCCACGCTGGCGTGATAACCGGCGTGTTCTACTGCGGCGATCAGCGCCTGCGGATCGGCATCGCCGTACACTTTCGCGCTGTCGATCTCGACCTCGGCGGCGAACACGCCCGGCACCGCTTCCAGCGCCTTGCGGGTGGTGCCGACGCAGTGCATGCAGCTCAGGCCGGTCAGCTGCAGTTCGGTATCGGCGTGCGGCGCGACTTCGGCCTGATAACCGGCGGCGATCACGCTGTCGATCAATGCGCTGTCCGGCGCTTCGCCGGTCACTTTGGCGTATTGGACGTTAACCTCGGCCTGTTCGACATCGCTGCGACTTTCCAGGGCTTTTTTCACCCGCTGCGCGCAGTTCATGCAGGACAGCCCCTGCAATGCCAGCATAGTGGTGTGTGACATGATTGGACTCCTTGCTTAAGGGCGGTGTTTAAAGGTTAACCGCCTGACCTGTTTTCACTAAGAAGGGAGCTTAAACCTTCCAGCAAGGGTAAGGTCAAGGCGGTTTTTACTTGCGCGGGCGTGACGGTCGTTTTGTGTTGTATAACAAGGTGTTTTATCGGCGGCAGCGCGGTCGGCTTGCCCGAACCGCGCTGCCGCGTTGGGGTTACAGCACGAAAGGAATGAAACATTTAACCTGACGTTTATAGTTGCGCCAAACCTCACCGTAGCGCTTCTCTGCCATTTTCTCGCTTTTGGGAATGGCGTCGGCGAAATACTGCACCAGGTTAGTCAGCGGTGCGATCAGGCCAAACAGGTTGCCGGCAAGCAGCCCGAAGCTGACGAAAATAAGAAAGTCGCCGAAATAATTCGGATGGCGCGCCAACCCCCAAAAGCCACTGTTCAGCAGCCGGCCTTTATTGTTCGGATCCTGTTTGAAGCGCCGTTTTTGATAATCGCTGCCGAAGTGGAACAGCGTGCCTATCAGGTAGACCCCAATGGCCAGCCATTGCAGCGCGCCCCACGGCCCCTGCAGCTGGCTGGCCCAGTAGAAGGGCAGGCAGTACAGGCCGCCGAAGATCATGACCATCATCACCGCCAGCCATGGCACCTGCTGCGTGGGCATCACGTCCTTGAGTTTGGCCGCGGCGGTGTTGCCGTACCAACGTGTCAGCACGATGTTCATGCGCAGCAGGTACAGGCCGACCATGACAAGGATCAGGGCTTTGTGGCTCAGATCGCCCTCGCCGAAATAGCAATAGACCAGGGTAACCGGCCCCATGGCGTTGAACCCCCACAGAAACATCGGGCGAGTGTCCTGAGCGCCGCGGCTGGTAATAAACGCCAGCAGGGCAAGGATCAACAAAACAGCGGCCAAAGCAATCCATACGTTCATTGTGTTCTCCTCAGCGGATTAGGGGAAATCGTTCCCCGGGGGCGCGCATTCGCCGGATGGCGGCGCGGTCAAAATGCTTTGCCAGCTGCGTCTGGGCGCTGCGCTGCCCCATTGTTGCAGGTGGCCGAAGCGGGCAAAAAACACCGGGGGAGCGCTGAGCGCCAGGGTTGCTGCGAGCTCGCGACGCGCCTCGGCGTGTTGCACCAGAACGCTGATCGGATGCAATCCCCAACCCCAGTGTTGCAGCGTGAGCCACAGACGTCCAAGCCGCATGCCGGTGGCGAACAGGTGCTCGGCACTTTCGTCGTCCAGACACAGCGCCAGGTATTGCGGGCCTTCCGCGACGCGTTGCGCCAGCCCTTGCGCCATATAAGCCGGCAAGCGCAGCCCGGTCGCCAGCCGGCTTAAGCGAGGATGAAACGCCACTTGGAAGAAGCGCTTGAATGCTGGGGATACCGGGCCAAACAGGTGGTGCAGGTGAAAACCGTCGTCGGTAGGCTGCCGTTCGTTGAAGCGGATGTATTGATAGGTTTCGCGCCAGGCTTGGCGATCCGAGAAATCGAGCGCGGCGTGACGAGCGGTGAGCTGCGCGACCCGACGGCGAGCGCGTTCGTCACCTGCGATACTGAGCGAACTCGCCGTTCCGTCGAACAGGGTCTGCAGCTGCATCCGCTGCGCTTCATTGATTGGCGTAGGCTGATAGGCCGCTCGTGCGGTATGCCGCTCGCCGATCAGCTGCGCCAATTGGCGATGGGCGGCGCGATCGGGCGCGGCAGGCGCGGCGGGGGCAAAGCTCAGTAAATGCGTGGGGCCATGCTCCCAACGCCAGGCGAGAGGCGAGCCTGCACAGTTGAGCAGCGCGCTGAGGTACTCGAAGAAAATCCCGCAGCTCATCAGCATCTCGCGTTCCAGCGAAGGCAGGCTCTGCAAGGCGCGACGGCGGTCGATAGCCAACCGGCCACATCGGGCGGCGGCGTTATAGTGGAGAGACCAGGGTTGGCAGTTGTGTGAAGAGGGCGCCTGCCGCGCGATGTCCACGGCCTGTTGCAGCGCCGCGGCGAAAAGGTCTTGGGTCATGATAAGGCTCCGAAAGCGGAAGGGGCGGGCAGGGAAAATACGGTAACGTTCGCTCTGAACGACATGCTCTCCTCCGCCGGAAAGCAGAGTGCGCATGCCCAGTCCAGGCTGCGCCACAGCCAGAAGCGTCTGCTCGCCAAACTGCCGTCGGCGCTTGAGACCAACCCGGTGTGCCAGTCGATGCCGATCGTCCGCAATTCGTAGGGCAGGCCGCGGCCGTGGCTTTTTAAAAATGCTTCGCGAATGGCCCAGACGGCGCAGGCCTGTATGCGTCCCAATCGCTGTTCCGCCTCGCCAAAGGCCCAGCGCAGCGCCGCGCCGGAGAAGGGGCGATAATGCTGCAGATCGATGCCGAGCGGGATATCGCCGGTGGCGCTGGCGTACCAGGCATGCGAATGGCTGAGAGAAACGTGGCGGCGTCCCAGCAGGAGGTGTTCGCCGAACGGTTGTCCACTCGCCTCATGGCGCAGCGTAAAGCCGGTCGCGTCCCCCCGGCACCATGTCCGGTTCAGCAGCGCGATGGCCTGTGCCCGCGCGTGGTTTTTCACCGCCGACAGATGCCGCAATCCCCGAACGGCGGCGCAGCGGTGGGGGCCGCCCAGCGCGATGACGATACGCGGCGCCACGCTAAGCTCGATAACCATCGGCGATGCGTTCTCCGCTGATTTCGTCAACGACTTCCGCCAACTGATTAAAGCGTTCAACCAGGCTTTGAAACAGCGGGGTTTGCATCTCGCGCTCGAACATTTTCAGCGAGTTCAGCTGAATGATTTCGATAAAGTGAAACGGCGCCTCCGCCGAAGGGCTGACTTCGATGACATCGAAGGCGCGTACCGCATCGAGGTGGCGGCAAGCCTGGTAATCGGTCGTCTCCACCCAGTCGCGAAACGCGGCGCGGTGGGCGATGTCTTTTAGCCGAATCTTATGGACGATAATGTGCATCTGGGCGGCCTTTTTAAATGGGTTGATGGATAAGCAAATGGTAATTGATGCCACCGGTGCCAAAGCCGTTGATCGCCGCCCGACGCCCGTCTTCACCCTGTGGCCAGTCGAGCGCGATTTGTGGGATTTCGGCCGGGATCGCCGCCAGCGGCAGTTCGGCATTCAATGTCGCCACCGGCGTGGGCGGGATTTGACCGTGTTCGAAAGCGCTCAGCACTTTACACAGGCTGAGCGCACCGGCGCCGGCGAAACAGTGGCCGAAGTTGTACTTTACCGAACCGATGTACAAAGGGGCGCGCGCGGCGCGGTGATACCCCTGATGCAATGACGCGACTTCTGCCCGATCGCCCAGTTCGGTGCCGGTGCCGTGCGCTTCGAGATACTGTATCTGGCGCGCTTCGACGGCGCTCAGGCTCTGGGTTTTTTCGATTGCCAACGCCTGGCCCTCGGGATCGGGCGCGGTCATGGAATAGCTGTCGCAAGATCCCGATATCGCTTCGATGGTGGCGATGGCCCGCGATGTCGCCTGGCCGGTCAGAATGAAGAAGCCGCCACCGTCGCCGGGAGTAAAACCGTCGGCTTGTCGGGCGAAAGGTCGCATACGCGAAGCGGAAAGCATCATTTGCGCGCTGCACAGCACCATATCGCGTTCGAGCGTCGCCGTTTCTATGCCGCCGACGAGCACCGCATCGTAGCGGCCGGCCTGTAACGCCCTGACCGCATTGTGCAAGGCGGCCAGCGAACTGGCGCAGGCCGCCTCGACCGCGTAGCAGTCCGCCTCGACGCCGAGCTGTTGCGCCAACAGCTGCGCGGTGCCGAGGCCGCAGGCGCCATGCCAGCTCCAGCGGTTGATCGCGGGTTGGGGCGGTGGCGAAAGGGGGACGTCGGCGGAAGGCAATGCCGGCCACAGCGCGCTCATGGCCTGTTGTCGATCGGCGCTCAAAGACAGGTTGCTGGCGACGATAATGGCGATGCGTTCAAAGCGTCGCAGGCTGTCGGGCCACGCCGCGCAGCCGTTGAGGGCGTGCAGTTGTGTGACGTCGAGGCGCTGCTTTTTGGCCGGCATCATAGGCCGCGTCAGCTCAAGCCGCACCGGATCGTGCGTCGGGAAGCACATGGCATGAGCGGTGTAGGCGCTGAGCTTTTGCGGCGTGGGTCGCACGAAGGCGCCGGGGTGCAACTGCTCGGGGCTGTGATCGCGCAGGGCGTCCTCACCGTTGCGCAAGGCCTGCCAGAAACGCGCTTTATCCAGCCCCTGCGCGGTGATGGGCTGATAGTCGATGATGCTGATGCGTGGCGAAGCCGTCGGTTTTAATGAGGGGGGAGACGCCGCGTCAATCCGCCAGCGGTAGCCGGTGAACGAGTGGCCGGCGCACGTCTGTTGCCGTTGCAACAGCATGTCGAGGAGATGGCAGAAAACCTGATTGGCGCCGGCAAAATAGCCGGCGCTCGGCGCGGCATCCTGTCGTTCGGCGATCAGGGTCGACAATTGCGCGATCGCTGGCCATCCCTGTTCCTGAGCGACGTCCAGCGGGCAAACGACCAGGCTGATCGCCCCCTCCAGCCAACAGGCCGAAGAGGAAACGCCCTGCGCCAACAGCATGTCCGCCTGGGGTTGATGGTGGAAGCATTGTACGGCGGTCAGCACCGCCATGCGGCTGTCGGCATGGCGAAAACAGTCTTGCGCCAACTGCAGCAAGCGCAGGCCGCCCAGATCGGCGCCGTCGAGGGTTTGGCATTTACCGCGCGTGCGGGCGAAATGGGCGATGCGCGCGGGAATGCTGGAGGCCATTTCCCCTACGCGATCGTGGGATGAACTGCCGAACGCCTGGGCCAGCGGCTGTTTGTAATCGTCAATCCGGCGCATGACCGCTGCCGGTGAGAGCCCCTGAGCGTCAAGCCGTTCGGCCAGCCTGCGCAGCGCGCCGATTTTGGTGGCGTTGCGATAGGCCGCATCACTGCCCAAATGGGTGGCGCAAAATTGATCGCAGCGGTCGCGCAACGCGTCGGATAACGTCAGATGCTGCATGGCGGCGGAGGCGGCCTGCAGCGCCAGGCGGGTCTCGCGGCTGACCGCCAGTCGAAACAGCGGCGGGATGGCGAATTTTTTGAAATCAAACGCGGCGTCGTCGATCTGGCGACCGCGGATCGGCGCGGCCGCATCGCTCCACGGCATCGGCGGCGGGGCGTCGAACAGCGCCGACCAGGCGGCGCCGTTGGACAGATCGATACGATCGATGCCGGGCAGTGCGCAGCCGATGCCGACCAGCACCAGCGGCGCGGCATGAATTTCCTGGTTCATCGCGCGTTCACCTCGGACAAACGTCCTCTGTCCACCTTGCCGTTGGCATTGGTGGGCAGACTGTCGGCGACCACCAGTTGGCTGGGGAGCATATAGGCGGGCAGCCTGGGCTGCAGGAACTGCTTGAGCTCCAGCAGGTTGGGGCGGAGCGCGCCGGGATGGAGGGTGATCACGGCGATCAGTCTTTGCTTCAGCTCGCCGAGCTCGACATACAGTGCGGCCTGGCTGACCGAGGGATGGTGATGAAGGATCGATTCAATCTCACCCAATTCCACCCGGTAGCCGTTGATTTTCACCATGTCGTCCAGCCGGCCGCGGTAGACCAGCCCATTCGCCGTCGTCTCCACCCAGTCGCCGGTCGCGTGACATTGGCGCGGATGCCATTGCGCTTGCCGCGATGAGGCGACGTTGCTGTAGCCGGGGGTAACGCACGGCCCGCCGATCAGCAATTCTCCGCGTCGGCCCGGCGTACCGTCAATCGGCTGCAGGCGCCCCTGTTCATCGACCAACTGCGCCGTCAAGCCGGGCAACGGATGGCCGATGGGGATCTGCTCCAGCGTCGCCAACTGCGTTCGATCCAGCGCGTAGGCGGTGCAGACATTGGTTTCCGTCGGGCCATACCAGTTGCTGACGCGGCACCGGGCCGGCAGATGCGCAACCAGACGCCTCAGCGCGGCGGCCGGATAAGGCTCACCGGCGAACGTGACCTGGCGCAGCGTTTTCACCGTCGATGGCGCCAGCAACGCGCTCTTTTCCAGCATGGCTAAAATCGAAGGCACGCTGTACCACAGAGTGACGCCGTGCGTTTGCAATCCGCGAACGAGAGCCTGGCAATCTTTCTGTTCATCTTCGCGCACGATCCAGGTCGCGGCGCCGGCGCAAACGCCGGCGAACAGATCGAAGGTGCTCAGATCAAAGGCGAAACTGGCATGATTGGCCAGCACGTCGCGCGCCGTCAGTTGTGTATCGCTGACGGCCCAGCCGATGAAAAACGTCAGCATGTCATGGGTGATTTGCACCCCTTTCGGGGTGCCTGTGGAGCCTGAAGTATAGAGAATGGCGGCGAGGGGGGAGCCGAGCGCGGCGATCGCTTCCGGCCAGGCGCCATCGAGATCGATGCGGCCATCGAGCGCGCTCAACCAGCCCTCATCGACGATCAGCGCGGGTGAGGCGGCAGCGATAATGCGTTCGATGCGCGCCGTCGGTTGGCTGAAATCGATAGGGACATAGTGGTTGCCGCTCAGCCAACATGCGTACATGGCGGCGACGGCGTCGGGCCCTTTCTGCAGGTTGAGCAGCACGGCCTGCTGCTTTAACCCGGCATGTCGCAGCGCCGCCGCCATCATGCAGGCGCGATCGGCCAGGCGACGATAGCTCCAGCGCCGATCGCCGCACAGCAGAGCGGTGCTTTCCGGCGCTTGGCGGGCGTGCCGGAACAGGGCCTCCAGTATCGGTGAAATGAAGGTTGCCATGATGTCAGACCTCGGCGGCGCGTGCGCGCTCTTCCCGTCGGACATCGCCGTTGACCGGCACGCCGGTCTCCAGCGCCGCCGCCACCAAAATGGCGTAGGCTTCATCCAGATCTTCACGCGTGTGTTCACTGGTCACGCTGATGCGTAAGCGGGCGTCACCCACGCTGACGCCCGGGAAGACCACGGTCTGGCAGAATAGCCCGCGCGCCCGGACGGCGCGGCCGAACAGCAGCGTTTTGGCGTCGTCACCCACCACCACCGGAATGATGGCCGAGTCGGAATGCTCAAGGTCAAAACCGGCGTTAAGCAGCAGCGTGCGGAAGTAGTAGATGTTGTCCCACAGCTTGGCCAGTCGCTCGGGTTCACGCAGCATCACGTCGATGGAGGCGATCACGCCGGCGGCGACTGCGGCGGGGATGGTGGCGGCGAACACATAGGAGTTGGAGTAGAAACGCAGGTATTCGACCACTTCGCCATCGGCGCAAACGAAGCCGCCTAACCCCGACAGCGCCTTGCTCATGGTGCCCAGCTCGAGATCCACCCGGCCTTTCATATTGAAGTGTTCCGCCGTGCCCGAGCCGGTTTTGCCCAAGACGCCGGTCGCGTGCGCGTCGTCGACCAATACGCGTGCGCCGTAGCGTTCGGCCAGCTTCATCAGGCGCGGCAGATCGACGATATCGCCGTGCATACTGAAAACGCCATCGGTGACGATCAGCTTGCCGCCGGGGTGATCGGCGTATTTGGCCAGCGATTTCTCAAGGCTGGTCAAAGAGTGGTCATAAATTTTCCGCTGCGCGCCCGCCAACTTGCAGCCGTCCTGGATGCTCATGTGGTTGATGGCGTCGGTGAACACCAGGTCGTGTCGGCTGGTCAGAGCCGAGATGCATCCCAGGTTGGCCGAGTAGCCGGACGGATAGACGATGCAGTCTTCGCGCCCTTTGAGCTTGGCCAGTTTGCGCTCCAATTCCAGATGCAGCACGTTGCTGCCGGCGATGATGCGGCACCCGGTATTGGTGGCGCCGTACAGGCCGGCGGCGTCCTGGATGGCGTGGATCACTTCCGGATGGTTCGACAATCCCAGATAGCTGTTGGAGCCGAACATCAGAAATTCGCGGCTTTTGCCGGTGATCTCGTCGAACATGACCGCGCGGTTTTTGCACGGCGTTTCAAGCGGCATGCCGTACCAGTAAAGCTGACGCTGTTTTTTATCGCGATAAAAAGCGCCAAACTCACGCGTTTTATGGAACAAATCCGGGTGCTCGATGCCGACGAAGTCCCGCATGGTGCGCGGATCGCCGAGCTCATCGCGCGCGTCCGGCGACGCGGGCGCTTTGGTGGGCTGCGGCGCAGCGGACGCGGGGGTGTGCTGGCCAAAGCGGCTGAACCACGCTTCGCCCTGTTCCTGAACCAGCCGCGCCGCCAGGTTGTGCTCCAGCTCAGCCAACGTGCGGCACTCCGCCAGCGCTGCGTTATCGTCCAGGCCCAGCGTTTTGAGCAGCTCGTTGCGCGCCATCACCACCGCGACGGAGTCGATGCCCAGGTCGCCTTCGATGGCGGCGTCGGGGGACAGATCACGCACTTCATATCCGCTGTGGGTGGCGAACACCTGGCGCACGAGAGCACTCAACCAGGCCTGAGGCGTCTCGGGGGCAGGTTGCGCGGCGGCGTTCGGCGTCGGCAGCGTGAAACCGCGCTGCAAAATACCGTCGAGCGCATCCTGAATGGTTTTGATCTCCTGGATCTCCAGCGGCGTATTTAATTGAAACTGACGGTTCAGCACCATGGCAATTTCCGCCAGCGCGATGGAGTCGACGCCCAAATCGTTTTCCAGATGGCTGGTCAGGGCCAGTGCCGACGGTTCATACTCGGTCAGCCGGGCGAAGGTGTGCAGCACCGACTGCCGGACGGCTTCATGCGCGTTTGCGGCGCTATCGACGGCGTGAACGCTCATGCGACACCCCCTGCGGCGACTTGCGCTTGCAACCGTTGCACCAGCGCGACCATCGCCTGCACCGAGGCGAAGTTCGCCGGATGGATCTCATGCATGCCGATGGCGACATGAGACTCCTGACGCAGAAAATCCACCAGATCGAAAATGGAGGCGGAATCGACGACGTTCAGTTCAAACAGCGGGGTTTGAGCGTTCAGGCCGTCGTGATCGCCATCCAGATACTGGGTGGCGATATGCTGGATCAATTTGCTTTCTAACATTGCGAGCTCCCGTTGCTAACTGGTTATTTTTCGCCGACGATCAGGGTGCGTGGGCCGGCAATTTTCATGATGCGCGCGTTGCTGAACCCCGCCAGACGGAATCTGTCCAGGTATTCCTGCGCGCTGCTCTCTATGCCACCGTCGGTGGAGACCAGCATGTTCAGCGACAGCAGGGCGGTAAATTCCGGCCCTGATTTGTCTTCGTTCAGCGGCGTTTCGGAAGCGATGAAGCGGCCGCCGGCCGGCATCGCCCGATAGATGTTGCGCAGGATGGTCAGTTGGGTTTCCGGGGCGTAGTCGTGCAGCATCCATCCCAGGTGGATCAGGTCATAGCCGCCGATCGGCAGATCGCCGCTGATGACATCGCCCTCCACGACGTCAATGCGTTCGCCATAGCCTTGCAGCGTCAGCTTGTCGCGCAAAAACGCCGAGGCCTGCGGCAGTTCGCAGATCGCCAGTGCGATCCCCGGATAAGCGTCGGCGATCGCCATCGGCAGGCTGCCGATCCCGCTGCCGATATCCAAAAACGCACGGTGTTGCGAGAAGTCGTAATCGCGAACAAAGCCGGCGATAAAGGGCGCGGCGAATTTACCGAGAAACTCCTGGAAGTCCGCCACGTCGTCCGGATTTTGGTACAGGATGTCGAACCAACTGCGGTCATCGCCGAATACCGTGCGGCGCTGGTGGGCATCGTTTCGCACCGCCGTTTTCAGCTCGCCCCACAGCGGATACAGGAAGGTATCGATGTGGCGGCCCAGCCATCCCAGCCACTGCGGTTCGTCGCTCAACAGAAAAGCCCGGTGGGCGGCGGGCAGATGATAAAGGCCGTCTCGTTGGTCGAGATACCCCATGGCCCGCAGCGCGATGAGCAACTGCTCGGTCGAACGCGCCGGGCAGTCAAGCCGCGCGGCGATGTGCGCCGCGTCGGCGTCCCGATCGCGCAGCTGATCGAACAGCTTCAGCGCCAGCGCGGCGGTCAGCGCCTTGGCCTGGAAAAAGCCCATCATCTGATTGACGGCATCTTGCTTGGTTAAAGGCATTGCTGGCTCCCTAGTCTAAAAAGGTGGAGAGTTCCTCGCACACCGTGGCAAAGGCGCCGACGAAACGGTCGATCTCGGCTTTGCTGATGATGAGCGGGGGTTGAATACGGATCACCGTCGAGCTGTTGGCGGTAATGAAGGTCAGGATCTTGTGGTCCTGGCACAGCTTGGTGACGAATTTCATGCAGAACATTTCGCCGAGCGCCTGTTCCATGCGATCCATCGCCGCCCGCAGATGGGCTTGCACCGGATCGGGCAAGAATTTCCAGGTGGTGTGCCAATCGCCCGGCAGCCGGGTGGCGAATTCGCGGGCGGAGGCGTTGACCGCGCCGGTGAACGCCTGGTCGAACTGGATCCCCAGCATCAGGCCGCGGCCGCGCACCTCGCTGACGAACGGATAGCGGGCGGCGATCTCGCTCAGTGCCTGCTTAAAGTAGGCGCCCATCCGTTCGGCATGGCCGACCAAATCCTGCGCCAGGATCTCGCGCAGCGCGCTGAGGGCGACGACCGAGGCGAGGTTGCCGCCGCCGTAGGTGGAGCTGTGCACCAGGAAGCGATCCGCCGTGCCATAGGCTTTTTGCCAAAGATCGGCTCGGCACAGCGTGGCGCCGATGGGGATCAGGCCGCCGGACAGGGATTTCGACAGCATCAGCACGTCCGGCTCGATACCGTCCCATTCGCAGGCGAAAAGTTTGCCGGTGCGCCCAAGCCCGGTTTGCACTTCGTCCACCATCAGCAGCACGCCGGTCTCGCGGCAGAGCTGCTGCACCGCCTGCAGGTAACCGGCGGGCGGGATATGCACGCCGCCTTCGCCCTGGATCGGTTCGATCATCAGCGCGCCGACGTCTTCACGGTTCAGCGCTTCCCGCAGCGCGGCGAGATCGCCGAACGGCACCTCCACCATCGCGTCCAGCAGCGGTGTGAAATAGCGGCGGTGTTTGTCTCGTCCGGTGATGGACAACGCACCCAGCGTTTTACCGTGGTAACTGTTGCGCAGATAGGCGATGCCCGGCTTGCCCGTCGAGGCCTTGGCGATCTTCATCGCGGCCTCGACGGCTTCGGTGCCGGAGTTGCTGAAGAACACCCGGCCCATGTTGCCCGGCGCCAGACGACAGAGCACTTCGGCCAGCTTGGCGGTCTGTTCGGGAATGGAAATGTATTGAATGAAGTTGGGGCCTTGAGCGTCGAGGTAGTTTTTCAGCGCGTTGACCACTGGCTGCGGGTTGTGGCCCAGGTTTAGGCACCCGTAGCCCGCCACCATGTCCAGGAAAGCCTCGCCCGCATCGTCATACAACTGGGTGCCGGCGGCGCTGCGGAAAACGTTGTCGCAGCGCTGCAACTTGAGGAAGTCCACCATCATGGGGTTGATGTATTGATGATAGCGGTCGAGGGTGTCTTCCCGGGCCGGCGTTTGGGCGATGACCGCGTCGATAAACGCCAGGCGCGATGCGGGCAACGCCGCATCAGCCGATTCCACGGCATAGATGTCATGGTGGTAGTAGCGCTTGAGATTGGTCACGCTCTGCCGATCGATGCGCTCGCCGTACGAGGCCAGCGGATAGGCGAAGAACCCGTGGCGCTCGGCGATTTCACCGATCTCCAGCACTTTTTCCGGCGCCAGATAGCGGCCCAGCGAAAAGTTTTCCCGCCGGTTTTCCAGCGCCAGCACAATGGTTTCCGCCATGCAGCCGTTCAATTGTTGCTTGATGGTGACGTTGAGCGATTCTCCTCCCAACTTGACCGCATCGGTGGCGGTGACGCAGCCGCCGTCGATGATCAGAATGTCATCCCGCGCCGGGCGCGTTTCCGAAGCGATATCGCGCGGCAGCGCCACGTCGATGAAGATCGAGCCGGGTTGCAGTCTGGCGGGGTCGATCACGCCGCCGGCGGAGGTCGCGGCGGCAAACAGTTTGCAGCGCGGGTAGAGATCTTCGGGATCGCTGGTCAGGGTAACGCGCGAGTGATACTCCTCGGGCAAATGGCTGAGCAGTTCGCTGCGATCATGGTTGCCGGCGCGGTGCAGCAAATGGAGAGAGAAACCGTGCGCCAGCAGCAGACGGCTTAGCGCCAGGCAGATCGACCCCGGATAGCCGACGATGGCGACGGGTTCCTCCTCCGGGCGGATTTCCAGCCAGGACTGGATCTGCATCAAGGCCTTGTAGCCGGCGTAGGTGGTCAGCGAGTTGCCGGAGGTGACCGGCACCGGCGACTTTTCCGCAGTGGCTTCGCCGCGTCGCCCAACGATAGAGGTAAAACCGCCGAGACCGACCAGTTCGGCGCCATCGCCGGCCAGCTCTTCGATGCCTTGGACCACCCTGGCGGCGATACCGCGTGCGTCGGCCAGCATCTCATCCGCCACCAGCGGCATGTATTTGATCACCCCTTCGCAAGTGGCGCCGGTCGCCGAGGTGATCCTGGCGAAGTTCATAAAGGGAACCAGGTTTTGTCGTTCCCACAGTTCACGCGTATAGCCGCTGTGCTGCTCGGTCGAGTTGCGTTGCAGCAGATCGAGCATTTTGACGTAACGTTTCAACCCCAGCGAGGTGGGATGAGCGATGAATCCGAATTTCATGAGGTGGCTTCCTGTGTAGGATCTTGGTCGAAGGCGGTGCTGGTCGATTCGGGCTGTTGGGCCGCCCAGGCTTTGCGCTCCTGCAGGGCGTCGTGGTCGCTCGGATCGCGTTGCCAGCCTTTGGCGGTGGCCAGCGAGATACCGTCGCCTTCATTGTTGTGCCCCAGCACCACGGAGAACAGATTGAGTCGGTGCGGCGTGGTCAGCGCCTGGCGAATGACGTCTTCGTCGAAATGCGTAAGCGTTTTGCTCTGGATATGGAAGTTATTGACCGTTTGTTCGACGTCCGGCTGTTCGACGTTCACCAACCGCATTTGCCGTGAGGTGCGGTTGAACAGAATGCGTTCCTGATAGGTATTGATGACGGACAGCCCGCCGTTGCATAAATAGAAGACGGTGATGCTTTTATTCAGCAACTGTGGATGGGTAAGAATGTTGTCGATAAAAGCCGGCAGGATGTCCGGTACGATCCCTTTAGCGCCGTCGCCGATAAACGCCATCACGTGGCTTGGGCTGGTGTAAGCCAGGTAGCCGGTGGCCAGCAGAGCGTCGCCCATCAGGGCGCGGCCATACCAGCCGGAAAAGCCGCGGCGCGTTTTGGCGACGTTGCGCGCGGCGGAGATGCCGCACCGGCCGACGTCATATACGCCGGTAAAATCGAACCCCTCCGTTTCGATCAGCTCTTCAATCACTCGGTTCAACTGGCAGAAGAAGTAGTTGGCCGACATGGGCAGACTGGGAAGCTGGCTGACCACGTCGGAAGGCGAATCGAGATAGGCGGCGATCAGCGCGCGGCGTCTTTCCCGCAATGCCGGATCGACGTCGAGATGCGCTTTCACCGTGCGCAGGAACGCCAGACAGTTCATGTGCAGGTGCAGATCGGCATAGGGCGACAGATGGCGCTCATCGTGCGTAAGCTGCACCAGGTGAACCTTGCGCTCCAGCCTGCCGTCGGAGAAGGGGGTGGTGATCTGAGCGACGCGGCTTTTGATCATAAACAGGCTCTGCTCGCTCATGGCGTTGAGCTTGTCGTTGGTGTGCAGGAAGTTGTAGACGCGCGGGCTGTAGCCGTAAATCGCCAGGGTGCCCAGGTAGTGGGGATTGCGCCGACCCTGATAATATTTCGGCGCCGAGCCTGGATGGGCCAACGAGTCCACCAGGGCGATGCCGGCGGCGTCGGCGATGTCATGGATCAGGGCGTATTCGTCGTCGCTGACCGGGCCCAACTGCCACACCAGCCGTTCCGGCCCGCGGTTGATCAGCGCTATCGCCTGGGCCAGGCTTTCGCTCATCGGCAGCGGATCGTCCGCCGACAGAACCGGGATCGGCGAGGGATCGCAGACGGCGCCCTCCAGCGACAGGGTCGACTCCAGCACGTTTTGCGTCGCCAGAATCACCACCGGCCCCTGGCCTTGATGATAAAGGCGGAAGGCTTCCGTCAAACCGGTGCCGATCGTTTCGACGTCATCGATATAAACGAACGGGATGCGGCGGGCGACGAGCACTTCACGCATGTCTTCCGTCGGCGTCAGCGTTCCCTGGAAGCTGTACCATTGATTGCCGCGGTTTTCCGCCGCGACGATGATGCCCTGGGCGGCGGTTTCCTTGAGGTTGGCCAGCGTCCCCTTGAATTCATCCATCATTCCGGAGGTCACTACGCCGAGGAACGGCATGCGATACAGCTGCCAGTTGGCCATGGCGCCGCAGGCGATGGCGTGTTCGTTAGGGCCGCGCAGGATCAGCGCGCCGCGCGCCTCCGCATGCCGATCCAGATAGCCGATCAGATTGGAGATGATCGACCCGGTGTAATAGGACACCAGCCAGCGTTCGGCGGCGGTACGCTCGAAAAATTGAATCAACTGCTCACCCAGCGTGTTGTGCAGCGCCAGCGCGCCGATCGGCTTGACCCGGCGGTTGGTGTAGTTCATCTCGAAGAAGTCCATCCACAGGCACAACAGCTCGGTTTGGAAGATCGCCGGATCTTCGCTGCGCACGATTTCGCGGTATTGCTGCGGCAGGTAGCGGAAGGGCGATCGCAGCTGGCGAATGAACGCAACGGTGGAGAAGGTGGTGTAAAACGCGGGAATGCCGCTGCGCTGCAAGGCGCTGTAAAAGGCGTCCAGATCGCGATCGATCTGTTCGATGCTGTCATCGACGCCGGCCGGCGTGGTCTGATCGTAGAACAGCATGCCCAAATGAAATTCGGGACGCTGTTCCAGCGCATGGGTATAGATGATCTTGCCGGTGGCTTCGGCCAGGCTGGCGCATTGGATGATGCGAACGTTGATAGCCTTGTTTTGGCCTTTGAGAAAGTGCAGCGCCTTTTCGCGCGCGGCCTGATAAAGCGAGTCCGCCGCCAGATCCAACAGTTTCAGCGGCATCTCGGACTGGATATGCACGCGGTTGAAAACATAATCGCGGATATCGTTCAGTACGCTGAGCCCGGTTTGGAAAAACGCCGGGTTGCGCGTCACCACCACCACGCCGACCGTCAGAGTGTCGGGATCTGCGTCGGTGCGGCAGGCCTGGCGCTCCGCTTGCCACACTTGCTCGTAGGCGGCGGAGTTGGTGAGTCTTGCTTGTCCTGTCAGGGTCGTCATGATGAGTTCCTTGTGCAGCCAAAATGGAGTGACGGCTTCAGCCAGGCGGGCAAATTCGGCACGACAAAGCCCGCGACGGTCTCTGCAGGCGGCGGTTGCCGCGCGCATCACCTTCGTTGAATTGTGCTGTTTTCAGGCGGATGGTTTACCTTCGCCGGATGTGGTGCTGACTAGCCATCGGCACGTTCTCCGCGTTGAATAATGACCGTCCCGCTGTCGCCGTCGAGAATCAAGGTGTCGCCGCTGTTGATCAGCTGGGTGGCGTTCTTGAGATTGACCGCCGCGGGGATGCCGAATTCGCGTGCGACGATGCAGCTGTGGGACAGCGCGGAGCCGATATCGGTGACGATGCCCGCCGCCAGCGCGAAGAGCGGGGTCCAGCTGGCGTCGGTAAAGCGCGCCACCAGGATTTCGTTGGGCTGCAGCTCGCCGGCCTGCGCCAGCAGATCGGTGATGACGCGCGCCTTCGCCACCACTTTGCCGGGGCTGGCCGCCAGGCCGGACAGCATGCCGGCGGCGTTTTCCGCCGTGGGGGCTTTCATCCTGGGCTGATACCCCCCGACGATCGCCATCGGCGGCTCTTCCGCATGCAGGTTCAGCAGATGCTGGTGGCGATTGCGCTCGATCAGATCGGCGGCGAACGCCTCCTGCGCCGACTGTTCCCCCGCCATAAACGCGCGGAAGCGCTCGAAGTCCACATAGGGCAGATCGGCCTGTTTGACCAGGCCTTGCGCCTCCAGGCGCCGCAGCACTTCCAACATGATGCGGCGGTAGAACCAGGTTTCGGTGACGAAGGTTGGCCGGGTCGCTTCGCGGCGTTCGGCCATCACGCCATACAGCTTGGTGATGAACTTCAGCTTCATCCGGCCAAACCAGGGCATCGCTTTAAGCAGCGTCGCGCTGTCTTCATGGCGCAGCCGCTCTGTTTCCCGCAGTTTCGTGTGCAGATCCACCGGATGTTGCAGATACATTTTCATCACTTGCAGCAGGTAGCTGGGATCGTCGTTCCAGCGCGGAAGACTCAATTCGAACTCCTGGCGGCCACGGGCGCCGAACTCGAACAGGAAGGCGCTGAAGTCGCTTTGCCAGAAGGCGCGCGATTCGGGATCGGTGGGCAGGACGGTGACCAGTTCCTGTGCGCTGTGTCGCTCGAACACGGCCTTCAACGCCGGTTGACGATTGACCGTCTCCACCAGGCTGAGAATGCCCAGCGTGACTTCGATGGTGCGCAGGTTGTTCATCGACGCCTTGATGCGATTTTGCAATCCGTTGCCGTGGCCTTTGAGGTAACGTTCGCAGGTCAGCGCCAGCGCATCGTAGAGCGCGAACGACTGAAGGAAGAAGGGCATATAGGCGGCGCAGCTGTCGAGGAAGTGACCGTCGATGCGGCTGAGTTCCCGCTCCAGCTCCTGATGCGTCATGGTGGTCAGATCCAGCGCCAGAAAGCGGCGCGTCTCGCGCTGGCGCAGGGCGATCATGGCATCGACGGTCGCGCCGGCGCTGCGCAGGTTATGCCTCTGCTGTTTCAGCCAATGCCAGGCGCTCTTGAGATAGGCCCATCCCTGTACGCCGGGGCCATAGGGGTTTTTGTACCCGCTGAAATCGATATCGGCGGTGGCGTAGCGGGTCGTGAACTTCATTTCGTCGCGGGTGGGCGGGCATTGGCGGAGCATGTAGGCCGATCCGGAGATATTCAGATAGACGTAGCCTTGCAAATACCCCATATAAATCTGCCAATCGCCGATATCCGCCAGCCCCATGGTTTTGATCGCCGGGCCATGAATATGCTTTTGGTAGAACTGGCAAAACGACAGCCCCAGCGGCGTCATCAAGCCGGTGACGATCTCGCCGGTGTCCATTCGGGAGAAAAAGGCCCGTTCCTTGATCGCCGGATCGCTTTCCCACGGGTTGGCGTAAAGCATCTGAACCGGTTTGGCCTGCGTGGTGATCGGCCGCGCCTGCAGGAGCCACACGCGATCGTCTTTCACCGCCCATTCGATATCCAGTTCCGCGCCGTAAATCATCCGCGTTTGCCTGGCCAGCCTGGCAAGCTGTTGCAGCTGTTCCGGGGTTAGGCTGGGGGCGTCTCGCCTGACTTCAGGCGTTTGCAGCAGCGTGACCCGTCCCTGCGGATCGCGTTGGCAATAGTGCGGTTTGTGACGAATTTGCCGCTCGCGGATCTCGCCGCTCGCCTTATCCAAAATGAAGCTGTCGGTGGTGACCTGTCCGGAGACCACGCCTTCCCCCAGCCCCCAGCAGCTGTCGATGACGATGTGGTTGGCATCGCCTGTCAGCGGATCTTGGGTAAACATGACGCCGGCGGCGTCTGCATCCACCATGATTTGCAAGACGACGGCGATATCGCTCTGCGCCGCCGATGTCCGGCTATACTGGGCGGCGCGTTCCGCCCAGAGCGACGCCCAGCAGGATTGCACCTTGCGCACCACCTCGTCATCCCCGCGCACGTGCAGGTAAGTGTCGTATTGCCCGGCGAAAGAGTGGGTCAGGCCGTCTTCTTCCAGCGCCGAAGAGCGCACGGCGAGCGAGGCGCCGTCGCCCAACTGTTTGCAGGCGTGACGGATCGCCAGATCGAGCGGGGCGGGGATGGCGGTGCTCAAAATCATATCGCGCACGTTGCCCGGCGCGCCCGTGTCGAGCAGCGCTCCCGGCACGGCGAATTCGATAAACTGCCGGTAAGCCTGCGCGGTGATGCAAAACGCCGGCGGCACCGGCAAGCCCGCCTGAATCAAATGATTCAACGAATGGGCTTTGCCGCCCAGGCGATGGGGTTCCAGTGTTTTATCGCCGGAAAGTTCAACCACCAGGGTAGGATTCATGACATCACCTCCGCAGGCGTAACGGGCATTGCGAGGCGTTCTCTCACCGCTTTGGCGGCGTTCAGCCCGGCTAACACCGCGCTTTCGATATTACCGATGCCCACGCTGTCCTGATTGGCGAAGTGAATATTCTCAAACGGCATGCTGGCCTGGTGAAACACGCCCTGAGCCTGTTGTCCGGCGACCGAGGTCACCAGACCCGCGGGCCAGAACCAGATTTGAATGTCTTCAATGATGTCGGCGTCAATGCCCATGTTGCCCAGCACTTTGGCGATTTCGACATAGGTCTGTTGCTGCAGCGCCGGGAACTCGTTCTGCGCGGTGCGACCTTGCCGCTCTGGGCGAGTGGTCGGTTTGAGCAGGGTTAATACCCCGGTTTCCGCGCTGAGGTGATTGTCCATCCAATTGGCGATCAGGCAGGTGCCGGCTTTGCTCCAATAGTAAGGTGTGCGGGTGTTTTCCGGCTCGATCAGATAGCCGCCGAACGAGTGTTCGAGGATCGGCTTTTTCAACAGCACGTTCGCCAGGTAGTAATCTTCATGGCGGATCTGACGGATCGCCGCCAATTGCTCTTTGGGCAGGGTGGGTAACCAGGTGGGCACATGCGTTTTGGGGGCTGCCCAGATCACTTGTTTGGCTCTGATTTCGCTGGCCGCGCCATTGACGCTGAACCGGATCACCGTTTCGTCGCCGCCGGGCGTGATGCTTTGAAGCTGTACGCGGCTTTGCAGCCTGACGTTGTTTTGCTCCTCAAGATAGTCGAGCAGACCGGCGCTGATGCTGCCGTTACCGCCCGGCAGCGTGACCAGATTGCCGCGTAAATACCCCACCAGGAAGTGCAATCCGACATAGGCGGAGACTTCGCGAATATCGAGACATTCCACGCGCAGCGTGGTGCTGACGGCATTCTCTACCAGCTTGCCGAATTTTCTCGGTGGCCGCAGATCCGCCGGGATCTGATCCAGTTTGTGCGGTTCGAACAGATAAGTGTACAGCGGGATAGTGTCGAGCAGCGCCATATTCGCCTTGCTCCAGGCGCTCTGCGGCGTCCAGGGCAGGCTGGGGTACCGCTCGCCGCGCGGCGAGAAGGTATCGAGGAAGGCGTACAGATCGGCAAAGATCGGATCGCCCAGCTGTTTTGCCGCGATAACATAAGGTTTACCGATCAAGGCATGCAGGAATAGTTGTCCCGTCAGGCGCCAGACGGCGGGTTTCAGCAGGTAGACCGGCTGTTTGAGAAAACCAACGACGACTTCACCCAGGCATCGGAGCAGCAAGAAGGTATCGAAAAACACCAGCGTGTCCTTTTCATTGGACTTGTAGGCGCCGCTCAGACCGATTTTCTTCAGCAGTTGCAACATGAACGAACCCGGCAATGGCTCCTGGAAGCAGACGCCGGCGATGGGAAACTTCAGGCGATTCACCGCGCGGTAGCGCGCGTTGCCGCCAAAGGAAGCGCTTTTTTCCAGCACCAGAACCCGGCGTTCGGTCAGTTCGCTGGCCGCGGCCAAACCGGAGACGCCGCCGCCGATGATCACCACGTCATACTCGCCGTCCAGCGTGGGGGTTACCGAGCCGGCTGACGCCGGCGTGGGCGTGGAAAAGTCGCGCGTGGGGAACGTGCGTGGCTTGGGTTTGCGGTGGTGTTGCTGCCGCAGCATGTACAGCGCCGCCAGCGCGAAAATCGCATCGAGCAATATGACCTGCGGCTGGGCGCGGTGCAGGATCGTGACAAATCCCGCCATCATCAGCAGCTGGCAGTAGATGATCAATGTCGTCCAACGCGGGTTGAACATCAAGACCGCACCGGAGGCAAACAGCGCCACGCCGATCAGCGCGTTAACCGCTGTACCCTGCGCCGCCAGCCAAGCCGTCGCCCCGGCGTACCAGGTGCCCTGGTTCGCCACGGCCGCCTGCTGCAGAATATCGGCGACGTTTTCCAACTGAGGGAAGGCTTTCGCCAGGCCGGCCAACATATAGAGCACGGCAAAAACGCGTTGAACGATCATCATGCGCCTCCCCGCAGACCCAGCTTGCGGGCGACAATTTCTTTTTGTATCTCGTTGGTGCCGGAGAAGATCCGGCTGGGGATCACGTTCAGCAAGTGGCGCACCAGACCGAGTTCTTGATCCATGCCGGCTCCGCCGAAGATTTGAATCGCGTCCAGCGCGGACTGCACGGCATATTCGGAAATCAACAGTTTGCTCATGGCGATGTCGATCTCGGCATCCTGGCCCCGATCGTGTTTCCAACAGGCGCGGTAGAGCATTAGCCGACACTGTTCCAGACGCAGTTTCATCTCGATGATGCGGTTGGAGACGGACTGAAATTGGCCAATCGCTTTGCCGAATTGTCGGCGTTGTTTGGCATAGTCCAGCGCGCTGTCGAACACGCGCTCCATTGCGCCGATAAACAGAGCCGACAGGCAGCCTTTTTCCCAGATCATTGAATCGTGGAAGATGGCGCCGCCGGCGCCCGGCATGCCGAGCCGTTGGGCCTCTGGAATGAAGACGTCGTTGAAGGTCAGTTCGCTCCACGGGCAGTTGGAGAGGCAATCTTTCGGGCTGACGGCGCCTACGTTTAAGCCTGGCATCCCTTTCTCGAGCACAAATGCGGACACGCCCATAAAGCCATGTTCGGGATGGGTTTTCGCATAGACGATGAAGATGTCGGCAATCGGCGCGTTGGTGATGAAAATTTTGTTTCCGTTGAGCCGGTAGCCGCCTTCACAGGGTTGAGCGGTTGATTTCATGGCATAAATATCGGAACCGGCGTCCGGCTCCGTCGCCGCATTCGCCGCGATCAGTTTTCCGGCCGCCAACGCTTCGAGATACTGCGCTTTTAATGCTTCGGAACCGAAGCGGGAAAGCGGGATCACGCAGGCGCACAGATGGGCGCAGAGCGAAAAGGACATGCCGATATCGCGGCTGCCTTTACCCAGCGCTTCAATCATCAGCGCAGTATCGAGCGCGCTCATGCCCAATCCGCCGAACGCGGTCGTCACGGGGGCTCGGGTAAAACCATAGGCGGCGGCTTGTCGCCACAAATCCAGGCTTAATACCTGCCGTGAAAGCCGATCATGCGCATCCTGATCCAGCACCTCGCGGGCAAAACGCTGAGCGGATTCGCTTAGAGCCTGCTGCTCGCTTGATAAGTTAAAATCCATGACGAACTCCGCCATCGGGTTGAGAGATTAAATTAGCTAATATTTCTAGTTTGGAGGTGGCCAAAACTCAAACAGGCGCAGTAATGGCAAATGTAAATAAATGTTTATTTGTGTGGTCTATTATTACAATTTTGTTAATTTGTGTTTTTATTTTGTTGTTTTAATTGTGTTTTATTTTGTGTTATTTATACACAAAAATTTACATATAATAAAAATCTTAATTTGATCAAATTTTAATAGGTTAGATTGTCTATTGTTTTTTGATGAATACTTTGCAGGTGAAGTATCTATCTTTTGGCTGTGGCTATCGGTTTCTCATCGCTATCGACGGTAGGGCGTTGAGGCTTGGTGAGTGGCGGAAAGCGTCTTAAGATAGAAGGTGAGCAGGAGCATTCCGGAGGAAAAAATGAATATTAGCGACGTCGCGAAAAAGACCGGGTTAACCAGCAAGACGATTCGTTTTTACGAAGAGAAAGCGCTGATTACCGCCCCGATCCGCAGCGATAACGGTTATCGCCATTATTCCGCCAGGCACGTTGAAGAGCTGACGCTGCTGCGCCAGGCGCGGCAGGTGGGCTTCAACCTGGACGAGTGCCGTGAGCTGGTGGCGTTGTTCAACGATCCGGCCCGCCACAGCGCCGACGTGAAGGCGCGCACGCTGCAGAAGGTGGCGGAGATCGAAAGGCACATCAGCGAACTGGGAGAAATGCGCCAACGCCTGTTGACGCTGGCGGAACAATGTCCGGGCGACGAGGGGGCCGAGTGCCCCATCATCAATAATCTGGCGGGATGCTGTCGTTCGAATTAACGGCTGATGGCGCGGATCACCAGTGTGACCCCTTCCACCGCCACCACTTCCACTTCGGTGCCGGCGGGCAGATCTTCCGCCGCCTGCGCGCGCCAGCTGCTGTCGCCGATATTGATGCGCCCCATGCCGTTGTGCATCGGCTCCGTCAGCGTGGCGCGGGTGCCGATCAGCTGACGGTTGCGCTGGTTGAGCACCGGTGAACCGCCGGACGCGGCCGCCGGGCGCCGGCGCAGCCAGTACCACCACAGGTAGGCGACGACGACGGTCAGGACGGCGAAGATCACGCCTTGCCATTCCCAGGTGAGCGTCGGCAGCAGCCAGATCAAGGCGCCGACCAACAGCGCCGCCACGCCGCTCCACAGCAGGTAGCCGCCGGCGCCGAGCATTTCCGCCGCCAGCAACACGCCCCCGAGGGAGAGCCAGAACCACAGCGGATTCGCCGCGATCAGTTCGAGCATGATTATTTGCCTTTGCTTTCTTTCAGCAGTTCGGTAATGCCGCCGATCGAGCCGAGCAGGCTGCTGGCGTCCAGCGGCATCATCACCACTTTGCTGTTGTTGGAGGAACCGATCTTCTGCAGCGCGTCGGTGTATTTCTGCGCCACGAAGTAGTTCACCGCCTGAATGTTGCCGCTGGCGATGGCGTCGGACACCAGCTGGGTGGCGCGCGCCTCGGCCTCGGCGGCGCGCTCACGCGCTTCCGCCTGCAGGAACGCCGACTGGCGTTCGCCCTCGGCCTTCAGGATCTGCGATTGTTTCTCACCCTCGGCGCGCAGAATGGCCGCCTGGCGCACCCCTTCCGCCTCCAGGATGTCGGCGCGCTTGGTTCGCTCGGCCTTCATCTGGGCGTTCATCGAGGCGATCAGTTCCGCCGGTGGGCGCACGTCGCGGATCTCGATACGGGTGATCTTCACCCCCCAAGGATTGGTCGCTTCATCGACGATGTGCAGCAGGCGGCTGTTGATGCTGTCGCGCTGCGACAGCATTTCGTCCAGCTCCATCGAGCCGAGCACGGTGCGGAAGTTGGTCATGGTGAGGTTGACGATCGCCTGTTCGAGGTTGCTGACCTCGTAAGCGGCGCGCGCCGGATCGACCACCTGGATAAAGCACACCGCATCGATGGCCACGTTGGCGTTATCGCGGGAAATCACTTCCTGCGAAGGGATGTCCAGAACCTGCTCCATCATATTGATTTTACGGCCGATGCGGTCCATGAACGGCACCACCAGGTTCAGGCCCGGCATCAGCGTTTTGGTGTAGCGGCCGAAGCGTTCTACCGTCCATTGGAACCCCTGCGGCACAATTTTGACGCCGGCGAACACCACAATCAGCGCGACGACGATCACGATGGGAATAAAAGTAAGCATGCAAACCTCCTGTCAGACATATGTAAACAGATATTACGCCAGCGCAGGAAAAATGCCTACCGATACCGCGACTTAATCCAGGGCGTTGGTGATTCCGCCATAAGCGGAACCGCTGTTCCGAACAGGGAGAAAAACGTTATTGAAATAAGTCTGGCACAGTTGGCAGATAAGTATGCCTAAATGGCATGATTTCAATAATTTTTATTCATTTCATGATGTTGCTCGCCTTGGCTAGAGTAAAAACACCCCCGTGTTTACCGTCAAAAATTTGTCATTTTTATTTGCGACTATGCTTTTTGAAATGACATTTCGGCCAAGGATTGTTATGGATTCGCTCAGTGTTGATGAACTCGCCCAGAAGAAAGACCGCTGGTATCGCATTGTAGAGGAGATGCTGGCCGAAGCCGGCGTCGCCATCAACGGCCCGCGCGCCTGGGATATCCGGGTGCATAACCCGGCGCTGTTCAAACGCATTTTGCAGGAAGGCTCGCTCGGCTTCGGCGAGAGCTATATGGACGGCTGGTGGGAATGCGAACGGCTGGACATGCTGTTTACCCGCATTCTGCAGGCCGGCGTCGATGAGCGGCTGCCGAAAAGCCTGAGCGACATCGCGCGCATCGCCTATGCCCGGCTGTTCAACCGCCAATCGCGCAAGCGCGCCTGGCAGGTGGGCAAAGAGCATTACGACATCGGCAACGACCTGTTCCGGGCGATGCTCGATCCTTACATGCAATACTCCTGCGGCTACTGGAAAGAAGCGCAAACGTTGGAGCAGGCGCAGCAGGCCAAGCTCAGGATGATCTGCGAGAAGCTGCAGCTGAAACCGGGCATGACGCTGCTGGATATCGGCTGTGGCTGGGGTGGGTTGGCGCAGTTTGCGGCGCAAAACTACGGCGTCTCGGTGCACGGCGTGACCATTTCAGCCGAGCAGCAGAAGCTGGCGCAGGCACGCTGCGCCGGGCTGGACGTCGAGATCTTGCTGCAGGATTACCGCGATCTGGATCGTCAGTTCGATCGCATCGTGTCGGTCGGCATGTTCGAGCACGTCGGGCCGAAAAACTACGAGACCTATTTCAGCGTCGCGGCACGCAATCTGAAGCCCGACGGCCTGTTTTTGCTGCACACCATCGGTTCCAATCAAACCGACCTTAACGTCGACGCCTGGATAGACAAATACATCTTCCCCAACGGCTGCCTGCCTTCGGTGCGGCATATCGCCGAGGCCAGCGAAGGGCGTTTCGTGATGGAGGATTGGCACAACTTCGGCGCCGATTACGATCGCACGCTGATGGCCTGGCTGGAGAATTTCAAACGGGCGTGGCCGGAATTGGCGGGCGGTTATTCCGAGCGCTTCGAGCGCATGTTCACTTATTACCTGAACGCCTGCGCCGGCGCGTTCCGTTCGCGCAACATTCAGCTGTGGCAGGTGTTGTTCAGCCCGGCGGGCGTGGAGGGCGGGGTGCGGGTCTATCGTTGATATCCCTTCGTCTTTTCCGCCGCATCGTTGTTGGCTGCACGTTCGATCCCCTGGTCACTTAGTTATCTAAGCTCCCAGGGCTTCTCACGTTTGCCGCCTGGATGCAGCTTCAGGTATGACGGATATCAGTACAGCAGGGAGTATAGCTGGCGGCGATATTTAGCGGCCAGCGCGTCGCCGGTGCCGAGTGCGGCCAGAATGTCCATCAGGGTCTTGCGCGCGTTGCCGTTGGCGGCGGCCAGATCTTTCTTCAGATGCCCCATCAGCAGTTCCAGCGCTTCTTCGTTACGCCCGACCTGATGCAGTTGCAGCGCCAGCTGCACCGCCAGCTCGACGTTGTCCGGCTCTTGCTGCACCTGCTGTTGCAGCTGTTGGATTTCCGGCGTGTCCGCTGCCTGCTTCAACAGTTCAATCTGCGCCACCAGGCCCTGATAGCGCGTATCGCGATCCTGCAGCGGGATGGTCGCCAGCACCGCTTCGGCGTCTTCGCTGCGGCTGAGGGCGATCTGCGTTTCGGCCAGCGTCAGGCCAATGTCGCTGCGCTGCTGGCTGCTCTGCCAGGCGTCTTTCAGCAGCGGCAGCGCTTCGGCGGCGTTGCCGGCGGCCAGCAGTTCCTGCGCCTGCGCCAGTTTCAGATCTTCTTCCTTCGGCAGGAAACGCTGCAGCAGGTCGCGGATCGCTTCTTCCGGCTGCGGGCCCTGGAAGCCGTCGACCGGCTGGCCATCTTTAAACAGGTAGACCGTCGGAATGGAACGCAGCCCGAACTGGGAGGCGATCATCTGCTCGGCGTCACAGTCCACCTTGGCCAGAATGAACTGACCGGCGTATTCCGCCGCCAGCTTGTCCAGCACCGGCGTGAGCTGCAGGCAGTGTTGGCTGCGCTCGGACCAGAAGTAGAACAGCACCGGTGTGGACATCGATTGTTCCAGCGTCTGGTGCAGGTTAGTTTCGTTAATATCAACAACAGCTTGAGCTAGCATCTTTTTTCTCTCTGATCGTGCGGAGCCATGGGGTGTAAATGGGGGCGCGCCGCCATTCTTCAACCCCGTCGGGCGAATTAAGCGTTGCTGCGCAGCAGCCAATCCAGACAGCGGCCCGGCAAAATGCGGCGCAGCACGCTCATCGCGTGCGCCAGCAGGGTGACCGGATAGCGCAGTTTGGCGCGTGGGCTTTCCAGCGCGTGGCGCAGTTTGGGCAGGATGGCCTCCGGCGGCAGCGTCAGGCGCTTGGCGATGCCGGGGTTGTGCACCGGCTTGTCGCTCTGCGCCTGGTTGACGTTCTGGCTAAAGTGGGTGGAGATCGGCCCCGGTTCGATCAGGCTGACCTGAATGCCGCTGCCGTGCAGCTCCATGCGCAGCGCGTCCGACCAGGCTTCCAGCGCGAACTTGCTGGCGGCGTAAGCGCCGCGCCCGGCGCTGGAGACCAGGCCCATCACCGAGCTGGTCTGAATAATACGCCCTTCGCCGTGCGGCAACATCGCCGGCAACAGCAGCTGGGTTAGCTGATGGGTGCCGAACAGGTTGGTGGCGAACTGCCGCTCCAGCTGGCTGCGCGAAATGCGGCTGAGCGGGCCGTAAACGCCGAACCCCCCATTATTGAACAGGCCGTACAGGCGGCCGTCGGTCAGCGCGATCACCTCGGCGGCGGCGCGCTCGACGCTGGCGCTGTCGTCCAGATCCAGCTCGATGCCTTCCAGCCCGAGCTGGCGCATGTTTTCCACGTCCTGCGGCTTACGGCAGGCGGCCAGTACCCGGTAGCCGCGGTTGCGCAGATCCTGCGCCGCAATCAATCCAATCCCGCTCGAACAGCCGGTTATTAATACCGCTTTTTGCATAACTTTACCTAGTGTACGACCCTAATTTAGTGAGACTCATGCTTTACTAGCGGTTCCAGGCGCTCCGCCATCCAGGTGGCGATAAACGGCTGAGCGTCCCCATTGGGGTGCAATCCGTCATCCTGCATCCATTCCGGCTTCACCACCACCTGTTCCATATAGAACGGCAGCAGCGGAATGTTGAACTGCTTGGCCAGCGCCGGGTAGACGGCGCTGAACGCCTCGGTGTAGCGGCGGCCGTAGTTAGGCGGGATGCGGATCTGCATCAGCAGCGGCTGCGCGCCGGCCTGCTGCACCAACGTGATGATTTGGCCGAGATCGCGCTGTACGTCCTGCGCCGGGAAGCCGCGCAGGCCGTCGTTGGCGCCCAGCTCGATCAGCACCCAGCGCGGCTGATGCTGTTTCAGCAGCGCGGGCAGACGCGCCAGCCCCTGCGCGACGGTGTCGCCGCTGATGCTGGCGTTGACCAGCTGCGGCGCGCCCGGTTTTTTCTGCCACTGTTCGGCCAACAGCGTCGGCCACGCCCGCTCGATCGGCAGGCGGTAACCGGCGCTTAAACTGTCGCCTAAAATCAATAAGGTATCGGCGGCGGCAGCGCGTAAACTGAAAAATCCCAACAGCAAAAGGAAGGGAAGATGCCAGCGGAAAACGTTCTTGAAGTTCATCATCTTAGTAAACACGTTGGTCAGGGTGAGCATCAGCTCACCATCCTTACCGGAGTCGAGCTGCTTGTCAAACCCGCGCAGACGATCGCCCTGATCGGGGAATCCGGCTCGGGCAAGTCGACCTTACTGGGCATATTGGCCGGGCTGGATGACGGCAGCGAAGGCGAAGTGCGTTTGCTGGGCGAGTCGCTGACCGCGCTGGACGAAGAGGGGCGTGCCGCGTTGCGCGCCAGAAATGTCGGCTTCGTGTTTCAGTCGTTCATGCTGGTGCCGACGCTGAACGCGCTGGAGAACGTGCAGCTGCCGGCGCTGCTGCGCGGCGAGAGCGACAGGCAGAGCCGCGAGCAGGCGGTGCAGCTGCTCGAGCAGTTGGGGCTGGGCAAGCGGCTCGATCACCTGCCGGCGCAGCTGTCCGGTGGCGAGCAGCAGCGCGTGGCGCTGGCGCGCGCCTTCAGCGGCCGGCCGCGGGTGCTGTTCGCCGATGAGCCGACCGGTAACCTCGATCGTCAAACCGGCGATCGCATCGCCGATTTGCTGTTCTCTCTCAACCGCGATTTCGACACCACCCTGATCCTGGTGACCCACGACGAAACCCTGGCGGCGCGCTGCCAGCGGCGGCTGCGGCTGCGCGAAGGCAAGCTGTGGGAGGAAGCATGATCTGGCGCTGGTTCTGGCGCGAATGGCGCTCGCCGTCGCTGCTGATCGTGTGGCTGGCGTTGACGCTCTCCGTGGCCTGCGTGCTGGCGCTGGGCAGCATCAGCGATCGCATGGACAAAGGACTCAGCCAGCAGAGCCGCGACTTTATCGCCGGCGATCGGGTGCTGCGCAGCGCGCATCCGGTGCCGGAAGGCTGGTTGCTGGACGCGCAGCAGCAGGGGCTGAAGGTGAGCCGCCAGCTGTCGTTCACCACCATGACCTATGCCGGCGATCGGCCGCAGCTGGCGGACGTGAAAGCCACCGATCTGGTCTATCCGCTGTACGGCAAGCTGGAAACGCGCCCGGCCAACATCAAGCCTGAACCGGGCAGCGTGCTGGTGGCGCCGCGCTTGCTGGCGCTGCTGAACGTGAAAGTCGGGGATTCGCTCGAGGTGGGCGACACCACGCTGCGCATCGCCGGTGAAATCATTCAGGAGCCGGACGCCGGCTTCAATCCGTTCCAGACCGCGCCGCGCATCATGATCAACCTGGCCGACGTCGATAAGACCGGCGCGGTGCAGCCGGGCAGTCGCCTGACCTACCGTTATATGTTCGCCGGCGCCGAGCCGGATATTCAGCGTTACGAGGAACGGCTGGCGCCGCAGTTGACGCCGGATCAGCGCTGGTTCGGGCTGCAGGAATCCGGCAGCGCGCTCGGCAAGTCGCTGCAGCGCTCCCAACAGTTCCTGCTGCTGTCGGCGCTGCTGACGCTGCTGTTGTCGATCGCCGCCGTGGCGGTGGCGATGAGCCACTATTGCCGCAGCCGTTACGATCTGATCGCGGTGCTGAAAACCCTTGGCGCCGGGCGTGGCGCGCTGCGTAAATTGATCGTCGGCCAGTGGCTGGCGGTGATGGCGCTGGCGGCGGCGTGCGGCGGAGCGATCGGGCTGGCGTTTGAAGCGTTGCTGATCCGCCTGCTGAAGCCGGTATTACCGGCTGCGTTGCCTGCCGCCGGCGCCTGGCCGTGGCTGTGGGCGCTCGGCGCGCTGGTGCTGATTTCGCTGCTGGTCGGGCTGCGGCCGTATCGCCAGCTGCTGGCCACCCAGCCGCTGCGGGTGCTGCGCCGCGACGTGACGGCCAACGTCTGGCCGCTGCGCTACTTCTTGCCGGTGACGGCGGCGATCGTGGTGGCGCTGTTGGTGGCGCTGATGGGGGCCAGCACGCTGCTGTGGGCGATCCTGGCTGGCATAGCGGTGCTGGCGCTGCTGCTGGGCGGCATCGGCTGGGGCAGCCTGCTGTTGCTGCGCCGCATCACGCTCAAGAGCCTGGCGCTGCGGCTGGCGGTCAACCGCCTGCTGCACCAGCCGTGGGTGACCATCAGCCAGCTGGCGGCGTTCTCGCTGTCGTTCATGCTGTTGGCGCTGTTGCTGGTGCTGCGCGGCGATCTGCTCGAACGCTGGCAGCAACAGCTGCCGCCGGACAGCCCGAACTATTTCCTGCTCAACATGACCGAGGCGCAGGTGCCGCAGGTGAAAACCTTCCTGCAGCAGCACCAGATCAAGCCGGAAACCTATTACCCGATCGTCCGGGTGCGCCTGACCGAGATAAACCAGCAGGTGGCGACCGAGCGGGTGCATGAAGACGATCCGGGCGGCGAGGCGGTGAACCGTGAGCTGAACCTGACCTGGCTGGCTGAACTGCCGGATCACAATCCGCTGGTGGCGGGCAATTGGCCGCCGAAAACCGGTGAGGTTTCAATGGATGAAGGCATCGCCGGGCGGCTGAAGATCAAGCTGGGCGACACGCTGACCTTCAGCGGCGATACCCAGGCGTTCAGCGCCAAAGTCACCAGCCTGCGCCAGGTGGATTGGGAAAGCCTGAAGCCGAACTTTTACTTTATCTTCCCGCCGGGCGCATTGGACGGCCAGCCGCAGACCTGGCTCACCAGCTTCCGCTACGACGGCGACGGCCAGATGCTGACCCAGCTCAACCGTCAGTTCCCGACGCTCAGTCTGCTGGACATCGGCGCGATCCTGAAACAGGTGGGCGGCGTGCTGCAGCAGGTCAGCCGCGCGCTGGAGGTGATGGTGGTGCTGGTGGTGCTGTGTGGCGGCCTATTGCTGCTGGCGCAGGTGCAGGTCGGCATGCGTCAGCGCCGTCAGGAGCTGGTGGTGTACCGTACGCTGGGGGCCGGCAAACGGCTGCTGCGCCGCACGCTGTGGTGCGAGTTCGCCCTGCTGGGGCTGGTGGCGGGCATCGCGGCTGCGGTGGGCGCCGAGGCGGCGCTGTGGCTGCTGCAGAGCCGGGTGTTTGACTTCCCGTGGACGCCGACGCCGGTGCTGTGGTGGGCGCTGCCGCTGGCCAGCGCGCTGCTGCTGTCGCTGTGCGGCGGCTGGCTGGGCGTGCGCCTGCTGCGCGGCAAGGCGCTGTTCCGCAGTTATGAGGGGTGATGTTGGCTTAGCTCGATGAAAAAAGGGGTTAGCTTAAGGCTAACCCCTTTTGCTTTCGGCGGCGTGCGCTTTAGGCCAGCTTCTGCTGTGCCCAGGCCAGCCCGCTTTGGTACTCGCCCGGCAGCAGCGGCGCGAGCGCCTGCAGCGCCTGGCGCAGATCGGCGGCGCTCGGATCGTTCAGATTGAGGTGGCCGACCTTGCGGCCCGGGCGCACCTCTTTCTCATACCAGTGCAGATGCACCAGCGGCAGCGACAGCCACTGTTCGTTGACGGCGGTGCCGATCAGGTTGACCATCACCGATGGCGTGCTCACCACCGGCTGCGGCAGCGGCAGGCCGAGGATGGCGCGCAGGTGCAGCTCGAACTGACTGATGGACGCGCCGTTTTGCGTCCAGTGGCCGCTGTTGTGCACGCGCGGCGCCAGTTCGTTGATCAGCAGCCGATCGCCGACGATAAAGCACTCCATCGCCATCACGCCGACGTAGTTCAGCTCGTTCAGGATCGCCGCCAGCATCTGCTCGGCCTGTTGCTGCAGCGCCGGATTGGGCTGCGGCAGCGCCACGCTGGTGCGCAGGATGCCGTCTTCATGCAGGTTATGGGTCAGCGGGTAGAATACCGAACGGCCGTCGTGGCCGCGCGCGCCCACCAGCGACACTTCGCCGGAGAAATTGATGCCTTGCTCGACGATGCACTCGCCATAGGCGTCGGCCGGCAGTTCGGCTTCCTGGCCCGGGCGCAAGCGCCACTGGCCGCGGCCGTCATAGCCACCGACCCGGCGTTTGACGATCGCCAGTTCGCCCAGCGAAGCGAATACCTGCGGCCATTCGGCGGCGCTCGCCAGCAGCTGCCACGGCGCGGTCGCCAGGCCGAGCTGGTCGAGCAGCTGTTTTTGCGTCAGGCGATCGGCCAGACGCGGGAAGATGTCGCGGTTGACGAAGGCGCTGTGGGTCGCCAGTTCGCGCGTCAGCGCGGTTTCCGGCCAGCGTTCGATCTCGGCGGTAATGACGCTGTTCTGATACGGCACCGCCTCGGGTTCGGCATCGATGCCGATGGGGTAGACGGCGATGCCCAGCGGTTCGCCGGCCTGGCGCAGCATGCGCCCCAGCTGGCCGTTGCCCAGTACGCAAACCGGCTTCATGCGTCCTCCCGCGGATCGGGGTGGTTCAAAACGTCTTCAGTCTGCGCCTGACGCCAGTCCGCCAAACGCTGCGCCAGCGCGGCGTCGTGCAGCGCCAGGATCTGCATCGCCAGCAGCCCGGCGTTGGCGGCGCCGGCTTTGCCGATCGCCAGCGTCCCCACCGGAATGCCGCGCGGCATCTGCACGATGGAGTAGAGGCTGTCTACGCCGCTCAGCGCGGCGCTTTGCACCGGCACGCCCAGCACCGGCACCAGGGTTTTCGCCGCCAGCATGCCCGGCAGATGCGCCGCACCGCCGGCGCCGGCGATGATCACGTCAAAGCCGTTGGCGGCAGCCTGCTCGGCGAAGCTGAACAGCTTGTCCGGCGTGCGGTGAGCGGAAACGACTTCGACATGGAAGGGGACATCGAGCTGGGTCAGGACTTCGGCGGCGAACTGCATGGTGGCCCAGTCACTTTTCGATCCCATTACAATTGCGATTTTAGCCCCGGCATTGGCGGCTGAAGCGGCGTTGGCTCCCATGGGTGTAAGGCTCCTGTGATTTGTCTGGCGTCGGCTGAAGGCCGAATGAGGGCGTAGAGCATACCATGAGCGCACGGCGAGGAAAACGGTTGCGTCGCCGGTTTTCACCGGCGAAAGCGCGAATTTTCACTCGCGCGCCTGCGCGGAACTCAGAATGGGAATTGGATCAGCTCGACGGCGTCGGCGCTGACTTTGATCATCGATCCTTCGACGTGCCAGGCACCCAGCACCGCGCGATGGGCTTCGCCGTTGTTCAGCGCCAGCCGGTGCACCGCCGGGCGATGAGTATGGCCGTGGATCATCCAGTGCACGTCGTGGCGCAGCATCGTTTGCTCGACCGCCTGCGGGTTGACGTCCATGATGGCTTCCGACTTGTACTGGTTGGATTGCTGGCTGCGGGCGCGCATGTTGGCGGCGATCTTCAGTCGCCAGCGCAGCGGCAGCGCGAGGAACAATTTTTGAATCAGCGGGTTGTGCACTTTACGGCGGAATTGCTGATAGGCTTGATCGTCGGTGCACAGGGTGTCGCCGTGCAGGATCAGGATCCTGCGGCCATACAGCTCCAGCACTTTTTCTTCCGGCAGCAGCTGCATGCCGCTGGCGCGGGCGAAGCGCTTGCCGAGCAGAAAATCGCGGTTGCCGTGGATGAAATAGCAGGGCACGCCGGCCTGTTCCAGCGCTTTGAGCGCCGCGGCGATCTCCGCGTGCAGCGGCTCGGGATCGTCGTCGCCGATCCAGGCTTCAAACAGGTCGCCGAGGATGTACAGCGCGTCGGCGTGCACCGCTTCGCGCCGTAAAAAACGCAGAAAACCGGCAGTGATTGCCGGTTCCTGTGCGCACAAGTGCAGATCTGCGATGAACAGCGTACTCATGCAGCCGCGATTACTCGCTGACGGTCACGCTGTTGATGACGACGTCTTCTACCGGTACGTCCTGGTGCATGCCGCTGCGGCCGGTTTTCACGCCTTTGATCTTGTTGACCACGTCCATGCCTTCAACCACTTCAGCGAACACGCAGTAGCCCCAGCCCTGCACGTTTTCGCCGCGGAAGTTCAGGAAGTCGTTGTCAGCCACGTTGATGAAGAACTGTGCGGTGGCGGAGTGCGGATCGTTGGTGCGCGCCATTGCCAGGGTACCGATGGTGTTTTTCAGACCGTTGTTGGCTTCGTTCTTGATGGTCGCGTTAGTCGCTTTCTGGTTCATGCCCGGTTCGAAACCGCCGCCCTGGATCATGAAGCCGTTGATCACACGGTGGAAGATGGTGTTGTCGTAGAAACCGGCGCGGCAGTAGTTCAGGAAGTTTTCAACGGTAACCGGCGCTTTGTCAGCAAAGGTCTTGATAACGATATCGCCGTGATTGGTGTGGAAAGTAACCATAGTTTTAATCCTAACAAGGTGAAGTGAGACGTCACGTAAAGCGAGTGAACATTCAGACCGCCCTTATAACATATCCGCCCCAGCGAGTCAGCAGCGGCTCAACCGCGCACTGTCTGTGGTAATTGCATTTGTGTTATATTATAACAATTGTGCCGGCCGGCGAATTTCGCGCATTTTATTCGCGTGAAGTCAGCAAAGCTTGGCCTTAACCTTGCAATAGATCAGGCTTCAGGTTTCAATACGCTACCGGGCGTAAAACCTGAAGCCCGGTTATCTTTTTTGTTATCACGCACACCACGGAATCTCCCGATGCTAAAGATTTTTAATACCCTGAGTCGTCAAAAAGAGGAATTCAAACCCATTCATGCCGGGAAAGTGGGCATGTACGTGTGCGGGGTAACCATCTATGACCTGTGTCACATCGGCCACGGTCGTACCTTTGTCGCTTTCGACGTGGTGGCGCGTTATCTGCGCTATCTCGGCTATTCGCTGAACTACGTGCGCAACGTCACCGACGTAGACGACAAAATCATTCGCCGCGCGGCGGAAAATCATGAGACCTGCGACCAGCTGACCGAACGCATGCTGGCGGAAATGCATGCCGACTTCGACGCGCTGCTGATCGATCGCCCGGATCAAGAGCCGCGCGCAACCCAGCACATCGCCGAGATCATCGAGATCACGCAGCGTCTTATCGATCGCGATCACGCTTACGTGGCCAGCAACGGCGACGTGATGTTCTCCATCGACAGCGATCCGCAATACGGCCTGCTGTCGCGTCAGGATCTGGATCAGCTGCAGGCCGGCGCGCGCGTGGAGATCGACGACGTGAAGCGTAACCCGATGGACTTCGTGCTGTGGAAAATGTCCAAGCCGGGCGAGCCGAGCTGGCAGTCGCCGTGGGGGCCGGGTCGTCCGGGCTGGCATATCGAATGCTCCGCCATGAACTGCAAACAGCTGGGCACCCACTTCGACATCCACGGCGGCGGTTCCGATCTGATGTTCCCGCACCACGAGAACGAGATCGCGCAGTCGAGCTGCGCCCACGACGGCCCGTACGTCAATTACTGGATGCACTCCGGCATGGTGATGATCGACAAAGAGAAGATGTCCAAATCGCTGGATAACTTCTTCACTATCCGCGACGTGCTCGGCCATTACGATGCGGAGACGGTGCGTTACTTCCTGATGTCCGGGCACTATCGCAGCCAGCTGAACTACAGCGAAGAGAACCTTAAGCAGGCGCGCACCGCGCTGGAGCGCCTCTATACCGCGCTGCGCGGCACCGACGCCGATGCCGCGCCGGCCGGCGGTGAAGCGTTCGAAGCCCGCTTCCGCGAAGCGATGGACGACGACTTCAACACTCCGGAAGCCTACTCGGCGCTGTTCGATCTGGCGCGCGAAGTTAACCGCCTGAAGAGCGAAGACATGGCGGCGGCCAACGGCATGGCGGCGGAGCTGCGCAAGCTGGCGAAAGTGCTCGGCCTGCTGCAGCAAGAGCCGGAGCAGTTCCTGCAAGGGGGCGCACAGGTTGACGACGGCGAAGTGGCGGAGATCGAAGCGCTGATCAAACAGCGTAACGAAGCGCGTGCCGCCAAGGACTGGGCGCTGGCGGACGCCGCTCGCGATCGCTTGAACGAGATGAACATCGTGCTGGAAGACGGGCCGCAGGGCACCACCTGGCGCCGTAAGTAAGCCGGCCGAAGTGAAAACAAAAAAGGCGCTGAATTCAGCGCCTTTTTCTATGGCTGCAGGTTAGGGTTTAACCATGACCTTGCCGCCGTTGAACTCCACCACCTGATCGGCGACGATCTTGCAGCGCTTGCGGGTTTCGACCTTGCCGTCGACTTTCACCAGCCCTTCGGCGATGACTTCTTTGGCGGCGCCGCCGCTTTCACACCAGCCCTGGAACTTCAGCAGATCGCACAGTTCGACGTGGGGATGATTGTCCAGATTGAAAATTTCCATACTGCCTTACTTATTTAGGTTGAACGTCGTGATATTCCTCGCAGGCCTGCAAGGTATTTTGGATCAGTGTAGCCACGGTCATCGGGCCAACGCCACCCGGCACCGGGGTGATGTAGGCGGCGCGCTCGCTGGCGGCGTCGAAATCGACATCGCCCACCACTTTACCGCTTTCCAGACGGTTGATGCCGACGTCTACCACGATGGCGCCCGGTTTGATCCAGTCGCCCGGGATGAAGCCCGGTTTACCGACCGCCACCACCAGCAGATCGGCGTTCTCGACGTGGTGACGCAGATTTTTGGTGAAACGGTGGGTGACGGTGGTGGTGCAGCCGGCCAGCAGCAGCTCCATGCTCATCGGGCGGCCGACGATGTTGGAGGCGCCGACCACCACGGCGTTCAGGCCGTAGGTATCGATGTTATAACGCTCCAGCAGGGTGACGATGCCGCGCGGCGTGCACGGGCGCAGCTTGGGCGCGCGCTGGCACAGGCGGCCGACGTTGTAGGGGTGGAAGCCGTCGACGTCTTTATCCGGATGGATGCGCTCCAGCACCTTGACGTTATCGATGCCGGCCGGCAACGGCAGCTGCACCAGAATGCCGTCGATTTCCTCATCGGCGTTCAGCTGGTCGATCAACGCCAGCAGCTCGGCTTCACTGGTGGCAGCGGGCAGGTCGTAGGAGCGGGAGAGGAAGCCGACTTCATCGCAGGCGCGGCGCTTGCTGGCGACGTAAATTTGCGAGGCCGGGTTCTCGCCGACCAGCACAACCGCCAGGCCTGGGGCGCGTTTGCCGGCCGCCAGACGTTGTTTCACTTGCTCAGCCACTTCGTTTCTAACCTGCTGCGCAATCGTTTTACCATCAATAATCTTTGCTGACATCAGTGTGGAAATCCATCAATTAAGAAAAGCGGGGATGCCGCTATTCTGTCAGAAGCTGAGCGCGCTGTCAGGCGCAGAATCACCCTCGCCGCCGTTGCCGAGGCCGATTTATGCCTTTTTTATGCCGGCTTCAGGAACCTCTACGCCATTTTTACCGGCATTTGCATACGCTGGGGCCATACACAGGGCGAAAGAGGGCAGGATCATGAGAGCGATAACCCGGCTTTATCCGTTGCATCACCAGCCTGGCGAGCAACCGGCGCAGCCTAAACACGTGGGGGAGACGGTGTTCGATTCTTCGCTGCATCCGGCGGACAGTGAGCAACTCACCGCGCTGCATCAGCTCGGCAAGCATGAGGCTGCGCCGTCGTGGCGGGCACGCCTGAATGCGCTGTGGCGGAAGTTATGCGTATGAAGGGCTGCGCCTGGGCAGGCTGTACGCTGTTGCTGGTTTGGGCATCGGGGAGCCAGGCTTCTTTAAACAGCGCACGCCCTAACGTTGCATGGGTTGAAAACGTGGCGGCGACTTGCAACACACGGGTGATTGAGCATGCCGATTGGGGGGACATTGCCGCAGTGGTGATGTCTGCTCGCCTCTGCCAGCGGCGGGACAACGGGCGGCAAGGGCGTGAGCACGCGCCGATTTACGTAGGCGCCGGGCTGGCTCAGCGTAACGGCGCCCGTTGACGAGAACCCTCGCCGCGCGGGCGCTGGTGGAAAAAACGCCATAAAGCACGGCCGCCGCCGTAACGTCATGAAAAGGCATTGACTCGCTAACCTCTGACCGTATAATCGCAACCCGCAGCCGCAGGTTGCCGCATCTCAATGCGCCCTTAGCTCAGTTGGATAGAGCAACGGCCTTCTAAGCCGTAGGTCATAGGTTCGAATCCTATAGGGCGTGCCATTAACACTTCTCCTGATGTCTACTACAGTCCATAAATCCCCCGTATTTCTGCAAGTTCTCGATTATTCCTATGTCTGCTCGCATTTATTGATAGCACTTCTTATTTTATTGTATTGGGATATTGTTATCAGGTATATGACGTACAGATGTCCTAAATAAGCGACGCGTAGAGAGGCCTGACTCTTATCTCAAGTATGACAAGAATAATGTCAGTATTTTACTTCGTGATTTTTCGACCTGACTCTACTTAGACACCCGATCGTTTAGACGAGAGAAGGATTAACTCGGTACACGATATGAATGGGAAGAATTTTCCCATGATGATTAACTTGTTATATTATTTTTTGTCATTGTGCTTCATTTTTATTTTTCCGGGAGAGATGCCATAGCATTTTTTGAAGCTCCTAATAAAGGATTGTTGAGTCTTGAATCCTACAGCACAAGAAACAGCAAATACGGATAATTTTGTTGTAGAAAGCAAGTTATAAGATTTTTTTAATTTTCTTTCAAGAATATAGTCACCAAGGTTTTTTCCCGTATGTTTCTTAAATAACCTTTGAAAGTGCCAGTTTGAATAGCCTGATACCTTGGAAATGTCTGCAAGACTGATGCGATGTTCAAGGTTGTTTTCTATCCAACTCATGATCTCTGTGGTGATTTTTTTTTGAAAGCAAGTGTTTTCTTTCATGATATGCCTGAGTCATATTTTCAATTGATTATGCGTGTTTTTTTAATTGATCTATTTTAAATCTAATTATTGCAATTGAGTTTATTCTTTAAGGAAGTTGGATTAAAGGGCTTAGCATATGCTGCCCTTTGTGATGTTATCATGCTTAGCGCATTGTTTCTTTATGTGATAAAACAAGTGCGCAGGTTGAAAAAATAAATCCAACCGCCCAAAAAAGAGGCCCTAAAATCCCTGGCCAAATAGGCGTGTAACCAGGGATTAGAATGTAAATAATAAAGCCAATATCAGTGGCGCTGACAACGGCTAAATTTATCCACCATCCTCTGATGTCATTGCGCCAATTCAAGAAAATAGACGTCAAGGCAGCGCAAAGTGCAAAGCAAAATAAATTCCATGCATCTTGTTCTACTCGCCCACTTGCCATTCCTGGTGGCATGCTATCGCCTAATTTATAAACTCCCCAGGCAGCTTGAAAATGTAGAAGAGCCCAGATGAAATAAGCAATAGCCCCCCCTTTGGCGAACCAGGAAGATAAGTCTTTTTTCTGCATTGTCATGATACCTCAAGTTTGTTAATTATCGATCATCAACTGTTGACGGCATTCCTATTTACCACTCACTGCTTTTTAAAACTCTGGCTGGGCAGTGTAATAAATATATTTTCTTTTGTTGCTAGTGTTTTAAATGTATTATATGAGTCTGGAAGTATGGCTAATTATTTATGACAAAAACAATCCGATTGAAAAACGTCCTGTGTTCGCTGGTTGTTTTTGATGATGCAATGATGTGACTGAGGATATAGTTTTTAATCAGGTTATATCCTCAATCGTTATATCGCTCTCCCTGTATCAAATTTCCACTGTCGCACCACTGGGATCGGCTTTGATATGGTAGGTTCCACTCTCGCGAAAACTTCGTACTGTGGCGAAGGTATCTTCCATGAACTGTACGAAAGTTAACTTACCGTCCTTGGCGCGAGCCAAAATCGAGAGGGGGGAGGTGACCGTCTTACCCAAAACAGTAGAGCGATAAGTAAAATAACCGAAGACGGCAGCACCGTCGGCATTCTCAAAAGTGTCCTGTAATTCGAATGCCAGTGTAGACCAGTAGGCGTTCACATCCTTGAAGGTCTGGACCAAGCCTTCGGTTCCTGCTGTCGTCCCTGCCCAAGGCATGATGGCTTTTAGTTCCGGATGTTCATAATTGAGTGAAACATAGATGAAATTGTCCGCCGTAAATTGGCGGACATGCTCGAGATCCGCGGGTTTTTTCAGAAGGTCCAGCAGGAGAGCCAAAGGGCTGCTGAACGTGGCCGGCTTCGCGAGGCTACCAGCCTGCGCTTCTTTTATGTTAGCGGTTTTCTTGTAGACGTTTGACATGGTCTCCCCTTATTCCGGGAACGGCACGCTGAAGTGTGCCGTTCCCTTCAATAATCAATCTTCTGCTAAGACAGTTCTCTTGTCTTTTCCAATATGGTGCGCTGAATCGCCGAGTATGGTTGGCTGGCCAGACAGTGTTGACACGACGGCCAGAGGATTCTTCAACCAGCAATTTGCCAACCGCATTTTAGCCTTTGAAATCTTTCTCTGGATTAAAGCCGTCCCAGTTCTCGAATACGTCCATGAAACCAGGAACGGTCTCTTGGCGAGCCCAGTCTCGCTGCAGCTCGCACCAGAGCTGTGTCTTGGAAATCAGTTTGCCACCCGCTTGTTCGACGCGGCGTAGAGCCAACTCATGAGCCGCTACTGAAGTTCCGCCGATGGCGTCGGCGACGACATAGACCTCGTACCCTTCCCTGAGTGCATCCAGAGCGGGGAAGGCCAGGCAGACTTCGGTCCAGAGTGCCGTCATGATCAACTTCCGCCGTCCAGTTGCCTGCACTGCCTGCTTGAATTCGACGTCTTCCCAGGCATTAACCGTCGTACGATCAATAACGGGGTCATTAGGGAGTAGCGCCATGATCTCTTTAATTGGCGGTTTGTTTAAGCCCGTCGCAATATTTACCGCCGAATGAATAATAGGTACGTTATAATTCTTCACAGCTTTAATGCTATGGGTGATGTTGAAAACCAATTCCTTTTGGTCCATCGAACGGATCGAACTCACCTGAATGGGTTGATAGTCGATCACGATGAACACGCAGTTCTCAGGGGTCAGGAGGTGGTCAGCCTTAGGATCACGGATAGATTCACTGGTCATTAGATAACTCTCTTTCACGTTACAGATTAGGTTAGACTCATCGCAATCGCGATAGGCCAAAGAAGGGATCTCAATATCGCCTTCAATGAAAGCAATCTTAATTGGGGTCATGTAATTGTGAGATATCATGCTAAGTCGATACAGCGGGCCCGACAATCCCAATTCCGGAGAACATATTGTTCTCATTTTTGGGCTGTGAGAGTAGATCGTAACTTTAGTTGGGTGGGTTTAAGTCCTCGTCATTCACCCAGTCCTATCGCTGTACTTAAATAAGAGAACACAGTGTTCTTTTATTGAGGCTTTCTAATTTTTGTAGAGGAGGTAATGTTTGTCCTTTGTGGGGAGAAAGAACCGTCAGCACAAACGAACATTGTCATCTGCAGTAACGACAGTCATTCCATTGCAAAGAGCGAGTAGATCATGACCCATATCATTGGAATTTCAGGAAGTCTTCGCAGCGCTTCCTTTAACCATTCACTTCTTCAGGCTGCAGTGCAATTGGCACCCGAGAGCGTGACTCTGGATGTTCGTCGAATCAATGGGATACCGCTTTATGATGCCGATGTTGAAGTTAAATCTGGCATTCCCGCTTCTGTTGTCGAATTGAAGGAGGCGATCGCGGTAGCCGATGGCGTGCTCCTTGCCACCCCTGAGTACAATAATGGTATTCCAGGGGTATTCAAAAACGCCATTGATTGGGTTTCACGTCCAGACAGCGATATACGACGCGTTTTCGGCGGAAAACCTTTCGCCTTGATTGGTGCATCGCCGGGGGGATTTGGCACAATCCTATCTCAGGATGCTTGGCTACCCGTGTTGCGAGCACTTGGAACCCGACCTTGGTTCGGCGGACGGCTTCTCGTTTCCCACGCCAACCAACAATTCGACGTCGATGGCAATCTGACCGACGAGTCGACGCGTCTTCGCTTGGAGGGATTCTTGAGTGGGTTCGTGGAGTTTATTCGTTCGAACGAGCCTTCCATCCGTTAGAGAGCATCGCGCTACCCTGGATCCAGCAGCGCCTGCGCATAATACATTTTTCGGCATCGTCTGACGTGGGGGGCGGAAAGCGTGCGTCTCGATGCCGTTCCTCGAGAGGAATAGCGGTCGCTAAGTGATGCCGTATCATTGTGATTGACATATTTGGAATTGAAAAGGTTGCGGAAGCATGGCCGATCGCTTTGAGGAACTGAAAACTTATATTGCTGTTGTTGAGGCTGGCGGTTTTGCGGCGGCTTCAAAGCGCTTGGCCTTGGCTAAATCTGCGATCAGTCGCCGCATACGAGATTTGGAAATTCGACTTGGTGCCCCGTTGCTGAACCGGAGCACCCGACAGATCCATCTGACGGACACAGGGCTGAAGTTTTATGAGCAAGCCAAACGCATACTGACTGAGTTGAATGAGGCTGAAAATGCCGTTGGAGGGCGACATAACGATTTACAAGGGCGGTTGCGAATCGCCGCTCCCGTTTCGCTGACCGTACATTGCCTTAGCCGGGTGGTTGGTCAATTTATCGAGGCGAATCCGAATCTGGCACTGGAGTTTGATGCCGACGACAAGATGGTTGACATCATTCGTGATGGATTTGATCTCGCCATCAGGATTTCTAAATTGCGCGACTCTTCCTTGGTAGCCAGGCGGATCACAACCATTCGCCATGTCTGTTGCGCGAGCCCGTCTTTGCTAGATCGGTACGGTCGTCCAAATAGAGTGGAAGACTTGGCGGCATTGCCGGGCATTCGCTATAGCAACGTTGAAGAAAGTTATTATTGGCGCTTTGCTGGCGGTCATACGCCAATGGTGAAATCGCGGCTCTGTTTTTCCAACGGTGATGCTGTTCGTGAGGCCGCCGTCGCGGGTTTGGGGATCGCTATGTTGCCCACTTTCATCGCGCATGAGGCGATCAGAAAAGGTGAGCTCGAAGTTGTATTACGTGAGCATATGCGTCCTCCCATTGGTATGTATGCGGTTTTTCCTTCATCACAAAACATGCCTGCGAAAATGCGCGCATTCATTGATTTTTTACTTGCTAATTTCAGTGATGAGCCTTTTTGGGATCGCGATATATTGACCAATGAGAGATGAATCGCTTTGAAAAGAAGGCGTTTGCTTGAAAGTCGAATTACTCTAGCCGTTATGCTGCCGTCTTTCTGAATGAGCGCGAGGCTCTCGACCCGCCGCCAATTGAACCTTCGTTTAGTTTGTCGCGCTACAATAGGCGAAAATTTCCCCATGGAGCCTATCGTGCGCAAATCCAGATTCTTTCTCGTGACCTTGCTGTGCCTGTGCGCCGCCGCCGTGCTGTACGTGATGGCATATCGGGCGCTGGGGCATTACCTCAGTGACGGCGAGAAGGCCTACCCGGATATCAGCGTTGAAATTCGCTGAGAGCCGTGCGGCCTGAAGGGGACTGCGCCGACTTTTTCGCACTGATTTACCCGCCATTTACCCGCCGTCGGCAATGATGACGCTGCGTCTCCACATTGTGTGGTTCTCTTGGGCGGAATGCGGTTATGTCACTGCAGCAGGTTTCGAATGTCTCTTTAAGCAACAACGGCTTAAAGGGCATCGATTACAAACATTATGCGTTGGTGATCGTGGCGTTTTCGGCGCTCGTACGGTCTATATCCTTAACCGACAGGTATTTTTGGTGCGATGAAGCCTCCAGCGTGCTGACCAGCCGTTACGATGTGGGCGCGTTGCTCTATCACGCTTCTTTCGATGTTCACCCGCCGCTTTATTACCTGCTGTTGCATGGCTGGATGGTGCTGTTTGGCGATGGCATTCTGGCGGCCCGCTCGTTGAGCCTGACGTTCGGCGTGGTGACGGTGGCACTGGCGATGCGCTTTATCCGTTGGCTGGCCAATGAACGGGCGGCGCTGATCGCGGGCTGGCTGATGGCGATCATGCCGATGGCGGTGCGCTACAGCCAGGAGGCGCGCATGTATGCGCTGATGGGGCTGCTGGCGATCGCCGCCGCCATGGCGTTGGCGAAGTGGCTGAAAACGCCGGATAACCGCCGTTATCTGGCGTTGTATGCGCTGTTGATGACGCTGAGCTTTTATACCCATTACTTCACGATTTTCACGCTGATCGCGCATTGGCTGGTGGTGTTGGCGCTGTCGTGCCGCCGCGAAGGCGAGTGTTATATCAAGCGACCGGCATGGTGGCTGGCCAATGCGGCGATCGGGGTGGCCTACATTCCCTGGCTGCTGGTGTTGTTCAATCTGCTGGCGCATATCGCCGAGCTGAGGGTCGGCGGCGACGTCGGTTGGATCCCTCAGGTTTCCTGGAGCGATCTGCCGGCGATGTTCTGGCGTTTTCTCACCGGCCATGATGGCAGCAACTATCCCACGATCATTCTCTGGCTGTTGCCGGCGATGTTTGTCGCTTTATGTTCACTGCTGCTGTGGCGGCGCCAGATGCCGAGAAAATTCTCTCTGTTGTTGCTTGGCGGGATTCTGATCCCGGTGACGCTGGTATTCGCCATTTCCTGGCGTTCGCCGCTGTTTGTCGATCGCTATCTCTATTCCGCCGCGCTCGGCATTCCGCTGGTGTTGGGCGTGCTGATCGCCGGAACGAAAAACCGGGTGCGCGGGATCTCTTTGCTACTGTTCTTCAGCCTGCTGTTCGGCTACGGCGTACGTAACGACTACCCGGTCGAAAAAGATGAGTTCAAGGTGATGGTGCACTATATCAACAGCCACTATCAGCCTAACGATGCGGTGGTGGTCAGCAACATGTTCAACTACCTGAGCTATGTGTATTACAACAAGCAGGGCTACCGCGCCTTGCTGTATACCCCGGCCAGGCCCAATGGTATCTCGGGTAAGCCCAATGCCTATGGTTTCGGTACCTTTTTCCACGATCGGGCGGCGCAGACCTACGTCGATAAGCTCAGCGTTTTATCGAAAGGCCATCGCCGGGTCTGGCTGGTCAGCGGCGGGGATTTCAATCAGGACTTCGGCCGTTCGCCGCAGGGGTGGGTCAATACCGTTACCTTCAAGAGCGGCGGGTTCGAGTCGCGCCTGTTCGTGGTGCGTTGAGCAAAATGTCATATTTCCCATTCGGCGTTACATCTGGCCGAGCAAACTTACGCGGGGATGACAGTTCTATACATTGAGATTGGTACTGTAGCTCTACCCGATGATGTTGTGTGTTATCCATTCCCTGTAGTGTATTACCCCATCCCTGTTAAGTTTATCCCGCCTTGTGCGGGATTTTTTTTATCTGAGCATGCCTGGCGGGGTAACGCGATTTTTTTGAATAACACCGTCAGTTTTATTCGGTATTCAGTCGCTGTGCGCTTGATTAGATTGAACGCGAGAGGGGCGCCGTCGGCGCCTTTGTGCAATGAGTGGAGAATTTCTATGGCGAAGACAGTAGTGGTGTTTCATTCCGGCTACGGCCATACCGAGCGTTTGGCGAAAGTGGTGGCGGAAGGCGCCGGGGCGGAACTGATCGCCATCGATCAGAACGGCGATATCAGCGACGAAGCCTGGCAGACGCTGGATGAGGCGGACGCCATCATCTTTGGTTCGCCGACCTATATGGGCGGCCCATCCTGGCAGTTCAAGAAATTCGCCGACGCCAGCTCCAAAGCCTGGTTCGGCCGCAAGTGGCAGGATAAAGTGTTCGGCGGTTTTACCAACAGCGCCAGCCTGAACGGCGACAAGCAGGTGACGCTGATCGCGCTGCAGACGCTGGCTTCGCAACATGGCGGCCTGTGGGTCAGTCTGGGGCTGCTGCCGGCCAACACCAAATCGGCGCAGCGCACCGACGTCAATAACCTGGGCGGTTCGGTGGGGCTGTTGGTGCAAACGCCGTCGGATGCCGGCGTGGATGAGATGTTGTCGGGCGATCTGGCGACCGCCAAGCTCTATGGTCAACGCGTGGCGGGCTTTGCCGCCAAACTGGCGTAAGACCTATCGTGTAGATGGGACGGCGGTGCGGTTGAACGGATGCCGCGTTCATTTTCTCTGCACAATTGGCGTGTAACCTGCGAAATGTTATTAGCCTGCTTGGGCTAACACTGCATTTCGTACAAATATTCCCGGTTCCTAGGCCGGGTTTTTTGTTGCTAAGGTCTGCTTAAGCTTTCACCGCTATACTGCGCGTCAGCACGGTCATGCAATGCATGGCCGTGTCGTAACTGTCGATTTGCTGTTGTTCAAGCAAGCCCGCTTCATGCGGGCTTTTTTTGGGTTGTTATTGCACAGGCGGCCCAGTTGCAGGAAAATAATCGCGTAGTCATTCAAATATCATTCAACGAGCAATAACCACAATCTTATTAATGTAATTAACGTCGGTCGGCGGCCTATTACGCTATGCGCTATGCTGACAGCAGAGCTGAGCATTATTTTCCGACGGTATGCTGGGGAGTCCACCGCCGCCACATTAGGTTAAGAAAAGTCTGTTAATTAATTGTTAATGCTTTTTATTATTGATTTGTCTGGCTTTTTTGGTTGAAATCCGGGTTGATTATCCCTCACTGGCCGGGCGAGAGAGTATGCACATTATTATTCTGGTTATTAGCAAAATATGGGCGAGGCGATGAACGCCAGAATAAACGCCAGGCATGGCCTGCCGCTTACGGTTCAGCTCATCAATCTTTTCATGCTGGCCTTTTTACTTTCCCTGGTGGGCATTCTTAGCCGGCCGATTGGCTCGCTTTCTTTATTTTGGCCGGTGAATGCGATTTTGCTCGGCCTGCTGCTGCGCAAACCCGCTTACGCCACGCCGCTCGGCTGGCTCACGACCTACCTGGGCATGGTTGCCGCCGATCTCAGCACCGGCGAGGGCTGGTCTTTGGCGCTGTGGCTGAACGCCTGCAACATGTCGCTGATCGTCGTCGGTTACGGCATCATGCTGATGTTGCCGCAATCTCAACGGCGCATGGGCAAACCCCAGGCGATACTCTATATGTTCAGCGCCAGCCTGGCCGGTGCGGCGGTGGCGTCGACGCTGTCGGTGCTGCGTAACGACAGCCTGTACAACAATACGGTGGTGGTCGCCTGGTTGGCCTGGTTCAGTGAGCAGTTCTCGACGACCTTGTTGCTGTTGCCGGTGCTGATGGCGGCGCCGCGGTTGAAACAGCTGTTTCGCATGCAGGTGCGTTGGCGCCTGAAAGGCTGCCTGCCGCTATTGGCGCTACTGCTGTCGCTGGCGTTCAGCGTCTATATCGGCGGGCCGGGCGCCATCGCCTTCCCGATCCCGGCGCTGCTGTGGTGCGCAGTGCGCTACCAGTTGTTCCCCGTGACGCTGTTGACGCTGTTGACCGGCATGACCGAGATCAGCAACATTTCAGCCAACCTGGTGCTGTATGAAACGCCGAACAATCACAACGCCTTCCTCGACACCCTGATGTCCGCCCGCTTGGGCATCGCCATGCTGGTGATGGGGCCGCTGATCCTCGCCAGCTCTATCGCCGCCAATCGCAAGCTGATGCGGCGTCTGGAGCACAGCGCCAACCACGATTTCCTGACCGGGGTGCTGGCGCGCAGCGCGATGACGCGCAAAGCGGGCGAGCTGCTGGAGCACAAGCACCGCTCGAAAGAGGCGGTGTCGCTACTGCTGATCGACATCGATCATTTCAAGCAGATCAACGATACGCACGGCCACAGCGCCGGCGATCAGGTGTTGGCGTCGTTCGCGCACATCGTGCGGCGCGAGCTGCGGCACGATCAGCTGTTCGGCCGCTTGGGCGGGGAAGAGTTCGCCATCATGCTGCCGCGCGCGCTGGCGGCGCAGGGCGTGGCGCTGGGGGAGCATCTGCGCCGGTTGGTGGAGCAGGCGGAACTGCAGGCGGAAGGCAAACAGACGCTGAAAATCACCATCAGCGTCGGCGTCGCCAGCCTGGCGATGAACGAAGTGAAATCGCTGGAGCAACTGATGAATATGGCGGATATCGCGCTGTATCGCGCCAAATCGCAGGGGCGTAATCGGGTGGAGTCGTTCAACGTGGTGAACGGCAACAGCGTCGAGCATATTCTGTTCCGCTAACCGTTTTCAGCCTTGCCTGGGCTCGAAGCGGGTTTCGCAATTAGGGCAAATCAGTATCACGTCTTGCAGCATTGCCGCGCATTTTTGCCGGGTAACATAGCCGCATTTAGGGCAGACGATTTGGGTGGAGCGGTTGATAAAACCTTTGACGCTGCTGGAATCGGACATATCAATAGCCTGTGTCAGGTGAAAACTCACGCTAACACAGGCGACGACAAATTTCGTTGGTTATTTTCTGTACGCAGAGGCTTACAGGCTTTTCAACGCCTTGATGGTTTCATCCATGTCGATCTCGTGCTCGGAGAAGGTATGGGTGGTGTTCTGGAAGGTGGTGATGGTCAGCATGCGCAGCGTTTGCATGGCCTGCGCCTGGTCTTCGGACTGCGGGCGAATGCGGTTCATCAGCAGGCCGACCGACAGCACGGTGTTCTCTTTATCCACATCGGCTTTGACCGGCACTTCCTTGGTGAAGGTATTGAAAGACTTGATGCTGGCGATCTTGATTCTTTCATTGGCGATGATGATGTATTTGCTGGGCGCCAACACTTTGACCGCATAAGCCGACGGGCCTTTGGTGTTGTTGGTCGGTTCGAAGGTCACCGCCGCGTTTTTCTTAATCAGCTCCGGATTCTGCACTTTAATCACGTGAAAATAACGATTTTCTCCGTTCTCGTCGGTAATAAAGCCGAAGCCTTTGTCTTCAAAAAAAGTCGTTATCTTGCCGTTCATCGTTATTCTCACAAAAGGGATCAATACAGCGCTTATGATAGCGCGGAATGCCTTGCAGCGACAGATTGCGCGGGCGGCATTTAGTCATGCGATAACGGCATTTAGCGGCTTTCCCCCCACATGCTATGTTCATGCTGACTTCATTCAATGCGAAAAAGGAATATCGATGGGCATCAAACGTCTCAATCACGCCGTGCTGTATGTCAGCGACGTGCGGCAGAGCGCCGACTTTTATCATCAGGTATTGGGCTTCAAGCTGAAGCCGTCCGACAGCCCCGATCGGGCGGTATTTACCCAGGCCGCCGATTCGGACAACGATCACGATTTGGCGCTGTTCAGCAAGAATCTGGGCCAGCAGCGCGCCGGGGTGTTTCGCGCCAACAACGAGCCGCCGGCAGAGCATGAGCCACCGGCCGGGCTGTACCATCTGGCCTGGGAAGTGGACAGCCTGGAAGAGCTGGAGCGCATTCGTCACCAGCTGGCCGAACGCGGCATTCTCGGGCTGGAAGAGGATCACGGCGTGCACAAAAGCATTTATGGCCACGATCCGGACGGGCTGCTGTTTGAGGTGACCTGGTTTATTCCGCCGGCGCTGCTGACCGAAGAGGATAAAAACCAGCAGGGGATCCGTCCGTTGGATTTCGCCGCCGAGAAGCGGCGTTTCGCCGGCCTGTAAGCTGATCAGGTGTGGGGCGCCGCGGCGCCCCGACGATCACAGCACTTTGTTGAGGAAGTTAACGGTGCGAGGGTGCTGCGGCTGAGCCAGCACCTGCCTGGCGTCGCCCTGTTCGACGATCTGCCCGTCGACCATAAACACCACCCGATCCGCCGCTTCGCGCGCAAAGCCGATTTCATGCGTGACGACCACCAGCGTGACGCCCAGATCCGCCAATCCCTTAATCACGTCCAGCACTTCGCCGACCAGCTCGGGATCGAGCGCGGAGGTCGGCTCATCGAACAGGATCACCTTCGGGTTCAGCGCCAGCGCGCGCGCGATGGCGATGCGCTGCTGTTGGCCACCGGAGAGGTGGCGCGGGTAGGCATCCGCCTTGTGACGCAGCCCGACGGTATCCAGCAGCTCATAGGCCACCGCCTTCGCCCGTTCGCGGGAGTGAATTTTGTGCACCACCGGCGCTTCGATGATGTTTTCCAGCACCGTCAGGTGCGGGAACAGGTTGAAGTTTTGGAACACGTAGCCGACGTTGATACGCTGCCGGAGAATGGCCTTTTCCTTCAGCTCGTACAGCCGGTTGCCCTTGCGGCGGTAACCGACGTAGTCGCCGTCGATGCGGATAAAGCCTTCGTCCACGCGCTCCAGGTGGTTGATCGCCCGCAGCAGCGTCGATTTGCCCGAGCCGGAAGGGCCGAGGATCACGGTCACGGTGCCCGGCTGCAGCGTCAGGCTGACGTCGTCCAGCGCCTTGTGTTTGCCGAAAAACTTGCTGACATTGCTGATTTCGATCAGGCCGCGCGCCGGCACCGGGGTGAGATTGCGCGCCGGCTGCTCGGGCAAGGCGTAATAATCAATGGCTTCAGACATGCGGGTCTCCTAACGTTTTAGCCAGCCGGCCAGTTTCTGCCAGGGCGTCGGCGGCAGTTCGCGCACCGCGCCCCGGGCGAAATAGCGTTCGATGTAGTATTGGATCACCGACAGGGCGGTGGTGATGAACAGATACCAGACGGTGGCCACCATCAGCAGCGGTATCACCTGCTGGGTGCGGTTATAGATCACCTGGATGGTGTAAAACAGCTCCGGCAGCGCCAGCACATAAACGATCGAAGTGCCTTTCGCCAGACTGATGATCTCGTTGAATCCGGTCGGAATAATGGAGCGCAGCGCCTGCGGCAGAATGATGCGGAAGGTGCGGCGATAGCCCGGCAGGCCCAGCGCCGCCGCCGCTTCGTGCTGGCCGTAATCCACGCCCAGGATGCCGCCGCGGATGATCTCGGCGGTATAGGCGGACTGCACCAGCGTCAGGCCCAGCACCGCCACGGCGAACTGGCCGAGGATATCGATGGTCGGGTAGCTGGCGAACACCACCGAGGTAAAGGGAATGCCCAGCGAGATGGCGTCGTACAGATAGGAAAAGTTATACAGGATGATCAGCACCAGGATCAGCGGCAGCGAGCGAAACAGCCAGATATACCCCCAGGCCAGTGACGCCAACAGGTAAGAGCGCGACAGCCGCGCCAGCGCCAGCAGGGTGCCGAACAGGATGCTGAACAGCGTGCCGAGCAGCGTCAGCAGCAGAGTTTGCCCCAGCCCGGCCAGCACCGCCGGGGCGAAGAACCACTCGGCGAACACGCCCCATTCCCAGCGCGCGTTGCCCGCTACCGATTGCACGATGGCGGCCAGAATAAACAGCGAGAACAGGGCGCCGATCAGCCGCAGCGGATAGCGGGCGGGCACCACTTTCAAGACTTCTTGTTTGGACATGTCATGTCTCCTGACTACAGATAAAGGGGGTTTAGGCGATTTTCCTTTCCGACGCGCAACAACACGCGTCCTCTGCAATCAGGCTTTTGCGGAACGGCAGGCGGCCATCGTAGGGCGGGTGGCTGTAAACCTCGCTGTCAACGGTGGGATCGAACTGCGGCTGATAACCGTTGCTCAGGTACAGGCCCACCGCTTCGGGCTGGCGAAAGCCGGTGGTCAGGTAGAGCCGGCGATACCCCTGCGCCAGCGCCAGCGTTTCCAACTGCTGCAACACCCGCTGCGCCAGGCCCTGGCGGCGCAGATCGCCCCGGGTCCAGATGCGCTTCAGCTCGGCGGTTTGCGCGTCATAGCGTTTGAAGGCACCCATGGCGATCGGCGCACCGGCGCGCAGCAGCACGATGAAGGCCCCTTGCGGCGGTGCATACAGGTCCAGCGGTTCCGGTTCCTGGTCACCAAAATAGTCGCCGTAACGCTGGCGATACTCGCCGAACAGCCCCTCGATCACCGGGGCGATCAGCGGGTCGGTCGGCAACGTCTGAATGAAGGTGTCTTGCGTCATTGCGCGCTCCTAATCGCCCAGGCCGGGCGGGTTGATTTCCGACTGCGCAAGGCGTTCGACGCTCTCGCCCCAGCGATTGAGCACCTGATCGTACTGTCCGCCGCGGATCGCGCCGTTCAGCGCTTCGTTCACCGCCTGCACCAGTCCGTTGCCTTTACGGGTGGTGACGGCGATGTGCGCCGCCTTGGGCCAACCGCCTTCCACCGTGCCAGCGAGCCGGGTGCGGCCGTTCAGCGCCGCTTTATAGGCGCCCAGCACGTTCGGCCCGAAGTAGGCGTCGGCCCGGCCGGACTGGATCGCCAGCGTGGCGGCCGCATCGTCGGTCACGTAGATCGGCTGGAAGGGTTTGAGCCCCTGTTGCCGGTTCTGTTTGTCCCACGCCAGCAAGATGGCTTCCTGGTTGGTGCCGGAGCCGACGATGATCTTTAATCCGGCGATATCGGCAGGCTGTTTGATCGTTGCGATCTTGCCGCCGGTTTTGACGTAAAAGCCGAGCGAGTCGATGCGGTAGGTGGCGAAGTCGAAGCGGGTTTTGCGCTCTTTGGTCACGGTGACGTTGGTGATGGCCGCGTCATACTTGCCGGAAACCACCCCCAGCGGCCAGTCTTCCCACGACGTTTGCACTACGTTCAGCTCCAGGCCCAGGCTGTCGGCCACCAGCTGCGCGATATCCACTTCGCTGCCGATAAGCCGCCGGTTGTCGGCAGCGAACAGTGCCAGCGGCGGCGTGTTGAGCGCGGCGATTGCAACGGTGAATTGGCCCGGCTTCACGAAGTGGAAATCGGCCGGCAGTTTGGCGATCGCCTGCGGGTTTTTCGGCGCGTGGATCGGGGTTTCATTGGCCTGTAAATCGATGCCGGTGCCCGCCTGCGCGGCGCCGGTCAGGCTCAGCAAGGCCGCCACGAGAGCGGCGGTAACGGTTTTCTGCATAGCGGGTATCCCTGAAAACGATCTTATTATTGGGTGAATCTGTTCAACGGACGCTTCAGGCCCAGGTGTTCGCGCAGCGTATCGCCGTGGTACGCCCGGCGGAACAGGCCACGTTGTTGCAGGATGGGCACCACCCGATCGACGAAGTGCCCGAAGGCGTTGGGCGTACCGCCGCTGATGATGAAGCCGTCGGCGGCTTCGCCGTCGAACCAGCGTTGCAGGCCGTCCGCCACCGCTTCCGGCGTGCCGCTGAACACCGGGCGTGGCGAGGCGGCTTCCAGCGCCACCTGGCGCAGCGTGAGGTTCCGCTCGCGGGCGTTGTGCTTGATGGCGTCGGTGGTGCTGCGGAAGCTGTTTTGCCCCAGATCGCCGATGTCCGGGAAGGGGGCGTCCAACGGATGGCGGGAAAAGTCGTAATGTTCGAAGTAGCGGCCAAGGTAGTTGAGGGCGTTCTCGATGCTGACCAGGCGGGCGGTCTCCTGGTACTGACGCTCGACGTCCGCGTCGTCGTCGCCGACGATCACGCTGACGCCCTGGAAGATGCGCAGATCGTCCGGCTCGCGCCCCTGTTCCACCAGTTGCCGCTTCACGTCCTGGTAGAAATCCTGCGCCTGCTCCAGCGTGTCGTGATGGGTGAAGATCGCATCGGCGTGCTTGGCCGCCAGCCGTTTGCCGTCTTCGGAGGCGCCGGCCTGGAACAGGATCGGGCGGCCCTGCGGCGTACGGCCGATGTTCAACGGCCCCTGCACCGAGAAGAACTCCCCCTGGTGATTGAGGGTGTGCAGTTTCCCGGCGCGGAAAAATTCACCGCTGGCCTTATTGCGCACGAAGGCATCGTCTTCCCAGGAGTCCCACAGTCCTTTGGTGACGTCGAGAAACTCGCCGGCGATGCGGTAACGCAGGCTGTGCTCCGGGTGTTCGGCGCGCGAGAAGTTTTTTGCCGAACCTTCCAGCGGCGATGTCACCACGTTCCAGCCCGCGCGCCCGCCGCTCAGGTGATCGAGACTGGCGAACTGGCGGGCGACGGTGAACGGATCGCTGTAGGAGGTGGAGAGCGTGCCCACCAGGCCAATTTTGTCGGTGGCGGCGGACAGTGCGGCCAATAAGGTCAACGGCTCGAAACGGTTAAGAAAATGCGGAATGGACTTTTCGTTGATATATAAGCCATCGGCGACGAAGACGAAATCGAATTTGCCCTGTTCGGCTTTTTTCGCCGAGGCGATATTAAATTCGAGGTTGATGCTGGCGTCGGCGGTGGCGTCCGGGTGGCGCCAGGCGGACATATTTCCCGATGCGCCGTGCAGAATGGCGCCCAGCCGTAATTGCCGTTGATTATTCGCGTTGTCGCTCATCGTGATTATCCTGTCATGCGCTGAAAGGCGCGCGGTGTCTGATGCGTCCACTATTGATGAGCGCTGTCGGGATGTAAAACAACAAAACAGCATATTCAAATGTTGAAAACTGCAAATATCACGGCGAGCGAAAATAATAATCCCCGACGCGGCATCAGCGGCGTCGGAGAAATACTATTTCACGTTATTCAGGCGTTGCTGAGGGCTTTTTTCGCTGCGGTGGTTAATTGTTGCAGCGTGCGCTCCGCCAGCAGCGAAAAATAGTGGGCGGCAGGGAAGAGGGCGCGCTCATCGGGATTGAAACGCGGATGATGCAGTCCGAATTCGCTGGCGGAGCCGATGCTGACGAACGCGCCCGGCACGTGATGCAGATACAGCGCGAAATCTTCGCCGCCCATCTGCAGCTCCGCCTCTTCGACCCGGTAGCCGGCTTCGGCGGCGACGGTTTTGCTGAACGCCGCCCAATGGGCGTCGTTGATCACCGCCGGCGGCCCCGGCTGCCAGTGGAGTTCGGCCTGCGCGCCGAGCGCGGCGGCGACGCCGTCGATCACCTGGCGAATTTTATCCGGCACCTGGCGGCGCACCGCGTCGCTGTGGGTGCGCACCGTGCCTTCCAGCTCGACGGTTTGCGGCAGCACGTTCCAGGTATTGCCGCCTTCGATGCGCGTTACGCTCACCACCAGCGATTCCAGCGAGCTGAAGCTGCGGCTGGGCAGCGTCTGCAGCGCGCCGACGATCTGGCTGGCGGTGACGATGGTATCGACGCCCTGTTCCGGTTTGGCGGCGTGGGCGCCTTTGCCGGTGATGCGGATCTGGAAGCGATCGACGTTGGCGTAGAACGGTCCGGCGCGGGTGGCGAAGGTGCCGGTGGGCAGCTCCGGCGCGTTATGCAGACCAAATACCGCCGCGACGTTATCCAGCGCGCCGGCGTCGATCAGGTGCCGGGCGCCGTTGAAGGTCTCTTCCGCCGGCTGGAAGAAGATGCGCACCGTGCCGGGCAGCTCGGCCTCACGCGCTTTGAGCAGGTGCGCGGCGCCGAGCATCACCGAGGTGTGAAAGTCGTGGCCGCAGGCGTGCATCACGCCGCTGTTTTGCGAGCTGAAGGGCACGTCGGCGATTTCGTCGATTGGCAGGGCGTCGATGTCGCCGCGCAGGGCGATGATCGGCCCCTTGCCGCAGCCGATCTCCGCCACGACGCCGGTTTTCAGCGCCAACGGCAGAATACGAATGCCCGCCTCTTGCAGCCAGCGGGTCAGGCGGGCGGTGGTGGCGAATTCGTGATTGGAAAGCTCCGGGTTTTGGTGCAGTTCACGCCGATAGGCGATGATCTTGTCTGCCAACTGGCTGGTCATAGGCTTGGCTCACAGTGGGAAATAAACCCTAACCCTAGTGCAGGGGGCGCCGAAGCAAAAAGACCATCTGGTTATATTTCATAGCGATTGTGTCTGCACGGCGCGTCAACGATCGGGGGAAGGGGCAGGTTTAGGCGTTCGCGCGTTGTTTGCCGGCGCAGGGAGAGGATTGGCCTGGAACGGTAACGTATCGCAACCGGTGCAATGCATTTACACCGGGCAACACGGATTTTTTCACTCTTTATCGGATTTCTGTGATCGCGGTGGTGGACAAAATCCTGCCTGCTTGCTGTACTGTAATCGACACAGGTTTTGTGTCTTTCATTCACGTTAAAGGTAAGTTTGATGTCTAAGATTAAAGGTAGCGTTAAGTGGTTTAATGAATCCAAGGGCTTCGGTTTCATTACTCCGGAAGATGGTAGCAAGGACGTTTTCGTTCACTTCTCTGCCATCGTTAGCAACGGTTTCAAAACGCTTGCTGAAGGCCAGCGTGTAGAATTTGAAATCACGAACGGTGCCAAAGGCCCATCTGCCGCTAACGTTACTGCTATCTAAGCTGCGTAGCTGAATTTCTTAAAACCCGCTCATTGAGCGGGTTTTTTATTGGGCGCATTATGCTTCGCTGCGGCGGGCCAACAGGCTGAACAGCAGGATGGCGACGGCGTAACAGCCGACGATGGTCAGCGCCATCGACAGGCCTGAGGTGCCGCCCAGCCCGGTGAGCGGCACGGCGCAGGCGCCGAGCGCGAACATGCACACGCCGATCAAGGCCGACGCGCTGCCGGCTTTGTCCCCCTGGCTTTGCATCGCCAGCGACGAGGCGGTCGGGCCGACGATGCCGATCACCGCCACCGAGAAGAACAGCGGCACCAGCAACACGACCAACGGCGCATGCAGCGCGGCGGCCAACAACAGCAGCAGCGATGCGACGGCCGCCAGCGTTAACCCGCCCCTCAACACCCGGCGTTCCCCCCAACGTGAACTGAGACGGCTGGCCAGCTGCGCCGCAATGATCAGCCCGACGCCGTTAATGGCGAAGCACAGGCTGAACATCTGCGGGCTGAGGCCGTAGATCTGCTGCAAGACGAAAGGCGAAGCGCCGATATAGGCGAACATGCCGGCCATTACGAAGCCCTGCGTCAGGCACAGCCCCATAAAATAGCGCTGGGTCAGCAACCCGCCGAGCGACATCAGCATCGCCAGGATACCGCCCTGGCTGCGGCGCTCTACCGGCAGGGATTCGCGCAGCTTCAGCGCCGACAGGCTGAACAGCAGCACCGCGATGGCCGCCAGTACGCCGAAGATGCCGCGCCAGTTCATCACCTGCAGCATCACGCCGCCCAGCACCGGCGCGACGATCGGCGCCAGGCCGTTAACCAGCATCAGCAAGGCGAAGAAACGGGTCAGCTCATGGCCGGCGTACAGATCGCGGGCAATGGCGCGGGAAATCACCGCGCCACCGGCGCCGGCGATGCCCTGCAGCAGGCGGGCGATCAGCAACTGGTCGATGGTGGGCGCCAACGCGCACCACAGCGAAGCGCCCAGCAGCAGGATCAGCGACAGCAGCAGCGGACGCATACGGCCCAGCTTGTCGCTGTAAGGGCCGAAAATCAGCTGGCCGACGCCCAGGCCGAGCAGCCCGGCGGTCAGGCTGAGCTGCGCGGCGGCGGTGGAGGTATTCAGCTCGCCCGCCATTTCCGGCAGGGCGGGCAGATAGAGATCGGTGCACAGCGGCCCCAGCGCGGCCAACAGGCCAAGCACGACGGCGTACACCAGACGTTGTCTGGCTAAGTGTTTGGTCATGGGAGATTAAGATTTCCTGAACAGGTGAGAAATGGCCTGCTGATACAGATCGCGCAGCAGGGACGCATCGGCTTTTTGCGTGGTAAGGATCCGGTAACCGGTGCCTTCGCTCATGACGGCGATAAACTCCACCCGGGCGGCGATCTCTTCCTCGCTGAAATGGGGGTACAGCCGCTGCAGATTGTGGCACACGTGGCGAAACAGCCGCGCTTCCGCATCGCTGAGCATTTTGGCCACCACCGGGTTGCGCGTGGCCTCGGCGGTCACTTCCAGCATCAGCATGTGATCGGTTTCGCTCTCGCCCGGCTGCTGAAACAGCGTGCGCGCCGCCAACGTGCCGGCGATCAGGTTGATGTGATCGCCAAGGTTTTCCAGCCGCTGCATCTTGTTGGTGATGATGCGATTGACGATCTCTTCGATGATCGCGTCTTTATTGGCGAAATAGCGATAGATTTGCCCGACGCTAAGCTGCGAGCCCTGGGCGATCTCCGCCATGCTGGCGGCGTGGAAGCCGTGGCGGCGAAAGCTGGTTTTCGCCGCTTCGACGATCTGATCGCGGCGAGCCTGCACTTTGGCCTGTTTACTGTCGTTGGGGGGGAGCATCTGCCCGATCCTTTGCTACGCGTGAGCCGGGTTCACATTTTTGGGTGTGAACGTTCATTCTCAATTGTAGTGTAACCGACCGGAAAGACGCAAGATGAACGCGTGCTGCGATAAAAGGCGTTTAAGCGAACAGGTAGGATTTGATAAAGGCGGCGACGATCAGCACGCACAGCGCAACGGCGATCGCTTCGGCGGCGGTTTTCGGCAGGCTAAACATAGCGATTTCTCATCCAGTCAGGGGTACTGGATGAGATTATGCGCATGCAAGATTAAGGAAACATTAAGGCCTTATCGCCCGTTGACCCACATCACCAGCATAAAGGCCAGCAGCGTCATCGCCAGCGAGCCGGCCAGGTTGAGCAGCATGTTGGCCAGCGCCCAGCCGAAGCGGCCATCCTGCATCAGGTATACCACCTCCAGCGAAAAGGTGGAGAAGGTGGTCAGGCCGCCGCAGAATCCGGTGGTGATCAGTAATTTCCAGGTGGGATCCAGATGCGTCATGCGGGTGAAAATCGCCATTGCCAGGCCGATGATAAAACCGCCGATCAGATTGACCATCAGCGTACCGAGCGGAATGTGGGCGTTCAGCGGATTCATTTTCATACTTACCGCCCAGCGCAAAACGCTGCCGACGCCGCCGCCGATAAATACGGCCAGTAAAGAGCTCAACATGGGGCAACTACCTTTCAATCAGAGAAATTCACGAGGCTCGGAAAGGGACAGGCGTAACGCTACGCGCCTCTCTCCGAGAGGTTACGTAGACATCATCAGCCTGTGAAGGCGGTTAGGGAGGAATGTCATCTCCAGCGTGCCGCACGGCCTTTTTCGCCGCACCCGGTGGATGTTACACCTAATGCCGCCTATTTTGTAGTATCGACACTCTGCGAGGTAAAACGGATGGAAATCAGAACGGCGCGTCTGAGCGACCGGCACGCTATCGCTGAATTAATGACGGCGCTGGGTTATCCCGGCACCGAGGCGTTTCTGACACAGCGGATGCACCAACTTCTGGCGCACCCGGACGAGGCGTTGCTGGTGGCGGAGCAGGGCGAACAAGTGCTGGGCGTGTTGTCGTTGCATTTTCTGCCGCAGTTGGCGTTGGCCGGCGACATTGGCCGCATCAGCTATTTTTGCGTCGACGATCGGGCGCGCGGCGCGGGCGTAGGGCGGCGGTTGCTGGCGGCAGGCGAGGCGCTGGCGCACCGTCGCGGCTGCGATCGGCTGGAAGTCCATTGCCACAGCCGCCGCGAGCGGGCGCATGCGTTTTACCGGCGTGAAGGCTTTGTCGAAGCGCCGAAGTATTTTGCCAAGTTATTAAGTCAGTAAGTTACTCCCCTGGCGGCGCCGCCGTTTCCAGCCGGTTGCGGCCATTCTGCTTCGCCCGATAGAGCGCGCCGTCGGCCGCTTTCAGCCAGTCCAGATAACCGCCCAGCGCGGGGTGGAAGTTAGCGATGCCGGCGCTGATCTGCAGCCGCAGCTGCGGCGCCTCCTTGAAGCTGACCGCGTCCAGCCGCTGCTGGATGCGGCGCAGAACGATTTCCGCCTGTTCAGCACTGGTGTTCGGCAGCACTGCGCCAAACTCGTCGCCGCCGTAGCGCCCGACGATATCCACGTTGCGCATGCCGATCAGCAGCTCTTCCGCCAACGCCGCCAGGGCTTCATCTCCCAGCGGATGACCGAAGGTGTCGTTGATGGTTTTGAAGCGATCGATATCCATCAGGATCAGCGTGGCGTTGTCCTGGTAGCGGCGGCAGCTGTCGAACTGGCGATGCAGCAGGTGCTCCCAGTGGCGGCGGTTATATAAGCCGGTCAGCCCATCGCGGGTGCTGATGCGCTGCAGCTCCTGTTTCTTTTCCGCCAACCGTTTGGCGGTGCGGTAGGTCACCAGACCAAGCAGCGTCGGATAAAGGTAGATCATCGGCAGGCACAGATAGATTTGCAGCGCCGTGCTGTGCGGGTGAAACGGGAAGCCGAGCAGCGCGGCGGTGAGCATCGCCGTGGCCAGTTGAATGACCAATCCTTTCACAAACAGCGTTTTGCCGGCTGAAGCGATGTTATTCATGCTCATCATCGACAGGATGACGATGGCGGGCAGCGCGTTGAACGCCATCATCGCCGCCCAGAAGCCGCCGAAGGCGGAGTCGATCAAGAGGTTGCGGATCTCGGCTTTGAACGGATCTTTGGCGCGGCAGGCCAGGCGATAGGCGAGATGCGGCCAGAGAAAGCCGTGAAAGGCCAGCAATAGCCAGACCGCCGTGGGCGGAGCCAAGGGGTAGAGCGCGGCGCAAACGCAGATAAAGCCGAGCCCCAGACCGGCGACGCGGGGCAGATAGGTGCGTTTGGCGAAGCTGAGGCCGGATTTTCGGGCATCGAAAATGGGTGGAGCAATATACATCCGGCATCTCCCTGATAGGCATCACGGCAGAGTAGCATGCGGGTGATAAACTAAGAATAGTCTGGGATTCACGCCGCGGGGGCGCGTGGCATTCCTGCGACCGATCTCACTCTGTTACATGTTGCGGTTGTGCAAGCCGAAGGAAAGTCGCTAAATATTCGCAGGCAAGGTCAGTTTTTCTCGCTGTTCACGCAGCGTTTTATGATAAGAAGGTGAGTATGGAAGGTATCAGCATTACCAAACTTCTGGTGATTGCGGTGTTGGTGATTTTACTGTTCGGCACCAGCAAACTGCGCACGCTCGGCGCCGATCTTGGCGCGGCGCTGAAAGGCTTTAAAAAAGCCGTAGGCGACGACAGTACGCCGCCGGCCGCCGGCAACAATGCCGCCGAAAGCCAGTCCGCGCAGCAGAGCGTCGAGAAGAAAGACGTTTAATCTCGTCTGATGGCGCACAATAAAAAACGGATGCCTTGCGGACATCCGTTTTTTGGCGTTTTCGCCGTCTTTAGCGTAACAAACTATTACGCGTTATTTCACTTCCATCCCTTTGGCCTGCAGATCGGCGTGGTAAGACGAACGCACGAACGGGCCACAGGCGGCATGGGTGAAGCCCATCGCCATCGCTTCTTCTTTCATCTCGTCAAACTCGGCTGGGCTGACGTAGCGCTGCACCGGCAGGTGGTGACGGCTCGGCTGCAGGTATTGGCCCAGCGTCAGCATGGTCACGCCGTGGCGACGCAGATCGCGCATCACTTCAATGATTTCCGCGTTGGTTTCGCCCAGGCCAACCATCAGGCCGGATTTGGTCGGGATATCCGGGTGCGCTTCTTTAAAGCGCTCCAGCAGCTTCAACGACCACTCGTAGTTGGCGCCCGGGCGCACCTGGCGGTAGACGCGCGGCACGTTTTCCAGGTTGTGGTTGAACACGTCCGGCGGCGTGGCGGTGAGGATCTCCAGCGCGCGATCCATACGGCCGCGGAAGTCCGGCACCAGCGTTTCAATTTTGATGTTCGGGCTCTTGGCGCGGATGGCCGAGATGCAGTCGGCAAAGTGCTGAGCGCCGCCGTCGCGCAGATCGTCGCGGTCAACCGAGGTGATCACCACATAACGCAGCGCCATGTCGGCGATGGTTTGCGCCAGCTTTTCCGGCTCGTTGGCGTCCGGCGCGATCGGGCGGCCGTGAGCCACGTCACAGAACGGGCAGCGACGGGTGCAGATGGCGCCGAGGATCATAAAGGTGGCGGTACCGTGGTTGAAACACTCGGACAGGTTAGGGCACGAGGCTTCCTCACAGACGGAGTGCAGGCCGTTTTTACGCATCGCGGCTTTGATGCCCTGAATGCGCGTAGAGTCGGCAGGCAGTTTGATCTTCATCCACTCGGGTTTACGCAACAGCTCCTGCCGTTCGGTGACCACCGTTTTGACCGGGATCAGCGCCATTTTGTCAGCATCGCGGTATTTGACGCCGCGTTCCATCTGAATTGGTTTACTCATAATCGTGCAGGTTCCAGTTACGAAGCTCGACCGTCTGGTAGCCGAGTAAATGAACAAATTCCTGTACCAGGATTGGGTGTATGTCTTCAATGCCAACGCCGGGCGCCAGCGCGCTGACCTGCGTCATCTGCATGCCGGCGTAACCGCAAGGGTTGATGCGTTGGAAGGGGCTGAGATCCATCGCCACATTCAGGGCCAGGCCGTGGAATGAGCTGCCTTTGCGGATCCGCAAACCCAACGAACAGATTTTCTGCTCCCCCACGTACACGCCGGGCGCATCCGGACGGGCGCGCGATGCGAGGCGGAAGTGGGCGAGGGTGTTGATAACCGTATCTTCTATCGCCGTGACCAATTGGCGTACGCCGACCTTATTGCGCTTCAGATCGACCATCACGTACATCACCTGCTGGCCCGGCCCGTGGTAGGTCACCTGGCCGCCGCGATCGCTCTGGACAACCGGGATATCGCCGGGCATCAGCACGTGTTCGGCTTTGCCGGCCTGGCCCTGGGTGAATACCGGGTGATGCTGCACCAGCCACAGCTCGTCCGGCGTAGTCTCGGTACGACTGTCGGTGAAGTTATGCATGGCTTGGGATACAGGCGCGTAGGGCTGCAACCCCAGCTGACGCAAAATGATCTTGTCTGGTTGCAAAAGAGTCATCGTCAGGTTACAGAAGTGGTAAAGCCATTATACCGGGCGCTCCGGCTGGCGGCCAGCCTTTCGCTGACCAAAAATGCGCAACCCGGGAAGACGCTGCGCCATCCCGGGTTGATAAGCAGGGTTTTATGCTGGAATTACAGCACCATGCGAACAATTTCAATGTTGCCCAACTCCTCGTACAGGGTTTCGACCTGCTCGATGTGAGTGGCGTTGATGGTGATGGAGACCGAGTGGTAGTTGCCTTTGCTGCTTGGCTTAACCTGCGGGTTGTAATCGCCCGGCGCATGGCGCTGCACCACTTCAACTACCTGGTCAACCAGCTCAGGCTGCGCCAGGCCCATCACCTTGTAGGTAAACGAGCAAGGGAATTCGAGCAGTTCGTTCAGTTTAGTTTTTTGCATGTGCGTGCGCTCCAGAGTGCTAGCTAATCTATAAATTATAACTCCCGCCGGGGCGGGAGTTAATGTTATTCAGTATATGGGGGCAATTTCGCCCGTTTCAACCGTTAACCGAACCAGTGGTGGAACATCAGTTTGATGTAGTCCACGATGCGGCTGAAGAAACCACCTTCTTTCACTTCGTTCATCACCACCAACGGACGCTGGTCGATGGTTTTGCCGTCCAGCTGGAAGTTGATGCTGCCCACCACCTGGTTTTTCGCCAGCGGCGCGTGAATTTCCGGCGTGTTCAGCACATAGCTGGCCTTCAGATCTTTCATGCGGCCGCGCGGGATGGTCAGGTAGACGTCTTTATCCACGCCCAGCTCAACGCGATCGGCATCGCCGAACCAGACCGGCTCGGAGGCGAACTCTTTACCGACTTTCAGCGGCGCCACGGTTTCGAAGAAGCGGAAGCCCCAGGTCAGCAGTTTCTTGCTCTCGGCTTCGCGGCCTTTGTAGGTGCGGCCGCCCATCACGGCAGAGATCAGACGCATCTGGCCTTCGGTCGCCGAAGCCACCAGGTTGTAGCCCGCCGCGTCGGTGTGGCCGGTTTTGATGCCGTCGACGTTCAGGCTGTTATCCCACAGCAGACCGTTGCGGTTCATCTGGCGGATATTGTTGAAAGTGAACTCTTTTTCTTTGTAAATCGCGTACTCTTCCGGCACGTCGCGGATCAGCGCCTGGCCGATCAGCGCCATGTCGCGCGCCGAGCTGTACTGGCCCTGGGCATCCAGGCCGTGTACCGTCTGGAAGTGAGTGTTCTGCAGGCCCAGCTTGCTGACGTAGGTGTTCATCAGGTTGACGAACGCGTCCTGGCTGCCGGCGACGTAGTCGGCCATCGCCACGCAGGCGTCGTTACCGGACTGCAGGTTGATGCCGCGGGTCAGTTTGGATACCGGCACGCGATCGCCCGGCTTCAGGAACATCAGCGAGGAACCTTTGAACACCGGGTTGCCGGTCGCCCAGGCGTCCTGGCCGACGGTCACCAGATCGTCCTGGCCGATTTTGCCCGCTTTCAGCGCCTGGCCGATGACGTAGCTGGTCATCATTTTAGTCAGGCTGGCCGGATCGCGACGCGCATCGGCGTTCATCTCGGCCAGCACCTTGCCGGAGTTGTAATCAATCAGGATGTACGCTTCCGCATCGATCTGCGGGACACCTGGGATCATGGTTTTGATGTTAACGTCATCGGCATGTGCAACGGAGGCTGCGCTCATTGCGATAACGGTGCCGAGTGCGATGCTTTTGATTAAGCGAAAAGAAGTTACTTGTTTCATGATCGGGACTACAACATCCGTGAAAGTAAAGTTAAAAAACGAGCCACACTATAGCAGATGCGATCCCGGCAGGCATTATCCATTCATCTGACTAATTGCGGTTAGTGCCCTTTTAGCTGCAAGAAAATGTTTCAGCTAAATAACCGCTTAACAGCCGTGAATGCCCGCCGGGTTTAACGCTCAGGGTGCAGCAGTAACGAAAGACTGTTGTTGCGCTTCGCTGGCCAGGCGTTGTTGCAGTTGGGCCGCCTGCTGACGGCTGCTGAACGGGCCGAGCTGGACGCGGTAAACGTTGCCGTTGGCCGCCACTTTGCCCGGTACGCCAAACTGTTGGCTCAGGCTTTGCTGCCAGCTCTGGGCGCGCTCGGCGCTGCTCAACGCACCGACCTGCACCACGTAACCGCCGGAGGAGGAAGCGGCAGCCATGCCGGCAGCGGCAGCGCCGGCCGCGACCGGTGCGGCTACTGCGGCGGCTTCAGGCTCGGAACCTTCCAGCACCCCGGCCGGCACCGCGCTTGGCGCGCCGAGGAAACCACTGCGGCCGTTGGCGGCGTTGCCGGCGTTCGCAGGCGCGTCGTCATCGGTGCGCAGGGTGCTGTTATCAATAGGGCGCACCGCCGCGCCGCTGGCGACCGGCACGTCCTGTTGGATCGGGGTGCCCATGCCGCTGGAGCCAAGATCCGGGCGCGCCGGCAATGCGTAGCTCTGTTTCGCCACGATGGTGCCGATGGTGCCAGGGCCGCTCAGCGTGCCGTCCGGCGCCACGTTGATGAAATCGACTTTGACCTTGGTGTTGTTGGACAGGTTGAGGCGATCGGCGGCGGCTTTCGACAGATCGATGATACGGCCCTTGGTGTAAGGCCCGCGATCGTTGACGCGCACCACCAACTGACGGCCGTTGGCCAGGTTGGTGACGCGCACGTAGCTTGGGATCGGCAGCGTTGGGTGGGCCGCAGTCAGGCCATTAGGATCGAACTGCTCGCCCAGCGCGGTGGTGTTGCCGTTGGCTTCTTCGCCATACCAGGCCGCCAGGCCGGTCTGCGAGAAGTTCTGCGGATCTTTTACGATGCGGTAAGTATCGCCATTAACCTTATAATCCTGCATGTTATTAGGGTTATAGGGTTCATATTGAGGCTCGACGCCGCCGATTTCCACCACCGGGCCGTTGTACGGCTGCGGAGGGGCTTGCTGTTCCGTGGTCGGAGCGGTACAGGCGGAGAGCAACACCGCCGCGACGCCGATCCAAAGCCATTCCTTACGCATTACTCACCTCTTATAAACTTTTAGACAGCATTTTCCGATGCGTGTGGATCGACATGATGATGCCGAAACCGGCCATCAACACTATCAGCGCCGAACCCCCGTAACTGACCAGAGGCAAAGGTACGCCAACTACCGGCAAAATGCCACTGACCATACCGATGTTAACAAAGACATAAACGAACAAAATCAGCATCAAGCCGCCGACCATCACGCGGCCGAAGGTGGTTTGCGCCTTGGCGGCGATCATCAGCCCGCGAATGATCACCAGCAGGTAGAGCGCCAGCAGCACCAACACCCCGATCAGCCCCAGCTCTTCGGCCAACACGGCGAAGATAAAGTCGGTATGGCGCTCCGGCAGGAACTCCAGCTGCGACTGGGTGCCGTGCAGCCAGCCCTTGCCGGACAGGCCGCCGGAGCCGATGGCGATCTTGGATTGAATGATGTGATAACCGGCGCCGAGCGGGTCGCTTTCCGGATCGAGCAGCATCATCACACGGTCGCGTTGATAACCGTGCATCAGGAAGAACCACAGCACCGGGATAAAGGCCGCCAGCGCGACAGCGGCGACGGCGATCAGTTTCCAGCTCATGCCCGACAGAAACAGCACGAACAGGCCGGAGGCGGCGATCAGGATCGACGTGCCGAGATCCGGCTGCGCGGCCACCAGCAGCGTCGGCAGGAAGATCAGCACGAGCGCGATGGCGGTGTTTTTCAGCGAAGGCGGGCAGACATCGCGGTTCATAAAGCGCGCCACCATCAGCGGCACGGCGATCTTGGCGATTTCCGACGGCTGGAAGCGCACCACGCCGAGATCCAGCCAGCGCTGCGCGCCTTTACTGATCTGCCCGAAGGCGTCCACCAGGATCAGCAAAATCACGCAGAAAATATACAGATAGGGCGCCCAGCTTTCGTATACGCGCGGCGGGATCTGCGCCATGACGGCCATCACGATCAGCCCCATGACGATCTGCCCGATCTTGCGCTCCATCATGCCGATGTCCTGGCCACTGGCGCTCCACATCACGAAGGCGCTGTAGACCAACAGAGCCAGGATCAGCAGCAGGAACGTCGGATCGATGTGGATTTTGGTCCAGATCGAGCCTTTTTGTTGGCTTTCAGTCATGTTCTACCTTAGTCACCTTCTACGCCAGGCGGCAGCGGGGCCTCGCTTGGCAATTGCGTATTGTTGTCGCCCAGCAGAATATGGTCGAGGATCTGGCGGGTGATGGTGCCCACCGCCGGACCGGAGCCGCCGTTTTCCAGAATGATGGCGACCGACACCGTCGGGTTGTTGAACGGCGCAAAGGCGGTCATCAGCTTGTGATCGCGCAGGTGCTCCGCCAGTTTATGGGCGTTGTAGGTTTCGTAACCGAAGACCTGTGCGGTGCCCGATTTCGCCGCGGCTTTATAAGATGCGTCCGCAAAGTACTTGCGCGCCGTCCCGTTCGGACGGTTGGCCACACCGTACATGCCGTCTTTGGCGATTTCCCAGAAGCCGGAGTGAATATCGCCGATCTGCGTGTTCTCTTCCTGTTTGAACGGCACCAGCGCGCCGTTGACGCGGGTGCTCTGCAGCAGGTGCGGCGTTTTGACGGTACCGTCGTTGATCAGGGTGTTCAGCGCCTTGGCCATCTGGATCGGCGTGGCGGTCCAGTAACCCTGGCCGATGCCCACCGGAATGGTGTCGCCCTGATACCACGGTTTTTTATAGCGTTTCAGCTTCCATTCGCGCGTCGGCATCAGGCCGGAGCGCTCTTCGGCCAGATCGATGCCGGTGTACTGGCCGTAACCGAATTTGGTCAGCCAGCTCGACAGCCGATCGATCCCCATATCATAGGCGACCTGATAGAAGTAGGTATCCGCGGATTCTTCCAGCGCTTTGGTGACGTTCAGGCGGCCGTGACCCCATTTTTTCCAGTCGCGAAAGCGTTTTTCCGAGCCGGGCAGTTGCCACCAGCCGGGATCGAACACTACGGTGTTCTTGGTGATCACGCCGGCGCTGAGTGCCGACACGGCGATATAAGGTTTCACCGTTGACGCGGGCGGATAAACCCCCTGCGTGGCGCGGTTGATCAGCGGGCGATTCGGATCGTTCAGCAGACCCTGATAGTCCTTGCTGGAAATGCCGTCCACGAACAGGTTCGGATCGTAGCTCGGATTGGACACCATCGCCAGGATGGCGCCGGTGCGCGGATCGCTCACCACCACCGCGGCGCGGCTGCCAACCAGCAGCTGTTCGATATAGCGCTGCAGATCAAGATCGAGCGTCAGGTAGACGTCCTGGCCGGCGGAAGGCGGCTGCTCGTGCAATTGGCGGATCACCCGGCCGCGGTTGTTGACTTCAACCTCTTCGTAACCGGTTTTACCGTGCAGCGTGTCTTCGTAATAGCGTTCGATGCCCAGCTTGCCGATATCGTGGGTGGCGGCGTAGTTGGCCAGCTTGCCGTCTTTATCCAGACGTTCAACGTCGCGATCGTTGATCTTCGACACATAGCCGGTGACATGGGTGAGGGCGGATCCGTAAGGATAGTAGCGGCGCTGGTAGCCTTTCACTTCCACGCCGGGGAAGCGGAACTGATTGACCGCAAAGCGGGCGACCTGCACCTCGGTCAGCGCGGTTTTCACCGGAATGGAGACGAAACGGCGCGAGCGCTTGCGCTCTTTTTCGAAATTGGCGATGTCGTCGTCAGTCAGATCGACCACCGTGCGCAGCGCCTGCAGCGTGGCCTTGAGATCGTCGACCTTCTCCGGCATCAGCTCCAGCTGATAAATGGTGCGGTTGAGCGCCAGCGGGGTGCCGTTGCGATCGTAGATAATGCCGCGGCTGGGCGCGATGGGCACCAGCTTGATGCGGTTTTCGTTGGAACGGGTGCGGTAATCCTCGACGCGGACCACTTGCAGATTATACAGGTTGGCGATCAGGATGCCGGACAGCACCAGGATGACCAGGAACGCCACCAGGGCGCGGCGTACAAACAGGGCGGATTCAGCCGTATAGTCGCGAAAAGGGTTACGTTCTATTTTCATCCCGCTGCTTTATTTCACTCTGTCACGGTCACCACCGGCTATTCCCGGTGGTAAGGATGATTTGTTGTAATACTCCAGGCGCGGTAGAGGCTTTCGGCCACCAGGACGCGCACCAAAGGATGCGGCAGCGTCAACGGAGAAAGCGACCAGCTCTGCTCGGCAGCGGCTTTGCAGGCGGGCGCCAGCCCTTCCGGGCCGCCGATCAGCAAGCTGACATTGCGGCCATCCTGCTTCCAGCGCTCAAGCTGCTGCGCCAGCTGCGGCGTTTCCCACGGCGTGCCTGGGATATCCAGCGTAACGATGCGGTTGCCTTTGCCCACCGCCGCCAGCATCTGTTCGCCTTCCTTGTCCAGAATGCGCTTGATGTCGGCGTTTTTGCCGCGTTTGCCCGCTGGGATCTCGGTCAACTCAAACGGCATGTCTTTGGGAAAGCGGTGCAGGTAATCCATAAAGCCGGTTTGCACCCAGTCTGGCATTTTGGTGCCGACCGCCACCAATTGCAGTTTCACCGCTTAGCTCCAGAGTTTTTCCAGCTCGTACAGGCGACGGCTCTCTTCCTGCATCACGTGCACGATCACTTCGCCCAGATCGACCACGATCCAGTCGGAGGCTTCCTGGCCTTTCATGCCGTACAGCTCCATGCCCGCGGCGCGGGATTCCTGCACCACGTGGCTGGCGATCGACATCACGTGGCGCGTTGAGGTGCCGGTGCAGATGATCATGCAATCGGTGATGCTGGATTTGCCCTGGACGTCCAGAGCGACAATGTCTTGGCCTTTCAGATCATCGATTTTATCGATGACGAAATCTTGGAGCGCTTTACCTTGCAAAGGTTCCCCCTCGGGTGTGTTCTGTTCAGTCGGCTGCGGCGGGCAAAATGCGCGCGCCGCGGCGTAACCGGATAATAGTTTCGGCAGGCTGCCGCTGAAAGCCAGCTAACTGGTGACTGCCCGGCCAGCTAAGGTTTCCGGGGTTTTCAGCGGATACCTGAAAAATAGCGGCGCAGTATATCACGCACCTTTCACTAGCGATATAAACCCTGCAACTCGATATAGCGCTGCACCGGGCGCGGCAGCAGGTCGTCGCAGTTGAGGCCCTGATGGCGGCGCTGGCGGATCTCGGTGGCGGAAATTTCCAGCTCCGGCGTATCGGCCAGATAGATATGGCCGTGCGGGCGACGGCTGAGCAGCGCCGGGTCGGCGGTGCGATGGCGTTCCAGCCACTGCTGCAGTTCCGGCGTGTCCATGCGATCGTTATAGCCCGGGCGCGCCAGCACCAGCAGGTGGCAGACGTCCAACAGCGCCTGCCAGCGGTGCCACTTATGCAGCGTCAGCAGCGAGTCCTGGCCAATAATAAACGCCAGCGGCTGGGCGGCGCCACGCTCTTTACGAATCGTTTCCAACGTCTCGATGGTGTAGGAGGGCGTGGTGCGGTGCAGTTCGCGATCGTCGACCGCAAACAGCGGGTTGCCGGCGATCGCCAGCTCGACCATCTTCAGGCGCTGTTGCGCATTGGCCTCCGGCTGCGGGCGGTGCGGCGGCACATGGTTAGGCAGCAGCGTGACGCGATTCAGGCCCACTTCGGCGGCCAGCGCCTCCACCGGCCGCAGGTGGCCGTAGTGGATCGGATCAAAGGTGCCGCCGAACAGCGCGTGCAAAACGGTGGGGTGTTCCGGGTTAGTGGGCATCGCTAAAACTCGTGGCCAGGGGTTTGCCGCACAGCAGCATCGACAGGGTTTCCAGTTCCGGCCAGACCGACTGGCCATAGTCCTGCTTGAGGGTCAGCTCGATTTGCGTCAGCAGCTGTACCGCCTGCTGCAGCTGGGGGCCGGACAGGCGTTGCAACGCCTGGGTCACCAACGGGCGGCGGTTCTGCCAGACCTTGTGCTGATCGAACAGCGAGCGCAGCGGCGCGGAAGCCATGCGGCGCTGCAGCGTCAGCAACAGCAGCAGTTCGCGCTGCAGGGTGCGCAGCAGGATCACCGGCTCCACGTCCTCTTGCTGCAACTGCTGCAAAATATGCCAGGCGCGCTTGCTCTTACCGGCCAGCAGGGCATCCAGCCAGTGGAACGGCGTGAAGTGGGCGGCGTCGTTCACCGCCTGCTCGACGCGCGGCAGGGTGAGCTTGCCGTCCGGGTGCAGCAGCGACAGCCGCTCCAGCGCCTGCGACAGCGCCAGCAGGTTGCCTTCGTAGCAGTAGCACAGCAGCTGATTGGCCGCGTCGTCCAACTCCAGTTTCATCGACTTGGCGCGCGCGGCGACCCAGCGCGGCAGCTGCGCCTGTTCAGGCGTCTGGCAACTGACGAGAGCGCCGTGTGGGCTGAGCGCCTTGAACCAGGCGCTGTTTTCCTGCGCTTTGGTGAGGCGCGGGCCGCGCAGGATCAGCAGAATATCCTCGTGCAGCAGCGTGGCAAGCTTGGTCAGCTGTTCGCCGATCGGCGCCGTCGGGCCGTTTTCCGGGAAGATCAGCAGCAGCGTCTGGCGGCTGGCGAACAGGCTCATCGCCTGGCAGATGCCGAAGATGGCGTCCCAGTCGGTATGGGCGTCGAGGGAAATGCTGTAGTGCTCGCTGAACTGCTGCTGTTGCGCGGCCTGCCGGAGTAAATCCTGGCTCTCCTGCAGCAGCAGCGGTTCATTGCCGCTCAATAAATAACAAGCGCGCAGCCCCTCACGGAGCTGCGCGGCAAGTTGTTCCGGATAAATACGGATCATTGTGCGGTTTGGCTTGCCGCTCGTTCGCCGGCGGCAGCGGCTTTCTGCCGGTTTTCTTCTTCCGCCGCATGCACGGTCAGCAGTTTACGCACCAGTTGCTGCGCCGCCTGCTCACGCATTTCCTGGCGAATGATCTCCTGCTCGGAGTCCTTGGCCAGCGCGGTCAGCGGGTTGTCGAAGAACGAACGGAACACTTTCACCGACAGCGGATACAGGTCGTGGCCCGGGAGCAGCACCTGCGCCTGCACGGTCAGCACCAGCTGGTACTCGGCGGTTTTACCGTCCTGGAAGATCGAGGCGGTATCCTGGCTTTCCGTCGCGCCGAGGATGCGCAGAGAAGGCACGTCTTTACGCTTCGGATCGCTGACGATGGTCACGGCGTTCAAACGCAGCTGCTCACGCACCGCGCGCGTCAATGGCCCGTAAGGATCCGAACTGTCCAGGATCAGCGTTTTCATTTCATTAGGCACCTGCGTGGTGCCACGCAGGTGAAAACCGCAGCCGGCGGTGACCAGCACCGCCAACCCCAGCAACAGCGTCAGAATACGTTGTCGCACAACTCCTCCTTGTGTTAACCCACAACCAGGTTAAGCAGTTTGCCCGGAACGTAAATCACTTTGCGAATCGTGACGCCGTCCAGATATTTAGCCACCAGATGCTCTTCGGCAGCGCGCGCGCGCACTTGCTCTTCGGTCGCATCGGCAGATACGGTGATTTTAGCGCGAACCTTGCCGTTCACTTGCACCACCACCAGCTTGGAGTCCTCGACCATCGCCTGTTCGTCGGCAACCGGCCATGGCGCGGTGTCCACGTCGCCTTCGCCACCCAGCGCCTGCCACAGGGTGAAGCACACGTGAGGGGTGAACGGATACAGCATGCGCACCACGGCCAGCAGCGCTTCTTGCAGCAGCGCGCGATCCTGCTCGCTCTCCTGCGGCGCGCGGGCCAGCTTGTTCATCAGCTCCATCACGGCGGCGATTGCGGTGTTGAAGGTCTGACGGCGGCCGATATCGTCGGTCACCTTGGCGATGGTTTTGTGCAGATCGCGGCGCAGCGCTTTCTGATCTTCGTTCAGCGACGCCACGTTCAGCGGCTGTACCGCGCCTTTTTCCACGTGATCATAGGCCAGTTTCCACACGCGTTTCAGGAAGCGGTTAGCCCCTTCCACGCCGGATTCCTGCCACTCCAGCGTCATTTCTGCCGGTGAAGCGAACATCATGAACAGACGCACGGTGTCCGCGCCGTATTTTTCCACCATCTCCTGCGGGTCGATGCCGTTGTTTTTCGACTTCGACATTTTGCTCATGCCAGCATAGACCAGTTCACGGCCTTGCGGATCCGTAGCCTTGATGATGCGGCCCTTGTCGTCGCGCTCGACGGTGGCGTCAACCGGGGATACCCAGACGCGCTCGCCGCTGTTGCCGGTGTAGTAGAAGGCGTCGGCCAGCACCATGCCCTGACACAGCAGGCGCTTGGCCGGCTCATCGGAATCCACCAGGCCCGCATCGCGCATCAGCTTGTGGAAGAAGCGGAAGTACATCAGGTGCATGATGGCGTGTTCGATGCCGCCGATATATTGATCGACCGGCAGCCAGTAGTTGGCGGCGGCCGGATCCAGCATGCCCTGGTCATACTGCGGGCAGGTGTAGCGTGCGTAGTACCAGGAGGACTCCATAAAGGTGTCGAAGGTGTCGGTTTCGCGCAGCGCCGGCTGGCCGTCGACGGTGGTTTTCGCCCACTCAGGGTCGGCCTTGATCGGGCTGGTGATGCCGTCCATGACCACGTCTTCCGGCAGGATCACCGGCAGCTGGTCTTCCGGCGTCGGCATTACGGTGCCGTCTTCCAGCGTCACCATCGGGATTGGCGCGCCCCAGTAACGCTGGCGGGAGACACCCCAGTCGCGCAGACGGTAGTTAACCTTACGCTGGCCTACGCCCTTGGCGACCAGTTTGTCGGCGATGGCGTTGAAGCCCGCTTCATTGTCCAGACCGTCGAACTCGCCGGAGTTGAACAGCGCGCCTTTGTCGGTCATCGCTTCGGCGCTCACGTCAGGCTGGCTGCCGTCGAGGTTCAGGATCACCGGTTTGATCGGCAAATCATATTTGGTGGCGAATTCCCAGTCGCGCTGGTCGTGCGCCGGTACTGCCATCACGGCGCCGGTGCCGTATTCCATCAGCACGAAGTTGGCGACCCACACCGGCAGCTTCTCGCCGCTCAGCGGGTGGACCACGAACAGGCCGGTCGGCATGCCTTTCTTCTCCATCGTCGCCATTTCTGCTTCGGCCACTTTGGTGTTGCGGCATTCGTCGATGAACTCGGTCAGCGCCGGGTTGTTGCGCGCGCCCTGTTGCGCCAGCGGGTGGCCCGCGGCGACCGCCACGTAGGTGGCGCCCATGAAGGTGTCCGGGCGGGTGGTGTAAACCGTCAGCTTCTCTTCGCTGTCCGCCACGTCGAAGGTGATTTCCACGCCTTCGGAGCGGCCAATCCAGTTGCGCTGCATGGTTTTCACCTGCTCCGGCCAGCTTTCAAGCGTGTCCAGATCGTTCAGCAGCTGATCGGCGTAAGCGGTGATTTTGATGAACCACTGCGGGATCTCTTTACGCTCGACCTTGGTGTCGCAGCGCCAGCAGCAGCCATCGATAACCTGTTCGTTGGCCAGCACGGTCAGATCGTGCGGACACCAGTTCACCGCCGAAGTCTTCTTGTAGACCAGGCCTTTTTCATACAGCTTGGTGAAGAACCACTGTTCCCAGCGATAGTATTCCGGCTGGCAGGTGGCGATTTCGCGATCCCAGTCGTAGCCGAAGCCCAGCAGTTTCAGCTGGTTCTTCATGTATTCGATGTTGTCGTAGGTCCACGGGGCCGGCGCGGTGTTGTTTTTCACCGCTGCGCCTTCCGCCGGCAGGCCGAACGCATCCCAGCCGATCGGCTGCAGTACGTTTTTGCCCAGCATGCGCTGATAGCGCGAGATCACGTCGCCGATAGTGTAGTTACGAACGTGGCCCATGTGCAGTCGGCCGGACGGGTAAGGCAGCATGGATAGGCAGTAGTACTTTTCCTTGCTGTCGTCTTCGGTAACTTTGAAAGTCTGCTTCTCTTGCCAGTGAAGCTGTACGTTCGATTCTATGTCTTCTGGACGGTATTGCTCTTGCATGGCGGCCGGTGGTCCTGTAGGTGTAAACCGTTGCCCCGGTCAGAGGCAACGCAATGAACATTTAGTATTCGTAGATCCGCATAGCATAGCTGATAAGACCTCCCGGCAACAACTCCAAGCGCCTGACTCGGCGCATTTAAAAAAAACGCCGTCATGACGCGGCTCACAACCTGCGGATCCCGCGTCTTGCCAAGTGACATCAGTCATTTACGGCTAAAATAAGAACAAGTAGCTTAGGGGGGATCCCTACAGCCAAGTCCGGCGCAGCGTTTATTGAGGAGAGTCTATGAACAAGGTTGCTCAGTATTACCGCGAATTGGTGGCATCGCTGAGCGAACGCCTGAAAAACGGCGAACGCGATATCGATGAACTGGTGGCCAGCGCGGAGCGGCGCTTGAACGAGGCCGAAGATTTGACCCGCGACGAAGTGCGGCAGGTGACGCAGGCGGTGCGGCGCGATCTGGAGGAGTTCGCTCGCAGCTATCAGGAGAGCCGGGACGAGTTTACCGACAGCGTGTTTATGCGCGTGATCAAAGAGAGCCTGTGGCAGGAACTGGCGGATATCACCGACAAAACCCAACTGGAGTGGCGCGAGGTGTTCAAGGATGTCAGCCACCACGGCGTTTACCACAGCGGTGAAGTGGTGGGGCTGGGCAATCTGGTGTGCGAGCAGTGTCACTACCATTTGGCGTTTTACACGCCGGAGGTGCTGCCGCTCTGCCCGAAATGCGGTCACGACCAGTTCCAGCGCCGGCCGTTTGAACCTTGATGACGTTCCCCGCCAGGGCGGGGAACGCTAAGGCCGGCGTTTAACGGAACAGTTTCTTCAGCAGGTTGCTCAGGAAACCGCCGCTGACGGTTGCCGGGGCAACGTACGCCTGCGCCGGTGCGCTGGCCGGTACGGCGACGCCGGCCGGGATTTTCTGCACGACTGCGATGCGGCTGTCCTGGGCGGCTTTCTCCGCCGCTTCCGGGCCATAGGCGAAGCCTTCCGCCAGCACGAATTCAACGTCGGTGATGCCGATAAAGCCCAGGAACAACTTCACGTACGGCGTGATCAGATCCGTCGGCGTGTCGGCGTGGATGCCACCGCGGCTGGAGATGACGATCGCTTTCTTGCCCGTCACCAGCCCTTCGGCGCCAGCGGAGGTATAGCGGAACGTCTGGCCGGCGCGGGCGATAAGATCGAAGTAGATCTTCAGCTGCGTCGGGATGTTGAAGTTGTACATCGGGGCGCTGATGATCAGCGTGTCGTGCGATTTCAGCTCGGCAATCAGCTCATCGGACAGCGCCAGGGTGCTTTGCTGATGCGGCGTCAGCGGTTTGTCGCCGGCGGTAAAGCCGGCCATCACTTCACCATCCAGTTCCGGCAGCGTTGGGTTGGCCAAATCACGCACGGTAAACGTGTCTTCAGGGTGAGTTTCACGCCATTGTTCAACAAAAAAATCGACTAATTTTCCAGACTGGGAATATTCACCCAGAATGCTTGATTTCAGGACCAGTACGCGGCTCATTGGCTTATCTCCAGGCGAAGGCTAATCGGTAACGATGTCAGTCGGTGTAAACGCATGGTAGAGGCAAGCGATGAACAGTGATAGCGCAAAAATTCGCTGAGTTAAATCAAAAAAGTTGAATGAGGGGCGCGAGCGCGCCCCGATAGGATCAATAACGCGCTACGCGCTCGGCCAGCAGATCGATAAAGCCCTCGCGGTTGATGCCGGTCAGCACTTCCACGTTGGCCGCGTTGCCGGTTTGCTGGAAATAGTCCACCACCGTCATGCCGACGGTGTATTCCCCTTTGGTCTCCACGCCGACCCAGCGTTCTACGCCGGTGAACAGCTGTGGCGCCAGCAGCCAGGCGATGGTGCAGGGATCGTGCATCGCTGCGCCGGGCAGGCCGCGCGGATGGCTGAGGTACAGCGGCAGATAAAAATCGAGCATCTCCGCGACCGCCTGCGCGACCGGATTGTCTATCTGACGAATACGCTCGATATCCTGCGGCAACACCAGCGCCTGATGGGTGACATTCAGCCCGGCCATGGTCAGCGGCACGCCGGATTTCAGCACCATTTCGGCGGCTTCGGGATCGACGAAGATGTTGAACTCCGCCACCGGCGTAGTATTGCCGGCGTTCATGCCGCCGCCCATGAATACGATGCGCTCGATGCGGCTTTTCAACTCGGCATGCTGGGCCAGTAGCAGGGCGATATTGGTCATCGGGCCGGTCACCACCAGGGTTATCGGCTGTGGGCTGGCGCGCAGCAGGTCGGCGATCAGCTCGACGGCGCCGCGGGGATCGGGTTTGAGGGTCGGCGTCGGCAGGTGGGTGTTGCCCATGCCGGTTTTGCCGTGGACATAGTCGGCGATCACCAGCTCGCGCATCAGCGGGCCGCCGGCGCCGGCGGCGACCGGGATGTCCTCGCGCTGCATCAGGGTCAGCAGGCCCAGCGCATTATGCAGGGTTTTCTCCGGCGTCTGGTTGCCGGCGGAGGTGGTAATGGCTTTGACGTCCAGCTCCGGCGAACGCAGCGCCATGGCCAGCGCGATGGCGTCGTCGAGGCCGGGATCGCAATCGATGATAATAGGGCGGGGCATGTTCTTTCTCCTCTGTTTGTTATCCAGCGAGCATCGGATCAAAACCGGGGAGAAACAAGCGCTTTTAGTGCCGGGAGAAAAGATGCGCCCCTGGCGGGGCGCATCGAGAGCGTTTAGTGCAGGATCTTGGCCAGGAAGTCCTTGGCGCGATCGGACTCGGGGTTGTTGAAGAAATCGTCTTTGTTGCGGTCTTCGACGATTTTGCCTTCGTCCATAAAGATCACCCGATTCGCCACCTTGCGGGCGAAGCCCATTTCGTGGGTTACCACCATCATGGTCATGCCTTCGTTCGCCAGTTCGACCATCACGTCCAGCACTTCGTTGATCATTTCCGGATCGAGCGCCGAGGTCGGTTCATCGAACAGCATGGCTATAGGATCCATGCACAGCGCGCGGGCGATGGCGACGCGCTGCTGCTGGCCGCCGGACAGCTGGCCGGGGAACTTGTTGGCATGGGCGGAGAGGCCGACGCGTTCCAGCAGCTTCAGGCCCTTCTCGCGTGAGGCGGTCTTATCGCGCTTGAGCACTTTCACCTGCGCCAGCGTCAGGTTGTCGATGATAGACAGGTGCGGGAACAGCTCAAAATGTTGGAACACCATGCCGACTTTGGCACGCAGCTGCGCCAGGTTGGTTTTCTTGTCGTTGACCGGCGTGCCGTTCACCAGGATGCTTCCCTGCTGGATCGGCTCGAGGCCGTTGACGGTTTTGATCAGGGTGGATTTGCCGGAACCTGAAGGACCGCAGACGACGACCACTTCGCCTTTTTTCACTTCGGTGGTGCAATCGGTCAACACTTGGAAGTGACCGTACCACTTGGAAACATTTTTCAGGGATATCATCAAACAGTCCTTTTCTTCAAATAGCTTACCAGCGCCGAGGCGGCGAGGCTGATAACAAAATAGACAAAACCGGCGAACAGGATCATTTCAACCTGGGTGCCGTCGCGTTCGCCGATGGTCGACGCGGTGCGGAAGAAGTCGGCCAGGCTCAGTACGTAAACCAGCGAGGTATCCTGGAACAGTACGATGCCCTGGGTCAGCAGCAGTGGCACCATGGCGCGGAACGCCTGCGGCAGGATCACCAGCCGCATGGACTGCCAGTGGGTCATGCCCAGCGCCAGCGCGGCGGAGGATTGGCCACGCGAGATGCTGATGATACCGGCGCGGATGATTTCCGAATAATAGGCCGCTTCAAACAGGGAAAAGGCTACCATAGCCGAGATCAGGCGAATATCGGTTTTCGGCGACAGCCCTAGAACCTGTTGTAATAAGCTTGGAACCACCAGATAGAACCACAGCAGCACCATCACCAGCGGCACCGAACGGAACAGGTTGACGTACAGGGTGGCGAACCAGCTTATCGGCTTGAACGACGACAGACGCATCACCGCCAGCACGGTGCCCCACAGGATGCCGACCACGATGGCGGTCACGGTGATCTTCAGCGTGATCACCATGCCTTGCAGCAGATAAGGGAAGCTTGGGACGATCGACGCCCAGTCAAATTCGTACATTATTTACTCCCCAGGTTGCCAGGCAACTGCACTTTCTTTTCGACCAGACGCATAAACAGCATGATAACGGCGTTGATGCCGATATAAGCCAGCGTGATGGCGGTAAAGGATTCATAGGCGTGTGCGGAGTAATCCAACAGCTTGCCGGCCTGCGCGGCCATGTCCACCAGCCCGATGGTGGAGGCGATGGCGGAGTTTTTGACCAGGTTGAGCATCTCCGAGGTCATCGGCGGCACGATCACCCGGTAGGCGTTCGGCAGCAGCACGTAGCGGTAGGTTTGCGGCAGCGTCAGGCCCATCGCCAGCCCGGCGGCTTTCTGACCGCGCGGCAGGGATTGAATGGCGGCGCGAACCTGTTCGCAAACGCGGGCGGCGGTAAACAGCCCCAGGCAGAGCATGGAAGAAACGAAGAACTGCACGTTGGGATCCAGCTCGGTTTTGAACCAGGTGCCGATATTGGCCGGCAGCAGCTCGGGGATCACCAGATACCAGGTAAAGAATTGCACGATCAGCGGCACGTTGCGGAACAGTTCGACGTAACAGGTGCCGAGGGTGGAAAGAAAGCGGTTGGGCACGGTACGCAAGATACCGAACAGTGAACCGACGAAGAAAGCGATAATCCAGGCACAGACGGAGAGGGCCACCGTGACCTGAAAGCCGGACCAGATCCAGCCGAGGTAAGTGGTGTTCCCAAACGGGGCCTGCTGCAGGAAGATACCCCAGTTCCAATCTATTGACATAACAAACTCCGATAAACGGGCGCAGGGCGCCGAAGATTGATGACTTGATGAGCGCCGATCGCCGCGCGGCCAGTCTGGCTGGCTTGTTGTGTACGGGTGTCGGTGATGCGCCTTGGAGAAAATGAGGGAGGGGAACGGCCCCCCTCATTCCTGTCTGTCCCAGTCATCAACTGGGCCGGTTTGGCCTGGCGGCCGCGCCGGCTTTTGTTCTATTTAGTTCAACGCTTTGTCGTTTGGCTCTTTGAACAGTTGCTTCATGTCGTCCGACAGTTCGAAGTTCATGTTGAGGTTTTTCGGTGGAATAGGCTGCTTGAACCATTTCTCAAACCACTTGGCCGCTTCACCGGAGGTTTGCGCCTGGGCGATGGTGTCATCGACCAGCTTTTTAAACTCAGGATCGTCTTTGCGCAGCATGCAGCCGTAGGCCTCTTTCGACTGCGGCGTGCCGATGATTTCCCACTGATCCGGTTTCTTGGCCTTGGCGCGTTCGCCCGCCAGCAGGGCATCATCCATCATGAAGGCCACGGCGCGGCCGCTTTCCAGTGTGCGGAAGGAATCGCCGTGGTCTTTGGCGCTGATGATGCGCATGTTCATCTTGTCGCTGTCGTTCAGCTTGTTCAGCAGCACTTCGGAGGTGGTGCCGGAGGTGACCACCACCGGTTTGCCGGCCAGGTCTTTAAAGTCTTTGATGTCGGAGCCCTTTTTCACCAGCAAGCGGGTGCCGACCACGAAAATGGTGTCGGAGAAGGCGGCCTGTTTCTGGCGCTCGAGGTTATTGGTGGTGGATCCGCACTCGAAATCATAGGTGCCGTTTTGCAGCAGCGGGATGCGGTTCTGCGAGGTAATCGGCAGCATTTTCACCTGCAGATTCGGCGCATTCAGCTTTTTCTTAACGGCTTCAACGATTTGGTTGGAGTAGTCCTGAGAGTAGCCCACAACTTTTTGTTGGTTGTCGTAGTAGGAGAACGGCACTGACGATTCGCGGTGGCCGACAACGATCACACCATTGTCTTTGATTTTCTTCAGCGTACCGGTCAGGTCTTCCGCATGCGCCACGCTACCTGCCGCACCGAGCAGCAGTAACGATAACGCCAATTTACGCATTTGCATGGTCCAACTCCTTTGCTGTTGTTGTGGCTCTGACTAAAGAGCGTCAGGTTAAATCGACTGTTTATTGCTCAAGTTATAAAGATAGTCTTATGAACTGAACGCTGTTAAAAAATAACCGATTGTGAACACCTTGAAACTAAAATGTTTCATTTTTTGAGACGCCGCGCGCACCAAATCAATGCAACAAAACGTCGGCGCACCCGCGCGGTGCGCTTAATGCACCCAAAATGTGCGCAGGTGCGACAAAACGTCAGCAAAAGTAAACCGGCGCGCGATGTCGCCATAGATAAAAGCAAGGAGTGTGCCAGCCGCGTTGATTTAACGACGTTTTCTGACTGAGGCGGGGATATTGACGGGAACGCGGGGCGCGGCGGGCGCGCCCCGGCGAAGAGGATTATTTGCGGCGCAAGCCCAACATCAGCGCCCAGCCGCCCAGCAGCAGGGTAATCACCCACAGCGGTGTGGCGCCGAAGCGCGCATAAGGCGTGACGCCGGTGGTCGGCGTGACCTTCACTTCGAGCACCTGGCGGGTAAACTGCGGGATCTCGGCGATCACCTCGCCGTTTGCATCCACCGCGGCGGTGACGCCATTATTGGTGCTGCGTAGCAGCGGCCGGCCGAGCTCCAGCGCCCGCATGCGCGCCATCTGGAAGTGCTGCCACGGGCCGATGGAGTGGCCGAACCAGGCGTCGTTGGAGATGGTCAGCAGGAAGTTGGTGTCCGGGCGGAAGTTATCGCGCACCTGCTGGCCCAGCACGATCTCGTAACAGATGGCCGCCGTCAGGTTGTAGCCGCGTACGCTGAGCTGCGGCTGCACGTAGTCGCCGCGGCTGAAACCGGACATCGGCAGATTGAAGAACGGCGCGATAGGGCGCAACAGTTCACCCAGCGGCACGAATTCGCCGAACGGCACCAGGTGATGCTTGTTGTAGCGATCTTTGGCCGGGTAGCTGTACGGCGTCGGTTCGCCCAGCACGATGGCGCTGTTGTATTCCTGCACGCCTTGTGGGGTGGCGCGCGCATCGACGATGCCGGTGATCAGGCTGCTGTTCTTCGCCCGCATCAGGTCATCCATCATGGTCAGGAAGCCGTTCTGACGCGGCTCGAAGTCAGGGATGGCGGACTCTGGCCAGATGATGATCGGCGCCTTGCCCATGTAAGGGCGGGTTTCGTCCAGATAGGTTTGCAGCGTGCTGAGCAGAATGCTCGGATCCCACTTCATTGACTGGGGAATGTTGCCTTGCACCATGGCGACGTTCACCGCTTTCTCCGGCTGCGGGGTAAACCACTGCAGCTGGCGCAGCGGCCACGGCAACAGCAGCAGCGCGGCGGCGATCACGGCTGCCGACAGGCGCCGTTGATTGACGGCGTACACCAGCAGGCCGGCGATGGCCATCAGCACAAAGGTGATGGCGTCAACACCCAGCAGCGGCGCGATGCCCTTCAGCGGGCCGTTGATCTGGCTGTAGCCGAACTGCAGCCACGGGAAGCCGGTCAGCACCCAGCCGCGCAGGAATTCGGTCACCTGCCACAGCGCCGGCGCGGCGATGGCCAGCCGCCACCAACTGGTGGCCGGCCACAGGCGCGTCAGCAGCCCGGCGAACAGTCCGGTGTACAGCGACAGGTAAGCGGCGAGCAGTACCACCAGGAAGACGTTGACGGCGAACGGCATGCCGCCGAAATCGGCGATGCTGACATACACCCAGTTGATGCCGCTGCCGAACAGCCCGAAGCCCCAGACAAAGCCGAGCAGGGCGGACTGTTTGGTGGTGCGATTGAGGGTAACGGCCAGCAGGCCGAACAGGGAGACGATGGCCGCGGGCCAGAAGTCGTAGGGCGAGAACGCCAGCGTCCCGCCGGCACCTGACAACAGCGCCAGCAGGGCGCGAACCCGCTGGCGTTCAAGTAATGAGGCTTTAGCCATGTTGGATTTAATCTTCCAGTTTCGGTGGTGGAGAATCGTCCGGAATTTTTACATGAACCTGGATGATACGTCGACTGTCGGCCATGGCAACTTTAAATAGGTAACCTTCGATTTCAATGGTTTCCCCGCGCGCCGGCAGGTGGCCGAAGGCCTGCATCACCAGACCGCCGATGGTATCGACCTCGTCATCGCTGAAGTGGGTGCCGAAGGCTTCGTTGAAGTCTTCGATCGGGGCCAGCGCGCGCACGGTGTACATGTGGCGGCTGAGCTGGCGGATATCCAGATCGTCTTCGTCGTCATATTCGTCTTCGATCTCGCCGACGATCAGTTCCAGGATATCTTCGATGGTGACCAGGCCGGACACGCCGCCGAATTCGTCAATGACAATCGCCATGTGATAGCGCTGGGAGCGGAATTCTTTCAGCATCCGGTCGACGCGCTTGCTTTCCGGCACCACCACCGCAGTGCGCAGCACCTTGTCGATGCTGAACGGCTCGGAATCTGCGCGCATGAACGGCAGCAGATCCTTGGCCATCAGGATGCCTTCGATGTGATCTTTGTCTTCGCTGATCACCGGGAAACGCGAGTGGGCGGAGTCGATAATCACGTCCAGGCACTCTTCCAGCGTCTGGTTGCGCTTGAGCGTCACCATCTGGGAGCGGGGGATCATGATGTCGCGCACGCGCTGTTCGGCGATATCCATCACGCCTTCCAGCATGTCGCGGGTATCGGGATCGATCAGGTCGTTTTGTTCGGAATCGCGGATCAGCTCGACCAGATCGCCACGGTTTTTGGGCTCGCCGTGGAACAACTGGTTAAGGATAAGAGTAAAGAACCCCTTCTTGGGACTGGGGCTGTCATTGCTTTGTGAATGGTCGTCGCTCATGGCGTTTTCGTTACTGTCACTCATGTCAGAGTTAAGGGGCGTCAGCGACAGCCCCGCAGAGGGGCTGTAGGGTAAACGGCTGACGTCAGACGGGGTCTTTTTCCGCCAGGTACGGATCAGGATAGCCCAGTCCGTGCATGATTTCGGTTTCCAAAGACTCCATTTCTTCGGCTTCATCGTCTTCGATGTGGTCATACCCTAGCAGATGGAGGCTGCCGTGGACAACCATATGCGCCCAGTGGGCCTCCAGCGCCTTGCCTTGCTCAATCGCTTCCTGTTCAACCACCTGGCGGCAGATGATCAGATCGCCGAGCAGCGGCAGCTCGATGCCCGGCGGGGCTTCGAACGGGAAAGAGAGCACGTTGGTCGGTTTGTCTTTGCCGCGGTAGGTCAGGTTCAGCTCGTGGCTTTCCGCTTCGTCCACCAGACGCACGGTCACCTCGGCCTCTTCCTGAAATTGCGGCAGCACGCCTTCCAGCCAGCGCTGGAAGGTGGCCTCGTCCGGCAGGCCGTCGCTGCTTTCACAGGCAATCTGCAAATCCAAAATCACCTGGCTCATGGTGTCTCCTGCTCGGAGGCGGCGAGCGCCTCGCGCTTACGTTGTTCGGCAATCGCGTCTTTGCGTTTCTGTTCGGCCGCTTCCCAGGCCTCATAGGCGATGACCACGCGGGCCACCACCGGGTGGCGCACCACGTCTTCGCTGTGGAAGAAGTTGAAGCTCAGCTCTTCCACGTCCGACAGCACTTCCACCGCGTGGCGCAGGCCGGATTTCTGGTTGCGCGGCAGGTCGATCTGGGTGACGTCGCCGGTGATGACCGCCTTCGAGTTGAAACCGATGCGCGTCAGGAACATCTTCATCTGTTCGATGGTGGTGTTCTGGCTCTCATCCAGAATGATAAAGGCGTCGTTCAGCGTGCGGCCGCGCATATAGGCCAGCGGCGCGACTTCGATCACGTTGCGTTCGATGAGCTTCTCCACGCGCTCGAAGCCCAGCATTTCGAACAGGGCGTCGTACAGCGGGCGCAGATAAGGATCGACCTTCTGGCTCAGATCGCCCGGCAGGAAGCCCAGCTTTTCGCCGGCTTCGACTGCGGGGCGGGTCAGCAGAATGCGGCGAATTTCTTGGCGTTCCAGCGCATCCACCGCGGCGGCGACCGCCAGGTAGGTTTTGCCGGTGCCCGCCGGGCCGATGCCGAAGGTGATGTCGTGATCGAGAATGTTGGCGATGTATTGCGCCTGGTTAGGCGTGCGCGGTTTCACCATGCCGCGCTTGGTTTTAATGGTGACCGCCTTGCCGTAATCCGGCACGCTGTCGGCCACCTGTTCCAGCACCCGGCTCTCTTTGATCGCCAGATGGATTTGCTCCGGATCGATATCCGGGATCACGCCGCGAATCGGCGCGGTATCCACGTAAAGATGGCGCAGGATATCGGCGGCGGCGACCACGCACAGGTTCTTGCCGACCAGCTTGAAACGGTTGTCGCGGCGATTGATTTCGATGCCCAATCGGCGCTCGAGTTGCTTGATGTTGTCATCAAACGGGCCGCACAGGCTGAGCAAACGCTGGTTGTCTGCGGGCTCTAACAAAATTTCTTGTGTTGCGACGTTCAAACTATTCCTCTAGGTCACATCGGGCCTGGTTGATGTCACATAGCGCGTCCGGGACGCGCGCGTTCAGGACGAGCCTGAATACTCTCTTTCTTGAATTATTCATGGTGCGCCGCAACGGCGCAAGTTTACCGCTGATCTATCTGTGCGCCGTCGGCGGAATTCAAGGGAAGACAAGGAAAAAACGCGGCGGGGCGCAAAGCCCGCCGCGTCATCACAGGACAAGACCGCCGGGAATCAGTTCTTTTTCACGAATTCGGACTTCAGTTTCATCGGGCCGAAACCGTCGATTTTGCAGTCGATGTTGTGATCGCCTTCCACCAGACGAATGTTTTTCACCTTGGTGCCGATCTTCAGCATCGAGGAGCTGCCTTTAACCTTCAGGTCCTTGATCACGGTGACCGCGTCGCCGTCCGCCAGCAGGTTGCCGTTGGCGTCTTTGACGATCAGCGCGTCCTGATCTTCCGTCGGGGCGCTGTCGCTCCACTCATGGGCGCACTCAGGGCAGATGAACAGGGCATTGTCCTGGTAGGTGTATTCGGAGTTGCACTTCGGGCAGTGTGGGAGTTGCATGTTATGTCGCCTCTTCAACAATAAAAAAATAAAAAAAAACATCACCGGGCGCGGACGCCCGGCGGAGAAACGGTAAGGAGTAACGCGAACGGGCGGCGATAAGGCGGCCGCCGCAGCGTCAGGGCTGGTAAATGCCGACGCCCAGCGTGTTTTCTTTGCGGGTACGGGCGATCACCGACTGCGGGGATTCATGTACGCGCAGATCCATCTGCTGTTCGGTGCGCACCACTGCGCCACGCAGGGTGTTGGTCAGCACCTCGGTAATTTCCACGTCGACAAACTGGCCGATCATGTCAGGCGTGCCTTCGAAGTTTACCACACGGTTGCATTCCGTGCGCCCGGCCAGTTCCATCACGCTTTTGCGCGAGGTGCCTTCCACCAGAATGCGCTGGACGGTGCCGAGCATGCGGCGGCTGAACTGCAGCGCCTGCTGGTTGATGCGATCCTGCAGAATGTACAGCCGCTGCTTTTTCTCTTCTTCGCTGACGTCGTCAACCATGTCCGCCGCCGGGGTGCCCGGGCGCGACGAATAGATGAAGCTGAAGCTGACGTCGAAGTTGACGTCGGCGATCAGGTTCATGGTCTGTTCGAAGTCGGCCTGGCTCTCGCCCGGGAAACCGACGATGAAATCGGAGCTGAGCTGAATGTTCGGGCGCGCCTTGCGCAGCTTGCGGATAATCGCCTTGTACTCCAGCGCGGTATGCGCGCGTTTCATCATGGTCAGGATGCGATCCGAACCGCTCTGCACCGGCAGATGCAGGAAGCTGACCAGCTCCGGCGTGTCTTCGTACACCGCGATGATATCGTCGGTGAACTCGATCGGGTGGCTGGTGGTGAAGCGAATGCGATCGATGCCGTCGATGGCCGCCACCAGGCGCAGCAGTTCGGCGAACGAGCAGATATCGCCGTCATGCGTGGCGCCGCGGTAAGCGTTGACGTTTTGGCCGAGCAGGTTGACCTCGCGCACGCCCTGCGCCGCCAGCTGGGCGATTTCGAACAGCACGTCGTCGCTCGGACGGCTCACTTCTTCACCGCGGGTGTAAGGCACCACGCAGAAAGTGCAGTATTTGTTGCAGCCTTCCATGATCGACACGAACGCGGTCGGGCCTTCGGCGCGCGGTTCCGGCAAACGGTCGAATTTTTCGATCTCCGGGAAGCTGATATCAACCACCGGGCTGCGGGTGCCCTGAACGTGGTTGATCATTTCCGGCAGGCGGTGCAAGGTCTGCGGGCCGAATACCACGTCGACGCACGGCGCGCGGCTGCGGATCAGTTCCCCTTCTTGCGAGGCCACGCAACCGCCGACCCCGATGATGACAGACGGGTTTTTTTCTTTCAGCAAGCGCCAGCGCCCCAGCATGGCGAAAACTTTCTCCTGCGCTTTTTCGCGGATCGAGCAGGTGTTCAGCAACAGCACGTCCGCTTCTTCGGCGTTGTCGGTCCACTCGAAGCCGTGCGTGCTGTTCAACAGGTCGGCCATTTTCGATGAATCGTACTCATTCATCTGGCAGCCCCAGGTTTTGATATGTAGTTTTTTCGTCATTGACTTGCCATTACTCAGTGCGGAGCGAAAGTTGCGTTACGCGACATGCAGGGCGCGTATTGTAATCATTTGCCGCCGTTGTGACCAGCGCGGGGGAAAATGGCACGCAACCTGAAGCCGAAGCGAAAATCCGGTACACTGCGCAAAACGCCATGCCGGGTGGGATGGCGAGCATTCACACAGAAAACATAGCCAATATGAAGACATCTCAAAATCGGTATGACGCGGTGGTCGTGGGCGGCGGCATGGTCGGCGCGGCGGCGGCCCTCGGGCTGGCGCAGGCGGGCTGGTCGGTGGCGTTGCTGGAACATCAGGCGCCGCAGGCGTTCGAGGCGCAAAGCCCGCCGGATCTGCGCATTTCCGCTATCGGCTGCACCTCGGTGGGGCTGCTGAAACAGCTCGGCGCCTGGCCGGCCGTGACGGCGATGCGCACGGCGCCGTATCGCCGGCTGGAGACCTGGGAATGGGCATCGTCGCGGGTGGCGTTCGACGCGGTGTCACTGGGGCTGCCGGAGCTGGGCTTTATGGTGGAAAACCGTATTCTGCAGTTGGCGCTGTGGCAGCAGTTCGCGCAGTGCGCCAACCTGACGTTGCTGTGCCCCGCCAGGCTGCAATCGCTGCAGCGGGCGGACAAGGCCTGGCAGTTGACGCTGGACAGCGGTGAAACGCTGCAGGCGCGGCTGGTTATCGGCGCCGATGGCGCCAACTCGCAGGTGCGCAAGCTGGCGGCGATCGGCACCAACGGCTGGCAGTATCGTCAGGCGTGCATGTTGATCACCGTCGATACCGGCGCGCCGCAGCAGGATGTGACCTGGCAGCGCTTCTTCCCGTCCGGGCCGCGCGCCTTCCTGCCGCTGTACGACAGCTGGGCATCGCTGGTGTGGTATGACAGCCCGCAGCGCATTCGCCAACTGCAGGCGATGCCGCCGGCGCAGCTGGAGCGTGAGATCGCCACCGCTTTTCCAGCGCGGCTGGGCCCGGTCAAGGTGCACGCCGCCGGATCGTTCCCGTTGACGCGGCGTCATGCGCAGCGTTACGTGCTGCCGGGGTTGGCGCTGCTGGGGGATGCGGCGCATACCATCAACCCGCTGGCCGGGCAGGGCGTCAATCTGGGATATCGCGACGTGGATGCCTTGCTGAGCGTGTTGAGCGAGGCGCGGGAGCAGGGAGAGGACTGGAGCAGCGAGGCGGTGCTGCTGCGTTATCAGCGCCGTCGCCGTACCGACAATCTGCTGATGCAGAGCGGCATGGATCTATTTTATACCGCCTTCAGCAATAATCTGGCTCCGCTGAACGTGGCGCGCAATCTGGCGCTGATGGCCGCGCAGCGGGCGGGCAAGCTGAAAGAACATGCGTTGAAGTACGCGTTAGGATTGTAACCGACAGGGCTCAGCGGCGGCTGGGCCTATTAAGGATGGCTGAACGCCAGACAGCAAAAAGCCCGCCGAAGCGGGCTTTTCTAAATATGGCTGGGGTGCCAGGATTCGAACCTGGGTATGCTGGTATCAGAAACCAGAGCCTTACCGCTTGGCGACACCCCAATTATGGTGGCTACGACGGGATTTGAACCTGTGACCCCATCATTATGAGTGATGTGCTCTAACCAGCTGAGCTACGTAGCCGATGTTACTTTTTACTTCTTTGATTTGCAAGCAGTTTGTTATGGCTGGGGTACCTGGATTCGAACCAGGGAATGCCGGTATCAAAAACCGGTGCCTTACCGCTTGGCGATACCCCA
>NZ_JBXUNV010000004.1:0-66522 GCF_057196085.1 Serratia sp. DFXYC6 | reverse complement strand
TATGGCTGGGGTACCTGGATTCGAACCAGGGAATGCCGGTATCAAAAACCGGTGCCTTACCGCTTGGCGATACCCCATCAACATACTGCGCCGACGATGAAGAGAAATGGTGCGGGAGGCGAGACTTGAACTCGCACACCTTGCGGCGCCAGAACCTAAATCTGGTGCGTCTACCAATTTCGCCACTCCCGCAAATGCAAAAAAGAGATGGTGGCTACGACGGGATTCGAACCTGTGACCCCATCATTATGAGTGATGTGCTCTAACCAGCTGAGCTACGTAGCCCTCTTTTTTTGCTTTGCCTTCATCGGCGTTGCGGGGCGCATTATGCGTATATGACCGATTTGCGTCAACAAGTTTTTTCCCGAAAAAGCGCCCGGAAGCGCCGTTTGTCTGGGTTGTGAACATTATGGCGATAAAATCGGCAATTCAGGCAGTTGGCGGGCGGAAAAGGCAACAAAAAGGCGGGCCAAAAGGCCCGCCCCAAGGGAAAACGCCGCGCGTTTATTTATAGGCGGCCTGGTGCACGCCGACGGCGCGGCCGGAAGGATCGTCCATCTTCTTGAACGATTCATCCCATTCGATGGCCTTGGCGGACGAGCAGGCGACGGACGGGCCGCCCGGCACGCATTCGGCGGCGCTCGGCAGCGGGAACAGCTCTTCGAAGATCTCGCGGTACAGGTAGCCTTCTTTCGAGGTCGGCGTGTTGTACGGGAAGCGGAAACGCGCGGTTTCGAGCTGTTGATCGCTGATTTGCTGCGCAGCCACCTCTTTTAGCGTGTCGATCCAGCTGTAGCCGACGCCGTCGGAGAACTGCTCTTTCTGGCGCCAGGCCACGCTGGCCGGCAAATAGGACTCGAAACATTCGCGAACGATGTGTTTTTCCATTTTGCCGTTGCCGCACATTTTATCTTTCGGGTTGATGCGCATCGCCACGTCGAGGAATTTCTTGTCCAGGAACGGCACGCGGGCTTCGACGCCCCAGGCGGACATCGCCTTGTTGGCGCGCGCGCAGTCGAACATGTGCAGCGCCAGCAGCTTGCGTACGGTCTCTTCGTGGAATTCGCGGGCGTCCGGCGCCTTATGGAAGTACAGGTAGCCGCCGAACACTTCGTCCGCGCCTTCGCCGGAAAGCACCATCTTGATACCCATCGCCTTGATTTTACGCGACATCAGGTACATCGGCGTCGAGGCGCGAATGGTAGTGACGTCGTAGGTTTCGATGTGATAAATCACGTCGCGGATGGCGTCCAGGCCTTCCTGTACGGTGAAGTGGATTTCATGGTGCACGGTGCCCAGATGGTTGGCCACCTCTTGCGCGGCGCGCAGATCCGGCGAGCCCTCCAGGCCGACGGCGAAGGAGTGCAGCTGTGGCCACCAGGCCTCGCTGCGTTCCTGATCTTCCACGCGGCGCGCGGCGTACTTCTTGGTGATCGCCGAAATGACCGAGGAATCCAGCCCGCCCGACAGCAGCACGCCGTAAGGTACGTCGGACATCAGGTGGCTTTTCACCGACTCTTCCAGCGCGGTGCGCAGGGCGGCGGCGTCGGTCACGTTGTCCTTGACGCTGTCGTAATCGAACCAGTCGCGGCGATAATATTCACGAATCTCACCGTCCTGGCTCCACAGGTAGCTGCCGGCCGGGAATTCCTTGATGGTGCGGCACACCGGCACCAGCGCTTTCATTTCCGAGGCGACGTACAGGTTGCCGTGCTCGTCGTGGCCCATGTACAGCGGAATGATGCCCAGGTGATCGCGGCCGATCAGGTAGGCGTCTTTTTCGGTGTCATACAGGGCGAAGGCGAACATGCCTTGCAGATCGTCGAGGAAGTCCGGGCCTTTCTCCTGATACAGCGCCAGGATCACTTCACAGTCGGAACCGGTCTGGAACGCGTAGCGGTCGCTCAGCTGTTGGCGCAGCGCCTGATGGTTGTAAATTTCGCCGTTGACCGCCAGAACGTGGGTGTGCGCAGCGTTGTACAGCGGTTGAGCGCCATTGTTGACGTCGACGATCGACAGGCGTTCGTGAGCCAGAATGGCTTTGTCGCTGGCGTAAACGCCGGACCAATCCGGGCCGCGGTGGCGCATCAGACGTGACAGCTCCAGCGCTTTCTTACGCAGTTCAACGGGATCGGACTTCAGATCGAGCACACCGAAAATAGAACACATACAACTCTCCTAACGGGCTTTTATGACTGTGATGTTGTTTTTTACTGTTATGGGCAGCATTGCCGATTTATCAGCGATAACCCGGTTTTGCTGCGCTGTGGTTATGAAAATGCGCCAAAAGCTGCGAGAGATGCAAGCGTTTTAGCCATGCGTTGATAAATAGTTGTTTGCTTAGATGTGGTTTTTAACGGATGTTCAGTTATCGCCGCGAAAAATTATCGATTATGCAATTTTTAGCGTGATGGCGGGATTGCCGGCCAGTTTGGCCGGCAATCGATTAGCGATTAGGCGATGAGCTGCCACAGGGTGAAGGCGGCGTCCGGCGTCCAGCCGGCGTTGGAGGTGTGCGCCTGGATACAGGTATATTTCTTGCCTTTATAGCTCACCACGTCGCCAGCCTTGTAGCTGTGGTTGTTCTGCCACTCGGGCGCCCCCGGATCGGGCGGCGTGCCGTCGTTGGCGGTTTTGACCGCCAGCGCGCTGCTCGGCAGCGAGGTATTGCCCTGGCTGTCGGTCGCGGTAACGAAGTAGCTGTACTGGGTCGCCGGCGTCAGACCGCCGTCGGCCAGCGACAGACCGGCGGTTTGGCCGATCGGGTTGCCGTTGCGGTAGACGGTGTAACTGGCGATCGGTGAGGCGCCGGTGGCGGCGGCCCAGCTCAGTTTCAGCGAGGTGGCGCCCAGCTCGGCGACCGTCAGCGCCGTCGGCGCATTAGGCTTTCCCGGCGGTGGGGTGACGCCGCCCTGAATCAGCGGCGCATAGCGGGTTTTGAACTCCCAATTGTAGGCGACGCCGGCTTTGCTCTTGCCGTTGTCCCAGTTGATTGACCAGGTCATCAGGCCCTTGATCGACAGGTTTTTGGCGTCGAGACGCGAGAAAGCGTTATACACCGCCTGTTTGTCGATCACGTAGCCAGTGGCGGCGGCATCGTTGTTGCTTGGCAGGCCGATGACGAATTTCGCCGCCGGGATCTTCGCATAGCCGCGGGTGCCGGTGACCAGGCTTTCCGTCAGATAGTAGAGGAAGTCCTCTTTCATGGCGTCGTTATTCTGCGTGATCCAGGCGTTGAGTTCATCCACCCAAATACCGTCGCCGCCCTGATTGTAATATTGCGGCGCGATAAAGTCGTAATAGCCTTCTAGGGCATTAATATAATCCAGGTAGGTGCCGTTGGTGCGTAAATACGGGAATTCCGGCGCCATGCTGATAATAAAGTTTTTTCCCTGCTCGGCGTAATGGTCTTTTACTTTTTTCAATGCCGCAGGCAAGACGGTTTTATTATTGGCGGCGCCGATCGCCGCCTGTTCCAGATCGATATCCAGGCCGTCGAAGCCATAGACTTCCACCAGGCGAATAATCTCGTCTTTCAGCTTGTCTTCATCGCCGGTCTTTAGCTCGATATGCGCGTCTGCGCCGCCGAGGGAGATCAGCACCGCGCGGCCCTGGCTGTTCAGCACGCCCACCTGGCGGCGGAACTCGGTGTCGGACAGGTTGTAAGGCTTGAAGGTCGGGATGCCCTGGCCTTTCATAAAGGCGACGGCCACCACGTTGTACTCGGTGGGAATGTCGGTCAGGTTCATCGTGGCGAACTGCCCTTGCTGGTAGCCGTCACTGGCGCCGGCGGCCCAGTTGTGCCAGAAACCCATCAGGATCTTTTTATTGGCGATAGACGGCATAATGGCCGCGTCATCGGCGGCGACGGCATTAATAATGTTATTGGTGCTCATGGTAGCCTCATTAATTAGGGGTAAGAGTTTTCCGCTCGCCGGCAATATCAGCTATTGGCGGGGCGTAAATTTATAATGAGGATTTTTAGCGCAGGCAGGCTGAAACCTTTTGTGGCCATGAACGAATTAAATTCAAACTGACGCTGAGGGAGAAGGAAATAATGGCGGCCGGGCGGCCGCCATGGCCGCATCAGAAGATGGTGATATCGGCGACGGAAGGGTAGACGTAGCTCGGACGGAACGGCATGGTTTCGATGTCGCTCAGCGTGGAGACGCCGGACAGCACCAGCACGGTTTCCAGGCCGGCCTGGAAGCCCGCCAGAATGTCGGTGCGCAGGTTGTCGCCGACGATCACCGTCTCTTCCGAGTGCGCCTGCATTTTGTTCAGTGCGGCGCGAATGATCCACGGGCTGGGCTTGCCGACATAAAACGGCTTGCGGCCGGTGATCTTCTCGATGGGCGCGCACAGGGCGCCGCAGGCCGGCGAGAAGCCGTGGCCGTGGCTATCCGGATTAGTCGCGATAAAGCGCGCGCCGTTACTGACGAAGTAGGCGGCTTTGTGCATCATGTCCCAGTTGTAAGAGCGAGTTTCACCGACGATCACAAAATCCGGGTTGATGTCGGTGATGGTGAAACCGGCTTTGTACAGCTCATGGATCAGCGCGCCTTCGCCGACCACATAGGCTTTTTTGCCTTCCTGACGGCGCAGGAAGTCGGCGGTGGCCATCGCCGAGGTATAGAACGCGCTCTCCGGCACTTCCAGCCCGGCGGCGGCGAAGCGGTTCGCCAAATCCTGTGCGGTCTGTGACGGGTAGTTGGTCAGCACCACCAGCGGCATGCCTTGTTCCTGGATGCGCGCCAGGAACAGGTCGGCGCCGGGCACCGGCGTATTGTCATGCAGCAGCACGCCGTCGATATCGCATATAACGTTTTTGATTTTCATTTGTCGCTGTTTCTCATGATTACGGCAGGCAAGAAGTGACGATAACACACCTGCCAGAAGCGGCGGATCAGCTTTCCAGCAATCGCTGCAAGAGCACGCCGTTGAGCATCGCGCGTTTGGCCAGGGCGAAAGCGCCGATCGCCGAGCGATGATTGAGTTCGGAGGTCACCACCGGCAGATTTTTGCGGAAGTCCTTCAGCACCTGAGTATTGATGCAGCTCTGGATCGCCGGCAGCAGCACCTTGTCCGCTTCGGTGATCTCACCGGCGATCACCACCTTCTGCGGATTGAACAGGTTGATGGCGATGGCCACCGCCTTGCCCAGATAGCGGCCGACGTGTTCGATCACTTCGCTGGCCAGCAGATCGCCGCGGTTGGCGGCCTTGCAGATGGCGTTGATGCCGCAGTCTTCCAGCGTCAGTTTGCTCGGGTAGCCCTGGCTCAGCAGCTGGCGCACGCGCTGTTCGATCGCCGCGTTGGCGGCCACCGTCTCCAGGCAGCCGAAGTTGCCGCAGTGGCAGCGTTCGCCGAGCGGATCGATCTGGATATGGCCGATCTCGCCGACGTTGCCGTTGTTGCCGAGAAAAATCTGCCCGTTGACGATGATGCCGGCGCCGGTACCACGGTGCAGGCGCACCAGAATCGAGTCTTCACAGTCGCGGGTGGCACCGAAGTAGTGCTCCGCCAGCGCCAGGCTGCGGATGTCGTGGCCGACGAAGCTGGTGACGTTGAAGCGCTGCTGCAGGTTGTCTACCAGCGCCCAGTTGCTGACGCTGATGTGCGGCATATAGCGCACCACGCCCAGCGCCGGATCCACCAGGCCAGGCAGGATCACCGCGATGGCGATCAGTTCGCGCAGGCGGCGCTGGTTCGCTTCAATGAATTGGGCGATGGCGGCAAACAGCGCATTCTCCAGCGTTTCCTGGGTGCGTTCCGGCAGCGGATAGTGTTCTTCGCTGAGCGATTTACCGCTCATGTCATACAGGGTGATGGTGGCGTCGTGGCGGCCGAGACGCACCGCGACGGTATGGAAATGACGGGTTTCCGACACGATGGAGATCGCGCGGCGGCCGCCGGTGGAGGCTTGCTGATCGACTTCTTTGATCAGCCCGCGCTCCAGCAGCTGGCGAGTAATCTTAGTGACGCTGGCGGGGGCGAGCTGGCTGAGTTCGGCGATTTGAATGCGCGAGATCGGGCCCTGTTGGTCGATCAGGCGATAAACTGCCGCGCCGTTAAGTTGTTTGACTAAGTCAACGTTCCCTATTTGTGCTTGTCCGCCAGTGCTCATCAATAATGTTACTCGCTGTTCATTGAATTAAACCTCGTTACCGTTAACGAGCGTTTTGGTGATCTTGAAATCACGGGTGAAGGCGGTCAGGTTAGCCACCTTGCCGGCTTCGATGGTGCCCAGACGGCGATCGGCGCCGATGGCGCGCGCCGGGTACAGCGTCGCCATGCGCAGCGCTTCGTCCAGCGCGATGCCGATATGCTCGACGCTGTTTTGCACCGCTTCGATCATGGTCAGCGCGGAACCGCTCAGGGTGCCGTTCTCATCCACGCACAGCCCGTCCCGATAGTATATTGTTTTACCGGCGAAAATAAATTGGTCAATATCTGCACCCGCCGGTGCGGTCGCGTCGGTGACCAAGACCAATTTATCACCTTTCAGGCGTTTGGCGTTACGGATACTCGCCCAGGCCACGTGATGGCCGTCGGCGATGATGCCGGTATAGACCTCCGGCGTATCGAAGATAGCCCCCATCAGCCCCGGTTCGCGGCCGGTGATATACGGCATGGCGTTGTACAGGTGGGTGGCGAAGCTGATACCGGCGGCGAAGCCGGTGCGCGCCTGATCGTAGGTGGCGTTCGAGTGGCCGGCGGAGACCACGATGCCGGCCTCGGTCAGCTGCTTGATAAAGTGCGGCTCAACCATTTCCGGCGCCAGCGTCACCTTGGTGATCACGTCGGCATTGGCGCACAGGTAATCGATCATGTCCTGGGTCGGCTTGCGAATGAACGCCGGGTTGTGGGTGCCTTTTTTCACCGGGCTGAGGTACGGCCCTTCCAGGTGCAGGCCCAACGCCTGATTTTGGTGCTTTTTCAGATAAGAGCGCATCACGTCGACGCTGTGCTTCATGAATTCGTCGCTGCTGGTGATCAGCGTCGGCAGATAGCTGGTGCAGCCGGATTTCTCATTGGCGCGCTGCATGATCTCCAGCGTTTCTTCCGAGATCGCTTCCAGCGAATCGTTGAACTGGACGCCGCCGCAGCCGTTCAGCTGCACGTCGATAAGCCCGGGGGCCAGGATGGCGCCACCCAGGTCGCGCGTTTCGATGCCGGCGGGCAATTCAGCCACCGGGCAGACTTTCTCGATCAGCCCATCAGCGATAATGACTGCATGGTCATCAAGTACGTCGTGGCCGGTATAGATTCGGCCGTGGGTTAAAGCGAACATCGTAGCCCCCTGCAAAGATTAAAGACTTTTCACGCTTTCCGCTTCTAACTCGCGGAAGTATTTGACGGTTTTGACTTTCAGTTCCATGGTGGCCGGTTCGTCGCACACCACCACCGCTTTGGCGTGCAGCTGCAGGCAGCTGATGGTCCACATGTGGTTGATGTTGCCTTCCACTGCGGCTTCCAGCGCCTGCGCCTTGGCGTGGCCGGTGACCAGGATCATCACTTCTTCCGCGTCCAGCAGCGTGCCCACGCCGACGGTCAGCGCATATTTCGGCACCAGGCTGACGTCGCCGCCGAAGAAGCGCGAGTTGGCGATGCGGGTGTCTTCGGTCAGCGTTTTGATGCGGGTGCGCGAAGCCAGGGACGAAGCCGGCTCGTTGAACGCGATATGGCCGTCGATGCCCACGCCGCCCATGAACAGGTTAATTTTGCCGTAAGACTTGATCTTCTCTTCGTACTGGCGGCACTCGGCGTCGACATCCGCGGCGTTGCCGTTCAGCAGGTTGATATTTTCACGAGGAATATCAACGTGATCAAAGAAGTTGCGGTACATGAAGGTGTGGTAGCTTTCCGGGTGTTCCTGCGGCAGGCCAACGTACTCGTCCATGTTGAAAGTCACAACATGCTTAAAGCTTACTTCACCTGCTTTGTGCATCGCAATCAGATGTTTGTAGGCTTCCAGCGGCGTGCCGCCGGTAGGCAGGCCGAGTACAAACGGGCGCTCTGCGGTTGGCTTGAATGCGTTGATGCGTTGAACGATATGACGCGCGGCCCATTTGCCGACTTGTGCGGTATCTTTCAGTGGGATAAGTCTCATCTAACACCTCTTGGGATAAGTAAACTAAAGCTATACTGTACGGGCCTGCGGGAGTCCTAAGCGTAACCCAGCTTTATGATTCTCGCGTGAATCGTCCGTCCGGTTGATTTTTTGAATGATAAAATAAGTTTTGTGTGATGGCCAGCAATCTGGGAGGTAAAGACTACTTTTCGGTGATATTTATCACAAAAAGGGAGGTTTTAATTTGCGATACAAAATAAATTTTTTACACTCGGCATGAGTGATACGTGCCATGCGTTTTTTCTAAAAAGGTAGTGAGAGCTCCAAATAAACTACTAATAGGGTCCGTCCGCGGACAACATAGGGGGAAAAGGTGAACATTCTTAGTTATTTGCAAAAGGTGGGACGGGCGCTGATGGTGCCGGTCGCCACGCTGCCCGCCGCCGCCATCTTGATGGGCGTCGGGTACTGGATTGACCCTGTTGGTTGGGGCGGCGACAACGCGCTCGCCGCTTTCTTCATTAAATCCGGCTCCGCTATCATCGACAACATGTCGGTGCTGTTCGCTATCGGCGTGGCCTACGGTATGTCCAAAGATAAGGACGGCGCCGCCGCGTTGACCGGCTTCGTTGGTTTCCTGGTGCTGACCACCCTCTGTTCGCCGGCCGCCGTGTCGATGATTCAGAAGATCCCGCTGGATCAGGTGCCTGCCGCGTTCGGCAAGATCCAGAACCAGTTCGTCGGTATTCTGGTGGGCATCATTTCCGCCGAAGTGTACAACCGCTTCAGCGGCGTCGAGCTGCCTAAGGCGCTGTCGTTCTTCAGCGGCCGCCGCCTGGTGCCGATCCTCATCTCCTTCCTGATGATCCTGGTGGCTTTCATTCTGATGTACATCTGGCCGGTGATCTTCAACGGTCTGGTGAACTTCGGTGAACACATCCAGAAAATGGGCTCGGTCGGCGCGGGCATCTATGCCTTCTTCAACCGCCTGCTGATTCCGGTTGGCCTGCACCACGCGCTGAACTCGGTGTTCTGGTTCGACGTGGCCGGCATCAACGATATTCCTAACTTCCTCGGCGGCCAGCAGTCGATCGAAGCCGGTAAAGCGGTTGTCGGCATCACCGGCCGTTATCAGGCGGGCTTCTTCCCGATTATGATGTTCGGTCTGCCGGGTGCGGCGCTGGCCATTTATCACTGCGCGCGTCCTGAGAACAAAGCCAAAGTGGCGGGCATCATGCTGGCGGCCGCTTTCGCCGCCTTCTTTACCGGTATCACCGAACCGCTGGAATTCTCCTTCATGTTCGTGGCGCCGGTGCTGTACGTGATCCACGCCGTGCTGACCGGTATCTCGGTGTTCATCGCCGCCAGCATGCACTGGATCGCCGGTTTCGGCTTCAGCGCCGGCCTGGTGGATATGGTGCTGTCTTCCCGCAACCCGCTGGCGACTCACTGGTACATGCTGATCCCGCAAGGCCTGGCGTTCTTCGTCATCTACTACGTGGTGTTCCGCTTCACTATCAACAAGTTCAACCTGATGACCCCGGGCCGCGAGCTGGCGGTTGCCGGTGACGAAACCGACGGCTACGACGTCAACGTCGACAGCAACGCCGGTAAAGACGAGAACGAAACCACCACGCTGGCCCGTCGCTACGTCGGCGCGATCGGCGGCTCCGACAACTTGACCGGCATCGATGCCTGCATCACCCGCCTGCGTCTGAATGTGAAAGACTCCGCGCTGGTGAACGACGCGTTGGCGAAACGCCTCGGCGCATCGGGCGTTATTCGCCTGAACAAGCAGAGCGTGCAAGTGATCGTCGGCACCCGTGCCGAACTTATCGCCAGCGCGATGCGCAACGTGATCGCGGCCGGCCCGGTAGCGGCAGCGGCGGCTCCGGCGGCGGCCCCTGCTGCAGAAGCCAAACCGCAGGCGGTGCCGAAGGCACCGAAAGCCGCGTTTGAAACGCTGGTGGCGCCGGTAACCGGTGAAGTGGTGGCGCTCGATCAGGTGCCGGACGAAGCCTTCGCCAGCAAGGCGGTAGGCGACGGCCTGGCGATTCGCCCGACCGACAACATCGTGGTGGCGCCGGCTGACGGCACCGTGGTGAAAATCTTCAATACCAACCACGCCTTCTGCCTGGAAACCGACAAGGGCGCTGAGATCGTGGTGCACATGGGGATCGACACCGTCGCGCTGGAAGGCCAGGGCTTCAAACGCCTGGTGGAGGAAGGCGCGGAAGTGAAAGCCGGTCAACCGATTCTGGAACTGGATCTGGATTACCTGAACGCCAATGCGCGTTCGATGATAAGCCCGGTGGTAGTCAGCAATTCTGACGACTATGCCGGCCTGGCGGCGCTGGCCAGTGGCTCGGTGGTCGCCGGTCAGACCAAGCTGTACGAGATCCAGAAATAAGGCTGTTTTTACCTGAGTAGTACCCGGGGCCGGTCACGCATCATGGCGGAGTTTGCCCCGACTTGGCGGGAAGAGAGCGATCTCTTCCCGCTTTTTTTATCCCATTTCGCTCCACGGCGGTGCGCTGCGCGCCGATGGTGCAATATGCCGCATTTTTCGTGAAACAAACGGTTGTTTCCAGACGTGGCTTGTTGGATCATAGGCGGTTATGTGTAGCGCTTTGCATTGAGGAACAGTGAAATGAGTGAGGCTGAAGCCCGCCCAACCAATTTTATCCGTCAGATCGTCGATGAAGATCTGGCGTCGGGGAAACACACGTCGGTACATACCCGTTTCCCGCCGGAGCCTAACGGCTATCTGCATATCGGCCACGCCAAGTCCATCTGCCTGAACTTCGGCATCGCCAAGGACTATCAGGGCCAGTGCAACCTGCGTTTCGATGACACCAACCCGGTGAAAGAAGACATCGAGTTCGTGGAGTCAATCAAGCACGACGTGGAGTGGCTGGGCTTTGAGTGGAGCGGCAACGTTCATTACTCCTCAGACTATTTCGATCAGCTGCACCAGTATGCGGTTGAGCTGATTACCAAGGGGCTGGCCTACGTCGATGAGCTGTCGCCGGAGCAGATCCGTGAATATCGCGGCACCCTGACCTCGCCGGGCAAAGACAGCCCGTACCGCGACCGCAGCGTGGAAGAGAACCTGGCGCTGTTCGAGAAGATGCGCAACGGCGAGTTCGCCGAAGGCGCCGCCTGCCTGCGCGCCAAGATCGATATGGCTTCGCCGTTTATCGTGATGCGCGATCCGGTGCTGTACCGCATCAAGTTTGCCGAACACCACCAGACCGGCAACAAATGGTGCATCTACCCGATGTACGATTTCACCCACTGCATTTCCGATGCGCTGGAAGGGATCACCCATTCGCTGTGCACCCTGGAGTTCCAGGATAACCGCCGTCTGTATGACTGGGTGCTGGATAACATCACCATTCCTTGCCACCCGCGGCAGTACGAATTTTCGCGTCTGAACCTCGAATACGCCATCATGTCGAAGCGCAAGCTGCACCAACTGGTGGCCGAGAAGATCGTCGAAGGTTGGGATGACCCGCGCATGCCGACCGTCTCCGGTCTGCGCCGCCGCGGTTATACCGCCGCCTCGATTCGCGAGTTCTGCCTGCGCATCGGCGTGACCAAGCAAGACAACAACGTCGAGATGGTGGCGCTGGAGTCCTGCATTCGCGACGATCTGAACGAGAACGCCCCGCGCGCCATGGCGGTGCTGGATCCGGTGAAAATCGTCATCGAGAACATGGGCGATGCGGTGGAAATGGTCACCATGCCTAACCACCCGAACAAGCCGGAAATGGGCAGCCGCGATGTGCCGTTCAGCCGCGAGATCTATATCGATCGCGCCGACTTCCGCGAAGAAGCCAACAAGCAGTACAAGCGTCTGGTGCTGGGCAAGGAAGTGCGTCTGCGCAATGCGTACGTGATCAAGGCCGAGCGCGTCGAGAAGGACGAAGCGGGCGAGATCACCACCATCTTCTGCAGCTACGATGCGGAAACGCTGAGCAAAGATCCTGCCGACGGCCGCAAGGTGAAGGGCGTGATCCACTGGGTGTCCGCGGCGCACGCGCTGCCGGCGGAAATTCGCCTGTACGATCGCCTGTTCAGCGTGCCTAACCCGGGCGCGGCGGAGGATTTCCTCTCCACCATCAACCCGGAATCGCTGGTCATCAAGCACGGTTTCGTTGAGCCGAGTCTGGCGGCCGCCCAGCCGGAGAAGGCCTACCAGTTCGAGCGTGAAGGCTACTTCTGTGCCGACAACCGTTACTCGTCGGCCGACCATCTGGTGTTTAACCGCACCGTTGGCCTGCGTGATACCTGGGCGAAAATCGAAGGCTAATCTTATTCGCCTTGGAAATTAATGAATCAGCGCGGCTTAGGCCGCGCTTTTTTTATGTCTGCCATTGAGCAAATCATCTATTCCTGCAGCGTTATTCCGGGCTGTGCTTAATTAACCTCGGTGCGTTAATCAATAAGTTTTCTGATATTGGACTTAATAGCCTTAATTTTTACTTATATATTCGTGATGCGAATTAATTTCATTTGGAGAGCGCTCTCAATTTTTATTGTCTGAATGACGGATTTGGTCAGGCTGAAACCATTAATCGTCTCTGGTTGACCTTGTATCTCAATTTATTCTGATTTAATTGAATTTTTTATTCGACACCTTCCATGAACACTGGCGTAACAAAATCTCACTGATATGTGCTCCTTGTCATATTTTGACAAATCTCCCGCATTTTTCATTTGATAATTCGCGTCGCGAAAAATAGTCTGTCTGTAGCAATTAGTGCTGTGGGAATAACATCTCGTCGGCAATTTTTTTTACCCGTTCGGGTTTTTTATTGGCAGTCGTGCAGGGCAGTGGTGAACACAGGCGGCTGCAACTTTTAAGTTAAGTCAAAGAGGAATTTCAATATGGGTACGCACGGTGCTCAGCGTAAAACGCTGGCGCTCGCAGTCGCGGGCGCGCTGTTGGGAACAGGGTTTGCCATGGCGCCTGAGGCGAAAGCCGCAGGGTTTATCGATGACTCCACGCTGACCGGCGGCATCTATTACTGGCAACGTGAGCGCGACCGTAAAGATCTCAATCCGGACAGCAAGGATTACAACCAATACACCACCAACCTGTCGCACTCTACCGCCAACCTGAGCCTGGATTTCGCCTCGGGCTACGCCTGGGACATGTTTGGCTTGGATGTCGGTGCCTTTACCGCCATCGAGCTGGCGGAATCCAGCGCCAGCGGCCACCCTAACGAGATCGCGTTCTCCTCAAAAAACCGTACCTACGACGAAGACTATTCCGGTGACAAAGGCGGCGTCAGCCTGTACAAAGCCGCCGCCAAGTTCAAATACGGCCCGGTCTGGGCGCGCGCCGGCTATATTCAGCCGAGCGGCCAAACCCTGCTGGCGCCGCACTGGAGCTTTATGCCGGGCACCTATCAGGGCGCCGAGGCCGGCGCCAAGTTCGACTACGGCGATGCCGGCGCGTTGAGCTTCTCCTACATGTGGGCCGACAAATACAAGGCGCCGTGGCATATCGAGGTGGACGACTTCCGCCAGAACGATAAGAAAACCCGCGTCTCCTACCTGCACTCGCTGGGCGCCAAGTACGATTTCAAAAACGATCTGGTGCTGGAAGCCGCCTTCGGCCAGGCCCAGGGTTACGTGAATCAGTACTTCACCAAGGCGTCTTACAAATTCGATGTGCTGGGCAACCCGCTGACCACCAGTTACCAGTTCTACGGTGCGGAAGATCGCATCAGCGACAAGAACGATCCGAACAGCATCTACGACGGGCTGGCCTGGCTGCAGGCGCTGACCTTCGGTTACACCACCGGCCAGTTCAACTGGCGTCTGGAAGGCACCATGGTCAAGGCGGAAGGCAACCAGGGCTTCTTCCTGCAGCGCATGACCCCGACCTACGCCTCGTCCAACGGCCGCCTGGACGTGTGGTGGGATAACCGCTCCGACTTTAACGCCAACGGCGAGAAAGCGGTGTACGCCGGCGTGATGTATGACCTCAGCAACTGGAACCTGCCGGGCATGGCGGTCGGCGGCTCCTACGTTTACGCCTGGGACGCCAAGCCGAGCACCAACCCGATCTACGATCAGAGCCAGCGCCTGAAAGAGAGCGCCTGGAGCCTGGACGCGATGTACACCATCCAGGAAGGGCGCGCCAAGGGCACGCTGATCAAGCTGCACTACACCCAGTATGACAACCACACCAACATCCCGAGCTGGGGCGGCGGTTACGGCAACATCTTCCAGGACGAGAAAGACGTCAAGTTCATGGTCATCGCGCCATTCACCATCTTCTGATGCGTTCCCCGGCCTCGTCGCCGGGGGCAGTTAAGGGAATTCAACGATGAAAAAAATCATGCTGATGTTGGCGGCCGCCGCGGCCTTGAGCGCCTGCGCGCAACCCGCCGCGCCGCCGGAAGACGCCAAATTGAAGCAGGCTTACAGCGCCTGCATCAACACCGCCGAAGGTTCGCCGGAGCGTCTGCAGCCCTGCAAGGCGGTGTTGAACGTGCTGAAACAAGAGAAACAGCACCAGCAGTTCGCCGCGCAGGAAACGGTGCGGGTGATGGATTATCAGAACTGCATTATGGCGGTGCACAGCGGTAACGGTCAGGCTTACGACGCCAAGTGCGGCAAGCTGTGGCAAGAAATTCGCGATAACAATAATTAAGAAGGACGAGAAGATGAACGCATTCAAACTGAGCGCACTGGCCGCTTTGACGGCAACGATGGGATTCCTGGGCGGCATGGGTAATGCCATGGCCGATCAACAGCTGGTGGATCAGCTGAGCCAGCTGAAGCTGAACGTGAAAATGCTGGATAACCGCGCCGGCGAAAACGGCGTGGATTGCGCGGCGCTGGGCGCCGACTGGGCCTCATGCAACCGGGTGTTGTTCACCCTCAGCAACGACGGGCAGGCGATCGACGGCAAGGACTGGGTCATCTATTTCCACAGCCCGCGCCAGACCTTGCGGGTGGATAACGATCAGTTCAAGATCGCGCATCTGACCGGCGATCTGTACAAGCTGGAGCCGACCGCCAAATTCAGCGGTTTCCCTGCCGGCAAGGCGGTGGAAATCCCGGTGGTCGCCGAATACTGGCAGCTGTTCAGAAACGACTTCCTGCCGCGCTGGTATGCCACCTCCGGCGACGCCAAGCCGAAAATGCTGGCGAATACCGACACCGAAAACCTGGACCAGTTCGTGGCGCCGTTCACCGGCGATCAGTGGAAGCGCACCAAGGACGACAAAAACATTCTGATGACGCCGGCTTCGCGCTTTGTCAGCAATGCCGATCTGCAGACGCTGCCCGCCGGCGCGCTGCGCGGCCAGATCGTGCCGACACCGATGCAGGTGAAAGTGCACGCACAGGACGCCGACCTGCGCAAAGGGGTATCGCCGGATCTGAGCACGCTGGTCAAGCCGGCGGCGGACGTCGTCAACCAGCGCTTCGCGCTGCTGGGCGTGCCGGTTCAGGCCAACGGTTACCCGATCAAGACCGACATCCAGCCGGGCAAGTTTAAAGGCGCGATGGCGGTGCCGGGCGCTTATGAGCTGAAAATCGGTAAGAAAGAGGCGCGGGTGATCGGCTTCGATCAGGCCGGGGTGTTCTACGGGTTGCAGTCGATCCTGTCGTTAGTGCCGAGCGACGGCAGCGGCAAGATCGCCACGCTCGACGCCAGCGATGCGCCGCGCTTCCAGTATCGCGGCATTTTCCTTGACGTGGCGCGCAACTTCCATAAGAAGGACGCGGTGCTGCGCCTGCTGGATCAGATGGCGGCTTACAAGCTCAATAAATTCCACTTCCACCTGAGCGATGACGAAGGCTGGCGCATCGAGATCCCCGGTTTGCCGGAGCTGACGGAAGTCGGCGGCCAGCGCTGCCACGATCTGAGCGAAACCACCTGCCTGCTGCCGCAGTACGGCCAGGGGCCGGACGTCTACGGCGGCTTCTTCAGCCGTCAGGACTATATCGACATCATCAAATACGCCCAGGCGCGCCAGATTGAGGTGATCCCGGAGATCGACATGCCGGCGCACGCCCGCGCGGCGGTGGTCTCTATGGAAGCGCGCTACAAGAAACTGCATGCCGCCGGCAAAGAGCAGGAGGCCAACGAGTTCCGCCTGGTGGATCCGACCGATACCTCCAATACCACCTCGGTGCAGTTCTTTAACCGCCAGAGCTACCTGAACCCGTGCCTGGATTCCTCCCAGCGCTTTGTCGACAAGGTGATTGGCGAGATTGCCCAGATGCATAAAGAAGCCGGGCAGCCGATCAAAACCTGGCACTTCGGCGGCGATGAGGCGAAAAACATCCGCCTGGGCGCCGGCTATACCGACAAGGCGAAACCGGAGCCGGGTAAAGGCATCATCGACCAGAGCAACGAAGACAAGCCGTGGGCCAAGTCGCAGGTTTGCCAGACGATGATCAAAGAAGGCAAGGTGGCCGACATGGAACACCTGCCGAGCTACTTCGGCCAGGAGGTCAGCAAGCTGGTGAAGGCGCACGGCATCGACAGAATGCAGGCCTGGCAAGACGGCTTGAAAGACGCCGAGAACGCAAAGGCGTTCGCCACCTCGCGCGTGGGCGTCAACTTCTGGGATACGTTGTACTGGGGCGGTTTCGATAGCGTCAACGACTGGGCCAACAAAGGATATGAAGTGGTGGTCTCCAACCCGGACTACGTCTACATGGACTTCCCTTACGAGGTGAACCCGGACGAGCGTGGTTACTACTGGGGCACCCGCTTCAGCGACGAGCGCAAGGTGTTCAGCTTCGCGCCGGACAACATGCCGCAGAACGCGGAAACCTCGGTCGACCGCGACGGCAACCACTTTAACGCCAAAAGCGACAAGCCGTGGCCGGGCGCCTACGGTCTGTCCGCTCAGCTGTGGAGCGAAACCCAGCGCACCGATCCGCAGATGGAATACATGATCTTCCCGCGCGCGCTGTCGGTGGCGGAACGCGCCTGGCACCGAGCCGGTTGGGAGCAGGACTATCGCGCCGGCCGTGAATACAAAGGCGGGGAAACCCACTTTGTCGACACCAAGGCGCTGGAGAAAGACTGGTTGCGCTTCGCCAATATCCTGGGCCAACGAGAACTGGCCAAGCTGGACAAAGGCGGCGTCGCTTACCGTCTGCCGGTGCCGGGCGCGCGCGTGGCGGGCGGCAAGCTGGAAGCGAATATCGCGCTGCCGGGATTGGGCATCGAGTACTCCACCGACGGCGGTAAGCAGTGGCAGCGCTATGATGCCAAGGCCAAACCGGCGGTCTCCGGCGAAGTACAGGTGCGCTCGGTCAGCCCGGACGGTAAACGTTACAGCCGCGCCGAGAAGGTCTAAGCCCGGCACATCGGCCTGTCGTCATGGCGGCGGGCCGCTTAACGAAGGGGGAATGCGTTCGCCCCCGCGCGTGCCGGCGTGGGGCGGATGTTGAAGTGAGAGCAGTACGTGGAGTCGCAGTGCCGCTGCAATTGTAGTATTTCATGACATGATCTTTCCCCGGCTTGCCCGGGGATTTTTTTGCCCGTTGTACGGCGGGCATAAAAAAACCGCCTCAATGTGAGGCGGTTTCTCATAGCCGGTGAGGCTTATTTCTTGTCGTGCAGCGTTTCGTCTTCGCGGCAGTCACCGGTTTCACAGTGGCCGTACAGGTACAGACTGTGGTTGGTAAGCTTGATGCCGTGCTGCTTGGCGATATCACGCTGGCGCACTTCGATGGATTCGTCGCTGAATTCGATCACTTTGCCGCAGTCCAGGCAAATCAGGTGATCGTGGTGATGCTGTTGGGTCAGCTCGAACACGGACTTGCCGCCTTCGAAGTTGTGACGTGTCACAATGCCCGCATCGTCAAACTGGTTCAGTACGCGATAAACCGTTGCCAGGCCGATCTCTTCGCCCATATCAATCAGTTTTTTGTACAAATCTTCCGCACTGACGTGATGGCATTCCGGATTTTGCAGTACTTCCAGGATTTTGAGTCGCGGAAGCGTGACTTTTAAGCCGGCCTTCTTCAATGCGATGTTGTTGTCGGTCATGCGAATTCAGTCCTGTTACTATGCTAATCAAGTTGAGGCGTACTCGCCTGTGGCATCGGTCGGCACAAAGAGTTAATGCGTCTCATTATAGAACCGGTTGTACTAAATGGAAACCGCCGGTTGTTAACAAAGATATAATTGCACTATTGCATGTTTTGCATGCAACGCCTTGATGGATGGGATAAACCGATATCTCAGTCTACCGTGACGGGGTGGGAAGTTACAAATCTGTAGCTTCTATCGCAGCAATCCCTGTTGCCGATGACGGCCCTGTCGGCACACTATGCACTTTACAGGGCCTTTGTTCAACCTTTCGCCAGTCCCGGCGTTTAGCCGACGATATCGGCCAGGCTCAGCTCTTCGACAATCTGTTTGACCCAGGCGTCGACGCGCTCATTGGTCAGCTCCGGCTGACGGTCTTCGTCGATCGCCAGACCGATGAAGTGGTTGTCGTCCGCCAGGCCTTTGGAAGCTTCGAAGTGGTAGCCTTTGGTCGGCCAGTGGCCCACGATGGCCGCGCCGCGCGGTTCGATGATGTCGCGGATGGTGCCCATCGCGTCACAGAAGTATTCCGCGTAGTCTTCCTGGTCGCCGCAGCCGAACAGCGCCACCAGTTTGCCGTTGAAATCGACTTCTTCCAGCGTCGGGAAGAAATCGTCCCAGTCACACTGCGCTTCACCGTAGTACCAGGTCGGGATACCCAGCAGCAGGATATCGAACCCTTCCAGGTCTTCTTTGCTGCTTTTGGCGATGTCGTGCACTTCAGAGACGTCGTCGCCAAACTGTTTCTGGAGAATTTTCTGGATCATTTTGGCAATGTTTTCGGTATTGCCAGTGTCGCTGCCAAAGAAAATGCCTACAGTAGCCATATCGCGTATAACCTTTAAATTCAATTAATTGCATTACTCGGCGCCGGCACTGCCGCCGATTAAAATGATGCCATGGCAAGAGCCTTTCGCCACGGTGGCGGGCGCCGACAGGCGCAGTCTCTTACCGGTAAATGCGTATCATGCCAGAAAGTGGCGCCGGGGTTTTATCGCATTTATGCGATGCCGAAGGATGAAGAAAAGCGTGGTCGATCCGGCGTTGTCCTTAACGCCGCGCCGCGCGTGCGGCCGAAGAGATCAATGTTCCGGCTGTTCTTCCGCCAGTTGCGCCAACAGCATCTGCTCGATGAGTTCGCTGCGGCTGATGTTGCGCTGTTCCGCCAGTTTGTTCAGGGCGTCCACCGCATCCGCGTTGATTTTCAGCTCTACGCGCCGCAATCCGCGCACTTTATCGCGCCGTAACTGATTGCGCTTATTGATTCTAAGCTGTTCATCGCGGGAAAGCGGGTTGGTTTTCGGGCGCCCCGGACGGCGTTCATCTGCGAACAGATCCAGCGTCGTGCGATCCGTTTGTTCTTTTGCCATAGGTAGCGGTACTGCAAGGGAGTTTGCATCAAAAAGCGCTCGCACGCTTCCGGAGGCATCGGTTAACACACTTCGGGCCAATAAACCCTAACCCAAATTTACCCCCGAACCGGCGTTCGCGAACGCGCTGGCGCGGCGGCAAAATTATAGCGCGCCATATTACCCCAGCAGATGGAGCGGCGACAATGCCTAACTGCGGGCTAAACGCGCTAAGCCGTTATCTTTAGCGCGTTTTTTCGCCAGGTGAGCGCGTTTTTCAGGCTTCGCCGAGGAAACGGTGGATGGCGCGCAGCACCGCTTCCGGTTTTTCGGCGTGCACCCAATGGCCGGTGCCGGCGACGACGTGCGCGCGTGCCTGCGGGAATTGGCGGGCGATGTCTGCACGGTAGCTGTCCTGCACGTACGGCGACAGGCCGCCGCGAATGAACAGGGTCGGGTGTGGCCAGGCCGGGACTTCCTGCCAGCCGGTGATGTCTTCGTAGCGTTCGATCAGCACCGGCAGGTTGAAGCGCCATTCACCGTTATGGAAGGACTTCAGCAGGAACTGGATCACGCCTTCTTCCTGCAGGTAGTCGCGCATCAACTGGGCGGCCGCCTGGCGCTGGGTAATGCCGGCGGCGCTGACGGCCTTCAGCGCGGCGAAGATCTCGTCATGGCGTCGGGTCTGGTAATCCACCGGCGCGACGTCGATGACGATCAGCTTGGCGATGCGCTCGGGCGCGATGGCGGTCAGCGCCATCGCCGCTTTGCCGCCCATCGAGTGGCCGATGACGATCGCTTTCTCCAGCTGCAGTTCGTCGAGCAGCGCCAGCAGATCTTGCGCCATGGCGGGGTAGTTCATGTCGTCGGCGCGCGGGGAGAGGCCGTGGTTGCGCAGATCGACCTTGATCACACTGTGCTGTTTATGCAGATCGCGCGCCAGCACGCCCAGGTTGTCGAGATTGCCGAACAGCCCGTGGATCAGCAGCACCGGCAGCGCGTCTGACTCGGCGGCCAGCAGTTGATAATGTAATTTCATGGCGAAGTTCATACAGAGAGAGATTCAGATTAGGGTATCATGATTGAATCGCACGATGAATCATGCGGAATTTTCGCGGCGCGGGCTTGGCAGTGCCGGCTATAGGTATTAGTCTGCATTTGCCGTCCGGAGGCACATTGTTGTGTTCGCCCCAGCGCTTTTAACCTTATAATCCCATGGCTTGAATGCAGGATCTGGCTTCAGGTTCTAAGTAGAAAAAACAGTATTGGATAAAGATGAAAACTATTGAAGTCGACGAAGAGCTTTACCGTTATATTGCCAGCCACACGCAACACATCGGTGAAAGCGCGTCCGATATTTTACGCCGCATGTTGAAATTCACCGCCGGGCAGCCGGCGCGCGCGTTGCCTGCCGCCAGTGCGTCGCAGTCCGTCGAGCTGGAAAAAGCGGCGCCGGTTCAGCGTCCGCGCGATCGCGTACGCGCCGTGCGTGAACTGCTGCTGTCGGATGAATACGCCGAGCAGAATAAAGCGGTCAACCGTTTCATGCTGGTGCTGTCCACGCTGTACACCCTCGATGCCGCCGGTTTTGCCGCCGCCACCGAGGCGTTGACCGGCCGTACCCGCACCTATTTCGCCGGCGATCAGCAGACCCTGCTGGCCAACGGCACGCATACCAAGCCGAAGCATGTGCCTGGCACCCCTTACTGGGTGATCACCAATACCAATACCGGCCGCAAACGCAGCATGATCGAACACATCATGCAGGCGATGCAGTTCCCGGCGGAACTGATCGAGAAAGTTTGCGGTACCGTCTAATTTAGCGAACAGCCCGTCATGATGGCCGTGCGCGACGTATTTGCCCGGTCACCGACAGGGATGAGGGAGATATGTCGATGGCGAATAATCCACGTGCCGGGCAGCCCGCCCGCCAAAGCGATCTGATCAACGTAGCCCAGCTGACGTCGCAGTACTATGTGCTGCAACCGGAAGCCGGCAATGCCGCACATGCGGTGAAGTTTGGCACCTCCGGCCACCGCGGCAGCGCGCAGCGCCACAGCTTCAACGAAGCGCACATCCTCGCCATCGCTCAGGCGATCGCCGAAGTTCGTCATCAGCAGGGCACCACCGGCCCGTGCTACGTGGGTAAAGACACCCATGCGCTGTCCGAACCGGCCTTTATTTCCGTGCTGGAAGTGCTGACCGCCAACGGCGTCGATGTGATCGTGCAGGAAAACAACGGCTTCACGCCAACGCCGGCGGTATCGCACGCCATTCTGTGCCACAACCGCCGCGGCGGCGCGCAGGCCGACGGCATCGTCATTACGCCGTCCCACAACCCGCCGGAAGACGGCGGCATCAAGTACAACCCGCCGAACGGCGGTCCGGCTGACACCAACCTGACGTCGGTGATCGAAAAGCGCGCCAACGAACTGCTGGCGCAGCAGCTGAAAGGCGTTCAGCGCCAGTCGCTGGACAAAGCCTGGAACAGCGGCCACCTGCACGCCAAAGATCTGGTGCAGCCTTATGTCGAAGGCCTGGTTGACGTGGTCGACATGCCGGCCATTCAACGCGCCGGCCTGAAACTGGGCGTGGATCCGCTCGGCGGCTCCGGCATCGCCTATTGGCAGCGCGTGGCGGAACACTACAAGCTGGATCTGACGCTGGTGAACGACTCCATCGATCAGACCTTCCGCTTTATGCACCTGGATCACGACGGTATCATCCGCATGGACTGCTCGTCCGAGTCGGCGATGGCCGGCCTGCTGGCACTGCGCGACAAATTCGATCTGGCGTTCGCCAACGATCCGGATTACGACCGTCACGGCATCGTCACGCCGAAGGGCCTGATGAACCCGAACCACTATCTGGCGGTAGCCATCAACTACCTGTTCCGGCATCGCCCGCAGTGGGGCGCCGATGTGGCGGTAGGTAAAACGCTGGTGTCCAGCGCGATGATCGATCGCGTGGTGGCTGACCTGGGTCGCAAGCTGGTGGAAGTGCCGGTTGGTTTCAAATGGTTCGTGGACGGCCTGTTCGACGGCAGCCTGGGCTTCGGCGGCGAAGAGAGCGCCGGGGCCTCGTTCCTGCGCTTCAACGGCCAGCCTTGGTCGACCGACAAAGACGGCATCATCATGTGCCTGCTGGCGGCTGAAATCACCGCGGTAACCGGTGAAAATCCGCAGCATCACTATGACGATCTGGCCAAGCGCTTCGGTGCGCCAAGCTACAACCGCATCCAGGCGCCGGCAACCCATGCGCAGAAAGCGGCGCTGTCCAAGCTGTCGCCGGAGATGGTCAAGGCCAGTACGCTGGGCGGGGACCCGATCACCGCGCGTCTGACCGCAGCGCCGGGCAACGGCGCGTCGATCGGCGGCCTGAAAGTGATGACCGACAACGGCTGGTTCGCGGCCCGTCCTTCCGGTACCGAAGAGGCATACAAGATCTACTGCGAGAGCTTCCTCGGGGCGGAACACCGCGAGAAAATCGAGCACGAAGCGGTTGAGATCGTCAGCGAAGTGCTGGCTTCCGCCAAATAATCGCTGTTCTCGTCTGATAAAAAGCGCTGTTTTTACAGCGCTTTTTTTATGCCTGTAATTTAGATATATCTTTTTTTCGGCGCAGGCTTGCGCATTTAGATATATCGATCTAGATTAGCGTTATCGACGCTGTTTAGATATATCTAAACAACCTCATATTGATGTTCACTGTTAGAGCGAGGTATCACCCTATGTTTCATCGATTAGGTTTACACCGGCATCATCACCATCATGAATGTGAAGAGGGGCGCCGTCATCGCGGTGGGCGCCATCACTTCGGCGGCGACGGCGAAGAGCATGGCCGTGGCGGACGCGGCGGCCGGGGCGGGCGTCATCGTCTGTTCGAACACGGCGATCTGCGCCTGGTGCTGCTGGCGCTGGTGGCGCGCAAGCCCAGCCACGGGTACGAATTGATCAAGGCGATCGAGGAAGCCTCTTCCGGCCTGTATGTGCCGAGCCCGGGGGTGATTTACCCCACGCTGACGCTGCTGGAAGAGCAGGATTTCCTCGAACCGCTCACCACCGGCAACGGCCGCAAAAGCTACCGCATCACCTCGGCGGGCGAGGGCGAGCTGCAAAAGCATCAACAGGTGGTTGAGGTCATTCTGGCGCGTCTGGCGGGCGCCGGCCGCGAGCATCATCGGCACGGCAACCTGGCGGAAGGCATTTACGACGCCATGAACCGTCTGCGCAGTCTGCTGCGCGGCAACGTGATGCGCGCCGATCTTACGCCGCAGCAGGTGGAGCGCATCAACGCCGCACTGTTGACCGCCGTGGCGGCGATCGAAAGCGAAATGCACATTCAACCCACGCAGCAGGGGGAGAACTGATGCCCGGCCACCGTTTTAACATTACCGTTGAAGCCCTGAGCGACCGCCAGGGCAACCCCGTCGAGAAGGCACCGCTGAGTTTTGAGGTGACCAACCATGACGATATTCTTGAGATCGTCGAGCGCATTCGGGCGCGTGACGATCTGAACTTCGGCCCTGAGCAGAGCGCGGCCTTCGCCGTGGGGTTGAAACTGTTCTCCGAAGTGATGATCGAAAACCGCAAACACCCGGTGTTCGCTCCGCTGCGCGAGGCGTTCAAGGAATTTATGGTCGGATTGAAGAAGGGCCCGGCGGCGTAAAGGCGCGGCAAACCGCGCCCACCGGGATTAAGGCATGAAACGATAGCCGACGCCGGTTTCGGTCAGCAGGTGTTTGGGCCGGGCCGGATCGGCTTCCAGCTTCTGCCGCAGATGGCCCATGTAGATGCGCAGGTAGTGGCTGTGCTCCACGTAGTTCGGCCCCCAGACGTGGCTCAGCAGCTGGCGTTGGGTGATCACCTTGCCGGCGTTGGCCAGCAGCTCCGCTAACAGGCGAAACTCGATCGGCGTCAGATGCAGATCTTCGTCGTTGCGCAGCACCCGGCGATTCACCAGATCGACGGTGATAGCCGAAAAGCTCACCAGCGGGCTTTCCTGTTGGCTGGCGGAGTGGCGGCGCAGCGCGACCCGCACCCGCGCCAGCAGCTCACCGATGCCGAACGGCTTGCTGAGGTAGTCGTCGGCGCCGGCGTCCAGCGCGGCGATTTTGTCCTCTTCGGCGTTGCGCGCCGACAGCACGATCACCGGAATGGCGCTCCACTGCCGCAGATCGCGGATGTAGCTCAGCCCGTCGCCATCCGGCAAGCCCAAATCCAGGATGATCAGATCCGGTTTGCGCGTGCCGGCCTCAATCAGCCCACGCTGCAGGGTTTCACTTTCAAACACCCGCAGGCCTTCGCTCTCCAGCGCGGTGCGCACGAAGCGGCGGATCTCTTTTTCATCTTCAACAATCAGAATGTTGGTTGGCGTTATGCTCACGTTTCCCCTGCGTTGATTACAGATCGAAGGCGTCGCCGTCGATCTCGGGCGGTTTTTCCAGCGGCAGCACGAAGCGGAAGCTGGCGCCGCCGTTGGCGCCGTTTTCCGCCCAGATGCGGCCGTCATGCACTTCAATAATGGCACGACAAATCGCTAACCCCAAGCCGACGCCGGGGATCGCCGACTCTTTATTGCCGCGTGAAAACTTGTCGAAAATCAGCTGCAGCTGATCGGCGGGGATGCCGGGGCCGTTATCCCAGACCTCGACTTCCAGCCACTCGGGCAGCGTGCGGGCGCGTATGCCGATGGTGGCCTCGGCGCCGGCGTATTTATTGGCGTTTTCCAACAGGTTGGTGAACACCCGCTCCAGCAGGCTGCCGTCGCAGTTGACCAGGATTTGTTCCGGCGGCAGCTCGACCTCGATCGGATGCTGGCTGAGCAGCGGCTCCAGCATGTGCAGCGAAGCGCCGACGATCTCTTCCAGCGACTGCCACTCTTTACGCAGGCTGAAACCGCCGGACTGGATGCGCGCCATATCCAGCAGGTTGTTCACCAGCCGGGTGGTGCTCAGCACCTGCTGGCGGATCTGGCTGGCCTGGGTGGCGTGATTGGAGCCTTCGGCCGCCAGGTCCAGCGTGAGAATTTCCGCCTGGCCGAACAGCACGGTCAGCGGGGTGCGCAGATCGTGCGACAGCGCCGCCAGCAGCGAGTTGCGCAGCTGCTCGCGTTCGGCGTCCAGCTTGGCTTCTTCGGCGCTGCGCGCCAGGTGCAGCCGTTCCAGCGCGCTGGCGATCAGCACTGCGAAGGTTTGCAGCAGCCGCTGTTGTTCCGGCACCATCAGCTGGCGCAGGTTGTTGGGTTCGATCGCCAACAGGCCGAAGGTCTGTTTGGGGGTATTGAGCGGCAGCAGCTGGTAAGGCACGCCGGGCAGGGTGTCGGTGCCGGCGCCGGCCGGCAAGCCTTTATCGAAACTCCAGCGCGCGATGGCTTCGTCTACCGACAGCAGCCCGCCTTCCTCGCCGATCATTTGCTGCAGCCGGCCGTCTTCCTGCGGCAGCAGCAGCACGGTTTTCGCCTGGAAGCTGCTGGAGAGGAAATGACGGCTGGTGTTGGCGATGTCGGCCACGGTCAGCGCGCGGCTCAGCCCGCGTGACATTTCGTACAGATGGCGCGCCCGCTGCTCGCGGTAGCGCGCCACCCGGGCCTGATAACGCACCCCGGCGGTCAGGTTGCCGATGATGATACCGACGGCGAGCATCACGCCGAAGGTCAGCAGATACTGCATATCGCTGACGGCGAACGACCATTCGGGCTGGACGAAGAACAGATCGAAACTGGCGACGTTGATCACTGCCGCCAGCACCGATGGCCAGCGGCCGAAGAACAGCGCGACGATCGCCACGCCGAGCAGATAGACCATCACCAGGTTGGCCTGATCGAAGCCCGGCAGCAGCCACTGCGAGAGCAGGGTGATCAGTGCGCACAGCGCCACCGCCACCGCGCAGCCGCGCAGCTGCATGCGCCATTTCTCATTGAAGCTGCGGCCGTCGTGCTCCTTGCCCGGCGGCGGCGGTGCGGCGTCGCTGTCCAGCGCGACGATCACCAGATCGAGATCCGGGCCCAGCCGGCCGAGGCGATCGGCGAAGCTGCCGCGCAGCTTCCAGCGTTGCTCGCTGCGGCGGCCGATGATGATTTTGCCGAGGTTATGTTCGCGGGCGTAGCGCAGCACTGCGCGCTCTTCGGACGGATCGGCCAGGGTGGCGGTTTCGGCGCCCAGCTCCTGCGCCAGCCGCAGCGCGCGCAGAATGGCGCGGCGTTGGTTTTCCGGCAGCCGGTGCAGCTTGGGGGTTTCCACGTAGACCGCATGCCAGTGGCAGCCGAGCCGCGCCGCCAGCCGGGCGGCGATGCGCACCAGCTTTTCGTTGCCGCTGTTGTGGCCGACGCACAGCAGAATGCTGTCGCGGGTGTGCCACACTTTCTCGCGCCCCTGGGTGTCGCGAAACTCGCGCATCTGGTCATCGACCCGATCGGCGGTGCGGCGCAGCGCCAACTCGCGCAGGGCGATCAGGTTGCCTTTACGGAAAAAATGCTCGATGGCGCGCTCGGCCTGGCCGGGAATATACACTTTGCCTTCGTGCAGCCGTCGGCGCAGATCGTCCGGCGGCAGATCGACCAGCACCACTTCGCTGGCCTCGTCAAACACGTGGTCGGGCACCGTTTCGCGCACCCGCACGCCGGTCACGCCGCCCACCACGTCGTTCAGACTTTCCAAATGTTGCACGTTGACGGTAGTCAGCACGTCGATGCCGGCGTCCAGCAGCTCTTCCACATCCTGCCAGCGTTTGGGGTGGCGCGAACCGTGGGCGTTGCTGTGCGCCAGTTCATCCATCAGGATCAGCGCCGGATGGCGCGCCAGCGCGGCGTCGAGATCGAATTCATGCACCAGCCGGCCGCGATGCTGGATGCGCTTTTGCGGCAACAGCGCCAGGCCGTCGAGCAGGGCGGCGGTCTCGCTGCGGCCGTGGGTTTCCACCACGCCGACCAGCACGTCCAGCCCCTGAGCGCGCAAACGCTGGGCCTCCTGCAACATGGCGTAGGTTTTGCCCACGCCGGCGCAGGCGCCGAAGAATACCTTCAACCGGCCGCGCGGTTTTTCATTGGCCAGCGCCAGCAGGCTATCGGGATCGGGACGCTGCTGTTCTTCTTCGACCATGACAATTCCTTGTGTTACCAAGCAAAAAGGGGTTCGGCACGCCGAACCCTATCACTATGCTGAATACGGCGCGTTACTTCAACGCATCCAGCGCCAGGTTCAGCTTCAGCACGTTGACCACCGATTCCCCCATGAAGTTGGGCGTGGCCCGATCGGTGTTGTCTTCGATCAGTTTGGCGACCTGTTCCGGCGGCAGATGACGCGCCGCCGCAACCCGCGCCAGCTGATACCGCGCCGCGGCGATCGAAATCTGCGGATCCAGCCCGCTGCCGGAGGCGGTCAGCAGATCCACCGGGATCGGGCCGCTCATGGCCGGATTGGCCTGGCGCAGCTGCGCCGCGCGTTCGGCGATAGCCTTATCCAGCGCCGGGTTGGTGGCCGCCAGGTTGCTGCCGGCGGAGGCCTGTGGATTATAAGCCGAATCGCCGGTGGCCGACGGGCGGCCCCAGAAATAGTCGGCGCGCGTGAAGTTCTGGCCGATCAGCGCGGAGCCGACCGCCTTGTCGCCCTGGTACAGCAGCGAACCGTTGGCCGCGCCCGAAAACAGCAGCTGCGCCAGCCCGGTGGTCAGCAGCGGATAGGCGATGCCGGTGATCAGCGTCAGCAGGATCAACATCACCAGCGCAGGTCGTAAATACGTCATGTTCATTTCCCTCAATGGTTAACCGGCGACGTGCAGCGCGACCAGGATCAGGTCGATCAGTTTGATGCCGACGAACGGCACCAGCAGACCGCCGACCCCGTACAGCCACAGGTTGCGGCGCAGCAGGGCCGCGGCGCTCATCGGTTTGTAGCTCACCCCTTTCAGCGCCAGCGGGATCAGGAACACGATCACCAGGGCGTTGAAGATCACCGCCGACATGATGGCGGAGGCGGGGGAGTGCAGGTGCATCACGTTCAGCGCGTTCAGCTGCGGATAGGTGGCCGCGAACGCCGCCGGAATGATGGCGAAGTACTTGGCTACGTCGTTGGCGATGCTGAAGGTGGTCAGCGAGCCGCGCGTCATCAGCATCTGTTTGCCGATATGCACCACTTCGATCAGCTTGGTCGGGTTGGAATCCAGATCGACCATGTTGCCCGCCTCTTTGGCGGCCTGGGTGCCGGAGTTCATCGCCACCGCCACATCGGCCTGCGCCAGCGCCGGGGCGTCGTTGGTGCCGTCGCCGGTCATCGCCACCAGACGGCCTTCCGCCTGATACTGGCGGATCAGCGCCAGCTTGGCTTCCGGCGTGGCTTCCGACAGGAAGTCGTCCACCCCGGCTTCGGCGGCGATCGCCGCCGCGGTCAGCGGGTTATCGCCGGTGATCATCACCGTTTTGATGCCCATCTTGCGCAGCTCATTGAAGCGCTCTTTGATGCCGCCCTTGACGATATCCTTCAACGCCACCACGCCCAGCACCCGGGCGCCTTCCGCCACCACCAGCGGCGTGCCGCCGGTGCGCGCCACGCTTTCCACCAGATCGTCCACCGCCCGCGGGAAGTGGCCCTGATTGGATTCGACGTGACGGCGAATGGCGTCCACCGCGCCTTTGCGGATCATGCGCTCCTGCACGTTGACGCCGCTCATGCGGGTCTGGGCGGAGAAGGGCACGAAGGTGGCGTTCAGCGCCTGCAGATCGCGCTCGCGCAGGTTAAAGCGCTGTTTGGCCAGCACCACGATGCTGCGGCCTTCCGGCGTTTCATCCGCCAGCGAAGCCAGCTGCGCGGCGTCCGCCAGCTCTTGCTCTTTCACGCCCGGCGCCGGCAAAAACTCCGAAGCCTGACGGTTGCCCAGCGTGATGGTGCCGGTTTTATCCAGCAGCAGCACGTCCACATCGCCAGCGGCTTCCACCGCGCGGCCGCTGGTGGCGATCACGTTGGCGCCGAGCATGCGGCTCATCCCGGCCACGCCGATGGCGGACAGCAGGCCGCCGATGGTGGTGGGGATCAGGCAAACCAGCAACGCGACCAGTACGGTGATGGTGACCACGCTGCCGCTGCCGGCCGCCTCGACGCTGTATTGCGAGAACGGGAACAGGGTGGCGGTGGCCAGCACGAACACGATGGTCAGCGCCACCAGCAGGATGGTTAAGGCGATCTCGTTCGGCGTTTTGCGGCGCTTGGCGCCTTCCACCATGGCGATCATGCGATCGAGGAAGGTTTCCCCCGGGTTGACGCTGCACTGCACCACCAGCCAGTCGGACAGCACGCGGGTGCCGCCGGTGACCGAGGAGAAGTCGCCGCCGGATTCGCGGATCACCGGGGCGGATTCGCCGGTGATGGCGCTTTCATCCACCGAAGCGCCGCCTTCCAGCACTTCGCCGTCGCACGGGATGGTATCGCCGGCTTCCACCAGCACGATATCGCCTTTGCGCAGGCTCTCGGCGGCCACTTTCTCCGTGGCGCCGTCACGGCGCGGGCCGGCCAGCTTTTTCGCCCAGCTGGTTTTCTTGGTGCCCTTCAGGCTTTCCGCCTGGGCTTTGCTGCGGCCTTCGGCCAGCGCTTCGGCGAAGTTGGCGAACAGCACGGTGAACCACAGCCACAGGGAGACGCTGCCGGTAAAGGCGGCGGCGCCGTCGGTTTGGCCGGTGAGCATCGCCAGCCAGATAGCGGTGGTCAGCAGGCTGCCGATATACACCACGAACATCACCGGGTTGCGCCATTGAACGCGAGGGTCCAGTTTTTTCACCGCATCGATCAGCGCGGTGCGCACCAGAGCCGGTTCAAACAGCGCGCGTTGTTTGCGAGTCATCTCTTATTCTCTCTCTCTGACGTCGGTTAGTTTGCCAACCAAAGCTGCAAATGCTCGGCCACCGGGCCCAGCGCCAGCGCCGGCACGAAGGTCAGCGCGCCCACCAGCAGCACGGTGCCGATCAGCAGGCCGATAAACAGCGGCCCATAGGTTGGCAGGGTGCCGTTGCCCGCCGGCTGGCGTTGCTTGGCGCTCAGCGAACCGGCGATCGCCAGCACCGGCAGGATCACCCCGAAGCGGCCGACGAACATGGCGAAGGCCAGCAGCAGGTTGTAGAACGGCGTATTGACGCTCAATCCGGCGAAGGCGCTGCCGTTGTTGTTGGCGGCGGAAGACAGGGCATACAGCACTTCGCTGAAGCCGTGGGCGCCCGGGTTGAGGATGCCGGCGCGGCCAGCGTCGGTGCCGATGGCCAGCGCGCTGCCCAGCAATACCAGCGTCGGCGTGACCAGGATCGCCAGCGCGGTCATCTTCATGTCATAGACGTCGATTTTCTTGCCCAGGTATTCCGGGGTGCGGCCGATCATCAGGCCGGCGATAAACACCGTCAGCAGCACGAACAGCAGCATGCCGTACAGGCCGGAGCCGACGCCGCCGAACACCACTTCACCGATCTGCATCAGCCACATCGGCACCATGCCGCCCAGCGCGGTGAAGGAGTCGTGCATGGCGTTGACCGCCCCACAGGACGCGGCGGTGGTCACCACCGAGAACAGGCTGGTGGCGAGAATGCCGAAGCGCGACTCTTTGCCTTCCATATTGATGTTGCTGTCGGCGCCCAGCGCGCTCAGGTGCGGGTTGCCCGCCAGCTCGGCAACCATCACCACCACCACCGCCACCACGAAGATCAGCGCCATCGCCCAGATCAGCGCATGGCCCTGGCGGTTTTCACCGGCCAGCTGGCCGAAGGAGAAGCACAGCGCGCAGGGGATCAGGAAGATGGCCAGCATCTGCACGAAGTTGGTCAGCACGGTCGGGTTTTCGAACGGGTGCGCCGAGTTGGCGCCGAAGAACCCCCCGCCGTTGGTGCCGAGCATCTTGATCGCTTCCTGCGAGGCGACCGGCCCCATCGGCAGCGTCTGCTGCGCGCCTTCGAGCGTGGTGACGTGCAGGTAAGGCAGGAAGTTTTGCAGCGTGCCCTGGCTGACGAAGAACAGGGCGATCGGCAGCGCGATCGGCAGCAGCACATACAGCGTGATGCGGAACAGATCGGCCCAGGCGTTGCCGACGGTCTTGCCGGCGCGGCGGGTAAAGGCGCGGATCAGCGCAAAGGCCACGGCGATGCCGGTGGCGGCGGAGACGAAGTTCTGCACTGCCAGCCCGGCCATCTGGCTGAAATAGCTGAGGGCGCTTTCGCCGCTGTAGGCCTGCCAGTTGGTGTTGGTGACGAAGCTGACGGCGGTGTTGAGCGCCAGATCCCAGGAGAGGCCCGGGAAGCCCTGCGGGTTGAGCGGCAGCGAGCCCTGCGTCATCAGCAGGGCGAACAGCAGCGCCAGGCCGAGCAGGTTGAACGCCAGGATCGCCAGCGCGTACTGCCACCAATTCATCTCGGTGGCGCGGATGCCGCAGGCGCGCCAGACGCCGGCTTCCACTGCGCGCAGCGCAGGCAGCGGCTCACCTTCGATCAGGCGCGCCATAAAACCGCCCAGCGGCCGGGCCAGCAGCAGAAGCACCAGCAGGAAGCTGGCGATCAGTAAAAAGGCTGAAGCCGCCATCAGAAATCCTCCGCGTTAAACAGGGCGTAGACCAGATAGGCCAACAGCAGCAGGACCAACAGCGCACCACCAATAACGCTGAAACTCACGGGACACCTCCAGAGGTGTTGTTTTTGATAGAGGCAGTGTAGGGAGAGGGGTAGAAAGAAGATGAAAAAATCGCGCGGGCAGGTGTAAAAAAAGTATAAAAATGGCTGAAATTTCAGCGGAAATTGGCCGTTTCAGGCAGCCTGCTTGCGGCGAGATTGCGCCTGATGTGTGAATAAGCCGGGGCTGAGGCGTGGGATGAAGAACCGAATAATAACCACAATGTAACCCATGTTTAGTTAAAAATTAACTTGATTGTAACAAAATTACGAATCACTGCGGTGATTAGCGATTTTTTGTGCGATTTAGTGGTCGGATGAGTAGTAAACTTTCATCAAGTGCGCTAAAATTTTGTCCAGTTACCAAATTACCGATTGTTCATTTGATACGCCGACGCCGTTTTCCCTGACAAATCAACGGCAGGCGTTTTTAAGGAGGTTCGCATGTCTACGACCTATCACGCTTATTCACTGCATCGGATTCTCCTGCGCCGCAGCGCAGTGGTTATCGCGGGCATTTTGGCCCTGCCGGTGATGCTGTTCCGCAGCGATCGCGGGCGTTTTTACAGCTACCTGCACCGCGTCTGGTCAAAAACCAGCGACAAGCCGGTCTGGCTGCAGCAGGCGGAACTGGCGTCCTGCGACTTCTACTGAGTCACTGCCGACTCACGAACAACCCTCGCCCTGCGGCGGGGGTTTTTTTATGCCCCGAGCCCGCTGCCGTCAAGCGCAAGGTCGTATTTGGCAAGCCATTCTTCTACACTTTCCTCAATCGGCTAACAACGCGGGAGAGCGGTATGAGCGACAAGATCCCTATCGGCATCAGCGCCTGTTTACTGGGCGAGACGGTGCGTTTCGACGGCGGCCACAAGCGGTTGGCCTTTGCGGTGGAACAGTTGGCGCCCTATGTGCGCTTTGAGCCCGTTTGCCCGGAAATGGCGATCGGCCTGCCCACGCCGCGCCCGGCGCTGCGCCTGGTGAAACAGGCGCAGCCCTGGCCGGCGATGCGTTACAGCAACGACGCCGGCGTGGATCTGACCGAGGAGATGCGCAGTTTCTCCGCGCAGCGCGTGGCCGCGTTGCAGCACCTGTGCGGTTATATCGTCTGCGCCAAGTCGCCGAGCTGCGGCCTGGAGCGGGTGCGGGTCTACAGTGAGAACGGCAAAGACTCGCGTAAAAACGGCGTCGGGCTGTTTACCGCCGAACTGCTGCGTCAGATGCCGTGGCTGCCGGTGGAAGAAGACGGACGATTGCAGGATGCGGCATTGCGGGAAAACTTTATCGAGCGAGTGTACGCGCTGTATGAGTTGAACATGCTGTGGCGTCAGGGGCTGACCCGCGGCGGGCTGATCGCGTTTCACAGCCGCTACAAGCTGTCGTTGCTGGCGCATTCGCAGCCGGCTTATCGCGAGCTGGGGCGCTTCGTCGCCGATATTCACCGCTGGGACTCGCTGGAGGCCTTCGCCGTGGAATACCGCAGCCGCCTGATGGCGCTGTTGGCGCACAAGGCGACGCGCCGCAACCATACCAACGTGCTGATGCACGTGCAGGGGTACTTCCGCCGCCAGCTCAGCGCGGCGCAGCGCCAGGAGCTGGCGCACCTGATCGACCGCTACCGGCAGGGCATGCAGCCGCTGCTGGCGCCGATCGCCTTGCTTAAGCATTACATGGCGGAATACCCCGACAGTTATCTGGCGGAACAACGCTATTTCGAACCTTATCCGGAGGCGCTGCGTTTGCGTTACGGCCATTGATTGACAAGGGAATTTTATGACCACGCATCTGGTCTGGTTGCGTAACGATCTGCGTATCACCGACAACAAAGCGCTGCACGCCGCCTGCAGCGATCCCAAAGCCCGGGTGTTGGCGGTGTTTATCGCCACCCCGCAGCAGTGGCGGCAGCATGAGATGGCGCCGCGGCAGGCGGCGCTGATCCACGCCAGCCTGCAGGCGGTACAGCAGGCGCTGGCGCAAAAGGGCATTGCGCTGCATTGCCATGCCGGCACGGACTTTGCCGCGTCGATCGACTGGTTGGCGGAGTATTGCCGGCGAGAGCAGGTGGACGCGCTGTTTTACAACCGCCAGTACGAACTGAATGAACGGCGACGCGATGCGCGGCTGGAGCAGCAGTTGAATGGGCAGGTAACGTGCCACGGTTTTGATGACAGCCTGCTGTTGCCGCCGGGCAGCGTGCTAACCGGCGGCGGCGAGATGTACAAGGTTTATACGCCGTTTCGCAACGCCTTCATTCAGCGCCTGACTGAGTCCGACGTGAGCTGCCTGCCGGCGCCGAAGATCCGTGCCGATGGCGCGTTGCCTGCGCCTGAAGCGCCGGCGGCGTTCGATTATCCCGCGGCGGACATCGGGGATGACTATCCCGCCGGCGAGGAGGCCGCGCTGCAGCGGCTGCGCGCCTTTTGTCGTGAGCAAGTGCAGGATTACCTTCGCCAGCGCGATCTGCCCGCCATCGCCGGCACCAGCAGCCTGTCGCCCTATCTGGCGATTGGCGCGCTGTCGCCGCGCCAGTGCTTCAATCGCCTGCGCGCCGAATGCCCGCGGTTGCTGGAAGATCGCGAGAGCGGCGCTTTCGCCTGGCTGAACGAGCTGATTTGGCGCGAGTTCTACCGCCATCTGCTGGTGGCCTATCCCGAGCTGTGCCGCCATCGGCCGTTTATCGCCTGGACGGACAAAGTGCGCTGGTGCGATGACGCGGCGAAGCTGCAGGCCTGGCAGCGGGGCGAGACCGGCTATCCGATCGTCGATGCCGCCATGCGCCAGTTGAACGCTACCGGCTGGATGCACAACCGGCTGCGCATGATCAGCGCCAGTTTTCTGGTGAAGGATCTGCTGATTGACTGGCGGGCCGGGGAGCGCTACTTCATGTCGCAACTGCTGGACGGGGATCTGGCGGCCAATAACGGCGGCTGGCAGTGGGCGGCCTCCACCGGCACCGACGCCGCGCCGTATTTCCGCATCTTTAACCCGACCACACAGGGTGAACGTTTTGATCCACAAGGCACTTTCATCCGTAAATGGTTGCCGGAACTGGCGGATGTGCCCGACAATGACATCCATTACCCCCACCGCTGGGCGGAAAAGCAGCGCCGTACGCTGAACTACCCGCTGCCGATCGTCGATCACAAACAAGCCCGCGTGGAGACGTTGGCGGCGTTCGAGGCGGCGAAACGGGGAGAGTCTTGAGGCAACTGCAAGGAGCGACGCAATGATGAAAAAGGTGCTGGCCCTGTGCCTGAGCGGCTATTCCGCGCTGGCGATCGCCGGCTTTGACGTGGTGGCGCTGGGCGTCGACGGCGGCGTCAGCGACGGCAACCTGACTTCCTACCTGATCCGCAGCGATAATCAGCCGCAGTATGTGGCGCTGGACGCCGGCTCGCTGCTGCCGGGCATCGCCAAAGGGCTGGAGAAGGGCAGTTTCCCGCAGGTGACCCCCGAGCTGGCCGCGCCTTACACGCCGCAGGGCTACGTGTTCCGGCAGTTGATCGGCAGCTACTTTATCAGCCACGGCCATCTGGACCACGTGGCGGGGCTGATCGTCGGCTCGCCGGAAGACAATAAAAAAACCGTTTACGCCCAGGCGGACACCGTGCTGACCCTGCGCAACCATTACTTCAACTGGAAGGCCTGGCCGAACTTTACCGACGCCGGCAATGGTGCGCGGCTGGGCACCTACCGGCTGCAAACGGTGCGGCCGCAGCAGCGATTTACCCTCGGCCTGACCGGGTTGACCGGCGTGATGTATCCGCTCAGCCACGATCGCTATCCGTCGTCGATGCTGCTGATTTCCAACGGCAACGAGTTCTTCGCCTATTTCGGCGATACCGGGCCGGACAAGGTGGAGCAGTCGCGCGATCTCGATACCGTCTGGCGCGCGCTGGGGCCGCTTGTCGAGCAGAAAAAGCTCAAGGGCATGATTATCGAAACCTCTTACCCTAACGGGGTGGAGGACAAACATCTGTACGGCCATTTGACGCCGGCCTGGCTGCTGAAGGAGCTGAAGAATCTGACGCAGTACAGCGGCGGCGAAGGCTCGCTGAACGGTCTGCCGGTGGTCATCAGCCACATCAAGCCCAGCCTGAAGCAGGGCGAAGAGGCGCGCGCCGCCATTGCGCAGCAGCTGGCGCAGGGCAACGATCTGGGGGTGAAATTCATCCTGATGGCGCAGGGCGACCGGCAGACATTTTGACTATGAAGAGAGAAGAGAATGCGTAACCTCGATCTGGAACAACTGATCAACACAGAACTGAACGCCGCGGCGTTTCAGGACTACGCCCCCAACGGTTTGCAGGTAGAGGGGCGTGCGCATGTACAGCGCATCGTGACCGGCGTCACAGCCTGTCAGGCGCTGCTGGACGCCGCGGTGGCGCATCAGGCCGACGCGATCATCGTGCATCACGGCTATTTCTGGAAAAACGAGGCGCCGGCGGTGCGCGGCATGAAGCGCAACCGCCTGAAAACGCTGTTGACCCACGACATCAACCTGTACGGTTATCATTTGCCTCTGGACGCGCATCCGGTGCTGGGCAACAACGCGCAGCTGGCGCAGGCGCTGGGCATTCGGGTGATTGGTGAAATCGAGCCGCTGGTGCCGCACGGAGAATTCGAACAGCCGCTGACCGGCGAAGCGCTGCAACAGCGCATCGAAAGCCGGCTGGGGCGCGCGGTGCTGCACTGCGGCGATAACGCGCCTGAGCATATTCGCCGAGTGGCCTGGTGCACCGGCGGCGGCCAGGGCTTTATCGACAGCGCGGCGCGCTTCGGCGTCGATGCGTTCATCAGCGGTGAAGTCTCTGAGCAGACCATCCACAGCGCGCGCGAAATGGGCGTGCATTTCTTCGCCGCCGGTCACCACGCCACCGAGCGCGGCGGCGTGAAGGCGTTGGGGGACTGGCTGGCCCAGCACCACGGCTTTGATGTGACCTTTATCGATATCCCGAATCCCGCCTGATCTTTTTCTTCCCCGGATCCAGCCCGGCCTGCGCGCCGGCTGAATCCTTTTATCGCGCTATTTCCTTATTTTCCTTATGGTTGCGTTCTATTGACAGCCGGGGCCGCGTCACGCATAACTGGTGTGTTTTTCAGCGCGATAATAAGGAGAATAAGGGTGCAACAAGCACGTTATTACCTGTTGGGTGAAAGAGCGGTAGTGCTTGAACTGTCGCCGCCGGTGACGTTACCGAGCCAGCAGCGCATTTGGGCGCTGGCGGAAAAGCTGAATCACCACCCCGACGTGCGGGAAGTGGTGCCGGGGATGAATAACCTGACGCTGTTGCTGCATACGCCGCAGGCCGACGCCGAAGCGATGCTGGCATTGCTGCAGCAGGGGTGGGAGAGCAAAGAGCGCCTGACGCCGGAATCGCGTCAGGTGGATATTCCGGTTATCTACGGCGGGGAACAGGGCCCCGACCTGGATGAGGTGGCGCGTCATACTGGCATGACGCCGCAACAGGTGGTGGAATGCCACGCGGCGGCGGCCTATGTGGTCTATTTCCTCGGCTTTCAGCCGGGCTTCTCCTATTTGGGCGGCATGCCGGAACAACTGGCGACGCCGCGCCGCGCTGAACCGCGTCTGGCGGTGGCGGCCGGTTCCGTCGGTATCGGCGGCGGCCAGACCGGCATCTATCCGCTGGTGACGCCCGGCGGCTGGCAGCTGATTGGCCGCACGCCGCTGGCGCTGTTCAATCCGCATGAAATGCCGCCGACGCTGCTGCGCCCGGGCGATAACGTACGCTTCGTGCCGCAGAAGGAGGGCGTATGCTGATTATTCTGCGCGCCGGCATCTATACCACGGTGCAGGATTTGGGCCGCGAGGGATTCCGCCGTCTGGGCATCAGCACTGGCGGAGCGCTGGATCAACCGGCGCTGAAGATCGCCAACCTGCTGGTGGGCAATGCGCCGGAGGCCGCCGGGCTGGAGATCACCCTCGGCCAGTTCAGCGCCGAGTTTACCCGCGCAGGCTGGATCGCCCTGACCGGCGCCGGCTGCGACGCGCAGCTGGATGGCAAACCGCTGTGGACCGGCTGGCGCTATCCGGTGAAAAAGGGGCAGCGGCTGGCGCTGGGCACGCCGAAACGCGGCATGCGTAGCTACCTGGCGATCGCCGGCGGCATCGCCGTGCCGGAAATGCTGGGTTCGCGCAGCACCGACATGAAAGCCGCCTTTGGCGGATGCGAGGGGCGTAATCTGAAGGACGGCGACCGGTTGCCGCTCGGCAACTCCGCCGCTGAACCGCAACATTCCTGTGGCGTGAAACAGCTGCTGTTCACCAACCGCATCCGCGCGTTGCCGGGGCCGGAGTACGCTGAATTCAGCGAAGAGGCGCAAGATACGTTCTGGCGCGCCGCCTGGCAGCTCAGCCCGCAGAGCAACCGCATGGGCTACCGTCTGCACGGCGGCACGCCGCTGGCACGCACCACCGAGAGAGAGATGCTGTCGCATGGCCTGATGCCCGGCGTGGTGCAGGTGCCGCACAACGGTCAGCCGATCGTGCTGATGGCCGATGCGCAAACCACCGGCGGTTACCCGCGCATTGCCTGCGTGATCGAAGCCGATCTCTACCATTTGGCGCAGATCCGGCTCGGCGAACCGATCCACTTCGTTCTCTGCTCACTGGCCGAGGCGCAGCGCGCCAAGGCCGAGCAGGATCTTTTCCTTCGACAGATTGCCTGGGGGTTACATGATCGTTGATTTGAACGCCGATCTCGGCGAGGGCTGCGCCAACGACCAGGCGCTGCTGCAATTGGTGAGTTCGGCCAACATCGCCTGCGGCTTCCACGCCGGCGATGCGCAGACCATGCGTCAGTCGGTGCGCTGGGCATTGCAGTACGGCGTGGCGATCGGCGCCCATCCGAGTTTTCCCGATCGGGAGAATTTCGGCCGCACTCGCATGCAGCTGCCGCCGGAAACGGTCTACGCGCAGGTGGTGTATCAGCTCGGTGCGCTGGCGGCCATCGCCCGCGCCGAGGGCGGGGTGATGGTGCACGTTAAGCCGCACGGCATGCTGTACAACCAGGCGGCGGTTGAGCCGGCGCTGGCGGAAGCGATCGCCCGGGCGGTGCAGGCGGTCGATCCGGCGCTGCGGCTGGTGGGGCTGGCCGGCAGCGAGCTGATCCGCGCCGGGCAACGGCTCGGTCTGACCACCCGGCAGGAGGTGTTCGCCGATCGCGGTTATCAGGCCGACGGCACGCTGGTGCCGCGCGGTTTGCCGGGGGCATTGATCGAGGATGACGAACAGGCGCTGGCGCAAACGCTGGAGATGGTGCGCCATCACCGGGTGCGCAGCGTGGATGGCGTCTGGGCCCCCGTACAGGCGGAAACCGTCTGTCTGCACGGGGACGGCGAGCATGCGCTGGCGTATGCGCGCAAGCTGCGTGACAGTTTTGTTCAACAGGGGATCCGCGTCAGCGCGGAGCAGTAAAGCCGTAAAGCAAGACACAACATCACAAGCAAAAAACTATTAGAAAATATCGAGGGAAGACTATGGAACAGGCCGTGAATCTCTGGCCACTGATCGGCATCGCCGCTATCGTGGTCGGGTTTGTATTGCGTTTCAACCCGGTGCTGGTGGTGATCGCCGCCGGCATCATCACCGGTCTGGCGGCGCTGATGCCGCTGGACGTCATTCTGGAAAAGCTCGGCGAGGGCTTTCTCAACACCCGTAACCTGCCGCTGATCCTGCTGCTGCCGCTGGCGGTGATCGGCCTGCTGGAGCGCCACGGGTTGAAAGAGCGGGCGCAGGCGTGGATCGCCAGGATCAAAAGCGCCACCGCCGGCCGTTTGCTGATCGTATACCTGTTCGTGCGCGAGATCACCGCGGCGATGGGGTTGACCAGCCTGGGCGGGCACCCGCAGATGGTGCGGCCGCTGCTGGCGCCGATGGCGGAAGGAGCGACGGAAAACCGTTACGGCGAGCTGCCGGAGCGCACCCGCCACCGCCTGCGCGCCATGTCGGCCGCTACCGACAACGTCGGGCTGTTCTTCGGCGAGGATATCTTCGTGGCCTTCGGCGCGATCATCTTCATGCACAACTTTATGCTGGAGTCCGGCGGCATTCAGACCGAGCCGCTGCATATCGCGCTGTGGGGCATTCCGACCGCCATTTTCGCTTTCCTGATCCACGCCTTCCGGCTGTATCGGATGGATAAACAGCTGAGCGCCGAGCTGGCGCAGCTGAATCAGGCGGCGCTGCAGGCGAAGGGGGAAGCACGATGAACTTCCAGCAACAATATCTCTACTGGCTGGCCGGCGCGGTGCTGCTGATTGTGGCGGTGATGTCCTTCCGCGATCGCGCCAACCCGCGCCGCATCACCACCGGGCTGTTTTGGGGGCTGTACGGCCTGGTGTTCCTGGTCGGCGACTGGACTTACCGCCTGCTGGGCGACGTGCTCGGCGAAGGCAGCAACGAGAAACGCATGCTGCACATCATCGTTGGCGTGGTGGTGGTGGTGATGGCCCTGATCGCCGGCTTCGGCGGCGTGCGCCTCGGCAGCTATCATCAGCGAACGCCGCAGGAGCGCGAGGCCAGCGCCAAGCGCCTGGGCAACAAGCTGTTTATCCCCGCATTGGCGATCCCGGTGGTGACGGTGATCGGCGTGCTGCTGTTCAACAACATTCCGGCGTTGCAAAGCGCGGTGTTCGGCAGCGGTAACCATGCGACGCTGATCACCCTGTTCTCGATGACCGTCGGCTGCCTGATCGGCCTGGCGATCGCGGTGAAAATGACCCATGAGAAGGCGTTGCAGCCGATACAGGAAGCGCGGCGCCTGCTGGATTCGATCGGCTGGGCGTTCATTCTGCCGCAGATCCTCGCCACGCTTGGCCTGCTGTTTACCGTCGCCGGCGTCGGCACCGCGATCTCGCATTTGACCCAAGAGTATCTGGCGGTGGATAACCGCTTCATCGCCGTGGCGGTCTACGCTATCGGTATGGCGGTGCTGACCATGGTGATGGGTAACGCCTTCGCCGCGTTCCCGATCGTCACCGCCGGCATCGGCATTCCGATCCTGGTGCTGCAGCACGGCGGCAACCCGGCGGTGATGGCGGCGATCGGCATGTTCTCCGGCTATTGCGGCACCCTGATGACGCCGATGGCGGCGAACTTCAACATTGTGCCGGCGGCGCTGCTGGAGCTGCCGGACAAGAATGCGGTGATCAAGGCGCAGGTGCCGACCGGCGTGCTGCTGCTGTTGGTTAACGTGTTCCTGCTGTATTTCCTGATGTTCCTGTAGGAGTAAGGATGCAAAAAGTATTGATTACCGGCTTTGAGCCGTTTGGCGGCGAGCGGCTCAACCCTTCCTGGGAAGTGGTGAAGCAGCTCAATGATATGGAGCTGGTGGGTACGCGCATTGTGGCGCGCCAGCTGCCGTGCGTGTTCGGCGCGGCGCTGGAGGCGCTCAATGCGGCGATCGACGAGGTGCAGCCGCTGATGGTGCTGGCTGTCGGCCAGGCCGGCGGCCGCACCGACATCACGATTGAACGGGTGGCGATCAACGTCGACGACGCACGTATCCCCGATAATCAGGGGCAGCAGCCGGTGGATGAGCCGATCGTCGCCGGCGGCCCGGCGGCCTATTTCAGCACCTTGCCGATCAAGGCGATGGTCAGCTCGATGCGCGAGGCCGGCCTTCCGGCCTCCGTTTCGCAGACCGCCGGCACCTACGTGTGCAACCATGTCATGTACGGCCTGCTGCACCGGTTGAGCGGCCAGCGCGAGGTGAAGGGCGGGTTTATTCATATCCCGTACCTGCCGGAACAGGCGGCGGCGCACCCCGGCGCACCGAGCATGGCGGCCTCGACGGTGCTGTTTGCGCTGGAGCTGGCCGTTTCCATCGCGTTGCAGGTGGAACACGATCTGAAAGTGGCGGGCGGCGCAACGCATTAATCAAGAGAATCCCCGGCGCATCGGGCTGCGCCGGGTCAACGCAAGGAGTGGTCTATGCCGGAAGGACCGGAGATCCGCCGGGCGGCGGACAAACTGGCGGCGGCGGTGATCGATCAGCCGCTGACCGCCGTCGATTTCGCTTTTCCCCAGTTGAAGCACTATCGCCAGCGTCTGCTCGGCGAGCGTATCGTCGCCATCGAGCCGCGCGGCAAGGCGCTGCTGACCCATTTCTCCAATGGGTTGACGATGTACAGCCACAACCAGCTGTACGGCGTGTGGAAAGTGGCGGCGGCGGGGGAGGCGCCGGAGACCAAACGCGATCTGCGGGTGCGGCTGGAAACCGCTCATAGCGCGATTTTGCTCTACAGCGCTTCCGACATTACCGTCGGGCCGCGCGAGGAAATAGAGCAACACCCGTTTTTGCAACGCATCGGCCCCGACGTGTTGGACATGTCGCTGACGGTGGATGAGGTGCAGGCGCGTTTGCTGACGCCGCGTTTTCGCCGCCGGCAACTGGGCGGCATGCTGCTCGACCAGGCGTTTCTTGCCGGATTGGGCAACTATCTGCGCGCCGAAATCCTGTGGCAGGCCGAGTTGGCGCCGCAGCACAAACCGCAGGATCTGGCGCCAGATGCGCTGCGCCACCTGGCGGAGGCATTGCTGGCGGTGCCGCGCCTTTCCTACCAGACGCGCGGGCAGGCGGATGACAACCGGCATCACGGCGCGCTGTTTCGCTTCAAGGTGTTTCATCGCAGCGGCGAGCCCTGTGAACGCTGTGGTGGGATGATCGTGCGTACCGAGCTGTCTTCGCGGCCGTTTTATTGGTGCCCAGGCTGCCAGAAATAGCCAAAAAAAACGCCGCCCGAAAGGGCGGCGCTGTGCGTTTCAGCCGGTAAAACGGCTTACTTGTTTTTCAGCTGGGATTTGAAATCACGCTCGGCATAGCCGGTGTACAGCTGACGCGGACGGGCAATTTTGATGCCTTCGTCGTGCATTTCGTTCCAGTGGGCGATCCAGCCGATGGTGCGCGCGATGGCGAAGATCACGGTGAACATGGAAGAAGGAATGCCCATCGCCTTCAGGATGATGCCAGAGTAGAAGTCGACGTTCGGGTACAGTTTCTTCTCGATGAAGTACGGGTCGTTCAGCGCGATGTGTTCCAGCTCCATCGCCACCTGCAGCAGGTTGTCGTCCTTCTTGTTCAGCTCTTTCAGCACTTCGTGACAGGTCTCGCGCATCACGGTGGCGCGCGGATCGTAGTTCTTGTACACGCGGTGGCCGAAGCCCATCAGGCGGAAGGAGTCGTTCTTGTCCTTGGCGCGCTTGATGAATTCCGGAATGTGCTCGACGGTCTTGATCTCTTCCAGCATTTTCAGCGCCGCTTCGTTGGCGCCGCCGTGCGCCGGCCCCCACAGAGAGGCAATGCCGGCCGCGATGCAGGCGAACGGGTTGGCGCCGGAAGAGCCGGCGGTGCGCACGGTTGAGGTAGAGGCGTTCTGCTCATGGTCGGCGTGCAGGATCAGGATGCGATCCATGGCGCGTTCCAGCACCGGGTTCACCACGTACTCTTCGCACGGGGTGGCGAACATCATGTGCAGGAAGTTGCCGGCATAGGACAGATCGTTGCGCGGATAAACGAACGGCTGGCCCAGGGAGTATTTGTAGCACATCGCGGCTACGGTCGGCATTTTGGACAGCAGACGGAACGCGGTGATTTCACGGTGACGCTCGTTGTTGACGTCCAGCGCATCGTGGTAGAACGCCGCCAGCGCGCCGGTCACGCCGCACAGCACCGCCATCGGGTGCGAGTCGCGACGGAAGCCACGGAACAGATGGGTGATCTGGTCGTGGATCATGGTGTGACGGGTCACGGTGGTCTTGAAGGTTTCGAATTCTTCCGGCGTTGGGGTCTCGCCGTACAGCAGGATGTAGCACACTTCCAGGTAGGAAGATTCTTTCGCCAGCTGCTCGATAGGGAAGCCGCGGTGCAGCAGCACGCCTTTGTCGCCGTCGATGAAGGTAATCTTGGATTCGCAAGAAGCGGTGGAGGTAAAGCCGGGATCAAATGTGAAATAACCTTTGGAACCCAGAGCGCGGACATCGAGGACATCGGGGCCCAGTGTCGGTGTCAATACGCCCAGTTCGATCGGAGCTTCGCTGTCGTTAATGGTTAGCGTCGCTTTCTTATCAGTCATTTACTGTCTCCTTAGCGCCTTATTTTAAAAACCACTAACAACTGAAATACCTTAAATCTCTGCAGGTTGCCCGCAAAAAAATGGTGCGGACGCTAACTCTGTGAGCGACTGCGCAACTGTGCGCGGGTAGGGTACAGAGTGCTGACCAGGCGAACGAGACGGGTGACCAGTTGTTAACGATTCATAGTAATTCGTTATAGTCTGTTAATCTTACCTATGAGCTGTTCGAAGAGATGTGAACCTATCCCAATAATCTGTTTTTGTGTGCTTTATTTGCTTTTGACGCCGGCAAACTCGAGCGGGAAACAACGGCTATTGGGATAGGTTCGCCAAATACACTGTTGCATAACTCGAACCCGGGAGGAAGTGTATCTGCTGACCCATAGCGCATCATAGGACCGTTTGTGCCCCTATATGTAATGGAAATGTTGATCTCTTGTCAAATCAGATAATTAATTTTGCACTAATTGTGAAATCCGTGATCTGAATCACTGTTCGGGGGAAATGTTATCAAAGCGGTTGTATGAGAATTGTAATCAGAATGTGATCCTCCTATACTGCCGCCAGGTCTCCGGATTACCCTGAAGTAGGAGCACCCAGCGTTATAAATGCGCGCCGTTTGAGCACAGAGGATGTTGATGTTTGAGCGCGTGACGTGTAAGGGTTTTAGGCTCTTAACGCTGTCTGATCCCCGCCCAGGCCCGGAGGAAGGAAAATAATAAGAGCTGTGTGGGCAAATACGTGAAAAAACAACGACCTGTCAACTTGGATCTGCAAACGATCCGGTTCCCCGTAACTGCGATAGCGTCTATCTTACACCGAGTCTCTGGCGTAATTACCTTCGTTGCCGTGGGTATCCTCCTCTGGCTGCTGGGCCTGTCACTCTCTTCCCAAGAGGGGTTCCTGCAGGCGGCCGCCATCATGAATAGCTTCATCGTCAAATTCATATTCTGGGGCATCCTCACGGCGCTGGCCTATCACATTTGCGGTGGCATCCGTCACTTGTTAATGGATTTTGGCTACATCGAAGAGAGTTTGGCCGCCGGCACCCGTTCCGCCCAGGTGGCGATCGGTCTGACCGTCGTGCTGTCAGTTCTGGCTGGAGTCCTCGTATGGTAAACAACGTTTCTGCATTAGGGCGCAACGGCGTGCACGATTGGCTGCTGCTGCGCGCTTCCGCTATCATCATTACCCTGTACGTCCTGTATATCCTGGGCTTTTTCGTCACGGCTCCGGAACTCACTTATGACATCTGGCGCGGTTTCTTCGCCACTTCCATTACGAAAGTGTTCACTCTGCTGACCCTGCTGTCGATTCTGGTGCACGCCTGGATCGGGCTGTGGCAGGTGCTGACGGACTACGTCAAGCCGCTGGCGGTTCGCCTGGTGTTGCAGCTGGCTGTCGTGGTCGCGTTGCTGGTCTATTTACTGTACGGAACAATCGTAGTGTGGGGTGCTTAAATGAAACTGCCAGTCAGAGAGTTTGATGCCGTCGTAATCGGCGCCGGCGGTGCGGGCATGCGTGCCGCGCTGCAAATTTCCCAAGCGGGCTCGACCTGTGCCCTGCTGTCCAAAGTTTTCCCGACCCGTTCCCATACCGTGTCCGCACAGGGCGGAATCACCGTCGCGCTCGGCAACAGCCACGAGGACAACTGGGAATGGCATATGTACGACACGGTGAAAGGTTCCGACTATATCGGTGACCAGGACGCCATCGAATATATGTGTAAAACCGGCCCGGAAGCGATTCTGGAACTGGAACACATGGGTCTGCCGTTCTCTCGTCTGGACGACGGCCGCATCTATCAGCGCCCGTTCGGCGGCCAGTCGCTGAACTTCGGCGGCGAGCAGGCGGCGCGTACCGCAGCCGCAGCCGACCGTACCGGCCATGCGCTGCTGCACACCCTGTATCAACAGAACCTGAAAAACCACACTACCATCTTCTCCGAGTGGTATGCGCTTGATCTGGTGAAAAACCAGGACGGCGCGGTGGTCGGCACCACGGCTATCTGCATCGAAACCGGTGAAGTGGTTTATTTCAAAGCCAAGGCCACCGTGCTGGCGACCGGCGGCGCTGGCCGCATTTACCAGTCCACCACCAACGCTCACATCAACACCGGCGACGGTGTCGGCATGGCGCTGCGCGCCGGCGTGCCGGTGCAGGACATGGAAATGTGGCAGTTCCACCCGACCGGCATCGCCGGCGCGGGCGTGCTGGTGACCGAAGGCTGCCGCGGCGAAGGCGGCTACCTGCTGAACAAGCACGGCGAGCGCTTCATGGAGCGTTATGCGCCGAACGCCAAAGATCTGGCGGGCCGCGACGTGGTTGCCCGTTCGATCATGATCGAAATCCGCGAAGGCCGCGGTTGCGACGGTCCTTGGGGCCCGCACGCCAAGCTGAAGCTGGATCACCTGGGTAAAGAGGTGCTGGAATCCCGTCTGCCGGGCATTCTGGAACTGTCCCGCACCTTCGCGCACGTCGATCCGGTGAAAGAGCCGATCCCGGTTATCCCAACCTGTCACTATATGATGGGCGGCATTCCGACCAAGGTGACCGGCCAGGCGCTGACCGTGAACGAGAAAGGCGAAGACGTGGTGATCCCGGGGTTGTTCGCCGTGGGCGAAATCGCCTGCGTATCGGTGCACGGCGCCAACCGTCTGGGCGGCAACTCGCTGCTCGACCTGGTGGTGTTCGGCCGTTCCGCCGGCATGCACCTGCAGGAATCGCTGGAAGAGCAGGGCGTGAGCCGTGACGCCAGCGACTCCGACGTGGAAGCCTCGCTGGACCGTCTGAACCGTTGGAACAACACCCGTTCCGGCGAAGACCCGGTCGAAATTCGCAAAGCGCTGCAGTCTTGCATGCAGCACAACTTCTCGGTATTCCGCGAAGGCGATGCGATGGCCAAGGGCCTGGAAGAACTGAAAGTGATCCGTGAACGTTTGAAGAACGCACGCCTGGACGATACCTCCAGCGAGTTCAACACCCAGCGCATCGAATGCCTGGAGTTGGATAACCTGATGGAGACCGCGTATTCCACCGCCGTGTCGGCCAACTTCCGTACCGAGAGCCGTGGCGCGCACAGCCGCTTCGACTACCCGGAACGCGATGACGCCAACTGGCTGTGCCATTCGCTGTATCTGCCGCAATCGGAAAGCATGACGCGCCGCGAAGTGAACATGCAACCGAAGCTGCGCCCGGCATTCCCGCCGAAAGTGCGTTCTTACTAATTGCGGAGATCGACAGATGAAACTCGAATTTTCCATTTATCGCTACAACCCGGATGTCGATGACGCGCCGCACATGCAGGATTACACCCTGGAAGCGGAAGAAGGTCGCGACATGATGCTGCTGGATGCGTTGATCCAGCTGAAAGAAAAAGACCCGACCCTGTCATTCCGTCGCTCATGCCGCGAAGGCGTGTGCGGTTCCGACGGCCTGAACATGAACGGTAAAAACGGCCTGGCGTGCATCACTCCTGTTTCGTCGCTGCGCAAAGGCAACGGCAAGATCGTGATCCGTCCGCTGCCGGGCCTGCCGGTGGTGCGCGATCTGGTGGTGGATATGGGCCAGTTCTATACCCAATATGAAAAGATCAAGCCATACCTGTTGAACGACGGCAAGAACCCGCCGGCGCGCGAGCACCTGCAGTCGCCGGAGCAGCGCGCCAAGCTGGACGGTCTGTACGAGTGCATCCTGTGCGCCTGCTGTTCGACCTCTTGCCCATCGTTCTGGTGGAACCCGGACAAGTTCATCGGCCCGGCCGGTCTGTTGGCGGCGTATCGCTTCCTGATCGACAGCCGTGACACGGAAACGCAAGAACGTTTAGATGATCTGGACGACGCTTTTAGTGTTTTCCGCTGCCATAGCATTATGAATTGTGTCAGTGTATGTCCTAAAGGCTTGAACCCGACGCGTGCGATCGGGCATATCAAGTCCATGCTGCTGCAACGCGGCGCATAAACGGAATGAGATGCTGCGCCGGGCTCTTTTCCGGCGCACGTCCCATAGGGGAGGGAACCTCTAAAAACTGACCCGCGGCTGCGGCGCTATGCAGCCTGGTTCTTCCGCCGGTTTTTAGAGGTTCCTTGTAAGGGACCGCAAGGTCCATAACAGAACGTATCGGGCCGACATGGCCGCAAGTACGTCGAGTGAACCGTTTTACGGCAAACCGTATTCATCACGGTAATTATGTTAACCACGGCGAAAACTAAAGCTTCAAAGCTTAAGGGATCATGATGCAGAACGGCGCAATGAAGGCCTGGCTGGATTCCTCCTATCTGGCGGGCGCGAACCAGTCTTACATAGAGCAGCTCTATGAAGACTTCTTAACCGATCCGGGTTCCGTTGAAGATAGCTGGCGTTCCATTTTTCAACAGCTACCAACCGCGGGTGTCAAACCCGATCAGCTTCACTCTCAAACGCGCGATTACTTCCGCCGCCTGGCGAAAGACTCCGCGCGCTACAACACCACCATCACCGATCCGGAAACCGACGCCAAACAGGTCAAGGTACTGCAGCTGATCAACGCCTTCCGCTTCCGCGGGCATCAGCATGCCAACCTCGATCCGCTCGGCCTGTGGCAGCGCGAGCAAGTTCCTGACCTTGATCCCGCTTACCACAACCTGACCGAAGCCGATTTCCAGGAAACCTTCAACGTGGGCTCTTTCGCCATCGGCAAAGAAACCATGAAGCTGGGCGATCTGTACGCCGCGCTGAAGCAGACCTATTGCGGGTCGATCGGCGCTGAGTACATGCACATCACCAACACCGAAGAGAAACGCTGGATCCAGCAGCGCATCGAGTCGGTGGTGGGGCGCGCCAGCTTTACCGCCGACGAAAAACGCCGTTTCCTGAACGAGCTGACCGCGGCGGAGGGCCTGGAGCGCTACCTGGGCGCCAAATTCCCGGGCGCCAAACGCTTCTCGCTGGAAGGCGGCGACGCGCTGGTGCCGATGCTCAAAGAGATGGTGCGCCACGCCGGCAAGAACGGCACGCGCGAAGTGGTGTTGGGCATGGCCCACCGCGGCCGTCTGAACGTGCTGATCAACGTGCTGGGCAAAAAGCCGGCCGATCTGTTCGACGAATTCGCCGGCAAGCATAAAGAACACCTCGGCACCGGTGACGTGAAATATCACCAGGGCTTCTCCTCCGACGTGGAAACCGAAGGCGGCATGGTTCACCTGGCGCTGGCGTTCAACCCGTCGCACCTGGAGATCGTCAGCCCGGTGGTCATGGGGTCGGTTCGCGCCCGTCGCGATCGTCTGGACGAAGCGCGCAGCAACATGGTGCTGCCGATCACCATCCACGGCGACGCCGCCATTACCGGCCAGGGCGTGGTTCAGGAAACCCTGAACATGTCTCAGGCTCGCGGCTACGAAGTGGGCGGCACCGTGCGCATCGTCATCAACAACCAGGTTGGCTTCACCACCTCCAACCCGCTGGATGCGCGCTCTACCGAATATTGCACCGACATCGCCAAAATGGTTCAGGCACCGATCTTCCACGTTAACGCGGACGATCCAGAAGCCGTGGCCTTCGTCACTCGCCTGGCGTTGGATTTCCGTAACACCTTTAAGCGTGACGTGATGATCGATCTGGTCTGCTACCGTCGCCATGGGCACAACGAGGCCGATGAGCCGAGCGCCACCCAGCCGGTGATGTATCAGAAGATCAAGAAACACCCTACGCCGCGCAAAATCTACGCTGACGTTCTGACCGAACAGAAAGTGGCCAGCCTGGAAGATGCCACGGAAATGGTCAACCTGTATCGTGATGCGCTCGACCGCGGCGATTGTGTGGTTGAAGAATGGCGTCCGATGAATCTGCACTCCTTCACCTGGTCGCCGTACCTGAACCACGAGTGGGACGAAGAGTACCCGAGCAAGGTTGAGATGAAGCGCCTGCAGGAGCTGGGCCGCCGCATCAGCACCGTGCCGGAAGCGATCGAAATGCAGTCGCGCGTGGCGAAAATCTACGCGGACCGCGCCGAGATGGCCGCAGGCAACAAGCCGTTCGACTGGGGCGCCGCCGAAACGCTGGCCTACGCCACCATGGCGGATGAAGGCATTCCCATCCGCATCTCCGGCGAAGACGCCGGCCGCGGCACCTTCTTCCACCGTCACGCGGTGGTGCACAACCAGAAAAACGGTTCGGTCTATGTTCCGCTGGCGAACATCCACAGCGGCCAGGGCGAATTCAAGGTCTGGGACTCCGTGCTGTCTGAAGAGGCGGTGCTGGCGTTCGAATACGGCTACGCCACGGCGGAACCGCGCACGCTGACCATCTGGGAAGCGCAGTTCGGCGACTTCGCCAACGGTGCGCAGGTTGTTATCGACCAGTTCATCAGCTCCGGCGAGCAAAAATGGGGCCGTATGTGCGGCCTGGTGATGCTGCTGCCGCACGGTTATGAAGGCCAGGGCCCTGAGCACTCCTCCGCGCGTCTGGAACGTTATCTGCAGCTGTGCGCTGAGCAGAACATGCAGGTGTGCGTCCCGTCTACGCCGGCGCAGGTTTACCATATGCTGCGTCGTCAGGCGCTGCGCGGTATGCGCCGTCCGTTGGTGGTGATGTCGCCGAAGTCGCTGCTGCGTCATCCGCTGGCGATTTCTTCGCTGGACGAGCTGGCCAACGGCACCTTCCTGCCGGCGATCGGCGAGATCGACGACTTGGATCCGAAAGCGGTCAAGCGCGTCGTGCTGTGCTCCGGCAAGGTCTACTACGACCTGCTGGAACAGCGTCGCAAGAACGAGCAGAAAGACGTGGCCATCGTGCGCATCGAGCAGCTGTATCCGTTCCCGCATCAGGCCGTGCAGGCCGTGCTGGAGCAATACTCGCACGTGCATGATTTCGTCTGGTGTCAGGAAGAGCCGCTGAACCAGGGCGCCTGGTACTGCAGCCAACACAACTTCCGTGAAGTGGTGCCGTTCGGGGCTTCTTTACGTTACGCAGGACGTCCGGCCTCCGCTTCTCCGGCGGTGGGCTATATGTCCGTACACCAGAAGCAGCAGCAGGCTCTGGTGAACGACGCGCTGAATATTGACTAATGTTCGCTCGCTTGCCGGCCGAGGGGCCGGCAAGCAGATGATAAAAAACTTAAGGGAAAGCTAAATGAGTAGCGTAGATATTCTGGTTCCTGACCTTCCTGAATCGGTTGCCGATGCGACCGTAGCCACCTGGCACAAAAAACCGGGCGACAGCGTGCAGCGTGATGAAGTCCTGGTTGAAATCGAAACCGACAAAGTGGTGTTGGAAGTGCCGGCCAGTGAAGCGGGCATTCTCGATGCTATCGTGGAAGAAGAGGGCGCGACCGTGCTGTCTCGCCAGCTGCTCGGCCGCATTCGCCCAGGCGACAGCTCCGGCAAACCGACCGCCGAGAAGAGCCAGGAGAAAGAGTCCACGCCTGCACAGCGCGCGACCGCGAGCCTGGAAGAAGAAAGCAATGACGCGCTCAGCCCGGCGATTCGCCGCCTGATCGCCGAACATGACCTCGATGCCGGCGCCATCAAAGGCACCGGCGTGGGTGGCCGCATCACCCGTGAAGACGTGGAAGCGCACCTGGCCAAAGGCGGCGCTGCCGCCAAACCGGCCGCCGCCGCTGAAGCCGCACCGCAGCCGGCTCTGGCCGGCCGCAGCGAAAAACGCGTGCCGATGACCCGCCTGCGCAAACGCGTCGCCGAGCGTCTGCTGGAAGCGAAGAACAGCACCGCGATGCTGACCACCTTCAACGAAATCAACATGCAGCCGATCATGGATCTGCGCAAGCAGTACGGCGAAGCCTTCGAGAAACGCCACGGCGTGCGTCTGGGCTTCATGTCCTTCTACATCAAGGCGGTGGTTGAAGCGCTGAAGCGCTTCCCGGAAGTGAACGCGTCTATCGACGGTTCCGACGTGGTTTACCACAACTACTTCGACATCAGCATCGCGGTTTCTACCCCGCGCGGCCTGGTGACGCCGGTACTGCGCGATGTAGACGCCATGAGCATGGCTGACATCGAGAAGAAAATCAAAGAGCTGGCCGTTAAGGGCCGCGACGGCAAACTGACCGTGGAAGAGCTGACCGGCGGTAACTTCACCATTACCAACGGCGGCGTATTCGGCTCGCTGATGTCCACCCCGATCATCAACCCGCCGCAGAGCGCCATCCTGGGCATGCACGCCATCAAAGATCGCCCAATGGCGGTCAATGGTCAGGTGGTGATCCAGCCGATGATGTATCTGGCGCTGTCTTATGACCACCGCCTGATCGACGGTAAAGAATCCGTCGGTTATCTGGTGACGGTCAAAGAGATGCTGGAAGATCCGGCTCGTCTGCTGCTGGACGTCTAGTAACCCTTGCCGGGCGCGGCGTGCCGCGCCCGCACTCTGTGCTATGTGGCCGGAAAACCATGCGGTTTACCGCGTAATAATGGTCCGGCTAAAAACCTTCAGAACTGAATGGATAGAACATCATGAATTTACACGAATATCAGGCAAAACAGCTGTTTGCTCGGTATGGCATGCCGGCACCGACCGGTTACGCCTGTACCACTCCGCGTGAAGCAGAAGAAGCCGCATCCAAAATCGGCTCCGGCCCGTGGGTGGTGAAATGTCAGGTTCATGCTGGCGGCCGCGGTAAAGCGGGCGGCGTTAAAGTCGTCAACAGCAAAGAAGATATCCGTGCTTTCGCGGAAGCCTGGTTGGGCAAGCGTCTGGTGACTTACCAGACTGACGCGCTGGGCCAGCCGGTTAACCAGATCCTGGTTGAAGCGGCGACCGACATCGATAAAGAACTGTACCTGGGCGCCGTCGTAGACCGCGCGACCCGTCGCATCGTATTCATGGCGTCTACCGAAGGCGGCGTGGAAATCGAGAAAGTGGCGGAAGAAACCCCAGAACTGATCCACAAAATGACCATCGATCCGCTGGCGGGTCCACAGCCTTATCAGGGCCGTGAGCTGGCCTTCAAACTGGGCCTGACCGGCAAGCAAGTCAGCCAGTTCGCCAAGATCTTCATGGGCCTGGCGACGCTGTTCCTGGAGCGCGACCTGGCGATGGTTGAGATCAACCCGCTGGTGATCACCAAGCAGGGCGATCTGGTGTGCCTGGACGGCAAACTGGGCGCCGACGGCAACGCCCTGTTCCGTCAGCCTGAACTGCGTGAAATGCGTGACCCTTCTCAGGAAGACGAGCGTGAATCCCGTGCGGCCCAGTGGGAGCTGAACTACGTTGCCCTCGACGGCAACATCGGCTGCATGGTGAACGGCGCCGGTCTGGCGATGGGCACCATGGACATCGTTAAACTGCACGGCGGTGAACCGGCCAACTTCCTGGACGTAGGCGGCGGCGCGACCAAAGAGCGCGTGACCGAAGCGTTCAAAATCATCCTGTCCGACGACAAGGTGAAAGCGGTTCTGGTTAACATCTTCGGTGGTATCGTACGTTGCGATCTGATCGCCGACGGCATCATCGGCGCAGTGGCTGAAGTGGGCGTTAACGTCCCGGTCGTGGTGCGCCTGGAAGGGAACAACGCCGAACTGGGCGCCAAGAAACTGGCGGACAGCGGCCTGAATATCATTGCTGCGACCAGCCTGACTGATGCGGCTCAGCAAGTTGTTGCAGCAGTGGAGGGTAAATAATGTCCATCTTAATCGATAAAAACACCAAAGTAATTTGCCAGGGCTTCACCGGTAGCCAGGGGACTTTCCACTCCGAACAAGCTATCGCTTACGGCACCAAAATGGTTGGCGGCGTCACCCCAGGCAAAGGCGGCACTCAGCACCTGGGGCTGCCGGTGTTCAACACCGTGCGCGAAGCGGTTGAAGCGACCGGCGCGACGGCCTCTGTCATCTACGTTCCAGCGCCGTTCTGCAAAGACTCCATTCTGGAAGCGATCGATGCCGGCATCAAACTGATCATCACCATCACCGAAGGCATCCCGACCCTGGACATGCTGACCGTGAAAGTGAAGCTGGACGAAGCCGGCGTGCGCATGATCGGGCCGAACTGCCCTGGCGTGATCACCCCGGGCGAGTGCAAAATCGGCATCATGCCTGGCCACATCCATCTGCCGGGCAAAGTGGGCATCGTTTCCCGCTCCGGCACCCTGACCTATGAAGCGGTGAAACAAACCACCGATGCCGGTCTGGGCCAGTCCACCTGTGTGGGCATCGGCGGCGACCCGATCCCGGGCTCCAACTTCATCGATATCCTGAAGATGTTCCAACAGGATCCGCAGACCGAAGCGATCGTGATGATCGGTGAGATCGGCGGCAGCGCTGAAGAAGAAGCGGCGGCTTACATCAAAGAACACGTCACCAAACCGGTTGTCGGCTACATCGCCGGCGTGACCGCGCCGAAAGGCAAGCGTATGGGCCACGCAGGCGCCATCATCGCCGGCGGCAAAGGCACGGCGGACGAGAAGTTTGCTGCGCTGGAAGCGGCGGGCGTGAAAACCGTCCGCAGCCTGGCGGACATCGGCGATGCGGTAAAAGCGGTGCTGAAGCGCTAAGAACCTAGTACGAAATAACAATATCTCGACATGTTTGGCCACCCATTGGGTGGCCTTTTTTATGGGCGAAACTCAGAAACCGTTGAGCGCCTTGATCAGCGCGATCCGATCCTGCAGGCGGCGCTGCTGCACCGGATCCGCGGCGGCTTGCCGCTGCTGCTCCAGCGAGGCGAGGGCGGCGCGGTAATCGTCGGCGTTGCGGAACAGCGCGTCTTTGACGTTGATCGAGGCGACGTTGGTGTAGCGGCCATCGTCGGTGGTCGGCACCTGAATAACGCCTTCATTCAGCAGCCGTTTAACGATCGCCCGCTGCGGTTCGTATCCCTCCATGCCGATCAGTTTCCAGCGCTGCGGCGGCACGCCCTGGTATTGGCCGTGTTTCACTTCCGTCAGGTAGCGCAGGGCCAGGTGGCGAATGGTACCTTCTTCTTCACCGTACTGCGCTTTGCTGTCGAACAGCACCGGGAAGGATTGCCCTTCCAGCGCGCCGCCCTTTTGCGTCAGGTGGCCCATGCGGTAACTGTTCATGCCCAGACGGATCGGCATATCGTCCGTGACCGGCGTGCCGTCCGCCAGGCGCAGATCGACGATGCGCGAACCGGCGGGTTGGCGCAGATCAATGGTGTAAGTGACGCCATCGAAGAAATCGTTGGTGGAATATTTGGACGAACGCCGCGCCGGGTTAAAGCTGTAGGTGACGTCGCCCGGCTGCAGCTGATTGAAGTAGCCGGCGGACCACTCCATGTAGCGTTTAAGCGCTTTACCGTTAAGCTGATAAACGGTGATCTCGCCGCCGGCGTATTGGTAGTTAAAGGCGATATCCTTGGCCTTGATGTCGCCGACGTCCAGTTTGGCGCGATCGTTGTCGATCTGCAGGGCGATCACCTGCGCCAGCGGTGCGTAGTGACGGGCGGCCTGCTGGAACAGCGCGCTGATGCCGGTATCCTGCACGTGTACCTGAGGAATGCCGCGGAACTCGTCGGCAGGCACCAGATCGCTGCCGCTCAGCTTCGCCACCACCCGGTTGGCGTTGGCGCGCAAAATGTCATGATACGGCTGGTAGAGAGCCTGCATGGCGCTGTCGGGCGTCAGCCCTTTGATCGGGTAGGTGTAGCTGTTTTTATCGATCAGCGTGAATTTGCCGTCGCGGCGTTCAAATTGCAGATCGATGCGTGACAGCGCGCGGCCGTATTTGTCCGGTTCGGTGATGATGACGCCGTTGACCACCGCCTTGTCGATCTTCACATGCATGTGGCCGGCGACGATCGCCGCCAGTTCCGGGTTGGCGTTGGCAATGTCGGCCACGCCGGTGCCCGGGCGCTGGTTCTCGTTGTCGATGCCCATATGCGCCACCAGTACGATGGCATCGACCTGGCCGTCGATTTGTTTGATGACCTGTTTCACCGCCTGCACCGGATCGGTGAAGTTCAGCCCCTTGATACGATCGGTGCCCTTGGCGAATTCAGCGGTCATCGGCGTGTCCATGCCGATAATGCCGATCTTCACGCCCTGGCGTTCGAGGATGGTGTAGGCCGGCAGATAAGGCTTGCCGTTGTCCCAGACGATGTTGCCCGCCAGCGCCGCGCCCTTGAACTGCTTGAGCGGGGTGGCCAGCACCGGCAGGCCGAAGTCGAACTCGTGATTGCCCATCACCCAGACGTCGTAATTGAGTGCATTGAGGCCCAGCATCATCGGGCTGACGGCCTCATGCTTGAAGGTTTCAACGAAGTTGCCCTGAATAGTGTCGCCGGCGTCCACCAGGATCAGGTTAGGCTGCTCGGCGCGCACCTTTTTGACCTGAGTGGCTATCTGGCTCAGGCTGCCCGCCAGGTTTTCCGTGTCGCTGGCGTAGTCCCAGGGCACGAAGGTGCCGTGCAGATCGGAGGTGCCCAGCAGGGTGATGTTTACCGTTTCGGCGGCCATGGCGTTTCCCGAGAGTCCCAAGACAGAGGCAAAGATGATTTTTTTCATAACTTATTGTCACTCAATGGAATTTTAACATAAGTGGTCATTTTGCTACAAAATCGCAACCTTTACGATCCCATCGCGAGAAATAGACTAATATTGGAGAGAGATTTGTTGTTTTGTGACTGCAATCACTGTCACGGCTTAATGGAAATAAAAGGTTAATTATGTCGCAGAATAAGCGCGTAATAATACAATGGCGGCTCTTTTAAATTACATTTATTTAACACAAAAATATCATTAAAAAACAATTAAACCATTGCGCAACATGCCCTCAAGAAAAATAGGCGAAATGTGCTGATGAATATGGAAATAATATGCGGATAGGCTTAAATTGTCTCAGATCAAATTAGCCCGAAGCACCTCTTTCGGCTAAGATTTGACCTGTAACCAAAAGTCCAACCCACGTCACGTAAAAACCTATTTATTGTGTGGGATTGGACGAGTATCATCCATGTTGTGATTATGGATGGTTGATCTTGTTGCATTTGTTACCCGTTGTCGGTTTTCAGTGGCGTGCTTGTCGGCGGCCCGAGGGGCTATTGGCCGAGTGTGCGGTTGAAAGCGGAGAAGCTGGATCAAATTTGTTGTGTTTAAGGGCATTCACTGCGGGGCGTTACTGGCGGCTTTGAAAGAAGTATGCCGATAACCGCGTGTCGGAGTCTTCCTGCGAGGAGCAAGGAGTCAAGATGTTTGATATTGTCGAACTGTCGCGCTTACAGTTTGCTTTAACGGCGATGTACCATTTCTTATTTGTCCCATTAACGCTCGGTATGGCGTTCTTGCTGGCAATTATGGAAACGGTATATGTCCTGTCTGGCAAACAAATCTATAAAGACATGACCAAATTCTGGGGAAAGTTATTTGCGATTAACTTTGCTCTGGGTGTGGCCACCGGTTTGACCATGGAGTTCCAGTTCGGGACTAACTGGTCGTATTTCTCTCACTACGTCGGCGATATCTTCGGGGCCCCACTGGCCATCGAAGGTCTGATGGCGTTCTTCCTTGAATCGACGCTGGTCGGCCTGTTCTTCTTCGGCTGGGATCGTCTGAGCAAGGTGCAGCACATGGCGGTAACCTGGTTCGTGGCCCTCGGCTCAAACCTGTCCGCGCTGTGGATCCTGGTCGCCAACGGCTGGATGCAGAACCCGATCGCGTCGGATTTCAACTTCGAAACCATGCGCATGGAGATGGTCAGCTTCTCCGAGCTGGTGCTTAACCCGGTTGCGCAGGTGAAATTCGTTCACACCGTGGCTGCAGGCTACACCACCGGCGCCATGTTCGTGCTGGGCATCAGCGCTTACTACCTGCTGAAGGGCCGCGACATCGCTTTCGCCAAACGTTCCTTCGCCATCGCCGCCAGCTTCGGCATGGCTGCTGTGCTGTCGGTGATCGTGCTGGGTGACGAATCCGGTTACGAAATGGGCGACGTACAGAAAACCAAACTGGCCGCCATCGAAGCGGAGTGGGATACCCAGCCGGCGCCGGCGTCCTTCACCCTGTTCGGCATTCCCGATCAGGACAAGATGGAAAACTCCTTCTCTATTCAGATCCCGTATGCGCTTGGCCTGATCGCCACGCGTTCCACCGACACGCAGGTCACTGGCCTGAAAGATCTGCTGGCGCAACATGAAGTGCGTATCCGCAACGGCATGAAAGCCTACCAGCTGCTGGAAGAGCTGCGCGGCGGCAATACCGATCCTGCGGTGCGTGCGGAATTCAACAAAACCAAGCAAGACCTGGGCTACGGCATGCTGCTGAAGCGTTATACCCCGAACGTCAGCGACGCGACGGAAGCGCAGATCCAGCAGGCGACCAAGGACTCCATTCCACGCGTGGCGCCGCTGTACTTCGCCTTCCGCATCATGGTGGCCTGTGGCGTGCTGATGCTGCTGATTATTGGCCTGTCCTTCCTGAGCGTGGTGCGCGGCCGCATCGGCCAGAAGAAATGGCTGTTGCGTGCGGCGCTGTATGGCCTGCCGCTGCCGTGGATCGCGGTGGAAGCCGGCTGGTTCGTGGCGGAATACGGCCGTCAACCGTGGGCGATTGGTGAGGTGCTGCCGACCGCAGTCGCCAACTCTTCGCTGACCGCGGGCGACATTCTGTTCTCGATGGGGCTGATTTGCGGCTTGTACACCCTGTTCCTGGTGGCTGAAATGTACCTGATGTTCAAGTTTGCGCGTCTGGGTCCAAGCAGCCTGAAAACCGGCCGCTACCACTTTGAACAACCGACTGCCGCCGTGCAGGAAGCGCGCTAAACAGGAGTCCACGTATGTTTGACTATGAAGTACTGCGATTTATCTGGTGGGTGCTGGTTGGCGTACTGCTGATCGGCTTCGCCGTCACCGACGGTTTCGACATGGGCGTCGGCATCCTGGTGCGCATCATCGGTAAAACCGATACCGAGCGCCGGGTGATGATCAACTCCATCGCCCCGCACTGGGACGGTAACCAGGTGTGGCTGATCACCGCCGGCGGCGCGCTGTTCGCCGCCTGGCCGATGGTCTACGCAGCGGCCTTCTCGGGCTTCTACGTCGCCATGATCCTGGTGCTGGCGGCCTTGTTCTTCCGCCCGGTCGGTTTTGACTACCGTTCCAAGCTGGAGAGCAGCCGCTGGCGCAACATGTGGGACTGGGGCATCTTCATCGGTTCCTTCGTGCCTGCGTTGGTATTCGGCGTGGCGTTCGGCAACCTGCTGCAGGGCGTGCCGTTCCATGTGGACGAATACCTGCGTCTGTTCTACACCGGCAACTTCTTCCAGCTGCTGAATCCGTTCGGTTTGTTGGCGGGCGTGGTCAGTCTGACCATGCTGGTCACTCAGGGCGCGACCTACCTGCAGATGCGCACCACCGGCGAGATCCACCTGCGGTCACGCGCCGCAGCGCAGATCGCGACGCTGATCATGGCGGTATGCTTCCTGCTGGCGGGTGTATGGCTGGTGAAAGGCATCGACGGCTACGTGATCACTTCGGCGCTGGACACCATGGCGGAATCCAACCCGCTGCGTAAAGAAGTGGCGCATCAGGCCGGCGCATGGCTGATCAACTTCAACAAGTATCCGCTGCTGTGGGCATTGCCTGCACTGGGCGTGGTGCTGCCGTTGTTCACCATCCTGTTCTCGCGTCTGGAGAAAGGCGCGCTGGCGTTCGTCACTTCGTCGCTGACCATCGCCTGCGTCATCCTCACCGCCGGGGTCACCATGTTCCCGTTCGTGATGCCGTCCAGCACCGTGCCTAACGTCAGCCTGACCATGTGGGACGCGACGTCGAGCCTCTTGACGCTGAAAGTGATGACCGTCGTGGCGGCGATTTTCGTGCCTATCGTTTTGGCGTACACCAGCTGGTCGTACTACAAAATGTTCGGTCGCCTCGACAAGAACTACATCGAAAACAACAAGCATTCGCTGTACTAAGGATAAGGAGCTAAACCATGTGGTATTTTGCCTGGATTCTCGGAACGCTTCTTGCCTGCGCCTTCGGCATCATCACGGCGCTGGCGCTTGAGCAGAGCGAAGCGACCAAAGCTCAGCAAGACGGTAAGTAATGAGCTCGTCCGTGATTGACAAGCTGTACGCTGTCACCGACAAGGGCCCGGTTCGGGCCCTTTCCCTGGTGCTGGCGTTGATTTTGGCGGGGTGCGTGTTCTGGGATCCGACGCGTTTCGCCGCCAAAACCAGCTCGCTGGAGATTTGGGAAGGGCTGTTGCTGATTTGGGCAGTGTGCGCCGGAGTGATCCACGGTTTCGGATTCCGCCCGCAGCGCAGCGTCTGGCGCGCTTTTTTCGCGCCGCTTCCTGCAATTGTGATCTTGTGCGCAGGATTACTTTACGTTTCTTTATAATCTCCCTGATGTCCCCACGTTATGGGCCCTCACGGCCCATAATTATTTTCATTCCCATCTTGTAACCCATTCCCAACCCGATCCGTCTTGCGTATAGTAGCAGCGTTAAATTGCATTGCTGGGAAGTAGAGTGAGTAATACGTTGTTTCGATGGCCGGTTCGCGTTTACTACGAGGATACCGATGCCAGTGGTGTGGTCTATCACGCCCGCTACGTCGCCTTTTTTGAAAGAGCGCGCACAGAGATGCTGCGTCAGCACAACTTTCATCAACAGCAGCTGCTCAGTGAACAAGTCGCTTTTGTCGTCCGGCGCATGACGGTGGATTATCTGGCTCCGGCTCGTCTCGACGAGCAACTGGAGGTCCAGAGTGAAATCACCTCTCTGCGCGGGGCTTCTCTCACGTTTGCTCAACGCATTGTCAATTCTGACGGGGCCCTACTGAGCCAGGCAGATGTCCTGATTGCCTGTATTGATCCACACCAAATGAAGCCAAGAGCGCTTCCTAAGTCTATTGTCGCGGAGTTTAAGCAGTGACTGACATGAACATCCTAGATTTATTCTTGAAGGCGAGCCTGCTGGTTAAGCTTATCATGTTGATTTTGATATGCTTCTCGGTAGCCTCCTGGGCGATCATCATTCAGCGCACCCGCATCCTCAATGCGGCGACGCGTGACGCCGAAGCCTTTGAAGACAAATTCTGGTCCGGTATCGAGCTTTCCCGTCTGTACCAGGAAAGTCAGGCGCGTCGCGATAGCCTGACCGGTTCCGAGCAGATCTTCCATTCCGGGTTCAAAGAGTTCGCCCGCCTGCACCGCGCCAACAACCATGCGCCGGAGTCGGTGATCGAAGGGGCGTCGCGCGCGATGCGCATTTCGATGAACCGCGAGCTGGAAACGCTGGAAACCCATATTCCGTTCCTCGGCACCGTCGGTTCGATCAGCCCGTACATCGGCCTGTTCGGCACCGTGTGGGGGATCATGCATGCCTTTATCGCGCTGGGCGCGGTGAAGCAAGCCACGCTGCAGATGGTGGCGCCGGGTATCGCCGAAGCGCTGATCGCCACCGCGATCGGTCTGTTCGCCGCCATCCCGGCGGTTATGGCCTATAACCGTCTCAACCAGCGCGTCAACAAGCTTGAGCAGAATTACGACAACTTTATGGAAGAGTTCACCGCTATTCTGCATCGTCAGGCCTTCTCCAGCGACAGCAAATAAGTAGGAGGTAGCATGGCGAGAGTACGTGGACGTAGTCGGCGTGAGCTGAAGTCCGAAATTAACATCGTTCCGCTGCTCGACGTGTTGCTGGTGCTGCTGCTGATTTTTATGGCAACCGCGCCAATCATCACGCAGAGCGTGGAGGTTGACCTGCCGGACGCCACCGATTCCAAGACGGTGTCCAGCGATGATAATCCGCCGGTGATCCTCGAGGTTTCCGGCGTAGGTCAATACACCCTGGTGGTGGATCACAACCGTATGGAGCTGCTGCCGCCTGAGCAAGTCGCGGCCGAAGCCAAGTCGCGTTTGGCGGCTAACCCGAAAACGGTCTTTTTGATCGGCGGTGCGAAGGAAGTCCCTTACGATGAGATTATCAAGGCATTGAATATTCTCCATCAGGCGGGCGTGGCTTCCGTGGGGCTGATGACCCAGCCGATCTGACCGTAAGGCCAACGGCAACCCGGTTCCTGCGCTGCGGCCCAGGAACCCCGTATAAGCAACACCAGTTTTTGGGAATCTATTTTGGTAAAGGCAACTGAGCAAAACGATAAGCTGAACCGCGCCGTTATTGTTTCGGTCGTTCTGCACTTCATACTGATTGCCCTGCTGATTTGGGGATCGCTGCAGGAAAAGGTCGACATGGGCGCCGGCGGCGGCGGTGATGGCACCGTGGTGGGCGCGGTGATGGTCGATCCCGGCGCGGTGGTGGAGCAGTACAACCGCCAGCAGCAGCAGAGCAACGATGCGCAGCGTGCCGAAAAGCAGCGCCAGAAAAAAGCGGAGCAACAGGCCGAAGAGCTTCAGCAGAAGCAGGCGGAGCAGCAGCAGCGCCTGAAAGAGCTGGAGAAAGAGCGTTTGGCGGCGCAGGAGAAAGCCGCGCAGGACGCCAAGGCGCAGGCTGAGCAACAGCAGAAGGCGGCGGAGCAGCAAAAACAGGCCGCCGAGCAGCAAAAAGCGGCGGAAGCCGCCGCAGCCAAAGCCAAAGAACAACAGAAGGTCGCCGAAGCCGCTGCCGCCAAGGCGAAGGCCGAAGCGGACAAGGTCGCCAAGGCGCAGGCGGAAGCCCAGAAGAAAGCCGAAGCGGAAGCCAAGAAAGAAGCGGCCGCTGCCGCCGCCGCCAAGAAACAGGCGGAAGAGGCGAAGAAAGCCGCAGCCGCCGCGGCAGAAAAGAAAGCCGCAGAGGCCGCGGAGAAGAAAGCGGCCGCTGAAGCTGAGAAAAAAGCCGCAGCGGAAGCCGAGAAGAAGGCTGCCGCCGAGGCAGAGAAGAAAGCGGCCGCCGCTGAGAAAGCTGCGGCAGCCAAGAAAGCCGCTGCAGAGAAGAAAAAAGCCGCCGCCGAGGCTGCGAAGCAGTCGGCGGAAGTTGATGACCTGTTTGGCGGCCTGGCGGATGGCAAGAACGCGCCGAAAGGCGGCGGTGCCAAATCGAAGGGCGACGGTAAACCGGCCGGGCAGGGCAATGCCAAAACGGCTGGCGCCAGCGGGGCGGATATCAGCGGTTATATGGGGCAGATCCAAGGGGCGATTCAGAGCAAATTCTATGACGCCAGTTCGTTCGCCGGCAAAACCTGCGACCTGCGTATCAAGCTGGCGCCGGACGGCCTGCTGATAAGTGTACAAGCGGCGGGCGGCGATCCTGCTTTGTGTCAGGCCGCGGTCTCTGCCGCCAAGTTGGCGCATATACCGAAGCCGCCGAGCGATGCCGTTTATCAGCACTTTAAGAATTCTATCCTTGAATTCAAACCGCAATAACGGTTGATTGAGTGAGTAATATCACAGGGATGTACTAAGGTAACCAACAGGGATTATGTAGTTTTGCGTAAGTTGGTTTGTTAAAATTCTGCTAATTTATCGCAGGCATCCCGCCTGGATAAGGGAGATGAGATGAAGCAGGCATTTCGAGTAGCGCTAGGTTTTTTAATTCTGTGGGCGTCCGTGCTGCACGCGGAAGTTCGCATTGAAATCACCCAAGGGGTCGACTCCGCTCGCCCGATTGGCGTGGTGCCGTTTAAATGGGCGGGCCCAGGCACGCCGCCGGAAGATATCGGCAAGATTGTCGGCGCGGATCTGCGCAACAGCGGCAAATTCAACCCGATCGACGTGGCGCGCATGCCGCAGCAACCGACCTCCGCGTCTGAAGTGACGCCGGCGGCCTGGACTGCATTGGGCATCGACGCCGTGGTGGTCGGCCAGGTTCAACCTGGCGCCGACGGCAGCTACCTGATTTCCTACCAACTGGTGGACACCTCGGGTTCGCCGGGCACCGTCTTGGCGCAGAACCAGTATAAAGTGACCAAACAGTGGTTGCGTTATTCTGCCCATACAGCCAGCGACGAAGTGTTCGAGAAGCTGACCGGCATCAAGGGCGCGTTCCGCACCCGTATCGCCTACGTGGTGCAGACCAACGGCGGGAAATTCCCGTACGAGCTGCGCGTAGCGGATTACGACGGTTACAACCAGTTCACGGTGCACCGTTCGCCTGAGCCGCTGATGTCGCCGGCCTGGTCGCCGGACGGCAGCAAACTGGCTTACGTGACCTTCGAGAGCGGCCGCTCTGCGCTGGTGGTGCAGACCCTGGCTAACGGCGCTATCCGCCAGATCGCCTCGTTCCCGCGCCACAACGGTGCGCCGGCGTTCTCGCCGGACGGCAGCAAGCTGGCCTTCGCGCTGTCCAAGAGCGGCAGCCTGAACCTGTACGTGATGAACCTCGGCTCCGGCCAGATCACGCAGCTGACCGATGGCCGCAACAACAACACCGAACCGACCTGGTTCCCGGATGGCCAGTCGCTGGCGTTTACCTCCGACCAGGGCGGGCGTCCGCAGATTTATAAAATCAGCGCCAGCGGCGGTGCCGCGCAGCGTCTGACGTGGGAAGGCTCTCAGAACCAGGATTCTGAAGTCAGCTCCGACGGTAAATTCCTGGTGATGGTGAGCACCAACAGTGGTGCACAACACATCGCCAAACAAGATCTTGGATCGGGCGCCGTTCAGGTTTTGACCGGCACCTTCCTGGATGAAACGCCTAGTATTGCGCCAAACGGCACCATGGTGATCTATAGCTCCACGCAAGGTATGGGCTCCGTGCTGCAGTTGGTGTCAACTGATGGGCGTTTCAAAGCGCGTCTTCCGGCAACTGATGGACAGGTCAAATTCCCTGCCTGGTCGCCGTATCTGTGATGCATGTGTAAATATGTATGGCAAACTATAAAAGGATCAAAGAAATGCAACTGAACAAAGTGCTGAAAGGGCTTCTGCTGGCACTGCCAGTTCTGGCTGTAGCAGCTTGTAGTTCTAACAAAAGCGCGAACAACGACCAATCTGGTATGGGCGCTGGCGCCGGCACTGGTATGGAAAACGGCAGCAGCAACCTGTCTTCCGAAGAACAAGCTCGTCTGCAGATGCAAGAACTGCAGAAGAACAACATCGTTTACTTCGGCCTGGACAAGTATGACGTAAGCTCCGAATTCGCTCAGATGCTGGACGCGCACGCTGCATTCCTGCGTAACAACCCGTCTTACAAAGTGACCGTTGAAGGCCACGCTGACGAACGCGGCACGCCGGAATACAACATCGCTCTGGGTGAGCGTCGTGCTAACGCCGTTAAAATGTACCTGCAAGGTAAAGGCGTTTCCGCTGACCAGATCTCTATCGTTTCTTACGGTAAAGAAAAACCAGCAGTACTGGGCCACGACGAAGCGGCTTATGCTAAAAACCGTCGTGCCGTTCTGGTTTACTAAGAGAATCGCATGAACAGTAACTTCAGACGTCACCTGTTGAGTCTGTCGTTACTGGTTGGCGTAGCGGCCCCTTGGGCCGCTACTGCCCAAGCGCCAATCAGTAATGTCGGCTCCGGCTCGGTCGAAGACCGTGTCACCTCGCTTGAGCGCATCAGCAATGCTCAAGGCCAGCTTTTAAACCAACTCCAGCAGCAACTCTCTGACAATCAACGCGACATTGATTCTCTCCGTGGGCAAATCCAGGAAAGCCAGTATCAGTTGAATCAGGTCGTTGAACGCCAGAAGCAAATCTATCAACAGATGGATAGCCTCAGCCAGGGCGGCGCTCAGAGCGCCTCTGCGGCAGCGGGCGCTGCCGGCGGGGCAGCCGCAGGCGCATCTTCCGATGCGGGCAGCAGCGCGCCTGCAGCCGCTTCTGCAACGCCGAGTGGCGGTGATGAGAACAGTGACTACAACGCCGCTGTTTCTCTGGCGCTGGAAAAAAAACAGTATGATCAGGCGATTTCCGCCTTTCAGTCCTTCGTAAAACAGTACCCGAAGTCTACTTACCAGCCCAACGCCAACTATTGGCTGGGTCAGTTGTTCTACAACAAGGGTAAAAAAGACGATGCGGCCTATTATTTTGCGGTGGTGGTGAAGAATTACGCTAAATCACCGAAGGCGCCGGACGCCATGTACAAGGTGGGTATCATCATGCAGGAAAAAGGGCAGGCTGATAAAGCCAAGGCCGTGTTCCAGCAGGTGATTAAACAATACCCAACCAGTGCGGCGGCCAAGCAGGCGAAAAGTCGCGTAGGCGGTTAACGGTTAGAAAAATGAGCCCAGAAGTTAGTCGATTTGACCGATTTCTGGGCTCATTCGCGTGAAGAACAAGCAGTTGAACGCATCAGTAAAAAATTTAGGTTGCGCTGCCAAGATAAATTAGTAATATATGCCGCCGTTGCCAAGACATCTTGCAAGATGTTAAAGCGGCAGGGAAATTGGGTCGTTAGCTCAGTTGGTAGAGCAGTTGACTTTTAATCAATTGGTCGCAGGTTCGAATCCTGCACGACCCACCAA
>NZ_JBXUNV010000003.1:552276-574513 GCF_057196085.1 Serratia sp. DFXYC6 | reverse complement strand
GTCAGTCGTTGTTCCCGGTCAGTGGAGGCGCATTATAGGGAGTTCTCGGCAGGCCGCAACCCCTAATTGCAAAAAACCTTTCAAGCGCTCAAATAACCACCAAAAACACCTTTTTAGGATATTTATTAGTCGAAAAACACCGGTTTTAGCACAGTAATAGCGGCAACCTCTGTAAATAGGGACAAACGAAGATAAAGAAGAAGATAAAGAAAAGGGAGCGGTCACCCGCTCCCTTTCATCTTTTTACGCTTAACTGTCGTTATTGGCGTGCAACGATATGGTCGTTTTCCACATCCAGCGTTACCAGCTTGCCGGGGATCAGCTTGCCGGACAGGATTTGCTGCGCCAACGGGTTCTCGATCTCCTGCTGAATAGCGCGTTTCAACGGACGCGCACCATACACAGGGTCGTAACCGGTTTTGCTCAACAACGCCAGAGCAGGCTCGGTCATGGTCACTTCGTAACCGCGCTCTTCCAAACGCTTGTACAGACGCGACAGCTGAATCTTGGCGATTGCAGCAATGTGTTTCTCGCCCAGCGGATGGAACACCACCACTTCATCGATACGGTTGATGAACTCCGGACGGAAGTGGTGACTCACCATCTCCATCACCGACTCTTTCATCTGCGCGTAGTTCATCTGACCGAAATGCTCCTGGATCAGATCCGAACCCAGGTTGGACGTCATGATCACCACGGTATTGCGGAAATCGACGGTACGGCCCTGGCCATCGGTCAGGCGGCCGTCATCCAACACCTGCAGCAGGATGTTGAACACGTCCGGGTGCGCTTTCTCGACTTCATCCAGCAGGATCACCGAATAAGGCCGGCGGCGCACAGCTTCCGTCAGGTAGCCGCCCTCTTCATAACCGACATAGCCCGGAGGCGCGCCGACCAGACGCGAAACGGAGTGTTTCTCCATAAACTCGGACATGTCGATACGCACCATAGCGTCGTCGCTGTCGAACAGGAACGAAGCCAGCGCCTTGCAGAGCTCGGTTTTCCCCACCCCGGTCGGGCCAAGGAACAGGAACGAACCGATCGGCCGGTTAGGATCGGACAACCCGGCGCGGCTGCGGCGGATAGCATTAGAGACCGCGCTGACCGCTTCGTCCTGGCCGATCACCCGCGAATGCAGCTCTTGCTCCAGGCGCAGCAGCTTGTCGCGCTCGCCTTCCAGCATTCTGGCCACCGGGATCCCGGTCGCGCGCGCCAGCACTTCGGCAATCTCCGCATCGGTTACCCGGTTGCGCAGCAGCTTCATGCTCTTGCCTTCGGCCTGCGTGGCAGCGGCGAGCTGTTTCTCCAGCTCAGGGATCTTGCCGTACTGCAGTTCCGACATCCGCCCCAAATCGCCGACGCGACGCGCCTGCTCCAGGGTGATTTTGGCCTGCTCGAGTTCCGCCTTGATGTTCTGAGTACCGGAGAGTGACGCTTTTTCCGCTTTCCACTCTTCTTCCAGCTCCGAATATTCGCGTTCTTTCTGCCCCAGCTCATCGCTGAGCATTTCCAAGCGTTTCTTACTGGCGTCGTCCGACTCTTTATTCAGCGCCTGCTGTTCCAGCTTCAACTGAATGATGCGGCGCTCAAGCCTGTCGAGCGATTCAGGCTTGGAGTCCATCTGCATGCGAATGCTGGACGCCGCTTCGTCGATCAGGTCAATAGCCTTGTCCGGCAATTGACGATCGGCGATATAACGGTGCGAAAGCGTTGCCGCCGCCACGATGGCCGGATCGGTGATCTGCACGTGGTGGTGCAGTTCGTAACGCTCTTTCAGGCCGCGCAGAATAGCGATAGTGTCTTCCACGCTCGGCTCCGCCACATACACTTTCTGGAAACGACGTTCGAGGGCCGCATCCTTCTCTATATATTGACGATACTCATCCAGCGTGGTGGCACCGACGCAGTGCAGCTCGCCGCGCGCCAGCGCCGGCTTCAGCATGTTGCCCGCATCCATTGCGCCATCCGCCTTACCGGCGCCGACCATGGTGTGCAGTTCGTCGATAAACAGGATCACGCTGCCTTCCTGCTTGGCCAGATCGTTGAGCACGCCTTTCAGACGCTCTTCAAACTCGCCGCGATATTTGGCGCCGGCGATCAACGCGCCCATATCGAGGGACAATACGCGCTTGTGCTTCAACCCTTCCGGCACTTCGCCGTTGATGATGCGCTGCGCCAGGCCTTCGACGATGGCGGTTTTACCCACGCCGGGTTCGCCGATCAGCACCGGGTTATTTTTGGTGCGGCGTTGCAGCACCTGAATGGTGCGGCGGATCTCTTCGTCACGGCCAATCACCGGGTCAAGTTTGCCCTGCTCGGCACGTTCGGTCAGATCGATGGTGTATTTCTTCAATGCTTGCCGTTGGTCTTCGGCGCCTTGGTCTTCCACGCTGTCACCGCCTCTCATTTGTTCAATGGCTTTGCTGATTTTGTCGGCCGTTGCGCCGGCCGCTTTCAACAAGTCGGTCAACGAGCCGCGGTCTTCCAGCACCGCAAGCACAAACAGCTCGGAAGAAATGAATTTGTCCGCGCGCTTCTGCGCCAGCTTGTCGCACAGGTTCAGGACGCGCACCAGCTCGTGGGACGGTTGAACGTCGCCACCGGTGCCTTCTACCTGCGGTAAACGGGACAGCGCCTGTTCGATTTCGGTGCGCACGCGCCCGGCATCGATACCTGCGGAAGTTAATAGTGGACGAACCGTGCCCCCTTCCTGATTGAGCAGGGCGCTCATCAGATGTAGCGGTTCAATAAACTGGTTGTCGTGCCCAAGGGCTAGTGACTGGGCATCGGCGAGGGCAAGCTGGAATTTGTTGGTAAGACGATCCAGACGCATAACACCTCCAAGATGGGTCGAAATTGCTACTGGAGATTAAATGAGGTCATCCCTCAAATTTTCAAGGTTATCTCGACGCTAAATTTTCGGTACAACGCCATGCGTCGTTGGATCGTCCTAATTCAATAGGTTATATCAGCCAGATTAAACTTGCCATACGTCCGGTTATTCCATCGCGCCGATAGGAGAAAAAATGACTCGTTTCGTTAACCGTACAGCGGTCGCCGCCATAGATGGCCTGCACGCCCGCTCGCAACAAACGTTGGCGAGCCAGCAAATAGATATTAGCCAAAAACTTATCGCCGTGCTGGGTAAACGCCGCTGCGGCTTCGGCGTCTTCCGCCATGAAAGCGGCGCGCACCTCCGGCCCGACCTCAAACTGCTGTGGGCCGATCGCCGGCCCCAACCAGGCACTAATTTGGCACGGTGCAGCGCTGAACGCCGCCACGGTTTGCTCCAGCACGCCGTGGCACAATCCGCGCCAGCCGGCGTGGGCGGCAGCTACTTCGTCACCGTGCTGCGAGCAGAATAGCACCGGCAGACAATCCGCCGTCATCACGGCGCACACCTGCCCCGGCACGTTGCTGTACACCGCATCCGCCCGCAGATCGGCGGGCGCTTTCCCTGTCAACGTCACCACGCGAGTGCCGTGCACCTGCTCGAGCCACACCGGCATCTGCGGCAAACCGGCGGCGGTAACCAAACGTTCCCGATTGCGTGTCACCGCTTGCGCCTCATCACCGACGTGGGTGCCGAGGTTCAGCGAGTCATAAGGCGGCAGGCTAACGCCGCCGCCACGCGTGGTGCTGCAGGCCTTAACGCCGGTAGGCAACGGCCAGTCAGGCAGAATGAGCGAGCTCATTACCAGTCCATCTGATCTTTGAATTCTTCGGTGTCCGCCTTCAGCGCGTTGATCAGATCGACCATGTCCTGCGGCAGCGGCGCATGCCACTCCATCTGGATGCCGCTGATCGGATGATACAAACGCAGCATGGTGGCGTGCAGCGCCTGGCGGTCAAAGCCGCGCAGCGTATTGATGAAGGCTTCCGAAGCGCCTTTCGGCGGACGCGGACGGCCGCCGTACAGCGGATCGCCCACCAGCGGATGACTGATGTAAGCCATGTGTACGCGGATCTGGTGAGTACGGCCGGTTTCCAGGCGCAGGCGCAGGCGGGTGTGCGCGCGGAAGTGTTCCATGATGCGGTAGTGCGTTACCGCCGGTTTACCCATCGGGTGCACCGCCATATGGGTACGCTTGGTGGAATGACGCGCGATAGGCTCTTCTACCGTGCCGCCGGCGGTCATGGTGCCGATCGCCACCGCTTCGTATTCACGGGTGATCTCACGCGCCTGCAGCGCTTCCACCAGCCGGGTTTGCGCCGGCACGGTTTTCGCCACCACCATCAGGCCGGTGGTGTCTTTGTCCAGACGGTGCACGATGCCGGCACGCGGCACGTCGGCGATTTCCGGGTAGTGATGCAGCAGCGCATTGAGCACCGTGCCGTCCGGGTTACCGGCGCCAGGGTGCACCACCAAATCGCGCGGTTTGTTGATCACCAGGATGTCGCTGTCTTCATAGACGATATCCAGCGCGATATCCTGTGGCTCCCAACGCGCCTCTTCTTCAATCTGTGCATCGATGGCGACGGTCTCTCCGCCCAGCACCTTCTCTTTCGGTTTGTTTGACGTTTTGCCATTGACCTTCACCCGATCGCCCAGGATCCACTCTTTTATGCGAGATCGTGAATAATCAGGGAACAATTCGGCCAAAGCCTGATCTAAACGTTGTCCGAGTTGAGATTCGGCCACCGTTGCGGTGAGTTGTACTTGTTGTGCCATATGCAGCTTCTTCGTTAACGTTGGGTTTTCACGGCGATGCCGTTTAATATAATGTGCTATTGTACCTGGTCTTTGTCGGGAGCTTAACGGACAGTCTCCCGGAATAACACCCTGAGGATAATCAAAACGTCATGACGCGTATGAAATATCTGGTGGCGGCAGCCACGTTGAGCCTGGCGCTGGCAGGTTGCTCCACATCCAAGGATGCGGTTCCCGACAACCCACCTTCGGAAATCTATGCTACCGCGCAGCAAAAACTGCAGGACGGTAACTTCAAGGGCGCGATTACGCAACTCGAAGCGTTAGATAACCGCTATCCTTTCGGGCCGTATTCCCAGCAGGTCCAGCTGGATTTGATTTACGCCTACTATAAGGCCGCCGACTTGCCGATGGCTCAGGCATCCATCGATCGCTTCATGCGTCTGAACCCGACGCACCCGAACATCGATTACGTGATGTACATGCGCGGCCTGACCGACATGGCGCTCGATGACAGCGCGCTGCAGGGCTTCTTCGGGGTTGACCGTTCGGACCGCGATCCTCAGCACGCTCGCGCTGCGTTCCGCGACTTCAGCCAGTTGATTCAGCAATACCCGAACAGCCAATACGCGACCGACGCCAACAAGCGTTTGGTGTATCTGAAAGACCGTTTGGCCAAGTATGAGCTTTCGGTGGCGGAATACTACACTAAACGCGGTGCTTACGTCGCGGTCGTTAATCGCGCCGAGCAGATGTTGCGAGAATTCCCGGATACCAAAGCGACGCACGACGTGTTGCCGCTGATGGAAAATGCCTACAAGCAGCTGCAGCTGAACGGCCAGGCTGACAAAGTGGCCAAAGTGATCGCCGCCAACCCGCAATAAGCGTGCTTCGGCACAGGCAGAAAAACCAAACGGCAGCCGAGGCTGCCGTTTTCATTGGCGTCGACCTGGTTTTTACTGGAAAAATACACAAGTAAAAACACGGTGTTAGCTAGTACTCCTCACCGGTCAACTCATCGATAATGCGCCATCCGGCGGCAACTCTCAAGCATTAGATAGCCAATTCAAATGCTGAATCACAGATTGAACTAACTTTGCAAAAAGTGACAAAAAATCGTGATTTACATCACGCATTTAAACAAAAAGCGGGGTATGCTGGATTCACCAAGACGGAAAGACAGAGAGGTAAGTTATATGACATTGAACATTACCAGCAAACAAATGGATATCACTCCCGCAATCCGCAATCACGTCGAAGACCGTCTCACCAAACTGGAAAAATGGCAGACCCAGCTGATTAACCCGCATATCGTCTTATCCAAAGAACCGCAAGGGTTTGTCGCCGATGCTACCATTACCACGCCTAACGGCCCGCTGGTCGCCAGCGCCAAACATGATGACATGTATACCGCCGTTAATGAGCTGATCGCCAAGCTGGAGCGCCAGCTGAACAAGGTGCAGCACAAAGGCGAAGCGCGCCGCTGCAACGCCAGCGTGAAAGACATCGTGCCGGAAGTCACGCAAGAGCAGGAATAACCGTCCGACTGCGGTTGCCGCATCAAACGCGCCCGAGGGCGCGTTTTTTGTCGGGTATTTTTGTTGACGGGGTAAAAACCAACGGTTACTTTAAAACCTGTTCGCATTAACCTTAGGTAGACCATGCCACGCACACCGTTTTTCTTCGCATTCTTTTTTACCTTCCCCTGACTGGGAGGCGTTTCGTCGTGTGAGAAAGAATGCGAAGACGAACAATAAGGCCTCCTGGAGACAGGGGGCTTTTTTTATGGCTGTTTTACAACGAATAAGAACTGAAGGCGGAAGCTGATTATGACTGACAACCCGTTATTGGTGCTGCGCGAGCGCATCAGCGCACTGGACTTGAAACTGTTGGCCCTGCTGGCGGAACGCCGTGAGCTGGCGATCGAAGTCGGCAAGACCAAACTGCACTCTCATCGTCCGATCCGCGACAAAGAGCGCGAACGCGATCTGCTGGATGCGCTGATCGCCGCCGCCAAACCTTACGACCTGGACGGCTTCTACGTCACCCGCCTGTTCCAACTGATTATCGAAGATTCCGTCCTGACCCAGCAGGCGCTGCTGCAGCACCAGCTCAACCCCGTCAGCCAACACTCCGCCCGCATCGCCTTTCTCGGCCCGAAAGGCTCCTACTCACATCTGGCGGCACGCCAATACGCCGCCCGCCATTTCGATCGGCTGATCGAATGCGGTTGCCAAAAGTTTCAGGATATCTTCACCCAGGTGGAAACCGGCCAGGCGGACTACGCAATTTTGCCGATCGAGAACACCAGCTCCGGCTCGATTAACGAGGTGTACGATCTGCTGCAACACACCAGCCTGTCGATCGTCGGCGAACTGACCAACCCGATCGACCACTGTGTTCTGGTGGCCGGCGACAGCGATCTTAACCAGATTGAAACCGTCTACAGCCACCCGCAGCCGTTCCAACAGTGCAGCCAGTTCCTTAACCGCTTCCCGCACTGGAAAATCGAGTACACCGAAAGCACCGCCGCGGCGATGGAGAAAGTCGCCAAGCTGAATTCGCCGAAGGTGGCGGCGCTGGGCAGTGAGGCCGGCGGCGCGTTGTACGGGCTGCAGGTGCTGGAACACAACCTCGCCAACCAGCAGCAGAACATCACTCGCTTCATCGTCCTGGCGCGCAAAGCGATCGACGTATCTGAACAGGTGCCGGCCAAAACCACGCTGATTATGGCGACCGGCCAACAATCCGGTGCGTTGGTCGAAGCGCTGCTGGTTCTGCGCGACAACGGCATCATCATGACCAAACTGGAATCACGCCCGATCAACGGCAATCCGTGGGAAGAGATGTTTTATATCGATGTGCAGGCCAACCTGCGTGCCGACGCGATGCAAAAAGCGCTGCGCGATCTGGCGCCAATCACCCGCTCGCTGAAGGTCCTGGGCTGCTACCCGAGCGACACCGTGGTGCCGGTCAACCCATCCTGAAACCATAAAAAAAGGTTCGGCCAAGCCGAACCTTTTACGTTTACCGCCCGCGTTTTACTGTCGGCTGTCGTTAGCCTGTCGCAACAGCGTGCGGCTCTCCACCAGGAAGCGTTGGGCGTAATCGCCGAACCAGTGCTCCACCTTGCGGAAACTGTCGATAAACGCCTGTTTGTCGCCATGCTCCAACAGCGTTATCGCCTCGCCGAAGCGCTGGTAGTAACGTTTAATCAGCGCCACGTTTTCCTCCGACGACATGATGATATCGGCGTAAAGCTGCGGATCCTGCGCAAACAGGCGGCCAACCATCGCCAGCTCCAGCCGGTAGATCGGCGAGGAGAGCGCCAGCAACTGCTCCAGTTGCACGTTCTCTTCCGCCAGATGCAACCCGTAGGCGAAGGTGGCGAAGTGGCGCAGCGCCTGAATAAACGCCATGTTCTGATCGTGTTCGACCGCGCTGATGCGATGCAGCCGCGCGCCCCACACCTGCAGCTGTTCAAGCAGCCACTGGTAAGCCTCCGGCTGGCGGCCGTCGCAGTAAACCACCACCTGCTTCGCCACGCTGCCCACGTCCGGGCCGAACATCGGGTGCAGCCCTACCACTGGGCCACTGTGCGCCGCCAACATCGCATGCAGCGGGCGGTTCTTCACCGACGCCAAATCCACCAGAATACAGTCGGCAGGCAGCGTCGGCAGGCGGCTTATCACCTGCTCGGTCACGTGGATCGGCACGCTGACGATCACCATGCCGGCGTCTGCCAGCAGCTGTTCCGCCTGCGGCCAATCTTCCTGATCCAGTACCCTGACCTGATAACCCGACAGCGTCAGCAAGCGGCTGAACAGCCTTCCCATCTGGCCGTTGCCGCCGATGATGACGATCGGCCGCAGCTGCGGACACAAAGTTTTAAAGCCTTTATCGTTCTCGCTGACGTAGGATTCGCGCATCACGCGGCGCAAAACGTCCTCGATCAAATCCGGCGGCACCCCGAGGTTTTCCGCCTCCTGGCGACGCGAGGCCAGCATCGCGGCTTCGCGCTCCGGTACGTAAACCGGCAGGCCATGACGGCTTTTGACTTCGCCCACTTCCGCTACCAGATGCAGGCGTTTCGCCAGCAGACCCAGCAGCGCTTTATCCACCTCATCGATTTGATCGCGCAGCGCGGTCAGTTCTGCCACCATAACTTACTTTTCTCCCGTACGGGCCGCCAGCGCAGCGCCGAGTTCCTGATGCATATGGCGCAACAGGGTTTCCGTGCTCTCCCAGTTGATGCAGGCGTCGGTGACGGACACACCGTAACGCATGTCTGCACGCGGCTGTTCGGAAGACTGGTTGCCCTCATGCAGATGGCTCTCCAGCATAATGCCGGTGATTGAGCGGTTGCCCGCCTTGATCTGCTCCACCACGGACTCGGCCACCGCCGGCTGACGGCGATAGTCTTTATTCGAGTTGCCATGGCTGCAATCTATCATCAAGGACGGGTGGAGTCCCGCCTCAAGCATCTGTTTTTCACAGGCCGCGACGTGCTCAGCACTGTAGTTCGGCGTTTTGCCGCCGCGCAGGATCACGTGTCCGTCCGGGTTGCCCTGCGTTTGCAGCAGGCAAACCTGGCCTGCCTGGTTGATGCCGACGAAGCGGTGCGGCATAGCGGCGGCGCGCATGGCGTTGATGGCGGTACCCAAGCTGCCGTCGGTGCCGTTTTTGAAGCCGACCGGCATCGACAGGCCGGAGGCCATTTCTCGGTGGGTCTGAGATTCGGTGGTGCGCGCACCGATCGCCGACCAGCTGAACAAATCCCCCAGGTACTGCGGGCTGTTCGGATCCAACGCTTCGGTAGCCAACGGTAAGCCCATGCCCACCAGATCCAGCAACAGGCGACGCGCGATATGCAAGCCTGCCTCAACGTCAAACGAACCGTCCATGTACGGATCGTTGATCAAACCTTTCCAGCCGACAGTGGTTCTGGGTTTTTCAAAGTAGACGCGCATAACGATATACAGCTGATCGCTCAAGTCAGCCGCCAGGGTTTTCAAACGACGGGCATAGTCCAGCGCCGCGTCCGGATCGTGGATCGAACAAGGCCCGCACACCACCAACAGGCGATGATCGCGCCCCTGCAAAATGTTGGCGATAGTGTTGCGCGCAGTGGCGATCTCATTTTCGTCGTCGGCGCTGAGCGGGAACTGGTTTTTCAGCTCCTCCGGCGTGATGAGAACCTGTTCTGCACTGATGTGTACGTTATTGAGCGCGTCTTTTTGCATGATGCTATTCCTGTCGTTTGGCGTTATGCGTTGAAATGGAACATTGAGCGTTTCAGGGCTCTACCCTATCACGATATGTAAAGTTTTCAATCCATTTTCCGTAAATAAAAAATTACCGTAATCACCCTGATTAAATCACCTTTGAAAAAGGCTTGTAAAAACCAGTTAAAATACAATAAATACATAACATTAATGAATAACAAACCCCGTCATTCCACATTAGCCACCCGGTCTAAGAAAAATGAACATTCGTAAATAAATTTGTACACTTAGTTTTACAGCGAAAATACGCCGCCGATCTCGGCACCGACGCCAGTGCGAAGCAGGATCAGCACGAAATGCCGCCAAAAGCGATGATTTTAAGTAGAAGAAAAGCGAATAAATGAGGGATAAAAATTAAAAACTTAAGCTAATGGCGGCTATTTTTGTCGCCGAAATGAACCGATATAATGTGACCGTCATCAACAATAACTCCCCTTAACAACTGGATCCAAGATGCTCTCTTCTCGCGCTCGTCGCGCTTTTCCGCTGTATATTTGCTGCTTAACGACTTTCACCAGTGTTTCAGCCCTTGCCGACAATACTCTTTTCACCGCGATGGACGATCCGGCCACCGCCAAGAAACCGTTCGAAGGCAACGTGCAGGCGGGCTACAACGCCCAGTCAGGCAACTCGCAGAGCTCCACCCTGTTGGCCAACACCAACATGACCTGGTTCAACAGCGACGCGGCGTACAGCCTGTGGGGGGCGGCCAACAACACCACCTCCTCCAACGTGCGCTCGTCCGAAAAATACCAGGCCGGTGGCCGTACGCGCTATAACCTGACCGATCGCAACTACCTGTTCGGTCAGGCCAGCTGGCTGAGTGACCGTTTCAACGGTTACGATTCACGCTCCACGCTGACCGGCGGCTACGGCCGTCAACTCCTTAACGGGCCGCTCAGTGACCTGCGGGTGGAATTCGGTCCCGGCGTGCGCCATGACGAATACCATGGCGGCGGCCGCTCGACCAAGGGGCTGGCCTATGGTGCGGCCAACTATTCCTATCAGTTGACCGACAACACCAAGTTCATTCAGGGCGTTTCCGCGCTGGCGAACGAAGAAACCACGCTGAACTCGGAAAGCGCGTTGAACGTGGCGATCAACGATCGCTTCTCATTGCGCGTTGCTTACACCGTGACCTACAACAGCAAACCGCCGGCCTCAGCGCCGAAGAACACAGATACCACCACCTCGGTCACGCTGGTCTACGGCCTGTAATCTCCCCCATTATTTCTCGAAGCCCATCATCGATGGGCTTTTTTTATGCCGCCCCCTCCCTCTTTTGCACAATCTGCTAAAAATATTCACCTCACCCATTGACGACTTTAGCAAATAGCTTAATACTGTATGCATATACAGTGATTATCATACAGACCAGGAGCATGATGGATATCGATAGCAAGCTGTCTCACATTGATGCCTCCGGCTCCCGAGATTCTGTAAACGAAGCGAGCATAATGCTATGGAGAAAATAACCTCATTCATCACCTACGCCATGGCGCTGTTTCTCGCCTGGCTCGGCAAGCTGTCTCCGCAGGACATTGCCTTTTTAGTCGGTGCGGCGGTAGGCATCGGCACGTTTCTGGTGAACTGGTACTACCGACGTAAAAGCCTGCAGATCTTGAAGGCCATTGAGCGCAATGCGACATCGCGGAGGAAAATTTACGATGAGTGCAACCGTTAAGCGCTGCAGCGTCGCCGCCGTTTTGGCCATCGCCGTGCTGTTGCCGTCATTTGGCGAGCTGCAAACCTCAGAAGCCGGCCTCAGGCTGATCGCCGATCTCGAAGGTTGCCGCCTGTCGCCGTACCAGTGCAGCGCCGGGGTGTGGACGCAGGGCATTGGGCACACCGCTGGCGTCATCCCTGGTAAAGCGATTGATGAACACAAAGCCGCGATGGATTTGGTCGACGATGTTCGCCGCACCGAGCGCGGCATGGCCGCCTGCCTGCCGGATACGCTCTCGCAACAAACCTATGATGCGGCGATCGCCTTCGCCTTCAATGTGGGCGTCAGCGCAGCCTGCCACTCTACGCTAGTCGCGCTGCTGCAACAGCGCCAGTGGCGGCAGGCCTGCGATCAGCTGCCACGCTGGGTTTACGTAAACGGAAAGAAAAACAAAGGGCTGGAACAGCGACGCGCCATGGAACGCGCACTGTGCTTGCAGGGCATTGCCTCATGATGACGAGTTCGCTCGCCAAAGGTGATGCCACACCAATTTCACTTAATTTGTTCAAGGGGGTTCTTATGATGCACTGTCCACTATGCGGTCACGTGGCCCACACTCGCTCCAGCCGCTATCTGAGCGAGTCGACCAAAGAGCGTTACCATCAATGCCGCAACATCAATTGCAGCTGCACATTCGCCACGCACGAGTCCGTCGCGCGGGTGATCGTCAAACCTGGCGATGACATTATCCCGGCTCAGCCTCACCCGCCGGAGAGTCAGCAGAAACACAGCGCCGCAGCGCTGTAATGTAAAAAGCCTGCTTATGCAGGCTTTATTATGTTGGCGGTGCGCAGACGAAATCTCGCAAATGCAACATGTCGAGGTTTTAAGATAAAAAAAGGGGTTGGCATAGGCCAACCCCTGATAACTATTAACTTTTGGATGCAGCGTTAGTTAACGCGGTTCAGACGCTCTTTGATACGAGCAGCCTTACCAGTACGTTCACGCAGGTAGTACAGTTTAGCTTTACGAACGGCACCACGACGTTTAACAGTAATGCTGTCGATTACTGGGGAGTGAGTCTGGAATACGCGCTCAACACCTTCGCCGTTGGAAATCTTACGAACAGTGAATGCAGAGTGCAGACCGCGGTTACGGATAGCGATAACCACGCCCTCGAATGCCTGCAGACGTTTTTTGCTACCTTCAACGACCCATACCTTCACTTCCACGGAATCACCCGGACGGAATGCAGGTACGTCTTGTTTCATCTGCTCTTGTTCAAGTTGCTTAATAATGTTGCTCATAATATGTCTCTTACCCTAGGTAAACTGATATATCGGTCCCGTCTGATGTCAGACGTTTCCTTCATAGTCCTGTTGCCTGGCCTGATGTTCCCGTTGGAACTCAGCCAGCAACACCGCTTGCTCGTCAGTCAGAGCTAGGCTTTCTAGAAGTTCAGGTCTTCTAAGCCAGGTTCGGCCCAGCGACTGCTTTAAGCGCCAGCGACGTATCTCGGCATGGTTGCCCGACAGCAGAACCGGCGGTACTTCCATTCCTTCCAACACCTCGGGGCGGGTATAGTGCGGGCAGTCCAGCAATCCGTCGGCGAAGGAGTCTTCCTCCGCTGAGGCCTGATGGCCCAGCACACCCGGTATGAAACGGGCGACTGAATCAATCAGGGTCATCGCCGGCAGTTCCCCGCCGCTGAGAACGTAATCGCCGATTGACCATTCTTCGTCAATTTCGGTTTGAATTACGCGCTCGTCTATCCCTTCGTAACGGCCGCACACCAGAATCATCTTCTGATTGGCCGCCAGTTCGCACACGCCGGTTTGATCCAGCTTGCGCCCCTGAGGTGACAGATAAATCACCTTTGCTCCCTCGCCTGCCGCTGCTTTCGCCGCATGAATGGCTTCCCGTAAAGGTTGCACCATCATCAGCATTCCCGGGCCGCCGCCGTAAGGGCGATCGTCCACGGTGCGATGCCGGTCGTAGGTGAAGTCGCGAGGACTCCAACACTGCACGCTCAGCAGGCCATTTTTTACTGCCCGGCCAGTCACCCCGTAATCGGTGATAGCGCGGAACATCTCAGGAAACAGGCTTACAATACCGATGAACACAAGCCAATCCCCTTACCGTTATTCCACTTGCTTCGACCGTTTGATCCGGGGGTCAAAAACCAGGATCCCAATCTGCCTCAATCACGCGAGCAGTGAGATCGACTTTCTTGATAACCTGCCCATGAAGAAACGGAATCAACCGCTCCTTCATGCCGAACGCATCTTTCAGGTTCGCTTTCACAACCATCACATCGTTCGAGCCGGTTTCCATCATATCGATGACTTTACCCAGCTCGTAGCCGGCGGAGGTGACTACCTGGCAGCCCATCAGGTCTTTCCAGTAGTAATCATCACCCTCCAGCGGAGGAAGTTGATCGGAATCCACCATAATCTCGCGATTAGTCAGCAGATTCGCCGCGTCCCGATCGTCAATGCCTTTGACTTTGATGATCAGATCCTGACTGTGGCGCTTCCAGCCTTCCAACTCGATATGCTGCCACTGACCCGCCTGCTGGATAAACCACGGCTGATAGTCAAAAATGCTTTCGGCGTTCTCGGTGGATGAAAACACTCTGAGCCAACCACGAATGCCGTAAGCGGAACCCATTTTACCGAGTACAATCGGCTGCTTAGGCGCTACCGGTTTGAGTTGCTTGCTCATTGCCACCACCGCGACAGATTAAGCTGCTTTCTTAGCGTCTTTGATCAGCGCGTGAACGCGATCAGAAACGGTTGCACCCAGACCAACCCAGTGCTCGATGCGGTCCAGGTCCAGACGCAGTGCTTCAGCCTGACCGGAAGCGATCGGGTTGAAGAAGCCTACGCGCTCGATGAAACGACCATCACGAGCGTTGCGGCTGTCGGTCACTACTACTTGATAGAACGGACGCTTTTTAGCGCCGCCACGTGCCAAACGAATTGTTACCATAACATCCTCTTTAGTTAATAAAACAGCCGGGCCCCATTGAGGGACGGGGCCCGGTTGCAATATAAAAAGCCCGAAAATTTTACTCATTTTGGCGCAAAAAGCAATCTAAAGCGTCGATCGCAGGGGACAACTTTTGCAGCCTGTCAAATTTCGGACGGTTTTCACCGCGAACGGCGAATGCTGAAAGCGCCCGCACTCGGCGTGCGGAAGCCCGTCAGCGGCCAGGGAAGCCCGGCGGCATCATACCTTTCATGCCGCGCATCATCTTCGCCATACCGCCTTTTTTCATCTTCTTCATCATACGCTGCATTTCGTCGAACTGCTTCAGCAAGCGGTTGACGTCCTGCACCTGCATGCCGGCCCCCATCGCGATGCGGCGCTTGCGCGAGCCCTTGATGATTTCCGGTTTGGCACGCTCTTTCAGCGTCATCGAGTTGATGATCGCCTCCATGCGCACCAGCACTTTGTCGTCCATCTGCGACTTGACGTTGTCCGGCAGTTGGCCGGCGCCCGGCAGCTTGCTCAGCATATTGGCCATGCCGCCCATGTTGCGCATCTGCTTGAGCTGCTCCAGGAAGTCGGTCAGATCGAAACCGTCGCCCTTCTTCAGCTTGTTGGCCAGCTTCTCTGCCTGCTCGCGGTCGACCTTGCTTTCGATATCTTCGATCAGCGACAGCACGTCGCCCATGCCCAGGATGCGCGATGCCACGCGATCCGGGTAAAACGGCTCCAGCGCTTCGGTCTTCTCGCCGACGCCAAGGAACTTGATCGGCTTGCCGGTGATATGGCGGATGGACAACGCGGCACCGCCGCGCGCATCGCCGTCGACCTTGGTCAGCACCACGCCGGTCAGCGGCAGCGCTTCGTTAAACGCCTTGGCGGTATTGGCGGCGTCCTGGCCGGTCATGGCGTCGACCACGAACAGGGTTTCCACCGGCTTGATCGCCGCGTGCACCTGTTTGATCTCGTCCATCATCGCTTCGTCAACGTGCAAGCGGCCGGCGGTATCGACAATAAGGACATCGTAGAACTTCAGCTTGGCCTGTTGCAGCGCGCGATTGACGATGTCGATCGGTTTTTCTTTGACGTCAGACGGGAAGAAGTCGATGCCGACGCCTTCCGCCAAGGTTTCCAGCTGTTTGATCGCCGCCGGGCGATAAACGTCCGCGGAAACCACCAACACTTTCTTCTTCTGTTTTTCTTTCAGGAACTTGCCGAGCTTACCGACGCTGGTGGTTTTACCGGCCCCCTGCAGGCCCGCCATCAGCACCACCGCCGGCGGCTGGGCCGCCAGATTCAGCTCGGTGTTGACTTCGCCCATCGCGGCGATCAGCTCGCCCTTGACGATCTTGACGAACTCCTGCCCCGGCGTCAGGCTTTTGTTGACTTCATGGCCAACCGCGCTCTCTTTGACGCGGTTGATGAAGTCGCGCACCACCGGCAGCGCAACGTCCGCTTCCAGCAATGCCATACGCACTTCACGCAGGGTTTCCTTGATATTCTCTTCGGTCAGCCGCCCGCGGCCGCTGATATTGCGCAACGTGCGCGACAATCGATCGGTTAAATTTTCAAACATCGTCTCATGCTCAACGTGTAATGACAGGCCGCTCCGGCGACACAATTGCGCCGATGATAACACGAAGCGCGCAGGATCTCTGCCTCAGCGTTGGAGATAGGTTGGAGTGAAACGCGCGCAACGCTATACTGACACTCCAATTAACCACGCCGAAGCAAAATTAAACGTTATGCCAGTTTTCTCCATTGTGGCTTTGATGGCCTACCTGCTCAGCCTTGGACTGATCATTCCCAGCTTGTTGCGGAAGAACAGCGCATACCGTCGGCTCGCCCTCGTCTCGGCGGTGGTGGCGTTGATTTGCCACGCCATCGCGCTTCAGCAGCGCATCTTTGACGTCAGCGCCGGGCAGAATCTCAGCCTGCTGAACATTGGTTCTATCGTCAGCCTGATCATCTGTTCGGTGATGACCTTCGTCGCTTCACGCGATCGCGGCTGGTTCCTGCTGCCGATCGTCTACAGCTTCGCGATGATCAATCTGGCCTTCGCCAGCTTCATGCCCGGCGAGTTCATCACTCACCTGGAAGCCAGCCCGGAATTGATGGTGCATATCGGCCTGGCGCTGTTCTCTTACGCCACCCTTATCATCGCCGCGCTCTACGCCTTACAGCTCGCCTGGCTCGACTACCTGTTGAAAAACAAAAAGCTGACCTTCAGCGCCGACATGCCGCCGCTGATGAGCATCGAGCGCAAGATGTTCCATATCACCCAGATCGGCGTGGTGCTGCTGACGCTCACCCTGTGCACCGGCCTGCTGTACATGGATAATCTGTTCAGCAAAGAGAACGTGCATAAAGCCGTGTTGTCGATCATGGCCTGGTTCGTGTATATCGTGTTGCTGTGGGGCCATTACCATGAAGGCTGGCGCGGCCGCCGCGTCGTCTGGTTCAGCTTCGCCGGCGCCTTCCTGCTGACGCTCGCCTACTTCGGCAGCCGTCTGATTCAACAGGTGATGGTGCGCTGAGCCAGCCCGGTTCAACTTTCCCTCTCTATAAGGAATACTGCATTGGAGCATGTGTCGACGGGGACCCTCATCATTATCCTGGTGATCATGATCGTGGTCTCCGCTTACTTCTCCGCCTCCGAAACCGGCATGATGACGCTCAACCGTTATCGCCTGCGCCACCTGTCCAAGCAGGGTAACCGTTCGGCGCGCCGGGTGGAGAAGCTGCTGCAAAAACCGGATCGGCTGATCGGCCTGGTGCTGATCGGCAACAACCTGGTCAACATCCTCGCCTCGGCGCTGGCGACCATCGTCGGCATGCGGCTGTATGGCGATCTCGGCGTGGCGATTGCGACCGGCGTGCTGACCTTCGCCGTGCTGTTGTTCGCCGAAGTGCTGCCGAAAACCTTCGCCGCGCTCTATCCGGAACGCATCGCCTTCCCCAGCAGCGTCCTGCTGGCCCCGTTGCAAAAGGTGATGTTCCCGCTGGTCTGGTTGCTCAACGGCATCACCAGCCTGACCTTGCGCCTGTTCGGTATCCGCACCAACGTGCGCATCAGCGACGCCGTCAGCAAGGATGAGCTGCGCACCATCGTGCGTGAATCCCAGTCGCAGATCTCCCGCCGCAATCAGGACATGCTGATCTCGGTGCTGGACCTGGAAAAGGTGACGGTCAACGACATCATGGTGCCGCGCACCGAGATCGTCGGCATCGACGTCAACGACGACTGGAAGTCGATCATGCGCCAGCTGACCCACTCGCCGCACGGCCGCATCGTGCTGTATCGCAGCTCGCTGGACGACGCGATCGGCATGCTGCGCGTGCGCGAAGCCTACCGTCTGATGACCGAGAAAAAAGAGTTTAACAAAGAGAACCTGCTGCGCGCCGCCGATGAGATCTACTTCGTACCGGAAGGCACGCCGCTCAACGTGCAGCTGGTGAAATTCCAGCGCAACAAAGAGAAGGTCGGCATCGTGGTCGACGAGTACGGCGACATTCAGGGCCTGGTTACGGTGGAAGACATCCTCGAGGAGATCGTCGGCGACTTCACCACCTCGATGTCGCCGACGCTGGCGGAAGAAGTCACGCCGCAGAGCGACGGCTCGGTCTTGATCGACGGCACCGCCAACGTGCGGGAGCTGAACAAGGCCTTTAACTGGACTTTACCCGCCAACGAGGCTCGCACCGTCAACGGCATGCTGCTGGAAGAACTGGAAGAGATCCCCGAAATCGGCACCCGGGTGCGTATCGGCCATTACGATATCGACATTCTCGACGTGCAGGGCAATATGATCAAACAGGTGCTGGTCACGCCGATCACCTCGCTGCAGTCCAGCATCGGCCATCACTAACCCTCCGCCAGAACGTAAAAAAGACGCGAAATCGCGTCTTTTTTGTCTCTGCGGGAAACGTACGGTTAGATATGCAGCTCCTGCAGCTTCTCTTTCGGCAGCGCCAGTTCGTCGTTGTGGTTCACCACCACGCCGTTATCCAGAATGTGCTTGGCGATCTCCTGCGCTTCTTCCAGCGAGTGCATGTGGTAGGTACCACACTGGTACTCGTTCAGCTCAGGGATCTTGCGCTGGTCGGTCACTTTCAGCACGTCTGCCATCGCCGCTTTCCAGGCATCGGCAACGCGCTGCTCTTCCGGCACGCCGATCAGGCTCATGTAGAAACCGGTGCGACAGCCCATTGGGGAGATGTCGATAATCTCCACGCCCTGGCCGTTCAGGTGGTCGCGCATAAAGCCGGCGAACAGGTGTTCCAGCGTGTGAATGCCGCGTTCGGGCATCACTTCCAGGTTCGGGCGGCAAAAGCGCAGATCAAATACCGTGATGGTATCGCCATGAGGCGTTTTCATGGTTTTCGCAACGCGGACAGCCGGGGCTGCCATACGGGTATGATCGACGGTAAAGCTATCCAGCAATGGCATTTCGCTACCTCCTCGTAAAAGAGCATTTATTTCGAAACTTTTTTTCCTAACCGGGAAACCTTTTCCAACCCTGCGAGTCTGAGTATGTGAAAGACGCGCATTTGTTATCATCATCCCTGTCATCAGAGATGCATATTTGGCCACATTGATGTGGCCTTTTTCTTTTTCAGCTTCCGCCGTTTTGCTTCAGGAACGCTTCAAAGCTTAGCGTATCATTGGCTTCTATGTCGCGTTGACGCTGCCAAGAGGCTTCCCGCTCTTTATCCAGCTCGGCTTCGTTCAGGATTTCCAACGGTTCTTCCAGCAATGTCTGGCGATACTGCTCCGCCAGCTGCAGACCGACGCGTCCGGTGCCTTCCGCCTTCATCGCCTTCAGAATGCGCGCGGAGAAGGTCAGCTCAGGATCGTCAAACGCGGCGACCAGCTCATCGCACACCTGCTGGTATTGACGGTTGCCGGCTTCGCCGTCCAACACTTCTGCTACCCGACGCAGATCGGCGAACAGCGCCTTGCCCACTTTTTCCAGCGGTTCATGGCTGGTGCCACAGCCGATGCCGATGGTCTGACCCGGTTTGCGCCCTTCCAGAATCACCCGGTTCCAGTTCTTGCGCGTGCACAGCAGTTCATCGCTGCTCATCTCCGGCGCATCGGCCAGCGCGCACCACACCAGGAACAGATCCAGGAAACGCGCCTGCACCGCATCCACGCCGATCGGCGAGAACGGGTTGATATCCAGCGAACGCACTTCGATGTATTCGATACCGCCGCGCAGCAGCGCGTCTGACGGCGTTTCGCCGCTTTTGGTCACGCGCTTCGGCCGGATCGGCGCATACAGCTCGTTCTCGATTTGCAGCACGTTGCTGTTCAACTGCAGGTAACGATCACCCTCTTTCACGCCCAGCCTGGCGAACTCTTCGGAAGGCGTAACGATCGCCCGCTTCAAACCGGCCACATAGCTGTGCAGATCGTTGAAGGTGATGCCCAGATTACTCTGCGACTTGTTGGTATAACCCAGGTCGCTCAGACGCAGCGAGGTGGCGTACGGCAGGTAGCACATCCCCTGCTCGGTGCGTTCGAACGGCAGAGTGGTCTCGCGCCCTTTGAGGAACGAAGAACAAATGGCCGGCGATGCACCGAACAGATACGGGATCACCCAACCGAAACGGTAGTAGTTGCGGATCAGACGGAAATACCCCGCCGAGATCTGCTCTTTACCACTTTCTGCGTCCTGCACGCCAGCCCAGGCCTGCCAAAACTCCAGCGGCAGCGAGAAGTTGTAGTGCACGCCGGAAATGGTCTGCATCAGCGCGCCATAGCGATTCTTCAACCCTTCGCGGTACAGCGTCTTCATGCGGCCGATGTTCGACGAACCGAACTGCGCCAGCTCAATATCCTGCTCGGCTTCGATAAAGCACGGCATGCTGAGCGGCCACATGCGCTCATCGCCAATGTTGCGCGCCACGTAGCGATGAATATCGCGCAGGAACGTCAGCAAGTGATCGATATTGTCATCAACCGGCGTAATGAACTCTAACAGCGCCTCGGCGAAATCCGTGGTGATCCAGTGATGCGTCAATGCCGCCCCCAGCTTTTCCGGATGCCCGGTAGTCGCCAAGGTGCCGTTCGGCGTGACTCGCAGCGTTTCACGCTCGATGCCGCGACGAATGCCTTTTAATGCCTGAGGATGGGCTTCCAACCAAGAAAGCGCCTGTGATACGTCCGGGATCAAATTGACCTCCCGCTTCTAAAAACAATAACTCGTAAGCATACTGAATCCGCACCCGAGAGAATATTGAGTTATATTCACTTGGTTACTGCCACCAGGCGATGCCCTGTACCGTTATCATAGCCAAAACGATGTAACGCAGCGCTTTTCCGATACACAGAAACAGCGCGACAGAGCCCCAGGGCATGCGCAGCCAACCTGCCAACACGCACAACAAATCGCCCACCACCGGCACCCAGCTGAGCAACAGCGCAGCCGGGCCGAAGCGTTGCAGCCACCCGAGCGCCGTTGCCAGCCCCCGCTGTGGTTTCAACGCCGGTAACAGGCGCCCGATAATGACATTGGTCAAGCCGCCCAGCGTGTTGCCCAGGGTCGCGGCCAGCACCAGCAATTCCGGCGAGACGCGACTCTGGGTCAGCAAAGCGACCAGAACGATTTCTGAATTTCCCGGCAGCAGCGTCGCACTGAGGAAGCTGCTGCCAAATAACGATATTACGGCTAGCGTACTACTCACAGCGTGCGAACGTCTACCACGTCCATACCGGCGCTTTTTGCCGCCTGAATGCCGAACTCGGCGTCTTCAAACACCACGCACTTTTCCGGCGGCACGCCGATAAGTTCGGCGCAACGCAGGAAGGTGTCCGGCTCCGGTTTATGGCGCTGTACGTCGTCCGCACCGACGATCGCGTCGAAGCAGTTGAACAGGCCGAGATGACGCAGCAGCATTTCCGCCATGCGGTGCTCGCTGCCGGTACCGACCGCCATCGGACGACGACCGTGATAGGATTTTACCACCTCGATCAGCGGCAACGGGCGCACGCTGTCCAACAGCATCGCCTCCACCGCGCGGGTTTTCTCCGCGGCCAAGTGATGGGGATCGAGATCGGCCTGGTGGCTGGCGATAATCGCCTGAGCGATGCGCCAGGTCGGTGAACCGCTCAGCGCCACCATAGCCGCTTCATCAAACGTCATGCCATAACGTGACAGCACTTCACTCCACGCTTTGCGGTGCGTTGGCTCGGTGTCCAGAATCGTGCCGTCCATGTCGAAAATAAGACCCTGATAGCGGTCGTACATCGTTACTCCATGATCGTTGAGGAAAGAAAACTACTTTAGCGTAAAGCCGTTGGGTTGTCGCTGACTGCGTCATAGCGGAATGTGCTGTGATCGATCGGGTACAAAGCAGGAAAGGGGGGAAGAGAGAATGGCTAAATGCTGAAAAGCGAAAAACCCGCCAGGGCGGGTTTCTCTTAGATGGTGTATCCGGGAGGATGATTCGGCGCCAACGCCTCACCCTGCGGGCCGTTGCTAAAGCAACGTTATCCTCCCCAAGGACACTTTCTTTTTACCACCCGCATGACGATTTCTCTTCGCGATACGGGAGGTTAAACATGGTGCATCCGGGAGGATTCGAACCTCCGACCGCTCGGTTCGTAGCCGAGTACTCTATCCAGCTGAGCTACGGATG